>NZ_JNWK01000036.1 GCF_000716445.1 Streptomyces wedmorensis
ACTTCCTCCACACCTACAACCACCACCGCTGCCACACCGCACTCGACGGACACCCGCCGATCAGCCGTGTCAACAACGCCGCGGGTCAATACACCTAGGAGGCGTCGTCGGTGGCGGGGCGGCGGAGGGGGAGGAGGCGGGAGCCGGCCATGCGCTCGCCGAAGACGTCGTCCGGGTTGGAGAGGACGCAGGTCTCCAGGGACAGGCAGCCGCAGCCGATGCAGTCCGTCAGGTGGTCGCGGAGGCGGCCGAGCTGCTTGATGCGTTCGTCGAGTTCGGTGCGCCAGGCGGCCGAGAGGCGGGCCCAGTCCTCGTTGGTGGGCGTGCGCTCCTCGGGGAGCTGGGCGAGCGCCTGACGGATCGTCGCGAGGGGGATGCCGACCCGCTGCGCGGCCCGGACGAAGGCGACCCGGCGGAGGGTGTCGCGGCCGTAGCGGCGCTGGTTGCCGGTGGTGCGGCGACTGCTGATGAGCCCCTTCGCCTCGTAGAAGTGCAGGGCGGACACGGCGGCCCCGCTGCGCGCGGAGAGCTGGCCGACGGTGAGCTCGTGGATCTTCTCTGGAATCTGCGGCACTCAGTGAACCCTACTGGTGTGTCGCCGGAGGCCGTTGACAGCGGCCACCTCACCCCACATGCTGAGCAAGCGCTTAGATACCGACCGTTGGGTATGCCGTACCAGAAGGGACACGAACATGGCCGAGCCGAGGATCTTCACCTCCGCCGAGGAGCTGCGCGCGGGGGTCGGCGAGCAGCTGGGGCACAGCGACTGGCTGGAGGTCGACCAGAAGCGGATCGACCTGTTCGCCGAGGCGACCGGCGACCACCAGTGGATCCACGTCGACCCGGAGCGCGCCGCCGCCGGCCCGTTCGGCAAGACCATCGCGCACGGCTACCTGACGCTGTCGCTGCTGCCGCTGTTCGTCCCCCAGGTCCTGTCGGTCCAGGGCATGAAGATGGGCCTCAACTACGGCACGGAGAAGGTTCGTTTCCCTGCCCCCGTCCCCGTCGGGTCGCGCCTGCGCGCCACGGCCGTCCTGACGAAGGTCGAGGAGGTGGGCGGCGACGGTGTGCAGGTGACGGCGGCGGTCACCGTGGAGCGCGAGGGCTCCGACAAGCCGGTCTGCGTCGCCGAGTCCGTCTCCCGCTACTACTTCTGAGCGCCGCCGTGCCAAGAGCCCGGACCCCCTCCGCGGGTCCGGGCCGGTCGTGCGGCCGGGGCCGGTCGCACGGGTCAGGGCCCGTCACGCGGTCCCGGGCCCGTCACGCGGCCCCGGACCCGGGGCCGTCACGCGGTCCGGACCCCGACCATCCGGAGGACGAGGTCGGCGTAGAGGGCGCCGACCTCGTCGGCCGTCCGGCGGCCCTGGGCGTTGAACCAGCGCGAGACGTCGATGCAGAGGGAGAGCACGGCGACGGTGGTGCCCGGCACGTCCGGCACGTCGAACTCGCCGGCCGCCACGCCCTCGTCGATGATCGCGCGCACCGCCGCGTCGGACTGGCGGCGCAGTTCCACGATCTCGGCGCGGTGGTCGGGACCGAGGGCGTCGAGCTCGTACTGGACGACCCGCGCGGTGGTGTGGCGCTCGGCGTGCCAGCGGACGAAGGAGCGGACGGCGTCGGCGAGGCGCTCGGCGGCCGTGCCGTCGCCGGCGGCCGCGGCCCGGAGGATCTCCAGGGCCTTGTCGTGACCGATGCGGCTGATCCGGTGGAGCAGCTCTTCCTTGGTCTTGTAGTGGATGTAGAGCGCGGCCGGGCTCATCCCGGCGCGGCCGGCGATGTCCCGGGTGGTGGTGGCGTGATAGCCGCGTTCGGCGAACGCCTCGACGGCGGCCACCAGCAGCCGCCGGGCCGCCTCGGGCGTGACCTCGCCCCAGGGCATGTCCTCGCCCCCGGGCGTCTCCTCCGCCACGCTCATCCCACACTCCTTCTCGGACCCCGTCAGGACGAACACCATACAACGAGGGTGAGCAAGCGCTTAGAGCGTCTCGGCATGAGAGCCCCGCCCCGGCGGCCCCGGCGGCTTCCCGCGCCGGGCCCGGGCGTCCGGGCCCGCGGCATCAGAGCTTCTGGAACGGGTCGTGCTCGGCGAGGAGCTTCTCCAGGCGGGCCTGGTCGACCCGGCTGACGATCTGGCCCGCCTCCTGGCGGTCGCGGACCACCTTGGCCAGCGTGAAGGCCGAGGTCGTGAGGTAGAGGACCGAGACGGCGAGGAAGGCCCGCACCCAGGCGCTGGCTTCGAGCCGGTAGACCCCGATGCCCACGGCCAGGGCGGCGATCGCGAAGGAGATGACGGCCTGCATGTAGTAGGCGGCGGTGTTCTGCTGCTTGACCGGTGTGTCGCTCATGGGAAGAGCATCGGGCGGATGTGCTCCGCGCCACATCCGCCCGCGTACTCACTCGGATACTCAGAAGGCCGAGACCCCCGTCAGCGCCCGGCCGATGATGAGCTTCTGGATCTGACTGGTGCCCTCGTACAGGGTCATGACGCGGGCGTCGCGCAGCAGCTTGCCGACCGGGTACTCGTCGATGTAGCCGTAGCCGCCGAAGACCTGGAGGGCGTTGTTGGCGGCGCGGACGGCGGCCTCGGAGGCGTACAGCTTGGCCTTGGAGGCGGCGGTGGCGAAGTCCTGGCCCCGGTCGACGAGGTCGGCGACGCGCCAGGTCAGCAGCCGGGCGGCGTCCACGTCGACGGCGATGTCGCTGATCAGTTCCTGCACGAGCTGGTACGAGGCGATGGGCTTGCCGAACTGCTCGCGCTCCCCCGCGTACCGCACAGCGGCGTCCAGCGCGGCCTGCGCGATGCCGACGCAGCCGGCGGCGACCGACATGCGGCCCTTGGCCAGGGCCGACATGGCGACGGTGAAGCCCTTGCCCTCGGGGCCGAGCATCGCGGCGGCGGGCACGCGGACGTCCTCCAGGACCAGTTCGGCGGTGGCCTGGCCGCGCAGGCCGAGCTTGCCGTGGATGGCGCGGCGGGTGAGGCCGGGGGTGTCGGTGGGGACGAGGAAGGCGGAGACGCCCTTGTGTCCCGGCGCGTCGCCGGTCCGCGCGAAGAGCAGGACGACGTCGGCCCAGGTGCCGTTGGTGATGAACATCTTGCTGCCGTTGACCACGTAGTCACCGGTGGCGGCGTCACGGACGGCCCGGGTGGCCAGGTTCCCGGCGTCGGAGCCGGTGCCCGGCTCGGTGAGCCCGAAGCAGCCGAGCGCCTCGCCGGCGGCGAGCCGGGGCAGCCAGGCGCGCTTCTGCTCCTCGCTGCCCCAGGAGGCGATGGTCTTGGCGACCAGGCCGAGGGAGACGGAGACGATGCCGCGCACGGAGGAGTCGCCGCGGCCGAGTTCCTCGGTGACGAGGCAGTACGCGAGGTGGTCGCCGCCGGAGCCCCCGTACTCCTCCGGGATCGTGAGCCCCAGGAAGCCGACGGCGCCGAGTTTCTTCACGATCGTCCGGTCGACCTCCTCGGCGCGGTCCCAGGCGACGACGTGCGGAGTGACCTCGCGTGCGACGAAGTCCTCGGCGAGCCGCCGTACGGCTTCCTGCTCCTCGCTCAGCGCCAGATCCACCGTGCACCACCTCGACCGTCCATTTAATTACCACTGCTAGTTTTTTAGTGCAGGCCTACTATGTGCGCCATGGCCCGACCGCGCAAGCCCCTGCTCAGCCGAGACCTGATCGTCGAGACGGCGGGAGCGCTGGTCGACGCGGAGGGCCTCGCCGGGCTCTCCACCCGCCGGCTCGCCGCCGTACTCGGGGTGAGCGGCCCCTCGCTCTACAACCACTTCCGCACGAAGGACGAGATCCTCGACGCCGTCGCCGACTCGGTGAGCGCGAAGATCGACCTGTCGATGTTCGCGGAGGACGACGTCCGGGACTGGTGGACCGCCCTGCACGACTGGGCGGTCTCCTACCGCGCCGCCCTCGCCGACCATCCGCACATCGTCCCGGTCCTCGCCCAGGGCCCCGGCCGCCGCCCGGCGGGCCTCCGCGTCGCCGACGCCGTCTTCGGCGCCATGGTCCGTGCCGGCTGGCCCCCCGCCCAGGCGACCTCGATCGGCGCCCTGATGCGGTACTTCGTCACCGGCTCCGCCCTGGGCTCCTTCGCCCGCGGCTTCGTCGACGACGAGACCGCCTACGACCCCGCCGACTACCCCCACCTCGGCCAGGCGCACCTCCTCGCGGAACACCGCCAGAAAGTCGACGAGCGAGCCTTCGACACCGGCCTGCGCGCCCTCCTCGACGGTCTGCGGCTCCAGTACGAGGCGCTCCCGGCCCGGCCCGACCGGCAGGACGCCTAGGGCCTGTCGTCAAATGTCACGCCCACGTCAGGAGTGAGGCGAGGGTGACGGCTGCTTCGTAGGACTCGGCAGTCTTGTCGTAGCGGGTGGCGATGCCTCGTCACTGCTTGAACTGGTCGAGCCGCTCGGGAATCGTGTGGGCAATGCCCCGGCGACGGAGCCGGGCGCGGATCGCCTTCGAGCTGCAGCCCTTGTCGCCGAGGACGTGAGCCGGCCGGTTTCCAGGCCGTCCGGATCCGCTGCGAGACACCCGGATCGCTTCCATCACGGCGGTGAACCGGGTGCGGTCGTTGGTGTTGCCGCCCGTCACGACGAAAGCGAGCGGACGGACTCCCCATCGGCACCGGACAGTTCATGACGGCGCATCACGACCAAATGATCCATCACCCAAGATCAAATGAAGAAACCGCATGAGCACCTGCTGCGACCGTGCCGGTCACTCATCGATCACGGCGCTCGTAGGCCGTGAAAGGCCTGGCCGGTGTCGTGTGTTCCTCGTAGCGGGCGCCGATGAGCCAGTCCTTGTACTCGAAGAGCGCGTTCGCAGGGTCCTTGCCATCGGGGAAGCTACGGGCGTCGCGCTGCTCGCCCGTGGCGGCGTCGAGGACACGGAGGCCGAAGTAGGAACTGCGGTGGGGCGAGGTGAGGACGGTGAGTTTCCCGTCCTTGAGGAGGAGAAGGCGATGCCCGGTGTCGCCGTCGAGGCGGTCGTCGTCGCGGGTGCCGCCCCAGACGGGAATTCCGGTGGCCAGGTCGAAGGCGGTCAGGCGGTAGCTGTAATAGCGCGGCGACTTCCCCTGGCGGGGCAGGGCGTAGAGCCTGGTGCCGTCCGCGACGGCCTTGAGCCGCTCGTAGAACGTGATCTCGCCGTAGGGACCGCTGAAATCGATCGGCGGGTTCGGGCGGCCGTTGCCGCCGAAGGAGAAGTAGGCCCCGGAGTCGGAGTCGCCCGATGCCGAGGCTGCCACGACCACCGGGTCGGCGGAGACGAAGTCTGCACGGGCGTCCCAGAGGATGGCGCTCCGGCCCCCGAGCGGGGCGGACCACAGGAGCGCGCCGGTGGCCGGGTCGAAGGCGGCGGCGTGCAGCTCGGCGTCCCTTGCGACCTTGTCTCCCAAGTCCTTGTCGGTGCCGCCGCAGGCGAGAAGGGCGGCGACCTGGCGGTCGGCCACCCTGGTCCTGCCCGGGACGCAGCCCTTGGGCAGGGCCGCCGTCCAGAGCGGCTTCCCGCTGCGCACGTCCACGGCGTTCAGGCCGTCGTTCTTGAGGAGCACGGCGATGCCGCTGCCGGCGGACACCGCATAGGGCTGGAAGCGGTGGAGGCCGGATCCGGTGTCGGAAAGAGGGACCTGCCAGATCTCGCGGCCGTTCCTCATATCGATTGCGACGGCGGTGGCGCAGAGCTCGCCCTTGGCGGAGGCAGAAGCGCCGTCCTCGTCGCGGGTGAGGACCATGACTGAGCCGTCGGTGTCGGCGGTGGCGTGGCAGACCGCCGAGCGGCCGGGCGGCACGTACTCCCAACTCCGTTTCCCGGTACGGGCGTCGTACCCGCTCACCGCGTCGAAGCGGCTGCGGACCAACGTGTCGCCGGACAGCCAGGCCCCGTTGCCCTGCGGTTCGGCCCTGCGGTCCACAGGGGTGTCCCAGACGACGCCCAAGTCCTCGGGCTCGGAGGCGAAGCACCCGGCGGTGAGTGAGCAGAGGGCGACCAGGGCCGCCGCCCTCGTGGCCAGGGTGCGCCTGGCACGTCTGCCGGACGGTAGGTCATTCACCTGTGCGATCAAGTCTCGCTCCCCCAAGTACGTCCGCGCCGCCAATGGTCCGCAGGACTTCCCACGTTCCTTGGCGGCGATCATCATAGGAAGTTCACCGGGACGGAAGGCCACCCCCCACCGGCCGACGACGGGTACGGCCCGGGTCCGCACCACGTGAGCAGGGACGACTCCGCCGGAAGCAACGGGGGAGGGGCGGAGGTCGCCACCCTCGCAGCACTTGGGCGTGACCTGTGACGACAGAGCCCAGGGAGCACCCTGGACGGTTCGGCCGCCGCCGAAGGGTGTGTGCGGCACAGTGGGGGGATGGCAGCCAGTGACCTCGCCGCGCTCGCGGCGCTCTTCGCGGACGAGAGCCGCGCCGCGTTCCTGCTCGCCCTGCTGGACGGCCGGGCCTGGACGGCGGGGGAGCTCGCCCGGCAGGCGGGAGTGGCGCCGTCCACCGCCAGCGAGCACCTCGGAAAGCTGGTCGCGGGAGGGGTGCTCGCCGAGGAACGGCAGGGCAGACACCGGTACGTGCGGCTGGCCGACCCCGGGATCGCGCACCTCGTCGAGGATCTGGCCGCCCGGTCCCAGCCCGAGGTGCCCGCGGCGCCGCGTTCTCTGCGCGAGGCGAGCGCCGGTGAGGCGATGGCCCGCGGCCGTACGTGCTACGACCATCTCGCCGGACGGCTCGGCATCGCGATCACGGAGGCCATGACCGTACGCGGGCTGCTCCGTCAGGACACCGGCTTCGCGCTCACGGACCGGGGTCTGACCTGGTTCGACGACCGGGGCATCACCCTCGTGCGCAAGGGGCGGCGGCCGGTGGCCCGCGGCTGCCTCGACTGGACCGAGCGACGGCCGCACCTCGCGGGCATCGCGGGCGCCGCCCTGTGCCGGCACGCGCTGGACGCCGGATGGTGCGTACGGATCGGGTCCGAGCGCGCCGTGAAGGTGACCGCCGAGGGCGAGTCCGCCCTGTACGCGTCCCTGGGCATCGCCCCGGCCGCCCTGCGGTGACCCGGGCACGGGCGACGCAGCGGCGACCCGGGCGGCAGGAGCGCGGCGACCCGGTCACGGGCGGCCCGGCGGTGCCCTGGGCGCGGGGGCCCTGCGGTGACCCGGGCACGGGCGGCCCGGCGATATTGCGGTGAGCGCCGAAGGGTTCACGTCCTACGGTCGAGCCATGCAGAAGCAATCGTCGCGGCTCGCGCTCGCCGCCGCCGGTGTGACCGTGGTCCTGTGGGCCTCCGCGTTCGTGTCCATCCGCAGCGCGGGGGCGGCGTACTCCCCCGGCGCGCTCGCGCTCGGCAGGCTGCTGGCCGGCGCCCTGGTCCTGGGGGTGGTCCTGCTGGTGCGGCGGGAGGGGCTGCCGCCGAGGGCGGCCTGGCCGGGGATCGTGGTGTCGGGGCTGCTGTGGTTCGGGGTGTACATGGTGGTGCTCAACTGGGGTGAGCAGGAGGTCGACGCGGGCACCGCGGCGATGGTGGTGAACATCGGGCCGATCCTGATCGCGCTGCTCGGCGCGCGGTTCCTGAAGGAGTCGCTGCCGCCCCGGCTGCTGGCCGGCATGGCGGTGTCCTTCGCGGGTGCGGTGGCGGTGGGGTTGTCGATGTCCGCCTCGTCGTCGGGTGGGCACGCCTCGGTGCTCGGGGTGGTGCTCTGTCTGCTGGCGGCGATGGCGTACGCGGGCGGAGTGGTGGCGCAGAAGCCGGCGCTGGCGCACGGCAGCGCGCTCCAGGTGACGACGTTCGGGTGCCTGGTGGGCGCGGTGGCCTGTCTGCCGTTCGCCGGGCAGCTGGTCGATGAGGCGGGCCGGGCCCCGCTGTCGGCGACCCTGAACATGGTCTACCTGGGGGTGTTCCCGACCGCGCTGGCGTTCACGACCTGGGCCTACGCCCTGGCCAGGACGACCGCGGGACGGATGGGCGCCACGACGTACGCCGTGCCCGCCCTCGTGGTGCTGCTGGCCTGGGTGTTCCTCGGCGAGCTGCCGGGGCTGCTCACCCTCGCCGGCGGCGCGTTGTGCCTGGCGGGCGTGGCCGTGTCCCGCTCTCGGTCACGGGCCTCCGTCGCGGTCGGAACGGGAGCGGTGCCCCGTGGGGTCCGGCCGGGTAACGACACGGGCGCATCCGGGAGTTGACCCTGCCGGCCACGGCCTCCCGCCGTCCGGCGGCCGGACCGTCAGTCCCCGTCGCCGGACTCGAGGAGTCGGCGGGCGAAGGCCGTCAGGGACCGGCCGATGCGCTCGACCGACAGGCCGAGTTCGTGCCGCTGGAACCGGAAGAGCTCGGGTGACAACGGGCTGAGCGCGATGTCGATCAGCGGGTCCGGGTCGCGGACGCCGTGGGCGACGAGCAGCGTACGGACATGGACGCGCCAGAAGCCGTAGGCGCCCGTCCGGAAGCGCGCGGCGCCGGTCTCCGCCCCGAGCGCCAGCGGAAGATGACGCTCCAGCAGGTCGAGCATGGCCAGGTAGAAGGCCGCGAGCCGCTCCCCCGCGGGCGCGCCGGGTCCGAGTGGCGGCGGCCCGTAGATGAGCTGCCCCTGGAGCCGGCGCTCGTGCTCGTCGAGCAGCGCCACGGCGACCGAGGACGGGTCGGGGAAGCTCCGGTAGAGCGTGGCGCGGCCGACGCCCGCGGCCTTGGCGATCCGGTCCATGGTGACTGTACGGGGATCCTGTTCGGCGAAGAGCCGCTCGGCCGCGGTCAGGATCTGGGTGCGGTTGCGCTCCGCGTCCGCGCGTCGCCGCGGGGCGACCGGCCGCTCGTCCGCGGCCTGCAGATCTCCCAGGAGCCCGCCGACCCGGGGCACGGGGGCGGCTCCCTGTCCGCGCTGCTCGTCGTCGCTCATGGATCAGACCTTACTTCCCCGGGACTCAAGTGGACATCTTGTCCGTTTGCAATGCCGCATGGCATGCTAAACGGACTTGGTGTCCACTTATCCGTTCGCCATCCCGCCCCAGGGAGATCCCATGCACACCGCGCTCCTCGCCGCGGCCCTGCTGGTCGGCTGCCTCCTGGCCGTACAGGCCTCGGTGAACCTCCAGCTCAACTCGGCCGTCGGCACCCCGTACGGCGCTTCCACCATCCAGCTCGGCGTCGCCACGGGTCTGCTCGTCGTGCTCGCGGTGGCCGCCGGCGCACTCGGCGCGCTCGGCGAACTGCCCGACGTGGAGCCCTGGCAGCTGCTGGGCGGACTGGCCAGTCCGCTCTACATCACCAGCGGCATCCTGCTGTTCCCACGGCTCGGCGCCCTCGCCGCCGTGGGGCTCTTCGTCACCGGCCAGATGTTCGCCTCGCTAGCCCTCGATCTCTTCGGGCTCCTCGGCCTCGAACGCAAGGACCTCGGCGCCGGGATCGTCATCGGCGCCCTGGCCGTGCTCGCGGGCATCGTCGTGATCATCCGGGGCATGAAGGCGGCGGCGCCCCCCGGCGCGCCCAGGACGTCGAGCGCGGGCCGCGCGGGCCTGCTCGCCCTCGGTGTCGTCGCCGGCGGCGTGCTTCCGGTGCAGGGCGCGGTCAACGCCCAACTCCGCGCCCAGCTGAAGGAGCCCATCACCGTCGCCGTGATCAGCTTCGCCGTCGCGACCTTCACGATCGCCGTGGTCCTGCTCGTGCTGTACGCGACCCGGCGCACCCCGAAGCCCAAGATCGCCCCGCTGAAGAAGATGCCCTGGTGGGGCTGGCTGGGTGGCGCCTGCGCCGCCGCCTACGTCACCGGCACCTTCCTGCTCATCCCCTCCATCGGCGCGGCGGTGACCATCGCGCTCACCGTGACCGGGCAGCAGCTCACCTCGGCGCTGATCGACCACAAGGGCCTGTTCAGGCTCCCCCGGCGCTCCCTGACGAAGCCCCGCGCCCTGGGCCTCGCCCTGCTGATCGCCGGCTCCCTGACCATCCAGCTCGCCTGAAGACCCCTCACGAGAGGTGCGGCATGAAACCCTCCTACAGCGCGGGGCCGGACATCCACGTCCTCCCCTCGGCCCTGCCCGTACCCGGCCTCGGCCACCAGCCCGTCCACGCCTTCCTCTTACGGGCGGGGCAGCCGCTCCTCGTCGACACCGGCATGCCCGTGGACCGGGAGGCCTTCCTCGACTCCCTCTGGTCGCTGATCGACCCGGCCGACCTGCGCTGGATCGTCGTGACCCACGACGACCGCGACCACACCGGCGCCCTCGCCCGCGTCCTGGAGGCCGCGCCCCGGGCGAAGGTGCTCGCCAACGCGATATCACTGACGCGCATGTCGGAAGAGTTCGACATTCCGCGGGAACGGTCGGTGACAGCCAACCCGGGAAGCCGGGTGAAGATCGGCGACCGCGAGCTCGGTTTTCACCGGCCGCCCACCTTCGACTCACCGGGCACTCTCGCCGTGTTCGACCACTCCGACGGCACGCTGTACAGCTCCGACAGCTTCGGAACCGTCGTCGAAGAGATCGCCCAGGAATTCACCGACCTCTCCGAGGAAGAGTTCTTCCGCGGATTCGACGTACTGAACCGGGCGATAGCCCCATGGACCGCCCTGGTCGACGAGGCGAGGTTCGTCCGGCCCGTACGCGAGTTGGCCGCGCTGCGCCCGGCGCGGCTGCTGAGCGCGCACGGGCCGACGGTCCGCGGGGACGCCGTGCCCCGGCTCTTCGACGCGATGGCCAGCATCCCCGCCCTGCCCGCCTGGCTGCCGGACGCCGACCTCGATCTCGAGGCGGCCCTCGACGCCCACGAGTCCCCCGCCGCCTGAGCCCCTCCCCTCCCCGCACGACCGGAACCCGACGCACGAACCGAGGAGAACCATGTCCGACCCGACCACCACCGACCTGACCACCACCGACCCGACCACCACCGACCCGACCACCACCGACCTGACCCCGCCGCGCGGCGTCATCACCGTCTTCTCCGACATCTGGTGTTCCTTCGCGCACATCGCCGTCCACCGGCTGCACGCCACCCGGGCCCGGCTCGGCCTGGAGGAGCGGGTCTCCTTCGACCTGCACGCCTTCCCGCTCGAGCTGCTGAACGACGCCCCGAGCCCGCGGCCCGGCACGGACAGCGAGGTCGCCCGGATGGCGAGCCTCGAGCCGGCCGCCGGGTGGCAGCTGTGGCAGGCCAAGGACTGGCTCTACCCCACGACGACGCTGCCCGCCCTGGAGGCGGTCCTCGCGGCGAAGGAGCAGAGCCTGAGCGCCTCCGAGCAGCTCGACCTCGGACTCCGCCGGGCCTTCTGGGCCGAGTCGCGCTGCGTCAGCCACCGCAAGGTGATCCTGGACGTGGCCGCGGACACCGGCGTGGTCGACGTCGACGCGCTGGCCGAGGCGCTCGACGACGGCCGCGCACGCCGGACGCTCGCCGACCAGGCCGCGGTGTCCAGGACCGACCGGGTGAACTGCAGCCCGCACCTCTTCCTGCCCGACGGCTCCGACCACGCCAACCCGGGCATCGACGTGGGCTGGGAGGGTGCGTACGGCGTCGGCTGGCCGGTGATCGCCTCGGACGACCCGAAGGTGTTCGAGGGCCTTCTGCTGCGGGCCGCCACCGAATAGCCGGGAGGGTCCGCGGCGGCGGCCGGAGCACGCGAACGACGGCCGGGCATTCCGATGCGCGGAATGCCCGGCCGTCGACCGGGTCGGGTACGAGGAGGAGGACGTCCGCCGGGCCTTGACCGCACCCGGGCTCGACGGACTGCCCACCCATGAACGGTTCGTCCTCGCGCAGGTCATCGGCAAGGGGGGCCTGCTCCGCACAGCGAGCCCCCGGTTGCTCCGTACGCCCGGACTTCCCGTCGAACCGATCGTGCGGGAGGGCGCTCGAAGCCCGGTCGAGGAACCCCGTGGAACCCGGGCCGTGCCACGCGACGCTCCTCCCCCTCCCCCTCCCCCGTCCCCGTCCCCGTCCCCGGACCGGCGGGGGGGGGGGGGGGGGGGGGGGGGGGGGGGGGGCGCCCCGCCCCCCCCCCCCCTCGGCGAGGACCGGCAGGTCCTCGACCGGGTTCGAGTTGCCGTAGACGCAGCCGGCCAGGGTGCGGCCCCAGTGGAAGAGCTCCAGGGCGTTGAAGGTGACCTGCTGGTCCTTGCCGCCGATGCCGACGACCGTGGTGCGGCCGCCGCGCCGGGTGGACTCCCAGGCGGTGCGGATCGTGACGGCGCGGCCGACGCATTCGACGGCCACGTCGACGCCCTGGCCGCCCGTCAGCTTCCGGATCTCCTTCGGCATGGTCCCGGAGGCGACGACGTACTCGGTGGCTCCCGCCGCCCGTGCCAGCGCCTCCTTCTCCGGGGTGACGTCGACCGCGACGATCGTCGACGCGCCCGCGATCCGGGCGGCCTGGAGGGTGGCGAGGCCCACCCCGCCGACGCCGAACACGGCGACGGTCTCGCCTTCCCGGACCCGGGCGGAGTGGTGGATCGCGCCCCATCCGGTGAGGGCGGCGCAGCCGAGGAGCGCGGCGTCGGTGAGCGGCACGCCGTCCGGGACGGGCAGGACGCAGTTCGCGGCGACGACCGTCTCCTCGGCGAAGGCGGCGACGTTGAGTCCGGGGTGGAGCTCGGTGCCGTCCGCCGTGCGCGCGTGGACGTTCGCGGCGCCGGTCAGGGCGTCGGCGCAGAGCCAGACCTCGCCGAGCGAGCAGGGGTGGCAGGTGCCGCAGGACGGCGCCCAGTTGAGGACGACGCCGTCGCCGGGGGCCACGTGCGTGACCCCGTCGCCGACGGAGACGACCGTGCCGGCGCCCTCGTGGCCGAGGACGGCCGGGACCGGCACGCGCATGGTGCCGTTGGAGAGCGACAGGTCGGAGTGGCAGACCCCGGCGGCGGCGAGCCGGACCCGGACCTGGCCGGGACCGGGCTCGGGGAGTTCGATGCCGGTGATCTCCAGGGGAGAGCCGACGGCGGGCAGGACGGCGGCGCGGATCACGTTCGTTGCTCCTTCGGGCTCAGAACTGGAGGGACTTGGTCTGGAGGTACTCGGCGAGTCCGTGCGCGCCGAGTTCCCGGCCCACGCCGGACTGCTTGTATCCGCCGAAGGGGGCCAGCGGGTTGAAGCGGCCGCCGTTGATGTCGACCTGCCCGGTGTCCATGCGGCGGGCGAAGGCCACGGCCGCCTCGGGCTCGCCCCAGACGGCGCCGGCGAGGCCGTAGTCGGTGCCGTTGGCGATGGCCAGGGCGTCGGCCTCGTCCTCGTACCGGAGGATCGAGACGACCGGTCCGAAGATCTCCTCCTGGGCGATGGTCATCTCCGGGGTGACGTCGGCGAAGACGGTCGGGGAGACGTAGTACCCGGTCTCGCGCGGGGCGTCGGGGCCGCCGGCGACGAGTCGGGCGCCCTCCTCCATGCCCTTCTCGATGTAGCCGCGCACGCGCTCCTGCTGCTTGGCGTTGACGAGAGGGCCGACGCGCTCGCCGGGGACGTACTTGGCGACGGCCTCGGCGGCGAGGGCGACCGCCTCCTCGTACCGGTCGGCGGGGACGAGCATCCGGGTCCAGGCGCTGCACGTCTGGCCGGAGTTGGACATGACGTTGGCGATGCCGGCGGCGACGGCCTTGGGCAGGTCGGCGCTCGGGAGGATCACGTTGGCGGACTTGCCGCCGAGTTCGAGCGCGACCCGCTTGACGGCGCCGCCGGCGAGGGCGCCGATGCGGCGGCCGACGGCGGTCGAGCCGGTGAAGGAGACGAGGTCCACGTCCGGGTGCTCGGCGAGCGCCTGGCCGGCGACCGGGCCGAGGCCGGTGACCAGGTTGAACACGCCGGCGGGCAGGCCGGCCTCGTGCACGGCCTCGGCGAAGAGCTGGGCGGTGAGCGGGGTGTCCTCGGCGGGCTTGAGGACGGTGACGCAGCCGGCGGCGAGGGCCGGGGCGACCTTGGCGACGATCTGGTGGAGCGGGTAGTTCCAGGGGGTGATCGCGGCGACGACGCCGACGGGCTCGGAGTAGACGGTGGAGTTGCCGACCTTCTCCTCGAAGGGGTGGGTGGCGGCGAGTTCGGCGTACGAGCCGGCGACGGCGATCGGCAGCCCCGCGTGCACGGTGGCGGCGAGCCGGGGCGGCGCGCCGAGTTCGGCGGTGACGGTGGCGGCGATCTCCTCCGCCCGGGCGGCGAGCGCGTCGCGCAGCGCGGCGATACGGGCTCCGCGCTCGGCCGGCGGCGTGGCCGCCCAGCCGGGGAGCGCGGCGCGGGCGGCGCGAACGGCGGCGTCGACGTCCTCGGCGGTGCCGGCCGGGACGTGGCCGATGACCTGCTCGTCCGCCGGGTTGATCACCGGGATCGTGTCCGTGGAGGACGCGGGGCGCCACTCCCCGCCGATGTACATCGCGTCGTGCGCCTTCATCCGCTGTCTCCTCACGTTGCCGGTTCCCCGTCCGACTCAAACTAGCGCTGTTAGTTTTTCAGCGCCAGGGTCGACCGACGTGCCCCCCGTCTCACCCGCCCCCGCACCCCGGCCCACTCGATCGTGCCGCCCCACCGGCCGCCTGTCCACGTGCGCCTCGCACCGTCACGGGCTTCCCGGCACGGGGGATCCCGCGTGCCCTGCATGCCCCGCGTGCCCTGCATGCCCCGCGTGCCCTGCGTGCCCCGCGTGCCCTGCGTGCCACACCGACGGCGGCGACCGTACGCACACACACGACACGCCCCGTCCGACGGAGCGGCTGGATTCCGTCGGACGGGGCGTGGGCGGGGAGCGGGCCCTGTCGGCCCGGTTCGCGGATCCGGAGGGCGTGCCGGACGCGGGGTCAGATCTTCCGGGCGAGGTCGGTGAGGTGGGCGAAGACGACGATGTTCGCCTCGTAGCCGTTACGGCTGTCGAACGCCCCACCGCAGGTGAGGAGCCTGAGTTCGGGGCGCCCGGTGGCGCCGTACACCTCCTTGTCGGGGAAGTCCGCCTTGGCGTACGTACGCACGCGGTCGACCGTGAAGACGGCGACCTTGCCGTCGGCGCGGGCGACGCGGACGGTGTTTCCGGGGCTGAGGGAGTCGAGGTTCAGGAAGACGGCGGGCCCGGTGCGGGTGTCGCGGTGGCCGACCACGACGGCGGTGCCGCGTTCACCGGGGGTGACCCCCTTCGCGTACCAGCCGACGACCCTGGGGTTGTCGACCGGCGGCGTGGCGAGCCGTCCTTTGCCGTCGATGTCGAGTTCGGTCACCGGGGCCTCGATGGTGATGGCGGGGACGGCCAGGGTGGTGGGGCGCGAGCGGGGCAGCGGCGCCGGCGGGGGCGTCGGCCGCGGCGGTGGTGTCGCCTTCGGCCGGGCCCCGGGCTTCGCCTTGTGGTCCAGGGCGGCCGGCGCTCCGCTCGCCGCCGCCGCCCCGGGAACCGCCGGGGCGGCGGCGAGCGGCGGGTCGGCCGGCTCCTCGTCACCGGCCCACCAGACGCCTCCGGTGACCAGGACCGTGGTGACCACCACGGTCCTGGCGAGGCGGAGGAGCCGCCGCCTGCGTCGCGTGAGGCGGGACCTACGCGGCGCCATTGTCGCGGCGGCGCGAGCGACGGATCAGGACCAGTCCGGCCGTGCCGGCGAGGCCGGCCGCGACGGCCGCACCGACGCCGAAGGCGGAGGAGTCCTCGGCCGCGATCTCCGCGCTGCCGCCGCCGCCCGCACCGACCGGGCCGTGCGGGGGCTTGCCGTGCCCGTGGCCGCCGTTGCCGCCGGGTCCGCCGTTCGGCGGCTGGGTCGGCGGCTGGGTCGGGTTGGTGATGACGTCACCGGGGCACTCGACCTTGAAGACCTTCTGCTTGCCGGCCCCGGTCTGCCCCTCGAAGGTCCAGACGAGCTTGTACTGGCCGTTGGGCAGCGACAGCGGGCCGGTGTGGCCCGTGCCCGTGGCCAGGGTGATGTGACCGTTGAGGCTCGGATCGTCGGCCTTGGGTGGCTGGGGCGAGATCTCCCAGTCGACTTCCTGGAGCGTGTCGAAGTTGAAGGCCGCCAGGTAGAACCTGCAGACCTTCGGCTCGTTGCTCTGGTCGTCGAAGGGGGTGCCGACCTTGTGGATCTTCACGTCGCCGTTGTCGCCGGGGGCGGCGTACGCCGCCGGCGCGCCCGCGAGGGCGAGGCCGCTCAGGGCGAATGCGGCTGCGGTGGCGGCGGCGAGAGGCCGGGCGGTACGAGCAGGCATGCGGGTTCCTCCGGAAAGGGATCGTCAGACCGATTTACCGATAATCCGACTATCTGTCACCGACCGACCACGATGAGTGGCGACATACGTGCACCACCCTCCGAAGTCGCCCGTCCGGCGCACATCCGAGCCCGGTTACGGACCCGGGGGCCGGCCCCCTGCGCCGCCGCCCGCCCGGCGCGTCAGATGATTCCGAAGAGGATCCCCGCAGCCAGCACCACCAGCGAGGTCAGCGCGGCCCACTTCACCGTGAACCTGGTGTGGTCGCCGAACTCCACCTTCGCCATGCCGACCAGCACGTACACCGCGGGCACCAGCGGGCTCGACATGTGCAGCGCCTGGCCGACCAGCGACGCGCGGGCGATCTCCAGGGGCGAGACGCCGTGGGCCGCGCCCGCCTCGGCGAGGACCGGCACCACGCCGAAGTAGAAGCCGTCGTTCGACATGAAGTACGTCAGCGGGATGCTCAGCACGCCGGTCACCAGCCCCATGTGCGGGCCCATGCCCTCGGGGATGGCGCCGACGAGCCAGTCGGCCATGTGCTTGACCATGCCCGTGCCGGTGAGGACGCCGGTGAAGACGGCGGCGGCGAAGACCATGCCGGCGACGTTGAGGACGTTGTCGGCGTGCGCGGCGATACGGGCCTTCTGCTCGGCCATGTTCGGGTAGTTCACGGTGAGCGCGAGGGCCGCACCGAGGAGGAACAGGACCGGGATCGGCAGCAGTTCGAGGATCATCGCCGTCAGCAGTGCCACGGTCAGCCCGGCGTTGAACCAGTACAGCTTGGGGCGGAGCGTCGCACGGTGGGGGTCGAGCCCCTGGAATCCGTCGGCCGGCGCGGTTCCGGTGCCGCCGCCGGTGCCGGGACCCGTCGTCTCGCCCTGCCCGCCCGAACCGGTGCCGGTGGCGCCGGTGCCCGTGGAGCCCGTGCCGCCCGTCGCGACCAGTACGGTCTCGGTCTCCGGCACCAGGGCCTCGTCGAGGGTGAGGTAGCCGATCCGCTTGCGCTCACGGCGGCCGAGGACGTACGCGAGGACGAACACGAAGAGCAGGCCCATGCCGAGCGCGGGGATCATCGGCACGAAGACGTCGGCGGCGTCGAGCTTCAGCGCGGTGGCGGCGCGGGCCGTCGGGCCGCCCCAGGGCAGGGTGTTCATGACGCCGTTGGCGGTGGCGGCGACACCGGTCATGACCACCAGGCTCATGCCGAGCCGCTTGTACAGCGGATACATCGCCGAGACGGTGATCATGAACGTGGTGGAGCCGTCGCCGTCCAGCGAGACGATCGCGGCGAGCACCGCGGTGCCCACGACGATACGGACGGGGTCGGCCTTGCAGAAGCGCAGGATGCCCCGGACGATCGGGTCGAAGAGGCCGACGTCGATCATGACTCCGAAATAGACGATCGCGAACATCAGCATCGCGGCGGTCGGCGCCAGCTTGCCGACGCCTTCGATGACGTAGTCGCCGAGCTGGGCCCCCTGCCCGACCGCGACGCAGAAGAGCGCGGGGATCAGCACGAGCGCCGCGATCGGCGACATCTTCTTCATCATGATCAGGACCAGGAAGGTCGCGATCATGGCGAAACCGAGGACGGTCAGCATGGAGGACACCTCACGTTCACCCTTGAACTCCCGCCGAGCGGCGGCGGTCCGGATGACGGTAGGTGTCCTCTTCAGCCGTTAACAAGACGTTGACGCGTGAGCAATACGAGCAAAACCCCAGGTCACGGCAGGGGTCACGGCCGGGGTACCGACGGGGCGCCCGGTCGGGGTCACGGCAGGGCGCTCGGTCGGGGTCACGGCAGGGCGCCCGGTCGGGGTCACGGCAGGGCGCCCGGTCGGGGTCACGGCAGGGCGCCCGGTCGGGGTCACGGCAGGGCGCTCGGTCGGGGTCACGGCAGGGCGCTCGGTCGGGGTCACAGCGGGGCGCCCGGTCGGGGTCACAGCAGGGGTGTCACCTCGACGGGGAATCCGTTCAGGACGGCGGTGCCGGAGAGGGGGTCGATCCGGGAGCCGTCGAGCAGCTGGTTGACGTTGACGCCGGGGCGGGCGGACGCCACGGAGAGCCGGGTGCCGGGCCGGTCGTGGCCCCAGCCGTGCGGAAGGCTCACCGCCCCGGGCCGCACCCCGTCGGTGACTTCCACCGGCACCTCGAGCTCTCCGCCCTCTCCCTTGACCCGGGCGAGCCCGCCGTCGGTGAGCCGCAGCCGCTCCGCGTCCGACGGATGCACCTGGAGGGTGCAGCGGTTCGATCCCCCGCCGAGCGCGGGGGTGTTGTGCAGCCAGCTGTTGTTCGAGCGCAGGTGCCGCCGTCCGACGAGGTGGAGCGTGCCCGGCTCCGGTACGGCGTGGAGCGCGGCCCGCAGCCGGGGCAGGTCGGCGGCGAGGGGCGCGGGGAGGAGCTCGATCCGTCCGCTGCGGGTCTTGAGGAGCTGCGGGATCCGGGGCTTCAGCGGTCCGAGGTCGATGCCGTGCGGGTGGGCCTTCAGTTCGTCGAGGGTGAGCCCGTACGGGCCGAGGCGCAGCATCAGGTCGAGCCGCCGTTCGGGCCCGGTGTCGCCGGAGAGCCCGGCCGCGAACTCCTTCGGGTCGGCGCCGTAGGCGGGCGAGTGCTCCTGGGTGACGGCCTTGGCGAGCGTCATGTCGATCGCCAGCTCGTCGACGGCGGACGGCGGGGCCCCGTCCGGCCCGGACACGGCGAGGATCAGCCGGGCGTGGATCTCGCATTCGTCCATGCGGTCCGCTTCGAGGGGGACGGCGGCCGGGGTGTAGCGGGCCTGGTCGCGGACGGCGAAGCCGTTGAAGGCGAAGTCGAAGTGGGCGCTCCGCGAGGGCGGCGGCGGGGGCAGCAGGACGTCGGCGTGGCGGGTGGTCTCGTTGAGGTAGGGGTCGACGGCGATCATGAGGTCGAGGGAGCCGAGGGCCGCGTCGAGGCGGTCCCCGTCGGGCGCGGAGAGGACGGGGTTGGCTGCGACGGTGATCACCGCCCTGATCCGGCCCTCCCCCGGCGTCTCGATCTCCTCGGCGAGCGCGACCAGCGGCAGTTCGCCCTTGACCTCGGGGTGGTGCGAGACCCTGCTGTGCCGGCGGCCGAGGGCGAACCCCTTCCCCGGTCCTGCGGGGCGCGGGGCGGGCGCGGTGGCGGAGAGCGGGAAGAGGGCGCCGCCGGGCCGGTCGAGGTTGCCGGTGAGGATGTTGAGGACGTCGACGAGCCAGTTGCCGAGGGTGCCGTACGCCACGGTGGAGCTGCCCATCCGCCCGTACACGGCTGCCGTGGGGGCGGCGGCGAGTTCGCGGGCGAGCGTACGGATCGTGGCGGCGTCCACGTCGCAGGCGGCGGCGACCGCCTCGGGGCTGAACTCCCCCACCGCGGACCGCACCTCCTCCACCCCCTCGACGTGGGCGGCGAGCGGGCCGAGGTCGGTGAGGCCCTCCTCGAAGAGGGTGTGGACGAGGGCGGCGAGGAGGAGTGCGTCGGCGCCCGGGCGGATCGAGACGTGTCGGTCGGCGAGGCGGGCGGTCCGGGTGCGCCGGGGGTCGACGACGGTGAGGGTGCCGCCGCGCCGGCGCAGTGCCTTGAGCCTGCCGGGGAAGTCGGGGGCGGTGCACAGACTTCCGTTGGAGTCCAGCGGGTTGGCCCCGAGGATCAGCAGGTGGTCGGTGCGGTCCAGGTCCGGCACGGGTACGGCGAAGGGGTCCCCGAAGAGCAGGCCGCTGGAGACGTGCTTGGGCATCTGGTCGAGCGTCGACGCGGTGAAGAGGTTCCGCGTCCGCACCGCGCCGATCAGCAGGGGCGGGTAGAGGGCGCCGGCCATCGTGTGCACGTTGGGGTTGCCCAGGACGATACCCACCGCGTCCGGCCCGTACTCCTCGATCAGCGGCCGGATTCGGGAGGCGATCACGTCGAACGCCTCTTCCCAGGTGGCCTCCTGGAGCCTCCCGTCCTTCCTGACCAGCGGTCCGCGCAACCGGTCCGGGTCCGCGTCGACCTCGGGGAACGCGGCGCCCTTCGGGCAGATGAACCCCTCGCTGAGGACGTCGTCGCGGTCACCCCGCGCCCCCGTCACCCGGGTCCCGTCGATCGTGAGGGTCAGTCCGCAGGTCGCTTCGCAGAGGGGACAGATGCGCAGGGCGGTGGACATGGCTTCTCCCTGGGGCGGCGTCGAGTGGCGCCGAGCATACCGACCGGTTGGGACGCACGGGAGGGGGTGCGGGGCCCTTCGCACGGGACGGCTCGGCGAGGGTGTGCCGGACCGCTCGCGCGGAACGGCTTGGCGAGGGCTGGTCCTCTTGCGCGGGACCGCTCGGTGAGGTGTGCCGGACCTCTCGCGCGGAACGGCTTGGCGAGGGGTACGGACGCCTCGCCAAGCCGCGTCGGCGAGGGTTACGGGGGCCGCTCGCACGGGACGGCTTCGCGAGGATCCCCGTACCCCTATGACGACAGCGAGGGCGCCAGATACGCGTGGAGGAGGTGGCGAGTCTCGTCGACGAGCGCCGGGTCGCCCGCGGGATCGGCGCGGAAGGCGAGGCGGACGAGGGCGTCGGCGGTCTCGACGCCGACGAGCACCTTCCGTCGCAGGTCGTCGTCGACGGTGCGGCCGAGATGGGTGGCGAGGAGCGCGCAGATCCGGTCGACGACGAGGCGGTTGGGATCCTCGGCGAGCCCCTCGATCCCGTCCTCGCCGGATCCTCCGGCGCCGGCCTCTTCAGCGCCTCCGGCCGCTTCGCCGGCAGACTCCCCGGAGCCGACCGGACCCTCGGCGGAGGTCTCGCCGGGCGCGGCGGCGGGCACGCCGAAGTCGACGAGTGCGAAACCGGGGACGGTCCGCTTCATCGCGATGAACTCGTCGAGGACGCCGTCGATCGCACCGTGGGCGTCGAGCAGGGACGTCGCCGCGAAGCGGGTGGAGATCCGCTCGGCGTACTCGTCGAGGTTGCGGTGGGCCAGGGCGGCGACCATCGCCCGCTTGTTGCCGAAGAAGCGGTAGACGGAGCCGATGGGGACCCCGGCGCGGGCGGCGACGGCGCGGGTGCTCAGCTGCTCGTACCCGGTCTCGTCGAGGAGTGCGGCGCAGGCGTCGAGGATCCGGGCGAGCCGCTCGGCGCTGCGCTGCTGCACCGGGGTGCGACGGAGCACCGGGGGTGTCTGGGGGCTGGTCTGGGGCACGGGGACCATGATGCCGCTCCGGTCGGGTGTCGGGCGAAGCCGGGCCTCAGGCGATGAGCAGCCCGATGCCGCCGAGGGTGTACGCGATCATCAGCGCGAACAGGGGGAGTTGGCCGGCGACCGCCCGGTCGGGCGGGAAGAGCCGTACGGACCGGTCGTGGGCGGCGACGACGCCGAGGACGTGCCCGGTGACGATCGCGGCGACCTGGAGGGTCGCGAGGCCGCCCGGGCCCAGGGGTGGGGCGGGTGCGAGGGCGTTGTCAGTGCCCGCTGCCATGATGACCGTACGTGGCCCTTCGGTGACGAAGAGCGAGAAGTAGTGGGCGACGAGGTACCCGAGGGCGATGGGCAGGAGCGAGTGGGCGAAGGAGGTGAGCGGAGTGGTGAGTTCGCGGTTCGTCAGACGCAGGGCTCCCGCGCAGAGGCCGTAGCAGGCGGCGGCGAGGGCGACGGCGGCGAGGAGGCCGAGCGTGGCGGTGGCGGTGGGGCCGAGGGGCGAGGTCTGGAGGGTGGTGATCCAGCGGGGGTTGTCGGAGAGGCCGTCGTAGGCGGTGGAGCCGAGGAGGACGCAGACGGTGGCGACCAGACCGGGGGTCTGGGGTGTGGAGTCGAGGCTGTCGAAGGGGGAGCGCAGGACGAGCCGGCCGTCGGCGCGGCGGCCGAGCGGTGAGAGCCGGGCGAGGAGGGAGGAGTAGACCTCGAAGGGGTCGGCGTGGGCGAACCACCGGTCGCCGTGGCGGGCGGCTCCGACGAGCTGGACGGCGGTGTGGACGGCGAGGGCGGTCAGGAGGGTGGTGGTGGAGGCGTTGTCGGGCGCGACGAGTTCGAGCCAGGTGAAGAGGAGGAGCCCGACGGCGGCGGGGCGGATGCCGAGTGCGGCGGGCAGCGGACGGGGGTGCCGGGGCGGGCGGAGGGCGTGGACGGCACGCAGGGGGTTGAGGAGGCGCCAGACGGGGCCGAGGAGAAGGGAGGCGGGGACGAGACCGACCCAGAGGAGCACGTAGAGCGCGCCGGGCGCGGGGTTGCGGTCCGGGTCGTCGGGGCCGAGGAGGAGATGGAGGACGAACAGCAGGGCGGCTGCGGCGCCGAGGAGACGGAGGGCCGCGCGGGTGGCCGGCGCGTCGGCCACCCGCTGGAGAGGTGCGGGGAGCGGGTGCCCGGCCAGGTCTCCGCGGAACCGGGAGGAGGACCAGAGGAGGCCGAGGGCCAGGAAGGAGACGAGGAGTGCGGTGAAGGCGCCGGCGTAGGCGTAGAAGGGCGAGAGGGGGAGGTCGTGCCGGGAGCCCACGCCGTGGGCGAGCGGGAGTCCGAGCGACTCGGCGTGGGCGTGGGCGGCGGCGACGGGGAGGGGGAAGGCGGTCACCGGACGACGAGTTGGGTCAGCACGAGTCCGGACTCGTGTGTCTCGACCTCGAAGAGACCGGTGCGGTCGGCGAGGAGGGTGAGGGTCGCGGGGGTGCCGGGCGAGAGGCGGAGTTCGCGGTCGTAGCCGTGCACGTGGACGGTGTCGGCACGGTCAGCGGTGACACGGAGGGTGAGGCGTTCGCCCTTCTTCAACTCGATGCGGGAGAGGGGTGGTTCGACGGTCTTCCCGGTGATGGTGAGGGTGACCGTCCGGCCGGCGTCGGCCGGTGGTGGGCTCGTCGGTACCGGGGCGACGGAGGCACCGGGCGTGGCGGGCGTGGCGGGGGCGCCGGGGGTTGCGGAGGCGCCGGGAGCGGGGGATGTGGCGGGGGTGCCGGGGGTGCCGTCCAGGCGCACGGTGGTCTGGACGGGGCTTCCGGAGACGGCCCAGACCGTGTGGTCGTCCGCGTGGAGCCGGACGGTCAGGGTGTGGGCGCCGGGAGGCACGTACCCCCAAGGGCCGTACATGCGGGCGGTCTCCCGGCCGTCGACGAGGAGGCGGGCGTGCCCCCGGCCCGGGAGGGCCGCGCCGCCGGTGCTCTCGGGGGTGAAGCGGAACCTCTCCACGGCGAGGTGGACGTTCCAGCCGCCCTCCGGGTCGGGGCGCGCTTCGGCCCTGACGGTGGGGGCGTCCGCCGCGGGGAGCTCCCTGAGCCGGTGGCCCGTCTCGTCCCGGGCCGGGAGCAGCGTGCCACTGCTCCCGGTGGCCTCCTGGTGAGTGGTGCCCGGCTTGTGGTGGGTGGTGGCCCGGCCGCCGCAGCCCGTGAGGGTCAGCGCGGCGGCCAGGACGACCGTGAGCGAAAGGAGGGGCGTCACCCCAGGCGGCCGCGTCACGCCGTACCGCCCGCGGGTCGGTCGACGGTGGGCTGGTCCGTGGGGTGGCCGGGGGCGGACTGGTCCGAGGGGCGAGGTGGGCGGGCGCCGGAGGCTATGACGGCCCAGAGGACCCAGACGACGCCGAGGAGGAGGCGGAACCAGGCGGGGCTGAGGGGGATGCCGGGCACCATGAGGACGGCCTTGTCGAAGGCGTCGAGGAGGGTGACGGCGCCGAGGGTCAGGGTGGCCCAGGCGAGGACGGGGCGGGTGGGCCGCAGGGCGAGGCCGATGAGGGTCCACCAGACCCCGGTGAGCAGCAGCGCGAGGGCCGGCAGGGCGGTCGGGGTGAGGGCGAGGGTCGAGCCGGCGACGTCGAGGGCCAGGCCCGCGAGGCCGATGAGGGTGGCCACGCCCGCGAGCCGGTTGCCGCGGAGCCGGCGCCACCACAGGGCGCAGCCGGCGAGGGCGAGGAGGAGCGCGCCGCCGAGGGCGAGCTGGGTCTCGACGCGCTGGAGGCCGCGGGCGCCGTACCAGTCGCAGCCGGCCGGGAGGCGGCGCGCTTGGACGTTGTAGTCGGCGCAGACGAGGAGCTGGGCGAGTTTGACGGGTTCGCCGATGAGCCGGTCGGTGTTGCCGGAGACGTCGCCGCGGCGGGTTCCGCAGCCGGGGAGGGCGCCGGGGGTGGTGGCACCGGCGTCGGACTGCCAGCAGTTTCCGCTGCCCTGGCCGTCCCACCAGACCTCGGTGCGGTTGGGGTGGGCGTTGCCGGCCTTGTCGACGCCGAGGTGGTTGCCGGCGTAGCGGTTGTGGTGGGAGGTGTCGGTCTGCTTGCCCCAGGCGGACTCGCCGCGGATGAAGGCGGGGACGGCGCTGAGGAAGAACGCGGCGCGCTGGTGGCCGTAGATCCAGTTGTCCTCGTAGAGGTTCCAGTTGCCGCCGGCGGTGATGATGCCGGTGCCGGGCGGCATGGAGATCTGGGGGCAGACGACGCCCTGTTCGTAGCCGCGGTCGACGGGCGGCTTGGCGCAGGTGCCGTCGGCGACGTGCGGGTAGTAGTTCTGGTTGTTGTCGTGGATCAGGTTGCGTTCGAAGCGGGCGTGGTTCTGGGGCAGTCCGGGGTGGCCGGGGAAGGCGGAGTCCATGGAGGCGCCGCCCATGTTGTGGTCGAGCTCGTTGTCGTGGACCCAGACGGAGTCGCCGGCGGTGCCGGAGTAGCCGACCATGTTGTGGTGGCTGCGGCAGCCGGTGATCTCGATGGCGTAGCGGGGGACGTCGTAGCCGTAGCCGTCGTTGATGTTCGAGGCCGAGCCGGGGTAGATGCCGGAGTCGCCGTTCCCGTAGGACTCGCAGTTCTTGTAGAGGCCGTGGTCGGAGGCGAAGGTGAGGAAGCCGTACTCGTCGTTCCAGCGGGTGAGGACGTCGTCGATGACGAAGCCGTCGGCGGCGAGGACGTACAGCGAGTTGAAGGTGGTGCGCTGGGCGGTGAAGTTGCGGAAGTAGATGCCGTCGGAGCCGTCCGCCCTGAGGGCGTTGAGCTTCTGGTACTTGGCGTCGATGACGACGTCGAGGCGGGAGGCGCCGGTGCCTTCGATCTGGAGGTTCTTCTTGCCGAGGATGGCGACGAGGTTCTGGTTGTGGGGGCAGCTCAGCTGCTGCTCGTAGCTGAGGATCTGGTAGCCGAGCGAGGACTTGGGGGCCTTGAGCCTGGCGCACTCTCCGGTGGGCTGCGGCAGGGAGGGCTCCTCCTCGTACAGGCCGGGGAGGATCGCGATGGTCATTCCCGGCCTGTCGACGGCGTCGACGGCCTGCTGGAGGTGGCGGTATCCGCCGCGCGCGCAGCGTTCGTGGAGGGCGAGGTTGCGGGTCTTGAGGGCGGCGGGGAAGCCTGCGACGCGGCGCTCGAAGTCGGCGCGGTCGGTCTTGCAGACGAGGAGGTCGGGTTCGCCCGTGCGGAGCTTCGGCACGCTGCCGGAGCCGTCGGGCAGGGTGACGGGCCGCTCCTCGTGGGCCTGGGCCCCGGGTGCGGTGAGCAGGGCCGCGGCGAGCGCCGCGAGCACGACCGAGAGCGCGAGGACGAGTCTTCGGGTCCAGGACATGCGCGTGAGAGTAGAGCATTGTTCATCTTTTCTGACCCCCTCGTGCACGGACTCGTGCCGGGCACCGCGAAAGCGGGGAGGGATCATGCCGGGGCCCGTGCCCCGTTGACGGGAGGCGCGCGGAATCCTACGGTCATCCATAGGATTCCCTTGCGGCCTCGGAACAGGGGCTCAGGACAGGAGCGGGCGATGACCACGGAGCAGGCCAGGAAAACGGCCGAGGCGCTCACCTACAGCACCGGTTTCGGCAACGAGCACAGCTCGGAGGCGGTCCCCGGGGCTCTGCCGGACGGCCGCAACTCGCCGCAGCGCGCACCCCTCGGCCTCTACGCCGAGCAGCTCAGCGGCAGCGCCTTCACCGAGCCGCGGTCCCACAACCGCCGCTCCTGGCTCTACCGGATCCGCCCGTCGGCGGCGCACCCGCCGTTCACCCGGACCGACAACGGTGCACTGCGCGGCGCCCCCTTCACCGAGACCGTGCCCGACCCCAACCGGCTCCGCTGGAACCCGCTGCCCGACCCGGCCCCCGGCACCGACTGGCTGGCCGGCCTGTGGACCCTCGGCGGCAACGGCGACGCGGCCCAGCGGACCGGCATGGCCGTGCACCTCTACCACGCCAACGCGTCCATGGAGCGGGTCTTCGGCGACGCGGACGGCGAGCTGCTGATCGTCCCGGAGCGCGGCGGCCTGCTGCTCCGCACCGAGCTGGGCCTGCTCGCCGCGCACCCGGGCGAGGTCGCGCTGATCCCCCGCGGGGTCCGGTTCCGCGTCGAGCTGCTCGACGAGACCGCCCGCGGCTACGTCTGCGAGAACTACGGCGCCCCCTTCCAGCTCCCCGACCTCGGCCCGATCGGCGCCAACGGCCTGGCCAACGCCCGCGACTTCCGGGCCCCCGTCGCCGCGTACGAGGACGTCGAGGGTCCGGTCGAGGTGGTCAACAAGTACTGCGGCAACCTCTGGTCGGCGACGTACGGCCACTCCCCGCTGGACGTCGTCGCCTGGCACGGCAACCACACCCCGTACGTCTACGACCTGCGCCGCTTCAACGTCATCGGGACGATCTCGTACGACCACCCCGACCCGTCGATCTTCACGGTCCTCACCTCGCCCTCCGACACCCCGGGGCTCGCGGGCGTGGACTTCGTGGTCTTCGCCCCGCGCTGGCTGGTCGGCGAGGACACGTTCCGCCCGCCGTACTTCCACCGCAACGTGATGAGCGAGTACATGGGCCTGATCGAGGGCGCCTACGACGCCAAGGCGGAGGGCTTCGTGCCGGGCGGCGGCTCGCTGCACAACATGATGTCCGCGCACGGCCCCGACCGGGAGACCTTCGACAAGGCCAGCGCCGCCGAGCTGAAGCCGCAGAAGATCGACGACGGCCTCGCGTTCATGTTCGAGACCCGCTGGCCGATGACCGCGACCTCGCAGGCCGCGGACGCCGACCACCTGCAGAAGGGATACGACGACGTATGGCAGGGTCTGGAGCGCCACTTCCGGCCGTAATGTCTCGGTCGTAAGCCCGTAGCCTTCGTACGGAGAACCCGTGACCGCCTTCGCACCCGACTCGCTGGTCCTGAACCGCAAGCTGCCGCTCTGGTATCAGGTCTCGCAGTCGCTGCGCGCCTCGATACTGGGCCGCACGCCCGACGCCTCGCTGCGGCTGCCCACCGAGGAGCAGCTCGCCGCCCACTACGGCGTGAGCGTGCTCACCATGCGCCAGGCCCTCAAGGAGCTGGAGGAGGAGGGTCTGATCAGCCGGCACCGGCGGCGCGGCACGTTCATCGAGCCGGGTGCCCGGCGGTCCACCCCGCGCCGGCTGCTGGGCTCGATCGACACGATCGTGGCCCAGCAGTCGGGCGAGCGGACGACGGTCCTCGGGCACGGCCCCGAACCGGTGCCGGGCGAGCTCGCCGAGTACTTCCCGGACGTGCCGGAGGTCGTGGCGTACCGGCGGCTGCGCCGCGACGGGGAGAGCGACGAGCCCACCAACTGGGCGGAGAACGCGGTGCTCCCGGAGCTCGCCGCCGCGATCGACCCGGCCGATCTGGTCCGCTGGCCGATGACGAAGGTGCTGCGCGACGTCGTCGGGGTGCGGATCAGCCGCATCACGGACACGGTCGAGGCGCGCCTCGCCGACCCGGAGACGGCGGGCCTCCTCCAGGTCCCGCTGCTCTCCCCGATCCTCCACTACACCGGCGTGACCTACGACGAGGACGGCAGGGTCGTCGACGTGGCCCGCATCCGCTACCGCGGCGACCGCTTCTCCTTCACGGTCACCGTGGGGGCACAGTGACGACGGCAGCGCCGTGACGGTGTGAGCGCATTGACGATGCGCGCGATGACGGTCGAAACGCCCTGCACGATCGAAGCGCTCTGCATGGTCGAAACGCCCTGCACGTGCGCGCGTCGTGACGGTGCGCACGTGCCCGTGACGCCGGCGGCGCGGTGACGAAGGCAGCACGCTGACGGTGGAAGCCCACGGACGGCCGTCGTTAGCATGCGGGGCGTGACGGAAGATGTACGTCTCGACGAGCCGCCCCTCCTCGACGAGCTGATGCCGTGGTCCGTGGCCCCGCTGCGGTTCGGGCGGTCATGGATCGTCGCCCCCGACGCCCGCACCCTGCGCGCCCGCTGGGACCGGCTGACGGCGGCCGAGGGTGCCGAGCGGGAGGCGCTGTTCCGGCCGAGCCGGGCGCGTACGCCGGTGAGCGCGGTGGCCGCGCTGCCCGGGCAGCGGACCGGCACCGTGCGGTTCGCCCGCGAGGCCGGCCCGTGCCCGGCGCCGGTGCGGATCGCGCACGGGCCGTTCGACGAGCAGTGGCTGCTGCCCGACCACCGTCTGATCGACACCGCCCGGCCGGAACTGTGGCGGGTGGTCGGCGGACCACAGCTCTTCGCCGTCGAGCAGGGATACGTGCCCGGGGCCGTCGGCCCCGCGATCCTGGTGACCGCCGCGCTCCCCGAGGGCCGTTCCCCCGCGGGCCGCCCCGGGCGCATCAGGCCGCTGTTCCGCCGCCCCGGCGGCCACGAGCCCAATCTCGCCCCGGGCCTCCTCGCCTTCCTCGGGGAGCGGTACGGGCACGAGGTCGACGCGCGGGAGTGGCTGGCGTGGACGGTGGCGGCGGCGCTCCCCTCCCCCGCCGGGTGCCGGGTGCCGCTGCCGGAGGACCCGGAGGTGTGGGCGGCGGGCGTGGCCCTCGGCCGTGAGCTCGTCGACGTACAGACGCGCGGGGCCCTCAGCGGGACGAAGCCGCGGCTCCCGGGCGGCCGACGGCCCTATGTGCGGGCGGCGGTGCCGTCCCGGCCGGCCACGATCGCGTACGACCCCCGGGACGAGGTCCTCGACCTCGACGGCGGCCGGATCTCCCCGGTGCCGGCCGAGGCCTGGAACTACCAGGTCGGCGGCGTGCGGGTCCTGGAGCAGTGGTTCGCGCACCGGACCGCTCCGGCGGAGCCGGGATCCCTGGAGGCGATCGGGCCGGGCGGCTGGCCGCAGGAGTGGACCTCGGAACTCCTCGACCTGATCACCGTGCTGGCGCTGCTCGGGACCCACGAGCCGGAACGGTCGGCCCTGGCCGAGCGCACGGCACCGCCCGCCGAAGGAACAGGGACCACGGGAACCACCGAAGACGCAGGAACCACCGAAGCTCCCGGACCCACCGGACCCACTCGAACGGCACCGACGGCACCGGCCCCCCGAAGCATCGGAGCGGCGGTCCTCCGCGCCGCCGGGGTCCTGCCGCCGCCGGACCGCGCCCGCCGCCCGGCGTCCGTGCTGGACCACCAGGAGGAGGGTCCGGAGGGGCAGTTCATGCTCCTGTGACGCGCGCTGCCTCGGCCGGCGGCGCGAAGGACTCCAGGAGGCGGGCGATGGTCATCGCGAAGATCTCCTCCGCGTCGACGGGGGCCGCGGGGGCCTCGGCGAGCAGCCCGGCGAGGTGCGGGTAGCGTCCGCTCGCCACCTGCCCCATGAGGTAGGCGCCGCGTACCGCCTGCTCCTCCGCCTCGGACCAGGGCAGTCCGCGGGCCCGCTCGGCGACGGCCTGTTCGTTGGCGACGGTCGCCATGACCGTGCCGTTGACCATGGCGATCAGCTGCATCTTCAGTCCGGCGGGCACGTCCAGGGGCGTGAGGCAGCCCAGGCACCATTCCAGGAAGCGCAGGGCGTTGGGGCTGAGGCCGTAGGCGGTGGTCATCACCCGGGGCAGCCAGGGGTGTCGGTACATGAGGGCGCGGCTCTGGTAGGCGATCGCGGTCATGTCGGCGCGCCAGTCGCCGCTGGGCTCCTCGGGAAGCTCGTACTCGCCGCTGACCGCGTCGACCATCAGCTCGTACAGGTCCTCCTTGCGGGGGACGTAGTTGTAGAGCGACATGGTGCCGCAGCCGATCTCGGCGGCGACGCGGCGCATGGAGACGGCGTCGATGCCGTCGGCGTCGGCGATGCGGACGGCCGCGTCCACGACGTCACGCCGGCTGTACGCCGGTCTGGGGCCGCGGCCCGTGCGCTCGGGGCGCGCCCAGATCACTTCCGGTTCGGCCGCTCGGCCCGCCATGGATCATCACCTCGCCCTCCATCGTAGTTACGTACACCGTACGTAGTGGGGTATGGTCGCGCCATGACGACTACGTACGCTGTACTTAGTGAAGGCCTGCGGAAGCGATACGGCGACGTCCACGCCCTCCGCGGCCTCGACCTCGCCGTCCCCGAGGGAACGGTCTGTGGCGTCCTCGGCCCCAACGGCGCCGGCAAGACGACCGCCGTCCGCGTCCTCACCACCCTGGTCACGCCCGACGCGGGCAGCGCGCTGGTCGCCGGCCACGACGTGGTCCGCGACCCGGCGGGAGTACGGAAGCGGATCGCGGTCACCGGGCAGTACGCCTCCGTCGACGGCGACCTCACCGGCGCCGAGAACCTGCGCCTCTTCGCGAAGCTGCTGCGCGCCCCGCGCTCCCGCGCCGACGAGCTCCTGGAGAGGTTCGGCCTGACCGCCGCCGCCGGGCGGCCCGCCCGGACCTACTCCGGCGGCATGCGGCGCCGCCTCGACCTCGCCGCCAGCCTGCTGGTGCCGCCGCGGGTGCTCTTCCTCGACGAGCCCACGACCGGTCTCGACCCGCACAGCCGGAACGGGATCTGGGACGCCGTAAGGGAGTTGGCGTCCCAGGGCACCACCGTGCTGCTGACCACGCAGTATCTGGAGGAGGCCGACCAGCTCGCCGACGACATCGTGCTGATCGACGAAGGGCGTGCCGCACAGCGCGGCACACCGGCCGAACTCAAGGCGCTCGTCGGCAGCTACGCCGAGGTGGTCGTCGCCGACCCGTCGTCCCTCGAAGCGGCCGCGGCCGTCCTCGACCGGCTGACCGGCTCGGCTCCGGCCCTGGACGCCGGGCGGCGCGCGGTCGGCGCGGTCACCACGGACACCACGCTCACCCTCCCCCGCATCGTCCGCGCGGTCGACGCGGCCGGGGTCCACATCATCGACGCCTCACTGCGTCCGCCCACCCTCGACGAGGTGTTCCTGCGCCTCACCGACCGGAAGGAGCTCGTCGCGTGAACGCCCTCGCCCACGACGGGACCGCCGTACTCGGCCGTCACCTCCAGCGGATCCGGCACGCGCCCGCGATCACCGTCATGACGCAGACGATGCCGATCGTCTTCCTGCTCTTCTTCGGGTACGTCTTCGGCAGCGCGCTCGCCACGCCCGGCGAGGAGTACCGGGCCTTCCTGGTGCCCGGAATGCTGGTCGCGACGGCGGCGGGCGGCCTCATGACCGGCATGTTCCAGGCCGCTCAGGACTCCCACCGGGGCGTCATGGACCGCTTCCGCACCCTCCCCATCAGCCGGTCCGCCGTCCCGCTCGGACAGGCGCTGGCCGACCTGGTGGCGAGCGCGGTCGGCACGGTCCCGCTGATCCTGGTGGGGCTCGCCATGGGCTGGCGGATCGAGGGCACGCCCCTCCGGGCCCTGGGCGCCTTCGGTCTGCTGCTCCTCTTCCGCTTCGCGACGACCTGGGTGGGCATCCTCCTCGGCCTGGCCTCGCGGAGCGAGGAGGCGGCCGGCCAGCTGGGCAGCGCGACCTTCATGCTGCCGCTGCTGTCGAACGCGTACATCCCGACCGGCGGCATGCCCGGCTGGCTGCGGACGCTCGCCGAGTGGAACCCGATCTCGGCCGTCACGACGGCGGTCCGCCACCTCTTCGGCAACGCGCCCGTCCCGGTGGACGCGGCCTGGCCGGTGGCCCACCCGGTCGCCGGGGCGCTGCTCTGGTCGGGGGGCCTCATCGCCGTCTTCGCCCCGCTCGCGGTCCGCAGGTACGCCCGCCGCTGAACGCCGCGGGCGGGCACCGGCGTCCGTACCCCGTCCGCTCCCGTCCGTGCTCCGGACCGGCCCCGCGTGACGTGTCCCCTGATGACAAGAGCCTCGCCGGCAGGGTAGGCAGGGCTGTCATGAGCACCCAGCCACTTCCCCTCGAAGGGGTCACGGTCGTCGCCGTCGAACAGGCCGTCGCCGCCCCGTTCGCCACCCGGCAGCTCGCCGACCTCGGCGCCCGTGTCGTCAAGATCGAGCGTCCGGACGGCGGGGACTTCGCCCGCGGCTACGACACGGCGGCGCGCGGCCTCGCCTCCCACTTCGTGTGGTGCAACCGCGGCAAGGGGTCCGTGGCCGTCGACCTCAAGGACCCCAGGGGCCTCGCCCTCGTGCGGCGGATGGTGGCCGGCGCGGACGTCTTCGTCCAGAACCTCGCACAGGGGGCCGCGGCCCGGCTCGGTCTCGACGCCGCCTCGCTCTGCGCCGCGCACCCGCGGCTGATCGCCGTGGACATCTCGGGGTACGGGGCGGCGGGACCGTACGCGCACAAGCGGGCGTACGACATGCTCGTCCAGTGCGAGGCGGGCCTGGTGTCGGTGACCGGCACCCCGGAGCAGCCGGTCAAGTCCGGGATCCCGGCCGCCGACATCGCGGCCGGGATGTACGCCTTCTCGGGCGTCCTCGCCGCACTCGTCCGGCGCGGCACCACCGGCCGGGGCGGTCCGGTGGAGGTGTCCCTGCTCGACTCGCTGGCCGAGTGGATGGGGCATCCGCTGCACCACGGGACCCACGGGGGCGCCGCCCCGGCGCGTACGGGACTCGCGCACGCGGTCATCGCCCCGTACGACGCCTATCCGACGGCCGACGGGGGCCTGGTGCTGCTCTCGGTGCAGAACGACCGGGAGTGGCGGCGGCTCGCCGAGCAGGTACTCGGCCGACCCGGTCTCGCCGACGACCCGGCGTTCGCGACCAACACGGCGAGGGTGGCGCGACGCGGGGCGACGGACGCCGTCGTGGCGGAGGCGCTGGCCCCGCTGACGGCCGCCGAGGCCCTGACAAGGCTCGACGCGGCGGGCATCGCCTGCGCCCGCCTCAACTCGGTGGCCGAGCTCGCCGACCATCCCCAGCTGACGGCCCGGGACCGCTGGCGGGAGGTGGAGTCACCGGTCGGACCGCTGCGCTCGCTGCTGCCGCCGATCGTCTTCCCGGACGCGCCGGAGCCGCGCATGGACCGGATCCCGGCCCTCGGGCAGGACACCGACACCGTGCTCACCGGACTCGGGGTGACGGAGGCGGAGCTGAAGGAGCTGCGGAGCACCGGCGTGATCGCCTGACGGGGAACCGGGTACGGGCCGCACGGACGCCACGGCGCTCCGGACACGACTGAACGCCGGACGGGCGGGGACACGTCCGGCGAAGTCGCGGTCGGGGCCGGTCGGGCGGCCCCGGGGTTCGCTAGCGGCGCGCGCCGAAGAGCGAGCGGCGGAGTCGGCGGAGCGGGGCGAAGAGGGAGACCCGCGCGCTGCGGCTGCGGTGACCGTGCACCGCCGGCTCGTGCGTACGCGCCGTCAGTTCCCGCATCAGCAGCGTCGCCTCGGCCACCTCGCGCTGGGGCACGGCGGGGCCGCCGAGCACCGCGAGATGGCGGTCGAGTCGCGAACTGGTCGCACTGCTCCCGCAGGTGATGGCAGGCACTCGCGGCCTGCTGCGCATTGCTATCTGTTCCATGTCACTCCCCACCCGTACAAGGGCACCCGGCCCGGGCAGGTTAACCCTATCGCCCCACCGTCACACGCGTGTATCCCGCCGACGGGATTCACCGCACCCGTACGGGGGTTGACGGTCACTGTCCGAATCCATCTGATTCCAGGGCGAGTTGGACAGCACTCGAACACCTGCCGAACCGTCACGAACCATCCTGCACTCCCGACCCGCCTCCATGGCCACGGAGGCCGATGTGATCTCCGACACCAAGATCGCCACAGCGCTCCCGCCGACGGACCGGGGGCAGGAGGACGCCCCTCGGGCTACCGTGGGTCCATGACGGTGATCGCGGGTCGTTACCGGCTTCTGGACGTCCTCGCCGAGGGGGCGACGGGCACCGTCTGGCGTGCCCTGGACGAGACGCGCGGGCACGAGGTGGCCCTCAAGGAGCTCCGGCTCCCGGACGGCGTCCCCGCCGACGACGTCCCCCTCCTGTACGCGCGCCGCGAGCGCGAGGCGCGGGCGGCCGCGCGGCTCTCCCACCCGGCCGTGGTGACGGTCCACGGCGTCGCCACCGAGGACGGCCGGCCCTGGGTCGTGATGGAACTGGTCCGCGGCCTCACGCTCGCCGAGACCCTCGAAGCGGGCGGCCCCCTGGCCCCGCGCGAGGCCGCGCGCGTCGGCCTCCAGGTACTCGGCGCCCTGCGCGCGGCCCGGGAGGCGGGCGTCCCGCACCGGGGCGTGGCACCCGAGCACGTCCTGCTCGGGAACGACGGACGGGTGGTCGTCACGGGCTTCGGCACCGACCCGGGCGCGGGTCCGGGCGCCCGTCCGCCCGCCGGTCCGGGCAGCGGCTCGAGCGGCGGTGCCGCGGGCACGACGGGCGAGGCGGGCGAGGCCGCGGACCTGCGGTCGCTCGGCGCCCTGCTCGACGCGACGGCCGGCCACCGGACGGGCCCCCTGGGCGCTCTGATCGAGGAGTTGCTGGGCGAGGAGCCGCCGGGCGGCGAGGGCGTCGCCTCGCCGGGTGCGGCGGACCGCATCGAGCGGGAGCTGGGGCGACTGGGCGGAGTGTCGCCGCGGCCCGCACGTCCCGCGGGCGGAGGAACCGGCAACGGCCGTACGGCTCGCGGAGGTTCCGCGGCCCGCGGATCGGAGGACGGACGGGAGAACGGACCGGGAGGCAGGCCGGCCGGCGGACCGGGCGACGCGGACAGTTCAGGCCTCGGACCCGCCCCCTCCCCCGGACCCGCCGAGACCCCGTCCCGGCCCCGGGCCGCCCGGGCGGGTGCGCCCCGGCGGGGGCACGTCCTGGTGGCCGGGCTCGTCGGGGCTCTGCTGATCGCGGGGGCGCTGACGTATCAGGCGGTGCGGGACGACGGTTCGGGCGCCGGTCCGGGTGGGGGCGGGGCGACGAGCACCGCTCCGGCCGGATCCGGCGCCACGGGCGAGGGCCCGGTTACACCGCGCCCCTGAAGGAGGGCAGGTAGCCGCCCGACTGGCCGGCGGCGGTCGGGTGGTAGGACTCGCCGATGTTGAGCCAGTTGACGCTGTGCAGCCAGGCGGAGCCCGAGCAGATCTCGTGTCCGGTGAAGGCCGGGACGACGCTGGCGTAGGCGAAGCCGTGGTCGGCGGCGCGCTTGGCGACGGCGGCGTTGAGGTAGTCGGAGGCGCCGTTGATGGCGCTGCGCTCGCCCTCGCTGAGGCCGGCGATGCAGCTGCCGCTCAGCTGGTAGAAGCGCGGGTAGCCGAGGACGACCACGCGCGCGGCGGGGGCCTTGCCCCTGATGGCCGTGTAGACGGAGTCGAGCTTGCCGGGAAGCGTGGTGTCCACGTAACTCTTGGCCTGATTCACACGATTGATACAGGTGGACTCGGACTGGAGCACACAGGTCGTCATGACGTCGGCGAAACCGGCGTCATTTCCCCCGATCGTGATGGACACCAGGTCGGTGGCGGCCGAGAGGGGCCCGAGCTGATTGGCGGTCACATCACCCGTTCGGGCGCCCGAGCAGGCGGTGAAGGCGAACGACGAGGGGGCGTTCGCGTTCTTCCACAGCACCGGGTACGCCTTCGTGGAGCGCTTGCAGTCGCCGCTGGCGCTGTCGTAACTGCCGGCGCCTACGCCGGATGAGTACGAGTCGCCAAGCGCCACATAGTCGAGTGCGGCGGTCTCGGCGGCCTGCGCGGCGCTCGCCCCGGTGAGGGCGAGGACGGCGCCGAGCAGGAGCGAGGACGAGAGCGCGGTGAATCGGGACAGTCTCATGGAACCTCCCTGTAGCAGGATCTCTGCGCTACCAGGTAGTAGCATCGGATCGCCCGTACCGGAAGTGTTCATGTCAAAACTGGGGATGAACGGCGGCCGATCCTCCGTCAGCAACCGTCGAGATCCGGCCACTCCAGGAACCGGAACTTCCGCTCCCGCGCCGTGACCGAACGGGATCGCGACACATTCGCACAACAATCCACAGAAGTACGGTCCCGCCCCACCGTTCGCCGCGATTAAACGGATTGATCGAATCCGATCGAGAGGCTCGCGTATCCGATCGGCGAAGCTTCGCCAATGTGCGGAAAACGGGGCCACAGATCCGGGACTTGCCATACAGTCCCATTCATCAATACCGTCGTACATCTCACTCGCACCGATCCATCACGCAAAGCGGCTCTGGGGAGGGCCTGGCGACGCGGTGGACCCGGTGCGAGGCGCGGTAGGGGGGTGCCGTGCTCGGTGTTCGAACGTGCGCCGAGTCGCGGGTACCGCGCGGCCAGTCATGCCAACTCGCCGATCCTGCACGGAGTTCGATTCCGTACGGGCGGGCGGGAACCCCCCTTTCGAACCGGATAGACCACCGGGCGGCCCAAGGGGTGGGCCGCCCACCGGACGAGAGGGAAATCGGACCCATGAGCTCGTTCCTGCGCCCGGCCGTCACGGGCCAAGAAATGACCGAGCCGAGTCGAATAGCAGCCCAGTACCGGGCCATCACCTCGCATTTGGCGATCACTCCGCCGGTGAGCGTCGTCATTCCCGCGATGAACGAGGCAGAAAATCTTCCGTACGTCTTCAAGACGCTGCCGGATTGGATTCACGAAGTCGTCCTCGTCGACGGAAATTCCACCGACAGCACCGTCGACGTCGCGCGTGAACTCCGGCCGGACGTCAAGGTCGTGAAGCAGGTCGGCAAGGGCAAGGGCGACGCCCTCATCAGCGGCTTCGCCGCCTGCACCGGCGACATCATCGTGATGGTCGACGCGGACGGCTCCGCCGACGGCCAGGAGATCGTCTCCTACGTCTCCGCCCTCGTCGGGGGCGCCGACTTCGCCAAGGGCTCCCGCTTCGCCAACGGCGGCGGCACCGACGACATGACGACCATTCGCCGACTGGGCAACTGGGCGCTCTGCACCCTCGTCAACCGCAAGTTCGGCGCCCGCTACACCGACCTCTGCTACGGATACAACGCCTTCTGGCGCCACTGCCTCGACAAGATCACCCTCGACTGCACCGGATTCGAGATCGAGACGCTCATCAACATCCGGGTCGTCAAGGCCGGTCTCAAGGTGCAGGAAGTGCCGAGCCACGAGTACCTGCGCATTCACGGCGTGAGCAACCTCAACGCCGTACGCGACGGGATCCGCGTCCTCAAGGTCATCCTCAAGGAGAAGGCCGTCAGCCGGTCGGCCCGTCGACGGCCCGCCGCGTTCTCGGTCAACGTCCCCCGGGGAGAGACGTCTTGAGCGACAGCACGACCCCGCGGGGCTTCTCGGTGGTGATCTGCGTCTACACGGAGGAGCGGTGGGAGGACATCCTCGCCGCCGTCGACTCCGTCCGGAAACAGTCGCTGCCGCCGCTGGAGACGCTGCTCGTGGTCGACCACAACGAGCGGTTGCTCTCCCGGCTCACCGAGGAGTACGCGGACGAGCGGCTCCGCGGGGAGGTGCGGGTGCTCGCCAACGCGGGCCCCCGCGGCCTCTCCGCCGGCCGCAACACCGGAATCGCCGCCGCCCGCGGCGATCTCGTGGCCTTCCTCGACGACGACGCCGTCGCCGAGCGGGACTGGCTCCGGCACTTCGCCGCCGCCTACGACGACCCCCGCGTGATGGCCGTCGGCGGGCGCACCCTGCCCGCCTGGGCCTCCGGACGCCGTCCCGCCTGGTTCCCGGAGGAGTTCGACTGGGTCGTCGGCTGCACGTACCGGGGCCTGCCCCCGGGCCGGGTCCCGGTGCGCAACGTGCTCGGCGGCAACGCCTCCTTCCGCCGCACGGCCTTCGACGCGGCGGGCGGCTTCGCCACCGGCATCGGCCGGGACGGCGACCGGCGGCCCCTCGGCTGCGAGGAGACCGAGCTGTGCATCAGGCTCGCCAAGGCGCTGCCCCGGGCGATCCTGCTCATCGACGACCGCGCGGTCATCCACCACAAGGTGCCCGCCGCCCGCGAGCGCTTCGGCTACTTCCGCACCCGGGTGTACGCCGAAGGCCTCTCCAAGGCCCTGGTCGCCCGGAGCGTCGGTACGCAGAAGGGCCTGGAGTCCGAACGGCGCTACACGACCCGGGTGTTGCCCGCCGGCGTGCTCCGGGGCGCGGCCGACGCGCTGCGCGGCCGATCCGGCGGCGCGGGCCGCGCCGGGGCCATCCTCACCGGTGTGACCCTCGCGGCCGGCGGGTACGCGCTCGGACAGCTGCGGGCCCGGCGGGGCGGGACCACGTTCTCCTGGGGCCCCATCGAACCGGTGCCCGGAGCGGCGCCCGGAGCGGCGGACGGCACCGGGTCCGTGCGCGAAGCCGCGCGGGGTGCGGAAGGAGTCGTCGCGTGACCGTGGCCGAGGCGGAGGGGGCGCGGGCCGCCGTGCCCATCCTGATGTACCACGCCGTCGACCGGGACCCGGCACCCGCCGTCCTGGGCCTGTCGGTCACGCCGGAGGCCTTCGCGGCACAGATGGAGGTGGTCGCCGAGCGCGGGTTCACTCCGCTGACGACCGCCGGGCTCGCCGCGGCCTGGCGCTCCGGCGGACCGCTGCCGGCCCGGCCGCTCCTCGTCACCTTCGACGACGGCTACGAGGGCGTGCACCGGCACGCGCTGCCGGTGCTCGCCAAGCACTCCTTCGCGAGCACCGTCTTCGTCTCCACGGGCTGGCTCCGGGGGAAGCACGACGAGGGCGGCGCGCTCGACACGATGCTCGACTGGTCGCAGGTGCGCGAACTGGCCGACGCCGGCACCGAGATCGGCGGGCACAGCCACACCCACCCGCAGCTCGACCAGCTCGACCAGCGGCGGCTGCGCTTCGAGGCGCTGCGCTGCCACGAGATCGTCGGCGAGGAGCTCGGGACCGCCCCGGCCTCCTTCGCGTACCCGTACGGGTACTCCAGCCGCCGGGTCCGCCACGCGGTCCGGGAGGCCGGGTTCGCGCAGGCGCTCGCCGTCGGCAACGCGCTGGCCCGCCGCCGCCAGGGGCCGTACGCCCTGGAGCGGGTGACCGTGCGCCGGTCCACCGGCATCGAGGAGTTCACCCGGCTCGTGGAGGGCCGGGCCGTCGCACGGAACTTCGCGGCGGACCGGGCCATGACGAAGGGCTACGCGCTGGCGCGACGCGCCCGCGGCGCGGTGCGGGGCCACTGGATCTGACGTGACGCCCGGACGGGCCGCGTGGGGCGGGCCGGTGGGCACGTCGTCACGGCGTACGGCCATGTCGGCGACCGGGGGGAACGTCCCGTTCAAAACCCGGTGCACGGAATGCCCGGTTGCCGGATCATGGGCGCCATGGCTGACACCCCACCGGAACCGTCCGAGCCGCAGCGGTCGCTGCCGATCCGGCTCAACCTCGACGACAGCGACTCGCCGTCGGACGTCGTCGACGCGCTGTTCCTCGGCCGCTTCGCGACCGGCGAGCAGCCCCACTCGCACAGCACCACCGTGGACCGGGTGAAGCCCGAGGCGACGCTGCTCCCGGCGGGCGCCCGAGTGCTGCGGGCCGCGAAGGACGACGACCGCAGCGCCCTGCTCGCCGAGGGCGACGGCTGGACGCTGCTGATCTCGCGTTGGAACCGGGGTGCGGACGTCACCGTGACGGCCGCCGACGCGGAGCTGGCGGAGCGGATCCTCAAGGAGGCCACGGACGGCGCGAAGGACGAGCCGGAGCCGCAGCCCGAGAACGTGACGATGGGATTCTGGTACGTGTCTCCCCGGCGCGGCCCGCACCGGACCACCCGGCAGATCAGCGCGGGCACGTGGGAGGAGGTTCGGCCCAACTACTCGGCGAAGGTGGCCGATTCCATGGACCGCCTCATGAAGGTGACCCCGGACTCCATCGCCGGCCGGCTGCTGCTGCTGCACGGGCCGCCGGGGACGGGCAAGACGTCCGCGCTGCGGACCCTGGCCCGGTCGTGGCGCGACTGGTGCCAGGTGGACTGCGTGCTCGACCCGGAGCGGCTCTTCAACGACGTCGGCTATCTGATGGACATCGCCATCGGCGAGGACGAGGGCACGGCGAAGGGGCGGTGGCGGCTGCTGCTCCTGGAGGACTGCGACGAGCTGATCCGGGGCGAGGCGAAGCACACGGCGGGGCAGGCCCTGTCGCGGCTGCTCAACCTGACGGACGGTCTGCTCGGGCAGGGGCGCAACGTCCTGGTCGGCGTCACCACCAACGAGGACCTGGAGCGGCTGCACCCGGCCGTGGTCCGTCCGGGCCGCTGCCTGGCCCGCATCGAGGTCGGGCCGCTGACCCGGACGGAGTCGGTGGCGTGGCTCGGGCGCGAGGAGGACGTGCCGCGCGAGGGCGCGACGCTGGCGGAACTGTTCGCGCTGCGCCGCGGCACGCCCCCCGCGGAACTCCCGGAGCCCCGCACGGCGGGTGCGGGACTGTACCTGTAGAGGCCGGTGCCGGAGGTCCCGGCCCCGGAGGGCCGGTACACGCGGATCCCGCGACGTCTCAGCTGTCGTAGGCGGCGCGGAGCGCCTCGTTCAGCGCCGCTTCCGCCGCCTCACGGCTGAGGCCGAGGCGGCGGGCCTCCTCGGCGAACTGGGCGGCGGCGGTGGCGGCCCGGCGGCTGGCGGCGTCGCCGGCGGCCGCGACGAAGGTCCCGTGCCGCCCGCGCGTCTCGATGACCCCGTCCGCCTCCAGCGCCTTGTACGCCTTGGCGACCGTGTTCGCTGCGAGGCCCAGCTGCTCCGCGAGCCCTCGTACCGTCGGCAGCTTGTATCCGACCGGCAGTCTGCCCGACCGGGCCCGCTCCGAGATCTGGGCACGCAGCTGTTCGTACGGAGCGGTGGTGGATTCGTGGTCCACGGCGATGGTGAGTGTCACCCCGCCGATTCTGCCCTCACCCCGCCGGAAAATGGGAGGCGGCGGCGCACCCCCGGCCCGTAGCGTGCGGCCCCATGACTGTGATCGTCCGTGATGTGACGGCAGGGGACGCCGAAGGCTTCGCCCGGGTCCGCCGTGCCGCGCTCCCGTTCATGCTCGCGACCGCCGAGCAGTTCGCGTTCGAATGGGCGCACGCCCACCCCGCGGGCCACGAGCGTCCGCTCGTGGCGGTGACCGACGACGGCGGCATCATCGGTACCGCGCAGGTGCGGATCGCCCACGACGCCCCGGAGCCCGGCGTCGGCTCCGTCAACGTGTACGTGGACCCCGCGCACCTGGGGCGGGGCGCCGGAGGGCTGCTGCTGCGCGCCGCCGAGGAGCACCTCGCCGAGCGGGGCGCGCGGACCCTGTACAGCTGGGTCCTGGACACGCCCGAGGACCTCGCCTGGGCCGGGCGTCGGGGGTACTCCCCCAGCCGTTCGGCCTACTTCCTGCGGCTCGACCTCACCACCGCGGCGCTGCCGCCGCTCCAGGCGCCACCGGCCGGTGTCGAGCTGCTCACGGCGGAGGACTTCGCGGCCGATCCGCGGCCGCTGTTCGAGCTGGACGCGGTGACGACGGCCGACGAGCCGGGCGACGTGGGCATGGAGATGGACGACTACGCGCACTGGCGGGCGACCACCTGGGAGCATCCGCTGCTCGACCGGGCGCTGACGACGGTCGCGGTGGTGGACGGTGTCCCGGCGGCGTTCAGCGCGGCGCAGACGGACGGTCTCGGCCGGTACTGCTCGGGGATGACGGGCACCTCGCCCGCGTTCCGGGGCCGCGGGCTCGCCAAGCTCGTCAAGAACGCGTCGCTGCACCGGGCCCGTGCGGCGGGCTGCACGGAAGCCTTCACCGGGAACGACACCGGGAACGAGCCGATGCTGGCGATCAACAAGTGGTTCGGGTACGAGATCGCGGTGCGGGAGGTACGGCATGTCCGGACGATCGGTTGAGGTCACCCTGACGAAGGCGGGCCGGACGAAGATCCGTTACCCGGCCGAGGTGCTCACCGAGGACGGCGCCCGGCTCTCGGTGCGTGCCCCGTGGGCGGCCGAGGGCGTGCGGGACTTCGGCTTCGTGCGGTTCGAGCCGGGTGACGTCTTCGTGGAGCACTACTGGAGCGACCGCTGGTTCACGGTCAAGGAGGTGTGGTCCGCCGAGGGCGCCCTCAAGGGGTGGTACTGCGACATCACCCGTCCGGCCGTGATCGACGGCTCGGGGGTGGTGGTCGAGGACCTGGACCTGGACCTGTGGGTGTCGGCGGACGGCAGCGAGGTCCTGCGGCTCGACGAGGACGAGTTCGCGGCGAGCGGCCTCACCGCCTCCGACCCGGAGGCGGCGGCCCGTGCCGTGGTGGCCCTCGACGAGCTCGAACTGCTCGGCCGTCAGGGCCTGATCGACCTGCTGCACTAGGGCCGGCGTACGCGCCCGGTTCCGGGCCCCGTACGGCTCAGCTCAGTTCGACGCCCGAGTCCTCGGAGGCGAGGAAGGCGGGCGTCGGCAGGCCCATCTCGCCGGTGGTGAGCTGCATGAGGTGGGCGCGGACCTGGGCGGCGCCTGCCTGGTAGGCGGGTTCCTTCACGACGGAGGTGTTGACCCACGTGTGGTCGCGGCCGTCGCAGACGGCCTGGGTGCCGCCGATGCCGGCGGAGTGGTCCCCCTGGACGAGGGTGGCGCTGACGAAGACGGGGCCGGCGCTGTCGTCGATGCAGCGGTACGTGCCGGACAGGCTCACCGTGCCGTCGGAGGCGACGGTGCCGTGTCCGTCGATGGAGAGGCTGTCGGCCTCTTCCGCGTGGGCGAGGGGGGCGACGGCGGCGGCGAGCAGGGCGCCTGCGACGAGGGCGATACGGACGCGCATGAGCGGGGTCCCTTCGGAACGTGGGGGGATGGTGCTGCCCGCCAGGGATACCGGATCAAGCCGCCCGCTGTCCGAAACTCACCCCATCGGGGGCGAGTTGGACAGCGGGCGCGCATACCGTCGTACGGTCAGTGCGGGGTGCGCCGGGTGATCGCCCTCCTCAGCAGCGGCCAGGCCAGCAGGATCACGACGACCGCGTACACGGTGATCGCGAACGGCGTGTTCACCAGGCCCGTCAGCGATCCGTCGCTGATCTGGAGGGCGCGCCGCAGCTGCTGTTCGGCGGCCGGGCCGAGGATGACGCCGATGACCGCCGGCAGCACCGGCAGGCCGTAGCGCCGCATCCCGAGGCCGAGCAGGCCGATGACGAGCAGGACGACCAGGTCGAGCGCCTCGCCTCCCACCGCGTACGCCCCGACGGCGGCGAAGAACAGGATGCCGGCGTACAGGTACGGGCGCGGGATGCGCAGCAGCTTGGCCCAGACCGGCGCGAGCGGCAGGTTGAGCGCGAGCAGCAGCACCATGCCGACGAACAGCGAGGCGATCAGGCCCCAGACCAGTTCCGGTTCCCGCTCGAAGAGCAGCGGGCCGGGCTGGATGCCGTACTGCTGGAACGCGGCCAGCATCACGGCGGCGACGGCGGTCGTGGGCAGGCCCAGGGTCAGCATGGAGACGAGGGTGCCGGCCGCGGAGGCCGAGGCCGCCGACTCGGGTCCGGCGACGCCCTCGATGGCGCCCTTGCCGAACTGCTCCTTGTGCTTCGAGAGCCGCTTCTCCGTGACGTACGACAGGAACGTCGGGATCTCGGCGCCGCCGGCAGGGATCGCGCCGAACGGGAAGCCGATGAGGGGGCCGCGCAGCCAGGACTTCCAGGTCCGCCGGACGTCGTCCCCGCCCAGCCAGGGGCGGCCGACCGGAATGGCCTCGCCGGCCGTGCGGCGCAGGTGCGCGGCGACCCACAGGGCCTCGCCGATGGCGAAGAGGCCGACCGCGACGATCACGACGTCCACGCCGTCGGCGAGCTGGAGCGAGCCGAAGGTGAGGCGCTGCTGTCCGGTCATCTGGTCGAGGCCGACCAGGCCGATCGTCAGACCGATGAGGAGGGAGGCGAGGCCGCGGATGCGGGACGAGCCGAGGACCGAGGTCACCGCGATGAAGGCGAGGACCATGAGCGCGAGGTAGTCGGGGGCGCCGATGTCGACGGCGAGCGCGGCGACGGTCGGGGCGAGGACGACGAGCAGGATCGTGCCGATCATGCCGCCGGCGAAGTGACCGATGGCGGCCGCGGCGAGCGCCTGGGCACCCCGCCCCGTCTTGGCCATCGGATTCCCCTCGATGGCCGCGACGACGGCGGCGCTCTCCCCCGGGGTGTTGAGCAGGATCGACGTGGTGGAGCCGCCGAACATGGCGCCGTAGTAGATGCCGGCGAACATGATGAAGGCGCCGGTCGGTTCGAGTCCGTACGTCACCGGGAGCAGCAGGGCGACGGCCATCGCCGGGCCGATGCCGGGCAGGACGCCGATGGCCGTGCCGAGGAGCACGCCGATCGCGGCCCACAGCAGGTTCACCGGGGTGAGGGCGGTCCCGAAGCCGTCGATCAGGGAGTTCAGGGAATCCACGGGTCAGATCACTCCCATCAGCGGGCCGCCGGGCAGCGGGACGCCGAGCAGCTTGTCGAAGACGGCGTAGGTGAGGAGCGAGAGGCCGGCCGCGATCAGCGGGTCGCGGTGGAGGTGCCGGCTGCCGAGGGCGTACGCCGCACCCCAGAAGAGGAGGGCGCCCGCGACGGGGAAGCCGAGGGGGCCGATGAGGACGGCGAAGGCGAGGAAGACTCCGGCGAGGAGCAGGACCGTGCGCCAGTCCGCGGGTTCCGTCAGGTCGACGTCCTCGCCGGACTCGGCCTCGCCGCGGCCGCCGCGCAGGACGTCGACGGTGAGGAGGACGGCGACGATCAGGAGACCGCAGCCGACCACGAGGGGGACGGTGGCGGGCCCGACGGGGCCGCGGCCGGTGACGTCGGCGTCGAGGGTGAGGGCGTCGGTGAGGACGAGGACGCCGAGGAGGAGGAGCAGGGCGCCGACGCCGAGTTCGGACCGCCCGCGCAGCAGGCTCTTGAGCGTGGTGGTCACAGGCCGAGCTCCTTCAGGACGGAGCCGACCCGCCGGTCCTGCTCGGTGAGGAAGGCGCCGAACTCGTCGCCGGGCAGGAAGGCGTCGTTCCAGCCGTGGGTCTTCAGCGACTCGCGCCACTGCGGGGAGTCGTGCAGCTCCGTCACCAGTCCCACGAGCTTCTCGCGCTCGGCGTCGGAGAGACCGGGCGGGGCGACGATGCCGCGCCAGTTGGTGAACTCGGTGTCGAGGCCCGCCTCGCGGAGCGTGGGGGCGTCGAGGCCGGGGACCCGCTGCGGGCCGGTGACGGCGAGGAGGCGCAGCTCCCCCGCCTTGATCTGGTCGAGGTACTCGCCGACGCCGGAGACGCCGAAGCCGACCTTGTCGCCCAGGATGGAGGCGAGGAGTTCGCCGCCGCCGTCGAAGGGGACGTAGTTCACGTCCTTGGGGGCGATCCCGGCGGCCTGGGCCATCAGCATCGGGGCGAGGTGGTCGGGGCCGCCGGGCGAGGAGCCGCCGCCGACGGGCAGCTTCCCGGGGTCCTTCTTCCAGGCGGCGAGCAGGTCCTGGATGGTCTTGTACGGGGAGTCCTTGCCGACCACCACGATGTCCTGCTCCTCGGTGAGCCGGGCGATCGGGGTGGTGTCGGCGAGGGTCCTGGGGGTCTTGTTGGTGTGGACGGCGCCGACGACGCCGAGGCCCATGGACATGGCGAGGCGGCCGTTGCCGCGTTCGCCGACGAGCCGGGTGAGGCCGACGGTGCCGCCCGCGCCGGGCAGGTTGAAGACCTCGATGTCGCCGGTGAGGCCCGCTTCCTCGGCGTTCTTGGCCGCGGTGCGGGCGGTGATGTCGTATCCGCCGCCGGGGGTGTTGGGGACCATGAAGCGCAGGCCGGGTATCCGGGTGCCGGTGTCGGAGCCGCTGCCGGGACTGAGCAGCGGGGGACCCACCAGCACGAGCAGCGCCGCCCCGAGGAGGGCGAAGGGGGTGCGCAACCGCACGGGAGCCGCCTCTCAGGTAGAGGGATAGGGGGTGTGAGGTGGCCCACATGTTGCCGGTACGTGAAGAAGCTGTCTCTCTTCCGCAATCAACGGACGTTGTGGTCGTTGTGGTCGGGACCTACCGTGTCGGCGTGACGAACGTGCTGGTGGTGGACGACGACTTCATGGTCGCCAAGCTGCACTGCCGCTATGTGTCGGCCGTGCCGGGCTTCCGCGTGTCCGGGGTCGCGCACAGCGGCGCCGAGGCCCTGCGGGCCGCCGAGCGCCTCCGCCCCGACCTGGTGCTCCTCGACGTCTTCCTGCCGGACATGGACGGGGTCCGGGTGCTGCGGGAGCTGCGCGCCGCCGGTCTCGGCATGGACGCGCTCTTCATCACCGCCGCCCGGGACGTCGGCACCATCCGCTCGGCCCTCCGCGCCGGGGCGCTGCACTACCTCATCAAGCCCTTCAGCCAGGCGGCCCTGCACGAGCAGCTCCGCCACGTCGCCTCCCTCCGCACCCGCCTCGACGAGCTCGACGAGGCCCGCCAGGAGGACGTCGACCAGATCTTCGGCGCCCGCCCCCGCGGCTCCCGCGAACTCCCGAAGGGCCTCGCCGCCCACACGGCCGACCTCGTCGACTCCGTCCTCCGCTCCCACCCGGAGGGCCTGTCCGCCACCGAGTGCGCCGAAGCGGGTTCCCTCTCCCGCGTGAGCGCCCGCCGCTACCTCGAGTACTTCGCCCAGACGGGCCGCGCCGAGGTCAGCCTCCGCTACGGCGGCACGGGCCGCCCGGAGCGGCGCTACCGGCACCTGGGCTGACGTTCCTCAGGCCCCTCTTACCTGTGCCTTAACGCGGCCCTAAAGGCCGTCATCCGTCCTTCGTCCGCGGCTAGTTTGCTCGGCAACCCCCCACACCCACCCTCGTGAAGGAGTTGTCCCCCTATGAGCTCTCGCCGTACGGCCGCGGCAGTCGCCACCTCCGCTCTGGTCCTGTCGGGTCTCGCCGTCGCGCCCGCTTTCGCGCACGGCTCGATGACGGATCCGGTGAGCCGGGTGGCGGGGTGTTACGCGGAGGGGCCGGAGGCGCCGAAGTCGGCCGCGTGCAAGGCCGCGGTGGCGGCGAGCGGGACGCAGGCGTTCTACGACTGGAACGCGGTGAACATCGCGAACGCGGCGGGGCAGCACCGGCGGTTGATCCCGGACGGCAAGCTGTGCAGCGCGGGCAACGACAAGTACCGGGGGCTCGACCTGGCGCGGGCCGACTGGCCGGCGAGCCGGATGACGGCGGGAGCGCACACGTTCCGGTACAAGGGGACGGCTCCGCACAGGGGGTCGTTCGCGCTGTACGTGACGAAGGACGGGTACGACCCGACGAAGCCGCTGAAGTGGTCGGACCTGGAGGAGAAGCCGTTCGCCACGGTGACCGATCCGGGGATGGAGAACGGCGACTACGTGTTCCGGGGGACGGTGCCGAGGAAGTCCGGGCGTCATCTGATCTATTCGATCTGGCAGCGGTCGGACTCCCCGGAGGCGTTCTACACCTGCTCGGACGTGGTGTTCGGGCAGGACGGGGGCGGTACGGCTCCGGCTCCTACCGCCTCCGCGCCCACCGACGAGCAGATCGAGGCCGGCGCGGGCGAGTCCTCGGTCGAGCACGGCGGGCACGGGGACGGCGACGCGGCGACCGGCGCGGAGGAGACGGCGGCGGCCCCCGAGCCCACCCGTCCGGAGACGGCCGCCGCCGAGCCCGCTCCGTCGGAGACGGCCGCCGCCGAACCCAACGCGCCCGCTTCGGCGGCCGGTTCGGGTTCCGGGGTGGAGCTGGCGGAGACGGGCGGCGGCGCCACCACGCCGTTCCTCGCGGCCGGTGGCGCCGCCGTGCTGCTGCTCGGTGCGGCGTTGCTGTTCGGGACGGCCCGGCGCCGGGTCCGGGGCTAGGTCCTGGGCCCGGGGCCAGGTCCTGGGCCCGGGGCCAGGTCCTCGGCCCGGGGCCAGGTCACCTGGGTCCTCTCCGGGAAGGTCCCGCCTGGTTCCGTCTTCCGGGCAGGGGCTAGCCGATCACCGAGAGGCAGGTGGTCGGGGTGGCGTGGGCCGGGTCGAGGGCGTTGGCGACCTCGTGGAAGGTGACGCGGTCCACCGTGCCGATGGCCACGTGCTCGGAGAGGTCGAGCGCGCATTTGTCCTGGATGAGGACGTTGGTGACGTTCGGGCCGCTGAGGAACTGGGAGCGGTAGGGGGTGACGACTTCGTCGTACTGGGTCGCGATGACGTGGTAGCGGACGCCGGGGACGGTGTCGCCGCCCTCGTTGAGCTTGGTGATGAAGGCCGAGCCGGCGATCTGGTCGGCGAGGCCGGGGGTCGTGGAGCTGATCAGGTCCTCGGCGCCGGGGAAGTACGGCAGGAGTCTGGTGAGGCCGAGCAGGGTGGTGCCGTGGTTGTCGGGGGCGATCCCGACGAGCGCGTTCACCTTCTCGGCCCCGCCGAGGAACTTGAGGTACCAGCGGGGCATCATGCCGCCCTGCGAGTGTCCGACGAGGTCGGCCTTCGGGGCGCCGGTGGCGGCGAGGACCCGGTCGACGTAGGTGTCGAGCTGCCCGGCGGAGGCGGCGATGGGTCCGAGTCCGTTGAAGAACGGCACGCCCGGCAGCTGGCCGTAGTCGAGCGAGAAGACGCAGTAGCCGCGGTTGACCAGGTAGGGCGCGAGGACCAGCCAGTTGTCGACGGAGTTCCCGAAGGTGCCGTGGACGAGGACGACGGGGCGCGGGTGCGCGGCGGACGGCTTGCAGGAGAAGTCGTTCCAGCCACGGCTGGGTGCGGTGGCGGTCTCCGTTCCGGCGGAGGCGGCGGCGGTCGGTGCGAGGGTGGCGGCGGCGGTCAGCAGGAGGACGGACAGCGCTCTGACGGCGTTCTTCCAGGGCTTCGAGGACATCCGGGGCAGCATCGGGCGATCTCCTTGCGGCTCAAGGGGAAGGTGGGGGTGCTGTGCCCTGCGGTCCGGACCACAAGTGGGGATGCGCGGTGGGGATGCGCTTCAGCCAAGCTACGCATCGGTAGCCTCGGCTGGGAAGTTACGCGTCGGTAAAAAGTGATGTGTCGTCAAGAAGCGCTGTCGGGAGGCATTTCAGGCCGCCGGGGAGCCCGGGAGGACCGCTCTCGGGCCGAACTCCGCCCGGGCCCGGTCCGCCACCTCCTCGATCCGGCGGGCCTTCTCGTCCGTCGGGTCGAAGGAGCCCTCGGCGACCGCCGACCGGGAGGCCTCGTTCGGGACGACGGAGGCGCGCAGTTCGGCGAGGTCCGCGGGAGGCGTCCATGCCGAGGATGCCGAGTTCGGCGCCGAGGCGTTCGGTCTCGTCGAGGTCGGGCAGCCCGACGGGGGCGGCCTTCCCGCCCTGGGTGAACGTTTGTGCGATAACCCGTTCAGGCGCCCCCACCTGCGGAAACACCCGCTGCGCCGGAGCCTGGGGGGCATGAGCCTCGTCGATGAACTGAAAAGCGCCGTCACCCCCCGAGCCGCCCTGCTCGTCGTCGGCGTCTTCGCCCTCCAGCTCCTGTTCATCACCTCGTACGTCGGGGCCCTGCACAATCCGAAGCCCACGGACGTCCCCTTCGGCGTGGTCGCCCCCGGGCAGGCCGCCACCGTCCTCGAGGACCGGCTGGAGGAGCTGCCCGGCGATCCCCTCGACCCGCGCGTGGTCGCGGACGAGGCCGAGGCGCGGGACCAGATCCTGAACCGGGACATCGACGGGGCCCTGATCGTCGACCCGCGGGGCCGCACCGACACCCTGCTCGTCGCCTCCGGCGGCGGAAAGGTGCTCTCCGCGACCCTGGAGGCGATGATCACGAAGCTGGAGGCGGCCAACCAGCGTCTCGTGCGGACCGTCGACGTGGCCCCGTCCTCCTCCCAGGACTTCAACGGGCTCTCCGCCTTCTACCTGGTCATCGGCTGGTGCGTCGGCGGCTACATCTGTGCCGCGATCCTCGCGATCAGCGCGGGCTCGCGGCCGGCCAACCGGGAGCGCGCGATCATCCGCCTCGGGGTGCTCGCGCTCTACGCGGCGCTCGGCGGCCTCGGCGGCGCGATCATCGTCGGCCCGATCCTCGGCGCCCTGCCGGGCAGCATCGCGGCCCTGTGGGGCCTGGGCACCCTGGTGGTGTTCGCCGTCGGCGCCGCCACCCTCGCCCTCCAGTCCGTCTTCGGGATCGTCGGCATCGGCCTGGCGATCCTGCTCATCGTGATCGCCGGCAACCCCAGCGCGGGCGGCGCCTTCCCGCTGCCGATGCTGCCGCCGTTCTGGCGGGCGATCGGCCCGTACCTGCCACCGGGCGCGGGTACCTGGGCGGCGCGTTCCATCGCGTACTTCAAGGGCAACGGCATGACCGCCTCGATGGTGATCCTGTCGGTATGGGCGATCGTCGGCGCCGCGGTCACCCTGGTGCTGTCCTCGGTGAAGCGGAAGCCGAAGGCCGAGCCGATCGCCTCGGAGATGGGCGGGACCCCGGCGTAGCGCGGACGTGCGCGAGGCCCCCGCCGGGCGGCGGGGGCCTCGTCCGTGCCGGCGGCCTACCCGCCGTAGTACGCCTGGGTCATCAGTTCCTTCATCTCGTCGATCATCGGCATCCGCGGGTTGGCGGGCGCGCACTGGTCGGCGTAGGCGTTCATCGCCTGCTGCGGCAGGGCCGCGAGGAAGGCCGCCTCGTCGACGCCCTCCTCCCGGAAGGAGGCCGGGATGCCGCACCGGGTACGGAGCTCCTCGACCGCCCGGGCGTAGGACTCCACGCCCTCCTCCGGGGTCCCGGCCGGCAGGCCGAGCGTCCGTGCGATCTCCTGGTACCGCTCCGGGGCCCGGTAGACCTCGGCCTTCGGCCACGGCACGGCCTTGTGGGTGACGGTGCCGTTGTGCCGGATCACGTGCGGGAGCAGCAGCGCGTTGGTGCGGCCGTGGGCGACGTGGAAGGTGTTGCCGAGGGTGTGGGCCATGGCATGGACCAGGCCGAGGAAGGCGTTGGCGAAGGCCATGCCGGCGATGGTGGACGCGTTGTGCATCCTCTCGCGGGCCTCGGGAGCCTTGGCGCCCTCCGTCACACAGGCCTCCAGGTTCTCGAAGATCAGCTTGATCGCCTGGAGGCACTGGCCGTCGGTGAAGTCGTTGGCGTAGGCCGAGACGTACGCCTCGGTGGCGTGGGTGAGGGCGTCGAAGCCCGAATCGGCGGTGACCGTGGCCGGGAGGTCCATCGGCAGCACCGGGTCGACGATGGCCACGTCCGGGGTGAGCGCGTAGTCGGCGAGCGGGTACTTCCGCGCGGCCTCGGGGTCGGAGATGACCGCGAAGGGGGTGACCTCGCTGCCGGTGCCCGAGGTGGTCGGGATCGCGACCAGCTTCGCCTTCTCGCCGAGCTTCGGGAAGCGGTAGGCGCGCTTGCGGATGTCGAAGAACTTCTCCTTGGTGTCCGCGAACTCGACCTCGGGCCGCTCGTACATCAGCCACATGATCTTCGCCGCGTCCATCGGGGAGCCGCCGCCGAGGGCGATGATCGTGTCCGGCCGGAAGTCCCGCATGGCGGCGGCGCCGGCCCGGACGGTGGCGAGCTCCGGGTCGGGCTCGACGGAGTCGATGACCTGGACGGTGACGGGCTCCGGGCGGCCGTGGAGGATGTCGGTGACCTTCCGGACGAAGCCGATCTCGTCCATGGTCCGGTCGGTGACGATCGTGACCCGCTTCAGGCCCTCCATCTCGCCGAGGTGGCGGATGGCGCCCCGCTCGAAGTAGATCTTCGGCGGGACCTTGTACCACTGCACGTTGTTGTTGCGCCGTCCGATCCGCTTGACGTTGATCAGGTCGACCGCGCCGACGTTGTCCGACACGGAGTTGTGTCCGTACGAGCCGCAGCCGAGGGTGAGCGAGGGGAGGAAGGAGTTGTAGACGTCGCCGATGCCGCCGAAGGTGGAGGGGGCGTTGACGATGACCCGGATCGCCTTGACGCGCTTGCCGAACTCCTCGGCGAGTTCCTCGTCCTCGGCGTGGATCGCGGCGCTGTGGCCGAGGCCGTGGAACTCGACCATGCGGGCCGAGAGTTCGAGGCCGTGCTCGGTGGAGTCGGCCCTGAGGGCGGCGAGGACCGGGGAGAGCTTCTCGCGGGTGAGCGGCTCGGCCTCGCCGACCTCCGCGCATTCGGCGAGGAGGACCGAGGTGCCCTCGGGGACCTCGAAGCCGGCCTGCTCGGCGATCCAGTGCGGGGACTTGCCGACGACGGCCGCGTTGAGCCTGGCGCCGCCGCAGTTCGTCGCGTACGCGGTGGTTCCGAAGACGTACTCCTCCAGCTTGGTCTTCTCGGCGGCGGTGACGACGTGGGCGCCGAGCCGTTCGAACTCGGCGAGCCCCTCCTCGTACACCTCGTCGTCGAGGATGACGGCCTGCTCGGAGGCGCAGATCATGCCGTTGTCGAAGGCCTTGGAGAGCACGATGTCGTGGATCGCGCGCTGGAGCCTGGCGCTCTTGGTGACGTACGCGGGGACGTTTCCTGCGCCGACGCCGAGGGCGGGCTTGCCGCACGAGTAGGCGGCCCTGACCATCGCGTTCCCGCCGGTGGCGAGGATGGTGGAGACGCCCTCGTGGCGCATGAGGAGGCCGGTGGCCTCCATGGAGGGCTCCTCGATCCACTGCACGCACCCCTGAGGGGCGCCGGCGGCGATCGCTGCGTCGCGGACGATCCTGGCGGCCTCGGCGGAGCACTTCTGCGCGGACGGGTGGAAGGCGAAGACGATCGGGTTGCGGGTCTTGAGGGCGATGAGCGCCTTGAAGACGGTGGTCGAGGTGGGGTTGGTGACGGGGGTCATCGCGCAGACGACGCCGACGGGTTCGGCGATCTCGGTGATGCCGTTCAGCTCGTCGCGGCGGATGACTCCGGCGGTCTTGAGGCCGGCCATCGAGTGGGTGACGTGCTCGCAGGCGAAGAGGTTCTTGACCGCCTTGTCCTCGAAGACCCCGCGCCCGGTCTCCTCGACGGCGAGCTTCGCCAGGTCGCCGTGCGCGCTCAGCGCGGCGAGCGAGGCCTTCTCGACGATGTGGTCGACCCGTTCCTGGTCGAAGGTCTCGAACCGGTCGAGCGCCCCGAGGGCTTCCCGCACCAGCCCGTCCACCATCTTCTCGGCCTCCATGACAGGCGCTCCTTCTCCGGGTCCCTCATTTCTCCGATATCTCCATTCGACACCCGTCGACCTGGGAGAAGGAGCGGAGAAGGGCCCGGAGGAAGGGGCCGGAAGTCCTTTTGTGAACGCATTCACGAAAGGACTCTCCGGCCCGGTCCCGCCTAGTACACGTTCACCCCGTAGGCGCTCAGCGCCTCCGTCACGGGCTGGAAGAACGTCGTGCCGCCCGAGGAGCAGTTGCCGCTGCCGCCAGAGGTGAGGCCGATCGCCCGGCTGCCCGAGTAGAGCGGGCCGCCGGAGTCGCCCGGCTCGGCGCAGACGTTCGTCTGGATCATGCCGTAGACGATGTCGCCGCCGCCGTAGTTCACGGTGGCGTTCAGGCCGGTCACCGTGCCGCTGTGGGTGCCGGTCGTCGAGCCGCGGCGGGTGACGGACATGCCGACCGTGGCGTTGGCGGCGCTGGTGATGTCGACGCCGCCGACCGTGCCGGACTTGGTCACCGAGCTGTTGGTGTAGCGCACGATGCCGTAGTCGTTGGTCGGGAAGCTCGACCCGGTCGTGGAGCCGAGCACGGTGGTGCGGGAGGAGTTGGAGTACCAGGTGCCCGCGCCGTCGGTGCAGTGGCCGGCGGTGAGGAAGTAGTAGTTCCCCGCGCTGTCCCGGACGTTGAAGCCCAGCGAGCAGCGCCAGCTGCTCGCGTAGATCGCGTCGCCGCCGGAGATCAGCTTGTTGAACGTGCCGGGGGTGCGCTCGACGCGCAGTGCTCCCGCGTTGGCCCCCGCCTGCCGCTTGATCTTCGCGATCTCGGCCGGGGAGACGGTGGAGTCGACGGTGACGACCACCGTCGAGGTCGCCGGGTCGACGCGCCAGGCGGTGCCGGCCACGTCGGCGGCGAGGACGGCGTCACTCGCGGCGGCGAGCTGGGTGACGCCGAAGGTTCCGGCGGATTCGGCGTTCGCGGTGGGGACGGCGAGCGCCGCGGCGGCGACGAGCCCGCTCGCGACGGCGAGCATCCGGATGTTTCGCGTGGGGGTGGTGCGCATGGTCCTCACTTCTCGTTCCTCCCAAGGGGAATCGGGGGCCCGCAGTGGGGTGTCGGGCCCGTGAGGCGCGGCCAGGGGCCGGCGCTGTGGGGGAGTCTCGGGCCGTACGACTTCACGCCGCAAGGGCGCCTTTCAGCCGTACGGCCTTCAACTGTCAATCTGTATACGGGCGTTGCTCAGTACAGGCTCACTCCGTACTTGGCGAGCGCCTCGGGCACCGGCTGGTAGAAGGTGGTGCCGCCGGTCGAGCAGTTGCCGCTGCCGCCCGAGGTGAGGCCGAGCGCCTTGGTGCCGTCGTACAGCGCGCCGCCGGAGTCGCCGGGCTCGGCGCAGACGTTGGTCTGGATCATGCCCTTCACCGTGCCGCCGCCGGAGTAGCGGACGGTGGCGTTGAGGCCGGTGACCGTGCCGCTGCGGGTGCCGGTCGTCGAGCCGGAGCGCTTGACGGACTCGCCCACGTAGGCGTTGGCGGCGGTGAAGCCGCCGGTGTGGGCGAGCGAGGTGTTGTCGTAGCGGACCAGGGCGTAGTCGTTGCCGGGGAAGCTCGACCCGACGGTGGCGCCGATCAGCGTGGACTGCGCCGAGTTGGCGTACCAGGTGTTCACCACGTTGCCGCAGTGCCCGGCGGTGAGGAAGTAGTACGTGCTGCCGCTGCGGACGTTGAAGCCGAGCGAGCAGCGGTAGCCGTTGCCGTAGATGGCGTCCCCGGCCCCGAGCAGGGGCTTGAAGACGCCGGGGGCGCGCTGGACGCGGAGCGCCCCGGAGTCGGCGCCGGCCGCTCTCCGGATCTTCGCGAGCCCCTCGTCCGTGACGGTGGAGTCGGCGGTGACGACGACCCGGCCCGACGCCTCGTCGACGTACCAGGCGATGCCGCCGACTCCGGCGGCCTCGACGGCCGCGTCGGCGCGGGCGAGCTGGGCGGGACCGGGCGTGGGGGCGGCCTGGGCGGCGGGGAGTCCGAGGGCCGTGACGGCGGCGAGGCCGGCGGCGACGGCGAGCAGGCGGGTGCGGGTGTTCCTCACTGTGCTCCTCACTGTTCTCCTTCTGGGAAAAGCGGAGGGGCCCGTGGGTGACGGGCCCGTGAGGCGCCATCAGGTGACGTGTTCCTGACATGCACCGCCAGTGATACTGGCCCTCGTACAGCGGACGCACAAGACCGCAGTACGGACGGATGCCCCCGGCCGTCCCGGCCGGGGGCATCCCTGCGCGAGGAAAGACCCGGTCAGGCGGGGTTCAGCAGCCGCTCCCCGGCCGGCACCGCGGTGTCGAGCGTGTTCCCGGGCGGCGGGAACGGGCAGATGAAGTGGTCGACGAACGCGCACGGCGGCAGCAGCGCCCGGTTGAAGTCCACCGTCACGGAGCCGTCCGGCGCCGGGGCCGCCGGCCGCAGGAAACGGAAGCGGTAGCTGTCCCGGCCGCTGGTGGCGTCCGCGAAGACCGCCCACAGCGTGCCGTCGTCCTCGACGGCCACCTGAAGGACGTGCTCCCCGCCGTGCAGCTCGAACGACAGCTCCCCGGAGAGGCCAAGACCGCGCTCCCGGCCGTCGGCGTTCCTCACCCGTACGCTGCGCGTCGCCTCGTACGGACGGTAGACGCCGGGCACCACCCAGCGCTCGTCGTACGGAGTGGCCTCGATGCCCCGGAAGGCGCGGCGCGCCTGCGATCCCGGGTCGAAGTCCCGTACGGCCCACAGCCCTTCGCGCCGCAGCACGACGAGCCGCCGGCCCGCCGCCTCGACCCGCGACTCGTGGATCGGACCGTGGTCGGCACCGAGCCGGACCGTGCCGGCGAACGGCTTGCCGTCGACGGTGAGGCCGTCCCCGGCGCCCGCCGTCAGGAGCACCTCGTCGCCGTCCTCCCGCCACTCGCCGGGAACGGCCGGAATGCGCCCCTCGGGGAAGTCCGCGAGCCAGTGGGTGCCCGAGAGGGAGAGCGGGCCGTACGAGGAGGAGACCGCGGCCTCCCGCTGCTCGTGCCAGTGCTGCCAGTCCTGCCGTGGATCCGTGCTCATGGTGTTCAACCCTTCCATACGGGCTCGGGAAGCCCGAGGTGCGACCGCAGCGTGGTGCCGGAGTAATCCGTACGGAAGACCCCGCGCTCCTGGAGCAGCGGGACGACCCGGTCGACGAATTCGTCCAGGCCGCCGGGGGTGAGGTGGGGTACGAGGATGAAGCCGTCGGCCGCGTCCGTGGCGACGTGCTCCGCGAGCGCCGCCGCGACCGTCGCCGGGGAGCCGACGAAGGACTGCCGGCCGGACGACTCGATGACCGTCTGCCGGATCGACAGCCCCTTCGCCTCCGACAGCGCCCGCCATCTCCTGGCCACCGCCACGGGGTCGGCGACCCTCACCCGGCCCTGGACGAGCGCGGAGTCCGGGTCGGGGTCGATGGCCGGAAGTGGTCCGTCGGGGTCGTAGCCGGACAGGTCGCGGCCCCAGATCTGCTCCAGGGCGAGGATCGCGTTCTGCGGGGAGACCTGCTGCCGGCGGATCCCGGCCGCCCGCTCGTGCGCGTCGGCGTCGGTGTCGCCGAGGACGTACGTCACTCCCGGCATGATCTTGAGGTCGCCGGGCGCCCGTCCGTACCGGGCGAGCCGCCCCTTGACGTCGGCGTAGAACTCCCGGCCCGCCTCCGGGGTGGAGTGCCGGGTGAAGACCACGTCGGCGGACGAGGCGGCGAACTCCCGCCCCTCGGGGGAGTCCCCCGCCTGGATGACGACCGGATGCCCCTGCGGGGAGCGCGGGACGGTGAACTCTCCGCCGATCCGGAACTGCGGCCCGCTGTGGGCGAAGGGCCGCGGGGCGCCGTCCGGGGACCAGGAGTCCCACAGCTCCCGGGCGGTGGCGAGGAACTCGGCGGCCCGGGTGTACCTGTCGGCCCGGTCCAGGTAGCCGCCGCGCCGGAAGTTCTCCCCGGTGAAGGCGTCCGACGAGGTGACCACGTTCCAGGCGGCCCGGCCCGCGCTCAGGTGGTCGAGCGAGGCCAGCCGCCGGGCCAGGTCGTACGGCTCGTTGAAGGTCGCGTTGACCGTGGCGGCCAGGCCGAGCCGGTCGGTGACGGCGGCCAGCGCGTTCAGGACGGTGATCGACTCGGGGCGCCCGACGACGTCCAGGTCGTGGATGCGCCCCGCGTGCTCGCGCAGCCGGAGCCCCTCGGCCAGGAAGAAGAAGTCGAAGAGACCGCGCTCCGCCGTCCTGGCCAGGTGCTCGAACGAGGAGAAGTCGATCTGCGAACCGGAACGGGGATCGGCCCAGACCGTGGTGGAGTTGACGCCCGGGAAGTGCGCGGCGAGACGGATCTGCTTCCGGCCGCCCTCGGAGGTGCTCATGAACCCGCTCCCGTCGTCGCGTACTGGCTGACCGGGCGGGCGAGTCCCAGGTGGTCGCGGAGGGTGGACCCCTCGTAGGCCGTACGGAACAGGCCGCGCTCCCGCAGCCGGGTCACCGTCCCCGCCGCGAACCGCTCCAGGTCCCGCTCCGGCACCGCCGGCACGAGGTGGAAGCCGTCGACCGCCGCGCCGCCGTGCCAGCCGGCGATCAGTTCCGCGAGCGCCCCGGGCCCGCCCTCGTACGCGTCGAGGTCGACGGTCAGCGAGAGCAGCACCCGCAGTTGGCCGGGGTCCCGGCCGTGGGCGCGGGCGGCGCGGTGCAGTTCGGCGCGGAGGGCCGCGGCCTCCTCGGCGGACGAGGCCCGGACGAGGGCCACGTCGGCGTGGTGGGCGGCGGTGTCCCGGGCGGCCGGGCGGGTGGCGTCGACGACGGTCACCGGGTTGCCCTGCGGGGGCCGGGGGACGATCGAGGGGCCCTTGACCGAGAAGGTCGCGCCCTGGAAGTCCACGTGGTGCAGCTTGCGGCGGTCGACGAACCGGCCGGTCGCCACGTCCCGTATCTCGGCGTCGTCCTCCCAGCTGTCCCACAGCTTGCGGGAGACCTCGGCGACCTCCCCCGCCTCCTGCCAGAGCTCGGCGACCGGCGGGGCCGGGCGGCGGCCGAAGAGCCGTGCCTCCGCGCCGGTCGGGGACACCGCGATCCCCCAGCCCGCCCGGCCCCGGCTCACCCAGTCGAGGGTGGCGACGGCGGCCTGGACGTGGAAGGGCTCGGTGTGGGTGGTGTGCACGGTCGGTACGAGGCCGACGGAGCGGGTCTCGGGCGCGACCCGGGCGAGGGTGGCGAGCGCGTCGAGGCCGGGCCGGGCGTAGGAGTCGTCGTGGGTGACGAAGTCGAGCCCCGCGGCCTCGGCGATCCGGGCGAGCGCGACCGTACGGCCGGCGGTCTCCGGACCCGGGTCGGCCCGGCCGGAGCCCGGCGCGAGCTCGGCGGCGAGGTGGAGCGTTCGGGTGCTGGTCATGCGGTCTCTCTCGGTGCGGGGCCGGTCGGGGCTGCGTCGGTCACGGCGGGTCAGTTCTTGGTGCGGGGCAGGCCGGGCGGGTTGATCTCGGACTTCGTGACGGCCTCGCCGCTCAGGCCCCACCGCTTGAGGACCTCGGCGTAGGTGCCGTTCGCAACGATGTGGTCGATCGCGGCCGCGTACGCGGCGACGAGGCCGCTGTCCTTCTTCGTGGTGGCCGCGATCTTGCCCTGGAGCCCGGCGCCCGCTCCGGAGAACTTGCCGACGGCCTCGGTCTGTCCGGCGGAGGCCACGTGGTAGGCGACGGTGGGGTTGGGGCCGAGGTAGCCGTCGATGCGGCCGGACTGGAGGGCGAGGTAGTAGTCGGTCGTGTTGTCGTAGTACTTGATGTCGACGCCCTTGCGGCCGGCCTTCTCGTTCTGCCGGGACCAGTCGACGAGGATCTTCTCCTGGTTGGTGCCGGAGCCGACCGCGATCCGCTTGCCCGACACGTCCTCGGGGCCCTTCACCGTCCAGCCCGACCCCTTCTTCGCCTCGAAGGCGAGGTCGTCGAGGCGGTAGGTGGCGAAGTCGTACTTGTCCTTGCGCTCCTCGGTGACGGTCACGTTGGAGAAGACGGCGTCGTACTTGCCGCTGTCCAGGCCGACGAAGAGGTTCTCCCAGGAGACCGGGTTGAACTCGGGCTTCAGACCGAGGGTGTCGGCGACCAGGGTGGCCAGGTCCAGCTCGACGCCGATCAGCGTCTTGTCGTCGGTGGCGCGGAAGGCGAGCGGCGGGTTGCTCTTGGCGGAGACGCCGAGGATCAGCGTGCCTCTCTTGCGGACGGCCTCGGGCAGCTTGCCGGCGATGGCGTCGACCTCGGCGGTGTGGACGCGGTTCTGGTTCGGGCCGATGTTGATGCCCGTGTCCTTCCGGCCCTCCGGCTTGATCTCGTCGACGGCGGCGTCGCCCGAACCGCAGGCGGTGAGGAGCCCGAGGGCGGTGAGCGAGGCGAGGGCGGTGAGGACGGCGCGACGGGTCTTCATGGCGTTGCTCCTGGGGGTGAGAGGGAGGGTGGGGATCAGAGGACCTTGGAGAGGAAGGCGCGGGTGCGCTCGTGGCGCGGGCTGTCGAGGACCTCGGCGGGCGGCCCCTGCTCGACGATCCGGCCCTCGTCCATGAAGACCACGGTGTCGGCGACCTCGCGGGCGAAGCCGATCTCGTGGGTGACGACGATCATGGTCGTGCCGGACGCGGCCAGGTCCTTGATGACGTCGAGGACCTCGCCGACCAGTTCGGGGTCGAGCGCGGAGGTCGGCTCGTCGAAGAGCAGCAGGCCGGGTTCGAGGGCGAGCGCCCGGGCGATGGCCACCCGCTGCTGCTGTCCGCCGGAGAGCTGCTTGGGGTACGCCTCCGCCTTGTCGGCGAGCCCGACGCGTTCGAGCAGGCTCCGGGCCGCGGCCTCGGCCTCCTTGCGGGGGCGTTTGAGGGCCGAGACGGGGGCCTCGACGATGTTCTCCAGGACGGTGAGGTGCGGGAAGAGGTGGAAGTTCTGGAAGACGAAGCCGATCCGGGTGCGCTGCTTGAGGATCTCGCGCTCGCGGAGCTCGTACAGCTTGTTGCCGGAGCGGCGGTAGCCGACGAGGACGCCGTCGACGCTGACCGTGCCGCCGTCGACCTTCTCCAGGTGGTTGACGGTCCGCAGCAGGGTCGACTTGCCGGAGCCGGAGGGGCCGAGGACGACGGTGACCTCGCCGGCCCGGATGTCGAGGTCGATGCCGCGCAGGACGTGGAGCGGGCCGAAGTGCTTGTGGACGGACCGGATCTCGACCTTGGCGGTGGCGGTCCCGGCCGCGGGGTCCGCGGTGGTGACGGAGCTCATCGGACGCTCCCCTTCGCGTAGTGGCGTTCGACGTAGTGCTGGACGACGGAGAGCGCGGTGGTGAGCAGGACGTACCAGGCGGTGGCGACCATCAGGAGGGGGACGACCCGGCCGTTGCGGCCGTAGACGACCTGCACCTGGTAGAAGAGTTCACCGATCGCCATGACGGAGACGATCGAGGTGCCCTTGAAGAGCGAGATGATCTCGTTGGCGGCGTTCGGCAGGATCGAGCGCATCGCCTGCGGCAGCACGATCCGCCGGACCTGGCGGAGCCGGGGGATGCCGAGGGAGGCCGCCGCCTCCAGCTGGCCCTCGTCCACGGCGAGCACGCCGCCCCGCACGATCTCCGCCGCGTAGGCCGCCTGGTGCAGGGCGAGGCCGAGGACGGCGGCGCCCATCTCGCCGACCAGGCCCATCGTGTCGAAGGAGACGAAGCCCGGCCCGAAGGGGATGCCGATGCTCAGTTCCTCGTACAGATAGGCGAGGTTGAACCAGAAGAGCAGCTGGACGATGAGCGGGATGGAGCGGAACGCCCAGATGTAGGCGAAGGCGACCGACCGCAGGAACGGGCTGGCGGACAGGCGCATGAAGGCGAGCACGATGCCGATGGCGAAGCCGAGCGCGGTGCCGTGGAAGGTGAGCTGGAGGGTGACCCAGACGGCCTGGAGGATCGTCTCCGTGGTGAAGAAGGCGGCGAAGACGTCCCACTCCCAGCCGGGGTTGGTCACGAGACCGTGGCCGAACTGGGCGAGCAGGACGGCGGTGGCCGCGACGGCGGCCCAGCGCCAGGGGTGGCGCACCGGGACGACCACGAGTGCGGGTGCCGGAGGTGTGGGGGGCGGGTCCTTCACGACGCTTTCGGTGGCGGGCGGATCGCTGGTGAGAGACATGGCGGTTCCTCGGAGGGGGCGGGGCGGGAAGGGGCGGCCGCAGCAGCGGACGGCGTGGGCTCGGGCGCTCGGCGGCGCCGGTCAGGCACTCGGCGGCGCGGGCTCAGGCGCTCAGCGGCGCGGGGAGCCGACACTCCCGGTCGCGCAGGAAGGTCAGCGCGGCGCGCGCCGTGACGTCGTTCTGCCCGAAGGCGACCCCGCCGGTGCGGGGCCGGGTGAACGCCCCGCCGGCGCGGGCGGTGGTGTGCGGCCCGAGCGCGAAGCGGCGCGGGTGCGGGCGTCCGTCGTGCTCCAGGAGCCGGCCGTCGACGGGGTCGACCATGAGGAGGCCGCTCGCGGTGGCCCTGGCCCCCTCCTCGTACAGCGCGCGCAGCAGCGGGCTTCCGGTGAGTTCGAGGGTCGGCTCGGGGAGCCTGGCCTCGACCAGGGCGCGGGCCTCGGTCCACTCCCCCGGCACGGCGGCGGACGAGGCCCGGAAGACCCCGCGTTCCTCGTCGGCCTCGACGGTGACCTGGGGGCCGAGGAAGCGCACGACGCCGGCGCGGGACAGGGCGAGCAGCTGGCGCAGTCGCGGACCGGGCGGACCGGAGGCGAGGTAGCTGAAGAAGCCGTGCCACCAGGCACCCGGGTCCATGCGCTTCCCGAGCCGCAGGAGCTGGCCGTAGACGGAGAGGAGGCCGGCGAAGACGGCGGCGTCGGGGCTGTGGGCGGGGTCGTGACGGCGGTTCAGGTCGTCGGTGATGTAGTCGCGCAGGCCGTGCTGGAGCGCCTCGGCGGAGGCGAAGCGGAGGCCGTCCAGGGGATGGTCGAGGGCGTCGAGGTCGAGCCGGTCGGCGGGGTCGGGGACGGCCGCGGCGACGATCGCGGCGATCTCCGCCCCGCGCGGCGGCGCCTCCTCGTAGGCCTTCTCGAAGTCGCTCCAGCCGAGCGAGGTCCGCTCGGGGTGGGTGGAGAAGAGCCGGTGGTAGTGGGCCCAGCCGAGCTCCTTGTCGACGAGCGGCCACACGTCGCGCCGGAAGTCGATCGGCCCGGTCCCGCTCAGCAGGGCGTCGGTCTGTTCGGGGCCGAAGAAGCGGGGCAGCGGAGGCCGTTCGCCGTCGAGCACGTAACCGATCTTCGAGTGGTACGGGACGCCGCGCCGCGATCCGACGTGCAGCACCGGCTCCTTCCCGGAGGGTACGTAGACCAGCGCGTCGCCCTCGCCTTCGTACCGGCCGCCGCGACCCTCGGTGAGCAGCACCATGAGGTCGACGAAGGCGAGGCCGAGGCCGCGGACGAGGACGGGTTCGCCGGCGGGCAGCGCGGCGAGGTCGGTGTCGGCGGTGAAGTCGGGCGGCAGGTGGACGAGCCGGTGGCGGGCGGCGAAGCCGGCGAGTTCCCGCTGCTCCCGGTCGGGTTCGGCGTCGAGGTGCCCGACGGTGAGGACGACGAGGTCGGCGAGGAGCGGCGCGGCGGCGCCCGCCAGCCAGACCCGCTGGCGTCCCTCGCGGGGGCCGCCGATCCGCAGGGCGGTGGTGCGGTGTTCGTGGACGGTGACGTCGGCGGGCAGGGCGTCGCGGGCCCGCTCGTACGCCCAGCGCAGGTAGGCGCCCTGTTGGGGGCGGGTGGGGAAGGTGCGGCCGTCGATGCCGGCCCATTCGGCGAGCGTGGGGCCGGGCCGGACGGGGCCTTCGAGTGCGACGGTCTCGTCGGTGAACATCGTGACGTCCTCGGCCTGGGAGTTCATCCAGAGCAGCGGGGACTGTTCGGTGCGCCAGATCCGGCCGGGGCCGGGCGGGTGGGGGTCGACGAGGTGGACGTCGAGCGGTCTTCCGGCGTACAGCTCGGGCAGGTTGGCGGCGAGCCGTTCCAGGAAGCCGGTCCCCCGCGGCCCGGCTCCCACGACGACGATCGACGGACGGAGGCTCATCGCGCACCGGCCGTCCCGCGGGCGTAGTGCCGCTCGACGTAGTGCTGGCCGATGCCGAGGACCGAGGTGACGGCGACGTACCAGAGGGTGGCGACGAGGAGCAGCGGGATGATCTCGTACGTGCGGTGGTAGACGAGCTGGGTCGAGTAGAGCAGGTCCTGGACGGCGATCACGGAGACGATCGAGGTGCCCTTGAGGGTCCCGATCAGCATGTTCCCGGCCGGCGGGACGATGGCGCGCATGGCCTGCGGCAGCACGATCCGGGACAGCCTGCGCCACCGGCCGAGCCCGAGGGACTGGGCGGCCTCGATCTGGCCGCGGTCGACGGAGAGGATGCCGCCGCGCACGACCTCGGCGGCGTAGGCGGCCTCGTGCAGGGTGAGGCCGATGACGGCGACGGCGACCGGGCCGAGGAGGTTGACGGTGTTCACGCCGAGGATCTGCGGGTAGAGCACGCCGATGTTGAACCAGAAGAGCAGCTGGACCAGGATCGGGGTGGACCGGAAGAACCACACGTACCCCCAACTGACCGCGCGCAGAACGGGGTTGGCGGAGAGCCTGAGGACGGCGAGCAGGGTGCCGAGGACGAAGCCCAGGGCCATCACGAGAGCGGTCAGCCACAGGGTCAGGCCGAGGCCGCGCAGGACGGACGCGGAGGTGAAGTACTCGGCGACGACGTCCCACTGGAAGGCCTTGTTGCGGACGACCGAGACGAGGCCGAGCGCGAGGAGGACGATGACGAGGCCCGCTGCGGCCCACTGCCCGGCACGGCGGGTGGGGACGACACGGAGGGCCGGTTCGGCCGGAGGGGCCGTGGAGGCGGTCTTGACGAGGGTCGCGGACATGCGAAGGCTCCGTGGATGCCAGAGAGTGGATCGAACACGGGAGTGCGCCTTCACACGCGCTGAGTGCGGTTCCGGGCCCCTCAGCCCGATCCGCCCTTCGAGGCTATGCGGTCAACACGGCCCGCTGTCAAGGGTGTCCGTACTGTGAGCCGTACGTCTCATCATGGTTGACGTGGCAACGGATGCCTGTTCCACTGAGGCCATGCATCCGCAGCAGCTGGTCAAGCGCTCCCACATCGACTTCGGTCGCGTGTGGTCCTCTTCCTGTTGAGCCGACCCCCTGCTCTGCCCCGCCCGCGTGCTGTTCTCCGCGGCGCCTTCACATCCAGGCCTCTCGTGAGCGCCTGAGCTCTCCCCTCCCCTCGCCGTGCCCTGCCTTTCCCGCGTTCCCCTGTCTTTCCCGCGTTCCCACGCCTTCCCGGTTTCCCGGCCTCTCCGTTGCCTTCCCCTGCCCTCCTTCGCCCTGAAGGACCGTCATGACCTTCGCGTTGTCCGTGCACCGGACCACGACCACCGACCCCCTGGCGCGCCCGCTCTTCGAGGAGCTGGCGCACGAGTACACGACCCGGTACGGCTCCCCGCACGACCTGACCGCCTACCCGGCGGCCGAGTTCACCCCGCCCCACGGCGCCTTCCTGCTCCTCCTGGAGCAGGGCAGACCGGTGGCGGGCGGCGCCTACCGCCGCTACGACGAGCACACCGCCGAGCTGAAACGGATCTGGACGCACTCCGCGCACCGCAGGCGCGGACTCGCCCGCCGTGTCCTCACCGTGCTCGAACGGGAGGCCGCCGCCCGCGGCTACTCCCGCGTCTTCCTGACGACCGGCCCGCGCCAGCCGGAGGCCAAGGGCCTCTACCTGGCGAGCGGCTACCGCCCGCTCTTCGACGTGACCGCCGATCCCGAGTCGATCGGCCCGCTGCCGTTCGAGAAATTCCTGGAGAACCCGAAGCCATGAGTACGCGCACGAGTTCCGGCCCCGCACGCACCACCGCCGCCTTCGCCCTGATCACCGCCGCCGCGCTCGCCCTCACCGCCTGCTCGGGCGGCGACCCGGCCACCGCGCCGGCCGGGGCCTCCGGGGCGCCGGGCGCCGCGAAGGGCGCGCTCCCGACGGACGACGTGGTGTCGGGGGTCCGGAAGAACGACGCGGCGGCGAAGCTGCTCCCCGCCGACGTACGGCAGCGGGGCAGCCTCACGTTCGCCGCCTCGGTCGCGACCCCGCCCAGTTCCGCGTACCTGCCCGACGGCACGACCGTGGTCGGTGTGGACGCCGACTTCTCGGCCGCCGTGACGAAGGCACTCGGTCTGGAGCTCAAGCGGGAGGTGGTGGGCTTCGAGGCGATCCTGCCGGCGCTCGGCAGCGGCAAGTACGACGTCGGCACGGGGAACTTCGGTGTGACCGAGGAGCGGCGCAAGACGATCGACTTCGTCACGTACGTCAACGACGGGCAGGGCTTCGCCGCCCGGGCCGACAGCACCTTGAAGGCGGTCACGGACCTCACCCAGCTGTGCGGCCTGAAGGTGGCCGTGAACGCCGGCACCACCTTCGAACGGACCCTGGAGAAGAACAAGGGCCGGTGCGCGCAGGCCGGTCTGAAGCCGTACGAGGTGAACGTCTACAGCGAGACCGGCGCCATCTGGATGTCGCTCCGGCAGGGCCGCAGCGACGTCGTGATGAACACCATCAACGGCGTGCGGTACGCGGTGACCCAGCAGCCGAACGTGAAGTTCCTCAACGAGTACCGGCGGCTCGACGTCGGCTTCGCCTTCAAGAAGGGCACCCCGCTCGCCCCCGCGTTCCAGGCGGCCGTCAACGGCCTGAAGGCCGACGGGACGTACGACCGGATCCTGAGGAAGTGGGGGGTGACGGGTTCGACCATCGCGCGCTCGGAGATCTCCCCGCCGGAGATCCCGGCACCGACGAAGTAGCGGTACGAGGGTCAGCAGTCGCAGCCGCAGTCGCAGCCCCCGCAGCAGCCGTCGCCCTCGCAGCAGGAGGAGCAGTTGCCGCAGCAGTCACAGCAGTCGCAGCAGCTGCCGGGGTCGCACTGCTGGCAGAGTCCCTCGCGCCGCTGGCGGCTCCACGGGTCCTCGAAGGTGCCGCAGCACATCTGGCAGGTGCAGGCCAGGCCCACCCAGAGGGCGCATCCGGCTATCAGCCCGCGCCGGTTGGGCGGTTCGGGCGGGAACGGCCCGCCGGGGCCACCGGGGCCGCCGGGACCGGGGACGTACGGACCTCCGGGGCCGGCCGGTCCGCCGGGGGCGTACGGGTTCCCGGGCACCGGGCCGCCGGGGGTGGCGTACGGGTTCCCCGGGACCGGGCCGTGCGCGTGCGGGGCGCCCTGTCCCGCCCCGACGTGCGAGCAGCTCGTCGTGCCGAAGGCGCGGTCCACGGAGGCGCGGAGCTCATGGGCGAGGAGGACGTGGGCGAGCTTGCCGTCGGCGAACTCGGCGTCCTTCAGCGCGAGACGGATGCCGTGCAGGGCGTCGTCGGCGAGGCGGCGGGCCTCCTCGCGGGAGGTGCCGGTGGCGGTGAGCGGGTTCCAGGCGCCGCTCTCCGCGTCGGCCGCCTGGTCCTCGACGGCGTCGAGGAGGTGCGCGAGCCGGCCGAAGAGGCGGCCGGCCTCGGCGAGCGGCTCCGCGTTCCCCGGCCGGCCGGCGAGGACGGCGGTGTGCGCGAAGGCGGCCGCCGTGGCCGTCTCGGTCGGCTCGGTGACGGTGAGCAGGGGGGTGCCGGGCCCCGCGAGGGTCTCGATGCCGGTCTGCCGGTCGACGGCGTCGACGAGGACGGCGGTGTCGAAGCCGAGGGAGCGGCCCGTCCTGGCCCCGGCCTTGTCCCAGGAGCGGGCGACCCGGCGGGCCGCGGCGGCGACGGGCCGGCGGGCCAACAGGCCGTCCCGGTCGGCGACGTGGTCCCGCACCTTGGCCGAGGCGAGGACCAGCGAGACGGCGGCGGCGAGCCGGGCGCCCTCGCCCCGGGCCACCGGGGCGGTCCGCATGCCACGCAGCGGGCAGGGGCCCGCCGTGCGGCGGCCGGACGCGACGGCGCCGGTCTGAGCCTCCGTCAGGACCGAGACGATGAGCCCGTCGTAGTTGGTCACGACGCGGGCGAACTGCCCGTGGTCGGCGCGGAGGGCCAGGCAGAGGCCGCAGAGGTGGGCCGTCCACTCGACCTTGAGACGGTCGGTGAGCCGGTGCGCGCAGGGCCTGACGATTCCGAACAACTGACTCCCCCGTGGATGGTGCGACGTGCCTCCGAGCGGCCTCGCGGCATCGTAGCGAGCCGGGTCGTTCACCCGTACGCGCCCATCGTCACCCGTCCAGCCCGACTTTCATATTTTCAGCAACATGGCCCTCCCTCAGGCCCCGCATACCGCAAGTTTCCTGACGAATCGCCAGGAAACGTCCCTCACGTTCTGCACCAGTACCGTCACGAATCCCCTGCGCGGCGACTATCCACTTGGCGCCCGATCCGCATCATGGACGACGATGGGTACTGCGGAACCACAAGTGACCGCGCTGAAAGGAGGCGTCCATGGGATCGGTGCGCAAGGCGAGTGCCTGGCTGGGACTCGTCGAGGACAACGACGAGCGTTACTACGACGACGAGTACGCCGACGGTGCCGAGAGCGGCGACGCCTGGGTGACGGACCCCCGGGTCCGGGTCGCCACGGACACCGCCGAGGAACGGGGCCGCCGGATCGCCACCGTCTCCCCGGACGGCTTCCGGGACGCCCGGAGCATCGGCGAGCTCTTCCGGGACGGCGTCCCGGTGATCGTGAACCTGACCGCGATGGAGGGCAACGACGCCAAGCGCGTCGTCGACTTCGCCGCCGGTCTCGCCTTCGGCCTGCGCGGATCGATCGAGCGGGTGGCGACGCGGGTCTTCCTGCTCACCCCGGCCGACACCCAGATCGTCACCGGCGAGTCGGGCCGGCGCCGGCAGGACGGCTTCTTCAACCAGAGCTGAGCGGGCCCGCCGGCCAGGCACGGCGCCTCCCGGGCGACGACCGGGTCAGTGCGCCGGGCTCCCCGACCCGGCGGGCTCGATCGCTTCCCGGGTCGCGGGCACCCGCGACTCGCACGGCTCCGGAGCCTCCAGTACGTCGAAGGCCCCTTCCTGACCCACCGGGCGGTCCAAGACCCGGGGCACCCGCGGCTCGCCCGGCTCCGGGGCCTTCAGCACGTCGAAGGCCTCTTCCTGATCCACCGGGCAGTCCATGACCCGGGGCAGCCGCCGGGCCATCAGCGCGCCGAGGAGCAGCAGCCCGGCGCTCACGCACAGGGTGAGGTGCAGGCCGTTCACGAAGGAGTGCCGGGCGGCCTGGTGCAGGGCGTCACCGGCGGCGCCGCCGAGCTGGTCGGCGACCTTGTAGGCCTCGCCGAGGGAGTTCGCCGCGGCCTTGCTCGCCTCCGCGGGCACCCCGGGGACCCCTGAGAGTCCGGGGGCGTAAGCCGCGTTCATCACACTGCCGAGCAGGGCGATGCCCATGCCGGCGCCGAGCTGGTACGAGGTCTCGCCGATCGCGGCCGCGCCGCCGGCGCTCTCCTGCGGCGCCTCGCTGAGCATCGACTCGTACGCCGAGAAGAGCGTGGTCTGCAGGCCGAAGCCGAGCAGCACGAAGCCCACCGTGAGCAGCAGCGGCCGGTCGTCCTGCCCCATCAGGGTCAGCAGCAGCACGGCGGCGGCGGTGAGGACGAAGCCCCAGCCGACCATCCGGCGCGGCCCGATCCTGCGCAGGGTGTACGAGCCGGTGGCGCCGGCGGCCATGGCGGCGAAGGTCAGCGGGAGGAGCCGGAGGCCGGTCTCCAGGGGGCTGAGCCCGATGACCAGCTGGAGGTACTGGACGGCGATGAGCTCCAGGCCGACCAGGGCCAGCATGCCGATGACGATGCAGCCGACCGAGGTGGTGAAGGCGGCCCGGGAGAAGAGCCGCAGGTCGATCAGCGGGTGCGGGCGCCGCTTCTGCCGCCGTACGAAGAGGACGAGGAGCACGGCGCCGGCGAGCAGCGGACCGGCGGTCGGCAGGGTGAGGAACGGTTCGCCGGCCCCGGCACGCTTGATGCCCAGGACGCAGCCGAGGACGCCGGCCGCGGCCATGAGCGCTCCGAGGACGTCCCACGGGCCGTCGGATCCGCCCCGGGACTCCGGGAGGAGCCTGCGGCCGAGCGGCAGTATGAGGGCCATCAGCGGGATGTTGATGAGGAAGACGGAGCCCCACCAGTAGTTCTCGACGAGGAACCCGCCGAGCACCGGTCCGGTGGCGGCGCCGATCGCGGCGACCGCGGTCCAGATGCCGATGGCGGTGGCGCGCTCCCGCCGGTCGGGGAAGACCGCCCGCAGGATGGAGAGCGTCGCGGGCATGATCATCGCGCCGCCGACGCCGAGCAGCGCGCGGGCCGCGATGAGGACCCAGGGTTCGGTGGCGAGGGCGGCGACCGCGGAGGCGATGCCGAAGAGCGCGTAGCCGAGGAGGAGGACCCGCCGGCGGCCGACCCGGTCCCCGAGGGTGCCGAAGAGGATCAGCAGCGAGGCGCAGATCAAGGGGTAGGCGTCGACGATCCAGAGCAGCGCGGTGGAGCTGGGGCGCAGGTCCTCGGTGAGCGAGGGGACGGCGACGTGGAGGATGGTCGCGTCGAGGGCGACCAGCAGGAGGCTGACGCAGAGGACGACGAGGACGACCCACCGGTTGGCGCTTCTGCCGGCAGTGGCACGCGATCGCCCTTGGGCCGTGTTCGTCCGCGACATGTACGTACCTCCCAGTGAAGCTCTCGCGCTCGGCGGGCCCCGGACCAGGGCGTATGCCCCTGGGGCGGCCCGGCATCGACGGGCGAGTGAGCCGTCAGCGTACGCGAGTTCAAGCCCCGAGCGCGTGGTGCAGCTCTCACCCCGGCGGGCCTCGGGGTGTGGCGTACGCCACTCCGGGCGGGCCGCGCGTCGCATGGAATTCCGCACGGATGCCTGTTTGAAGAAATTCCGTCGCCTTCAAACACACTTCCGGAATCGTCTTCCCCGACAATAGGACCGAAGGTCATAGGATTTACAGACGGACGCCTGGAATAGACCACTCGCTGAGACCTACTCCACATCACATCGTCATCACGAAGGGACCGGATCGACCGGGTCTGCTTCTCACTCCCTGTAACGTCCATTGGGTGCGTACCGACATCTTTGCCCGGCTGGACCGGGAGCCGGAACCGCCGAAGATAGAGGTCCCGCGGATGACCCGCACGCGTCTCGCCCTCTTCGGCGGGACGTCGGCGTTCTATCTGGCCATCGTCGTGGCGGTGTTGCTGTCGACCTGGCTGGTGACCCTCGACTGGAAGATCATGCTCTTCCGGCCGTACCAGCAGTGGCCCGAGATCCACGGATTCCTCGACTACTACGTCGTCCTCGGTCAGCGCGGCCCCACGGCCGTCATGGTGGCCGCGTGGCTGGGCTGGCGCTCCTGGCGCCAGCACACCCTGCGACCGCTCCTCTGTCTCGGCGCCGCCCTGCTGCTGCTGAACGTCTCGGTCGGCGCGGTGAAACTCGGCCTCGGTCGTCTCGGCCCCCACTACGCGACGCAGGTCGGCTCCGCCGAGCTCTTCGCCGGCGGCGACATATTCCCCTCGGGTCACACCGCCAACGCGGTCGTGACCTGGGGCATCCTCGCCTACCTGGCGACCACCCCGCGGGCCCGGCGGTACCTGTCCGCCCTCTCCGCCGTGGTCGCGCTCGGCGTGGGCCTCACCACCGTGTACCTCGGCACGCACTGGCTGAGCGACGTCCTGCTCGGCTGGGCCGCCGGACTGCTCGTCCTCCTGGCCCTGCCGTGGTGCGAGCCGTTCCTCGCGGTGGCGGAGTCCTGGATCCTCGCCGCCCGCGACCGCGTGCGGGAGCGCCTGCGGGAGCGCCGTCGCCTCGTGCCGTCGCTGCCCGTGGCCTCCGGCGGTCCGCGCCCGGGATTCTTCCCGCCGCGCCCGCCGGCCACCGAGGAGCCGGCCCGCGAGCCGGTCCGCGAGCCCGTGGGGGTGGCCGGCGGCCGACGCGCCCCGGCGACCCGCGGCTGACGCGTCACGCGGTACGAGAAGGGCCCCGGCCACAACGGCCGGGGCCCTTCCCCGTGCGCCCGCGGGGCTCCGTCAGCCGAGCCAGCAGCGGGTGACGGAACCGCCCTCGACCTCGAAGTTGATGCGCCCCGACAGGTACTCCATGGTGATGATCGAGCCGGGCGGCAGGGACCTGACGACCCTCCAGCCGCGGGCCCTGGCGAGCTGCTCGGCGCCTTCCGCGTCGAGGCCCACATAGGACTCGGGAGCGTCGCGGGGCGGTTCGGGAGTGCGTGATGTGGGTGACATGGACCTCACGTTAGTCCCTTGGCGGTCACGCTTGTGTCACAAGTTCTCGACATATGTTTGACACGCCGACCGTCACTCGCAAGGGCCATTTCCGGCCGTTTCTCCAGCAATTCAGGAGACCATCCGACAGTTCGCACGAAGCCGCCGGAAGCGTTCGGTCACGCATACGCAATTCCGCCTTCCCGCGTTCCCGTCCCGAATTGCGGCGGCGACGCGCACGCGAACCGCCCACTCTTCCCTTACAGAATGCTTACGCTGACCGAACGCCCGGAGACGCGGAGCCGGGAGGACGGCGAGGCGGAGGCAGCGATGGACAACGGGACAGCGACCGCGACCGTCGAATCGGCCAGGCAGCGGCACGGCCGCGTCCTGATCGACTGGCTCACCACGACCGATCACAAGAAAATCGGCCACCTCTATCTGGCCACCTCGTTCGCGTTCTTCCTCCTGGCCGGCCTCATGGCGATGCTGATGCGGGCCGAGCTGGCCCGGCCGGGACTCCAGCTCGTCTCGAACCAGGAGTTCAACCAGGCCTTCACCCTGCACGGCACGATCATGCTGCTGCTCTTCGCCACACCCACGTTCGCCGGCTTCGCCAACGAGCTGGTGCCGCTCCAGATCGGAGCGCCCGACGTCGCCTTCCCCCGGCTGAACATGTTCTCGTACTGGCTGTTCCTCTTCGGCGGCCTGATGGTGGTCGGCTCGCTGCTCACGCCGACCGGCCCGGCCGCCTTCGGCTGGACCGCGTACGCCCCGCTCAACAGCCTGGAGCGCTCCCCCGGCGCCGGCGTCGACCTGTGGATCATGGGCCTGGCGCTCTCCGGTTTCGGCACCATCCTGACCTCGGTCAACTTCCTCGCGACCATCGTCGGGATGCGGGCGCCGGGCATGACCATGTTCCGGATGCCGATCTTCACCTGGAACGTCCTGTTCACCGCGGTCCTGGTGATCGTCGCCTTCCCGGTGCTCGCGGCGGCGCTGCTGGTCCTGGAGGCGGACCGGCGCCTCGGCTCCGTGGTCTTCCAGCCCGAGAACGGCGGGGCCCTGCTGTGGCAGCACCTCTTCTGGTTCTTCGGCCATCCCGAGGTCTACATCATCGCGCTGCCGTTCTTCGGGATCGTCAGCGAGATCATCCCGGTCTTCGCCCGCAAGCCGATCTTCGGGTACACGACCCTGATCGCGGCCACGATGGCGATCACCGGCCTCTCGGTGGTGGTCTGGGCCCACCACATGTTCGCGACGGGCGCGGTGCTGCTGCCGTTCTTCTCGATGCTGTCGTTCCTCATCGCGGTGCCGACCGGAGTGAAGTTCTTCAACTGGACCGGGACGATGCTGCGCGGCTCGCTCTCCTTCGAGACCCCGATGCTGTGGTCCGTCGGCTTCCTGGTCTCCTTCCTCTTCGGCGGCCTGACCGGGGTGATCCTCGCCTCGCCGCCGATGGACTTCCAGGTCACCGACTCGTACTTCGTGGTGGCCCACTTCCACTACACGGTCTTCGGCACGGTGGTCTTCGCGACCTTCGCCGGCTTCTCCTTCTGGTGGCCCAAGTTCACCGGCCGGATGCTCGACGAGCGGCTCGGGAAGATGCACTTCTGGACCCTCTTCACCGGCTTCCACCTGACGTTCCTGGTGCAGCACTGGCTCGGCGCCGAGGGCATGCCCCGGCGGTACGCCGACTACCTGGCGGCGGACGGCTTCACCACCCTCAACACGCTGTCCACGATCGGCGCCTTCCTGCTCGGCTTCTCCACCCTGCCGTTCCTCTACAACGTGTGGCGGACCTGGCGGTACGGCACGAAGGTCGAGGTCGACGACCCCTGGGGCTTCGGGCGCTCCCTGGAGTGGGCGACCTCCTGCCCGCCGCCCCGGCACAACTTCGACGCGGTGCCGCGGATCCGCTCCGAGGCACCCGCCTTCGACCTGCACCACCCGGAGTTCGCGGCCTACGAGCGGATGCGGCTCACGAGTCCCCCGCCGACCCCGCTGCCGTCCGGTCGAGAGCGCGGGACAAGCGGTCCCTGAGGGCGCGGACCCGGTCCGTGAGCTCCGGCGGTTCGACCACCTCGAAGTCGAAGCCCATCAGCGACACGTGGATCACCAGGACGTCGAGGCTGTGCGCCCCCGTCCGAAGGAGGCAGCTCCCGTCGCCGTCGGCCTCCAGGGTGCCGTCCAGCGGGCCGACGACCGACGCGGCCTCGGCGAGCGGCACGAACAGCCTGACCGTCGCCTCCGCCGCGTACGCGGTGCTCGACACGCCCTTCGAGACGTAGGCGGCCAGATCCGCGGCCGGCGGTTCGCGCGGCGGGAAGCGGGGGCCGTGCGGCGGCTTCGGCTCGATCCGGTCGGCCCGGAACGTGCGCCAGTCACCCCGGTCCAGGTCCCAGGCGACCAGGTACCAGCGCCGCTCCGTGCAGACCAGGCGGTGCGGCTCGACGGTCCTGCGGCTGCTCGTGCCGCCGTGGTCCCGGTAGGCGAAACGGAGCCGCTCGCCGTCCCGGCAGGCGTTGGCCAGCTCGGTGAGGACCGCCGGGTCCACCCGGTCCTTCGGGGTGCGCATCATCGGCACCGTGAAGGTGTTGAGCGCCGAGATCCGCCGCCGCAGCCGGCCCGGCAGGACCTGCTCCAGCTTGGCCAGGGCGCGTACGGAGCTCTCGCCGATGCCCTCGACGCCCTGTCCCGCGGCGGCGCGCAGGCCGACCGCGACCGCCACGGCCTCCTCGTCGTCGAGGAGCAGCGGCGGCAGCTCGGCCCCGGCCCCGAGCTGGTAGCCGCCGCCCGTGCCGGGGGTGGCGTGCACGGGGTAGCCGAGCTCCCGCAGCCGGTCGACGTCCCGCCGTACCGTGCGCGGGGTCACCCCCAGCCGATCGGCGAGATCGGGTCCCGACCACTCCCGGTGGGCCTGGAGCAACGAGAGCAGACGCAGCAGTCGCGCGGAGGTCTCCAACATGCCCCGAGTCTGTCAGCCCTCGCGGACAGCCACGGTCCGCGATGCACCGCCGCCCACCCGGCCGGCGTGCCCCGCGTCAGCGGAAGCGCACGCTCCGGCCGGCACCTCGGCAGCGGCAGCGGCCGACGTTCCGGCCGACACCGCGTCCACGGCAGCGGTGGGCGGTCTCGCGGGCACGCGTCAGCGGAAGCGGCGGACGATCCGGCCGGCCCTCGCCTTCTGCGCGTAGACGGCGTCGACGACCCGGCCGACCGCCCGATGGAGCGACACCCGCGCTGCGGAGTACGTGCGTCGGCTCGCGCCCCGCTCGACGAGCTCCGTCCAGAGCGCCTCGTGCCGGGCGGCGATCCGGCCCGGATCGAAGCGTTCGGAGGCGGCCAGCGCCGCCCGCGCCGTCTTGGCACGCAGTTCGTCGTCCTCGACGAGGCCGCGCAGCGCCCGCGCGAACGCGGTGACGTCGTCGACCGGCACCAGGCGCCCGTCGACCCCGTCCTCGATGATCTCGCGGGGTCCGTTCGGGCAGTCGGTGGAGACCACCGGGAGGCCGCAGCGCATCGCCTCCACGATCGTCATGCCGAAGGACTCCCGCTGCGAGGTCACCGCCGCGATCGAGCCCTTGGCCCACTCCGGTTCCATCGGGGTCACCGACCCCATGAGGAAGACCTGTTCGCCGAGGCCCCGCTCCTTGATCTGCCGGGCCAGCGGGCCCTTGAGGTCCTGGACGGCGTCGCCGGAGCCGTAGATCCGCAGCTTCCAGTCGGGGTGGTCGGCGGCCACCTCCGCGAAGGCGTCGATCAGCACGTCGTACCGCTTGACCCGGGTCAGCCGGCCGGCCGCGACCACGGTCTTCGCCGCCGGGTCGGCGGGCGGCACCGACGGCGCGGGCACGCTGTTGGGCACGGACTCGACGCGTACGTCGGGCAGGTTCAGCTCGCGGTAGGCGCGGGCGTCTGCCTCGGTGACGGTCGTGACGGCGTCGAGGAGCGCGTACTCGTGGGCGATGTCCCGGCGCAGCCGGTAGCTGTGGCCGTCCAGGATGAGGTGCTCCTGCCCGACGAGGACCGGCCCCCGCCGCGCCTGCCGGGCGAGGTGCACGTTGAGCCCGGGACGGGTGGCGACGATGACGTCGGCCTCCACTCCGCGCAGGTGTTCCCCGATCCGGGCGTCGGTCAGCGCGCTGTACTGCTTCCAGCGTCCGTCGCCGCGCGGGAAGACCTCGGCGGGCCGGTGGTGGTCGGGGTGGTCGCCGTCGTATCCGGGGCTTTCCTTGCGGAGGTCGACGAGGTGGCGCAGTGTCACCCCCGCGGGCAGGCCCAGGAGTGGACGGTCGCGGTGGCGGAACACCGAGACGATCTCGACGTCGTGACGTTCCGCCAGTTCCTCGGCGAGCGTGAACGTCGTTCTGATGGTGCCGCCGTAGTGGTAGCCGTTGTGGAGCAGAAAGGAGATACGCATCTCGCCGCCGGTTCCCCCCGGTCAGTCTTCTTCGTTCGGTCGCCCGACTGTACTGCCGCTGCGGGGGGGCCGCTGTCACGGGCGGTAGCCGAGCTGGGGCACGGTCGCGCAGTTCGTCGTCATCTCTCCCTGGCTCACCCAGCCCCGGTCGTCCTGCCAACGCGCCACGGACAGACATGTGTTCCGGGTGGCCGGCGGTCGCTCCAGCCGCTCGAAGCGGACGGGGAGCAGCAGTCCGCGTGCGGTGTAGGGCTCCGGACGGTTCATGAACTCCTCGACGCACGCGCGGGTGAGGCCGTCCCCGGCGAGGCAGGAGCGGGCCGCGTCGGTGAACCACATCGCCGCCGCCCATCCCTCCAGCTGCCACTGGGAGAGCGGCCGTTGCCCCATGGCCGTACGGAACTCGCGGACGGCGGGGTGGCCGGTGTCCTGGTGGTTGCGGCTTGCGCCGGTCACCCACAGGGCGTTCAGGCAGCCGGGGGCGCGGGCGTAGTCGCGGGCGACGGACGAGGACCAGTTCTGGACGTTGGTGACCTTGGCGTCGACCCGTACCCCGAGGGTCTCCATCGCCTCGCAGAGCCGCGCGTTCCCGTGGGTGTCCATCGCGTCGAAGAGGACGTCGACGTGCCGGTCCCGCAGATCGGCGGCGACCGCGCGGAAGTTGGGCAGCGCGAAGTCCACCTGCTCGTCGACGACCCGGTAGCCCTCGGCGCGCAGCCCGTCCGCGACCAGCCGGGCGTACGCGGCGGACGCGGCCTGGTTGTACGAGACGACGGCGGCGGTCTTCGCGCCCTTCTCCGTCGCGAACCAGCGGTAGACCTCGGTCCCGCCGTACAGCGTCCCGTTCCAGCCGGGCTTCCCGCCGGTGCGCGGGGCGGAGCTGCCGTAGATCCCGTAGAGGTGCGGGTACGTGTCGTACGCGGGCGTCAGGGGCTGTCCGCCGATGTCGGGGACGCCGGCCCGGGCGACGAGGGGCGCGCCCGCGTAGTTCAGGGCGGTGGTGGCGACGAGGGCGAAGACCCGGCGCTCGTCGACGAGCCGGTGCACGCACGCGTTGTTCCCGACTCCGCTGCCGCCGTCGTCGCAGGTCTCGACCTCGACGCGGCGGCCGTCGAGGCCGCCCCGCGCGTTGAGCGCGTCGAAGTACGCGCGGGCTCCGTCGCGCGGGCCGGTGAACGCCTGGCCGCCGACCGGGCTGGTGGCGCTCGTGATGATCCCGACCCGGAGCGGCTCACCGCCGGAGGGGGTGGCGGTGGGCCGCGTCCCGAAGGCGCGCTCGGGGAGCCTGCTGCCGCACGCCGTCAGGAGCGCGAGCAGCGCGGCCAGGAAGAGCGCCGCGATCGCCTCAGCAGCCCGGAACGGTGACACCGCTCAGCTCGACCAGGCCGCACAGCGTCTTCACGGAGACCTTCCAGGTGCCGTCCTGGAGGACCGAGGTTCCTCGGGAGTCGGGGAGGGCGACGTCGCCGTTGACGAGCAGGTCGTAGGTGACGTTCGCCCCGCTGGGCGAGGTGAAGTCGATGTTGTCGACCTTCGCCGAGGTCGCGGCGGCGTTCTTGTCGCCCGCGAAGGCAGCGAGGACGGGCGCCATCTGTTCGCCGTTCTCCAGGAGTGCGGTCTTCTCCGCCGTCGGGGTGTCCGGGTCGAAGAAGGCCGTCCAGTTGTCGGTGATCTCGGTGCGCGCGGCGGCGGGGTCCTCCGGCTGGGCGGCGCCGCCGGGTGGCTCGGCCGTCTGCTCGGGCGGCGCCGTCGTGGTGGTCTGCTCCCCGGACGCGTTCCCGTCGTCCGAGCAGCTCGCGAGGGCGGGGGTCAGGGCCAGGACCGCGGCGGCCGCGAGCGCTGCCGCACGTCGACTGAGAACCATGTGGCTCACCACCGGGTGTCCGCGCAGGCCGGGCGGCCTGATGATTCCAGGGTGGGACGATTCAGAACATAGCGCAAGAAAAAGGGCATCTCGCAGGGAGGCTGCCGTGGCGTCGACACCCCGGATCCTGCTGTGGGGCGGTCTCGCGGCGGCCGCCGCCGGCGCGGTGCTGTGCGCCCTCGGCTGGTACGGGATCTCCGGCGAACGCTTCGCGGAACGCCAGCTGCCCTACCTCGCCTCGTGCACCGTGCCCGGGGCGGCGCTGATCGTGGCGGGAGCGGTGCTCGCCGGGACGGCCGCGCTGCTTCCCGTACGCCCCGGGGAACCCGGACCGCCCCCTCCGGAGGAGGCTCCCCCGCCCTCCTCCGACGGCCCGCCGCTGCGGGTGCCCGGCGGAACCCTCGCGCACCGCCCGGACTGCCCCCTGGTCGCGGGCAGACCGGAGGCGACCGAGGCCGGGGCCGCCGCACTCGCCCCCTGTCCGGTGTGTGAGCCGTGGCCTCCCTGACGTACGAGCTGACGCTCGCCGGCCTCGCGGTCGGCAGCGCGGCCGCGCTCACCGGCATCGGCCTGGTCGTCACCCACCGGGCGACCGGGGTGCTCAACCTCGCCCACGGCGCCGTGGCCATGATCTGCGCGTACGTCCTGCGCCAGCTGGTGGTCGAGTGGGGCTGGCCGCTGCCCCTCGGCGCCCTCGTCACGCTCCTGGTGGTCGCGCCCGGCATCGGCCTCGTCCTGGACCGCGGGGTCTTCCGGCCGCTCGCCCTCCTCGGCTCGAACCCGGCGCGGACCCTGGTGGCCTCCATCGGCGTCTTCGTGCTCCTGGTGGGCGCGGCGGTGCTGCTGTGGGGCCCCGGCGCGCGCGACGACGCGCCCGTGCTGCTCGGCGACGACCCGTGGGCGCAGCTCGCGGCGGTGGTGGCGCTCGCCTGCCTGGTGGGGGCGGTGACCCGGTGGACCCGCTTCGGGCGGGAGCTGCGGGCGGTCGTCGACAACCGGCCGCTCGCGGTGCTCTCGGGGATCGACGCGGACCGGGTGGCGGCGGCGGGCTGGGCGTTCGGCTCGTTCACGGCCGGGCTCACCGGGGTGCTCCTCGCCCCGTACGTACGGCTCGACCCGTACGGGATGCCACTGCTGGTCATCGAGGTGATCGCGGTCGCGGTGATCGCCCGGATGCGGTCGTTGCCGGTCGCGGTGGCGGCGGCGCTGGCCATCGGCGTCGCCCAGGCCCAGCTGACCCGGCTGCACCCGGAGGGCTGGGCCGGGCCGCTCGTGCAGGCCGTCGCCGCGAACCTGTTCGTGGTGGCGCTCCTGGTGGCGGCGCTCGTCCTGCCGGGCATCGGCGGCAAGGGCCGCGACGCCCTGCCGCCACCGGTGCGCGAGGCACGCGTGCCGGGCGGCCTGTGGCTCGTGGTGGGCGTGCTGTTCCTCCTCCCCCTCGGCCTGGCGGGCTCCGACCTGCACACGGCGATCCAGGTCCCCGCGCTCGCCGTGATCCTGCTGTCCCTCGTCGTGGTGGCGGGCCGGGGCGGCCAGATCGCGCTCGGCCAGGCGGCGTACGCGGGCCTCGGCGCCCTGTTCACGGCCCTGCTCACGACGGGCGGGGCGCCGGCCCTGGTCGCGCTGGGCCTCGCGGTGCCGATGGTGGCCGCGGTGGGGCTGGTGACGGGATGGCCGGCGATCCGGCGGCACGGCCTCGCCCTGGCTCTCGCGACCCTCGCCGTCGGGGTGGCCGTCAGCCGCTTCGTCCTCACCCAGCCGTACGCGACGGCGGGCCTCTCCCTCGGCCGCCCGGCGGGCTTCTCCGACGACCGCGCCTTCTACGCCCTGGAGCTGGTCGTCCTGGCCTGCTGCCTGGCGCTCGTGGCCGTCCTGCGCCGCGGCCGCACGGGCCGCGCCCTCGCCGCGCTCCGGGACCACGAACCGGGAGCCGAGGCGGCGGGCGTCCCCGTGCCCGGCCTCAAACTCCTGGCCTTCGTCCTCGGCTCCGCCCTCGCCGCCCTCGGCGGCGGCCTCCTCGGCATGGGCCTGCGCGCCTTCGACCCCGAGGCGTACGACCCCGTCCGCGGCCTCCTCTGGTTCGCCGCCGTCCTCGCCCTCGGCGCCGACAGCCTCCTCACCCCCCTGGCCGGCGCCGCCCTCCTCGTCACCCTCGACGCCGGCCCCCACGCCGGTGTCGCCGCCGCCCTCATCGGCCTCCTGGCCATGCTCACGGGCCGGATCCCCCCGCTGACGACCCTCCTGCCCGCCGGCCCGCCGACCCGCCCCCGGCCACGCCGGACGCTCGCGAACGGGACCCGCCGGACGCCGGTGGCGGGCCCGGTGGCACCGCCGACGGAACCGCCGCCCCCCGACGCCACGCCCCCGCGGCTCCCCGCCGACAAGGGCCGCCGGACGCCGGGCGCCGCCGGCCCCGTGCGCCCCGCGGAGGACGCCGCGCCCGCGCCGCGGCTGCGCGCGCACGACCTCACGCTCACCTACCCCGGCGGGACCACCGCCCTCTCACACGTCACCCTCGGCCTCGGCCCCGGGCGCGTGACCGCCCTGGTGGGGCCCAACGGCGCCGGCAAGAGCACCCTCTTCGACTGTCTCGCGGGAACCCTGCGGCCCCGCGAGGGCCGGATCACGCTCGACGGCGCCGACATCACGGCCCGCTCCGCCCACGCCAGGACCCGCCTCGGCATCGCCCGTACCTTCCAGAGGCTGGCGGTCTTCCCGTCGCTCACCGTGGAGGAGAACGTCCGGCTGGGCGAGGAGCGGGGCCATGTCCGCGGCGGCCCGGCGGCGGTGGAGCGGAGCCTGCGGCTCGTCGGGCTCGCCGGGCCCGTACGGCACCGGCCGGCGGCGGACCTGCCCACCGGGACCCTGCGCCGGGTGGAGCTGGCCCGCGCGCTGGCCGGGCAGCCGCACACGCTGCTCCTCGACGAACCGGCGGCCGGGCTCGACGCCGCCGAGACGGCCGCGCTGGCGCGGATCCTGGCCGCTCTCGCGGCGGACGGCCTGACGGTCCTGGTCGTGGAGCACGACCCGGACCTCGTCCGGGGGATCGCCCACGCGGTGCACACCATGGAAGGGGGCCGGATCCTGTCATGAGCGTCGAGATCGCGCTCCGCGCCGCCCGGGTGCGCTACGGCCCCCTGGAGGCCCTGCACGGCCTCGACCTGCCGGTCCCGGCCGGGACCGTGACCGTGCTCCTGGGCCGGAACGGCGCCGGCCGGACGACCGCCCTGCGCGCCCTCGCCGGCACGGTGCGGCTCTCCGCCGGCCGGGTGCTGTGGCGGGGCGTCGACGTGACGCGGCTCTCGCCGCACGAGCGGGCCCGCCGCGGGCTGTGCTTCGTACCGGACCTGCGGGCCGTGTACGACGGCCTCACCGTCGCCGAGAACCTCGCGCTCTCCTCCCCCGGGCCCGCCTCCCCCACCCCGTACCCCGAACTCGTCCCCCTGCTGTCCCGCACCGCCGGCACCCTGTCGGGCGGGGAACGCCGGATGCTGGCGCTCTCGCGCGCCCTGGCGGCACCCGCGCGCGTGGTGCTGGTCGACGAGCCGTCCCTCGGCCTGGCCCCGGCGGTCGCCGCCCGTACGTACCGGCTGCTCGCCGGGCTCGCCGTACGGGACGGCGCGGCCGTGGTCCTGGCCGAGCAGCACGTGCCGGACGCCCTTCCGCCGGGCTCGCTGGTCCACGAGCTGCGGCGGGGCTCCCTGGCGTGGAGCGGGGAACCGGCCGAGCTCGCCTGACGCCGGTCCCCCCGGGGGCGTCAGAGCGGTGCGATCCGCAGCATGGTGCCGACGACGATCCGGTTCGGGTCGGGCCCGATCAGGCTCCGGTTCGCCGCGTAGAGCGCCTGCCAGCCGCCCCTGATCGCGAACCGGCGGGCGATCGTGCCGAGCGTGTCCCCGGCCTGCACGGTGTGGACGCGCCCGCTCAGCCCGTACCGCTTGGAGCAGACCGGCCAGGCTCCCCACCCCTGGGTGCGCAGCACCTCCTCCGCGACCGCGATCTGCTGCGGCCGGGTCGCCAGGTCGGCGCGCCGGGCGTACCGCAGTCCGCCGTGCTCGACCCAGGTCGGCTGCCAGAACTGGAGCCCGCCGTAGAATCCGTTCCCGGTGTTGACGTGCCACCGCCCGCTGGACTCGCACTCGGCGACGCAGCCCCACGGCCACTGGTCCTTCGCGCAGGCGTAGGAGGGCACCGAGGCGGCGCCCCGGAGCGCGTCCGACACCTCCAGGAGGACGTCGGAGGCCTCCCGGGCGGCGGCAGCGGCCTCCCTGGCCGCTTCGGGCACGTCCCGGAGGGCGTCGGGTCCGTCGGGTACGTCCCCGACCACCCGGGGCCGGGCCGCGACGGCATCGGGCCGGCTCCCGACCGCGTCGGGCGCGCCCTGGGCCCGGGCGGGCACCGGGGCCAGGGTCAGGAGCGCGGCCGCGGACGCCGCCACGAGGGAACCGGCCGTCCAAAATCGGATCTTCGACATCGGGGCAGGCTAGGCAGCAGCCCGGCACCCCCGGCCCGTGCCGCGCGGAACACTGTTCACACCCCACCCGGTCGGAGGCACCGGCCCTCCGCGGATCGTCCCGCACGAGCCGGTGCCAAGTTGCCCCGCTTCCACGCGTGACCCCGGCCGAGCCTGACCCGTTGAAGTCGTCATGAGGCGCCCGGGAACGGCCCGGCGTCCCCCCGTACCGAGTCCAGGGAGCCCCCCGTGCCGCGCATGCTCGACGTCAGCGAGGACGTACGCGCCGAGATCGGCGACGAAGAAGCGGACCGGCTGCTCGCCGGCGACAACGCCCCGGGCAGCTACGACTGCACCTCCTGCCGCACGCCGGGCGACTCCGAGCAGGAGCGCACCAGCACGGTGCTGTTCGTCGGCGACGAGACCGCGGTCCTCGCGTTCGCCCACGCCAGTTGCATTCCGTCGCAGGTCGTCCGGGTCGCCGAAGAGCAGCTCCAGGGCGCCGTCGCCTCCATCACGGCCTCGGACACCGCCGAAGCGCTGAGCGCCGCCCACCCCGAGCAGGCCGTGCTCGGCGTCACCAGCGGTCTCGTCCTGATCGACGGCGAGCTGCACCCGGCGCTCGTCGTGGAGCCGACCGCGCCGGTGGCCCGTCCCGGTTCGGACGGCCTGACCGACGAGTTCCTGCCGCTCCTGGCCGACCAGGGCTTCCAGCAGGTCATGGACCTCCACGAGAAGCCCGCCGTACTGCCGGGCTGGTCGGTCCTGGTCGCCATGGGCCAGCTGCACTCCGTGCTCCAGCCGGGGCCGGGCGGCGTCGGCCAGGCCGCCTGGTGGCAGGCGCACCAGCCGCTCCAGGTCACCGACGGCTGGCGCGCGGCGGCCAACAAGTCGCACACGGTCCTCGTCTTCGCCGCCCCGGTGGGCTCGATCGGCCAGCAGCCGCGCGAGGACCTGCTGCGCGACGCCCTGGAGAAGGCGGCGGCGAACGGCCGCCTGGTGGCCGCCGCGATGCCGCTGGCCGGTACCTGATGGAGGACGGCCGGCCGGCCATAGGGCGGGCGCGGGTTCCCGGCTCACCGACGGGTCCGGCCGGCACCGGCCCGGCAAAGCCCGGGGGCCCGACCGTGCCGCGTCCCCGGCGGGCGCCCCTTTCGGAGAGCCGCCCGCATCCGACGGGCGGCGGGGTCGTTGGCACGTACGTGCACGCATACGACCCCTTCCTCCAGCCGCATCCGAGTCAGATCCCGGCCATGCGCCCCGCGCAGGACGTCGCGGCGGGCGCTTCGCCCACGCCGATCTACGACGCCCTGTACTCGGAGTACCGCAGGTCGTTCCGCACGCTGCCGGGTGACCGCAGCGGCGAGGAGGAGCTGGCGTTCCGGGCCTTCGGCGCGGGCGGGTACGGACACGGGCAGGGCCACCGGCACACGCCGGCGCACCCGACGGCCTGGTCGGCGCAGCATCCGCAGCCGTTCACCCCGGCAGTCACGCACCCGAAGGCGGCGCTGCCACCCGGCCCGCGCAGGGGCCTGTAGGAGCGGGGCCGGGGGTACGGCGGAGGGCCGGGGCTTGTCGAAGCCCCGGCCCTCCGCCGTACCCGCGGTGCGGGTGCTACTTCTTGCGGCCGCGCTTCTCGCGCACCCGGACCGAGATGTGGATCGGGGTGCCCTCGAAGCCGAACTCCTCGCGCAGGCGGCGCTCGATGAAGCGGCGGTAGCCGGCCTCCAGGAAGCCCGAGGCGAAGAGCACGAAGCGGGGCGGCTTGGTGCCGGCCTGCGTGCCGAAGAGGATGCGGGGCTGCTTGCCGCCGCGGACCGGGTGCGGGTGGGACGCGACGATCTCACCGAGGAAGGAGTTGAGCCGGCCGGTGGGGACGCGGGTCTCCCAGCCGGCGAGGGCGGTCTCGATGGCCGGGACCAGCTTCTCCATGTGGCGGCCGGTCTTGGCGGAGACGTTGACCCGGGGCGCCCAGGCGACCTGCTGCATCTCGGTCTCGATCTCGCGCTCGAGGTAGTAGCGGCGCTCCTCGTCGAGCTCGTCCCACTTGTTGTAGGCGATGACGATCGCGCGGCCCGACTCGACGGCCGTCGTGATGATGCGCTGGTCCTGGACCGAGATGTTGTCGGTGGTGTCGATGAGGATGACCGCCACCTCCGCCTTCTCGATGGCGGCCGCGGTCCGCAGCGAGGCGTAGTAGTCGGCGCCCGCCTGGAGGTGGACCTTCTTGCGGATGCCGGCGGTGTCGACGAACTTCCACGTCACGCCGCCGAGCTCGATGAGCTCGTCGACCGGGTCGCGGGTGGTGCCGGCCAGCTCGTTGACGACGACGCGGTCCTCGCCCGCCACCTTGTTGAGCAGGGAGGACTTGCCGACGTTCGGGCGGCCGATGAGGGCGATGCGGCGGGGGCCGCCCACCGCGTTGCCGAAGCGCTGCTCGGGGGCCTCGGGCAGCTTGCGCAGGACCTCGTCGAGGAGGTCGCCGGTGCCGCGGCCGTGCAGGGAGGAGACGGGGAACGGCTCGCCGAGGCCCAGGGACCAGAGCATCGCGGCATCGGCCTCGCCGGACTGGCCGTCGACCTTGTTCGCGGCCAGGACGACCGGCTTGCCGGCGCGGCGGAGCAGCTTGACGACGGCCTCGTCGGTGTCGGTGGCGCCGACGGTGGCGTCCACGACGAAGAGGCAGGCGTCGGCGGCCTCGATGGCGTACTCGGCCTGGGCGGCGACGGAGGCGTCGATGCCGAGGACGTCCTGCTCCCAGCCGCCGGTGTCGACGACCTTGAAGCGGCGGCCGGCCCACTCGGCCTCGTAGGTCACGCGGTCGCGGGTGACGCCCGGCTTGTCCTCGACGACGGCCTCGCGGCGGCCGATGATGCGGTTCACCAGGGTCGACTTGCCGACGTTCGGACGGCCGACGACGGCGAGGACGGGGAGCGGGCCGTGGCCGGCCTCCTCGATCGCGCCCTCGACCTCGTCGACGTCGAAGCCCTCTTCCGCGGCGAGCTCCATGAACTCCGCGTACTCGGCGTCGCCAAGTGCCCCGTGGTCGTGCTGGTCGTTCATGAAGTCCGTTCCTTGATCATTCGTGGTCGGTGGGTCCCCGGGCCGCGGGGCCCACTACTGAAAGTCTCGCTCAGCGCCCGGTGAGGCGCCTGGCGTTTTCCAGGTGGGCGGTGAGCCGGTCCTGGATCCGCACGGTGGCCTCGTCGAGCGCCTTGCGGGTGCGGCGGCCCGAGCCGTCGCCCGCGTCGAACGCGTCACCGAAGACGACGTCGACGCGGCCGCGCAGCGGAGGCAGTGCCTTGATCAACCGTCCGCGGCGCTCGGTGCTTCCCAGGACGGCGACCGGGACGATCGGCGCGCCACTGCGGACGGCGAAGTAGGCCAGGCCGGCACGCAGCGAGGCGAAGTCGCCGTCGCCGCGGGTGCCCTCGGGGAAGATCCCGAGGACGCCGCCCTGCTCCAGGACACCGAGCGCGTTGCCTATCGCGGCGCGGTCGGCGCTGTGCCGGTCGACCTTGAGCTGCCCGATGCCCTCCAGGAAGCTGCCGAGCGGGCCGACGAACGCCTCCTTCTTGATGAGGAAGTGCACGGGCCGCGGTGCGGTGCCCATGAGCATGGGGCCGTCGATGTTGTGCGCGTGGTTGACGGCCAGGATGACGGGGCCGGAGGCCGGCACCCGCCAGGCGCCGAGGACGCGCGGCTTCCAGAAGCCGTACATCAGCCCGATGCCGATACGACGACCGACGGCGGCGCCCTTCCCGGAGGGCAAGGTCACTTGGCGGCCGCCCGCTTCTCGTCCACCAGGGTGACGACGCACTCGATGACCTGGTCCAGCGTGAGGTCCGTGGTGTCGACCTCGACGGCGTCGTCGGCCTTGGCCAGCGGGGACGTCTTACGGCTGGAGTCCGCCGCGTCCCGCTTGATCAGGGCTTCCTTCGTCGCGTGTACGTCGACGCCCTTGAGCTCGCCGGAGCGGCGCGCGGCACGGGCCTCGGGCGAGGCGGTCAGGAAGATCTTCAGGTCCGCGTCGGGCAGGACGGTGGTGCCGATGTCCCGGCCCTCCACCACGATCCCGAGCTCGGCGCCCTTCGCGATCGTCCGCTGCAGCTCGGTGATGAGCCGCCGCACCTCGGGGACGGCGCTCACGGCGCTGACCTTCGAGGTGACCTCCTCGGTACGGATCGGGCCCGCCGCGTCGGCGCCGTCGACCGTGATGGTCGGCCGGGACGGGTCGGTGCCGGAGACGATGACCGGCTTCGCGGCGGCGTTCGCGACGGCGTCGGCGTCGTGCACGTCCACCCCGTTGCTGATCATCCACCACGTGATCGCCCGGTACTGCGCCCCCGTGTCCAGGTAGCTCAGCCCCAGCTTGGCGGCGACCGCCTTCGAAGTGCTCGACTTGCCCGTGCCGGAGGGCCCGTCGATGGCGACGATCACGGATTCCACGGTGGGAACACCTTCCTGGGGGTGAGTGGCGGGGCGCCCTGCGGTATGCGGGCACCCCCACAAGGTTACCGAGTCCCCGACCCTCACCCGTACGGGCCCGCACCCGCCGCCGTGCAGCCCAGCCCCCGCCCCCGCCCGCGCCCCGCCCGTTGTGGCCTGCGCCCCGCGTTGTGGGCTGCGCCCCGCCTCGTTGTGGGCAGTCGTTCCGCTGGGGCGGAACGGGTGGGCACAACGGACGGCGCCCTTTGCCGGGCCCAGGCTTCCGCGCCTGAACCCGCACCGGCTGTGCGACGCCGTATCGGTGCGGGTCCGGGCACAAGGGGCGGAGGCGCCGCCAAGCGCGC
>NZ_JNWK01000037.1 GCF_000716445.1 Streptomyces wedmorensis
GCCGTTCCCACTCGGCATCCGTCAGATCACCCCGCCCCATGCCCACAGCAACGACTCGGGCACGGAGTAGTCACATGATCGACCGGACAAGTCCTAGCCGGTGCTGCCACCGGAGCGCCGACCCGTCCCCGATCCAGTGCGATGACGTACGGGTCGTGATCTGCTGACCTCCGATCCAGTACGTGTGACACCGGTCGGTGACGTGAAGTCGCACGGAAGTGATGTCCGGGCTACCTGCCCCTTGCCAGGCCGTGAGGGCTTCCTCGACGTTGTCCCACAGGGCCACGGGGCCGCCCTGACGAACCCGCCACCCCGCCCCATCGGCGGTGAACTCGGCGAACGACTCGCGCTCCGGGTCGAAGAGGTAGAAGAGCTGGGCGCCCTCGCTCGTCGCGGCGCGGACGAGCTGAGCGCCCGGGGCAGCGAGCTGAGTGAGGAAGGCGGGCATCCACTCGTCCAGCATGAGCGGCGACACCTTCGTCTGACGCTCGCTGTCGGCGTAGGCCACACGCGCCGAGAGGTCACCGGCCACCGGCACGACGGCCTGCGATCGGGCCTGCATGAAGCTGGCCTTCCCGATGATCCGGCCCTCCGCCGTGCCGTCCTCGTTCACGGTCACCTTCGCCAGGCCGGAGCCGTTCGCCCACGAGCCGATCGTGGCCAGGATGATCCCGCCCGGCTTGGTCTGCCGAATCCACGCGTAGGGAATGCGCTTGACCAGACAGGTAGCGATGACCCGGTCGTACGGCGCCCGCTGAGGATGCCCGAGGAGGCCGTCTCCGGTCACGGTCCACGTGGAGTAACCCACCGTCTCCAGGGCTGCATCCGCGCGTGTGGCGACCTCCGGGTCCACCTCGACGGTGGTCACGTTGTCCTCACCGAGGCGGTGGCACATCAGGGCCGTGGAGTACCCGGTACCGGTGCCGATCTCCAGGACCTGGTGACCGTCCTCCACGTCCAGGCTCTCGATCATGCTGACCACGAGCGCCGGCATCGTCGAAGACGAGGTGGGCAGTCCCACCACGGGTTCGCTCACCTGGTCGGCGGTGAGGTGTCCGTCGAGCTGGGTGGTCAACGTGTCCAGGGAGTAGGCGGTCCGGGTCCACTCTGCCGAGTCGGTGTCAACGGCCGTCATGGGTCGCCACAGCCCACCCTCGGGCAGGAAGACCCCGGGGTTCAGGAACAGCTCGCGCGGGACCGACTCGACGGCCGCCCGCCATGCCGGCGTCTTGAGGGCACCGGCCTGTACGAGCTGACCGGCGAGACTTCGCCTTTCGTGCGCGGTGTCGGTCATGCGATCTCTCCTGCCAGTAGGGCCGCGAACGTGGCGGCCATCTGCAAACCGGTATGCGGCTCCAGCCATCCCCACTGACCATTGGGGTTCAGCTCCAGCCACCACAGGTCGCCCTTCTGGTCCTCGGCGAGATCGAAGCTGCCGGACCGCAACCCGTAGTGATCCAGGTAGGTCAGAAGCGCCTTTTCGACCGTCCTGGGCAGGTCTATCACGTCGTAGGACAGGGCCGAGTAGTCCTTGCGCCAGTCCAGCAGGCCGGAGGTGATCCGTACGGCGAACACCTGCCGACCGACGATCAGGACGCGAAGGTCGGCCACCTTGTCGACGACGGCTTGGAACAGATGGGGGGGGCCACCCGCAGGCTCTCGTTGATGTCCTCGGCAGTGACCAGGTCGGCCCATCCGGTGACCGGGACGCCGTCCCGCTGATAGGGCGTCCAGCGCAGCGTTTTGTAGATCACGCGGTCGTGCGAGGAGGTGAACTCGCATGCTTCGGCAGGGTCGTTGGTCACGAGAGTGGGCGGCACCGTGAGGCCGAGGCGCTGGGCCAGAGCTAGTTGGGCGGGCTTGTAGTCGGCAGCCGCTACGCGGAGGGGGTGATTCACCCAGACGGGGCCCTCCATTGCGTACAGGGAGCCACCCAGTCCGTACCGGACCTGGGCTATGGCGAACTGGGCGTCATCCTGGCTCAGGTCCGAAAAGGTAGGCCAGGTGGGGCGGCGCCAGTAGACCGCGCGCACGTCGGCGAGGTCAGCGGTTCTCGACGGAGTGCGCACGTGCCCGACCATAGGGGCCGGGCACGTGCCGAACCGAGCCGAGACCGTCAGGTCCGTCCCGATGTCAGCCGGGTTGAATCGGACTACCGGCACATCGAGCCGGTTGAGTTCCGTGATCACCATGTCGGCGGTGATGTCATCCGCCTCGGTGGCCACGAGCACCGGCCTCTTCTCGGTCACCTTCATCAGTCCTGGTTGCTGTCCTGGTCACTGCCCTGGTCGTTGCCCGCCTGGCCGTCGGAGCTGGTGGAGGTCGAGGTCTCGGTGCCGGAGCTGGTGCCGTGCTTGCCCATCTCGACGACGCGGCCGTGGTGGTCGAGGAAGACGCCGAGTTGTGTGCTGGGGTCGACGGAGACCGACGCGTGCGGGCGGGGGATGGTGGTGGGGTAGGGCGCGAGTCGGCCGATGCCCCACGGGCGGACGGTGGTCAGGTCTACGGCAGTGCTCATCAGTGCTCCTCATGGGTTTCGAGGCCGACCTCGGGCGAGGTTGGCCCGTGGGCCGTTCAAGGGATGGAGCGACCGCCCCCAACGGTGGCCGTGCGTGTGCCGGCGGCTGGGGCGGAGATCGGTAGGCCCGCCCTGAGCGATCCAAAGAGTGCGGGGGAGCCCTCCATGCGGGGTTGTCAGCTCAGGACGGGCCAGCTCTAGTGGGCAGTCGCCAGGGCGACGCCGAAGACCAGGCCACACGAGGCACTGATCATGATGATGAATAGCGGACCGGCGTACCGGCCGATGACGCCTAAGACGCGGCTCACGGCACCATCTCGGTCCGGTACATCCGCGTGATGATCTCGCGGTAGGACGTGTGGGAGGGGTTCCGGCCGGAGTGCGTCAGAGCCCACGACAGCGGGGCCTCCCAGCCACCGGAGGCGTCCGACTTCTCCAGGCACTCCGGGCGCGCGCACTGCATGGCGTGGGTGACCGGCTCGGAGCCGGGCTCCCGGTCGGGGGTGATCTTCCAGTCCGCCATGGCGAAAGTCCTTGTCACTGGACGGTCTTCTCGAAGTCGTACTCGGGCTCGTCCGTGTCCAGGCTCGGTCGAAGCCGTCTCTCCTCTTCAGCGGTGGCGCGGCGGGCGGCGCCCATCGGCACTTCCCACTCCTTCCCGCCACCGAGGGGGCGGAGAAGCCAGCAACCACCTTCCTCACCCTGGTACTCACCGGCCTTGCCGGTGCTGTCGATCATGAGCTGCCTCACAGTCGGCATCACGTCTCTCCTAACCGTCCTTCATCACCGACCCCCGGCCTCCAGTTTTCGCCTACACGAGCAGCCACGCCACGGCAGGATTGACGCAGTGATGACACATCCGTGATGCACGTCGTTGCACCAGGCAGACGGAGGCAGGCAGCGAAGGAAGGAGACCCGTGGGCGGTCTCAAGAAGCGCCGGAAGGACTGCGGTTACAGTCAGGAGACCTTCGCCGCCGCAGCGGGCGTCGACCGCACGACGGTTGGCCGCTGGGAGCGCGGGGAAACAGAACCGCAGCCGCCCTTGCGGCCAAAGCTCGCCAAGCTGTTAGGACTCGACATGGCGGGCTTGGGCGCCCTGCTATCGCCACAAGCTGTCACGCAGGAGGCCGAGGGGCACCTCGACAACCTGACCAGTGACAGTGGTGACGACATGATCCGGCGCGACTTCCTGCGCGTACTCGCCATCGCGGGGGCCTTCCCTGCGCTGCCGGCACACGAGATCCTCGACGAGACCGCCGACTCCCGCGCCATGAACGACCACCTGTGGAGCGTCTACCGGCTCACGCGGTCCAAGCGCAGCGTCTTCCCTATCGTGCGAGACCAGATCACCGCCCTGACCGACGAACTGAAGGACGGCCGCGACACCATCGGCTTGTGCTCGGCGGCCGGTGACCTTTTCCAGCTCGCGGGCGAACTCGCCTTCGACGAGAACCGCTACACCGACGCGGCGGCCTCGTACACCTTGGCGGCCTCCGCCAGCCGCGAAGCGAAGCAGTACGACTTGTGGGCGTGTGCGCTCACCAGGCACGCGTACGTCTCCCTGTACGAGCGGCAGTACGAAGACGCCATAGGCGTCCTCATTGCCGCTGAGCGTGTCGCCAAGCGGGGTGACGGGCGCCTGGCCACACGCCACTGGGTCGCAGCCGTACAGGCCCAGGCGTACGCCGGCATGAAGAACTTCGACGCCTGCGAGCGCGCCATGGACGAGGCTGAGGAGGTTCTCCACCTCGCCGCGGATTCCGTAAACGGTGGATGGCTGCGGTTTAACGCTTCCCGCCTGGCCGAGGAGCGCGGCGCCCGATATGTCGAACTGGGCAGGCTGGACCTCGCCGAGACAGCCCTGCAACGAGCCCTGCGCCAAGCCGAGCTAGGCCGGGGCCAGTCCTACCGACGAAGGGGTGCCGTCCTGGCCGACCTCGCCATCCTGGGCGCCAAGCGAAGGGATCTCGACGAGGTGATGACGTACGCCCACGAGGCGCTGGATCTCGCCAGACGTTCGGGCTCTGGATACGTGGCCCGTAAGCTGCGAACGCTGCGGGTCGAGCTGCGGCCGGTCGCAACCGACGCGCGTGCGGCCGAGCTGGAAGCCAAGCTTGCCGAGTTGGCCGCCTGACGAGAGGGGACAGCGTGACGGAGGAGAACGGGCGACGGTTCCGCGAGGCGTGGATCGCGGGCGTGCGGAAGCACTTCCCCGGCGAGCCGAAGCCGAGCTACGTCACCCCATGGGGGGAGACGCCGGACTGGGAGCGCGACGCCGCCGCGACCGTGTGGGCGCAGGTTGCACAGTTCGTCGATGTATCCGAGGGGCACGCGAAGCGGCTCTCCCGCGAGCAGAAGGGCCGCTTCGTCGCAACGTGCTGGACGGCTCAGATGTACCGGCACTTCGGTGACCCGAAGCCCGCATACGTCGCCGACTGGCCGGACCTGCCGGACTGGCAGAAGGAGACGGACAGCGACATCTTCGAGACTGTCGAGGACGCCCTCGCATAGACCCCGCCTTGCCGTGCTGGAGACCGCCTCGGCCGCCACATAATCGCCACCCAGCACCGAGAAACACCCGGAAATAGTCACGAAGAGTAAGCACGACTAGGCATCCTGCTTGAACCAGAAAGGGCCCCTGACCAGGCAAAACACCTGGCTAGGGGCCCTTCCCTGGCTTACCGACAGACGAGTCGGGCTGTACGCCGGGTTCTGTGCCCCGGGACCTCGCGGTCGTCGGGGCGACGGCCATCCATCTAGGACCGGCGTTGCCGCCGGCCTCCTGCGGTCTACCCGCGGACTCGGGCGAGCAGCCCTCGAACATCCGCGCAGGGACACCGGAGTGTCCCCTCTTGACCTTGCTCCGAGTGGGGTTTACCTAGCCGCCTGAGTCACCTCAGGCGCTGGTGGTCTCTTACACCACCGTTTCACCCTTACCGAGGACCGAGGTCCCCGGCGGTCTGTTTTCTGTGGCACTGTCCCGCGGGTCACCCCGGGTGGCCGTTAGCCACCACCCTGCTCTGTGGAGCCCGGACGTTCCTCGGGAAGATCCGAGGATCTCCACGCGGCCGTCCGCCCGGCTCGTCTGCCGTGCTGACCATGCTACCCGCCGGGGGCCGCGCGCTTGACCTTGTCGCAGCGTCAGGGTTTCTACTGGGCCGCATGCGTATCGGCGAGATCGCCGCGCTCGTGGGGGTCACCCCCAGGGCCGTGCGGCACTACCACCAGTCCGGGCTGCTGCCCGAGCCCCCGCGGCGGCCCAACGGGTACCGGGAGTACGGGGTCCGGGACGCCGTGCTCCTCGCGCGGATCCGGCGGCTGACCGAGCTGGGCCTCGGCCTCGACGAGGTACGGGACGTGCTGGCCGACGACGAGGGGCGGGGGCTCGTGGAGGTCCTCGAGGAGCTGGCGGAGGACCTGGCCCGGCAGGAGGCGGTGATCCGGGCGCGGCGGGAACACCTGACCACACTGCTCACGGAGGCGCGGGCCGGACGGCTGCCCGCCGAAGGACCCGTGTCCCCCGAACTGGCGGCCCTGCTCGCGGGCCTGGGCGAACTGCCCGAGTCGCCGATGGCGGCGAAGGACCGGGAGATCCTGGCGCTGCTCGACGTCGTCGTGCCCGAGGAGGAGCGGGCCCGGCTGATGGAGCTGATGCACGGGGCCGCGGGCAGCGCACGCGAGCTCTACGCGCTCCTCGACGCGCTGGCCGACGCGGCACCGGACGATCCCCGGGTGGACGGGGCGGCCCGCGCCCTGGCCGCCGTCCTGCCGGACGGGATCGCGGTGGAGCTGCCTCCGGAGGGCTCCGGCGGCCTCGCCGACAGCTTCTTCGCGGACCTCGCCCCGGCCCAGTCGGCGGCGGTGCGCCGGGCGATCCGCCTGGCCGGGGAGCGCGGGGAGGGGAACCGATGAGGGACCTCCCGCGCACGTCCTCCGGCCGCGCCCGCCCCGTCCGTCTGCTCCGGCTCGTCGCGTACGTCGCCCTGCCCGCCGAGGTCGTCCTCGCCGTCCTGCTGGTCGGCGGGGTCCGGATACCCGGGGCCGTGTGGGCCGTGGCGGAGGTGCTCGCCGTCGTGCTCCTGCTCGCCGAGGCCCTCGCCTACCGGGGGCTGCGGCGGCGCGGGCTGTCCCGCCGGGCGGCCGTGGCGGAGCTGGTGCCCGAACCGGTGCTGCGGCTGGCGGGGCACGAGCTGCGGCTGACGGCGGGCCTCGGGCGGTGGGTCGCGCGCCGGCCGCACGGGGTGCACGGCGCGGACGGGGTCTTCCCGCACGCGCGGGACCAGGCGGCCCTGATGTACGGCTTCGCGTTCGTGTGCCTGGTCGAGACGGTCGGGATGTCGTACCTGCTCGCGGACTGGCCGCTCGTGCACGCGGTCGTCCTCGTCCTGGACGTCTACACCGTGCTGTTCGTCCTGGGGCTGCACGCCGCGTCCGTGACCCGGCCGCACACGCTCACCGGGGACGTCCTGCGGGTGCGGCAGGCCGCGCACGTCGACGTGCGCGTCCCGGTCGGCCGGATCGCGGCAGTCCGCCACGAGTCTCTCTTCACGCACGAGAAGGCCGAGGGCGTGCTGAACCTCGCCGTCGGCTCGCAGACCTCCGTCACGATCGAGCTGACCGAGCCGGTCGACGCGCCCCGGCTGCTCGGCGCACCCCGCCCCGTCCACCTGATCCGGCTGCACGCCGACGACCCGCGCGCCCTCGTCCGGGCGCTCACTCGGGCGCGAACAGCACCTTCGCCGACCCCGGGTCAGCCTCCGCGAGCCTGACCCGCAGCCACTCGCCCAGCGGCAGGCGGGACTCCCCGCCCGCGATCCGGGCGACGACCGCCGGGTCCTCCAGGTGGACGGTGCCGACGGCGGGTTCGCGCTCCTTGACGTCGATCACGTACGCGTCGAAGATCTCGCCGATCCGGTCCCGCAGGAGCGCCGCCTCGACGATGTCCACGCTCTCGCGTTCGACGGTGTTGGCGCGGCGCGAACCGGCGGCCATCTCGTCGGGGAGGCCGGGCAGGGCGGAACGCACCCACTCGGGCGGCTCGTTGCCCGCCACCGCCGCCACGCACAGTTCGCCCGCGTACCGGTCGACGAGCCGGCGCAGCGGCGCGGTGCAGTGGGTGTACTCGTCGGCGACGGCGGCGTGCACGGCCGGGGTGGGGACGTGGCCGTCGGTGAAGACGGTGTACCCGGCGCCGCGCAGGAGGGTGGTGCACTCCTGGAGGAAGACGGCCTGGCGCGGGTCGGCGGGGTCGGCGGAGCGGACGACGTCCGCGTACGACACGTGGTGCGGCCAGTCGACGCCGAGGGCCTGCGCGGAGCGGCGGAGGCGGGCGACGGCGCCGTCGGGGGCGGTGGGCAGGGTGCGGAGGATGCCGGTGCCGGCCGCCGTCATCAGGTCGGCGGCGGCCATGCCGGTGAGCAGGGAGATCTGGGCGTTCCAGGCGTCGGCGGGGAGCGGGGCCCGGTAGGCGAGGGAGTAGGTGCGGCCGGTCTCGACGATCTCCTGCTCGGGGACGTTGAGGGAGATCCCGCCGCGTTCGCTTTCGAGTGCCTCGCGGAGCCGCCCGATGTCCCGGAGGAGGGCCACCGGCTCCTCGGCCGTGCCGTCGTCGATCCGCCGCTGGACACCCGCGTAGTCGAGCTTGGCGCGACTGCGTACGAGGGCCCGGCGGACGTCGGTGGCGACCCGGCGGCCCTGGGCGTCGAGGTCGATGCGCCAGAGCAGGGCCGGGCGGGGTTCGCCGGGCAGGAGGCTGGCGGCGCCCTCGGAGAGCACGGCCGGGTGGAGGGGGACCTTGCCGTCGGGGAAGTACAGGGTGAGGACCCGGCGGTGGGCCTCGGCGTCGAGCGCGGAGCCGGGGGCCACGAAGGCCGCGACGTCGGCGATGGCGTAGTGGACGCGGTACCCCCCGTCGGCCCTGCGGGCCAGGTGCATGGCCTGGTCGAGGTCGGTCGAGGTCGGCGGGTCGATCGTGAAGAACGGGATGTCGGTGGCGTCGTAGGCCGGGAGGCGGGGGTTCTTCGCGGCGGCCTCGGCCTCGGCGAGGACGGCGGGCGGGAAGGCCTCGGGGATCGCGAGCTCGGTACGCAGTGCGCGCAGGGCGGCCCGCAGCGGAGCCTCGGCTGCGCCGGTCACGTGGATGTGGCGGCGGGGCATGGCCCGAGCCTATGGCGAGGGACGGGGTGCGGCACCTCGTAGGCTGGACGGCCGGGGCCGCACCCCCACCCCGACGGACGAAGGAGAACCACCGTGCTCGTGCTGTTGCCGCCCTCCGAAGGCAAGGCCTCCTCGGGGCGCGGGGCGCCGCTCAAGCCGGAGTCGCTGGCCCTGCCGGGGCTCGCGGAGGCGCGGGCGGCGGTCCTGGACGAGCTGGTCGAGCTGTGCGCCGCCGACGAGGAGAAGGCGCGCGGGGTGCTCGGCCTGAGCGAGGGGCTGCGCGGCGAGGTCGCCAAGAACGTGGAGCTGCGGACGGCGGGCGCTCGCCCGGCCGGGGAGATCTACACCGGCGTCCTGTACGACGCGCTGGGCCTGGCGACCCTGGACGCGGCGGCCCGGAAGCGGGCGGGGCGCTCCCTGCTCGTCTTCTCCGGTCTGTGGGGCGCGGTGAAGGTGACGGACCGGATCCCGTCGTACCGCTGCTCGATGGGGGTCAAGCTGCCGGGCCTCGGCGCGCTCGGCGCGCACTGGCGGGGTGCGATGGCGTCCGTGCTGCCGGAGGCGGCCGGCGACGGTCTCGTGCTCGACCTGCGCTCGTCCGCGTACGCGTCGGCGTGGAAGCCGAAGGGCGAGGTCGCCGCGCGGACCGCGACCGTGCGCGTGCTGCACGCACCCACCCGCAAGGTCGTCAGCCACTTCAACAAGGCGACGAAGGGCCGCATCGTGCGGAGCCTCCTGGAGGCGGCGGCCGAGCCCGCGTCGCCGGCGGAGCTGACGGAGGCGCTGCGCGACCTGGGGTACGTGGTGGAGGACGGCGGAAAGACCGGGGCGCTCGACGTCCTGGTGGACGAGATCCACTGACGCGGGGCGCGCCGACGCCGTCGCACGGACGTGCGGCGCGCTGAACGGGCAGCACCGACGGGCGTTGCGCAGGGTGCAACGGTCGTTGCGGGGGGTGTCCGTCCTGGGCAGGATGAGGCCCATGACGAGCGTGTTCGGCCTTGCCCCGGCAGCCCCTGACGTCCCCGTGGTCCCCGTGGTGGTGATCGAGGACGCCGCCGACGCCGTGCCCCTGGCGCGGGCCCTGGTGGCCGGCGGGCTGCCGCTCGTCGAGGTCACTCTGCGCACCCCGGCGGCGCTCGACGCCGTGCGGGCGATCGCGGCGGAGGTGCCGGAGGCGGTCGTCGGCGCCGGCACGGTCGTCTCGGCGGCCGGGGTCGCGGACGCCGTCGGCGCCGGGGCGCGGTTCCTGGTGAGCCCGGGGTGGACGGAGCGACTGCTCGACGCGATGCGCGACGCGGGCGTCCCGTTCCTGCCGGGCGTCTCGACCGCCTCGGAGGTCGTGGCCCTCCTCGAACGGGGGGTGCGGGACATGAAGTTCTTCCCCGCCGAGGCGGCGGGCGGCGTCCCGTACCTGAAGTCCCTCGCGGGTCCCCTCCCCCAGGCCCGCTTCTGCCCCACCGGCGGCGTCTCCCTCGCCTCGGCCCCCGCCTACCTGTCCCTCCCGAACGTCGGCTGCGTCGGCGGTACGTGGATGCTGCCGCCCGACGCCCTCGCGGCCCGCGACTGGGCCCGGGTCGAGTCCCTCGCACGCGGGGCGGCGCGACTGGGCCGCGGCCTCGGGGTGCCCGTCAGCGGGTGACGGCGGCGAGCTCCACGCCCACGTGGTCGGTCACCGGACGGTAGCCGAGGCGCCGGTAGAGGGCGTTGCTGGTCGGGTTGGCGAGATCCGTGAAGAGCAGGACCTGGCCGGTCCCGGCGTCGACGGCGGCCCGGCTGACCGCCTCGGTGGCGCCCGCCGCGTACCCGTTGCCGCGCTCGGCCGGCGGGGTGTAGACGAGGTGGACACGGGCCTGGCCCTCGATCGTGCGGGAGACGGCGGCCATCGATACCGGGCGGCCGTCGGGGCCCTCCCAGAGGTGCAGCCGCCCTTCGGTGATCCGCTCGGTGACGAATCCGGTGTAGTCCTCGGCGGGCTCGTCGCCGATGGCCACCGCGAACTCCCTCGTCCAGGCGGCCACGAGCGGAACGTCCGCCTCGCCGGCGACCCGGCCCCTGCCGGCCGGCGCCGGGTCCGGCGGGGTCAGCTCGCCGAGCCGGAAGAGCCGCATCCGTCCGGTCACCGTCCAGGAACGTCCGCACGCCTCCGCGTACGCCTCGACCGCCGCCGTCTCACCGCGCAGCGCGACCGGCTCACCGCCGCCCGGGAAGACGGGCGCGTCGGGCGTGTCGGCCGGGGAGGCGAGGGCGCGGGCCGCCTCCTCCGTCGTCGCTCCGAGGTCGAGTCCCGAGGACGGGGAGAACGCGAGCACGCCCGTGACGCGGCCGTCCGGCTCCGTCCACCAGCCGAGCCGGTCCGCCCGGTCCATCAAGGTCAGCACGGCGGTGTTGCGCGCGGGCTCGGCGGCCAGGTGCCGCGCGGCGGCGGTGCGGAACGCTGCGGCGTCCTCGGTGAAGTGCCAGGTCATGACGGGATGGTGGTACGGGTCACGGGCCCCGCGCCACCCCTTTGCCGGGCTCGGGCCGCCGATCGTCCGACGCCTGCCCGGACCGGCCCGTGGGCGGCCCCGGATCGTCCGGCGCGGGTCCGGCATCGTCCGGGGCGCGCGGGCCGCGGGGCCCGCTGTCAGCCCCGCAGGTGCGAGGTGTCGTTGAGGAGCCGTACGGACGCGTTGCCGTCGGCGTAGTAGGCCACGGCGGAGATCGAGGCGGCCGACAGTTCCATCCGGAACAGGGACTCCGGCGGGGCGCCGAGGGCCAGGCGGACCAGGGTCTTGATCGGGGTGACGTGGGTGACCAGGAGGACGGTCCGGCCGGCGTACGCGGCGGCCAGTCGGTCGCGGGTCGCGGCGACGCGCCGGGCGACGGTCGCGAAGCTCTCGCCGCCGCCGGTCGGCGCGGCCTTCGCCGAGGCCAGCCAGGCGTCGAGGTCCGCCGGGTACTTCTCCCGGACCTCACCGAACGTCAGGCCCTCCCAGGCGCCGAAGTCGGTCTCGCGCAGCCCCTGTTCGATCCGCACGTCGAGCCCGAGCCGGTCGGCGACGGCGGCCGCCGTCTGACGGCAACGGGTGAGCGGCGAGCTGACGATCTCCTGGATCGTGCCGCGGGCGGCCAGCGCCGCGGCGACGGCCTCCGCCTGCCGCAGCCCGGCCGCCGAAAGCTCCGGATCGCTTCCCCCGCTCCCCGAGAACCGCTTCTCGGGCGTGAGCGCCGTCTCGCCGTGCCGCAGCAGTACGAACGTCGCCGGTGCCCCCATGTCGGGTCCCGCCCAGCCCTGCGACCGCGCGGTGGCGGTGGGCGTGACGTCCGCGGCGGCCGACTGCGCGGACCCGGCGTGCGCCGCGGAGCCCGTCTGGGCCAGGACGCCCGCCTCGGCCTCGAAGTCGCCCGAGGCCTCCGCGCCGCCCGGGACCGCCGTCAGGGCGTCCTCGGCGGCGAACAGGCCGTCGTCCGGGCCGGCGTGCGGGACCGACGGGCGGGACGCGCCGCCCGGCCAGGCACCCGAGCCCGTGCCCGTACCGTCCGGGGCGAGGTCCCGGCCCGTACCCGTACCGGCGGCGGCCAGCGCCGAGCGCGCGCGGGCCGCGCCTGCCGCCGCGTCGCCGGGAGGACCCGACGGCGGCGGGGCCGCGGCGTTGCGGGCGGCGGAGGCGTCGAGGGCGGCCGTCGAGCCGGAGGGTTCCCAGCGGCGGCCGAGCTTGGCCGCGTCCATGGCCTCGTTGGCGAGGCGGTCGGCGTGCTTGTTGCGCTCGCGGGGGATCCACTCGTAGCGGACGCGGCCCGCCGGGAAGACGCGGCCGGCCTCGGCCGCGAGCGGCTTCATGTCCGGATGCTTGATCTTCCAGCGGCCGGACATCTGCTCCACGACCAGCTTGGAGTCCATGCGGACGTGGACGGTGGCGTCCGGGAAGAGCTCCCGGGCCGCCTTCAGGCCCGCGACCAGGCCCTTGTACTCGGCGACGTTGTTCGTCGCCACGCCGATGTACTCGGCCGCCTCCGCGAGCGTCTCGCCGGTGGCCGGGTCCAGGACCACGGCACCGTACCCGGCGGGCCCCGGGTTGCCCCGGGAGCCTCCGTCCGCCTCGACGATCAGCTCACGCGAAGACGTCATTACAGACCGGACTCCGAGGTGCGGACGAGGATGCGGCGGCAGTTCTCGCAGCGGACGACCGTGTCCTTGGCGGCGGCGCGGACCTCGTTGAGCTCGGTGATGTTGAGCTCGATGTGGCAGCCCTCGCACTTGCGCTGGTACAGCCGGGCCGCGCCGACGCCGCCCTGCTGCTCGCGCAGCTTCTCGTACAGCTTCAGCAGGTCGGCCGGGACGGAGCCCGCGACGAGCTCGCGCTCCTTGGTGACCGTGGCGGCCTCGGCGTCCAGTTCGGCCTGGGCGGCGTCGCGGCGGCCGGTGGCGTCGTCGCTCTTCGCCTGCACGGAGGAGACCCGCTCGGTCAGCTCGGCGACGCGCTCCTGGAGGGACTCGCGGCGCTCCATGACCTCCAGGACGATCTCCTCGAGGTCGCCCTGGCGCTTGGCGAGGGAGACGATCTCGCGCTGGAGGTTCTCCAGGTCCTTCGGGGAGGACACGGCGCCGGAGTCGAGCCGCTGCTGGTCGCGGGCGGCACGCTGGCGGACCTGGTCGACGTCCTGCTCGGCCTTGGTCTGCTCGCGGCCGCAGTCGCTCTCCTGGGTCTGCGCGGCGACGAGCAGGTCACGCAGCTGGGTGAGGTCCTTGGTCAGCGACTCGATCTCGGCGTGCTCGGGCAGCGAGCGGCGCTTGTGGGCGAGCTGCTGGAGGCGGACGTCCAGGGCCTGGACGTCGAGGAGTCGGATCTGGTCGGCGGGCGCGGCGTTCAGTTGGGGGCTCCAGGAGAGGTGTGGTGGGAGGACCAGGGGTCGGTGACCGTCTTCGAGACGTGGACGCGGAGGCCCCAGCCGTGGCGGTCGGAAATCTCGTCGAGCTGGGCGGCGGCCTGCTCGCACCAGGGCCATTCGGTCGCCCAGTGGGCGGCGTCGACCAGGCCCAGCGGTGTCTGCTGGGTGGCCTCGGAGACGGGGTGGTGGCGCAGGTCCGCGGTGAGGAAGGCGTCCACGCCCGCGGCCCGCACGGCGCCGAAGAGGCTGTCGCCGGAGCCGCCGCTGACGGCGACCCGGCGCAGGATCATGTCGGGGTCGCCGGCGACCCGGATGCCCTGCGCGGTGGCGGGCAGCCGCTTGGCGGCGCGGGCGGCGAACTCGGCGAGGGTCTCGGGGCGGTCGAGCTCGCAGATCCGGCCGAGGTTGTTCTCGGGCACGAGGGGTCCGGTGACCCGGAGGTCGAGCGCGCCGGCGAGGGCGTCGGAGACGCCCGGGTCGGCGGTGTCGGCGTTGGTGTGCGCGACGTGGAGGGCGATGTCGTGCTTGATGAGGGTGTGTACGACGCGGCCCTTGAAGTGCCCGGCCGCGACCGTCGTCGTCCCGCGCAGGTAGAGCGGGTGGTGGGTGACGATCAGGTCGGCGCCGAGGGCGATCGCCTCGTCGGCGATGTCCTGGACGGGGTCGACGGCGAAGAGCACCCGGGTGACCTCGGCGTCGGGGTCGCCGCAGACGGTGCCGACGGCGTCCCACGACTCGGCTCGCTCTGGTGGCCAGAGGGCGTCGAGCTCGGCGATGACTTCAGACAGACGGGGCACGAAGCAAAGGCTACCTGCCCTCCGTGCCCCCTTGCTCTGGCCGGAGTCCCGGCCTGTGGACAACCTCGTCCGGGCCTACTTGACGAGGTCCTCGCGCAGGTCGTCGAGGACGCTGTTCGCGGCGGTCACGCCGAGGCCGAGGTACCAGGTCTCGTCCGGGACGTCCTTGGCCTGGCCGGCCTTGACGGCCTTGAGGCCCTTCCAGAGCGGGTTGGCCTGGGCGGTGTCCTTCTTGGTCGCCTTGGCGTCGCCGTACACGCCCGTGAAGATCCAGTCGGCGTCGGCCTCGTCGATCTTCTCGGGGCTGATCTCGGCGGCCAGCTCGTCGATCCGCTGGTTCTCGGGCCGGGGCAGGCCGACGTCCTCCAGGATGGTGCCGATGAAGGAGGCCTTGGCGTAGAGGCGGATCTTGCCGGGGAGGTAGCGGACCATGGAGACGGTCGGCTTGTCCGGGCCGATGTCCGTGCCGAGCCGCTTCGCCTTGGTCTCGTAGGCGGCGAGCTTCTCCTTCGCCTCGGCGGTCCTGTCGAGCGCGGCGGCGTTGAGGAGGTAGTTCTCCTTCCAGGTGAAGCCCGGGCGGATGGAGAACACGGTCGGCGCGATCTTCGACAGCTCGTCGTACTTGTCGGCGGCGCGGAGCTGGCTGCCGAGGATGAGGTCGGGCTGGAGGTTGGCGATGGCCTCCAGGTTGAGGTTGTTGATGGTGCCGACGGACTTCGGGGTGCCGGCGTCCTTCTTCAGGTAGCCGGGGATGCCGTCGTCGCCCTCGGAGGGGGCGTAGCCGACGGGCTGGACGCCGAGGGAGACGACGTTGTCGAGTTCGCCGACGTCGAGGACGACGACCCGCTTGGGGGCGGCCTTGAGTTCGGTCCTGCCGAGGGCGTGGGTGAGGGTGCGCGGGAACTGCCCGGGCTGCGCCTCGGTGCCCATGGCCGCGGTCTTGGCGGCGGCGTCGCCGAAGTCCTTGCCACCGGTGGCGACGTCCTTCTTCTTCGCCGTGTCCTGCTTCTCGGCGGAGTCGGCGGACCCGTCGCCCCCTCCGCAGGCCGCGAGCGAGAGCGCGGCGGCGAGGGCGACGGCGGCGGCGGTGCCGCGGCGGCGGAGGGACATGAGAAGGCTCCTGTACGGGTCGTCCTGGCGGAGGCTCAGCCTCCGCTTAGGTTCGCCTTACCTTACTCATCACGGGTCACTCCAGCACAACCGCCCCCTCACCCTCAGCCGAACCGCCGCACGACCACCCTTATGTGTGAAGTGACCCGGCTCGTGTTGTTCGGCTGGAAGTGCGAAAACTAGCTTCGTGGCCGGAGGTGACGAGTCGATGACAGTCTGTGCCATCGAGACGGCGGCCGAGGACGACGACCGCGACGCGGACCGCGACGGGGACGCCCGCCGGCCGACGGGGTTCACGATCACGGCGAACGGCGCGTACGCGGCCAGGCTCGCGGGCACCGGGAACGCCCTGTACGCGGAGCGGTGGACCCTCGACGGCCCGGAGCCGTACGCCGTGCCGCTCCCCCTCGCCCAGCCGGAGGAGCCGGGCACCCAGCTGCTGCCCCTCGCGGACGGCCGGGTCCTCGTCGCCCGCCGGGTGGACGGACGGCGCAACACGTTCTCGCTGCTCTACCCCACCGGCCCCGCCACCGGCGAGCTCCAGCTCGGCGCCGTGGAGGCGCCCGGCTCCGAGCGCCTGCGGCTCCTGCCGCCCGCGCCCGACGGCATCCGCGCGTACGCGATGTGCGTCGGCCCCGACACGACCACGCTGTGGCTGGTGGCCGGCGGCGCCTTCGGCCCGGAGCAGGTCGCCGAGGTCAAGGGCCGCTGCACGGGCGGGGTGTGGCTCGACCGCGCGGGCCGGATGCTCGCGCTCGACCGGCGGCTCGACGGCGGCCCGGTGAAGGCCGTCGCCGTCGACCTGGAGCGCGGCGGGGAGGTGACGCCGCTGCTCCAGATCACCGAGGAGAGCGACGACCGGCTGCTCCTCGCGGACCCGGACAGCGGACTGCTCCTGATCCGCTCCGACGCGCCGTCCCCGGGACACGACCGGCTCGGCTGGGGCGTACTCGGCAGCCTGCTGCCCGTGCGGTTCCCCGACTGCCTGCGGCTCGACGACGCGGCGGTGACGCCGTTCGCGGTGCAGCCGGGTCAGGTGCTGATGCCGGAGAGCTGCGCGGTGGCCCTGCGGATCGACGCGGCGGCCGGGAGCTGGGTGGGCACCTGGCAGCCCTCGTCCCGCCGGATGGGCCAACTGGCCGCCCCCGCCGGCTGGCTGGCCGGCTCGGGCCTCTGGACGCCCGGCGGCCTGCTGCGGCTGCCGTACGCGACGGCCGGGGCGCCGTGCGGTCTCGCCGGTCTCGAACCCCCGCCGGAGCCCGGTCCCGATCCGGTCGTCGCCGTCGAGGAGCCCCGGGTCTGCCGTCCGGTGCCTTTGCAGCAGGCACCCCTGACGGACCGTAAACCCACTGGTTAGACTCACTGGCCGCACAGCACGGAAGACACGTACGGGGTGAGTTCGATCATGTCGGAAGCAAACACGGAGGGTACGGAGTCGCACGGCTCCGGGAAGCACCGCGGCGAGGCGTCGCCGGCGGAGGACTCCACGTCCTCGCCGCACGGCCGGCACCGCCGCGAGGGCGACGCTCGCGCGCGGTAGCGAGGGACAGGCGAAGGGCCCCTCGAATTCGCCGTGATCCCGGGGCCCTTCGCCTTCCCCACCGCGCCGCGCTTCCCCACCCCGTGGCTCAGCCCTTCCTCAGCCCCAGCACCTCCGCCGCCGCGAAGGTCTCGCCCGCCGGGCGGGAGGCGTAGTGCGGGGTGAGGACGGAGTCCAGCTCCTCGTACGTGAACGCCTCCTTGGCGGTGTCGAACTTGGCGGAGACCCGCGGCCGGTCCACGACCGCGACCATCCCGCCGTGCACGACGAGCAACTGGCCGTTGACCCCGGCCGCCGCGGGGGAGGCCAGATAGCCGACGATCGGCGCCACGTGCTCGGGGGACAGCGGGTCGAGCTCCCCCTCCCCCGGCTCCCCGAAGCCCGCGAACACGTCCTCCGTCATCCGGGTCCTGGCCCGCGGGCAGATGGCGTTCGCGGTCACCCCGTAGCGGGCGAGCGCGAGGGCCGTCGAGGTGGTGAGGCCGACGATGCCGCCCTTGGCCGCCGCGTAGTTGGGCTGGCCGGCCGAGCCGGCGAGGAAGGCCTCGGACGAGGTGTTGACGATCCGGCCGTAGACGCCGGTCTCCCCCGCCTTGGAACGGCCCCGCCAGTGCACCGCGGCGAAGTGCGTGGTGTTGAAGTGGCCCTTGAGGTGGACCCGTACGACCGAGTCCCACTCGTCCTCGGTCATCGAGAAGACCATCCGGTCGCGCAGGATGCCCGCGTTGTTGACGAGGACGTCCAGCTTGCCGAACTCGGACACCGCCAGGTCGACCAGGGACCGCGCCGTCTCGAAGTCGGAGACGTCGCCGAGGTGGGCGACCGCCCGCCCGCCCGCCGCGCGGATCTCCTCGGCGACCTCCTCGGCGGGCGCGGCGGAGGCCGCGCCCGAGCCGTCGCGGCCGGGCTGCCCGTAGTCGTTGACGACGACGGCGGCGCCGAGCCGGGCCAGCTCCAGGGCCTCGGCGCGGCCGAGGCCCCGGCCGGCGCCGGTGACGATGGCGCTCAGTCCTTCCAGGGGGAGTGACATCTCGCGGGGTCCTCTCAGATCTCGATGCAGGTACGGAGGGCCACGCCGGTCCGCATCTGCTCCAGGGCCTCGTTGATGCCCGCCAGCGGCACGCGGTGGGTGATGAGCGACTCCAGGTCGATGCGGCCCGCCCGCCAGAGCGCGATGGCCCGTTCGTACGAGCGGAGCACGTCCCCGCCGCCGTACATGGAGGGCAGGATCCGCTTCTCGTCGAAGAACAGCTCGAACATGTTCAGCTGGAGGTTGTCGTCGAGGGCGCCCGCGCCGACGACGCAGAGGGTGCCGCCGCGCCGGGTCGTGTCGTAGGCGGTACGGGCGGTCGCGGACCGGCCGACGACCTCGAAGACGTAGTCGAAGCCCTCGCCGCCGGTGATCCGCTGCTTGGCGTCGGCGAGCGCGTCCGGGGCGACCGCCTCGGTGGCGCCGAAGCGGAGCGCGGCCTCGCGCCGGGACTCGACGGGGTCGACGGCGACGATCTGGGCGGCGCCCTGGAGCTTGGCGCCCTGGATGGCGGAGATGCCGACGCCGCCGCAGCCGATGACGGCGACCGACGAACCGGCCTCCACCTTGGCGGTGTTGATGGCCGCGCCGAGGCCGGTGGTGACGCCGCAGCCGATGAGGGCGGCGATGTCGAAGGGCACGTCGTCGGGGATCGGGACGGCACAGCCCGCGTCGACGACGACCTCCTCGGTGAAGGTGCCGGTGCCGGCGAAGCCGAACACGTCGCCGCCGGGGCGCTTGAAGTTGGGCACGCCGGCGTTCATGAAGCCGGCCAGGCAGAGCTGGGTCTGGCCGCGCCTGCAGGCGGGACAGCTGCCGCAGGCGGGCAGCCAGCAGAGCAGGACCCGCTGGCCCTGGGCGAGTCCGGTGACGCCGTCGCCGACGTCGAGGATCTCGCCCGCGCCCTCGTGGCCGGGGATGAAGGGCGCGGGCTGCGGCAGGACGCCGCTCATGGCGGAGACGTCGGAGTGGCAGAGGCCGGTGGCCCGGACGCGGATCCGCACCTTGCCGGGGCCGAAGCCCACCGCCTCGACGTCGTCGAGGACTTCGAGTTTGTCCTGGCCGATCTCGTGCAGTACGGCTGCGCGCATGGTGCGGCTCCAATCAGACGGGTCAGGAGTGCTCGACGACGGTGTCGGCGAGTACGGGGGCGTCGTCGCGCTCCACGGCGGTGACCGTCACCTGGACCCTGCCCTCGCCGGCCCACATCCGGATGCGGAGGGTCTCGCCGGGGAAGACGACGCCGGCGAAGCGGGTGCGGTAGGCGCGGACGCGGGTGACGTCCCCGTCGAGCAGCGTGTCGACGACGGCCTTGAGGGTCATGCCGTACGAGCAGAGGCCGTGCAGGATCGGCCGGTCGAAGCCGGCGAGCTTGGCGAACTCCGGGTCGGCGTGGAGCGGGTTCCAGTCGCCGGACAGCCGGTAGAGCAGGGCCTGCTCCTCGCGGATCGGCCGTTCGGCGGTGGCGTCGGGCTCCCGGTCCGGGACCGGGAGGCGTTCGGAGGGCCCGCGGTCGCCGCCCCAGCCGCCCTCGCCGCGGACGAAGATCTGGGCGTCGCTGGTCCAGAGCGGTCCGTCGTCGTCGGCGGCCTCGGTGCGCAGCACCAGGACGGCGGCCTTGCCCTTGTCGTAGACGGCGGCGACGCGGGAGGTGGAGACGGCCCGGCCGCCGGTGGGGACGGGCCGGTGGAGGGTGATCGACTGGCCGCCGTGCAGGACGGCGGCGAGGTCGATGTCGATGCCGGGGGCGGAGAGCCCGCCGACCACCCCCATGCCGGCGCCCGCGACGGTGGCGAAGCTGGGCAGGACGTGGAGCCGGGACTCCAGGGTGTAGCGGAGCTCGTCGGGGTCCGTGGCGGGGTCGGGCTTGCCCTGGTGCGCACCGGCTCCGAGGCCGAGGTGGTAGAGCTGGACGTCCTTGTGGTCCCAGGAGATCTCGGCGCTGCGGGGTTCGGCGGCGACGGCCTTGGCGGGGTCGATGGGCATCGGGCTGCTGCTCCTCGTGGCGGTGAAAGACCTCGGCGCGACCGTCCGCACCGTCGGTCGCACCGAGGCCGTGCGGGACCTCCCCGAACGCGGCCGTTCTAGAACGCGTTCTAGGTCGGTGGACCCCATGTATAGCCCAGCCGGAAGGAGTTGGGAACCCTCCCGGCGCAAGGCTCCTGACGATACGTCAGAAAGGGTGGCGGTCCCGGACCCGGGACATTTGTCACGGCCGGGTCCGTACATCCACGCCTGCCGGGCCACCGCCCCCGGTTCGTAGCGTCGTACCCATGACGACAGACAGCCCGCAAGACCCGGCGGTCGCCTTCACGGCCGCGACCAAGACGTACGGAGCCGTCCGCGCCGTCGACGGCCTCGACCTCACCGTCCGGCAGGGCGAGACCGTGGCCCTGCTCGGCCGGAACGGCGCCGGCAAGTCCACCGCCATCGGCCTCCTCCTCGGCCTCGACGAGCCCGACAGCGGCCGCGTCGCCGTCTTCGGCGCGGCCCCGGACCGCGCGGTGGCCGCCGGACGCGTCGGCGCGATGCTCCAGGAGGCCCGGCCCGTCTCCCGGGTCACCGTCCGCGAACTCGTCGGCTTCGTCGCCCGGACCTACCCGTCGCCCATGCCCGTCGACGAGGCCCTGGCGCTCGCCGGACTGACCGGCCTCGCCGGCCGGCGCGTCGACCGGCTCTCCGGCGGCCAGACCCAGCGGGTCCGCTTCGCCGTCGCCCTCGCCGGGAACCCGGAACTGATCGTCCTGGACGAGCCGACGGCCGCCCTCGACGTCGAGGCCCGGCAGGAGTTCTGGGACTCCATGCGCGGCTACGCGCGCCGCGGCAACACCGTCCTGTTCTCCACCCACTATCTGGAGGAGGCCGACGCCTACGCCGACCGGATCGTCGTCCTCGACTCCGGCCGCGTCCTCGCCGACGGCACCGGCGAGGAGCTCAAGCGGGCCGCCGGCGGCTCCCTCGTCTCCTTCGACCTGGCCGGCGGCCCCACCGACTGGCTCGGCCTGCTGCCCGGCGTCACGTCCTTCGAGGTCCGCGGCGACCGCGCACGGCTGCGGACCGGGGACTCCGACGCCACCGTCCGCGCCCTGGCACGACGGGACGCCGTCCGCGCCCTGGAGGTCGCCCCGGTCTCCCTGAACGACGCCTTCCTCGCCCTCACCCGTCCGCCGCACGCCACCGCCAGGACCCTGGAGACCGCGCGATGATCACCGCCTACGTACGCCTCGAAGTGCGCCGCACCCTGCGCGACCCCGGATTCGCGATCTCGACCGTCGGCGTCCCCGTGATGATGTACCTCCTCTTCACCAACCTCGGCGCCGACGACAGCGCGTACCGGACGGCGGCCATGGTCGGCATGGCGGCCTACGGCGCGCTCGGCGCCGCCCTCTCCGTCGGCACCGGCGTCGCCGAGGACAAGTCCACCGGCTGGCTGCGACAGCTGCGGATCACCCCCATGACGCCCCGCCAGGTCGTGACGGGCCGCGCCCTGACCGGAACGGTCGTCGTCCTCCCCGCCATCGCGGGCGTCCTCCTCGCGGGCGGCCTCGCCAACGGCGTACGGATGGACGCCTGGCAGTGGCCCGCGGTCGCCCTCACCCTCTGGCTGGGCTCCCTCCCCTTCACCCTGCTCGGCATCGGCAACGGCTACCGGCTCACCGCCCAGACCACCGGCGTCGTCAACGTCGCCTGCAACCTCGGGCTCGCGGTCGTCGGCGGCCTGTGGTTCCCCGTCGCCCTCTTCCCCGACTGGCTCCGCGCTCTCTCCGAGGCCACCCCCACCCACCGCTTCGCCGAACTGGGCGTGGCGGTGACCGACGGGACGGCCCCCGCCGCGACGGCCCTGGCGGTCATCGCCGGGTGGGCGGCGCTGTTCGGTGCGTACGCGGCCGTCTCGTACCGGCGTTCGGCGAGGGCGGTGTAGGAAAGTGGCCATGGGGAACGGGTGGCTCCGGCGGAGCGCGGGCGTACGGGAGCGGGCACGAGCACGGTCGGACCGCGGGCCGACCGGCCTGAGCCTCCTGCCCTGGCTCCTGATGGGGCTCGGCGCACTCTCCCACCTCATCGGCGGCGAGGCGCCGAACCCGTGGATCGGCGGCCTCGGACTGCTCGCCTTCAACACGCTGTACATCGCGGTCGTCTTCCGCGCCTTCGACGCGCGCACCAGGGAAGCCCCGCTGACCTGGGTCCTCCTGGCCGCCCTCGGCGCACTCACCTTCGCCCTCGCCATCGGCTACGGCCGGGAGTGGCTGCTGTTCTTCCCCCTCCTGGGCCTCGCCGTCGGAGCCGTCGTACGCCGGGGACGCCTCCTCACGACGATCGCCCTGCCGCTGGTCGTGGCCGCCGGCCTGGTGACGTTCTGGCGGGACGGCTGGGACTCCTTCGGCATCGTGTACGGCACCTTCATCTCGGTGATGGTCACCGCGACGATCCTCGCCCTCGACGAGACGGTCCGGCAGCTGCGGGCGACCCGGGAGGAACTGGCCAGGACCGCCGTCGAGAAGGAGCGGCTGCGCTTCTCCCGCGACCTGCACGACCTGCTCGGCCACACCCTCTCGGTGATCGTGGTCAAGACGGAGGTCGTACGCCGGATCGCCCCGCACGACCTCGACGCCGCCCTCGACCAGGTCCGCGACATCGAGTCGGTGGGCCGCCAGGCCCTCACCGAGATCAGGGAGGCCGTCACCGGCTACCGCGAGGGCAGCCTCGCCACCGAACTCGACCGCGCCCGCGACGCCCTCTCCTCGGCCGGCATCGAGCCGGTGGTACGCCGCTCGGGCCCCCTCCTGGAACCCTCCGCCGAAGCCCTCCTCAGCTGGGTCGTACGGGAGTCCGCGACCAACGCGGTCCGCCACAGCGGCGCCACCCGCTGCGAGATCGACGTCACCGGCACCACCGAACGCGTCCGCCTCACCGTCACCGACGACGGCCGCGGTCCCTCCGGCACCGCCCCGGGCAGCGGCCTCCGCGGCCTGCGCGAGCGGGTCGCGGCCGCAGGCGGCACCCTTGACTCGGGACCGGCCCCCCGGGGCGGGTTCCGGGTCACCGCGGAACTCCCCGTGGAGGCCCCCGGCCCGTACGAGGGGGAGCCGACCGAATGATCAGAGTCCTGCTGGCCGAGGACCAGGGCATGATGCGCGGCGCACTGGCGCTGCTGCTCGGCATGGAGCCCGACATCGAGGTCGTCGCCCAGGTCGGGCGGGGCGACGAGATCGTCGACGCGGCGCTGCTCTCCCGCCCCGACGTGGCCCTCCTCGACATCGAGCTGCCCGGCCGCTCCGGCCTCGACGCCGCCGCGGACCTGCGCGACGAGACGCCCGACTGCCGCGTCCTCATCCTCACGACCTTCGGCCGGCCCGGCTACCTGCGCCGGGCCATGGAAGCCGGCGCGGTCGGCTTCCTGGTCAAAGACGGGCCGGTCGAAGAACTCGCCGAAGCAGTACGCAAAGCACTGCGCGGCGAGACCGTCATCGACCCCGCACTCGCCGCCGCGGCCCTCAGCGCCGGCCCCAACCCCCTCACAGCACGCGAACGCGACGCCCTCGCCGCCTCCGTGGACGGCGCGACGATCGCCGACATCGCCGCCGGCCTCCACCTCTCCGAGTCCACCGTCCGCAACTACCTCTCCTCCGCCATCGGCAAAACCGGCACCCGCAACCGCATGGAAGCCGTCCGCGCAGCCCGCCGACAGGGCTGGCTGTGAACCCCGTACCACCCTCCGCACCGCCACCGTGCGGCCTCCGCCCGCCGCCGTGTGGGCGATCGTCCCGCTGGGGCGGGACGGGTGGGCACACGGGACGGCGCCCTCGGCGGCGCCTCCGCCCCCTGCGCCCTGCGCCCTGACCCGCACCGGTACGGCGTCGCACTCCCGGTGCGGGTTCAGACTCGGAAGCCTGGGCCCGGCAAAGGGCGCCGTCCGTTGTGCCCACCCGTTCCGCCCCAGCGGAACGAATGCCCACAACGGGCGGGACCGGGGGTTGCGGGCGGGCACCGCCCCAGCGGAACGAATGCCCACAACGCGGGCGGGCGGGGCAGCCCGCAGCGGGAGGGGCGGGGCCCGGAAGGCGGGGGGGGGTCAGGCCTTGCGTAGGAGGGTGACCAGGGCGGCGCCGCCGAGACCGATGTTGTGGGCGAGTCCGACGCGCGCACCGGCCACCTGCCGGCCCCCCGCCTCACCCCGCAGCTGCCAGACGAGTTCGGCGGTCTGGGCGAGCCCGGTCGCGCCGAGCGGGTGGCCTTTGGAGATGAGGCCGCCGGAGGGGTTCACGACCCAGCGGCCGCCGTACGTGGTGGCGCCGGACTCGACGAGCTTGCCGGAGGCGCCTTCCTCGCACATGCCGAGCGCCTCGTAGGTGAGGAGCTCGTTGATGGAGAAGCAGTCGTGGAGTTCGACGACGTCGACGTCCTCGATGCCGAGCCCGGAGCGTTCGTACGCCTGACGGGCGGCGGCCCGGGACATGGGGCGGCCGACGGCGTCGATGCAGGAGCCCGAGGCGAAGGAGTCGTCGGTGTCGGTGGTCATCGCCTGGCCGGCGATCTCCACCGCGCGCCCCCGCAGCCCGTGTTCGTCGACGAAGCGTTCGGAGACGACGACGACGGCGGCGGCGCCGTCGGAGGTGGGCGAGCACTGGAGTTTGGTGAGGGGGCGGTGGACGGTCTTCGCGGCGAGGATCTCGTCGACGGTGTAGACGTCCTGGAACTGGGCGTTCGGGTTGTTCGCCGAGTGCTGGTGGTTCTTGGCGCCGACGGCCGCGAGCTGCACCTCGGTCGTCCCGTACCGCTCCATGTGCTCGCGGGCGGCGTTGCCGAAGATCTGGGCGGTGGGCGGGGACGTCTCGAAGCCGTGGGCGGCGGCCATGACGCCGTAGTGCCGGGCGACGGGGGAGGTCGCGAAGTCTCCCGCGCCGGACCCGCCGCCGAGGGCGCCCCTGGTCATCTTCTCGAAGCCGAGGGCGAGGACGCAGTCGGCGATGCCGCCCTCGACGAACTGGCGGGCGGTCATGAGGGCGGTGGAGCCGGTCGCGCAGTTGTTGTTGAGGTTGTAGACGGGGATGCCGGTGAGGCCGAGTTCGTAGACGGCGCGCTGTCCGGCGGTGGAGGCCTGGAAGCAGTAGCCGACGGCGGCCTGTTCCACGCGCGCGTAGGGGATGCCGGCGTCGACGAGGGCCGCCGTGCCGGCTTCCCGGGCCATGTCCCAGTACTGCCAGTCCCGGGTTTCGGGCTTCTCGAACTTGGTCATGCCGACACCGACCACGTACGCCTTGGTCATCTGTCTCTCCCCCTCGTTCAGTCTCTCGGCAGGCCGAGCAGGCGCTCGGCGACGACATTGAGCTGTACTTGTGTGGTGCCGCCCGCGATGGTGAGGCAGCGGGACATCAGCAGGCCGTGGACGGCCCGTTCGCCGGGGCCCTCGCGCACGGCGCCTTCGGGGCCGAGGAGTTCGAGGGTGAGTTCGGCGAGCTTCTGCTGGTGGAGGGTCTGGACGAGTTTGCGGACGCTGGCGCCGGCGCCCGGTTCGAGGCCGGACACCTGGAGCAGGGTGGTGCGCAGGCCGATGCACGCGAGCGCGTGCGCTTCGGCGAGGAGGCCTCCGACCCGTACGCGTACGGAGTCGTCCTCCCCCGCGGCCCGTTCGATGAGCGCTTCGAGGCCGGTGTCGAAGGCGACCTGGTCGGCCATGTGGACGCGTTCGTTGCCCAGGGTGTTGCGGGCGACCCGCCAGCCGTCGTTCACCTCGCCGACGACGGCGTCGGCCGGGAGGACCGCGTCGTCGAACCAGACCTCGTTGAAGAGGGACTCCCCGGTGATCTCCTTCAGCGGCCGGACGTCGATCCCGGGGGTGTTCCGCATGTCGACGAGGAAGTAGGTGAGCCCCTGGTGCTTGGGGGCGGCGGGGTCGGTGCGGGCGAGCAGGATGCCGTGGTGGGCCCATTGGGCCGCGCTCGTCCACACCTTCTGCCCGTTGATCCGCCAGCGCCCGTCCTCCGTGCGCTCGGCGCGGGTACGGAGGGAGGCGAGGTCCGAGCCGGCGCCGGGCTCGGAGAACAGCTGGCACCAGAGGCGCTCGCCGCGGAGGGTCGGTCCGAGGTGCTCGGCCTGCTGCGCGGGGGTGCCGTGGGCGAGGAGCGACGGTACGACCCAGGTGGCGATCCCGAGCCCGGAGACGGTGATCCCCGCCTCGTCCAGCTCCCGCTGGACCGCGAGCTGCTGGAGGGGCCCCGCCCCCAGTCCGTACGGCTCCGGGAGGTGCGGAGCCGCGTAGCCGGTGGGCGCGAGGGTGCGCCGGGCGGCGGCCGGGTCGAGTCCGGCGGCGGGTGCGAGGGCCGCGCGGGCCGCCGTCCGGTACGCGTCGGCTTCCGGCGGCAGGTCGAGTCGCAGGCCCCGCCGGACGCCGTCGGCCGCGTGGCGCAGGGCGGCGAGCCGGTGGTGGTCCCCCGTGCCGAGGAGCTGGCGGGCGACGACTGCCCGCCGGAGCAGGAGGTGGGCGTCGTGCTCCCAGGTGAAGCCGGTGCCGCCGAGGATCTGGATGCAGTCCTTGGCGCAGCCGTACGCCGCGTCGAGGGCGGTGGCCGCGGCGAGCGAGGCGGTGAGCGAGCGCCCCTCGTCGTGTCCGGCGGCGGCGCGGGCGGCGTCCCAGGTGAGCGCGCGGGCCTGTTCGAGCCGCACGAGCATGTCGGCGCAGAGGTGCTTGACGCCCTGGAACCGCCCGATGGGCTGCCCGAACTGCTCGCGGGTGCGGGCGTGTTCGGCGGCGGTCTCGACGGCGCGGGCGGCGGTGCCGCAGGCGTCGGCGGCGAACAGGACGGCCGCGAGGTCCCGTACGAGACCGGCGAGGGTCTCGGGTCCCTCGTCGAGGACGAGTTCGCGGGCGGCGGGGACATGGGTGGCGCGGGCGGTGACCTCGGCGGTGGGCCGGGTCGGGTCGGCGCTCTCCTGCGGGCGGACGGCGAGGCCGTCGGTGTCGACGGCGAGCCAGACGCCGCCGTCCGCGGTGGTCGCCCGCAGGATCACCAGGTCCGCCTGGGCGCCGCCGAGGACGGGCGGCGCGGTGCCGTCGAGGAGGTGTCCGCTCGCGGTCCGTACGGCGGTCAGGGTTCCGGTCCCGCCGAGCGCGACGGCCGCGATCCGCTCCCCGCGGGCGATCTCCCCGGCCTGCTCCGGGCGCCCGGCCCTGTGCAGGATCTCGGCGGCGAGCACGGAGGGCAGGTACGGGCCGGGCAGCAGGGCCCGCGCCGCTTCCTCCACGACGACGACGAGGTCCCCGAGGCCGCCGCCTCCGCCTCCGGACTCCTCGGGCAGGTGCAGCCCGAGGAGCCCCTGTCCGGCGGCGGCGTCCCAGTAGGCGGGCCGGCCGGTGGCGGTGTCGGGGACGTCCAGGTGCTTGCGGACCTCTTCGGGTGGTACGGCGCGGGTGAGCCAGCCCCGGACGGATCGGGCGAGCTCCCGCTGTTCGTGCGTGATGGCGATGCCCATGCGGCGCAGACTAGAACACGTTCCATTCTGACGGAAGGTCAGAAACGAGATGGGAAAAGCCTGCATGACGCAGGGGAAATCGCGGTAGAGTCTTCTGCGTGGCACAGAGAATGTGCTGCGCAGCCACTATTGAAGGGGGAATCCCATGCTCACCGTCGCCGTCACCGGGGCCACCGGAGCCCAGGGCGGAGCCACCGCCCGCAGCCTGCTCGCCGCCGGCCACCGGGTGCGCGCCCTCACCCGCCACCCCGACTCCCCCGCCGCCGGCACCCTGCGCGCCCTCGGCGCCGAGGTGCGGTTCGCGGACTTCGACGACCGCTCCTCGCTCGACACCGCCCTCGCGGGCGCCGACTCCCTCTTCGCCGTCACCGCCATCGAGGCGGGCGGCGAGGTCGAGGTCCGGCAGGGCACGGCCCTCGTCGACGCGGCGGCGGGCGCCCGTCTCGGCCATGTCGTCCTCACCTCCGTCGCCCACGCCGACCGCGACACCGGCGTCCCGCACTACGAGAGCAAGCGGACGATCGAACGGCACCTCCGCGCCTCCGGCACGCCCTGGACGGTGATCGGCCCCGCCGCGTTCATGGACAACTACGCCGGCGGCTGGACCGCCGACGGCCTGCGCGGGGGCACCTTCGCCTGGCCGATGCCGGCCGGCCGGCCGCTCGCCCTCATCTCCTCCCGGGACATCGGCGCCTTCGCCGCCCTCGCCCTCCAGCGCCGCGAGGACTTCGCGGGCCTGCGCGTCGACATCGCCGCCGACGAGCGCACCCCCGGCGACATGACCGGCATCCTCGCCGCCGCCCTCGGGCGCCCGGTCTCCTACGAGGAGGTCCCTCTCGCCTACGTCCGCACCCGGTCCACCGACCTGGCCGCGATGTTCGCGTACTTCACCACGTCCGGCCTCGACGTCGACGTCGCCGCACTCCACCGCGACTTCCCCGAGGTCGGCTGGCACAGCTTCCCCGACTGGGCCCACGCCCAGGACTGGACGGCCATACTCACGCCAGGACCCAGGCCCGAGGCCGCTCACCACTGACACCACTGGCACCACCGGCACCACCGACACCCACCGGAGGATCCCGCATGGACCCCAAGGCCAAGCCCATCGGCTACCTGCTCAACCGCACCGACGAGGCCCTCACCCGCGTCATGGACGGCACGCTCGCGGAGTTCGGCCTCACCCGCGTCGCCTGGCAGGTCCTCAACCTCGTCGGAGAAGGCGACGGGACCGAAGGCGACGGGACCACGGACACCGAGGTCCTCTCGGTCCTCTCCGCCAACGCGGACACCCCCACCCTGACCGCCGCCGTCGACACCGTCCTCGCGGACGGCTGGGCCACCCGCCCCGCCCCGGGCCGGCTCGCCCTCACCCCCGACGGCAGCCGCCGCCTGGCCGAGGTCGCGTCGCACGTCGCCGCGTTCCGCACCCGGTCCGTCGACGGCATCACGACGGACGAGTACCGCACCGCCGTCCGCGTCCTGGAGCGCATGATCGAGAACCTGGAAGGGCCGCGCCCCTGACCCCGGCACTGTGACAGCATCCCCGCGGAGACCGAGCAGCCGCACACAGGGGGCGAGATGGGCGCGAGTTGGACCGCATTACTGATAGCCGTGGTGGGCGTGGCGGGAACGCTGGGAGCCGCGCTGCTGACACAGAACCGCGCGGACCGCACCAAGCGCATGGAGCTCCAGGCCGCCGCCGAGCAGCGGCGCGAGGAACGCGGTCACGCCGAGGAACTGCTCAGGGTGGAGCACGCCCGACAGGCGCAGCGCGAGAGCCTGGAGCGTCGGCGCGCCTGCTACATCGCGCTGAACACCGCCACCCGCCAGTACCTGACGGCGATGAACAACCATCTCCACGCACTCCGCCGGGGCGCGGACGCCGCCGTGTCCCTGGAGCAGCTGGAGACGGGCCGACTGTCCTACCGGGACATCTACGCGGAGGCCCAGATGATCGTCCCGGACTCGGTGTCGCGAGCCTCCAGCGCGGTCAAGAGACGTCTGAACAGCGCGTACAGCGAGATCAGGGTGTACGAGACGGACCCCTCCGCGCACGCGGAGGAGCTCGCGGCCATGGAGGCACGGCTCCACCAGGAGGTCTGGCCCTACCTGGGGGCGATGAAGAAGTCGATGCGCACCGACCTGGGCGTCGACGACTGAGCCCGACCCGTTGTCAGTGGTGCCTGACACGCTGTCCGTACAGCCGGGCAGACACAGTGAGAGCGAGCACGCCATGGGCACCTGGGACATCGGCCCCTTCGACAACGACACCGCCGCCGACTTCTCGTACCGGGTGGACGAGGCACCGGTGGAGAAGAAGGCGGAGGTGCTGCGCACGGCCTTCCGCGAGGTGATCGAGACCGGCGACGAGTACCTGGACGCGGACCTGGCGGACGAGGCGATCGCCTCGGCGGCGCTGCTCGCGGCCCAGTGCCCGGGCGGCGAGCCGGTCACGACCTCGTACGGCCCGAAGGACCCCCTGCCGCCCCTCCCGGGCGACCTGCGCCCGGAGGCCGTGGCGGCGCTGGACCGGATCCTCACCGAGCCCTCCGAGCTGCTCGAACTCTGGGAGGAGTCGGACGGCGAGGAGTGGAAGGCAGAGGTCCGGAAGCTGCGGGCGGTCCTGGCGGGGGCGTGACCGAGAGGGGGAGGACGGGTGTGGTTCGAGGGCGGCGCGTAGGGCACGATGGGCGCGCGTACCCGCGTACCCGCCAGTAGGAGGACCCGCCCATGGCCGCCGAGCCCACCCCCGAGATCCTTGCCGCCTTCGAGGCGGCGAAGGGCTTCATGCCCGTGGTGGAGGGGCTCGCGCTGTACGACGCCGCCACCGGCGCCGCGAAGCTCGGCCTGCCGCTCCTGGAGGTCGGGACGTACTGCGGCCGGTCGACGATCCTGCTGGCCGACGTGGCGCGGCAGGCGGGGACGGTCGCGGTGACCGTGGACCACCACCGGGGCAGCGAGGAGCAGCAGCCCGGCTGGGAGTACCACGACGAGACCGTCGTCGACTCCGAGGTGGGGCGCATGGACACGCTGCCCACCTTCCGCCGGACCCTGCACAAGGCGGGCCTGGAGGAGCACGTCGTGGCGGTGGTCGGTCGTTCGCCGCAGGTCGCGAAGGTGTGGGGCGGGCAGCTCGGCCTGGTGTTCATCGACGGCGGGCACACCGACGAGCACGCCACGAACGACTACGAGGGCTGGGCCCCCAAGGTCGCCCCCGGGGGCCTGCTCGTCATCCACGACGTCTTCCCGAACCCGGAGGACGGCGGCCAGGCCCCGTACCGGATCTACCTCCGCGCCCTGGAGTCGGGCGACTTCGAGGAGGTCTCGGTCACCGACTCGCTGCGGGTGCTCCGCCGCGTGGGCTGAGGGCCGATCACTCCGTGGGTCCGGCGGCCGGCCGCCCCATGGGTCCAGCGGCCGGCCGCCCCCGCGGGCTGACGGCCGGCCGCCACCGTCCTTCGGTCGTACCTCGTCCGATCGGGCCGCGTCCGATCGGCCTCGTCCGGTCGCGCCTCGTCCGGTCGCGCCGGGTCAGTACCCGGAGGTCACGTAGAGGCAGTTGGTGTAGCTGTAGCCGGGTTCGATCTTCGCCTTGCTGGACTTGGTGTCGCCGGCGGTCGAGCTCCCGGTGGACGCCCGCTTCTGGAGGAAGTGGTAGTCGCCGGCGGGCAGCAGCAGGGTCGCCTTCGGGTACTTCGAGGACGGCCCGGTGCAGGCCTTGATCTTCTTGCCGTTCGAGAAGATCGGCCCCGGGTACTTGGTGCAGGTCCCGCACGCCTTGAGGGTGACCTTGCCGGTCATCGGGCCGGTGTAGAGCAGCTCGACCTCTCCGGGGCCGTCGTTGCTGACCACCATGACCATCCGGGTGCCCTCGGGGACGTCCGCCGGGGGCAGGCTCCGGCCGGCCGCCGGCTCCTCGTCGGCGATCTCGGCGGCGATGGCGATCGAGCGGGCGTGCGCCGCCCGCGGGCTGCTCGGGTACGCCTTGGCGTACTCGGTCATGGTCGTGACGGCTCCGGTGTAGTCCTTCTTCTTGAACTGGTCGGTCCCGCAGGTGAACTCGCCCGTCTGGACCGCGTCGGCCGCCTCCTTCGCGGCGCCCTGGAGGGACGGGTCCGACATGTTGTCCAGGGAGGAGCGGAGCGCGCGCAGCTCCTCGGTGGTGTCGCAGGGCGCGGAGCCCCCGGTCAGCGCGGTCGTCCTGGTCTTGATCGCCGCGCGGACGGCCGGCTCGACGCGGGTCGCGTGGCTCGACTTCGGGAACGTCTTCAGGAGTTCGTTGAGGCTCTCGCTGGCCGTCGGGTCGGCCGTCCGCACGCCGAGCGCGGCGGTCCCGCACTCGTAGAGGGACTCGGCGAGCGGATCGTCCGTCTTGGCGGGCCGGGAGCCGAGGAGCTGCTTGTCGACGGTGCCGGGCAGCTCCCGCAGGTACTTCAGCGGCGGAACGGCCTCGCAGTACTGCTTCTTCCCGTACGGGGCGGAGACGGTCGCGTAGTAGGCGTCGAGCCGCTCGGGAACCAGCTTTCCGGCCCGCGACCCCGCGTGCCGCGTGCCGAGGTCCTCGTACGCGGTGAGTGCCGTGCGCAAGGTCGGCTCGGCCTTGTCGAAGGCGAGCCCGTCGGCGGACTTCACGAGGGCGTCCGCCTCCGCGAGCAGTTCGAGCAGCGCCTGCTCCTTCGCCTCGTCCCGCGCCGCGCCGTACGCGAGCGAACCGCCCGCGGGCACGGCCAGGAGCACGAGGGCGAGCGGCAGCGCGAGGCGCCGGAACGACGCCCCGACCCGGAGCGTGGCCCGCAGTCCGCGCCGTGCTCCGTCCGCGGCGGCGGCGAGCAGGAACACGCCGTAGCCGACGAGCACGCCCACGGGCACGCCGTCGACGTCGGCCGGAAGCGCGAACACCAGTAGCGCGGCCGTCGCCAGCCAGCAGAGCGCGGCACCGACCCAGTTGCGGAGCAGCACGTAACCGAGCCCGAGGCAGGAGAGGTTGAGCAGGCCGATCATCGCCGCCTGCGCCGCGTTCGCCTCCCCGCGCGGCTGCGCGGGCGGCTGCGGCCCGTACCCGGGCGGCGGACCGTATCCGGGCGGCCCGTACCCCGGCGGCGGCCCGTACCCGGGCGGCGCCCCGGGCGGCGGCGCCGCGACCCCACCGCCCGACCAGCCGGGTGCGGACGCGGGCCCGGCCCCCTCGCCGTGGCCGGGCGGGACCTCGCCCCCACCGCCGGACGGCGCGCCGAACGCGAGCGTGGGCGTCCCGGGAGCGGCCGGAACCGTGGCCGGTGCCGCGGGTGCGGGGGCGGCCGGGGTCGCGGGAGCGGCCGAGGTCGGTGCCGGGGTCGTGGGCTTCGTCGGGTTCGGAGCGGTCCACGGCGGCTCGGCGGCTCGTGGCGGGCCCTCGGGCGCAGGCGGCGCGGCAGGTGCCGGAGTCCGCGGGTCTGCCGGGGCTACCGGGTACGGCGGGTCTGTCGGATCTGTCGGATCTAAGGTTCTGTCGTCCGGGATGCGGTCGGACGGTTCGGGACGTGCGTCGTTCGGCTCTTCCCCCACCACGGTTCCCCCTCGTGGTCCATGCGCGGTGACACCCCACCGCCGCTCTTCTCACCTACCCTTCACCGTCCGCGCACACGCGTCCGCCGTTCCGGGAAGCGGTGACAAACCTGCGACCTTCGCCCTGCGGGAATTCGCGCCGCCCAGGGCCTAGAGTCGCTGGGTGCCGTACGACCACCGGAACACCGCCCGCCGTGCTCTCGCCCTCGCCCTCGCCGCCACGGGCTGCTGCGCCGTACTCGCCGGATGCGGGGCCTCGCAGGCCTCGCCGTCCTCCGGAAAGGCCCAGGAGACCCAGCGGGCTCAGGAGACCCGGCAGGCACAGGGCGCCGAGTCCCGTCCCCCGCTCGCCTCCGCCGACCCGACGCCGACCCGGTCGCCCCTCCCGGCCGCCGGGGGGGACGGATCCCTCGCCGGCCGGACCGTCGTCATCGATCCGGGTCACAACTCCGGCAATTTCCGTCATTCCACGGAAATCAACCAGAAGGTGGACATCGGGACGACCCGCAAGGAGTGCGACACCACCGGCACCTCCACGGACGCGGGGTACACGGAGGCGTCGTTCACGCTCGACGTCTCGCACCGGTTGCGGGACCTCCTCACGGCGCGCGGCGCGAAGGTGGTCCTCACCCACGACGCCGACCGGCCGTGGGGCCCGTGCATCGACGAGCGGGCCCGCATCGGCAACGCGGCCCGCGCCGACGCCGTGGTCTCCGTCCACGCGGACGGTTCGGCGGTCGGCCACCGCGGCTTCCATGTGATCCTGCCCGCACGGGTGCGCGGCGGATCGGCGGACACCGCCGCGATCGTCGGGCCGTCCCGGGCGCTGGGCGAGCGGATCGCGGACCGGTTCGCCCGCGCGACCGGAACGTCCCCTGCCAATTACCTCGCCGGCGGTACGGGGTTGGACGTGCGCGACGATCTCGGCGGCCTCAATCTGTCAACCGTGCCCAAGGTCTTCGTCGAATGCGGCAATATGCGTGATCCGAAGGATGCGCGGCTGCTCACGTCATCGGCGTGGCGGCAGAAGGCGGCACAGGGGATCGCGGACGGCATCGCGACCTACCTCGAGGGGTAGAACCGGCGGGCGATAGATTCGCTCCGTACGATGGGGCCGCCCCCGTGCCATGGGACCCCGAGTGCCACCCCCGACGCGACGACCGACGAACGACGAAGGACTCTTACGTGAATATCCGCTCCCTCACCCGAGGCGATGGCGTGCTGATCGGTGCAGCGGTGGTGCTGTTCATCGCCTCGTTCCTCGGCTACGCCAGCTGCGACGGCCCGGCCTCCATCTGCGACCAGATCGACACCCCGAACTCCTGGGAGGTGTCGCCCCTCGGCTGGGGCTCGTTCCTCCTCGGCATCGCCGGCGTCGCCCTGGTGGTCCTCTCCCACGGCCTGCCGCAGCAGCGCAAGGTCGTCGGCCTGGAGCTGAACCAGGTCGGTGCCGCGTTCACCGTCGCCTCCGCGTGGACCCTGCTGATGTGGGTCTTCGAGGCGACGAACGCGGGCGCGGGCCTGATCCTCGGCCTGATCGCCGCCCTGATCGCGGCCGGTGCCGCGGTGGCCGGTCCGCTGGTTCCCGCGCTGAAGGCCCCGCTGGTCGGCGCGCCGAGCCCGCAGACCCCGCACCCGTACGGCATGCAGCAGGGCCAGCCGGGTCAGCCGGGCGTTCCCGGCGGCTACGGCTACCCGGGCGCGCAGCACCCGCAGTACGGCGGGCCGCAGGACCCGTCGCAGGGTGCGGGCCAGCCGTTCGGCGCGCAGGCCGCCGCTCCGCAGCCGCAGGCCCCGCAGCAGCCGGAGCCGCAGGCCCAGGCCCCGCAGCCGGCGGGGCCCGCCGCCGACTTCGCGCCGTTCTGGTTCGCCGTGCCGGTCGCCCGTCCGCTGTACGCGGAGGACGGCTCGCAGGCGCCGATCGCCGAACTGGCGCCCGGTACCTGGTACCTGGCGGTCGAGCAGCGCGGTCCGGCCCTGGTGGCCCAGACGCAGGACGGTCGCCGCGGCGTCCTCCAGGACACCACGGGCATCCAGCGCGGCTAGTTCCCGCGCGGACCCTCGCAGACGGCCCCTCGCCCGGAATCCCTTCCGGGCGGGGGGCCGTTGCCGTACAGTGCCCGCACTACCTGACGGTTCGTCAGAAAGGTTGCGGGGCATGCGACTCGGACTCGCCCTCGGCTACTGGGGCCGCGGCCCCTCGCCCGCCCACCTCGACCTCGCCCGCGAGGCCGAGCGACTGGGCTACGACTCCGTGTGGACGGCGGAGGCCTGGGGCTCCGACGCCTTCACGGCCCTGACCTGGATCGCCGCCCACACCAGCCGGATCAGGCTGGGCACGGCCGTCGCGCAGATGGCCGCGCGCGCCCCGACGACCACCGCGATGCACGCGCTCACCCTGGACCACCTGTCGGGCGGGCGCCTCCTCCTCGGGCTCGGCCTGTCCGGGCCGCAGGTCGTCGAGGGCTGGTACGGCCGCCCCTTCCCCCGCTCCCCGCTGACCGCGACCCGCGAGTACGTGGACGTGGTCCGGCAGGTCCTGCGCCGGGAAGGGCCCGTCCGGCTCGACGGGCGGCACCACTCCCACCCGTACGCGGGCGAGGACGGCACCGGCCTCGGCAAGGCGCTCAAGCCGATCACCCACCCGCTGCGGGCCGACGTCCCCGTCCTGCTCGGCGCAGAGGGCCCCAAGAACGTCGCGCAGACCCTCGCCATCGCGGACGGCTGGCTGCCCCTCTACTGGACGCCCGACCGCTGGGCCGAGGTGTACGCGCTCCCCGAACGCCCGCCGGAGGGCTTCCTGGTGGCACCCATGGTCCGGGCCCACCTCTGCGACGACGTGGCGGCCGGCCTGCTGCCCGTGAAGGCGATGCTCGGCTTCTACATCGGCGGCATGGGGCACGCGGCCCGCAACTTCCACGCCGACCTGATGGGGCGGATGGGGTACGAGAAGGAGGCCCGGCGCGTCCAGGAGCTCTTCGCGGCGGGGCGGCGCGAGGAGGCCGTGCTCGCCGTGCCGGACGCCTTCGCGGACGAGATCTCCCTCGTCGGCCCGCGCGCCCGGATCGCCGAACGGCTCGACTCGTGGCGGCGGGGCCCGGTGACGGACCTCCTCGTCACGTCACCGGACCCCGCCACGCTCCGCGCCCTCGCGGAGCTCAACGCCTGAACGCCTGGGGGACGGCCCCTACCCGCCCAGTTGGGAGGCGCTGGGCACCTTGTCGACGACCTCGGCGCCGGCGCTCTTGCCGGCGTCCTTGACGCTGTTGATGACGCTCTCGAAGGCGCCGACGTCCGCGGCGCCCGCCTCGCCCTTGCGGAGCTTGGTCCCGAGCTCCTTCAGCGACTCGATCCCCGCCGAGAGCGGCGCGACCGCCTTCGAGAGCAGCGGGTCGCCCTTGGCGTTGTTCACCGCCGCCTTGAGCCGGTTGTACGTGAACGCGCCCGCGAGGCCCGCCTTCACCAGCGCGAGGGTGCGGCCGTCGGCGCCCTTCTGGAACTTGCCCGCGCGGTACGGCTTCACGATCCACTGGTACGCGGCGCCCGCCGCCAGGCCCGCGTTGGCCACGAAACGGGTCTTCGCCAGCTTCTGCTGCTCGAAGGTGCTCGTACTCGTCGGGGTCACGGCGGCGCCCGCCCCCTGGGCCTCGTCGTCGCCGTTGCACGCGGCGGTCGTCAGGAGCAGGGTGCAGGACAGGAACAGCGCCACGACGCCACGCGAGACGGTTCTGGGCACGACGGACACGACGGAACCTCCCTGGGGACTGTGGCGCCAGCCTCACCCCGCCCCCGCCGACCGGCCACCCGGGTGACGCCGAACGGGGCAACGGCCCAGGGATCCGTCAGGGGCAGCAGTCCGGTTCGAGGCCCGTCGGGAGGCGTTCGCCGCCGAAGACGGCGACCGTGGCCTCCTCGCCGCCGAGGGCGGCGACCGCGAGCAGCAGGGAACCGGCGGTCCAGGTGGTCTGTTCCTCGGGCCAGACGGCCTTGTCGGCCTCCTCGGCGCCCTCGAAGACGTACCCCGTCCAGTACATGCCGTTCTCGGCGCGCAGGTGCCGGATGTCCTGGAGGATCTCGAGGGCCCGGTCGGACTCGCCCATCGCCCACAGGGTGAGCGCCAGCTCGCAGGACTCGCCGCCCGTGACCCACGGGTTCGGGACGACGCACCGCACCCCGAGGCCGGGCACGACGAACGTGTCCCAGTCGGCGTCGATGCGGGCCTGCGCCTCGGGTCCGGTGACCGCGCCGCCGAGGACGGGGTAGTACCAGTCCATCGAGTAGCGGGACTTGTCGAGGAAACGCTCGGGGTGCCGGCGGATCGCGTGGCCGAGCGCCCCCGCCGCCAGCTCCCAGTCGGGCTGCGCCTCCTCGCGGACCTCGGCGATGGCGAGGGCGCAGCGGAGGGCCTGGTGGATCGACGAACTACCGGTGAGGAGCGCGTCGTTCACCGGCGTGCCGTCGGGCTCGCGCTTCCAGCCGATCTGGCCGCCGGGCTGCTGGAGTCCGAGGACGAACTCGACGGCCGCGTAGACGGAGGGCCACATCCGGTCGAGGAAGGCGTCGTCGCCGGTGGACAGGTAGTGGTGCCAGACGCCGACCGCGATGTACGCGACGAAGTTCGACTCCCTGTTCCGGTCGGTGACCCGGTCCGCCTCGCCGTCGTGGTAGGCCGCGTACCAGGAGCCGTCGGCGTTCTGGTGCCTGGCGAGCCACTCGTAGGCGCGGGCGGCGGCCTCGTGCTCGCCGGCCGTGTCCAGGGCCATGGCGGCCTCGGTGTGGTCCCACGGGTCGAGGTGGTGGCCCCGGAACCACGGGATGGCGCCGTCCTCGCGCTGCCCGGCGAGTATCCCCGCGACGGTCTCGGCGGCCTGCTCCGCGGTGAGCACCCCCGGCAGGACGAGGTGCTCCGCGATCCGCTCGGGAGGGGTCACTTCGCGTCGGCCTTGGGGAGGTGGGGCTTGGTCGCGTACGCCACGAAGCTCTTGCCGACCACCGGGTTGAGCAGCTGCTCGGCGACCCGGGTCAGGGCGGGCTTCTTCATGATGTCCCAGACCAGCAGCTTGTGGTACGCGCGGACCGGCAGCGCCTTGTCGTTGTCGACGCCGAAGGCGCACTTCAGCCACCAGTACGGCGAGTGCAGCGCGTGCGCGTGGTGGGTGCCGTACGGCCGCAGGCCTGCCTGCCGGATCTTGCCGAGGAGCTCGTCCGCCTTGTAGATGCGGATGTGGCCGCCCTCGACCTCGTGGTAGGCGTCGGAGAGCGCCCAGCAGACCTTCTCCGGGCCGTAGCGCGGCACGGTGATCGCGATCCGGCCGCCGGGCTTGAGGACGCGGACCATCTCGGCGAGCACGCCCTTGTCGTCCGGGATGTGCTCCATGACCTCGGAGATGATGACGACGTCGAAGGACTCGTCGGGGAACGGCAGGTTGAGCGCGTCGCCCTCCATGGCGGTCGCCGTCGCCCCGGCGGGCGCCTCCCCCGCCTCCTTCATCGCCGCGAACCACTTCGCGACCTCGCGGATCTCCTCGCCGTTCTGGTCGAGCGCCACCACCTGCGCCCCGCGCCGGTAGCACTCGAACGCGTGCCGACCCGCACCGCAGCCCAGATCGAGCACACGGTCGCCGGCGGCGAGCGGGAATCGGGTGAAATCGACGGTCAGCACGAGATCCTGCTTTCGGGGTTGGAGGGTGTTGCTGGGCAGGCGCCGCCGGGCTGTGGGCAGGCGTTCCGCAGGACGGAACGGGTGGGCGCAGCCCCATCACCGGGCCGCACCCGGCGACGACGGCGGGAGATCACCGGCGGACTCCGGTTCCCTGACGGGCGACTGCCTCGCGGTACAGCTCGGCCGTCCCCTGGGCCGCACGCGCCCAGGTGAAGCGGGACAGCACCCGAGCACGACCGGCGGCACCGAGCCGCGCCCGCAGCTCACGGTCACCGAGCACCCGCCCGAGCGCCGCGGCCAGCGCCCCGGCGTCGCCCGGCGGCACCGCCAGGCACGTCTCGCCGTCGGGCCCGGCGACCTCGGGGATGGCCCCGCCGGTGGTGGCCACCAGCGGCGTCCCCGTGGCCATGGCCTCGGCGGCGGGCAGCGAGAAGCCCTCGTACAGCGAGGGCACGCAGGACACCTGGGCGGAGCGCACCAGGTCGACGAGCTCGGCGTCGCTGATGCCCTTGACGAACTCGACGGCGCCCTCCAGCCCGTACCGCTCGATGGCCGCGGCGACGGGGCCGTCCTCGGCGCGCTTGCCGACGACGACGAGGTGGGCGTCGGGGTTCTCGGTGCGGAGCTTGGCGAGCGCCTCGATCAGGTGGATCAGGCCCTTGAGGGGGACGTCGGCGCTGGAGGTGGTGACGATCCGGCCGGGGACCTCGGCGACGGCCGGGTCGGGTGACCAGAGGGTGGTGTCGGCGCCGATGTGGACGACCTCGATGCGGTCCTCGCGGACGCCGAGGTGCTCGACGATCTCCTGGCGGGAGGTGCCGGAGACGGTGAGCACGGACTCCATGCGGCGGGCGACGCGCTTCTGCATGCGGGTGAAGGCGTACCAGCGGCGGACGGAGGCGCGGCGCTTCCAGTCGGCGGCGGCGTCGAGTTCGAGCTGCCGGTCGACGGTGATGGGGTGGTGGATCGTGGCGACGAGCGGCGCGCCCAGGGCCCGGGGGCCGCCGAGGAGGCCGTAACCGAGGGTCTGGTTGTCGTGGACGACGTCGAAGTCGCCGCGGCGGGCGGCGAGCATGCGGCGGGCCCGCAGGGAGAAGGTGAGCGGTTCGGGGAAGCCGCCGGTCCACATGGTGGCGACCTCGAGGCCGTCGATCCAGTCCCGGTACTCCTCGCGCTTCGGGGTCCGGAAGGGGTCCGGCGAGCGGTAGAGGTCGAGGCTGGCGATCTCGGTGAGCGGGACGCCCTCGTCGAGCGTGGGGTAGGGCTGGGAGCCGATGACCTCGACGGTGTGGCCGAGGCGGGCGAGTTCGCGGGAGAGGTGCCGGACGTAGACGCCCTGGCCCCCGCAGAAGGGGTTCCCCTTGTACGTGAGGAGAGCGATCCGCAACGGTGCGTCACCGGCGACGGTGACGCCCTGTCGGGGGCTTGCCTCTATGGCCTCAGCGGTCATGCGCGACCCCCTTCGAGCGTGCGTTTCGCCGGAGCGTAACCGCTCGCGCTAATCTAGAACAAGTTACAGACTTGATCGTTCGGGATCTTCTCGCCCGTCGCCCGGCCGGTCTTCTTGATCCTTCGAGGAGGCAGAATCTACCGGCAGGTAGCTCCGCCGCGAGAGCCGGAACAGGTGATTCGCGCCACGGCGGCGGCACCGCTACTGTCGCTCCCCACCGCACGGAACGGGACCTCATGACCGCAGAGAACAGAGCGGACCACAGACCCGCGTCGCCGCCCCTCACGGAGCGCCAGGAGGCGCGGCGGCGCCGCATCCTGAACGCCAGCGCCCAGCTCGCGGCGCGGGGCGGCTTCGACGCCGTGCAGATGCGGGAGGTCGCCGAGGCCGCCGGGGTGGCCCTGGGGACGCTGTACCGCTACTTCCCCTCCAAGATCCACCTGCTGGTCGCGACCATGCAGGACCAGCTCCAGCACATGCACACCACCCTGCGGAAGCGGCCGCCGGCCGGCGCGGATCCGGCCGAACGGGTCGCGGAGACCCTGATGCGGGCCTTCCGCGCCCTCCAGCGGGAACCGCAGCTGGCCGACGCGATGGTGCGGGCGCTGACCTTCGCCGACCGCAGCGTGAGCCCCGAGGTCGACACGGTCTCGCGGCTGACGACCGCGATCATCCTGGACGCGATGGGTGCGGAGAACCCCACCCCCTCGCAGCTCTCCGCGGTCCGGGTGATCGAGCACACCTGGCACTCCGCGCTGATCACCTGGCTGTCCGGGCGGGCCTCGATCGCACAGGTGAAGATCGACATCGAGACCGTCTGCCGGCTGATCGACCTCACGGCCCCCCGGCCGGGCGCGGCCTGAGCGCTCCCGCCCGCACCCCCGGCGGTCCGTCCACCGGGGAGGCGGGCGGCGCCGGGTCAGCCCTGGGGCTTGGCGTTGTTCGCGGCGATGACCGCCGCGCACTCCGGGCTGCTGTCGACGGCCACGAACATCACCAGCTTCAGCGGGCCCGCCGAGTGGTTGCTGGCCTGGAGCTGCCAGCTGCTCTTCTTCAGCGACTTGATGACCGAGCCGCCCGCGCCGGAGCTGCGCTCCTCGCTCCAGCCGCCCTTGGTCAGGGTCGCGACCGTGTCCGTGTACGACTTCGCCGGGTCCGCCGCCTTCTCGGCGTCGGCCGTCCAGCTGACCATGCAGTCCTTGGCCTCGGCCGGAATCTGCTCGCCCGAGGCGTCCTGCGTGAAGCCGGCCCCCGTCGCCGCGTCCGTCAGCTCCTTCGTGACCGCGGCCCCGTCCAGCTTCTCGCCGCCCGAACCACCCGAGCCGCCCGTCGCGGACGAACCGGCCGAGGACGAACCACCGGACGCCGAACCGCCCTTGTCCGAGCCGCCCTCGCTCCCGCACCCCGCGACCAGCAGCACCACACCGGCGGCCGCGGCCGCCCACTTCGCCTTGCGCACAACACTCCCGAATACGCACGCACGAAGGCCTCTTGCCCCCGTTCACAGGGGCACAGTTTTGCACGTGGGAACGACGGCGCGGCATGAAGCGGACCGCCGTCAGCCCTCCGCTCCCCCGTCCTCCCCGGCCAGCAGGCCCCTCTCCCGTTCGGTGAACCGACCCATGCACGCGTCCTCCGTCGCCTGGAAGGAGACCATGTCCATCACCACCGTCCTGGGGGCGTGATGACGGGCCATCAGCGTCCAGCCGCTCTTCTTGAGCGTGACACTGGCGGTGGTCCCACCCTTGTCGTCGAGCTTCTCCACCTGCCGGTTCCCGGCCGTCCAGCCCTCCTGTACGAGTGCGGCGACCGTCCGGTCGAACTTCCCCCGCACCCCGTCCACCAAGGGCCCGATGTACTGCCAGGCCGCCGTGCAGGCGGCGGCCCGCTGCGCGATCCGCTCCCGTTCGTCCGCGGGCGTCGCCGTGGCGGTCGCCGTCCCGGGCTCCGGCAGCTCGGACTTCGGCAGCCCCGCTCCGGCCACGGCCGTGCGGATCTCGGCCTGCGCGGCCTCCCGGTCGAACGCCCCGGAGTCCGCGCCCGTCCCTCCCCCGACGATCCCGCACCCGGCACCGAGCAGCACCGCCGCCAGCACACCCGCGACCGCCGCCATGTTTCTCGTACGCATGATCAGCCCATCGGGTTCTTGATGAAGCCGGTCTTCTTCGCGCAGGCGACGTCGTAGGCCATCGCCTTGACATCGCCGTGGTCGTTTCCGGCCCGGTACTCGGTCGTCACTCTCCAGCCGCGCTGATCCAGGACCGTCTGGACGTCGATGACCGTCTGGGCCGGATCCTCGGCCCTGCGCTCCATCCGCTCCCCGTACTGCTCCCAGCCCCGCTCCTTCAACTCGCGCACCAGCGCCTCGTACTGGGGGACGCCCACGGGGGCGTCCTCCGTGCCGTAGCCCTTGTAGGTGACCATGCAGCCCTTGCCGGGGCCGCGGTCCGCCATGCCGGCCCAGTCCGGGTCGGCCGGCGGGCTGCCCGCGTCCGCGACCGAAGTGTCGATGTCCGCCTGCACCGCGGCCTTGGTGAGCGGGCCGGTCCCCGCCGGGCGGGGGGCGACGGGCGCCTGGCCCGCCCCCTCCGTACGGGGTGCGACGGGCGCCGGGCCCGCCGCTCCCGTCCCGCTCGCGTTCCCGTCGCAGCCCGTGGCGCCGACGGCCACGACCATGGCCAGGACCGCGACGGCGGCCCCCCTCTTCCCGTACACAGCTCGTCCCCTCCCAGGTCACGGGGCTGGACGCCCCGTGATCGAGGGAGCAGTGTGCCACGGGCCGGAGCGGCTACTCCTCCGGGGGATAGACCGGTTCGCCGCCGTCCGCGAGGGTGATCAGGATGGCTTCGACCGGGCAGCCCTCGGCGGCCGCGAGGAGGCGTTCGCCCGCGTCCGCTTCCGGCTCCCGCGGGTGGGACTGGCGGGCGGTGTCGAGGCGGAAGCCGTCCGGGGCGTGGTTGACGCACATGCCGGAGCCGATGCAGACGCTCCGGTCGACCTCGACGCGCCAGCGGTCGCCCATCACGCGTCCCCGTAGCCGGCGGGCAGGTGGATCATCTTGTGCTCCAGGTACTCGCCGAAGCCCTCGGGGCCGAACTCCCGGCCCAGGCCGGAGTTCTTGTAGCCGCCGAAGGGGCCGAGCATGTCGAGGCTGAAGGTGTTGACGTTGAAGGTGCCGGTGCGGACCCGGCGGGCGAAGTCGATGCCGCGCTCCACGTCACCGGTCCAGACGCTGCCGCTGAGCCCGAACTCGGAGTCGTCGGCGATGCGGAGGGCCTCGGCCTCGTCCTCGTACGGCAGGAGGCAGATGACCGGACCGAAGATCTCCTCGCGGGCGATCCGCATGGAGTTGTCGACGCCGCCGAAGAGGGTCGGCTCGACGTACCAGCCGCGTTCGAGGCCGGCCGGACGGCCGCCGCCCGCGAGGATCTTGGCTCCCTCCTGCTGGCCGATGGCGATGTAGTCGAGGGAGCGCTGCCGCTGGCGCTCGGCGACGAGCGGACCGACCTGGGTGGCCGGGTCGAGCGGATCGCCGACGACGAGCGCGCCGGCCGCGGCGGCGAACGCCTCCGAGATCTCCTCGTACCGCGAGCGCGGGGCGAGGATGCGGGTCTGGGCCACGCACGCCTGCCCGTTGTTCATCCAGGCGGCCGGGACGATCCCGGCGACGGCGGTCGCCGTGTCCGCGTCGGGCAGGATCACCGCGGCGGACTTCCCGCCGAGTTCGAGGGTGACGCGGGTGAGGTTGCGCGAGGCGACCTCCATGACCCTCCGGCCGGCGGCGACCGAGCCGGTGAAGGAGACCTTGTCGACACCGGGGTGACCGACGAGGTACTCGCTGACCTCGCGGTCGGCGGGCAGGATGCTGAGGACGCCCTCGGGCAGTCCGGCCTCGGTGGCGATCTCCGCCAGGAGGTAGGAGTCGAGCGGCGCCTCCGGCGACGGCTTGAGGACCACCGTGCAGCCGGCGAGCAGCGCGGGCCCCAGCTTGGCGGCGGCGGTGAACTGCGGCACGTTCCACGGGATGACGGCCGCGACGACGCCGACCGGCTCCCGCCGGACGAGCAGCGGCCCGAGGACGCCACTCCGCCGCTCCTCGTACGGGAAGTCCCGGGCGACGGTGATCGCCGCGTCCCAGACCATCATCGCGCCGAGCGCCTGGGCGAGGACGGACCAGGAGTACGGGGAGCCGTTCTGCGCGCTGATGACGCGGCCGATCTCCTCGTACCGCACGGCGATCGCGTCCTTGATGCGGGTGACGACGGCGATCCGCTCCTCGACCGTCATCCGCGGCCACGGCCCCTCGTCGAACGCCCGGCGCGCTGCCGCGACGGCCCGGTCGACGTCGGCCTCGCAGGCGTGCGGGACCCGTCCGATGACCTCCTCGGTGTGCGGCGAGATCACCTCGATCACGCCACTGCCGAGCGGTTCGGTCAACTCCCCGCCGATGAACAGCCTTCCGTGCTCCACAAGCTCGGTCATGACCGCTGCCTCCCGAGGAGATGGAATTGCCCCTGAGTTCCTGACGATGCTTCAGAACTGATACCAGTTCTAGTTATGGTGGGCAATGGTCGTACCGGTACACAGAGACGAGGACGCTCATGACCCAGGTGACCGAGCACGGCGGAGGCGTCTGGTCGCTGCGGGTGCCCATCCCGGACAACCCGCTGGGCCACACGCTGGTCCACGTCCTCGACACCGACCGCGGTGCGGTGCTCGTCGACACCGGGTGGGACGACCCCGCCTCCTGGGCCGAACTCACCGGCGGCCTGGGTGCGCTGGGCCTCGACGTCCGGGAGATCCACGGGGTGGTCATCACCCACCACCACCCCGACCACCACGGACTCTCCGGTCGGGTCCGGGAGGAGTCGGGGGCGTGGATCGCCATGCACGCCGCCGACACGGCGGTCGTCCGCCGGACCCGCGAGGCCGAACCGGGCACCTGGTTCGACTACCTCGCCCGCAAACTGGCCGCGGTCGGCGCGCCCGAGGACCACATCGCCCCGCTGCGGGCCGCCCGCGCCGCCGGCCGCATGCGGACCCTGCCCGGCCTGCGCTCGGCCCTCCCCGACCGCGAGATCGTCCCCGGCGAGCTCCTCGACCTGGCAGGCCGGCGGCTGCGCGCCGTCTGGACGCCCGGCCACACCCCGGGGCACGTCTGCCTCCACCTGGAGGAGGAGCACCCGGCCGGGTTGCCCGGCCACGGCCGGCTGTTCTCCGGTGACCACCTGCTGCCCGGGATCTCGCCGCACATCGGCCTCTACGAGGATCCCGACGACGCCACCGCGACGGACCCTCTCGGCGACTACCTCAACTCCCTCGAACGGATCGGCCGGCTCGGCGTCGCCGAGGTCCTCCCCGCCCACCAGTACGCCTTCGCGGACGCCGCCGGCCGGGTCCGCGAACTCCTCGACCACCACGAGGAACGCCTCACCGGCCTCCTCGGCCTCCTCGCCGCTCCGCTCACCCCCTGGCAGCTCGCCGAACGGATGGAGTGGAACCGCCCCTGGGACCGGATCCCGTACGGCTCCCGCAACATCGCCGTCAGCGAGGCCGAGGCCCATCTCCGCCGCCTGGTGAAGCTCGGCCGGGCGGAAGCGGTGCCCGGCACGGAACCGGTGACGTACATCGCGGTGTAGCCGGTCACCGGGGGTGTGAGGCGCCTCGCACCCCCGGCCCTGCGGCGTACGGGCCGGTAGAGTGAGCGGGTCGTCATCATGCCCGTACGGGGGGAAGACCGGTGCGAAACCGGCACTGACCCGCAACCGTGAGCCGCCCCTACGGGGACGGCGAGTCGGAATGCCCCGCCCGGGACGTGACCGCCGGCACCGTCGAGGAATACGGAGCCGGAGCCTGGTGCCCCCGAGGCGTGCCGGTGCCCGGCCGCAGGAGAGGGCCCCATGAACACCGTCCGCCGCGGCGCCGCCGCGTTCGCCGCCGCCGCAGTCGTACTCGGCACCGCCGCAGCCCTCCCGGCCGCCGCCGCGCCCTCCCCGACCCCCTCGACGGGCACCCTCCCGGCGGGCCTGTACGGCACGACGGACCCGACGTACGACGGCGTCTGGCGCCAGTCGCTCGCCTTCCTCGCCCAGCGCGCCACCGGCTACCAGCCCGCCGACCAGGCCGTGGACTGGCTGCTCGGCCAGCAGTGCGCGGACGGCTCGTTCGCCTCCTACCGCGCGGCCGCCGCGACGCCCTGCGACGCGAAGACGATGCGGGACACCAACGCCACCGCCGTCGCCGTCCAGGCCCTCGGCGCCGTGCGCCGCCAGGCCGCCGCGCCCGAGAAGGTCGACCAGGCCGTGAAGGCCGGCACCGACTGGCTGCGGACCGTGCAGAACAAGGACGGCGGCTGGGGTTACGGCGTCGGCGGCGCCAGCGACGCCAACTCCACCTCGATCGTGGTCGGCGCGCTCGCCGCGACCGGTGTGAAGCCCGGCTCGTACGCCTCCGCCGACGGCCGCACCCCGTACGACGCGCTGCTCTCCTTCGCCCTGCCGTGCTCCGACAAGGACGGCGCCGGCGCGTTCGCGTACCAGCCGGACAAGGCGGGCAAGCTCCTCGCGAACGCCGACGCCACCGCCGCGGCCACCCTCGCCGGGCTCGGCAAGGGCGTCACCGCCACCAAGGCCTCCCCCGAGCAGCCGCCGGCCTGCACCGACCTGACGAAGCCGACCGCCGAGCGGGCCGCCCTCAACGGCGCCTCCTACCTCGCGAAGGCCCTCGCCAAGACCGGCCACCTGACCACCCCGCCGATGCCGGGCGCCACCGACACGTCCGAGAAGCCGGACGTCGGCAACACGGCCGACGCGGTCGTGGCCCTCGCCGCGGCCGGCGCCGCCAAGGAGGCGAAGCCCGCCCTCGAGTGGCTGGAGAAGAACTCCGCCGCCTGGGCGAAGCAGAGCGGACCCGCCGCGTACGCGCAGCTGATCCTGGCCGCCCGTGCCACGGACACCGACCCGCGCGAGTTCGGCACGGCGGACCTGGTCGAGCAGCTCAACGCCACGGGCCCCGCGCCCAAGACCCCGGACACCTCCGCGTCCTCCACCAGCGACGACGAGGACTCCGGCTTCGACATCTGGTGGATCATCGGCATCGGCATGGTCGTCGGCGTCGGCATCGGCTTCCTCGTGAGCGGCCGCAAGAAGTGACCGCCACCGCCAGAACGGGCACCCGCACCACGGGTGTCCGGGTCGCGGGCGCCGCGGCCGGGGCGCTGCTGACCCTCACCGCCGTCGCGGCCGCCCCGGCGCAGGCCGCCGGGTACCGCTACTGGTCGTTCTGGGAGAGCTCCGGCGGGAAGCCCTGGGCGTACGCCACCCAGGGCCCCGCGACCGCCCGGCCCGCCGACGGCGACGCGATCGGCTTCCGCTTCGCGCTCAGCCAGGGCACGAGCGACACGTCGCAGCCGTCCGCAGCCGCCGACTTCGCGGGGATCTGCGGGGGTGTGGAGAAGAAGGACGGCAGCAAGCGGATCGCGGTCGTCGTCGACTTCGGCGGACCGCTGGACGCCCCGCCCGGCGAGACCCCGCCGGCGAAGCCGATCAAGGTCGGCTGCGCGGAGGTCCGCGACGACGCGACGGGCGCGGAGGCGCTGGCCGCGGTGGCGAAGCCGCTGCGGTACGACAGCGCGGCCATGCTGTGCGGGATCGCCGGCTATCCGGCACGGGGCTGCGGCGAGCAGGTCGACGAGCGGGCTCCGGCGTCCGCCGCCCCCACCGGCCCGGCACCCGCGGCGGCCCCCGGGCACGGCGGCGGTCCGTCCTTCGGCGTGCTGGCCGGCGGGGCGGCCGTCCTGGCCCTCGGCGGCGCCGCGATCTGGAAGGCCCGCCGTCGCGGATGAGCCCCGCCCGCAGCCGCTCGACCCCCTCGGCCCGGTCGACTCGCACGGCCCGCTCCACGGCGACGGCCGGGTCCACGGCCACGGCCCGGTCGACTTCCACGGCCCGCTCCACTGACACGTCCCGGCTCTCCCCGCGTGCCCGGTTCGCGGCGCCCGAGGCGAGCCGGGCGAACGCCCTGCACGCCGGAGCCTGGTGGGTGTGGGCACTCGGCCTGGCCGTGGCCGCTTCCCGCACCACCAACCCGCTCCTCCTCGGCCTGCTCGTCGGGGTCGCCGGATACGTCGTCGCGGCCCGCCGCACGGACGCGCCCTGGGCCCGCTCGTACGGCGCGTTCGTGAAGCTCGGCCTGTTCGTCGTCGCCTTGCGGGTGGTCTTCTCGCTGCTGCTCGGCTCCCCCATCCCCGGCACGCACATGCTGTTCACGCTGCCCGAGGTGCCGCTGCCCGACTGGGCGCAGGGCGTCCGGATCGGCGGCCGGGTGACGGCCGAGCAGCTGGTGTTCGCGTTGTACGACGGCGCCAAGCTGGCGACCCTGCTGATCTGCGTGGGTGCCGCGAACGCCCTGGCCAGCCCGGCGCGCCTGCTCAAGTCGCTGCCGGGGGCGCTGTACGAGGCCGGGGTCGCCGTCGTCGTGGCGATGACCTTCGCGCCGAACATGGTCGCCGACGTCGCCCGGCTGCGCACCGCCCGTCGTCTCCGCGGCCGCACCACGGGCGGGGTGCGGGCCGTCCTCCGGATCGGACTGCCCGTCCTCGAAGGCGCCCTGGAGCGGTCGATCGCCGTCGCGGCCTCCATGGACGCCCGCGGCTACGGCCGGACGGCCCGCGTCCCCGCCTCCGTCCGCCGCACCACGAACGTCCTCACCCTCGGCGGCCTGCTCGGCGTCTGCGCCGGCTCGTACGGGCTCCTCGCCGCGGAAGGCGCCGGATACGGGCTGCCGCTCCTCGGCGCCGGACTCCTCGCCGCCCTGGCCGGCCTCCGTCTCGGCGGTCGCCGCACCCTCCGCACCCGTTACCGGCCCGACCGCTGGGGCGCCCGCGCCTGGCTGGTCTCCGGTTCCGGCGTGGCCGTCGCCGTCCTCATGATCTGGGCGAACTCGTACGCGCCCGACGCCCTGCACCCCGGCGTCGTCCCCCTGGAAGCGCCCGAGCTGCCGCTCTGGCCGGCCGCGTCGATCCTCGTCGGCCTCCTCCCGGCCTTCGTCGCGCCCGTCCCCAAGGAGAGCACGTGATCCGTTTCGACAAGGTCTCCGTGACGTACGAGGACGCCGCCGAACCCACCCTCCGTGACGTGGACCTCACCGTCCCCGAAGGCGAACTCGTCCTCCTCGTCGGCCCCTCCGGCGTCGGCAAGTCCACCCTGCTCGGCGCCGTCTCGGGCCTCGTCCCCCACTTCACCGGCGGCATCCTCACCGGCCGGGTCACCGTCGACGGCCGCGACACCCGCACGCACCCGCCGCGCGAGCTCGCCGACCTCGTCGGCACGGTCGGGCAGGACCCGTCCGCCCACTTCGTCACCGACACCGTCGAGGACGAGCTCGCCTACGGCATGGAGTCGCTCGGGCTTCCCCCGGCCGTCATGCGCCGCCGCGTCGAGGAGACCCTCGACCTCCTCGGTCTCGCCGAACTCCGCGACCGCCCGCTCGCGACCCTCTCCGGCGGCCAGCGCCAGCGCGTCGCCATCGGCTCCGTCCTCACCCCGCATCCCAAGGTCCTCGTCCTCGACGAGCCCACCTCCGCGCTCGACCCGTCAGCCGCGGAGGACGTCCTCGCCGTCCTCCAGCGCCTCGTCCACGACCTGGGCACGACGGTCCTCCTCGCGGAACACCGCCTGGAACGGGTCGTCCAGTACGCGGACCAGGTCCTCCTCCTCCCGGACGGCGTCATGGGCCCGCCCGCCGACATCATGGCCTTCTCACCGGTGCATCCGCCGGTGGTGGCACTCGGCCGCCTGGCGGGATGGGCCCCCCTGCCCCTGACGGTGCGGGACGCGCGCCGGAGGTCGGGCGAGCTGAGGGAGCGACTGGCGGGGCGCAGCCCCGCGGGGCTTCCGGACGGGCCTCGTCCGCTCCTCGTGGCGGACGCTCGGCGCAACCCGGCCCCGCCGGCGTTCGAGACGCCGGGGTCCGCGGGCGGCGTCCCCGGATCCGGGAAGGGGTGGGGCGGGGGATTCTCCCTGTTCCGGCGGCGCCGCACCCGAGCCACCGAACCCACCCCCACCGGCCTCACCCCCACCGGCCCCCTGGTACTCGCCGAAGGCCTCGGTGTCCGTCGCGGCCGCGTGGAGGCCCTCCGCCGCATCGACCTCCATGTCGCGCAGGGCGAGACCGTCGCGCTCATGGGCCGCAACGGCGCGGGCAAATCCACCCTGCTCTCTTCCCTCGTGGGGATGATCGCCCCGACCACCGGCACCGTCCGTGTCGCGGGCAGGACCCCGCACACCACGGATCCCCGTGAGCTGATCCGGCAGGTCGGCCTTGTCCCGCAGGAACCGCGGGACCTGCTGTACGCGGACACGGTCGCGGCCGAGTGCGCGGCGGCGGACGGGGACGCGAACGCCGAGCCCGGCACCTGCCGGGCCCTGGTGGAGGAACTGCTGCCGGGGGTCGCGGACGACACCCATCCCCGTGACCTCTCCGAGGGGCAGCGCCTCGCCCTCGCGCTCGCCGTGGTGCTGACCGGCCGGCCTCCCCTCCTCCTGCTCGACGAGCCGACCCGGGGTCTGGACTACGCGGCGAAGGCGCGGCTGGTCGCGCACCTGCGGACGCTGGCGGCGGACGGGCACGCGATCGTGCTGGCCACGCACGACGTGGAGCTGGCGGCGGAGCTGGCGCACCGGGTGGTGATCATCGCGGACGGGGAGGTGGTGGCGGACGGCCCGACGGCCGAGGTGGTCGTGTCCTCACCCGCTTTCTCCCCGCAGGTGGCGAAGATCCTGGCCCCGCAGCACTGGCTCACGGTCGAACAGGTGGAGGCGGCGCTGTGAGCACGGGGCCCGTGGAAAGCCGGCCCGCGGACGTGCGGGCGGCGGGCTCGCGCCCGGTGCGGCTCGGGCCGCGTTCGGTGACGGCGCTCGTCCTGGTGTCCGTGGTCGGGGTCATCGCGTTCTGCTGGCCGCTGTTCGCGGACGCCGGCTCGGCGGTCACGTCACACGCCGGGGACGCGCCGTGGCTGTTCGCGGCGCTGCTGCCGCTGCTGGTCGCGGTGGTGGTCGCGACGATCGCCGACTGCGGGATGGACGCGAAGGCGGTGGCGATGCTGGGCGTGCTCGCCGCCGTGGGGGCCGCGCTGCGCCCGCTGGGGGCGGGGACGGCCGGTCTGGAGCCGATGTTCTTCCTGATGGTGCTGAGCGGCCGGGTCCTGGGCCCGGGGTTCGGTTTCGTCCTGGGGGCGGTGACGATGTTCGCGTCGGCCCTGCTCACGGGCGGGGTGGGGCCGTGGATGCCGTTCCAGATGCTGTCGATGGGCTGGTTCACGATGGGGGCGGGCCTGCTGCCGGGCGCGCGGGGTCTTCGGGGCCGGGGCGAGCTGCTGATGCTCTCCGCGTACGGCTTCGTGGCGGCGTTCGCGTACGGCACGGTCATGAACCTGCAGGGCTGGGTCCTGCTCCAGGGCCTGAGCTCCGGGGTGTCCTTCCAGCCGGGTGCCCCGCTGCACGAGAACCTGGTCCGGTTCCTCGCGTACGTGCTGGCCACCTCTCTCGGCTGGGACCTGGGCCGCGCCGCCCTCACCGTCGTCCTGACCGTCACCGTCGGCGGCACGCTGCTCCGGGCGCTGCGGCGGGCCACGCGGCGGGCGAACTTCGAGGCCCAGGTCACATTCGAGGGCCCGTGAGGGCCTGCCGCGGGTGAGGCGCCCCACAGGACCTACGTCACGTACGAGCCGGAATAGTAGACCGGTGGTACCCATACAAACCGCCCCACACCGGGCCACGACCTGCGCAAACGCCCCACACCCACCCCGGGGACCATGCGCCCGGGTCCGAACCTGCCTCGTACATGGGGCCCTTGCCCCGGCCCCGGCGGCCCTGCTTGTCTGGTGGACGTCGCCAGGCAGCCGGTGCTCACCGCAACGCCTCGGACGGCCGGTTCCCTCCAGTTCCCGGGTCTCCCGGGCTCTGGTTCCGGCTTGCCGAAATCGCCTGGCGCAGCCCTTGTTCCCGACGTTAGGCAGATACGTTGATCCGCTCGCTCACCACTCGCGTCGTTGCCCGCAAGAAGACCTTCGCCGCCACCGCAGCCGTGCTGCTGGGCGCGTCGGGTGCGGTGCTCGGCACGACGGGCTCGGCTTCGGCCGCCAGCCCGCAGGACCTCGCTCGTGAGATCGTCCCCGCCTCGCAGTACGCGTCCTTCAGCAAGATCGTCGAGCACGAGTCGCACTGGAACCACACCGCGACCAACTCGTCCAGCGGCGCCTACGGTCTGGTCCAGGCCCTGCCGGCCTCGAAGATGGCCTCGGCCGGTTCCGACTGGAAGACCAACCCGGCCACCCAGATCAAGTGGGGCCTGAACTACATGAACGAGCGCTACGGCTCCCCGAACGCCGCCTGGGCGTTCTGGCAGGCCAACGGCTGGTACTAAGAGTCCCTGCCGCCGCACAGCGCATCCGCAAGGCCCCGCCCTCCGCTCGGAGGGGCGGGGCCTGCGGCGTTTTTCGCGCGCTACATTTAGTAGACCGGTCGTCTAGCTTCGTCTAGGGTTCCTGACATCGGCGGCGGACCCCACCGAACGGTCCCGCCGCGACCCACTTCGGAGGCTGCCCGTGTCCGCGCACCCCACCCTCCCGCCCGGCCGCTTCGGTGAGCTCGTCGGGGTCCCGCTGCCGATCGTCCAGGGCCCCTTCGGCGGCGGCCTGTCCTCCGTCGAGCTCGCCGCGACGGTGTCCGAGGGCGGCGGCCTCGGCTCGTACGGGGCGCACATCCACACCCCCGAGGAGATCACCGCGCTGGTGGCCCGGCTCCGCGCGGCCACCGGCCGCCCGTTCGCCGTGAACCTCTGGGTGCCGCAGGAAGGCGAGGGGCGCGGGCTGCCGGCGGCCGCGCTCGCCGAGCACGTCGAGCGCCTGCGGCCGTACTACGAGGAGCTGGGCGTACGGGCCCCGGAAGCGGGGGACGTACGGGCCCGGCCGGACTTCGACGAGCAGCTCGACGCCGTGCTCGCCGCGGCCCCGCCCGTGATCAGCCTGGTCATGGGCCCGCCGCCGCGCCGCCTGGTCACGGAGGCCCGGCGGCGCGGGATCGTGGTGGTCGGCACGGCGACCACGGTCGACGAGGCGGTGGCCCTGGAACAGGCGGGGGTGGACGCGGTCGTCGCCTCCGGCAGCGACGCGGGCGGTCACCGGGGCGCCTTCCTGCGGCCGGTACGGGAGTCCCTGGTCGGCACCTTCTCGCTCGTCCCGCAGGTGGCGGACGCGGTGTCCGTCCCGGTGGTCGCGGCGGGCGGGATCGCCGACGGGCGCGGGGTCGCCGCCGCGCTCGCGCTGGGCGCGGACGCCGTCCAGATCGGCACCGGCTTCCTCGCCGCGCGCGAGTCGGGGGCGAGCGACGTCCACCGCCGGGCCCTCGGCACCCCTCGGTCCCGTACGACCGTGCTGACCCGGCTGTTCTCGGGGCGTACGGCGCGGGGCATCCCGAACGGCTTCGTCCGGGACATGGCGGCCCACGAGGAGCACGTGCCCCCGTACCCCGTGCAGAACGCGCTGATGCAGCCGATCCGCCGGGCCGCCGCCGAACAGGGCCGGCCCGAGTACGTGAACCTCTGGGCCGGCCAGGCCGCCGCGCTCGCCCACGAGTCGCCCTCGGCCGCCGCTTACCTCTCCGCACTCGTGGAGCAGACGGTCAAGGCCACCGGATGACGCTCGCCGGGCGGACGCCCGGCGGCGGACGGGTCAGAGCCGCTGGATGATCGTCCCGGTGGCGAGCGCCCCGCCCGCGCACATCGTGATGAGCGCGAACTCCTTGTCGGAGCGCTCCAGTTCGTGCAGGGCGGTGGCGATGAGCCGGGCGCCGGTGGCGCCGACGGGGTGGCCGAGTGCGATGGCGCCGCCGTTGACGTTGACCTTCTCCAGGTCCTGGTCGAAGACCTGCGCCCAGCTCAACACCACGGACGCGAAGGCCTCGTTGATCTCGACGAGGTCGATGTCCTTGAGGCTCATCCCGGCCTTGCCGAGGACGGCACGGGTCGCGTCGACCGGCCCGTCGAGGTGGTAGTGCGGGTCGGCTCCGACGAGGGCCTGGGCGACGATCCGGGCGCGGGGGCGGAGTTTGAGGGCGCGGGCCATCCGCTTGGAGGCCCACATGATCGCGGAGGCGCCGTCGGAGATCTGCGAGGAGTTGCCCGCGGTGTGGATCGCGGCGGGCATGACCGGCTTGAGTCGGCCGAGGCCCTCCATGGTGGTGTCGCGGAGGCCCTCGTCCCGGTCGACGAGCCGCCACATGCCCTGTCCGGCGGCCTGTTCCGCCTCGGTGGTGGGGACCTGGACGGCGAAGGTCTCGCGCTTGAAGCGCTCCTCGGACCAGGCGGTCGCGGCGCGTTCCTGGGAGAGCAGGCCGAGCGAGTCGACGCGTTCGCGGGTGAGGCCGCGGCGGCGGGCGATGCGTTCGGCGGCCTCGAACTGGTTGGGCAGGTCGACGTTCCACTCGTCGGGGAACGGTTTGCCGGGGCCGTGCTTGGAGCCGGAGCCGAGCGGGACGCGGGACATGGCCTCGACGCCGCAGCTGATCCCGATGTCGATGACGCCGGCCGCGACCATGTTGGCGACCATGTGGCTCGCCTGCTGGGAGGAGCCGCACTGGCAGTCGACGGTGGTGGCGGCCGTCTCGTAGGGCAGGCCCATGGTGAGCCAGGCGGTGCGCGCCGGGTTCATGGACTGCTCGCCGGCGTGGGTGACCGTACCGCCGACGATCTGCTCGACGCAGTCGGCGTGGATGCCGGTGCGGCCGAGGAGTTCGCGGTAGGTCTCTCCCAGGAGGTAGGCGGGGTGCAGGTTGGCGAGCGCGCCTCCGCGCTTGCCGATGGGGGTGCGTACGGCTTCGACGATGACGGGTTCCGCGGCCATGAGCTCGTCCTCTCCTCGACCGGACGGGGTGTCCCGGCACCCCGGTCGGTCGGCGTCACGGGGGAACTAGTACGCGTTCTAGTTCTGAGTGCAGTCTTATGACTGCTACCGCCGGTACGCAAGGGTCCGGGACGCAACAGTTCCCGCCCCGACCCTTGCTACTTGTAGAACTCGTTACTAACTTTCCCAGCAACTTCTGATGGCCCATCAGATATGGAGAGTGTTGCCGATGCCCTGCCCCCATCTCCCCGAAGGGCTCCCCGAGGGGTTCGACGCCACCGACCCCGACCTGCTCCGCGACCGCGTCCCCTTCCCGGAGTTCGCCCGGCTGCGGCAGACCGCGCCCGTCTGGTGGTGCCCCCAGCCGGCCGGCGTCACCGGCTTCGAGGACGGCGGGTACTGGGCCGTCACGCGCCACGCGGACGTCAAGTACGTCTCCACGCACCCCGAGCTGTTCTCCTCGAACGAGAACACCGCCGTCATCCGCTTCAACGAGCACATCAGCCGGGACCAGATCGAGGTCCAGAAGCTGATCATGCTCAACATGGACCCGCCGGAGCACACCCGCGTCCGTCAGATCGTCCAGCGCGGCTTCACCCCCCGCGCGATCCGGAACCTGGAGACCGCACTGCGCGACCGCGCCCACGCCATCGTCGCCGAGGCGAAGCGCGGCGCCGACGCCGACGGCACCTTCGACTTCGTCACCCGCGTCGCCGTCGAGCTGCCCCTCCAGGCCATCGCCGAACTCATCGGCGTTCCCCAGGAGGACCGCTCCCGGATCTTCGACTGGTCGAACAAGATGGTCGCCTACGACGACCCCGAGTACGCCATCACCGAGGAGATCGGCGCCGAGGCCGCCATGGAACTCATCGGCTACTCGATGAACATGGCCGCCGCCCGCAAGGAGTGCCCCGCCGCCGACATCGTCAGCCAGCTCGTCGCCGCCGAAGGGCAGGGCAACCTCTCCTCCGACGAGTTCGGCTTCTTCGTGCTGCTGCTCGCCGTCGCCGGCAACGAGACCACCCGCAACGCCATCAGCCACGGCATGCACGCCTTCCTGACCCACCCCGACCAGTGGGAGCTCTTCAAGCGGGAGCGCCCCGCGACCGCCGCCGAGGAGATCGTCCGCTGGGCCACCCCCGTCGTCTCCTTCCAGCGGACCGCGACCCAGGACACCGAGATCGGCGGACAGAAGATCGCCAAGGGAGACCGCGTCGGGCTCTTCTACTCCTCCGCCAACAACGACCCCGAGGTCTTCACCGACCCCGAACGCTTCGACATCACCCGCGACCCCAACCCCCACCTCGGCTTCGGCGGCGGCGGACCCCACTTCTGCCTCGGCAAGTCCCTCGCGATCAAGGAGATCGAGCTGATCTTCAACGCGATCGCCGACGCCCTGCCCGACCTCACCCTCGCCGGCGAACCACGCCGGCTGCGGGCCGCCTGGCTGAACGGAGTGAAGGAACTCCGGGTCCGGACGACGACCTCCGCCTGACCCCGGAACCGGATCATCCCCGCGCGCGTCCGACCCGACATGCGGGGGACACACGGAAGCGATCCGGCCACCAGAATCCTGACCACGCTCATCGCGCTGCTCATGCTCCAGCTCGGCTCACTGGTCGCACCGGCGTACGCCTGCGGCTGCGGCGCGATGATCCCGGACAAGTCCGAGCGCATCGGCGTCGACCGCGAGGAGTCGGCCGTCCACTGGGACGGCCGCACCGAGACCGTCGTCATGCGGTTCAACGTCCACGGGAACGCCCGCAAGGCCGCCTGGATCATGCCGGTGCCGAGCCGAGCCGAGGTCACCCTCGGCGAGCCGGCCCTCTTCGACGCCCTCGAATCGCTCACCGCACCCGAGGAACGCGACCGGTACTACTTCTGGCCGCGCGAGGGCGACTGGCCGTTCGACGACCCGTGGGGGGACGGCTCGGCCGGTGCCGCCCCGTCCGCCCCGGGCACCGGCGTCGGCGTCGTCGGCCGCGCCCGCCTCGGCCCCTTCGACGTCGCCCGGCTGACCGCCACCGACCCCGACGCCCTCGGCGAGTGGCTGCACACCAACGGCTTCGAGCTGCCCGAGCGGCTCCCCGGCGCCCTCCAGCCGTACGTCGAACGCAAGTGGGAGTACGTCGCCGTCCGCCTCGCCCCCGACGAGAAGGGCGCGGCCCTCCACGGCAAGCTGTCCCCGCTGCGGATCAGCTTCGCCTCCACCGAACTCGTCTACCCCATGCGGCTCTCACGCCTCGCCACCACACCGCAGACGCTCGGCCTGTACATCCTCGCCGACCACCGCATGGAACCCCGCTCCCCCATCGGCGGCGACCGCCCCGAGGTCACCTTCGCGGGCCGGATCGACGGCGACGAGAGCCACGCGCTCGCCCTGCTCACCGGCGGCAAGCCGGTCCATCTCACCGCCCTGGAGCAGGAGTTCCCGCGCCCCGAGCGCATCGACGACGACCACCACCTGCGGACCGTCGCCGACACCCCGTACCGCGAGGTCGCCTACACCGACCGCCTCCTGACGGTCGGCGGCGGAATCCCGGCCTGGCTCCTCACGGTGGGCGGCGGACTCCTGGTCGCCGCACTCGCGACGCTCCTGGCCGTACGCGCGAAACGACGCCGGTCACGCTCCGCCACCGGTGTACGTTCGATCGCATGACGAATCCTCAGTGGACCGAAGTCGACGACTACTTCACCGACACGATCGCCCCCGCCGACGACGCCCTCACGGCCGCGCTCGCCGACTCCACCGCCGCCGGCCTGCCCGAGATCGCCGTCGCCCCCAACCAGGGCAAGCTCCTCCAGCTGCTCGCCCGGATGCAGGGCGCCCGGAACATCCTGGAGATCGGCACCCTCGGCGGCTACAGCACCATCTGGCTGGCCCGCGCCCTGCCCGCCGACGGCCGCCTCGTCACCCTCGAATACGACCCCGCCCACGCGGACGTCGCCCGCGCCAACATCGCCCGCGCCGGCCTCGACAAGATCGTCGAGGTCCGCACGGGCGCCGCCCTCGACTCCCTCCCCCAGCTGGAGGCGGAAGGCGCGGGCCCCTTCGACCTCGTCTTCATCGACGCCGACAAGGTCAACAACCCGCACTACGTGACCTGGGCCCTCAAGCTCTCCCGCCCGGGCACGGTCATCATCGTCGACAACGTGGTGCGCAACGGCAGGATCGCCACCCCGCACCCCGACGACCCCGCCGTCACCGGCACCCGCGACATGTTCGACCTCGTCGCCCGCGAACCCCGCCTGGACGCCACGGCCTTCCAGACGGTCGGCACCAAGGGCTACGACGGCCTCCTCCTCGCCCGCGTCACGGACTGACACACCCGACGGACCGGGGTCCGCGCCCGCCTCACGGACTGACACACCCGGCGGTCCGGGGTCCGCGCCCGCCCGCCGCTCACCAGGCGAGCGGGCGCGGACCCCGGCCGCCTCCCGTCAGCCGGACACCACCGGACCCCGGCCACCTCCCTCAGGCCGAGCACCGAACCCGCGGCCACCTCCGTCAGCCGGACACCGCCGACTCCCCCGGAGCGCTTGACCGCCACCCGGCGAAGAGCGGCAGCTCGCCCGCGCCGTCGAGCACCACGACCCCGAACGGCCGGTCGAACACGATCCGTTCGACCGCCTTGTGGCGCGGCGGGGCGGCGCTTCGGGTCATCGTCACCTGGGTGACGGCGGCCGCCTCCACCCCCTCCTCGGCGACCTCGACCACGGCCTCCTGCACCACCTTGCCGATGTACAGGTCCGCCGCCGAGAGCCCCGAGAAGTCCGCCCCGGACCGCAGCGCCCGGTCGAGGCCGAGCGCGGCCAGATGCTCCTTCGCGTCGGTCTTCGTACGCAGCGTGAAGCGCGGCAGCAGCAGCTCCGCCGAGTCGGCCACGAGCCCCCTCCGTTCCCCCGGCTCCGCCCAGGCGGCGGGCAGCACCTCTCCGGGCCCGGCCCCCTCCGCGCCGAGCACGAACCGCACCAGAGGACCGCCGCCCCCGCCGCCCTCCCCGGCGCAGGGCAGTTCCACCACGGTGACCCCGTCCGCGTACCAGACCCACGAAGCCGGGATCCGCTGCCGCATGGTCGGCACGGGCCGGGTGTCGCCGTACCCGTCGGTGAACGGCTCCTCGCGGGTGAGGTGGCCCGGGAAGGCCGTCCGCCAGGAGGCCTTGAGGGCCAGCGCGTCGAGGAGGACGAGGTCCTCGGAACCGTCCAGGTCCAGCGGCAGTCCCTTGATCCGTCCGCCGGTCGCGGCCCGCACCCACGCGTCCAGCTCCGCCTGCGCGTCCGGGATGTCCCCGAGCGACATGTCGTCGGTCGCCCCGAACACGTCGTCGGGCAGGGCGAACCACACCGCCCCCGGCAGCACCCCGAACCGCACCCCCGGCAGCGCCCGCTTGAACCCGTCGAGCACCGGCAGCCTGCTCCACACGCCGGTCGCCACCGCCACCCCGCCCTCGGCCGCGAGCCGCCGCCCGACCAGGGTCACCGCCTCGGCGGCCCCCTCCCCCTCCACCCCCAGCAACTCCCCCAGCTCCGCCCCGGTCCGCCCCCGCGCCCCCGAGGCCACCGCCCCCAGCGCCAGCCACAGTCCCACCGGCGACACCACGAAGTCCCCGTCGCCGAGCCGCGGCAGCCACCGCGCGGCCAGCGCCCGTACCGCGTGGGTCGCGTGTGCCGGAAGGAGGGTGGGTCCGTGAGTCATATCCTGCCCCCTATGAGCATCGTGAAGATCAACGTCCTGACCGTTCCCGCCGAGCAGCGTGAGGTGCTGGAGCAGCGTTTCGCGGCTCGGGCCGGGGCCGTGGAGGGGTCCGACGGGTTCGAGTGGTTCGAGCTGCTGCGGCCGCTGGAGGGGACGGACCAGTACCTGGTGTACACCCGGTGGCGCAGTGAGGAGGACTTCCAGGCGTGGATGAGCGGTTCCATGCAGGCGGCGCACCAGGGTGGGGGCGAGGGCGGCGAGCGGCCCAAGCCGGCCGCGTCCGGTTCGACGCTGTGGTCGTTCGAGGTCGTGCAGCAGGCGTCGCCGAAGTAGCACGCGGATAATCGGGAGGCGGGTCCGGTCGTGCGGGTCGCAGAATGGCCCGCATGACCTGGATCTTCTCTCCTGAGCGCGTCGACACCCCGGACGCGACGGCGCTGCGGCGCGACTACTACGGCGATGTCGCGGGCCGGTACTTCCGGCGGGTGGTGACCGAGGACGAGTACAACGAGGAGATGCTGAACGACGGGCTCGATCTGCTGGCCCCGCCCGCAGGGCAGTTCCTCGTCGGCCGCCACGCGGGCGAGCCGGCCGCATGCGGCGGCATCATCCTCCTGGACGCCGAACGGGCCGAGCTGACCCGGGTGTTCATCCGCCACGCGTTCCGCGGCCTCGGCGGCGCCGACCTCCTGATGGACGGCCTGGAGGACGCGGCCCGGTCCCTCGGCGCTCGGCGGACGGTCCTCAACACACGGCTCGACCTGGTCGAGGCGCGCGCCCTGTACACGCGGCATGGGTACGGGGAGATCCCGGCGTACTGCTCGGGCCCGTACATGGAGATCTGGTACGGCAAGGAGCTCTGAGCGACCGGCCCGACCGACAGGACATCCCCTAGGCGCGGTGGTCGCGTGGCGGCTCGGGTCTGTGGGGTCGTTCCCCGTCCGAGCCGCAGAGCTCGGCCGTGAGCTCCTCCACGAGTCTCACCAGGTCGGTGGGCCGGTCGGGCCCCCACCAGTCGCCGAGGAGCTCGGCGAGGGATTCCTCGCGCGCCTTGGCGAGCGCAACCGCCGCCCGCACGCCGTCCTCGGTGAGGATGAGCTGGACGCCCTCGCGGGTGACCAGGCGTCGTTCCTCCACCTGCCGGGCGGCCTCGGTGATCACCCGCAGGGGTACCGGCGTGGTCTCGGCGAGGCGGGCGGGTTCGACGGTGCCGTGGCGGCGGACGCGGAGGAGCAGCCAGCTCGCGGCGGGCAGGAGGTCGAGCCCGGCGCGGTCGGTGATCTTCACGTAGATCGCCTTGCGTCCCTCGCGGGAGCCGAGGAGGGACAGGGCGCGGGCGCACTCTTCGTACGAGGAGCGTTCGACCGGGTTGGAGGCGAGGGTCTGGCTCGGGTCGGGCGCGGTGACCGAGGCCCGCAGCTTGTCCTCCTTGAGGAACCAGGCGACGACGAAGGCCACGAGGACGACCGGCACCGCGTACAGGAAGACGTCGGTGATGGACGTGGCGTACGCGTGGAGCACGGCGGGGCGCAGTTCGGGCGGGAGTTCGGCGATGGTGCGCGGGTCGGCGGCGACCTGCTGGGAGCCGGCGCCCGGGGGCAGATCCTGTCCGGCGGCGGTCGCGGCGGCGAAGACGGCGTCGAGCTTGCCGGTGAGGCGGCCGGTGAAGACGGTGCCGAAGACGGCGACGCCGAAGGAGGCCCCGATGGAGCGGAAGAAGGTGGCTCCGGAGGTGGCGACGCCGAGGTCCTCGTAGGCGACGGCGTTCTGCACGACGAGGACGAGGACCTGCATGACCAGGCCGAGGCCGGCGCCGAAGACGAAGAAGCAGACGCTCATCTCCCAGGTCGAGCTGGTCTCCGTCAGCCGGTGGAGGAGGAGCAGCCCGAGGCCGGTGAGGAAGGTGCCGGTGACGGGGAAGACCTTCCAGCGGCCGGTGTGCGAGACGATCTGGCCGGAGGCGGTCGAGGTGATCAGCATGCCGAGGACCATGGGCAGCATGTGGACGCCGGACATGGTCGGCGTGACGCCCTGCACGACCTGGAGGAAGGTCGGCAGATAGGTCATCGCGCCGAACATCGCGAAGCCGACCACGAAGCTGATGACCGAGACGAGGCTGAAGGTCCTGATCCGGAACAGCTTGAGCGGCAGCACGGGTTCGACGGCCCGCCGCTCCACGTACACGAACCACACGAGGAGTACGGCTCCGAGGACGGCGAGTCCGATGATCTGCGCCGATCCCCACGCCCAGGTGGTGCCGCCGAGCGAGGCCACCAGGACCAGGCAGGTGGCGACCGAGGCGATGAGGAAGGTGCCGAGGTAGTCGATGGTGTGCCGGGTGGAGCGCACCGGGATGTGGAGCACGGCCGCGATCACGAAGAGGGCGACGATCCCGATCGGCAGGTTGATGTAGAAGACCCAGCGCCAGGTGAGGTGCTCGGTGAACAGGCCGCCGAGGAGCGGGCCGAGGACGCTGGTGGCGCCGAAGACGGCGCCGAAGAGGCCTTGGTACCTGCCGCGTTCGCGGGGCGGGACGAGGTCGCCCACGATCGCCATCGACAGGACCATGAGTCCGCCGCCGCCCAGTCCCTGGACCGCGCGGAAGGCGATGAGCTGCGGCATGTTCTGGGCGATGCCGCAGAGGGCCGAGCCGATGAGGAAGAGGACGATCGCACCCTGGAAGAGCTTCTTGCGCCCGTACTGGTCCCCCAGCTTGCCCCACAGGGGAGTCGCCGCCGTGGACGCGAGCATGTAGGCGGTGACCACCCAGGAGAGGTGCTCCATGCCGCCGAGTTCGCTGACGATCGTCGGCAGCGCGGTGGACACGATCGTCTGGTCGAGGGCGGCGAGCAGCATGCCGAGCAGCAGCGCGCCGATCGCCACGAGGACCGTGCGGTGACGCTGCCCTTCCCCCGGCGCGGGCGCCGCGGCCGGTTCGGGCGGGCGGGTCTCCTGGGCCATGGGCGTCTCCGTCTCCGTCTCCAGCGCCGTGGGCAGCCCCTTCATCCTGGTCCGAATGTCCGGTTATGGCCTGTGGAAGGGCACGCCTGTTCACCCGCCGGAAGGGGGCGGGCTGCATAATCGCTCGCAGTTGTATCGGGGAGGGGACCCATCATGACCGGACACGTCTGTCCTGAATGCGGTGTACACAGACCTGGCTGCGCCTGCGCCCAGGCGGCGATAGCCGCCGCCGAGGACTTCGATCCCCTGCGGATCAGGCCCTACGTGACCCTGGACGCACCCGAGCGCCAGGAGGGCCCGCAGAAGCCGCAGCCCGCGGCGGCCGGGGGCGCGGGTGCGCCGTACGGCTCCGGGGCCGGGGCCGCGGGGACGCCGTACGGGGACGCTCGGGCGCCGCACGGAGACGCGGGGACGCCGCACACCGGCGGGGGCTCGGACGGGGACGCGACGGCGTACCTTCCCGCGTACGCGCCGGATGATCCGCCGACCGCCCAGCTGTCGGCGATCCGGCCGGAGGGCCAGGGCCCCCTCGGCGCGCGCCCCGGAGGGACCCGCCCCGACACGTACCCGGCGACGCCCGGCCAGGACGCGTACCCCGGCGCGTACGGGGCCGAGCCCGCTCAGGACGCGCACCCCGGCGCGTACGCAGCCGATCCCGATCACGACGCGCGCCTCGGTGCGCGCCCGGCGGAGACCCGTCCCGACGCCTTCGCGGGCGACGGGTACCCGGACGGCGCGTACCCCGGCACCGTGGGCGACCCCTCCGAGACGATGCCGTTGCTGCTCCGCGGCGTGGGCGACGTGCCGCCGACGCACGGCGGGGAGCGGGCGCGGGGCCGGCGTCGCGGCGCGGTGGTCGCCGCGGTGGCGGCCGTCGCCGTGGCGGGGACCGCGGCCCTGGCGGCGGCGGTCCTGGGCGGCGGGGACGAGGGCGACGACCGGGCGGCCGTGCCGGAGGTGACGACGAGCGCGTCCCTGAACGTCGTGGTGTCGGAGGCGCCGTCCCCCTCCTCCGAGACCCCGGAGCCGTCGTCCTCCTCGCCGACCCCGACCCGGACGTCCGCGTCCCCCACGCCCTCCGCGAACCGCACCACCGCGAGCTCCGCCCCGTCGACGACGGCCCCCGCCGCGCCGCCGGCCACCGCTCCGGCCGCCCCGACGTCGGCACCGACGACGTCCAGCCCGTCCGCGCAGCCGCCGCAGCAGACGGAGGAGGCGGCGGTCACCCTGAGCCTCGGCGCCACCGGATCCGAGGTGCGCGAGCTCCAGCTGCGGCTCCAGGCGCTGTGGATCTACGACGGCCGCATCAACGGGAAGTACACCCGGGAGGTCGAGGAGGCGGTGGCCACCTACCAGCGCTGGCTCTACCCCCAGACGGACCCCGAGGGCGTGTACGGGGCCTTCACGCGCAGCCATCTGGAGGCGGCGACCCCCGAGATCTGAGGCCCGGGCGATCCCGACAGGCGGACGGGTTGGCCAAGTCGGCCCCCGGTTTTGTATCGTGAAAGAACAAAGTGGCCCCGCCCGCAATCCCTGACCGGTGGGCGGGACCGCTTCGTTCTCCGCGCCACCCCCTCTGGAGACCCGATGGCCGCCACCACCCCGGCACCGCTCACCGCCCGCGCCCTCCTCCTCGACATGGACGGCACCCTCGTCAACTCGGACGCCGTCGTCGAGCGCTGCTGGCGACGCTGGGCCGACCGACAGGGCCTCGACGGGGACGCGGTGCTCAAGGTGGTCCACGGCCGCCAGGGGTACGCGACGATGGCCGTCCTCCTCCCGGACCGCCCGATGGCGGAGAACCACGCCGACAACCGGGTCATGCTCGCCGAGGAGACCGCCGACCTCGACGGCGTCGTCCCCGTCCCCGGCGCCCCCGCCTTCCTGGCCGCGATCGCCGACCTCCCGCACGCCCTGGTGACCTCGGCCGACGAGGCCCTCGCCCAGGCACGGATGGGCGCGGCGGCACTCCCCATGCCGACCACCCGGGTCACCGCCGAGAGCGTCGGCGCCAGCAAGCCGGACCCCGAGGGCTTCCTCAAGGGCGCGGCCGAGCTGGGCTTCGACCCGGCGGACTGCGTGGTCTTCGAGGACTCCGAGGCCGGCATCCAGGCGGGCCGCGCCGCCGGCATGCGCATCGTCGGCGTCGGCCCCCGCGCCGCCGCCTTCGCCCCCGACCTGCACGTCCCCGACCTCACCCACCTCCGCGTCACCCCCGCCCCCGACGGGTCGATCACGCTCACGGTCCTGACGTAGCGGCCACCGCCGGCAGCCGAGCGGCCCCCGCGGGCAGCTGAGGGGCGGACGCGGGCAGCTGAGGGGCGGACGCCGGCTGCCGAGCGGCGGAGGCCTCCCCAAGGACGCCCATCGCCTCCGGGCGCCCGCGCCTCTGCTCCCCAGCGCCTGTGCGCACCCGCACCTCCGGGTGCCCGCACTTCCGGGCGCCCGCACCTCTGCGCGCCCACACCTCTGCGCGCCCACACTTCCGCGCGCCCGCGCCTTCGCGCACTCGCTCCTCCGGGCGCTCAGCACCCCCACGCGACCACCCCCGCCCGACCACCCCTACGCGACCGGACTCCCCTCCCCCGCGCGCGGCCGGACCAGCCGGCCACGCGCCACCAGTTCGAGGGCCGTCGCGGCGGCCACCGCCTGGACCGCGAGCAGGGCGATGAGGACGAAGAGCTGGACGGCGCCCGCGTGCAGCGGCGACGCGCCGCCGAGCAGCATGCCCACGAAGGCCCCGGGCAGGGTGACGAGGCCGACCGTGCGGGTCTGGTCCATGCCGGGGAGCAGCGCGTCCGCCGCGGCGGGGCGCGCCACCTCGAGCCGGGCCTCGCGCTCGGCGAGCCCGATGGCCAGACCCGCCTCCACCTCGCCCCACCGCGTCTCCAGTTCGTCGAGCGCGCGCCGCCCCGCGAGGACGGTGGCGGTGAGCGCGCCGCCGACGAGGATGCCGGTCACGGGGACGAGCGTGACGCCCTTCACCGGTACGAGTCCGGTGGCGACCAGCGCGAGGACGACGGGGGCCACCGCGGCGGCGATCGGCACGCCCGCCCACCACCAGCCGGGCCCCGGCGCGGGGACGACGCGGCGCCCGGCGGTGCGTACCGCGACCGCGTACATCAGCAGCAGGAAGCAGAGCAGCAGCGGTACGGAGCGCACCACCCACCCGATCACGAGCGAGACGGCCACGAGCTGGACGGCGGCCCGGCCGCCGGCGAGGAGGGTGTCCCGCGCCCGGCCGAGGCGGGTGACGGCGACGACGGCCGCGGCGAGCGCGAGCAGAACGGCCAGAACCGCCCCGAAGGTGACGTTCACATCCAGAAGCACAGGTCAACCGTAGGGCGCGGGGCAGAATCTGGCGCCCCATCAGGCACGCCGCACCCCTTGATGTGACGTGCCCATGTCGCCACCCTGTTACCTGGCGCACCCCGCAAGGAAACCTCGCGCCGCCACGATGACCGGGCCGCCGCCCGGCACCCACGGGGACGGCGAACAGCCAAGGTCCCCACACCTCAAGGGAGTTCCCATGCCCGTCGGCAGCATCTACGCGCGTCGATTCGCCGTCCTCGCCACCTCCGCGGCCCTCACCCTCACCGGTCTGCTCACGACCGCCCCGGCCGCCCAGGCCGCCATGCCGACCCCCGTGAGCGCCTCGACGGCCCGCACCTACCTGGCCGCGCTCACCGTCAAGACGGAAGGTTCCACCTCGGGCTACAGCCGGGACCTCTTCCCGCACTGGATCACCCAGTCCGGCACCTGCAACACGCGCGAGACCGTCCTCAAGCGCGACGGCGTGAACGTGGTGACCGACTCCAGCTGTGCCGCGACCAGCGGAAGCTGGTACTCGCCGTACGACGGCGCCACCTGGACCCTCGCCTCCGACATCGACATCGACCACATGGTCCCGCTCGCCGAGGCCTGGCGCTCGGGCGCCAACACGTGGACCACCGCCCAGCGCCAGGCCTTCGCGAACGACCTGACCCGGCCGCAGCTCATAGCCGTGACGGACAACGTCAACCAGGCGAAGGGCGACCTCGACCCGGCGAAGTGGCTGCCGTCGGTGACGTCGTACCGCTGCACGTACACCCGCGCCTGGGTGCAGGTGAAGTACTACTACAACCTCAGCGTCGACTCCGCGGAGAAGAGCGCCCTGCAGTCCGTCCTCAACGGCTGCTGATCGCATCACCCCTGAATTCGCGTCAGCCACGGGCGGGGCACCGCCCGTGGCGACGGCCACCGGGGAGTGAGCCTCGCCACACGCTCCCCGGTGGCCGAATGTTGAACTTGCAAGCACTAGTGAGGGGTGCCTAACCTTACGGCCTCATCGGTATCCGTCCCCCACGCCCCGTTCCCCACGGACGGGGTCAGGCCGAAGGAGTTCCCCCATGTCCCCCGTCAACACCCCTGCCCCGCTCGCGGGCCGCCTGAACCAGGCCCAGCCGTACGCGCTCGGCCTCTTCCGCATCGTCGTCGGCCTCCTCTTCGCCTGCCACGGCGCCTCCTCGCTCTTCGGCGTCCTCGGCGGCGCCATGGGCGGCGGCGGCACGGTCCCGACCGGCACCTGGCCCGGCTGGTACGCCGCCGTCATCCAGCTCGTCGCCGGCGTCCTCGTCCTCGCCGGCCTCGGCACCCGCAGCGCCGCCTTCCTCGCCTCCGGCTCGATGGCGTACGCCTACTTCAAGGTCCACCAGCCCGAGTCCCTCTTCCCCCTCCAGAACGGCGGCGAGACCGCAGCCCTCTTCTGCTGGGCCTTCGTCCTCCTCGTCTTCACCGGCCCCGGCGCCCTCGCCCTCGACCGCCTCCTCCCCACCCGTACCGGCACCACCGCCCCGACCCGCGACGAACAGCAGAACCAGAGCGCCCCGATCGCGGCCTGACGCAACACGACCCACCTGCCGCCCGCCGGGACCCACCCGGCGCAGCCCGACCACGGCAGCCTCCACACGAGCGCGCCGACCCCGGCCGGAGCGCGGCCGAGCGCGTGGCCGTACGGCTTCACCATCGGGGCCGTACGGCCACGCCGTCGGGGTCGTACGCCGTCGTGGTCGTACGACCACGGGTTCGTACGGCCACGGGGCCGTGCGGTCGCCACCCGAGCGGGCACGGCCAGCGGCCCCCCGGCAGGGCCCGCTACAGGTACCGGCCGGAAACCGCAGCACGGTTTCCGGCCTTTCCCGCACCCGAACCCGGGGCCCCGGCCGCACCCAGCCGCCCCGGCACGGACACCCGCTCGAGACCACCCCGCCCCGGCCGGGCCCCACCCGCTCGGCCCGCCCGGCCCCGCGCGACCCCCGCTCGTCCCCTCGCCCCATACGCCTCCCACTCGGCCCCCGGTCGAGGGTCGGTGGGCCGGCCGTCGGCTCGTGGCACCCACCCGGCGGGCGGGTCGGCGGGTCCGCGTAGGCTCTGGCCCTGTGAATCTGCTCGACAGCCTCGGCTCGCTGCGGTCGTTGACCGCCGGCCCGTGGATCTACCCGGTGGTGGCGGCGTCGATCCTGCTCGACGTCTTCCTGCCCGTACTGCCGAGCGGCTTCCTGGTCATCACCGCCGCGACGGCGGCGGCAACGGCCACCGCGACGTCGACCGACGTCCCCTCCCTGCTCCCGCTGCTGCTCTGCGCGGCTTCGGCCTCGGTGCTCGGCGACTTCCTCGCGTACCGCCTGGCACGGCGGGGCGGCGCCAGGCTGCACCGGGCGATAGCTCGCTCGCGGCGCCTGTCGGTGGCGCAGGAACGTCTCGGCACGGCGCTCGCCCGGGGCGGCGGGCTGCTCGTGGTGCTGGCGCGGTTCGCCCCGGCCGGCCGTTCCGTGGTGTCGCTGGGCGCGGGCGCGGCGAAGCGGCGGATCGAGGAGTTCCTTCCGTGGTCGGCGCTGGCGGGCGTGACGTGGGCGTCGTACAGCGTCGGTCTCGGCTGGCTCGGCGGTCAGTGGCTGGGCGCGACCTGGTTCAGCGCAGGGGTGTCGACCTTGGCGCTGTTCCTCGCGGGCGGCCTCGCCGCGTACGTCATACGGCGTCCGGCTGCGGCTCCGGCGCCCGCCTCCTGACACCGGGGTGCGCCCCGCGCACCTCAAGGCCGTCCAGGAGTCTCGCGGTGGCTTCCGCGATGTCGGCCACGGCCCGGTCGAACACCTCCCGGTTGTGGGCGGCGGGGGCCCGGAAGCCGGACACCTTGCGGACGTACTGCAGGGCGGCGGCCCGGATGTCGTCCTCGGTCGCTTCCTCGGGCAGCGCGGGCGGGCGAAGCGTCTTGATGCTGCGGCACATGCCTCCAGTGTGGCGCGCACCACTGACAACCGCCGTCGTCCCAGGTCACGCACCCACGGCCGCATGCGTGCCCATCCCCCACCGGCCTACAGCGGGCTCCGGCCGGCACCCCGATCCGGCCCCGGCACACCCGGCCTTCGGCTCGCACCCCGATCCGGCGCCCTACCACCAGTCCCCGGCCCCCGGCCCGCACCCCGCACCGGCCCCGGCTCCGGTCAGCCCCCGAAGCCGCGTCTGCTCCGCGCGTTGATCTCGGCGGCGCGGGCGCGTAGCTCGCGCAGGGGTGTGGCGGGCTGGACGTCGAGGGGTTCGGCCTCCCACTCGGCGCCTCCGTGGACGGCCCGGATCAGAAAGCGCCCGGAGACGCTCTCCACATAGAAACCGACCCGCCCCGTGGCGGTGTCGCGGACGAGGTCACCGACCTCGGGCAGTGGCTGCACGCATCCCCTCCGTCCCGAATCCTGAATTCTGGGGAGAACCAGAGAAGCCCGACGGCCCCCCGCTGTCAACGTATCTCTAGAGATGTCCCCCGATGGATGGATCGACCGCGTGGGACGGCGTACGCCTGTGCACCCTGGTCCGGGGGTCCGCCGTAGGGTGTCCCGCAGATGAAGGGAGTGGTCCACCCGTGACTGACCAGGACAGCGCTCGCCGGCCCAAGTACCAGCGCATCGCCGACGAGTTGAGAACCGCGATCCAGTCAGGCGCCTTCGCGCCGGGCGACCGGCTCCCCGGCGAGAACGACCTCATGACCACGTACGAGGTGGCCCGGATGACGGCCCGCCAGGCCCTCTCCGTCCTGCGCAACGAGGGCCTCGCCGAGGCCCGCAAGGGCGCCGGGGTCTTCGTCCGCGCCTTCCGCCCGCTGCGGCGCCGGGGCATCCCGCGCCTCTCCGGCGAACAGTGGGGCAACGGCCGCTCGGTGTGGTCGGCGGACGTGGAGGACCGGGACCTCGTCGTCGACCAGATCGAGGTGGGCGAGACGGAGGCCGGCGCCCGGGTCGCGGGGGCGCTGAACCTGGCGCCGGGGGCGCCCGTGTGCGTCCGCAGCCGCCGTTTCGTCCTCGACACGAAACCGGTGCTGCTCTCCGTCTCGTACCTCTCCGCCGAGCTGGTCCGCGGTACGCCGATCACACAGCCGGACACCGGCCCCGGCGGCACCTACGCCCGGCTCACCGAGCTCGGCCACCGCCCCGTCCGCTTCCGCGAGGAGATCCGCTGCCGCATGCCGACGGCCGACGAGTCGGACCGGCTCTCCCTGGAGTTCGGCACACCCGTGGTCCTGATCGGACGCACGGCCTTCACCGGCCCCGGCGTGGCCGTGGAACTCAACGAGATGACGCTGGACTCGTCGTCGTACGTCCTGGAGTACGACTTCGACGCATGACCCCGCACGCCGCTCCGACCTCGAACCGCGCCCCGGGATCCGCGTGGACGACCTCCCCGGAGAACTCGGCTGCGGCGAGCGCGACCGCCTCGGCGGGCTCCGTCCCGGGCCCCACATGGGTCACGACGAGGCAGCCGGCACGTGCGGCCGCCGCGCTCCTGCCCGCCTGCGCGGCCGAGTGGTGTCCCGGCACCTCACCGTCGGCCTCGCAGACGAACAAGTCGCAATCCCGGGCGAGTTCGACGAGGGCCGGGCACGGCTCGCAGTCGCCCGAATAGACGAGCGAGCGCCCCGCCGCGTCCTCGACGCGCACGGCGAAGGCCGCGGGACCGCCGTGGTCGACGGCACGGGACCGGAGGGTCAGCCCGCCGATCCGGACGGCGTGCCCGTCGTACAACTCGTCGACGGCGAAGGCCTTCTCGACGGGGCTGCGTACGGCGCCGTTGGTGAGGAAACCCGCGAGCCGGTCGGCGGTGCCCGCGGGTCCGAAGAGGGGAACGGGCAGCTCGACGTCGAGTCCCGCGTACACCAACCCGTAGAAGGCGGTGAGGAGATCCGCGCTGTGGTCGGCGTGCAGATGCGAGATCCACACGGCGTCCACGTCGCCGAGGTCCACGTACCGCTGGAGCTCCCCGAGCGTCCCGCTGCCCGCGTCCACCCACACCCGCGCTCCGCCGCCCTCGACGAGATAGCCGGAACAGGCGTTGCCGGGCCGGGGAAAGGGGGTGGCGGACCCGAGGACGGTGATCCGCAGCGCGTCGCTGTCCATGGAACGAGTCTAGTGAGACACGCCGAAACGCTGCCCTCCGGCTACGACTGCGGCCACGGCCACAACCCCGACCCCGGCCCCGGCCCCGGCCCCGACTACGGATCCGACTATGGATCCGGGCACGACCACGGCTCCGGGTCCGGGTCCGGGCGCGACTTACGGCTCCGGGTCCGGGTCCGGGTCCTGCCGGGCGGCCGGGATCCCGTGCTGCTGAACGTCGGCGTTGACCTGCCCGCCGAGCGTCATGACGTTCAGCGTCGCCGAGTTCTCGTTGGCGATGGCCTTCTCGACGCGGGCGACCAGGACGGAGAAGGCCTCCCGTTTGGACAGGTTCTGGTAAGGCCCCACCTTGGCCTCGAAGTACACCCGCTCATGACCGAGGAGTTGCTCGGTCGACCGGTAGTTCTTCCACTGCTCCCGGTACCGGTACACGCTCTCCAGCGACACCGCGGCGACGACGACCACGCTCAGGACGGTCGCCGTGACCCGTGCGAACACCAGGTCCAGGTTCACGAACACCGGCACGAAGGCCCCACCGACGACGGACACGGTCCGCATCCGCAGATGCATCGCCTTCATCCGGGTCGCCTTGGAGTCGTACCACTCCTGGTACTGCGTGAGCCGGCTCTCCATGTACCTCTGCGGCGTCATCTCACCGCTCCGCACGCCCGTTTCGGGCACGTCCCCCACCTCAGCCATGCCGGGAGTAGACCCGCCGCGCCGGACTCCCGTCAACTCGGTGCCTGTTCCCGCCAAAGCGCCCCGCACGCCCTTCCCGAGCGCCCTCCCGACCCCGTACGGTCACCACTCCGACACCCTTCGCGACCGAACCACCACCATTCCTCGACCGCGCGATGAGATCCCTGTCCCGGCATGACTTCCCCACCGATCCCATCGGAAAGCGCGGAAGGACCCGAAGGCGGAGCGCTGCCCGTCGGCTCCGCCGCCGACCTATGCCGGAGGATTACGTGAGCCCACACCGCGAGCCGTACACGCCGCACACCTCACCCACCACACGGCACGCTGACCGCGGTCCACCTCTGTGAGACGGCGACGCGCCGCCGGACCCCGCTCGACCTGGTCCTGATCGACCCGGCGCCGGAGGCCGGACGAGGTGTCGCGTACGCGACTCCCGACCCCGGGCACCGCCTCAACGTGCCTACCGGCGGCATGAGTTGCTACCCGGACGACCCGGGGCACTTCACCCGCTGGCTGTGCCGGCACGGCGAACCCACGGTCACGGGCGCGGACTTCGCGACCCGCTACCGGTACGGCGCCTACCTCGCCGACACGCTCGCGCAGGCCATCGTGCGGGCGCACGGGGTGGTGTCGGTGCGCCGACTGCGCACGCGTGCCGAGGACTGCGCCGGCACGACGGACGGGAGGGTGCTGCTCGGGCTGGCCGACGGTACGCGGCTGACCGCCGACGCGGCGGTCCTGGCCACGGGCCCGGCCGGCCCTACTGCGGCCTGGGCTCCCGGGGAGCTGCGGGAGGCGCCGGGCTTCATCGCCTCGCCGTGGGCGAGCGGGGCGTTGGACGGGCCGCTGACGGACGGGGCCGACGTGCTGCTCGTCGGTACGGGGCTGACCGCCGTCGACCTCGCCCTCACGCTCGACCGCCCGGGCCGTACGGTGCACGCCGTGTCGCGCAACGGTCTGCTGCCCCAGCCGCACGCGCTGACCCCGGCGGGGCCCATGCAGGCGCCGGAAGGGCTGTACGGCTCGTCGCTGGAGCAGCTGCGGCGCATCGTCCGCCACCACGTCGCCCGGTCCGTGCGCCTGCACGGCGACTGGCGGCCGGCGCTGGACAGTCTGCGACCGCACACCGCGCGGCTGTGGCAGGACCTCACGCTTGAGGAGCGGGCCGAACTCATCGCCGTGGACGGGGCGTTGTGGAACACGCACCGCCACCGGATGGCGCCCGCGACCGCGGAGGCCGTGGCCCGTGCCCGTACCGCGAAGCGGCTGGTCGTGCACGCGGGGAGCGTGACGCGGGCGGCCGCCCTCGACGACGGGTCCCTGTCGGTCGGTCTCTCGGGCGACCGGGAGCTGAACGTGGGCTGGGTGATCGACTGCACGGGGCCGGGGCGGCGGCCCGACGGGAGCCTGTGGGGTTCCCTGCTGGCGTCCGGCACGGCGGTGCCGGGTCCGCTCGGCATGGGGGTGGCCACGCTCGACGGACGGCTGCTCGCGGCCGAGGGGCGGACCGGTCTGCCGCTGTACACGCTGGGCTCCCCGCGCCGCGGGGAGCTGTGGGAGACGACGGCGGTCCCGGAGATCCGCGTCCAGGCGGCGGCGGTCGCCCAGGCCCTGCTCGCGCCGCTCGCCCCGCGGCGCCGTACGTCGCGCCGGCCGCTGGACGGGCACGGCCTCGCCCTGTCGACCCACGCCGAGGCGGCGGCCGCGTACCGCACCGGCCTCGACCGCATCCTGAAGGTCCGCTCGGGCGCCGAGGACGCGCTCCGCCGGGCTGTCGGCCTCGACCCCGGCTTCGCCCTGGGGCACGCGGCGCTCGCCCTGCTGGGGCACGAGTGCGGCGCCGCCGTCGACGTACCGCGGGCGCTGGCGGAGGCCCAGCGGTGTGCCCGTGAACGGGCCGACGAACGGGAGCGCTCGTTCGTCGAGGTCGTCACCCGACGCGTCCACGGCGACAACGGGGACACCGCGCTCGTACGGCACCTCGAAGCGCACCCTGCCGACGCGCTGGCGCTGGCCGCGGCCGTGCCTACCATCGCGTTCTCCGGCGTCGACGACCTCGACGACGCCTACGCCCTGCGCCTGGTCGAGCGCACGTCACCGGCGTACGACGGCCACTGGTTCCACACCTCGCTACTGGCCTTCCTCCGCCAGGAACAGGGCCGCCTCCACGAGGCCGGCGAGCTGGCCCACCGCGCGCTCGCCGCCGAACCCGCCTCCGGTCACGCCGTCCACGCCCTCACCCACGTCCACTACGAGACGGGCACCCACCGGGCGGGCCGCGACTGGCTCGAACGCTGGGTCGCCGGCCGCGGCCGCGGCGCCGTCCACCGGGCCCACTTCTCCTGGCACATCGCCCTGCACGAACTCGCCCTGGACGACCCCGCCGCCGTCCGCCGGCGCTGGTTCGCCCAGCTCGCCCCCGGCCGCGTCACCGGCGTCCGCGCCCTCGTCGACTCGGGCTCCCTCCTCTGGCGCGCCCGGCTCAGCGACAGCTGGCGCGGCGAACTGCCCACCTCCGACGTCCTGGACTCCGTCGAGGCCGACGTCCTCGAACGCCCCGCCACCGCCTTCACCGCCCTCCACTCCGCCGTCACCCTCACCGCCGCCGGCGACCTCACCGCCCTCCGCCGCCTCCGCGACCACGCCTCCGGCGCCGACGAAGTCCAACGCGACGTCATCGCCCCCCTCTGCGACGCCTTCACCGCCCTGATCGAAGAACGCTTCCACGAAGCCGCCCTCGGCCTCCACTCCCTCCTCCCCGTCCTCCGCCGCGTCGGCGGCAGCTCCGCCCAACGCGAGGTCGTCGAGGAAACCCTCCTCTACGCCCTCACCGCCGACGGCCGCTCCGACGCCGCCCGCCTCCTCCTCGACGCCCGCCTCCAACGCACCCACTCCCCCCGCGACCTCCGCCTCCTCTCCCAACTCCCCACCTGACCCCCACCCCCACCACCCCCCGAAGGCCCCGAACCCCACCCGGTCCGGGGCCTTCTCACCCCGGTTCACCCGAACGCCCCCGAACCACCGACACCTGCTGTCCACGTCCGCCCGGACCGTCCCGACGAGGGGGGTGTCTCGCTGCGTGTGGAGTCCTGCCGACCAGCCTCGGTCAGACAGGCGGGTTCAAGCGTGGGGCAGACCAAGGATGAGATCCGGCTCGCCGAGCACGGCCAGATCACCAACCGATTCAACGTCGCCGTTCAAAATCTGGGGTCCAAGACCTTGGACGTCCGCCTCGGCGGCATCTACGCGCTACAACGCATCATGCAGGACTCGACCCGCGACCAGCCGACCATCGTCGCAGTCCTGTCGGCGTACGTGCGCGAGCACGCACCGGATCCGAAGGGGGCGCACACGGGTGTCGATCACAGACCCCCCACGGACATCCAGGCGGCTGTGAACGTACTGGCCGGGCGAAACCCGGACCCGGATGCAGATGCCGTGGTCGACCTGCAGTTCTCCGACCTCCGGGCTGTGCGATTGGACCACCCGCGTCTCGGAAACGCCGACCTTGCGTACTCCGACCTGAGGTTCGCTGTCCTGTCGCACGCTGACCTTTCAAAAGCGCACGTCAGCCACACTTCCCTCAATGGCGCAGACCTGGCCGACTCACAGCTCAGCGAAGCAGATCTGCGCGGATCAACCCTCATCGGCAGCCGCCTCATGCGCTCCGACCTCCGCAGGGCGGACCTCACCGGTGCCGAGCTCGCCGGCGCCCGCCTCGCGGGGGCGAACCTCGCCCGAGCCAACCTCACCGGCGCCAACCTCATCGGCGCCGACCTCTCGGGAGCCGACCTCTCAGAGGCGAACCTCACCGACGCCAACCTGAAACTCGCCAACCTCGCCGGCGCAAACCTCGCCGGCACCAATCGCACGAGAACGAAATTCACCACGCCGGAGGACATGTCCTTCCCCATCAATCCCTGATGCAGGAGCCCTTTACCTCACCCGACCAACAACGCTCCGACATCCCTGGAACGCTCAGCCGGCCCGCGCACCGCGACGGCCGCCGAGAGGGCTACCACCGCGGTGGCCCGCCAGTGACCGTGGCTGACCTCTCGATCCGGCACGCGTCCGGCACACACGGTCGAGCTCGATGCCCTGTCCCATGACGTCGTCGGCAAACTCTCCGTACCGCAGAACGACGGCCGCCGGCCGCCGCTGCATGCGGACGTGCCGGGTGTCCAAATGTCCGACGGGTGCTCACCAGGGATGGTCCGGGCCGTCCTCGGACTCCGGGTGGTAGCGCAGGGTCGGGCCGGGGCGGTAGCGCCCCAGGAAGGGCGGACGGTGGGGGCCTTCGACGCAGTTCAGGAGGAACTCGGTGAAGGGGCCAGGGGCTTCGTGCCACTCTCCTTCCTCCGTCTCGACCACCACGCGCCAGTCGTCGGGGTCCTCCTCCTCGGGAAGGAAGTAGTACGTGGTGCCGTCCTCGCCCCCGCCCCACTGGATCAGACCGCCGGGGTGGGGGTGGAAGGGGAACGGGGTGCGCTCGGGGTCATCGAGGTGCGGCCGACCTGACATCGACCAGATCTGCTCCAGTTCGACCTGTGTCCCCTCGACCGGGCGGACGAGCCAGAAGAGGTCGTCGAAGGAACCCGGCCCGTACGAGTCGAGGAAGGCCTTGTAGTCCGTCGGCAGCGCCACCCCTAGGTGCTCCTCGGCCGCCTCCCAAAGCTGCGGCCGCGCCCATCCCCAGCACGGCGGCTCACCCAGCAGCTCCCGCAGTCGCGCCGCCGCGGGCGTAGGTCGGTCGTTCATGAGGGGCACCCTGCCAGACCTCACTGACAGCCGAGCCTCCTCAAGGCCGCCCTTGATGCGAAGCCCCGTTACACGGCACCGGATCGGCCGGCGGGAGTCGTACCGGCCGCTCTGCGACCCCGCAGGGTCGCTGTTGGACGACGGGGTCGGTTGCCGTGGTTGCGGTACGGAACCGCTGTACAGCGACCGGGCAGGAAGCCCGTCCCGCCGACTCCCTCATCGACCACGAGCAGCCTCGTCATCGGGTCCGTCTGCGGCACGCCGGGCGGTCACCAAGTAACCCACGAAGCGGACGTCTGGCTGGGCCTCCGCCCACCCGTCCGCTGCCTTGACCGGAACCACCACGGTCGTACCCGAAACGGGTTGATACACGTTGGTCGCGCTACCGCGGGGCACCTCGTAACGGCAGTGCACCTCGGCGATCGTCAGCACCTCCAACCGGGTGGGCACCTGCTCCCCCTCCCGGCCGTGATGCTCCTCGCAGAAGTCGATCTCAGTCGCACGTTCACTACCGACGATATCGGCGTAGTCCTCCGGATCGACCTCCATCAGGCCCCACGAGACAACGTCCCCTGACGCAAAGCTCGCTCCGCAGCACTGCATCTGCCAGTCATCGACCCAAATCGTCAACGTCACGCCGTCATTGTCCGCCGAGCGGCACACCCTCCAGAGAACCTCAGGCGGAACTGTCGGCAGCAGCACTGTCGATGTCAGGGAGAGATGCCAGACCGGCCCGGGCCCTGCCGCCCTTCGACAGCCCGCCCTCCGCTTTCCAGAGCCGCGATGGCGCGCCGACGCCACCTGCCGGCCGGCACCATGGCGACCCCACCTGCGAACAGAGCCACGACGAGGCTGCCCCACACCACGGCGGCAAACCCGTACCCAAGTGGCTCCAAAATCTTCAGGCCCCCTCTTCGTCATCTTCGTCACTGCCCGCGACCTCCACCGAACACTGCCTCGCCTGCTCCAGGCGGCCGACGCAGTCGGGCATGAACACCTCGGCAGAGTCGTCTCCCGCGTTCCGAAAATCGCGTAGATCCCCCTCGCCACCGGCGCCCCACTCGCGCCGTGATGGACCTCCCCGGGCACAGCCAGATCACCGTGACCATGCACATCCACACCCACGTCGTCCAAGACACGCAGCGCGAGGCCGTGAGTCACATGGACCGGCTGCTCAAGAGCCGCCCCCGGTCCCAGATGACCATGGACATAGATGTCAGGCGTGGACACCAAAGGCCCCCTACCAAGATCGGTAGGGGGCCTTCGCACTGGTGGGCGCGGACGGTTTCGAACCGCCGACATCTGCTTTGTAAGAGCAGCGCTCTACCCCTGAGCTACGCACCCGGGTGAGGAAGTCACAGGGTACATGGGGCGGGGGTGGGTGGGGCAAACCGGTGTG
>NZ_JNWK01000038.1 GCF_000716445.1 Streptomyces wedmorensis
CGCCGCGTCAACGTCCTCTGGGCCCTCCTCCGCGACGGACGGAGATACGAACTCACGCCACCCACCGCACGCGCGGCTTGACAGACCGCATTAGGAATCGCTGTATCCGGCGACCCCTCCCCGCGCCGACGGGGGCGTCCCCTTAAGTTCACCGGGCGGCCTGCTGATCAAGGACTGCTCCCTGAACCCGCGGGGATGACTGCGTGGCGTTAGCGGCGCGCAATGGCCCCGGAATCTTCGGTCTGGGCGGGCCCCACGTCGGTGGTTGAAACGGCGCTTGTTCCGGCCTGACGTGGCTCCGGGTTCCGGCCCCAGCAGGGCGAGCCAAGGTAGTTGTGGGGCTGTTGAGGTGGGCTGATGGGCCTTGAGAGAGAATGCTGCGCATGACGACTTGAAGAGCACCGGCCGGGCGGCAGCACTGGGTCAAGGTCGCGACCTGGGACACGGTCAGGGACGGCGATCGCCGAATCTGCATTACCTGCGGGACGGCAGTCCGCTCCTACCAGTTCCGTCTCTATCCGCCCGAGTCCTCGATGTTCGAGCGGTGCGTCGGCTTGGCGTGGTGCTCGGGGTGCCGGATCTACTCCGGTGCGATGGTCCGTATTCCCCGAACGCGTGTCCTCGTTGACGCACTGAGCTCCCTGCCTGAGGACGAGTCTGTTCGACTGCGTCGCAGCGAGGCGAAACTGGTCGACTATCTCGATCGCCAAGGTCGCCGGTAGCCGTGATCCACATCAGGGGGTGACCGGTCGTCCATGAGGGTTACTTCTTCGACTGCTGCTTGGCCGGGGTCTGGGCGAGGCGGTAGGACTCGGTGCCGGTCCTCGCACTCGGAGCGGCCCGCGGCCGCTTCGGCGGGCGTCAGGGCTTCGACGCCCTGCTCACCCCGGACGGGCGGTGCGGACTTCGCCGCCTCGCCCGGCGCGGCCCTGACCAGATCCGGGTGGACGATCCGGCCTGGATCTGGGCCGCACCTTGGGAAGCGGCCCTGCACGCATGCCGTAGCACTGCCGCCGTCCCGTCCGCCCGTGATCCCCGCGTACATGCAGAGCTCGTACAGCCGGGGGTGTGGAACGAACGGTATCCCGCACATGGCTCTGCGCTGACGAACATGCCGAACCCGCCCTTCGCGCGGGTTCGGCGTCGGCTCTTGTCAGGCGTTGTTGTTCTTCCGTCGCGGCGAGTCCACCGGCGGCGGTGGGCTGTCGGGGAAGGCGGCGTCGACATTGACGTGCTTGCGTTCCGTTCCTGGGGGGACGGCTTTGTGCGTGGCCCGCAGGAATGCTTGGAAGGCACCGGCCGGGGCCTGCATCAGTGCTTCACCCTCGGGTGAGCTGAGAGCGATGCACACAGTGCCCTTGCCTGTCATGGAGGGCCAGACACGTACGTCCCCGGTGCCGACGGGGGTGCGGACGCCTCCGGTCAGCAGTTCGCGCGAGAAGACCCACTGGACGGTTTCCTCCGCGCCGGTGTGGAACGTCATCTGGACGGCGTAGGGGTCCGAGACACGGTAGACGGCCTCGGCGGGTACGGGGAGCGAGGAGCAGTCGGAGACGACCAGTCGGAGCATGAAGCTGCACGTCACTTCGGTGATCTCCGGCTTCCCGTGGGTGCGGACGGTCCATCCGCTCGCCGGTTTCGTCGGCTTCTGCCGTTCGAGGGCAGCCTTGCGCGCATGGAGCCGTTCCAGGAAGCCCCGCAGAGCGGTGAGCCGCTCGGGTCCCGCGGACGGGGATGCCTTCTGCTCCGCCTCGCCCCGCATGATCTCCGCCGCTCCCTCCTCCGCTCCCTCGCTTCCGAGGGCATCGGCGTGCTGCGCGATGCGCCGCAGTGCGGTGGTGGCCGTACGCGATCTCAGCTGGGTGGCCGCGGGGGTGGCGAGGCTGCTGCGCTCCAGCTGCGCCACGAAACCCACGATGCCGGCGGCGGTCCGGACCTCGAGGGGGTCCAGGTCCTCCTCCAGATCGAGCTTCGTGTAGAGGGTGTGGAGTTCGTTCATGCAGGAGTCGATGCGGGCACGTGCGGAAGGCGGTACGCGCAACCGGAGCAGGCGGACTCGTGCGATGGCCTCGGCCACCGTCGTGGTGGTCAGCTCTTCGGGTTTCATTCGGCGTCTTCCCCGTCCTTGCTCGGGTTCCCGGATGCGGCGGGCGGTGCGGGCGGTGGTCCGCTTTGATGAGGCGGGCGTTTGCGGCGCAGGCGTGACAGGCGCATCGTCACGGCGGCTGCGGACATGCTGAGGTGTTCGCCGACCTCTTGCCTGCTGTAGCCCATCATCGACAGCAGCACGGCCGTGCGTGTGTCCTCGTCGGCGATGTCGGCCAGGAAGCTCTGGACGGCCCTGCGTCCGATGATCTCGTCCTCGGTGGAGGGTCGGTGGTCGGCCAGGACAAGAGCCGCGCTCTCCAGTCCGCCGGGGACGCAGGGTGGTCTGCGGGAGCGTTCCCTTGCCCAGCGGTCGTAGACCGTGCTGAACTCGCCCAGGACCGCGCCGATGAAGTAGGTCTTGAGCGAGGCTCCGCCTTCCGGTTTCCAGCGCCCCTTGATCAGGGCGTGTTCACGGAAGACCCGCAGGGCGCGGGCGATGGTCTCGCACACGAGTTCTTCGCGTTCGTCGCGGTCGGCCAGCAGCGCGTCCCAGTCGTACTGCGTGCGGCGTACGGGGCGTTGCCGTGCCGCGCACAGGCCGATGATCTGGCCGGTGTAGAGCCAGTTCATCGCGACCGGATACGCGTAGGCGGCCAAGGAGTCGGCCATCAGGTCCCAGACGACACCGCTGAAGTCCGCGTTCGCCAGCATCTCGTACGTGGCGGCGTCCTCGGCCACGCGCGCGGCGTCCTCGGCGGCCGCTTCACGGGCACTGCGGGCGATCTCCTCGGTGCTCGCCTCCGCTCTGGTGTAGTAGAGGGGCGGGCGCGGATGGCCGCCGACGGCGGGATGTTCCTCCGACACGTCTCCTGCCGGCGGTGGCGACGATCCGTCCTGCTGATCGTTGTGCATGCGTCTCCTTGGTGCACGCCAGGTTCTGGCTGTGCGCGAGTACTAGGGGAGGGGCGGCCGGCCGTCTAACGCGGATTGCGGGAATTAGTCCGGGATCCGGGCCGGGAGGCCGGGCGGGTCGGTGACGGCGCAGGGTGTTCGCCCTCCCCGGGCCGCACGTGATCATGACCGGGCTGATCGTTGTACGGCTCGCCGGACGCCTCACCGATGAGCGTGCGGAAGAACATCACCGCTCCCGCGAACGAGGCCGCGGCGGTCAGCAACGCGGAGGGGAGCGTGGCTCCCTCGCGGGCGGTGAGCAGTCCGGCGCAGGCTCCTGCCAGCGAGCCCAGGAGAAAGACGAGCGTGGCGCGGACGGTGAGGAGAGGCCCCTGGTCCAAGGGCGGTCGTGATCGCATGGTTCTTCACCTCGAATGTGCGGGAATCCAGACGGCTCGGCGCGGTCGTGGAGTCGCATGCTGTTGTCGAGGCTCTAGGGACGGAGCTGCTTGCCACCTCACGCCTGGTCGCGAGATCGAGCCTCCCGTCGCGGAACTGCCCGGCCGCACCGTACGAGAGTTCGTCACCGACCTTGCCGGCCCTCCCGGCGACACAGCCGGCGACCTGCCCTGTGAGGAAGACGAAGGCACCGACCTGGCGATGCTCGTCATCGGCGGTGTGCTCACCTGCAGCGACGCGGGTCCATGCTCAAAGAGCATCTGGTCCCGGCGTTCTGTCGGTACGGCGTCACCGCTCACAGCTACAGCAAAGCCACAAGTGGAACGGGTCGACTCGATGTCCCAGCGCACCGGCCATTCACCAGGGCCTGGACTGCCCAGTGCTCCAGCTCCGCATCGCAGTCCTGGCACACCACGGAGTACGGACGGATGCAAGGACTGCCCGGTGCATGCCCGCCTGCAACCGTGAGGAGGTTAGAGGAGGAGGTAGTCGTCGTCGTCGACTCCTCCCCGCAGTCCCCACTCATCGAGGCCGGAGTAGATCACTGCGATACGGCCGCTGGGGAAGTCGAGTGCCGTGGCCTCCCCGCTATAGAGGGCTACCAGCGAGTCGGGTCCTCTCCACCAGGTGTCTGCCAGGCCCATCACCTCGCGCACCGGCGCGTAGCCGTTCAGCTCGATGCCATCGACCTCATCGCCGACGAGCTTGGTGATCTGTTTTGCCCACTTAGATGCGTGGTGAGTCAAGGCGAGCGCTTCCACCCAGCCCTCGATGGTCGCGTGGAGGGGCGCCCACCTCTGTGCATGGATACCGAACTCACCAGACGGACTGATCATGAATGAGTAGGGGACTGCGGTCCGCTGCATCCCGGCTTCGAACCACCACCCGGCGGAGTCTGCTTCGGGCGAGTCCGGATCGAGGTACTTGGGGCCTCCGTCGTACTGCGGTGCGGGTGGCAAGAGCAGACCGCCCCATCGCTCTTGATAGGCCGCCATTCGATCGATCACCGCTGCTGGGATGTCCCGCTCAAGCCACCACTGCCTGTGCCCCTCAACGGGGCGAACGTCGACCTTGACGCCATGCACGGCGACAAAGGACCGCGCTCGTCGGGTCAGGCCGTCGGGCACATCGTCGATGAGGTGAAGATTCACCCGGTGGACGCTACCCAGTAGCCGTGAGGAGAGCGTGCCTGGGGCCGGCCTCCGTACCCAGAAGCGGCTCTGACCTGGTCCAGGACCCTGTTCCGCACGTCTGAATATCCGCAGCTGCCGATAGCCCTGGAGAACCTCGCCACCAAGACGGGAAGGGCAGCTTCTGCCTTCTGGCCGGCCACGGGGGGGCAACGACGCCTTCTCTGAACTACGAGATGAGGCCGGCAACCGAGGATCGGTCGTCGGCCCCTTCAGAGCTCAGAGCTCAGAGTTCCTTCACGTCGCTTGTGCGGGCGACGATCTGGTTCGGGAACCGAAGAAGGAATAGGCCCGCGCGGCTGTCGGCGCAACGCAGATAACCTGCGTGAATGAAGCGGATCCAGCGGGCCGCTGGCGCGGTCGTCGGCTCAGCGGTGGGTGACGCTCTGGGCGGCCCCTTCGAGTTCGGTCCCCCGGGAGCGTTCTCCGCGCGGTTTCCCGCACCAGGTGCGGGTAGCGAGATGAGCGGAGGCGGTGGCTGGGACCCCGGCGAGGCCACCGACGACACGCAGATGGCCGTCCTGGTCGCGGAATCCCTGCTGGAGCGGGGCGGACTCGATCTGCCGGACATCTTCGCCCGCTTCCAGCGGTGGGCAGCGTCAGAACCGAAGGACATCGGCCTGCAGACCGAAGACGTCCTGACCAATGGCATGCCCTGGGACCTCGCCGCTGCCATCCATTTCCAAGTCAACCAGCGAGCAGCGGGAAACGGCTCCTTGATGCGGGCATCGACCTCCGCTGTCCACTTCGCGGCCGCCGGCCAAGAAGCCACCATGGACGCGGCCCGTCGTATCGCTGCCCTCACCCATGGGGACCGCGCGGCCTGGGAAGGCACCGCGATCTTCCACGAACTCATCCGCGTCACGCTCGAGGACGCCGACCCCCTCGCCGCGCTCCCGGACGTCCTGGCTCTAATCCACCCTGACCACCGCCACCGCTACTCCGTGGTCCTCGCGTCCGACTGGCACCCCGATCAGGCGACCGAGTTCAACGGTGCCGTCTGGCCCTGTCTGGGCTCCGCTGTCTGGGCCCTGCGCACCACCGCCGACTTCGAAGACGCGATACGTGCGGCAATCGACCTCGGCGGTGACACGGACACCGTCGCCGCGGTGACCGGAGGCCTCGCAGGGGCGTACTACGGGCTGGCTGCAATCCCCGCCCACTGGACGCAGCCGCTGCATGTCCCCCTCCCAGGATTCGATGGACGAGTGCTGCACATGGCAGACCTGCTCCACCTTGCAGACCGCCTCGGAGAGGGGCTGTCGAAGAGACAGGTGTGGTCAACCCCGCACTGGGCCTGAGCGGGTGCGGCTGGAGGCCTTCCGGCAGGACAGGATGGGCTTCAACGCCATCCAGTCCATCCGCCTCCAGACCGGGAAGGGCAGCTTCTACCGTCTGGCCGACCACGGGGTCGACGACTCCTTCTCCGAACCACTCAAGGAGTGGACGGATCCTGCCGCCGAGCTCCCCGAGGACGCTGTCGGTCGTGACCGCCTGCTCACCAGCATCAGCGTGCACGGATTCAGCGGAACGGCCGACTCCTCACCCCATCACCGCGGCCCGGGAGGACGCACCTCGAGGCCCAGGAGCGAAGCTCGACGCCCGGGCACGGTGCTTTCTGCGCACGCGGGGGGCCTCGGGAACAACTCTGGACCTGCTCGTCGGCCCACCCTGATGAAGCTGGGTCGCGTAAGACGGTCCTGTCAGCACGATGACGTCGAGCCGGAGCGCACGCGCGGCTGCATGGAGATCAGTGGTGGTCGGCCGGGCGCCGTATTCGACCTGACGCAGTAGGCCGGGGGAGTACGGCAGCCGGCCGGCCGGTTCTGGCCGCGCTGGCCGGGCAAGGCGACGCCGCTCTTCGACGCGGGTTGCGGGCAGATAGCCGGTGCACGACGGCATCCTGCCTGCCTCGCGTTCCTGACGCGTCGCCTGGAACGGCGCTCGCCTCCACCCCGACCCCACCCCTGGCTCCGCCCGGACCGGCGGCGGTTGCGTAGGGTCGGACGTCATGAGCACTCGGACCCTGTACCTGTTCGCCTCGGCAGCCCCGCCCCTCTTCGACGTCGCCCACGTCATCGAGGACGCGCAGGCCGACGGCTGGGACGTCTGCCTCGGCCTCACCCCTACCGCTGCCCGCTGGCTGGCGGAATCGCTCGACGGCTTGGCCGCACTCACCGGAAACCCGGTCCGCTGGGACTACCAACTGCCCGGCGAGCCCGACGTATGGCCGAAGGCAGACGCAATCCTCTTCGCGCCCACCACCTTCAACAGCGTCAACGCGTGGGCGCTTGGCCTGACCGACCGGTTCGTCCTCGGGGTCGTCGCACAGGCGATCGGCAAGGGCATCCCGACCGTGGCCGTGCCGTGCGTGAACACGGCCCACGTGCAGCACCCGCAGTTCGACCTGTCGGTCGAGACCCTCCGCGGCGCCGGAGTGACGATGCTCTACGGCGACAACGGCTTCATGCCGAACCAGCCGGGCCAGGACGACCCGGCGGCCTACCCGTGGCGGGTGGCGCTCGACACGGTGGACCAACTCGTGCCGCGCCCGTAACTCAGTCACTGGCCAGCCGTACGACCCCGATGTGGCGATCGAACTTCCCGATGGGCTGACGCAGGTGATGACCCCTCGTCGGTCACCTGCACCTCGGTGTCGTCCTGCTGCTCCCCGTCTGGCGGGATGACTCCCTGGTCCGGATCGGCTGCGTGGCCGGTACCGATTGCTCCCTGCTGTGCGGGGACCACTCCGGGGCGTGGTCAGTGGGGCGGGGGAGGGGACTCTGCTGCCTGTGCGCGTGGGGTTGGGGCCGTGAGCGCTGTGGCCGCTGTGGCCGCTGTGGTGTGTGGTGAGTGCTGCCGGGCGGGCTCACCGTGCCTGTGCGGGCTTACCACCGCACTCACCACAGCTGCTCCCCGACCGTGTGGGGATGCCCCGCCTCGCATCCCGCGCCCGCAGGGTGGCCGGCATTGTCGGGGCGTGGTGAGTCCGGTCGGGCTGGGTTCTGTCGTCAAATGCCACGCCCACATCAGGAGCGAGGCGAGGGTGACGGCTGCTTCGTAGGACTCGGCGGTCTTGTCGTAGCGGGTGGCGATGCCGCGCCATTGCTTGAGGCATTTGAAGCAGCGTTCGACGACGTTGCGGGGCTTGTAGACCTCGGGGTCGAAGGCCGGCGGGCGGCCTCCGCGGCTGCCCCGCCGGGCCCGGTTGCGGACCTGGTCGGCCCGCTCGGGAATCGTATGGGTGATGCCCCGGCGGCGGAGCCAGTTGCGGATGGCCTTCGAGCTGCAGCCCTTGTCTCCCAGGACGTGATCGGGCCGGATGCGGGGCCGTCCCGGTCCGAGGCGAGGCACCCGGACTCAGCCACCACGCCCGACCCCGAACCTGCGGGCAACCTGCTCATCGGCCGAGGTCAGCGCCCTGGGAACATGGTGGGAAGGGAGTGGCAATCCGCCCAGCGGTGCCAGCATGGCCTTGATCGACGTCGGGGGAGACAAAGCGTTCGGTCGCCATGTCGAGTTCTTGGATGCCTTCAGCATCCCGTGGGCAGCCATCGCGGACGGCCCCGCTCTGCACCCCACAAGCGATCTGTACCAGCAGTTGAAGGATCATGGGTCCTTCTCTGCCGCGGAACCGGGCAGCGTGGAATGTGATGCATGGAAGGAGTTCTGGGCAGCGCACGGGGTGTTCGGCGTCGATGATGTCTTTGGGAACGACGGCTCGATGGCAGGCGAGTCGGAGGCTCACCTCAAGCGGTTGGACCCTGAGCTCCTGAGCCGGGTCGGCAAGGGACGGAGCGAGCCCCGAAAGGGTGCCGCGTTCGCCGGTGAGTACCCATGCCGAAGGACATTTCAGACCTCTACGCGATGATCCTGGAGCGCCTGAAGCCCACCGCCTGACATGGAACCGTCCGGCTACCCGTGAGGGGTGGAGGCAGTCCGCAGGCGTGGCCCCTCCCGCATGGGGCCGGCTGTCGCGGTTCGGCTGAAGTGAATCAGCCGCGCGTGCTTGACCACCCGTCCGCGTCGAGGCCGTTTTTATCCTGCCCCTTACCGGCCGAGGCGATGCGGACGGTTCGGGAGCCCTTCGGCTGTCGGCGCCGGCATCCCGCGGTCTGCTCGCCCGCCCACAGCGCGGGCCGCGCCGGTGGGCCGTCGGGAGCGGGTCGCCGAGTCCTGCGTAGGAAGGCTTCGCCACCTCGCCCCGGCTCTTCAGCGGGACGTCCGGCTCGGTCGGCATGCGCATTGGCCGAGTGGCGCGGTTCATGGTGCGTCCCCTCCAGGTCGTTCGAGAATGGCGGGATGCCGTCGGAAGGGTCCGCCTGTGCCCGTGACCTGGGGCGACGCGCCTCCACCGGTGGATTTCCGGCCGACCGGCCCGGCTCCGTGGAGCGGGAGCCCATCCCGTACCGTCCGACTTGTCTGGTCAGCCTGTCTATTGACGGACAGTCACTTGATCGCACAGTGATACGATCTCGGCGCAAGCGGGGCGGGCGGATGAGCGCAGAACAACACCTCCGACTTCAGAGGTGTTCCGCGCAGGCGTCCCGACGCGGACGGTTCGCCGGGGCACCGCATTGACGGGAATTCAGTCACTGGCCATCGGCCGCCTGAAGAGAGTCTTATGACGGAATACATACAGAACCCGATGCTGTGGGCTCTGTTGGTCCTCGTTCTTGTCGCCATCGCCGTTATCGTCCGCCAGCGCAAGGCGGCCCAGGCGTTGAAGCAGCAGATCGACGGGCTCCGGAGCCATTACTCCGACCTGGAGAACCACTACACGCAGTCCGTCGAGGCGGCGCAGGACCAGGCCGAGGAAGCGACGAAGACAGTCCTGAAGTCCGCGATGCGGACGCTCCAGGGCCTCGCCGCCGAACAGCAGCTGGTCGTCTCGCGACTGCAGAGCAAGTACGGCGAGTCCGCCATGCTCCAGGACCTGCTTGAGATCGACCACACCAACTCGCAGTTCGGCCGGCGCGCGCAGTCCATCGCCGTGCTGTGCGACGGCTGGCTCGGCCGCCACCGCGACGTGGCGTCCGTGTACGACGTGATCCGCAGCGCCCAGGGCCGGATCCGGCACTTCCGTCGCGTGGAGATCCTCTCGCGCGTCGACTTCGGCCTCACCAGCCGAGTCGTCGAACCAGTGGCGCTGGCGCTCGCCGAGCTCCTCGACAACGCCACCAGCTACTCCAGCCCGGACACCGTCGTCGAGATCAACACCCGCACCGTGCCCAAGGGCGTGTGCATCGTCGTCGACGACGCGGGCGTCGGCATGAGCGACGAGGAACGAGCTCGCGCCGAGCGACTGCTCTCCAGTAACCGCGTCACCGGCGTCTCCGGACTCGGCAACCCGCCGCAGTTCGGCTTCGCGGTGATCGGCGTGCTCTCCGAGCGCTTCGGCTTCGAGGTGTCCGTGGACTCGTCCTCGCCCTACGGCGGGGTCCGAGCGGTCGTCCTGCTGCCGCACGAGCTGCTCACCAGCGTGCCGGTACAGAAGCCCACGGCGCCGCCCGTGATCACTCCCAGCGCACCGAACCCGGGAGGGCCCGAAGCCGTGCTCGCGACCTCCCCGACCGACGACGGCCTGCCGAGGCGGCGCCGCAAGCGGCCCATGGCCATCGTGCCCAGCAATACACCCGCACAGGCTCCGAGCCGCTCCGACGCCGAAGCGGCGGCGATCATGGGTGCCTTCCAACGAGGCACGGAGTCCGGCCGGGCCTCCTTCCCGGAGGCGCCGGACCGCACGAGCGGCACATCTCGTGCAAGCAGCGAAGGACATGAGGTCTCGTGAACGACGATCTGTCATGGATGCTCGACAGCGCCCTGGAGATTCCCGGTGCCCTGCACGCGGTCCTGATATCCGCCGACGGCCTGCTGATGGCCAGGTCGAACGGCTACGGCAAGGACAACGCCGACCGTGTCGCGGCCGCGATGAGCGGTGTGCAGTCGCTGAGCCGCTCGCTCGCCTTCTTCTGCGAGGACCCGAGTGCGCGGTGGCGGCAGACCCTGGTCGAGTTCGACGGCGGCTGGGTCTTCCTGATCTCCGCCGGTGAGGGTGCCTACCTCGGCCTCTCCGCGTCCCCGGACGTCGACATGGCAGACATCACCTTCCGGATGCAGCAACTCGTGGGCCAGCTCGGCAAGGTACTGATGACGCCGCCGCGCGAGAACCTCGGCACGCACTCATGACGGGACGCGATGAGTGGGAGCCGGAGGCCGCCGAGCTGGTCCGACCGTACGTCATCACCAAGGGACGCGGCCTGCCCGACGAGGAGCAGCTCTCCCTGATCACGCTGGTGACGGTGGCACCGGAGGAGGGCCAGCGGCCCACCCGGCTCTCCCCCGAGGAGCAGCGGCTGATCGACATGTGCTCCGCCGGCTACCTGTCGGTCGCCGAGATCGCCGGCCACACCCGGCTGCCGCTCGGCGTGGTGAAGATCCTCCTCGCCGCCCTGGCCGAGGGCGGCTACCTCATCACCCGCTCCCCGGTACGCCGAGCCGCCCTCGCTGACCGGGAGATCCTGGAGGAGGTGCTGAATGGTCTCCGCGCCAAGTTTGGGTAAGCAGGACTACGTACGCGACGGCGCTTCGCAGATCCCGGTGAAGATCCTCGTCGTCGGGCACTTCGCGGTGGGCAAGACCACGTTCATCGGCTCGATCTCCGAGATCGAGCCGCTGACCACCGAGGAGCGGATGACTCAGGCCGCCGAGCACGTCGACGACCTCAAAGGCGTCCGGAGCAAGACCACCACCACCGTGGCCATGGACTTCGGCCGGCTGACCATCAGCGACCGCATCGTGCTGTACCTGTTCGGCACCCCCGGTCAGCAGCGGTTCGTGCAGATGTGGGAGGACATCGCGCGCGGGGCCCTCGGCGCGCTGGTCCTCGTCGATCCCGAGCGGCTCGCGGACTCCTTCGGAGTCATCGACCTGATCGAGCAGTACGGGCTGGAATACGCCATCGCCGTCAACCACTTCGACGGCACGCCCTTGCGGGACGAAGCGGCGCTGCGCGAGGCGTTGGACCTGCTCGACGACACCCCCGTCGTCACCTGCGACGCGCGCGACGAGAAGTCGTCCGCCGACGCACTCACCACCCTGGTCCGCTTCTTGCTGGACCGCGCCCGACAGGAGCAGTAGCCGACATGGACACCCAGACCCCCGCCCCGGTGCCCCCGCCCGGCTGCCCCGCCCACGCCTCCGGCGCCCGGATCCCGCTGTACGGACCGGAGTTCGCCGCGGACCCGCAGGCGTACTACGCGTACATGCGCCACTACGGGCCCACCGCGCCCGTGGAGCTCGCCCCCGGGGTGGACGCCACCCTCGTCACCGACTACGCCACAGCGCTCCAGCTACTCCAGGACTCCGCGTCCTTCCGCAAGGACGCGCGTCTGTGGCGGGACTTCAACGAGGGCCGGGTCCCGCACGACAGCCCCGTCGCGCCCCTCCTCGCCTACAGGCAGAACTGCATGTTCAGCGACGGCGGCGAGCACCTGCGGCTGCGCCAGGCGATCACGGACAGCATGGCCCGGATCGACTCACAACGGCTGGCCCGGAACACCGAGCGGATCTCGGACTACCTGATCTCCCAGTTCGGCTCCCGCGGGTCCGCCGACCTGCTCGGCGACTACGCCAAGCAGCTCCCGCTGTTCGTCTTCAACGAACTCTTCGGCTGCCCGGCCGGCATCGGCGACCGGGTGCTCTTCGGCATCACGGGGATGTTCGACGGGGTGAACGCCGAGAAGGCGACCGCAGTGCTGTTCGGGGCCGTGCAGGAACTGGTCACGCTCAAGCGGAGCCGGCCGGGCGACGACGTCACGTCCTGGCTGATGCAGCACCACGCCAAGCTGAGCGACGAGGAGATGGTCCACCAGCTCGCCCTGCTCCTCGGCGCGGGCGCCGAACCGCTGCGCAACCTCCTCGGCAACACCCTGCACCGGCTGCTCACCGACGACCGCTACGCCGATGGCGGTGGCCTGATCGACGAGGCGCTCGACGACACGCTGTGGGACAACCCGCCTATATCGAACTACGCGCCCCACTACCCGGCCAGGGACATGGAGTTCGCGGGCGAGAAGGTGCAGGCAGGGGACCTGATGCTGGTGAGCTTTGCCGCCGCCAACTCAAGCCCCGCCCTGACAGCCGCCCGCACCACCGGCAGCAACCGGTCCCACCTGGCGTGGAGCGCGGGCCTGCACGGCTGCCCGTCCAAGGAGCCGGCCCGGCACATCACCGTCACGGCCATCGAGCACCTGCTCAACCGGCTGCCGGACGTCGAACTCGCCGTACCGGAGGACAGCCTGATCTGGCGTCCCGGCCCCTTCAACCGGGCCCTGGCCACGCTGCCCGCCAAGTTCACCCCCCTCCCGACACCAGGACACGGCGACACGCGGCCCGACACGAGCGTCACCCCGTCCAGTGCACAGTTCGGCGACCGGACCGGCGGGGAGGGCAAGGGAGAACGGAAGGGCCGCTGGAGCCAATTCCTGTCCTGGCTCACCAGCTGATCCACAAGTCCTCCGTAGACTCCATACCTCTGCATGACCATTCGATCACGAGGGTAGTGATCGACTCGGCATCAATGTTGCGTATGAGGTAGAGGAGATGTCGTGGACCACATATCCACCGACACCGCTATGGCACAGCCACCGACTTGTGTCGGTGCGCACCGGGATACCCGCCCTCGTCGGCGGGTATCTTCATGCACACCCGACTTTCTGGTGGGGTGCCGGTGACCGGCTTGCCGCTCGACATCCTCCCGGATCCGCGCTCCGGCACTCTCGGCGCCTTCACCCGGGCCCAGTTGGTACGTCTCTGCGACGTCGTAGGGCTCTCTCCGGCCGACACGGAGACGTATGCGCACACCCTGGTCGAGGCGCTGGGCCCGGCCGCCGAGCGGTCGCTGGCCCTGCCGCCGCCGACGCGGACCTTCCTCTCGGACGACCACACCCCCGTCGAGTACTCGCTCTCCTTCAGCCCCGGCCGGGCCCCGGCACTGCGTGTGCTGGTAGAGCCGGGCTACGCCGCTGACACCCGGGCGCAGAACGGCCGGATCGGCCTGGACGTCGTCCGCGCCATGGCCCGGCGCTGGGACTTCTCCACCGAGCGGCTCGACGAGATCGAGGACCTCTTCTTCCCACCCCAGCCGAAGGGTCCGCTGGCGCTATGGATCGCACTGGAACTACTGCCCGGCGGCGTGCCCAAGGTCAAGGTGTACCTGAACCCGGCCGCGTCAGGGGCGAAACGTTCCACCAAGACCCTACGGAAGGCCCTGCGCAGACTCGGGCACAAAAAGGCGTACAAGGCGCTGCCGAAGGCGGACGGCCACCCCTTCCTCGCCCTGGACCTGGGCCACTGGGAGACACCGAGGGTGAAGGTCTACACCCGGCACCTCGACCTGTCGGCCTCTGAGGCGGGCAACCTGTCCCGTACGGGCTCCGGCCCGGGGCCGGCGGAGATCCAGGAGTTCTTCCGGGCCGCCGCCGCCACCGACGACCTCGACCGGCGGCCCGGCCTGTCCTGCCACTCCTTCACCGAGGCGGAGACCGGCCGCCCCAGCGGCTTCACCCTCCACATTCCGGTCCGCGACTATGCCCGCGACGACAGGGAGGTCCTCGACCGAGCAGTGGACGTCCTGCGGGGCCACGGCATGGATCCCCTCCCTCTGGTCCGGTCGCTGCCCGCCCTCACCACGAGGCGGCCCAAGGACGGAGTGGGCCTCATCGCCTATATCGCACTCGTCCACCAGCAGGGCCATCCGCCCCGGGTGACCGCGTACCTCTCGTCGGAGGCCTACGCCGTCAGACCGCCGATGAAACTGCCGCGCCGCGCAGCGGCGGGGGTCTGACGACGCCCCTGCGACGGGGCTCTCGGTGGAGATCCACCGAGAGCCCCCATCGTTGGGGCCGGTCACAGGGCCTGGCCACGTCTTCAGACGGTCTGGAGCCCTCGCATCTCCTTGAGGTAGGGACCGACGTCGACCTGTATGGAGGAGCCGCCCGCCGCCGTGCCGTAACGCTTGGCGATGCCCCTCAGGTACGCGTCGATCTCCTCGCGCATCGCGCCCGCATCCGGCAGGACGACCTCGCCACTGATGATGCGCGCGACCCAATGCGTCTGGCCCTCCACGAGCCGCGTGATGGCGCCCATCGGACGGACCAAGCCGACGAAGTACAGACCGGGGCGGCCAGGAGCGACGACCCGCCGGTACAGCTCGACCGACCCGCCCGGCCCGGCCGGGCACCCTTCGGGCAGGAACGGGAAGTCCATTTGGTAGCCGGTGCAGTAGACGATCGCGTCGGCCTCCTCCGAGGTCCCGTCGGTGAAGACCACCCGCATGCCGTCGAGGCGGTCGATCCCCGGTCTGGGGTGCACCGCGCCGTGGCGTATCCGGCTGAGGATCTCGTCCGAGATGGTCACGGGGGAGGAGAAGAGCGGGTGGTCCGGCTCGGGCAGGCCGTAGTCGGACAGTCTGCCCCGCGCGACCTGCAGAGCCCTCTCGGCGAATTCGATCTGTTCGGGCAGGGACATGGCGGTGAACCACGACACCTCGGCCATCTCGTCCACCGACATGCCGTAGAGCTGCTTGGGAACGATGTGCAGCCCCCGACGCACCGAGAGCACGGTGCGCGCGGCATGCCGGGAGAGGTCCGTGGCGATGTCCACCGCCGACGCGCCCAGACCCACGACGACGACGCGCTGCCCGGCGAAGTCGGCCCCGTCCTGGTAGTCCACGGAATGCAGAATCCTGCCGGCGAACCCGTCGGAACCGGGCGGCGCGGGCTTCGGCAGCGTCGGCACCGTGTTGTGCCCCGAGGCGACGATGACATGAGCGAACCGCCGCGAATCCAGCGTCCCGTCCGCCCCTCGGCTGACGACCGTCCACGACGCATCGTCACCCTCTTGCCGCACCGACACGACCTCGACGCCGAACTCGATGCGGTCCGACACCCCCGCCCATTCGGCGAAGGACCGCAGATAGGCCGCGACCTCGCTGTGCCGGGGATAAAGGGGGTACGCGTCGGGCATCGGGAACTCGGTGTACCCCGTGAGCTGCTTCGCGGTGTTCAGATGCAGCGACTGGTACCCGGGCCCCGGCTCACCGGCTCCCGGCTGCCGCCAGATCCCGCCGACATCGACCGCCCGCTCGAGACAGACGAAATCGATCCCCTTGACCGCCAGAGCGTGTGCGGTCGCCAGCCCCGACAGCCCCGCACCGATCACGCACACACTCAAGGTTTCTCCCACAGAACGAACACTCTCCACTCGAATGATCTTTCACTTCCCACCCGCCCCCCGCCTCACACTCGCAACACCCCGAGGCTCCCGTCACACCCACCGCACCCCGCCGAGCAGCTCGGCGGCCAGACCGGCTGTCTCCCCGCGAGCCGCCGCTGCGGGGGAAGGACCAGTGTCGGGGTGGCGAGGGTGACGGCGAGGACGACACCAGGGATCAGCCGCTGCAGTGCCGGGGGTGTGGTCCGGGGGAGCAGGGAGGAGGGTATCGCCCATGCTGCGAGCTCGGTGAAGGCTGTGGTGATGACTGAGGGGCGCCTCCAAGGTCCACCGGTCGAACAAGCTGGGGTGTTCCCGGAGGATGACCACACTGGCGTGCCCGGCCCGCACGACCGCGCGAGCACACCCGGAGGACTGTGCCCTGCCACTCGATCCGCAGGACCCGACGGTCCCGCCGGACCCGGTGGCCTCGCTGGTCTCGACCATGCCGACCGACGCGACGGTCCCGATGGATCCGACCGCCCGGCCCCATCGGGCAGTCCGTCCCGGCCCCGGTGAGGCGGCCTTGTGACGATCCGCGTCCTCCTCGCCGACGACCAGCCGCTGGTCTGTGCCGGCCTGCGGATGGTCGTCGACGCGACCCCCGGCCTCGCCGTCGTCGGCGAGGCGGCGACCGGAACTCAGGCCGTCGCCCTGGCCAGGGAACTGGCCCCCGATGTCGTCGTCATGGACATCCGGATGCCCGGCATGGACGGCATCGAGGCTACCCGGATGATCACCGTTGAATCCCTGAATGTCCGATTCGTCGTCCTCACCACCTTCGACACCGACACCCACGTCCACGCCTCGCTGCGGGCTGGGGCCAGCGGCTTCCTCGTCAAGGACACCGACCTCGACGGGTTCCTCACCGCTCTGCGCGTGGTCGCGGCCGGCGACGCCCTGATCGCGCCCGCCGTCACACGCCGCCTCATCGCGGAGTTCGCCGGACGCCCGGGCCCCGCCCACGCTCCGCCGGCACCGGAACTCGTCGGCCTCACCGCACGGGAGCACGAGGTGCTCGCCCTCGTCGGGCGCGGACTGTCCAACGCCGAGCTCGCCGACCACCTCGGCATCGGCCCGGGCACCGTCAAGACGCATGTCAGGAACCTGCTCACCAAGCTTGGCGCCCGCGACCGGGTCCACCTGGTCATCGCCGCGTACGAAGCGGGTCTGGCCACCCCCGCACGCCGGCCTCCGGACGCCGCCCCTGGACGATGCGAACGCTACGCCCACGCTCCGCACAACCCTTGATGATCACGCCGTGGCCGTTGCCGTTCTCACCCGGCTCCAGCACAAGATCGCGAAGTCGCGCTGGAGTGTCGGGACGGATTACCCGGGGTCCCGCCGCCCTCGACATCGGCCACCATCGTGCGCAGGACCTTGAGCGCGGCCACGTACTCCTCGTCGCTGATTCCCTGGTGGACCACGGCGCGCACCTCGGTCGCCGGCTCACGGAGCTGCACTCTGACGCTCTCCCCGGCATCCGTGAGGTGCAGGCGCTGCCCGTCGTCGATCCGGAGCCATCCGCGCTGGAGCAACCGAGCGACGACCCTGTGATTTCGTGCGGCCCATCGGCGAGGTGTGTCAGCTGCACGACGACTTCCTCACGGTTCGGTGCCGTGGGACCGCCGTTCACACGGTTGAGCACCCAGCACTGCGGCTGCGTGACGTCGATCCTGGCCATGGCGTCACGCAGATGCCGGGCGACGGCCGGGCCGAGTGGCCGGCATGTCACCGGTGGCGGCCGGGTTTGCCGGTGCCTGATCGGTGGTGGCTTCGGTCAGCGCTGACCGCAATACCCTCGGGCCGTCCCCGGCCCGCCGCGACGCGCTCGCCCGCCGCGACGCGCTCGCCCGCCGCGACCATCACCTACAACGTCATCGAGGCCGTCGTCGCGATCACCGCAGGCACGATCGCCTCCTCCACCGCGTTGGTCGGCTTCGGGCTGGACCCCGTGATTGAGGTGTCCTCCGCCGCGGCGGTCACCTGGCAGTTCTCCGCGCGAGCCACGCCGTGCGCGAGGCACGGGAGAAGACCACCCTGCGGATCATCGCCGTCTCCTTCTTCGCCCTCGCCGCCCACGTGAGCATCGACGCCGTCCGAGCCCTGGCCGGCTCCGGCGAAGCCGACCGCTCGATGCCCGGCATCGTCATCGCAGCTTTGTCCCTGGCGATCATGCCCTTCCTCTCCGCCGCCCAGCACCGCGCGGGCCGCGAACTCTGATCCGCCTCCGCGGTCGCCGACTCCAAGCAGACCCTGCCGTGCACCTGCCTCTCCGCCGTCCTCCTCCTCGGCCTCGTACTCAACGCCACCCTCGACTGGTCCTGGGCCGACCCCATCGCCGCCCTCGTCATCGCCGCCATCGCGATCGAGGAAGGCCACAATGCCTGGCAGGGCCAAGGCTGCTGCGCGCCCCCCACGCCTCTGTCCCCGCCGGGGCCGCCGCAGCCAAGGGGGACGCGTGCGGCCGCAAGCCGGGCTGCAGACGCTGTTCGTGAGCCTCGCGCAACCCCGTCCGTGCGCCGAGACCGCCATCATCAGCGGGCTGGGTGCGGGGTTTGTGGCTGATTGGCGCGGCGTTCAGTGGCCGCGGGGGCGTACATGATGACCGCCATTCCGGCAAGGCAGACCAGCGCGCCGATGATGTCCAAGCGATCGGGGCGGTAGCCGTCGGCGACCATGCCCCACGCGATCGACCCGGCGACGAAAATGCCGCCGTACGCGGCGAGGATCCGGCCGAAGTCGTCATCGGACTGGAAGGTTGCCACCACCCCGTACAAACCGAGTGCGATGACGCCTGCGCCGATCCAGACCCATCCCTTGTGCTCGCGGATGCCCTGCCAGACCAGCCAAGCGCCCCCGATCTCGAACAGGGCGGCGACGGCGAACAGGCCGATGGATCGGGCGACGAGCACGGCAGGGAATCTCTGGAGCAGGGGAGCGGCGGGAAGGGGAGGGCGCGGTCATGCGGCGGGGTCGAACAGGTCGCTGATCAGTCCGGCACCGTCGGCCGGCGCGCGGACTTCCAGGTGCAGGCGCGGGCCGTCGAGGAGGAGCCGGAAGTCGAAGAACGGGCAGCACTGCTGCTCGGCCGCCGCCAGTTCCGCCACCCGCACCGTCCGGTCGACGGGCATGGTCAGGCGTAGCCCGTCGACCACCGCAGTCCGCACGGCGCCGTCGACCGCCTCGCGCCATTGGGCGGTCCGCTGGCGCAGGCCTTCGCGGGTCAGGGCGCAGGCCACTGGGGCCGTCCGCCACCCCTCCGCCTCGGCGGCCCGGCGGCTGGACACGAGCATCACGTCCACCGACTGCATGCCGACAGCGGTCGGAGCCGCCGGGTCAAGGCAGCCGCACTCAGGATCACAGGGGCTCGCACGATCGGGAAGCGCGTCCAGATGCTCCAGGGCGGTGTGCAGGGAGGCAGTGAACGCATCCAGCTCGGCGGCGCGAGCCCCGGCCTCGGCCAGGCGGGCGGCAATCCGCGGCCGCAGGTCGGCTTTCACGTCCCGGCAGGCACCGGCCTCCCACACCGCCAGCAACTCGCCGATCTCCTTCAACGGCAGCCCGAGGTGCTTGGCCGCACCGATGAACGCGAGTCGCTCGACCGCGTCCTCGCCATACGCCCGGTAGCCGGCCGGGGTCCGGTCCGCCGGCAGGAGTCCGGCTCCCTCGTAGAAGCGCAGGGTGGTCGCCGGCACGCCGGAGCATTCAGCGAGCTGGGAGATCCTCATCGTGCTCATACCTCGACGGTAGACCTTCGCCCCAGGTCGAAGGTCAAGCCGGAACCCGCGCGCTCGTCGGCGCCAGGGCGGCGACCGCCGTGGCGCCGGTACGAGGGCCCCCGCCGGGCACCTTGCCGGGCATCCGCCACACCGCACACCGTCCCGCGTGCGGCTGGAAGAGCAGGCCAGGTGGCCTTCAGGAACTCCACGACCCGCTTCGCCTTCCTCTTCCTCGGTCGTGTTGCGGTTCGAAGCGGGTGTGTTCCTGCGGTGAGGCGGACGGTCGGGGCGGCTGCTGGTTACCTCGGGTTGTTACCACTCGGGGTGTACGTCGTGGCTGTCGTAGCGGGAGCCTGTCTGGGTGATCCACGGCCTGAAGCGGCCGGGTCCGGAGTCTTCGTGGGCGTAGGCAACCGGCTCCTCGGTCTCGTCGGTGACGATGACGGCTCCGGCCTTCTGCGCGCATCGCAGTGAGTGTGTCCAGTGCCGGCCGTGATGACCGGTGCGGTAGTCAGGGGGCTTGCATTCGGTCATCGCTTCTCACCGCCGTGTGACGTCGCGTGCCTGCCGTACGGAACGAACAGGCACCCGGTTAGTGTCGAACATGCAGAAATACCCCATTTATGCAATTTTGAACATACAGGTGGTCGGCAATCGGGCAGGCCCGGGTCGCGGTCCACCACGTCAGGCCGTGCAAGCCGGGAGGGAGAAACGATGCCGTCATCCGTCTCGGTCCTCCTCTACAGCAGCGACGCCGACACCCGGGCACAGATCCGGCTGGCCGTCGGCCGCAGCCCCGCGCCCGACATCCCGCCGGTCACGTTCGTCGAATGCGCGACCCTTCCCGCGGTCCTGCTGGCACTGGACACGACCCGATTCGACGCCTGCGTGCTGGACGGCGAAGCAGTCCCCGCCGGCGGCATAGGCGTCTGCCGACAGATCAAGAACGAAGTCTTCCAGTGCCCACCGGTCCTCCTCCTGATCGGACGGCCACAGGACGCCTGGCTGGCCACATGGAGCCACGCCGACGCCACGATCACCCTGCCCCCGGACCCGACGGAAACCGCTGCATCCCTCGCCACACTGCTCCGCGCGTGAGGACCCCTCAGGAGGCGCGCCCTCATACCCCGGCGCTCTACCGGCGCACCGTGCCGGGAGCCGTCACACGGCTCAACACGCAGCTCGATTTCCAGAAGCGCTCGGATACCTCCCGAAGCGGCAAACGGCTGCCGTCCGTTTCAGCAACACGTGATCGCCTGACGTGAGGCGACAGCCGCGTGTGCCCTGGCGGGGTGGCTGCAAAACCAGGCAACACGCCACGTACGGTCAGCGCATGCACGACCAACGAGACCAGGATCAGGACCAGGACACCGGCAAGGCAGCGCCCCAACACCGCGCCCCCGCCGCCGACGGCGCCACGGAAGCCGAAGCAGTGGTCTTCGTGTGCGCGACGTGCGAAGTCCCTCTGACGGGCCCCCTCATTCGACTGCCCGCAGTTCCCGAGGCGCCGTACTACGAGTGGTGGAACGCCGAGGAGCCCGGCCCATCCCCGCCGACTGTCCCGTCAGGCCGCTACGCCATCGAGACCGAACCATACGGTGCACCCCTGGTGGCCTCCGAAGTCCCTGCACAGGCGATGCCCCGCTACGGGACGATAAGCAACGAGCACGGGCAATACCTCGTGTCGCAAGGCCCGCGCGGCAACATCGTCATCAACCCCGACGACGCCCACGGCCTGGAGTACCACCACGCGTCCCCCGCTTGCTGCGGAGCAACACCGACCGGCGGAATGAACCAACTGTGCACCTGCGGCACCCTCGTCGCCACGCTCTGCTCCGACTGCTGCTGCCCGTACGAACTACATCTCTCACCCGACCGCGTCCGCGCCGTCGGCCCCTGAGACGAGACTGGACCGCACGCACTGCTCGCCGACATTTCCACGTCTGTCGGGCAGCGGCTGCTTCCGATCACCACCGACATTCGCGTCCAGGTCGCAGGTTCTGGTCCAACTTTTATGGAGCGGTGACGTTCAGCGTTGTTGAGCAACTCTGCGATGGTGATGTGCCACCAGGGGTCCAGCCAAGGTGAGGTCAAAAGCCGCCACGAGTCGATTCTGGTCTCCGAGCTGCCGCAGTGAATACCGAATTTACTGCGGCAGGGCTTCTACCGTGATCATCTCGGCCTGCGGCGGGCTCTCTGGCTGCCACAGGCGAGGTGTACGCATTTACCGCGGCAGTGCCGGAAGGGCGGGCGGGCGTGACGATCGAACCGGTGACCGAACTCGGGAGCGGGGGTGCGCTTCGGTTGCCGCGCGCTCGGGTCGTACCTCTGTCCGCCCCGCCCGCGTCGTACACCGCGGCGGTCGAGCGCTACCTCACCGGCGCAGGCATCGCGAAGTCCTCCGCGCGGATCTACCGGATCTCGCTGACGACGTGGGGCTGGATGCTCGCCGGCGAACCGGCGCCGACCGGACCCGCCCGCCGGGGCGCGAAGCCGCCTGTCTTCCCCGTCACCGCGATCGACGACCCGGCGCTGCCGGAGGTGCTGGCCGAGCTGGCGGCGGCCCGGGCGGACGAGATGGACGCCGACACCGTCAACCGAGAGCTGTCCATCGCGCGCAAGGCGATTGGCTGGTGGCAGCGCCAGGGCTGGGTCAGCGTCGATCCGACGATCGGCATCGAGCGGCGGCCGGCACCGCCCGACCGCACCAAGGCCCTGGCGGAGAACCAGATCGCCGCCCTGTGGCGCCCGGACGTCGCGCTGCGGGAGAAGACGCAGTGGACGATGCTCTACGAGTCCGCCGCCCGCGCGGACGAGGTGCTGTGCCTGAACGTCGAGGACCTGTACCCGCAGGACAAGCGCGGGAAGATCACCGCCAAGGGCGGGGCGACCGAGTGGATTCACTGGCAGTCCGGCACAGCCCAGCTCCTGCCCCGCCTCATCGCCCGCCGCACCCGCGGCCCACTGTTCCTCACCGACCGCAAGGCCCCGGCCGGAACGCCGACGCTCGACGTGTGCCCGGAGACGAGCCGGGCCCGGCTCTCCTACCGCCGGGCCGAGGAGATCTTCGAGGAGAGCACCCGGCTACTGGCCAACCCGTTCGCCTCACCCGAGGACATCGAGGACTTGGACGGCTTCACCCTCCACAGGCTCCGGCACAGTGCCCTGACACACGACGCCGAAGACGGCACCTCGCCCCGATGCTGCTGGCCCGCTCCCGCCACGCCTCCGTCCGCTCCCTGGAGCGGTACGCCCGCCCCAGCGTCGACGCGGTCGCCCGGCACGTCGCCGAACGCTGCCCCGCCGCACGCCGCCGGACCTGACCCTCGCCGTTTGCGGCTGGTGACAGCATTCTTACCGGCACCCCGAGTTCAGTCACCCGCGGCCTCCGTCATACCGGAGCGCGGCATGTCATGAGCGGCGCGGCCGTACCGGCGATCACTCCTCGTCGGCCCGGGGGCAGGCTGGTCAGCTGCCCCGTCGTCTCTGGTACTCATTCATCAGCGAGACTGGCTCCGGTACCACGGTCAGGCCGAGGAAGCGGTGTGCGGAGGCCGCGAACTCCGCTGGAGAGCCGGTGACCAGGAAGCGGTCCGAGCGCGATACGTAGGAAGCAGGCAGGCGAACAGAGCGTGCGGCGGCCTGCTGCCCGAGCGCGTCAGTGACGGCTCGGGCAGCCGCCGGACCGGAGGTCGCCAGTCTGACGCCGGGACCGACTCTGTTCTGGATGAGATCCTGGATCACAGGGTAGGCGGTGCAGCCGAGGACGAGCGTGTCGAGGTCCTTACAGGCGCACAGCGGCGCAAGGCTGGCATCGACTGCGGCCTCCAGTTCCGGGCGGCGTGCCGAGGTATGAATGAGCGGGCCCAGGACCGGGCAGGCGACTGACCGTACGTCCAGTCGCGGATTCCAGCGCGCGAACGCCCTCTCGTAGGCTCGGCGACCTACGGTCGCCTCCGTTGCCATTAGACCGATGACGCCGGACCGTGTGAGGGGGAGGGACGCCCGAGCGGTTGCCTCGATCACGCCGACGACTGGGGTGCCAGCCGGGATGTCAGGGGGGCTTCCCTTGGGTCCCGGTCGTGCGGTTCGGCAGGCGTCCGCAGTGTTGCACCCGATGAGGATCACGTCCACGGTCTGGCCATGGAGGAAGCGCAGGGCGGTCGAGGTGATGTCCGCGATCTCCGCCTCCGGCTTGTCCCCGAAGGGAAGGTTCGCTGTGTCCGCCAGGTAGATCACCTCGCAGCCGGGGACTGCGCGCCGCAGATCTTCGAGCAGGGTGAGTCCCCCGATGCCCGAGTCGAATACGCCGATGCGGGGGGCCGGAGCGGTGCGTGTCCCGTCCGCGCTGCCCCTCGTCATCGCCGGAGAAAGACGATCAGGTCATCGGTCATCGAGGGGCTTTCGTGGCTCTCCACGTGCCACTCGGCGACGGCGAAACCCGAAAGCACTTCCTCGACCCATTCCTCCGCTGTCCAGATCTGCCGGAAGATGGTGTCCCGTACGAAGAGTTCCCGGTTCTTCGGCGTGTCGATGGGGACGTCGAACACGACGTGGGCGGCCACCGCGAGCTGCCGGTGAAGCGACTTGCGGATAGCGTCCCTGGACGAATAGTGCTCCATAAGGCCACCGTGGGTGATGGCGTCCACGTGCCGATCCTCTGCGAAGCCGTCGAGCCTGTCCATGTCCTGGAGCAGGAACTCGACCTCGGCGCCAGGCGCGCAGCGCCGGGCGTTGACCCGTGCCTGTTCGAGCACGGCCGGATCGTTGTCGATGGCCGTCACGCGATATCCCCGGGTGGCCTGGGCAATCGCGTGCCGGCCGGGGCCGCACCCCAGTTCGAGCACGCGGTCTCCTTCGGACAGCAGACCCGACAGCACGGAGAAGAACCGCTTGTTGCGCGCGATCCACTGTTCAATCTGTTCCGGCGACAGGTCCCACACCTGACGCTGGCGGAATACGGAGACCCAGTCTTCGGCTACGGTGCCCTCCATCGGCACTCCCTCCCTATGAGCGGTGCACGTTCGGTCGGCTCGGAACTCAGGGCAAGCGAGGCAGCGTTTCACGCGGTGCGGGATCGAAGTCCACGAGGAGGAGCGCACGGGCACCCGGCTCGGCCGAAGGCGACGACACCGGGGTGACCTCGTGCTCCACGGTCCGGTCATCGATGATGAGACTGTCGAGCCGGTCCTTCATGGTGGTAACGAGGAAGGGCTGCTCGGCTCGGCCCCGGTACACACGTGACACTCCGCCTCGACAGTTCTGACGGTACATCAGGTGCATGGCGACGTAGTCGTGACCGTCGCGATGGCGTCCCTCGGGGGCGGGAAGGCGCGACCGGTCCGGTTCGGCGACCACTCGGATCATGTGCAGCCCCAGTACGTACGCCCTCCGAGATTCAGCGGCTTGAGACACGATGTCGAGATCGGTCTTGAGGAGTCCAACCATTCCGTCGGACATCAGTTCCGACTTGGGAATCGGATCGAAGAACCGCGCTTCCCCCGCGTAGAGGGGAATGACCTTTGCGGACTGCTGGAAGGAGGCATGGGGAAGAGGGGAAAGGGTCCAGTCGGTTCCGTCGGAGACCGCCTCTACGCGTCCGAATCTGCGGTACCTGTAGGGGAGTTCCGGAAGATAGGGATCAGGTGGAAGATCGAGCCACGAATCCCAGCCGGGGATGTCCGAGCTGCCCGAAAAGAGAGAGCTCGGTATAACGACTGCGCCATTCGTTCGAAGATCTCTGCCCAAGCAGGCTTCGAGAGTGGCTGGCCGACCGGAGGGCATCGTGTCGACAGGGACCACAACAGAGTTCGGTAACGCCTCCAAGATACTCCTCACCACTCGAATCGCTTTTGGCGTGTGCCCATGCGACTATGAAAGTTCCCAGACGTCCCGTCAAGGGCGCTGGCGCTCGCCCCGAAACACTCTGACTTCAGCGCACATGAGACGACGCATGCGCAAGATGCGCTTCCCGGCCAACCTGCTCGTGGCTGTTCGTGGGCATCCTCGCCAAACTGCACGGCCAGGGCGAGGCCGATCAGGTCGCCCGCGTCTGGGCCCATGACGAAAAGGTCCGCCACCTCTATATGACGGCCGTCACCTCCCGCGTCTGCGCCGTGGACTGGACGACCGCCGGACGGATCGCCTTCCGGGCCACCGCGTACGGCCACCACACGGACTTCCTCGCCACCCGCTTCGCCAGGGAGGCCCTCAACCCTCGGGACTCTGGCGCACGCTGGTGCTCCTCGGTCATGCTGCGGGAGCTGAGCCCCGTGATCGGACGGAGTCCCGCATGATCGTCTTTGAAGTCCCCGCCGGTGAGCTCGTCGACGAGCTGAACCGCCAGGCCGCCGAGGCCGGCATCACCGACGCGGCGATCGTCTCCCTGATCGGGGCCGCCGACTCCTTCACCGTCTCGACCATGCCCGAAGGCGACGCGCTCAAGGACACCATCACCAAGTACGACCTGCCCGGCGAGATGACCCGGCACCGGCGAAATCCGCAACGGCTTCGCCCACATCCACGTCGTCATGGGCGTCGAAGGCGACCGCGCCATCGGCGGACACCTCCACGAAGCGCACATCGGCACCCACTTCGCCCGCACCTGCGTCATCGCCGTCACCTGACCCCGCGTTAGGGCGTACGCACTGGGCCCCGGCGCCGCCCTCCTCCGTGGGGCGCCGCCGGGGCCGCCCGCTGCCCAAGGCCCGTGCGTTCCGGGTGCCGTACCGGCCCCCGCCCGGACCCGGTCCGCGGGTTCCGGGCGGACCGCCGAGCCTGTGACCTGCGTGTGTCGGGCGGCCAGGTGGTTCACGCGGCCGGAGCCCGCTCGTCTTCCAGCGTGGTGAAGTCGATGTCGAGGCGGGTGTCGTAGTGCTCCGGGGTGATGCCGATCTCGTGGGTGGAGTACGCGCCGAAGCGGTTGATGTGCTCGGTCAGGTACGGCGAGATCTGGGCGAGGTCCAGCGGGTCGATCTCCCAACGGCACGAAGTGCGTGAACAGCCCGATGTACAGGTCCGAGATGTGGTGATAGGCGATGCCGCCCACGGCCCCGTACCGCACGGAGGTCTCGGCGAGGAGGTTGTCCAGGTAGGTGTCCATGTGGGTGTCGTCGGCCGCGGCGGTGGTGGCGTTGCCCCACGCGCGGGACATGTCCAGCTTGGCGTGCGCGTTCACCACGTCCGTCAGGGCCTCGTTCAACTTGGCGGTGGTGGTGTGCCGGCGGGCGGCCACCGACAGCTCGTGCGCGCTGACCGCGGCGATGTGCCGGGCGGCCTCGGCGAACGTCATGTTCGTGCCCTTGACGAACGTGGTGATCACGTAGCGGCCGAAGGGGTCCTTCAGTTTCGGGTCGTTGCCGGAGGCCGGCCCGAACCGGTGCCACCACTCGATCCAGTAGGCGGTGCGGGCCACGATGCCCAGCAGTGACCGCTCCGGCATCCGCTCCTTGATCGCCTGCTCCAGCCGCTCCGCGCTCTTGCGGGGCGCCTTCGCCCGCCGCGGCTTGAGCTTGGGCACCCCGGTGTCCGGATCGATGAACAGCTCGTCGTTGTCCGGGTACCCCCCGTCCGCCTTCGCCGCCGCCTCCGTCAACCGCCCGCGCAGCAGGGACACCAGTTGGCGGCCGTCGAACGGCGACGTGTCACCCGCTCCCGCAGGCCGACCTCCACCAGGTACTCCGGCAGCTTCGCCTCCACCTGCTCCCAGGGCAGCAGCTGCTCGGACCAGTCGGCGTACTCCTTCGACCCGATCACCGCCACGTCCCCGGTACGCAGCTCATCAGCGAGGTACTGAACTTGAATGCGTGATGTCGGTTGCTGGGGTCAGGTGGTCACCGCTTGTGGTTGGGGCTCCGCTTGTAAGCTCCTGGTGCCGTCTCGGTGACTTGGCGGGGCCAGGTCAGTCGGACCTGTTCCAGGCGCCCGCGGTGCTCGGCGATCCAGCCTTCCTGGGGTCGGGTTCCCAGGGCTGCCGTAAGGCGGTCCGGGTCGCTTACCTGGATCGACAGCCAGCCGTCTTCGTGCACGTGGATGCCGAGCATCAGGCCGCGGTCTCCGCCGATGCTGATCGTCTGGCCTGGTCCCAGGTTGGACAGCTCCTGCTCCCAGGAGTCCAGGTCACGCTGGAAAAGGTAAAGGTCGAGCCGGGCGTCGACGAAACTCGCGGAGACGAGCACGTCCGCGTGCAGAACATCGTGGTCGGTCAGCACGCCCGGCTGGGACCGTCCCGTGACGCGCACGATGCAGCGGTTCCCGTCCGGATCGGCGAGGTGGATCAGGTCCATCGGAGCGGGTTCCGTCATGAAGTTGCTCGCTTTCGTGCGCTGGTGTGGGCTGCATCGTCTCCTACCGGCGGACGAGCGACACAGTCAGGCCAGGCCTGGAGAGTCAGGTGCCCAGGGCCAAGCCGATGCCGGCAAGACAGCCGTCGATCACGTCCGGCCGGTACTGGAGCTGCTTGAGCCGACGCTTGACCGCGCGGGTTATTTGGCTGAGGCTGGCGGCGGCGAGGTTGCCGATGTCGCGCTTGACCAGGGACCACACGCCCTCGGTTGGGTTGAGGTCGGGCGCGTAGGTGGGTAGCTGAACGACCGTGAGCCATTCGGCGTTCGCGTCGATGAACTCGCGCAGCGGCTTCGTCAGGTGTAGTCGGACGTTGTCCCAGACCAGCACGATCGGCCCGCCCAGCTGGATGCGGGCCCGGACGATCAGATCACGGAAGTCACGCCAGCCGAAGCCCTTCGGCTGGTCTTTGCGCCCGGTGTACTCCCGGACCGCATAGAACAGCCGGGTTCGCTCACCAGGCTTGTAGCAGGTCATGCCCGCCATCGACACTCGCCCGGAACCGCGGCCGCGCAGCCGCACGACCCGCGTGCAGCCCCGGCGGCCCCAGGTTCTGGCACGCGGCGGAGTCATCGGCTGCCCGGCCTCGTCTTCAAAGACGATCCAGGCCCCGCGCTCCGCCGCGATCCTTTTACCCGTGGCCAGGTCTCCTTCTTCCAGACTTCGACCGAGGTGTCGTCACGCTCGATGGCTCTCCGGGCAGGCTGTTGCCACGACCAGCCATGCCGCTTGAGCAGCAGCCATGTGCCCTCGACCGTGTACGAGACGTGGAACAGGCGACCAATCAGCGTCTTGATCCGAGCCAGGGTCCACCGTTGGTCCGGCCAGCCGTGGACGAGCGGTCCTCGCTCTAACTCCCTTTCCAGTCTGGCGATCTGTGTCTTACTGAGCCTCGGTCGGCCCGGGGATCCCTTCGACAGGACGCCGGCCTGGCCACGCTCGCGCCACTGGCGACGCCATCGCTCCACCGACCGCTCGCTAACCCGCAGCGTGGCAGCGATCTCCCGGTTCTTCTGCCCGCCCTCGAAGCGTTCCACGGCCTGCAACCGAACCCGCTCGCGCGTGGCCCTCTCGGCGTCGGTCAGCCCGCCGCCCTGCGCGTATCTCACAGACCTGGACTACCGGAACGGTCCTACAACCATCAGGCGAACGGCTCCGACATCACCCAATCAAGTTCAGTAGTAGAAGACCACGGCCTGCAAAACACGGGCGCCGAACCTGCGGCCCGTGTGCCGGCCATGACGACCCGTATGCATGCCCGCGCTGCGGCAACCCGCGTTCCTATTTGGTCCGCGGACTGTGCGACCGCTGCACCCTCCATGACGAATTGGACGCCGTCTTCGGCGCTGATGAGGATCTCTGAAATCGGCCAGGGACGCTCTTCCCTCCACTTCGTTGCGTCTTGACGCGCGTGGGGAATGCGGGGAGTGAAGAGTGCGTGTGAGGCCCAGCGACCGAAGATCGCCGGGCCCTGTTGATCGGTGACGGTCAGGCGAAGTCCTTGCCTCCGGTGCTCACGGAGTCCACCGCCGGGAGGTGATGCTCGCAACCGACGACAGCCACCAGGCGACAGACGCACTCGTGGACCTGCCGAAGATCCCCTCCGACCTGACCACTGGCCATGGACCGGGCGTCCTGACGTTGGCCCTTCGCCCCCTTTTAGGTCTTGCTCCCCGCCCGCCGGCGCCGGCCTGGCGGCCGTCCGGACCGGCGGACGGGGCGACGTCACGCAGGGACGCTGAGCGGCGGGTGCTCGAGCACGCGGGGCTTGTACTCGACCAGCTGGATGCGGCCGTCGAAGGTGCGGTGCTCGATCATCTCGAGGGCGACGTCCGGATAGCCGTCGTAGATGCGTTCTTCGCCCGTGGCCCCGGTGATCACTGGGAACATCACGACCCGGAAGCGGTCGACGAGTCCGGCTCGTAGCAGGGACCGGCACAGGCTGAGGCTGCCGATCGTGCTGAGGAGCCTCGAGCCACTCGATTTCATGGCGCGGACCGCCTCGACGGCGTCGTCGCGGACGAGCGTGGAGTTGGCCCACGTCAGTGGCTCCTCGAGTGAGGAGGAGAACACCACCTTGGACGCTTGCGTGAGCTCGTCGACGGAGGCCTCTTCTTCGGGCCTGAACTCGTCTTGGCCATTCGGGACCTTGCCTGCGGCGAAGCCCGACATCAGGCGGTAGGTGTTCGCTCCCATCAGGTAGGTGGCCTCGGGCTGATCGCCGAGCCATGCGAGGTACTCCGGGCCCTCGAGGCCCCAGAACCCGGGCCATCCCTGTCCCGATGCACAGCCGTCGAGGGAGGTGATGAAGTCGACGAGAAGCTCCGACATGGCGGTGTCCTTTCCTGGGGTGTCACGAGCTTGGACCGCCCGGGAGCCGCAAACCCATCGGCCACGCTGTGGAGTAACGAGAAAACCCATGAGGCTGCAGCCGATCAGGTCTGCGGAGCGGCACTGCTTCGGAGGGCCGAAGACCTACATGACTGCGCTATGCACGCAGTGGGGTGATGATCTCCACGCGATTGGGAACGGCGGTTTGAGTTCTGTCAAAGCCCCAGTTCAGCCCCACCCGCGAGCGGCCCACCACGCTCTACTGGGTGATCGGTGAGGCGTCGCTGCCCGACGTCGACAGCGGATACTTCATCCACTCACCTGCGACGACGGCGGAGCACTTCCGCGAGTACGGCCCGCTCCGATCGACGGCGAACCGATCGCGCTGGTCTTCGCCAACGGCGGCGGCCACCTGTTCGCGATCGGAGACAGCGGACAATTCTGGAAGTCCACCACGGCCTCCTGGTTTGACGACTTCGAGGTCACCGCGTCCAGCTTGCAGGAGTTCCTCGAACAGCTCGGCCGCCGGATCGCGAACCAGACCTGATCATCGGCCGAGGTCAAAGGGGCTCCTACCCCAGGAAGTCAACCCACAGCTGGGGATTCGCGAGCAGGTGTGGGGACATCCCTGAGCAAGGGGTGGCCAATTTCAAGGAGCATCATCAGCGCCCTACCCGGCCCGCTGGCCGGCCAGTACACGCGGATGCGGACGGCTTTGGCCGAGTGCGATCAGCCGAGGACCGCGCTGAACTGGATCCGCAACTCGCTCTCCGCCCGTTTCCTGGCCGATCTCCTCGCTACCGGCCGACCGTTGGACCACGATCACTTGGACGCCGTGGCCCAAGGCGGCGGTCGCGGGGGAGCCCAGCGCGTCGACTACCTGCGCGGCGTACTCGTCGCCTACCTGGCACTACCCGAACGTGACGAGCTCGCCGCCCGCATCGAGCACCACCTCAACCGCGTTGCGAAACGCAGCCCCGACCACGCCCTGCTCCTCCGGCCCTACGTGCGCTGGTCGCTGCTGCCCCGCGCCCGCAGGGCCGCACCACGCCCGGCCGGGTCCAAGCACCGCATCCGCTGGGCCTACACCCGGATCAACCAGGCCGCGGCGTCCCTCACCTCCATGAAGAATCAGGGACTCACGCCGGCCGGCCGATGCCACCCAGCACGAGGTCGACGCCTGGCTCGCAGGCAGCCCGAGCACCCGTTATGAGGTCCGCGACTTCCTCCGTCACCCGCCCGCCGCGGCCACAGCCACCCCCTTCTCGTCCCGCACCGACCCAAGGCCGATCCCGTCGGAACCGACGACGACTCCCACTGGGAACTCCTTCAGCAGTGCCTGACCGACACCGACCTGCCCCTGGACGTCCGCGCCGCCGGATCCATCCTCCTGCTGTTCGGCCAGCACCTCGCACGGGTCGCTGCCCTGCCCACCACTGCGCTGAGCACGCCGAATGGCCACACGGTGCTCGTCCTGGACCGCACCCCGATCCGTCTGCCCGAACCCCTCGCCCGCCTCCTGGCCGAACTCGCGCACCAGCTCCCGCCCTCTGGCTGGGCCGCGAACTCACCCCGTCGGTGGCTCTTTCCTGGCACCCGGCCCAGCCGGCACGTCTCCGGTACCGTTCTCGCCCGGCGCCTGGCCGTCCACCACATCCCCATCCGGCCAGCCCGCACCACAGCGCTGGTCCAGCTCGCCCAGGACCTGCCGTCTGCGGTCCTCGCCCCCATGCTCGGCCTGCACGTCATGACCGCCCAGCAGTGGCGCCGCCGCGCCGCCAACGACTGGAGTGCCTACCTCGAAGCCCGCCGGTCCGGAGAGCATCCGACCGATTAGCGACGGTGCAGGTCGACCCCGGGTAACTGGCATGCCGCTGTCCAGGTGACGGGCCGCCACCCAGCGGGCACGAACCGGGCGGGGCCTCAGAACGGGGGATCGTCGTGCCAGGGGCCGTCCGGCAGCTCGGCAGCGCGGAAGGACGGTGGGTACGCCGTTGGAGGATGTCCACAGCCTCTTCGGTGCGGCCGAGATCGATGAGGTGGCTGGCCAGGTCATGCCTGTACGTGGAGGCATGTTGCTCGAGGACGACGACAGCCTCCTCGGTGCGTCCGGCGCCGGCGAGCAGCTCGGCGATGTGCTGCGCCGCGTACGAGGTGGCGCCCTCGGGGTGGGAGCGGGCCTGTGCGGTCGCTTCGTCGACGCCGTCGCAAGCGGCGATCAGCGGCAGCCGCATCCAGTAGAGGTCCCAGCCCTCTTCGCCACCGCGGAGTCAAGCTGTGCGTCGAGGGGACTGCCGGGCGGTTGAGGCGCGCGCGTTTCCAAGGCTGGACGTGCCCGACTGGTTCGGCGCCCCGCGTCGGCACACGTGGGAAGGTCGTTGCGTTCCGGGACGCCCGGTCGACTGGCTCACCGGTCAGCGCGTGTGCTGGGCCTGGCCGGAGGGCAGCGTGGGGTCACCACCGGGTGATGAGCGGCGCGTCCGGTTCGTGCTGCCGCCAGGCTTCGGTGAGACGGGCAAGGCGGTGGGGGGCGGCGATGCCGTGCATGGTTGCGATCTTGCCGTTGATGATGTCGAACATCGTGGAGCCGACGACCTGGTCGCCAAGCACGAAGAGGATGGCGGGGGTGCCGTTGACGAGCGCGTAGTGGATGGCCGGCGTGCCACCGGCCAGTCGCCGCTTCGCGTCCGTGGGTTTGAAGCCGGCCCGTACGACGGCGGCGATGCGCTGCGGAGTGTCGTACCGCAGCAGCGTCGTGGCCAGGCCGCCGGCGCCGTCGGAGACCGCGGTCGCGTCGTCGGTGAGCAGCGCCACCAGCCGTTCGGTGCGGCCTGAGGTGGCGGCGGCGAGGAATTCCTCGATGATCCTGCGGGCGGATGCGGGGTCGACTTCGGGGCCGCCGCTGCGGGCGGCGGTGATGCGGCGCCGGGCCCGGTGGAGGTGCTGCTGGCTCGCGGACTCGGTGATGTCAAGGATCTCGGCGATCTCGGCGTGGGTGTAGGAGAACGCTTCGCGCAGGACGTAGACGGCCCGTTCGACGGGGGACAGGCGCTCCATGAGCGTCAGCAGGGCCAGGGAGACCGATTCGCGCTGCTCGAAGGTGTCGGCCGGGCCGAGCATCGGGTCGCCGTCCAGGAGCGGTTCGGGCAGCCAGGCGCCGGCGGTGCGTTCGCGGCGGGCCTGTGCCGAGCGGAGCCGGTCGAGGCACAGGTTGGTGACGACCTTGGTCAGCCATGCTTCCGGCACGTTGATCCGCTGTCGGTCGGCGCCCTGCCAGTGCAGGAACGCGTCCTGCACGGCGTCTTCGGCGTCGGTGGCGGAGCCCAGGAGCCGGTACGCCAGCGAGGCCAACCGGTTGCGGCTGGCCTCGAACCGACTGGTGTCGAAGCGGTCAATGGCGGTGCTGTCCATGCGGCCACCCTAAGACGCCGATTCCTATGCTGCGGGGAGGTCCCAAGCCGGTAGGTGCTGGGGTCAGATCGTCGCGTGCATGGCCGGCTGTGCGGCCGTGTCCTGGATGGTGGTGGCAGGACGGCGGCGAAGGTTGCCGGCCAGGCACAGCACCATGCCGAGCGTGAGCCACGTCGCCAGGACGGTGGCAGCGTGGGTGGCGCCGTGGCCGCCGAAGAAGGCCGTGGAGCGCAGCAGCTGGCCACCGGCCCCGGGTGGGAGCAGTTGGCCGAGGCTACCGGACCAGCCGGGCAGCATCTCGGGTGCGGTCGCGGTGCCCGACAGGGGGTTGCCGATGAGCATCATGATGGCGGCGCCGAGGCCGAAGCCGACGTACCCGAGCAGGGACTCGAGACCGAGGATGGTCAGGGAGGTGGCCGCGATGGTCAGGGCTATGGCACCGCAGTTGGCCCAGTAAGAGCCGTCGAGTGAGCCGAGCCAGAACTGCAGAATCGCTGCCACGGCAAGTCCGCCAGTGATGGCGAAGGCGAGCGCTCCGGTGACGCGGCGGACGCCGCCTTGGACGAGCCTGGTCAGGAGCAGGGCGGCGAGCAGGCCGCCCATGACCAACGGCAGGGCTCCGGCGGCCAGTCCGGCGCCGCGCGGGTCGTCGGCCGACAACGGGACGAGGTCACGGGCGGCGGCCGCGGTGGCTGTTCCCTGTTCCTGGCCGAGGCCGGCAGCGATGCTGCTCAGGGTCTGGGCTACGGCGGTGCTTCCCGCGGATGCGGTGATGACCTCTGGGGTGCCGGAGCTCAGGTCGATCGCCCCGTACACCTCGCGGGCGCGGATCAGCTGTTCGGCGGCGGCGGTGTCGGCGACCTCGGTGACCTCGAAGCCGTCGGGAAGCCGTTGGTCGAGCACAAGCGTGATCTGCTTGACGGCGGTAGCGGGCCCGGCGACGGCGATCGGCACATCATGCACCGATGAGCGTACCGACGGCCATGCGAAGGCGGTGAGCAGCAGGCTGATGCTCACCGTGAGCAAGGCGACTGCCCTGGCCACGGTCGGCCAGGGTGAGGGCGACGCGTTGGCTGCGGGCGCGGCCTGAGTGGACATGCCTTCTCCTTCAGAGGAGGGGGTCATCGCCAGGTGAGCGGGGTCGGGGACTCGAGGCGGGCGGCCCACGCGGGCGAACGTGGAAGAAGGCGCGGATGCGTGCCTTCTTGAGACGGACCGCCAGGACGCCGTCAAGTTCGCCGGTCAGGCGAGGGCATGAGGCCGGTTGTCGTCTGCCACGGTGGATTCACCGGTGCCCTCGGAGTCGAGTGGCTCAAGGTCTTGGAACACAGCCCAGGCCGCCCAGGGGTATTACCCAGTGAGGCGGGGACGCGGCTACGCGGCCGTCGTCTCACGGGGGGACACGCCCGGCGCGAGGGCCAGGCGGTGCTTGCGCTTGGGCAGGCCCAACGTCGGATGCGAGGTGGCCCACAGCGACATCCTTACGATGCCCGCCTTGATCCGCGCGGCCTTGCGGCCGCCCATGTACTTCGGCTTTGCCTGCCCTTCGTGGTCGACCATCTGCAGGATTCCGTCCTGCCGCCCGAGGCTGATGTGGTTGCCCGGGTACTCCAGCTTGGTGTTCGCGATCTTGCTGCCGGTCAGGCGTCCCACGATCGCGTCCGTGGCCTGCCGGCCGGTGTAGCCGGCCGAAGCGCAGGACATCGGCAGTGGCCGGCCGTTGTCGCCGATGGCGTAGGCGCTGTCACCGGCGGCGTAGACGTTCGGGTGAGAGACCGACCGCATGGTGCGATCGACGACGATCCGACCGCTCTCCGTGACCTCCAGCCCGCTCACGGCGGCAATGGGGCTGACCGCGAACCCGGCCGTCCACACGGTCGCGTCGGAGGCCAGGGCGGCGCCGTCGGTGCACAGCACCCGCGTCGCTTCGACGGCTTCGACGCTGGTGTGCTCCAGGACGGTGATGCGCAGCCGGTCGCAGGTCCGGCGCAGGTGACTGCGGGCTCCGGCGGAGAGCGGTGCGCCCAGCTCACCGCGGGCGACCAGCGTCACCGACAGACCGGGACGGGACTCGGCGATCTCGGTAACGGTCTCGATGCCGGTCAACCCGTCGCCGACGACCAGCACACTCCCGCCTTCGCGCCGCCCGTCCAGGCTGTCCAGGCGCTCGCGCAGGCGCAGCGCTGAGGGCCGGGCGGCGACGTCGAAGGCGTGCTCGGCCACGCCGGGGACGCCGTGGTCGGCGACGTGGCTGCCGAGCGCGTAGAGAAGCGTGTCGTAGCCGAGCTCACCGCCGCCGTCGGCGTCGGCCACGGCGACGACCTGGCGCTCAGGGTCGACGGTGGTGACACGAGCCCGGCGCAGCCGTACCGCCGTCCCCGCGAAGACGTCGGCGAGCTGTGGGGCCTCGATCTCCTGGCCGGCCGCGAGCTGGTGCAGCCGCAGCCGCTGGACGAAGTCCGGCTCGGCGTTGACCACGGTGATCTCGGTGTCCGTCGGGGACAGCCGGCGGGCCAGGGTCCCGGCCACGTAGGCCCCGGCATAGCCGGCGCCGAGGACGACGATGCGGTGCTTCATGTCTCGCTCCTGTCGTTCGCTTGCTTCCGGTGACTTGAGCGGAACAGCGCCCCGATCCCTGACAAGAACCAGATGTGATGTGGATCACAGGTCGGCAAAGTTATTGCGGGGCCACCTCGAGGGTTGGGCACACGGTCCATGAAGCCCGGAAGCCCCTCAGCGTGTCTGCGTGCTTGCATGATCGGTCGGCGGGGCCAGTAGATGTGCGGGGCCCCGGCACGACGACAACCGGCCCCAGGCCGATCCGGGCGTCCATGTCCAGGCGGAAGGTTCCGTGAACCGGAGGGAGGCGGGGCCAAGGAATACCGCACGGTTCGCATGACGCTCCCTGCCGACTGGGGCCGGCGCCTGGGATGCCAAGCGCCGTGAGCCGTACGCCAACGACCAGGGCGCCGCCGCGAGCCTGGTGGCGGTGACGGCGCGGACCAACTGCCAGAAGGCCGGCCAGGACCCGAGGGAGTGGACGCCGCCGGCCTCGGAAGCCGCTTGCCGGTACATCTCCGAGTGGATCGGCACGAAGCTGCGCTGGGGCCTTTCCGCGGACTGGGGTGAGGCCGACGCGCTTGCGCTGTACGCCGACGGGCCGTGCGAGGACACGACTGTCCACTACCCCCTGCCGCCTGACCTCAGAAAATCTGCCGCGCCGAAGGGGCCCGCCGGGAGCCATCGACCGGCCACGTGGCGCACTGGCGCCCTCTGTGTGAACAAAGCCGTATCCACGCCTTCATCAGGACGGGGCACCGATATCCGGAAGTGCGCGGGCATGCGTGTGCCGGACAGGCCTGGCCTGCCCGGCACACGCGTGTGTCATGGCCCGGGTCCCGATCCGGGCGGGTGGGATCGGCGGTGATGGTGGTGGCGGCCGCCCCAGGACTCGGTGTCGATGGTGCGGCCGCGTCGTCGCGGAGGGCGGCGGTGTCCGAGCGGTTGTCCCAGACGTAGTCGCGGCGGTCCTGGAAGAGGTCGGTGGGGGTGTCGCGGCCCTCACCGGTGTGGACGCGGACGGTGGAGCGGCCGGCGAGCCGGAAGGCGCACATCGGGTTCACGCCGCAGTCCGAGCACAGCCTCGGCGGCTACCGAGTGCAGGGCCGTGGCGAAGACGCGCAGCGGCTGGTGTCGGCGGCGAAGGCGCTGGAGGCGGCCGGTACGTTCGCCGTGCTGATCGAGATGGTGCCCGAGGAAGTCGGCGCGGAGATCACGCGGAGCGTGGCGGTGCCCACTGTCGGCATCGGTGCGGGCCGCGGGTGTGACGCGCAGGTGCTGGTCCGGCAGGACATGGCGGGCCTGCGGGCGGGAAGGCTGCTGCGGTTTGTGAAGCAGTAGGCCGATGTACATGGCGTACTGCGTGAAGCTGCCCTGGACTTCGCGGCCGACGTGGCAGCGGGAACGTTTCCCACACCGGAGCACACTCTCTGACCGGAACGGACACGCAGGGGAACGGGCGAGCGGCTGGAGGTCGCTCGCCCGCCCCTCTTTCCAGCGGGTGTTAGCGGGGCTCGGGCGCGGGCCAGGCTCGGGGGTAGGGCACGCGCAAGGCTTCGGGTGCCACGGGGGTGTGGCCGGCTGCGGCGTGGAGGCGGCCGTCGCGCAGGACTACGGCGCCGCTGCGGAGCATGGTCGTGACCAGTTCGGCGGTAAGGGCCTCGGGGGTCACGTTCAGGAGGCGGGCGGCGTCGGTCAGCCAGGTGCGGGCGGTCGGGTACGGCTCGGCCTCGTCGGCCGGGATGCCGTCACGGATCATCAGGGCGAAGGCGAAGATGCGGCGGGCGCCGTACCAGACCGCTCCGGCCGGGTCGTCGACGAGCCGCTGGGCACGGCGCAGGGCGACGGCGAACGCGGCTTCCGGGTTGGAGGGGATCGGGCCGTGCGAGGGCAGGCTCACCCGGGGGTTGAGGTCGGCCATCCGCTTGAGGGAGGCGAGCGCGGTTGTGGCCGCGTCGGCCGTCGAGTGCGAGGTTGACCCAGCCGACGTCGTAGTCCGACGGCGCGTCACCGACGACGAGGAGCCGCTCCTCGGGCTGTCACAGGGCGAGGTGGCCCGGGGTGTGCCCGGGGGTGCGGACGACTTCCCAGTCGGCGTCCCCGAGGCAGAGGAGCTGCCCGTCGTCGAGGGCAAGGCCGACGGTGTACGGGGCGACGGGCTGGTCGAGGTACTCGGCCGCGCAGCAGCCGGGGTCTCGGCGGGTGATCGCGTCGGCTTCCGGGGTGCCGGCGGCGATGGCGGCGCCTTGGGCCTGGAGGAGGGGGTTGCCGCCGACGTGGTCGGAGTGCCAGTGGGTGTTGACGACCAGGTCGACGGTGCCAGCGTGCGCGTAGGCCCAGGCGGCGGTCTCGTTGGCGTGGCCGACGAAGCCGGTGTCGACCAGGGTCGGTTGCCGTCCGGGCAGCAGGAGGGTGTTGGCGTCGGGGAGGGGGCGCTGCCACCACGTAAGCCAGGCCGGCAGGGCCGGTGTGCCCGGCTGGCGGCTCACTGGGCGGTCCTGTTCACGCGGACCAGGGTCCGCTGACTGTTGGCGACGAGCTTCCCAGTGCCGTCCGTCTGGACGCCGTAGACCTCCGATTGGCAGACGGTCAGGGTGCGTCCGGACTTGACGACGGTGCCGATCGTTTCGAGGTGGTCGCCGGCGGCAGGCGCGAGGAGGTTGGTCTTGTACTCGACGGTGAGGACTTCGGATTGCCCGTCGAAGAGGGCGAGCGCGGCGTAGCTGCCGGCGCTGTCCACGATCGCACTGGTGGCGCCGGCGTGGACGTAGCCATGCTGCTGGGCCGCCTCGGGCCGGGCAGGGAGCACGATGTGCACGCGGCCGGGGCCGAGGCGAGTGATCCGAGCACCGAGGTGGGACATCAGGCCCTGCAGGTCAAAGCTGTCCTGGACGCGCTTCTGCACCGCGGGGCTCGCCTGCTCGTGCTGCATCTGGTCTTCCACGTGCGTGCTCTCCTTCGGATCCGTGTCGGGCGAGGCGGGGCCTCAGCCAGCCAGGCGTTCCTGCTCGCAGGCTTGCCCACATGGCTGGGCAAGCTTCGTCCGGCCTGTGCAGGCCCAGGCTTGCCCACGTGTGACCCGCAGCGGTAGTTGTCACCGCCGGCGCCCGCCGACGCCGCGCTGTCCCGCGCTGTCCCGCGCGGTCCGCAGCAAGCAACTCCTCGAGGACCTCCAGGAGCACACCGACACGATGACCGGCCAACAGCTGCGCGACGGAGCGCACCGGGCGCTGCGCCGCTTCACGCAGGCCCAGCCGCCCGCAGGCCAGGTCTACAGCATCACCGCGCTGATCCGGCGCGGCGTACGCATCGACTGCTCCGTCCCCGACCGCCTGGCCTGCGCCTGACGGTCGCATGGACAGGGGCCCTGGCCGGGCGAGGCAGGGGCCGGCGTGCTTCCGCCGGAGCGGAGCGCACACGCGTCTCCCGGTCAAGGACCCCCGGCGTTGTCTGTGACTTTGCTTCGTTGTCGGCCAGGGGGCCGGTGAACAGAGCAGCTCCCGGGATGGCGTTGCTTCGTAGTTGGCCGTTTCGTTGACGGGTAGTTGGCCTGTGCGGAGACAGTGCGGTCGCCCAGGGTGGGTTTCGGGTTTGGATGCGGATTCTTCTGAGCGACGGCATGCCATAGCCGCTCGATGGCTTCCCGGCCTGCACGGTTCAACCGCGCGGCTTCCCTGAACAGAGGGCCCGGCCTCGGAGCCAAGCGTGTGGGCGACGGAGCCGAGATCCGTGCTCCGGTCGTCCACGTCGATGTGTACTGACATCCCTCTCAGTGGAAGTCCTCCGCGTGGTCCACCGCCCACTCCCGGAAGGACCGGGCAGGGGCACCCGTGATGCGCTCCACCTCATCGTTGACCGGCTCCGGATTGTCGAGCATCTCCGCCTGGGCCGGCAGCACGGCCTCCACCAGCTCTGCCGGGTAGCCGGCGGCCTTCATCTGCTCGACGGCCTCGTCCAGTGCGATCTCCTCGAACCGCACCGGCCGCCCGATGGCCTCGCTGATCAGCGCCACCTGCCGTTCCTGGGTGATCAGTTCGAGCCCGGTGATCAGGGGGCGGGCGCCGAGCAGGGCGTCGGTCGTCAGCGCCTGAACGGCGACCGCAGCGATGTCCGCCTCGTGGATCAGCGGGCGGGCGAGCCTTGCCAGCGGCGCCCGTACCACACCGGTAGCGCGGATCTCCTCCGCCCAGCCCAGCGTGTTGCTCGCGAACCCGGTGGGCCGCAGCGCCGTCCACTCCAGGCCCGACGCCTCGATCCGCCGCTCCAGTTCTGTGTGGAACATGGTGATCGCCTCGCCCGGCTTCTCCTCGCCCCCGACCCCGGCGGATGACAGGTACACCACCCGTCGGGCGTGCTTCCCGATCGCGTCGATCACGTCCGACGCGCCCTCGGCGCTCAGGAACGGCCACACCAGGAAGACCGAATCGACGCCCTCCAGAGCAGTGTCCAGCGACGCGGGATCACCGAGATCGCCGCGTACCGCCTGCACACCCTCCGGGAAGTCCGCCTCCCCTCTCACCAGCGCCCGAACGGGAACGCCCGCCGCGTGCAGTTGGGTCACCACCGCGCCGCCGACCTTTCCGGTCGCGCCGGTCACCAGGATCCTGGGCTGTGTCATCGGAACCTCCTCGTCTCGCAGTTCGATGACACGACTCTCGTACATCAACCAAGGTTCAGGTCAAGCGCCGGCCGGCCGGAGCAGCCGACAGGCGCTGCGCCAACTTCCGAAGCGAGTTCGGTCACCAGGTGCCACTGGCCGACTGCACCAAAGCGTTCACCAGGCTCACGGAGATGGCCGTCTACGGCGACAGCACCGGCGACCACGGCCGTGACGACGGGGCGGGGCACCAGTGAGCAGCACGCACCTGGTCCTGCACGACCCGGAGGGACGCCTCGAAGCGGAGCTCCCGCTCGACCGGGCACCTCACGAGTACCTCGTCAAGGCCGTGCTCGGATGGACCGGGACCCCCGGCCTGCCACCCGCGGACCTCCAACAGATCGCCCTGCTCCTCACCGGCACCGCCCGCGCCGTCGCAGCCGACGGTTCGCCGCGCCGCCGACATGCTGCCCGACGACCACGCCGCCCGCGCCCTGGCCGACGTCGTCCCGGAGGAGGCTGACCACCCCAGTGCGGCTCTTCAATCGAGGTCTCGTGACCGTCGTCCAGGACGTGGATCCGTCCTCAGAGACCGTGCTTGCCCGGACTGGCTTTGTGCGCGAGAACCGGCTCTGGCTCAACTTCTGTGGTCTGGTACGGCCTCCTCACTCCACAGTGGCAGCGGTCGAGGAAACCGACAGGTCAGACGCTCGTAAGACCATCGGTCGACGGCCGCACTCGCCGGCACCACAGAAGTTGTGCGAGAGCCCGAGAACCGACAGCACGTGTTCACGACTTCGGGTTCTGGCTCAACTTCTGTGAAGTGCGCACGTTGAGTGACGTGCTACCCGCCGGGGTGGTCTACTGTCCCGCCGGGAGGTGTCGTGCGTGGTGTGGTGATGTTGCTGAGGCGGACCTGGGTGGACTGGTCTGTCTTCGTCTGCATGGTCGTGGCTGCGGCCAGGTGCAGGGGTCCCATCGCGGCTGGTCTCTTCACGGTGTTCGCGGTCGCGGTGGCGGTCGTTGCTGCCCGCGAGAGCTGGAAGCTGGTACAGCTGGCTGATATCGGGCCGACACGTTCTGCCGGCGGGTCGGAGGCGCACCACAGAAGTTGAGCCAGAACCCGTTCTTGTGGACAAAACCACCCGCCGCAGCACGGTGTTCGCCCGGGAGGGCCTGCGCCTGTCCGGCGGGGACGTGGAGGGGCTCGCGCAGTTCCGTGCCGAAGTGCATGCCACGTGTGCGGCGATCGGGTCGCCTCGTGTCCTGGTCTCGATCCTCGTGCAGGCTCTGGCGCCGGCCGCAGCCGCGGCGGCGGCGCCAGCCTCCTACGCCCTGCGCGGCGCTGCCGACGTTCACGTGCTCGCTGCGCTCCGGTAGGCCGCTGTGGACGCGGCGGACGCCTTGGTGATCGCGGCCGCCCGCTGCTTCGCCTGACGGCCGGGGCCGCCCGGGTCAGCCCCTGATGTGACGTTCCTCCAATGGAATCAACTTCCGCATCTCGCATGCCGAAATCGCATGTCGAATGTTAGGGTCGCATCCATGATGGGTACTGAAGAGATCCTCAGGCTTACGGTCGCGGCGCTCATGGCGCGGGCCGGAGAGCGGCAGGCCGATCTGGCCGCGGGTATCGGGCAGGCCCAGACGCAGGTGTCCCGCAAGCAGTCGGGCCGCGCGCACTGGTCGCTGGAGGACGTCGACCTCCTCGCCGCGCACTACCGGCTGCATCCGCTCGACCTGTTGGCCGGGCCCACACACGCGGCCGGTGTGCTGCACGGCTCGCTCTCCAGCCTCCAGCCGGCCGGTGCCCCGTCGCTTCCCGCCGCCATCGAGCGCCCGGCCCCGGCGGTGACCGTCGTCCTGGACGAGGCGGCCGACACCCTGGCCACCCTGGAACGCGAGCGCCCCGGATCGGCCGCCGCCCTCACCCGCACCGGCCGCGAGCCCTCCGCCACCGGGCAGCCCGCGCGCCCCGCCGCCGCGCCACCGGCCGGGCCGTGCGTGCTGTGCGGGCAGCCCGCGCAGCATGAACTGGACGGCTTCCCGCAGCACTTGACCGCGGAGGAGTGCGCGGCGGCCGTCGCCGCCGCAGGCACGCCGCAGGCCTCCACGCCGGCTGTCGAGGAGGTCCCTGCTCCCGTGGCTCCGGTCGGCCCATCATCGCCCGTCGCCGCGCCCCTGACCGAGCCGGCCGTTCCGGTCGAGCCGACTGCGCCGGCCGCGCAGGTCGTACCGGACATCCCGCCGGCGTCCGCCGACCAGGCCGTACCGGCGCCGGCGGGGCCGCGGCGGAGCGCGCCCGGCTACGCCTCCGCCACGCTCGTCGATCAGATCGCCGACCGTGTGCACGACGTGCTGGCGTCGTGCTCCGGTGACATGGAGGCGGCACAGGCGGAGCTGATCAAGACCGCTATTCCCGACGTGATGACGCTCCTGAAAGCATCCCGGGTGGGTGGACGGTACGAGCATTCGGAATTCCCGCCGACGCAGGAAATCCTCCGGAAGAAGTCCCAGAAAGGCGCGGACGAAATCTGGGAGGGCCGCCCCAAGTGGCGCAACCCCGAGCTCTTCGCGGCGGCCAAGCGCGGCGAGGTCATCGAGGTGACCGCCCTGGACATGAACGCGGCCTACCTGTCCGCGCTCAAGTGCTGGCTGCCGATCGGTCAGCTGCGCGAGGAGACCAGCGGCGTCCACGACCCGAAGAAGGCCGGCGTCCACCTCATCACCCCCGCCGACTGGGACCATCCCGACCTGCCCAACCCGCTGGGCAACCGCATGGAGCCGGGGGAGCTGTGGGTCAGCGAGTCCACGCTGCGCCTGCTCCTCGACTGCGCCCGCCAGGACCTCACGGACGCCCCGGTGATTCACCGCTCTCTCGTCTCCGGCGCGTCCGAAGCGCTGCTGGAAAAGCTCCGCCGGGCTCTGGCCGAGTCCCGGAAAACCGCTCTCGCCGAAGGCGACGAACTGACCGTGGCCTATGTGAAGGCCATGTACTCGAAATTCGTCTCGACCATCGGAGAGTCCAGCGCGAACCGTGAGATCCGCCGCCCCGACTGGATGCACATCATCCGCGCCAAGGCATTCGCCAATCTGTGGATGAAGGCCCACAAGGCACACAAAGCCGGGCTTCAGGTCGTGGAAATCTCCGGAACCGATGAACTCCACGTCGTGGGAGACTGGCGACCGGTATTTCCCGAGGGCCGCGACCTGAACCAGGTCAAGGAAAAGACCACCTACATTCTGGGAGGTAAGCGCTGATGGCCGGATCACCCGACCTGTGGGCCCGATGGGGAGACTTCGGCAAATTCAACACGCGGGGCGTGAAGGGCGGTGAAGCCCTGATCCTCGAACTCAACCGGATCGTCTACTCCTCCGGCATCGCCTCGCCCGTCACCTCCAAGCGAGGCCTTTCCGCCCGCCTGCGCTACCTCGACAGCCCCGCCGGCCGCGCCGCCCTGAAGGACCAGGGCGTCACCGCGCGGACGATCCGTTCGTGGATGAAGGGCAAGTCGACCCCCACCGCGGCGAACCGCGAGCGCATCGACAGCGCGTACTGGGGCCGGCGGCGCGAGAACCTGATCCGCTCCGGCTGGCTCAAGCGCCACCTGGACAACGACGGCCGCGGCCGCCGGATGGAGATCTACCCCGTCGACCAGAGCCAGGTCCCGGCCGAACGCTCCCGCCCCACCCTTCAGCAGAGGTCCATCACGGTCCGCTACATCTGGGGCGACCTCGTCGACGCCTGGGCCGCCCAGGACGCCGACACCGTCGACGAGATCTGGGACGACGTCATCAGCGACCTCGACTCCGACTACAACGCCTACGCCCACGTCTCCTCGGTCGGCATCGGCGCCTGACCGCCCTCTACGACATGTGCCCCGGCCCGACGGGCCGGGGCACAGCTATCTGCTCTTGCCTCACTTCTTCGGCCTGCATGACCAGTGCTCGGGCAGGCCTTCGGGTCCTGCAAGGCTCGCGGGCGTACCGCAGCCGAAGCGACAGGGTGGGATCGCTTGACCCTGCGCGTCGACCGGAACCTTGCCGGCCTCGGGTTCCGGAGGGCGGGACTCTAGGACGATCGTGCGGCTGCCACGTTTCTGCCTGGTTCGGCCCGTACCTCCGAAGCCGGACGGTCCTCGGTGCACCTGTCGAGCGGCCAACCGGTTCGCCACGGCGTGCCCGACACCGCCCCAGCCCCGCCTGCGTACGCGAGGCATGCGGCGGCCTCACCCCCACCCGGTGCGTTTCTCCTTGACCTCAGCTCAGGATGTCGTTGGCGAAGGCGACGACGGCCTCGGTGTCGGTGGTCAGGAACTTGACCAGCTCCCAGGCGGCGTTCTGCTTCTCGCTGTGCGCCGAGACGCCGAGTAGGGCGGAGGCGCCCCGGGCGTCGAAACCCCCGGCGGTACGGAGCGTTCGGGCGGCGGGCCGTCGCCGCCCGACGACCCTCGGGCGTCAGGCCTCCTCCTCCGCGAGGACGTCCTTGATCTCCAGCATGTTGCGCAGAGCGGCGAACATGGCGGTGAAGGCCGCGTCCATGGCCGTCTTGGCCGCGGTGTACCAGCCGCCGTTGACGGTGCCCTCTCCGAACTGGTTCCTCACGTGCCCGAGTGCGACTATGTCGACGATGCTGTCGTCGCGTGCGCTCTCCAGTTCGGTGAGACTTCTCGCGGCCTCGTTCTCCATGAAGAGCCTGGCCGGACGGCAGTCACGCAGCAGCGCCAGGATGTCCCGCTTGTACAGGCCGAACACCCCGGCGTTGTTGTCGTCGCCCAGCCCCGAAGCCACCGTGCCGTACTGGTGGTGCCGCCGGTGCGTGTCGAGCGCGGTGGCGACCTCCGCGCTCAGGCCGGCCAATTGTGTGTTCGCCGCCGTCAGTTTCGCGACGACGCGTTGCCGCTTCGCCTTGCTGTGCACCTTCCCGTCTCCGTTGACCCAGGCGATGAGAGCCGCGCCTTGCGCTCTGGCGGCCTCCCGGAATTCGTTGACCAGGGTCGCGACGTCATTGAAAACGTGTTCTCCCTGGGCGTGGTCGACTCCGGCCGTGCTGTTGTTCTGTCCGATCACCCGCTGGACCACGGCACCCTCGGTGGCAGCCTGCTGGTCCCGTTCGGCGGCGGCGGGTGCGTGTGAGACCTCGGGGAGTGCGGAGCGCATGACGCGGGTGGCGTTGGCCTCGGCTTCGCGTTCGTAGCGGTCGGAGGGGTCGGAGATCTTCAGGCCGCTTCCGTTGTCGGTGCCGGCGACGGGGCCCTGGCGTTGCTGGATGACGTGGGTGAGTTCGTGGGCGAGGGTGTGTTTGTCGGTGCCGCCGTCGCCGATGACGACATGGCTGCCGGAGGTGTAGGCGCGGGCTCCGACCTCGGCGGCGGAGGCCTTGGCGGCGGAGTCGTCGTGGACGCGGACGTCGGAGAAGTCGGCGCCGAGCCGGGATTCCATGTCGGTGCGGGTGGCGTCGTCGAGGGGACGTCCAGAGGTGCGCAGCACGTCGTGGACGGCCGAGCGCTGCACGGCGGGCTGTCCGGCCCGCGCGTTCTGCTGGTGGCCGCAGCCGGCCGCGTGCTGGTGCCGCTCCTGGGCCCAGGGGTGACCCGCCTGGCGCAGGAGCTGAATCAGCGCCGTGTTCCCGGCGGTGCGTTGGATGTCGAGGCTGTCGGACGGGGCGAGAGGGGCTCGCGCCGCCGTCTGCTGGTGTCGGTGTTCGGAGTCCGGAGACCGGTTGGCTTCGCGAGCCATGGAGAGGACGCCTTTCCGTGGAAACAGTCGGGTTCCACTTCACAACACCGCTTCGAACAGGCCGGAGGAATGCCTCGGCGGACAGGAGGGAGGGCAGCGGTCGCTGCCCGAGAGCCCCGGGGCCGGCCGCGACCGCCCTCGGCAGAACCCGCCTCCAGCACCGGTTCACCGCAGCAGCGATCAACCTCGCCCGCCTCGACGCCTGGACCACCAACCGGTCCCGCACCCGGACCTCCCACCCGGCAGCACTTCGCCCCGCCGAGCGACAACTCGACGGGGCGAAGTGACCCGCACCCACAGAACTAACGAAAAGATCAGTAGTGGAGGCGGAGCGATCGTTGTTGGGGGCGCGCAATGGCAGGGTGGTCGATAGCAGCATGGGTACGAATCCGGCGTGCTCTCAGGCAGGGCTGGGATCCCGACATAGTCCACGGGCTTGGGCTGCCCGTCCCGCGAACAACCCAGGACCAAGCCCGGAACCTCGTTGAGCAGCGAAAATGGGACGAAGCGATCACGAAGATTCGCGAGGCGACGGGATACGGCCGTCGCGAGGCGCGATGCATTGCGCTGGCCCTGATGTACGGCTGGAAGATCCCGACTCCAATGCCACTGAGACCCAAGCGCCTCCGATCACGCGGTCCCGTCAACCGGAAAGTTTGACCATCACGGAACTGCGGCCAGAACCAAAATTCGAGATCCGCGTCACTACTGCCCGTCGACGGCTTCGGTCACATGCTGCCAGTTGTCCAGGTCCGCGATGCGTGCCTCCAAAGCGTCGCGCATGTTCGTCGCGCCGGGGGCGTCAAGGGCCAGGCGCAGTGGGAGGTTGGGGTTGTCGACAGCGGTTCGGATGCCTTCGGCGATCCGTGCCGCGGCGGAGAAAGCGGTCGCCGGCAGCTCGCCGATGGCCTTCTGCACCTCGCGGACGGTCTGGTCGTAGTCGTCCAGGCCGGCTGCGACGTCGAGGTTGGCGAGGAAGGGTGTCGCGGTCAGCCCGGGCTGGATGAGCGTGACCTTGATGCCGAGCGGTGCGACCTCGGCTGCGAGCGCCTCGGACAGTCCCTCGACCGCGTGCTTGGTGGCGGCGAGCAGACCCACGCCGGGGTGGGCGGACTGTCCGTAGACCGACGAGCCCTGGAGGATGTGCCCGGACCGCTGGGCGCGGAGGACCGGCAGCGTCGCGCGGAGCACGTTGAGCACTCCGAAGACGTTGGTGTCGAACACGGCGCGGACCTGCGTGTCGGAGGCCTCCTCCACGGCTCCGAACAGTCCGTATCCCGCGTTGTTGGCCACGACGTCGATACGGCCGAACCGCGCGAGCGCGCCTTGTACGGCGTCTCGGACGGCTCGCTCGTCACGTACGTCCGTGTTGATGAGGAGCAGGCGCTCACCGTGCGATGGCGCCAGTTCGTCCAGGGCCGAGGTGTCGCGGGCGAGGGCCGCGACGGTGTCGCCGTTCTCCAGTGCCTGGAGCACCAGGTGGCGGCCGATCCCGGACGACGCGCCGGTGATCAGCCATGTGCGGGAGTGGGTCCGGTCGTTCAGCGTCTCATTCATGTTGCGACCGTAAGCTGTTAGCTCGCAACACGTCAATCGACATCGACGGAAGAGTTGCCCACTAGGTGAATTAGCTCCACTCACACCTTGATGTACTGTGGCAGGATGATCGCAGTCGCAGCGGCATCCGAATCCCCCGAACCCAGCCCGCGCACCGTGCCGCCGACGGTGGAAACCGTCCTCGCGTTCGTGAACACGCGCGCGGACGGATCCGGCCGCCAAGAGCTGTTCGGGAGCGGGGACTCGTTCGCGGTGTGGCTGGCGGGGCGTGACGAGTTCGGTGGCGACACCGTGGTGACCGACGCCGACGCCGCGGTCGCGCGCGAACTGCGCGACGCCCTGGTGACCGTGCTGCTCGCGCACTCGGGCGATCAGGAAAGCCTCGGTGAGCCGCTGCTGCGTGCCGAGCGGCACCTGCGGCGCGTGGGATCGCTCTACCCGCTGGCGACGGTCGTCACGGCCGATGGCGTGGAGCTGACCTCACCACAGGCGGGGGTGCCGCACGTGTTCGGAACCGTACTGGCCGCCGTGACCACGTTCGCGCAGAGCAACGATTGGGGACGTGTCAAAGCGTGCCGTAACCCCCCATGCCACTTCGGCTTCCTCGACCGCACCCGAAACGGAGCGGGGCTCTACTGCAGCACCGGCTGCGGCTCCCAGGTGTCCATGCGCAAACACCGCCAACGGCAGCGGCATGGCACGGGTGCGCCGTCCGAGGCGTGACGCCCCCCTTCCAGCGCGGGAAGGCGATCACCACCACCGACGAACACGTCGGCGCGAACGAAGGCGTTCGTGCCGCTGGACGGCACCCTGCTGCCGATCGACCGGATCGCCGCCGACACCCCGTACTACCCGGGCAAGCACAAGCGTCACGGCTGAACGTCCAGGTCCTCACCGATCCATTCGACCGACCGCCGTGGGCGTCCCCGGCGCTGCCCGGATCCACCCACGATCTCACCCCTGCGAGGACTCACGGGATCATCGACGCACTCGCCGATGCCGGGCTGAAGCGCTGGGCGGACAAGGCTTGCCAGGGCGCCGGCCGTCACGTCCGCGTGCCGTTCCGCGGCCGCCGGCTCAAGCGAGGGAAGCGACGCCACAACAGCAGCCACGCCAAGATCCTTCCCCAAGCTCTCGGCTTCGCTGAGGGACCCCGTCACCGCGGGATAGCTCCATCGGCGGACCGCTGCTCTGGCCTGCCGGCGAGCCGTGGCCGCACTGCGACGGACCTCATCTGGTGGACGGGATCAACCTGCCGCTGTCCCCGGCGGACGTGAGGCTGAAACGGCGGATCCTTGCCGCCTCCCGCGAACGGAGCCCGACCCCGCAGGAACGAGAAGCCCTTGAACGGATCAACCCTCCTCGGCAATACCCGATGAAGGTGGCGGTCGCCCCGTATGAGGGCTCCATCGCGATGCTGCCGATCGCGCAGCTGTACAAGCGGGACGTGCCCGATCTGCCCACACCCGAAGGAGCGGACCTGCTCCAGGTCCTGTGGTGCCCCTTCGACCACCCGATCATGCCCAAGACCGCGCTGTTCCGGCGGTCGGCAAGCACGGTCACCGACATCCTGAGCGAGCCCCCCCGAACCGTCCGTGATGCAGTACGACGGCTATCTCCCCGAGCCGTGCCTGCTCCACCCCGAGCAGGTCACCGAATACCCCGACAACCTTGAGGTGAGCAAGGAACTGCAGGAGCAGCTCGGGAACTGGAGCATGTGGCAGGCCGCCGACGTGGAGATGGACAGTGACTACGAGTCGTGCCCGGAGGAGTTCTACGACAGTGAACTGGCAGGCGCGCCCGGCTGGAAAGTCGGCGGTTGGCCGCGGTGGACCTCCACCGACCCCGACCCGCGGCTCTGCACTGCGTGCGGCAGCGACATGGATGCCCTACTGACGATCGCCACGTTCGAGAGCGGCGACGACAGCAGCTGGCTCCCGCGCCAGGAACCGGAGGCTGCATCACTTACAGGCTTCGACCCCTACGAACGTAGCCAGCCCACTGCCGTCCATATCGGCAGCGGCTACGACCAGCAGCTCTACGTCTGCCCGGCGACGCCCGAGCACCCCCACTCCGAGCTGATGCACTAGGCCGTGTCCGGCGAATCGTTCGGAACGTGGCTAACCTTCTGCCGTGGACCTCTACTTCGATCCGGTGCCTCTGCTCAGCGATGCGCGAGGGGTATTCCTTGGGCAGTGGTCGGAGCGGAAGTGGCTCAACGTGCCCGGACCGTTCTACGGGGCCGAGACCGACAACTGCGGTACTGGCCGCATCCATGCCCCTGGGCTCGTGCTCTACGAGGCCGACTACTTCACCGAATACGTGTACCGGCAGCCACGGACGGCGGAGGAGCTTCAGCAGCTGGTCGATGCAGCAGAAGCTGAGGCTTTCTCCGGCTACGGCTGTGACGGCGACACCCACTGGACACCGGAAGCGGTCCGGGAATGGTGGCACGACCGAGGGCGGATCAGAGAGTACCTGGCAAACCGGCGAGCCGACTGGGAGGTCGACGACGCGAAGGCAGGGCAAGGTGTGGCTGCCGCTGCCCTGAAGTACGCGGCCTACCTCGACGGCGATCTGGCGGCGCATCTCCGTGTCTATCTCTTCTGGCTTGAGGAGCGACGCTCTCCCACAGCTGCGGACCGACTGCCGCAGCTCTGACGGCTGTGACCCATCAGTCACGAAGCCAGAGGCGGATTGCTGCGACGGTCACGGTGCCGTGGAAGACGTAAGCGCGCTTGTCATAGCGCGTCGCCACGGCGCGGAAGCCCTTCAGCCTGTTGATCATGCGCTCGACCTCGTTGCGACGCTTGTACGCGGCGCGATCGAAGGCGGGTGGACGGCCTCCCGCTGAGCCCCTGGCCAGCCGGTGGCCCACTTGGTCCTTCTTCTCCGGAATGCTGTGGAAGATTTGGCGTCTGCGCAGGTAGGTCCGTATCCGGCGGCAGCTGTAGGCCCTATCGGCACTCAGTGCGTCCGGACGGGTGCGGGGATGGCCGCCACCCCGGCGGGGAACTCGAACCTCGGCCATGACCTGCTCGAACATGATCCCATCGTGGGCCTGGTCGGGAGTGATGAGCAGGCCGAGTGGGCGGCGACCGCCTTCGCCGGCCAGGTGAATCTTGCTCGTCAGGCCGCCGCGGGATCGTCCGAGTCCCTCGTCGGCGCGGTGGCGGGCCGTGACTGCCCCCTTTTTGAGCCGTTCGTCGGTGCGTCCTTCCTTGCGCCTGCGGCGTGTGTCGGCGTACACCTCAATGTGCTCAGTCAGGTACGCAGCAAAGCGCTCAGCCTCAAGCGGGCGTGCCAGGGACAAGAGCGTGCGAGCGACTGCGGCCGAGGATCGGATTACTGCATGACGCGCGGCAACACGGTCAGCCGTGGTCCTCCCACTCCGCCTGGCAGAACCGGGCCCCGCTCACCGTGGTGTCCCCGGCTCGGGTGGCTCGTACGTACATGTTGAGGCCCGTGGGTCCAGGGTCTCCTCCGCAGCCGAAGGCGATACCCAGCCCGCTCTCCTCCAGGTGCTGCATCAGCAGCGTGTCAACGGCCTGGACCGGCATCCCAATCAGCCGAATGCCCTCGAATTCGACCTGTGGCCCGGTGAGTCCGTCGACCGTGACCGCGCCCAGGGTGGGAGGCAAGCCGGGGCCGCAGGCATAGTGAGCAGTCACTCCGGCCTGGTCGAACCGGTCGTGGTACAGGATCCACTCCCCGGGGCCCTCCCACGGCTGCCCGAAAGGGTACCGGCCCAGGCGAGCAGTCGGCTTCTCGTCCAACGCGCTTACCACCTGCTGCGGATTCATACCGAACCGGAGGGGACCGATGCCCCGCAGGGGCGTCCAGTTCCAGCACGGCCGGTCTTGCGCGGCCTTGACAAGCCACGCCCCTGGGTTCGGCCGCTCATCACTGATGTCTCGCCAGTAGACGACTGGCTCGGATGCGTACGGATCCTCCGCCAGCTCACCGCTGACGAGCAGAGCACTCGTAATCACCGCGTCCTGCCGCTGGAGATACCCCTCGGACGACAGCCCCTGTTCCTGTGCGGCGCCCATGGAAATGCCCCACGCCACGACCTCCGGATCACCGCTCCAGTTCACCTGCACGGACGTTTCCTCCCGGCGTGCGAGCTCCTGAATATCCGAGCACACCTCGGAGGGCACTCGGGCGATCAGCTCAATGCCCCGCAGACTCACCAGCGGTCCGTCCATCGCATCGATCACCACCGCGACCAAACCCGAATCTGCCCCATAGATTCCGGTCACACCCCATTTGGTGTAATTGCCCCACCCCATGCCGCTGCCGAGCCCCTGTGAGACGTGGGCGACCGCCCCGCCCAGAGCCGACGCCACCTGGCCCGGGTTCATTCCGAACCGCAGCGGTCCCACCCCCACCAACGGCTCAAGCACCCACTGCGCCCTCTCCCCAGGCTTCCTGTCCCACCAGCGCACCCCAACCCCCAGCGATCACTCTGGACACCCCCGGCACTCTGCCGGCGACCAGGAAGCCACCCTAGGCGTGACCTGCGACATCGGACTCCGGCCCCGTGGGCCCACGGGGCCGGTGAAGAGACATCAGGCCGCTGGATTGAAAGGAGCGGCTACAGGGACGGCGAGGAGCACAGCCGCCGCGGTTGCAACCCGATAGCGGCCCAGCGCCACGAGGCAGACCTGCGCAGGACACGAGGGTGAGCACATAGCCGCGTACCGGGGTGAGCACATTCACATGTACGCCGACAGCGTGCTGATGGGCCCGGCAGGTAGTTGAGTCGACGCCGACCTGGCTCCAGTCCAAACGGCCCTCCGCGTCGGCTTGGGCCTGGACGGCTTTCAGGATCCGGTCCCAGGTCCCGTCCGCCGACCAGCGACGATGGCGTTCATAGATGGTCTTCCACTTCCCGTATCGCAAGGGTAGATCCCGCCAGGGGACGCCTGTGCGCTCGCGGAAATAGATGCCGTTCAGCACACGACGGTGGTCACTCCACTGCCCGCCCCGCCCACCGTTAACAGGCAGGTGCGGCAAGAGCCGATCCCACTCCTCGTTCGTCAGATCGCCACGTCCCACGCCACCCAAACGATCCAGGAAGGCGCTCCGGTTCCAAGATCGAATGACGATTCGCCGGACACGGCCTAGTGCCGCATCAGACAACGTTCGCCCTCACCAAGAAGAGAGCTAACGAGCTCGTGCGCGGTAGCGGTGAGGCGTCGAGCCCCGGTGCTTGATCATGGCCGGGTGGTGGGAACCGTGACTCGTGCAGTGATCGTCGTCAATCGCCGGATCACGGGCCTGTGGGCCGATGCGATCGCTGAACTCATCACTGAGTTGGGCCCGTTGTGGCATGAGCGTCACCAGGTCAAGCTTGCCTCTCGGCCGCGGAAGCGTGCTGTGGGCGCCGGTGCGAAGTACCGGTTCGTGTTCGTCGACGGCACCGAGATCCGGGTCCGCCGTCCGGCCGCCGGTCGCAAGGACCGGGACGGGTTCATCTCCGGGAAGAACAAGCAGAACGCCGTCAAGACCACGGTCCTCACCGACCGGGACGGACGGGTGCTGTTCTGCAGTCCGGCCAGACCAGGCAGCTGTGCGGGCATCTCCCATACCCGCCAGTCGGGCCTGGTCAAGCTCTTGGTGGGCGGTCCAGCGGTGCAGATCCTCACCGATGCCGGCTGCCAGGCCTCGGTGCCCAGATCGGTGGACGCCTGGTGACACCACCGCACCGCAAGTTCAGGAAGAGCGCCCCGGAAGTTCAGGAAGAGCGCCCCGGGCTGGTACGAGGAAACGCACGACCGACAGCGCAAGGCGCATTCCTCCAGGCGCATCCGCGTCGAGCACGGCATCGCCCACCTCAAGAACTGGTGGGCACTGGCCCGCCACCTCGGCCGCCGCGAGCACACGAGCGACATCGTCCAAGCCGTCGCCGGCTTGCTTTCCCACCAGCAGACCGCGGACCTGGGCCTCGATGACAGAGGCGAGCACCAGCCCCACCGAAACCCTCGACACCTCACCGCCTGCCGTGCACGAGCTCGTTCGCCTCGGGGCGAGGTGTGGTGAGGGACGACTTCTCCGTCGAGTTCAACGTGCTGAGCGGGGTTCGACGTCCAGTCTCTTGCTGGGGGGAGCTGAATCAGTCGGCCGCGCCTCGGGTGTGCCGGAGCTGGACGAGGACGAGACCGGCGTCGAGCGAGTCAGGCCGTCAGTCGCCTGTGCTGTCGGCGCGCAGCAGGGCGAGCTGGTGCTCGACGGCCCCAGTGAGCCGTGCGTCGTCGTCGGTGGCGAGGAGGTCGAGCAGGGCGCCCCGCAGGACGGCCAGGGCCAGGGTCCGGCGGTTGGCACCGTCCTCGCTGTCGCGCTCGGCCGGTGGCTGGAAGCCGGCCAGGACGCCGAGCCAGTCCTCCACCGTCGCCCGGGCGAACCCCGCCCAGGCCCCGTCGGGCTGGACGAGGGAGCGGGTGTACGCCTCGGCCCATAGCCGCAGCAGTGGCCGGTGCTCCTTCGCGGCGAGCCATGTCCAGAGCCGTTCGACGGCGGGCACGAGTCCGGCGGGGCTTTCGGGCTGCCGGGCCCGGTCCAGGAGTGTCAGCTCGTCGGCGCGGGCGCGCGCCAGCAGCGCCCGCAGCAGGCCGTCCTTGCTTTCGAAGAGAAAGAGCAGGACCCGTGGGCTGGAGCCGATGGCCTCGGCCAGCGGGCGCAGTGACAGGTCGGTCAGGCCGTGGGCGAGGGCGTACTGGTAGGCCGCTTCCAGCAGCTCGGTCTGCCGGGCGGAGGGGGTTGGCGCTTCCTGAGACATGCAGCTAGCCTAACTGAAACAATCGTTTCAGTGATGTGGCGCGATCGCGGGGCCAGGAGAGCAGCGCATGTATCAGCAAGATCAGAAGCAAGTCGTCGTACGCCGTGCCGACCGTCCTGGCGACCTGGGATGGGTGGTGATGGCCCACGGCGAGGCATACGACCAGCAGTTCGGCTGGAACACCGACTTCGAGGTCCTGGTCGCCAGGATCGTCGCCGACTACGGAACCAGACACGATCCGGCCCGAGAAGCGGGCTGGATCGCCGAGGTCAACGGCCGACGCGTGGGCTGCGTCTTCCTCGTCGCGGGCGACCGGCCGGAGGTGGCCAAGCTGCGGATCCTGCTCGTCACCCCGGAGGGCAGGGGCCTTCGCCTCGGGACGCGTCTGGTCGAGAAGTGCCTCGCCTTCGCCCGTGAAGCGGACTATGAGCAGGTAACACTGTGGACCAACGACGTGCTCACGGCGGCACGCAAGATCTACCGGAGCTTCGGCTTCACCCTTGCTGACGAGGAGCGACACCACAGCTACGGCCACGATCTCGTCGGCCAGAACTGGACCCTCGACCTGCGCACCGGCGCGACGGACAGCGACAGCTGACCGACATGGCGAAGCCCGAGCTGGGCCCCACCGGTGCCGGAGTCCCCCAGGCGGCGGCCATCGCGCAAGCGATCCCCACCCTGCACGTCAGCCTCGAACACGCCCGCGCGGAGGTGTCGCTCCGGATCACCTCGTGCGGCCGGTCTCGGCCTCGGTGCCGTTGAAGATGGCAGTCCAGCCGGTCTGATGGAAGTAACGAAGAGACGCTGCTCCATCATCTCGAACGTCGGAGGGGATCCGTCATGCGGCCGGCTCGCCGTCCCTGAAATACCCGTCGAATTCGTCACGGGGTGCTGTCTACGCTGGTGACATGGCCCACGCGAAGACCTCGTACGTCTGCTTGCCCTGCCGGGCCTCGTACAAGCAGCTCTACGGCAGGGAACGGCAGCGGATCTGCCCGCGCTGCTCGGAGCCGCTGACCCACGTGGGGTCGGCCTTTGCCGCGCCCCGGCGACGGGACACCGCAGCCTGGCGGACTCTCTCGGTTCTGCTGAACGCAGGCGTGGGTTCCCACAAGAGCTGCTGCGGCGGCCCCGGGTACCGGCCCCGCACGCTTCGCGAGGTGCGGGAGCGGATGACGTATGGGCGGCGTACTGGCGAGCCTGTGGCCAAGGCCCTCGTGCAGCAGGTGACCTGATGGGACACCACAGCCTGACGCGCCTCGTCGCGCCGCCGGCCAAACCCGTTGACGCCGGCGGGGACTGGACTCTCCCCGAGGCCGCGCTTGGTGTGCGGCTGCCCGAGGACTACAAGTGGCTGGTCGAGACCTACGGATGGGGGGAGTTCTGTGACTTCCTCTACCTGCGGACACCGTTCGGCGCGAGTAAGTACAACGGCGTGGAATGGCAGAGCGGACGACCGTCGGGGGCGCCCGAGAGGGACCGCAAACGGTACCCGTACCCACTGCACCCGTCTCCGGGTGGGCTGTTGGTCTGGGGAGCCACCATGGACGCCGACCGGCTGTGCTGGCTCACCGTCGGGGGCCCGCAGGACTGGCCCGTTGTGGTCTGGAGCCGGGACGGTGAGTACGAGACCCACGCCATGGGCGCGGCCGGGTTCATCGAGAACTGGGCCGGCGGACACATCGGCTCCCGGCTGCTCGGGGACATGGAACCTGACCTTGCACCGTGGTTCAACGCTTTCCGGCCCCGCGTCCACCGGTGCCTGCGCTTGACCGAAGGCCGCCTGGCTCATTCCGAGCGCCTGCACATCCTCCGGGAGGCCCTGACCCCTACGACCGATCGCGGCTCGTGGCGGTCGGAGCGCGGTGAGAGCGGTCAGGACCATTTCGCGACGGTCGATACCGACTGGTTGCTCACCTACGACATGTCCAGCCCTCACCAGATCCGCATCAGTTTCCCGCCCGAGGACAGTGAGCGGGTCCGACAGCACCTCTTCGATGCCGTGCGGCTCATGGGTTGTGAGGTTCTTCGGATGACGACGGCAGCCGGAACGTCCCTACCGCGCTGGGACGCGGCCACGGGCGAGGACGGTTAGGAACAGCTCCGGTACCGCGACGGTATGTCACGGCACCGAGAATCCGGAGCCATGTCATCCGTTTAGGAATGATGCAAAGCCGCAGGTGAGGCGGTTGCCCATAGGGCATCGAAGCGGAGAACTGCACCAGCGGGGGGTCTCACGAACCGTGTCCTCATCTCACGGCCAATGTCCTACCGGTGTCCTCTCGTGAGACTCCTCAGGCCAGCGGCTGTCCTGTCGCAGTGCAGCTGGCGGATTCTCACTCGGTCTCATCCGAGCTGCCGGATTCTCACCGCGTCGCGGTTGGCCGCCGGTTCGTCTCGCCGAACGCTGGGCGTACCGCCTCCCTTATCATGGGCACATGAGTTCGAATGCGGACGCTGAGGTGCGACCGGAGCTGAGTGCCGCGTTGAGCGGTGACGAGTTGGCCCGCTGGTACTGGACACTGGCCGAGCTGACCGCGCTTGCCCGGGAGCTCGGGGTGCCGCGGGGCGGTGGGAAAGTGGCGCTGACGGAGCGGCTACGGGCGGCATTGGACGGTGGCGCCCCGCCTGCCGTGCCGCCCCGGACGCGCCCCGCCGGCCGTCAGCTCACCGCGCCAGTGAGCGGGTCCACCGTGATTCCCGAGGGGCAGCGGTGCAGTCAGGTGCTGCGCGAGTACTTCCATCGCGAGATCGGCCCGGGCTTTCACTTCGACGCCCACATGCGGACGTTCGTCACCGAAGGCGCAGGGCGCACCCTGGCCGACGCCGTTGCCCACTGGCACACCACGCGCCAGGCCGCTGCCCAGCTTCAGGAGATCGGATCGCAGTTCGAACTCAACCGCTTCCTGCGTGACTGGCATGCCGAGCATCCGGCCGGCCGCAGGACCGAAGCGCTCGCCGCCTGGCGCGCTCACCGCGACCGGCCTCGTGGTCCGGCCGCGGGGTGACCGACCCACAGTCATGCCAGGGTGCCGAGTGTCGGGGAGTCGGATCCCGGCCCCGCGACCCTTCCGTGAAGGCCGACTCGTCTGAGAACGTCACCGGACCGCATCCCAAGGTCATCTGGCAGCCCTGCAGGTCAGAACCGCACCACCCGACAACTGGATGCGACAGCGCAGCTGAGGCCGTGCACGGACCCATCTGGGCAGGGGATACGGTGCCGAGGTGATGGAGCCCGTGCCCGCCGATGTGGCCCTCGTGCTGGAGGCGGTTCTCGACGAGGACGATCCGGTACGCCTCGCACTTCGCGAACAGGTGCCGCACAGCCGCGTGTGAGGCCGCTGCACGTGTGGCTGTGGCACCGCGTACTTCGATCTCGACACGCACGCGGTGGAGCCGGCGCCATCCGGCCCAGGCACTGTGGTGGCGGCCGAGGCCCCATCGATGCAAGATCCACAGGCAAGTTCGATGCGACAGGGTAGCGGCTTGCGACGCGCGGTCGTTTGTGGGCAACGATGGCTGCCGAGGAAGAGGACACCCCCGATTCGTCAGACGGTCCAGCATCACGATGCCGAATGGCACGGCTGACCGCATTTGCGTACTCGGACGCGGTGGCTGAGACCTCGGCCGGACCCACCGCTTGAACCGCGGTGGAGGCGTGCAGCATCCGCGTTGCGTCTTCAGAGCTGCCTCTGACCATGTAGTCGAAGGCCGCGACCAGCAGGTCCGCGTACGCCTGTCGGCGTCGTTCATCCACTCGGGCTCGATGCTGCTCGTCCAAGGTGGCCTGCACCGTGATGATGAGCGCGCCGGCCTGTGCGCGGCCGGCGGCTTCCGCAGCGGCGGCTTGGTGGTTGGCGGCGTGCACGGCAGCAGCGGCCTGGCGGATGTCCGTGCTCCGCGTGAACCAGCCGGTCACGATGCTGCGCCCGCGATGGCCTACCCAGTGGCGATCAGAGCGATCCCTCACTCACTCATACGGCGGATCCTGCCACGAGAGTTCCTCGGCCCCCTTCTTGGCTATGCGGCGCGCGGACGGTTTCGGTGGGCGGCCCGGCGTGGCCTCAAGAGGCGGAGTCGGCTTCGGATTTGAAGGTCAGGCCGGCCTCTTGTTTACCTTACGGGTCGACCCGTAAGGTAAATCTCATGAGCTCCTCTCTGCCCTCCAGGGGGCGTCCCAGGGATCCCCGATCGCACCAGGCGATCATCGACGCGACGGCAGAGCTGGTGGTCGAGGTCGGCTACGCCGCAACATCGATCGGGGCGGTGGCCGCGCGGGCAGGTGTCGGCAAGGACACGATCTACCGGCGGTGGCCGGGGAAGCCGGAGTTGGTCTTCGAGGCCGTCTTCACGACCACCGATGATGCTCCGGTCCCGGACACCGGAACGCTGACCGGGGATCTGACCGTGGTGCTGCAGGGCCTGGTCGACGAGTTCCACGCGCCTGCCGCCGCGGCGGCACTTCCGGGGCTGCTCGCTGCCTTCGCCGCCGATCCGGAACTGAAGGCGCGCATTCGCGGTGATTTCCTGGCGCCGTCGAAGGAACGGCTGCTGGTCGTCTTCGAACGCGCCGTGCTGCGCGGGGATATCGCGGCCGAAACGCCCGTGGACCTGGTCCTGGACGCGCTGGCCGGGGCCGTGTTCTTCCACGTAGGACTGATCGGGGAGCACCCTGACCCGCAGTTGGCCGCGCTGCTGGCCTCTGTCGTAGTCAAAGGAATCGAGGTCCGATGAACGGCTGGTTTCTTACGGGAGGGATCGCCGCTGTCGGCGTCGCCGCAGTGCACATCGCCGGTGGGCGCCGCGATGTGGTGCTCCCACTGCTGTCCTGCGGGCTCGCGGACGAACCGAAGCGTGTCCTGCATGCCGTATGGCACATGGTGAGCATCGACCTGACGCTCTCCGGACTCGCTCTGCTCTACCTCTCCCTGACGGACGACAGGCCAGGGACCGGCCCGGTGGCGTGGTTCGTGGCCGCGCACTTCATCGCGTACGCGGCAGCCTTCCTGGTCGTCACGCTGTCCGTCGACTGGCCCAGACCACTACTCCGCCTGCCACAGTGGATTCTGCTCCTGCCGGTCGCGGTACTGGCAGCGGCTGGCGCCGCATAGCCGCACCCTCGGAGAGCCCCGCGACCGCCGCTGTCCGCCTCGGATGACGTGGCCTCGGACCCGCAGTGGTGAGTCCACCAAGCCGGCGCACCGACCTCACTGTCGAGTCCATCAGCAGCGCGGCTTTGAGCCGCTTCCTCGACGACGTGGACCCGGGAACCGTGCCGTTGAGCCGGCCTCGAGGGGCGTACCCGACCGGTGGAGGTCCCGATGGCGCACCTGGCTTTCGCCCAGGCTGAGCAGCGTGAGCCGCGTGACGCCGCGCGCGCCGAGTTCCCCGGGAACCCGGCGCTCGCCTACGTCCTCGAGAACCTTGCGGCCGAGGGCATCGACCTCGACCACTGCCGGGACTGGGACGACATTCGCGCCGAGCAGGGCCTGCCCGACCACGACCGCGGGGCGCAGGGTGTCGCCTAAGACCGCTTCCTACATGGCTGGTTGCCCGTTGGGCTGGTCATGGAGAGGGGACGGTGGGGATGGATCGTTCCGGACGGGCTGTGGGAGATCGCGGAGCCGTTGCTGCCCCCTGCTCGTGTGCGGCCGCAGGGCGGTGGGGTCGCGAACATCGATGACGAGGCGGTGTGCGCCGCGATCGTCTACGTGCTCGTGAGTGGATGCGCATGGCGGGCTCTGCCACCGTGTTTCGGGGCGTCGAAGTCGACTGTGCACCGCCGGTTCCTGATCTGGTCCAGGGCCGGGGTCTGGGGCCGACTGCGCCAGAAGGTGCTCGGGCTCCTGGACGGCCATGGACTGGTCGACCTGTCCCGGGCGGTCCTCGACTCCGCTCGTGCCCGCGCTAAAAGGGGGGGCGAACTTGTAGGTCCGGGCCCCGTGGACCGGGGTAAGAACTCCTAACGGAACGACTTGTTGGGGTCGGTTCCTCGTCGTGGGGTGTTGTCGGGCAGCATGGGCTGATGCACTTCGATCAGCCGCTGCCTCGCGAGGTGAAAGTCATCGATTCGGCCTCGCTGTTCAGGCTGGAGGAACGGGCGTGTGACCTCAGCCTGAACTCGCGACTGGACCCGGCGTGGGTGCGGGCGAATGCGGCACCCGATGGCACCCACTACCTGTGGCCAGCCCTGTGGAACGGCCTGTCCCACCGCCCGGATGTTCCACGTCAGCTGCGGTGCGAGCTGTTGATCACTCTGCGTGCGGGAGACCATGTGGTGAGCTGGCTGGACGTGCTTCCGGACGACTTCACCCCGTTGCCGAGGGTGACCTCACGGGAAGAGGGCATGCAGGTCAGCCAGCTCCTTGACCGTGTTCCTTCGGTAAGAGAATGGCTACTGCGGGAGGGCGAGGGATCGGACCGGCTGTGACAGGCGTCGCCAGCAGATGAGCGCGCATCCCAGTGTCAGGAAGGCTTCGTGGATGTCGTCGCGGATCTCCCAGCGGATCCGCAGGCGGCGGAACCGGTGCAGGTGGGCGAAGGCGCGCTCGACAAGCCAGCGTTGGGTGCCAAGTCCGGAGCCATGTTCGGTGCCGCGTCGCGCGATCAGCGGCTTCACGCCGAGCGCGCGGACCAGGCGGCGGTACTTGTCGTGGTCGTAGCCGCGGTCCGCCAGCACGACGTCCGGGCGGCGCCGGGGCCGGCCGCGCTTGCCACGCACGGGCGGCACGGCTTGGAGGAGCGGGATGAGCTGGGTGACGTCGTTGCGGTTGCCGCCGGTCAGGGTGACGGCGAGCGGGATGCCGGTGGCATCGGTGATCAGGTGGTGCTTGCTGCCCGTCCTGCCCCGGTCGACAGGGCTTCGTCCCGTCTTGGGTCCCCTTTTAACGCCCGGATGTGGGAGCCGTAGACCGCCGCCCGGGAGAAGTCCGGGGCGTTCGCGCCGCGCAGCTCGGCAAGCAGGACCTCATGCAGGCGGGGCCACACCCCGACCTCGGTCCACTCCGCCAGGCGGCGCCAGCAGGTCATACCTGATCCGAAGCCGAGCTCCTGCGGCAGGTGCTCCCAGGCGATCCCGGTGTGCAGGACGAACAGGATGCCCTGGAACACCTGACGGTCCGGATGCCGCTTCCGCCCGGGATGGCGAGTGCGACGTTCGATTTTCGGCAGCAGCGGTTCGATCACCGCCCATAGTTCGTCCTCTACATGCCACGGCTTCGGCCGAGCCACCCCGCACCCCCAGATCGACACTTCCGGAGCGATCCAACCACCCGAAGATCATTTCGTTAGGAGTTCTAAGTGCCACTGAGATGCCATCGCAGCCGAGACCGCGCTGCGGGAACTGAGCCCTACAACCCGTAGGGTCTCGTCGCCAGTGGCAGAGGCCGTGCTCGCTGACCTGCGGCTCTTCCGGTGTCTCAGGCTGGTAGCCGGCTCGCCAGTCTCATGAACGTGGCATTCCCTCGTGGTCTTGGCCGACCGTTGTGATCGGGCTACCCGACTCCGATCCGGGGGATGGTCAGTGGGGTCGGGTTTGGGTGGTGCGCCACAGGCGGCGGGGCAGGTCGCCTTCCTCGAAGGGGTGGACCTCGTTCAGGGTCCAGCCGTCGGCGAGGGCGTCGACGAGGGTGCGGGAGAAGAAGTGGACGGCGAAGCCTCCGTGTTCCCAGATGTCGTCGCCGTGGGCGATGCCGGCCCCGTAGTGGGCGTCGCCGGTGTGGCGAACGGTGTAGACGAAGGTGCCTCCGGGCCGCAGCACCCGGGCGACGTCATCGACGAGGGCCTGGATCTCCTTGGTGGACAGTGCCATGCAAAGGAGCATGTGCGCGAACACCGCGTCCACCGACGCGTCGGGCAGCGGTAGCGGCTCGCGGACGTCGTGCACCGCGGTGCTGACCCGCTGGTCGAGGCCTCGGGCGCGGGCGGCGGCTTGGAGCTGCTGGAGGCCGACCGGGCTGAAGTCGGTGGCCTGGACGGTGAAGCCCTGTGCCGCGAAGTGGAGAGCGTCGCGGCCGTGGCCGGCGCCGAGTTCCAGTACGTCGCGTGCCCCGGCGGCTCGGAAGACGTCGGCGGCGTGGACCGCGGGCGCGGAGGGCTTCTCGCCGTACATCCCCGGGTGGGCGGCGTAGGTGTTCTGCCAGTGCGCCCGCTGCGCCTCGGCCAGGTTCTCTTCGTCGCCTGTCACGATCCTCGCCCTCTGTGTACTGGTCAGTGGCCTGAGCGTAGGCCCAAGCTGAAGCTCCGTGCCACGCAGCCAATCATCCACGATTCCATGAATTCAGGGATCGCTGTACTGTCGAGGGGTGCTGACCGTTGCTTCCGACATCGAGGTGCTGGCCCGTTTCGGCCGCGCGCTCGCCGACCCGATCCGCTGCCGGATCCTTCTCGCCCTGCACCAGGCACCGGCCTACCCTTCCGACCTCGCGGACGCGATCGCCGTCTCCCGGACCCGGCTGTCCAACCACCTGGCGTGCCTGCGGGACTGCGGTCTCGTCGTCACCGTCCCGGACGGGCGCCGCACCCGCTACGAGCTCGCCGACGAACGCCTCGGCCACGCCCTGGAGCACCTGCTCGCCGCGGTGGTCGCGGTCGCGTCGGACCAGACCTGCCCCGACGCCGCCACGGAGGGCTGCTGCTGATGGCCTCCATATCCATCGGGCCGTCTCCGGCCCGCCGGGACGCCCTCGCGAAGCGGATACGCCTGCTGGTCGCCGCGACGATCACCTACAACGTCATCGAGGCGGTCGTCGCGCTCACCGCCGGGACGCTCGCCTCGTCGACCGCGCTGATCGGCTTCGGCCTCGACTCGGTCATCGAGGTGTCCTCCGCCGCCGCGGTCGCCTGGCAGTTCTCCGCCCGCGACCACGCGCTGCGCGAGGCGCGGGAGAAGACCACGCTGCGGATCATCGCGGTGTCCTTCTTCGCGCTGGCCGCGTACGTGAGCATCGACGCCATCCGCGCGCTGGCCGGCACCGGCGCGGCCGACCGCTCCGTCCCCGGCATCGTCATCGCCGCGCTCTCCCTGGCGGTCATGCCCTTCCTCTCGGCCGCCCAGCGCAAGGCCGGGCGCGAACTCGGCTCCGCCTCCGCGGTCGCGGACTCCAAGCAGACCCTGCTGTGCACCTACCTCTCCGCCGTCCTCTTGCTCGGCCTGGTCCTCAACGCCACCCTCGGCTGGTCCTGGGCCGACCCGATCGCCGCCCTTGTCATCGCCGCCATCGCCGTCAAGGAAGGCCGTGACGCCTGGCAGGGCAAGGGCTGCTGCGCACTCACCGCCCACACCCCGGCCCCCGCCGCCGGGACCGCCGCGGCCGTGCCGGACGCGTGCGGCTGCAAGCCGGGCTGTACCTGCTGCTCGTGAACATCTCGTTGCAGGACCGCGCCCGCCCCCTCCGGTCCGCCGATACTGATCCGGCGATCGGGACAGGGCGGGAGCAGCGGTGGAGTGGACGATCTGGGCGGGCTTCGCGGCCGGCCTGCTGATCTCGACGGTGACCGCGCCGGTCGGCGTGTCCGGGGCGGTCTTCCTCCTGCCGGTCCAGCTCAGCGTCCTCGGCGTGCCGAGCCCCGCCGTCACGCCGACGAACCTGCTGTTCAACGTGGTCGCCGGGCCGGGCGCCCTCTGGCGCTACCGCCGCGACGGCGCGCTCCGCGGCACACTGGCCCGCCGCCTCGTCGCCTGGACCCTGCCCGGCGTCATCGCCGGCGCCGCCGTCCGCGTCTTCGCCCTTCCCGGGCCCGGCGTCTTCCGAGTCCTGGTCGCCGCCCTCCTGCTGCCCCTGGGAGTTTGGCTGTTCCTGCGGACCCTGCGCCCGGCCCGTCGCCGGACGGGCCCCGATACCGACGAGCCGTCGGCGGCCGCGCTCGCCGTACTGGCCCTGGCCGTGGGGGTGGTGGGCGGGGTCTACGGGATCGGGGGCGGCTCCCTGCTCGGGCCGATCCTCGCCGCACGCGGCATGCCCATGCTCCGCATCGCGCCGGCCACGCTCGCCGCGACGTTCACCACCTCGCTCGTCGGAGCCGCCGCGTACGCCGTGCTGGCCGCGGTGAGCTCCGGGCCCGTCGCACCCGACTGGTGGCTGGGCCTCGCCTGCGGCCTCGGGGGTCTGATCGGTGGCTACCTCGGGGCCCGCCTCCAGCCTCGCCTGCCCGAGACCTTCCTTCGCCTGCTGCTGGGCGCGCTCGCGGCCGCCCTCGGCGCCCTCTACGCGGTTCTGACCCTCACCTGACCAGTCTCACAGGCGGCATAAGTGCCACTGAGGTGCTCTCGCGGCTGAGACTGTGCCGCAAACCTGAGACGCTTTCGAGCGTTGTGGGCTCTCGCCGCTCGTGGGCACCCCCAGGCGTGTTGGCCAGGCGGTTCCAGCAGTCTCACGCGGATGGCACGGCTACTCAGTCTCAAGTACGTGGCATTTCCTCGAGGGAGAGGAGCGGCGTGCCGGGAGGCGCTGGTCGCGCAGTTCGTGCCGGTGCTGGGGGCGATGCGGGTGCCGCGGCTGGGTGCGGGTCGGTTGTGGCGGCCTTTGGTGCGGGTGCGGGCGGATAGCGCGTACTCGTCGTCCGCTAACCGGGCTTATCCGCGCAGGCGGGATCCGGTGCACGGTCGCCGAGCCGGCCGACCAGGTTCGTAACCGTCGGCGGGCCGTGCCTCATCGGATCGTGATCGGCCCGGAGTCGGGGTCGGTGAGGCCGGAGGAAGGGGTGGAGGCGGGGATCACCTCTCCGGAGGACAGGGAGTGGACGGTGGTGTCCTTGAGGCGAGTGAAGCCGTCGGCGTCTGCGGGGTAGTAGGTGTACTCGGTGCGCGTGTCGGGCGTCCGGTCCTCCAACACGTTGCCGTGGGAGTCGAAGCGCCGTGACGTCTCCTGGCTCTTGGTGCTGGTGCCGCTGGTCCATGTGATGGTCGTCGAGACCTCGTTGGCCGGCGGCGGCAGGTATCGGTTGACGACGCGCCCCACGGTGTCGGCGGCGGTGGTCTCTTCCAGGACCATGCGGTGGAGGTGGTCGTAGCGCCGGGTCACGGTCGTGGCCGACTTGCCGTCGATCGCTTCGACGGCTGTCGAGCCGTAGGTGTAGGAGGTGTCGCCGAACTCCGTTCCGGAGCTTGGGCCCGACCGCCCGCCGGGCGCGGGAGTGCGGATCCGCCGTGCCGCCTTCGACATAGCCGGGCCGGTCGGCCTTCGGGGTCAGGAGCCAGATCCAACCGTCGGTACTCAGCGACACGCGGGCGTCGGTCAGCTGGTCCTCCAGGCCGCCGTCATCCTCGAGGAACCCCGGCAGCACCACGTAAGAGATCTCGACGGACTCGCCGTCCACGAGCTCCTTGCCAGCCACCGACGCCATGCTCTTTCGAAGACCGACGTCGGCATCCTCGTCCCTGCCGCGTTCCTCAGGGACTTGGCCGGCCGTGAAGCCGGCTTCGTGGCCGCCGCTCGCGGGCGAGTCAACCAGGGCGTCAAGAGTGCCTGCGGCGTAGCCGAGTGGGGGGAGTTGCCGTCCTGGGTCGGTCCGCTGCGTTCGGAAGGATGGTGCTGCGCACCAGGTGGCCGCGCAGGGCCGAGGGATCGATCTCGACGCCGAGGCCGGGGCCGGTCGGGACCGGAACCGTCCCGTTGATGGCCTGGATGGGTGGTTGGACGATATCGGTGTGGAAGTACCGGTCGGAGCCGGAGAGGTCGCCGGGATAGGTGAAGGCGGGGAGCGCGGCGAGGGCGAGATTGGCCGCGCGGCCGATGCCGAACTCGTGCATGCCGCCGCACCAGACCGGTACGCCGGCCTGTGCGCACAGGTCGTGGACGGCGCGGGCGCCGGTCAGGCCGCCGAGGCGGGAGACCTTGATGTTGACGATCCGTGCGGCTTCCAGGGCGAGGGCGGTACGTGCGGTGTGAGGGGTGGTGATGGACTCGTCCAGGCACAGCGGGGTGGCCAGGTCACGCTGGAGGCGGGCGTGGGCCAGCAGGTCGTCGGCCGGGTAGGGCTGTTCGATCATCGTCAGGCCGTGGCGATCCAGCTCGCGCAGGATCGCGCGGTGCGACGGGCAGTCCCCGTAGGCGCCGTTGGCGTCCACCTGGAGCGGAGTGTCGGGGAAGCGCTCGCGGACGGCGGCCACCGGTGCGATGTCCCAGCCGGGGGCGATCTTGAGCTTGACCCGCTGATAGCCCTGCGACGCGTACCGGTCGACTTGGGCGAGGAGTTCGTCGATGCCGGCCTCGATGCCGAGGCTGACACCGACGGCGACGCTTGGCGCGGTAGCGCCGAGGCTGTCGGCCAGGGAGCGGTCCAGGCGGCGGGCGAACAGATCCCAGCAGGCGATGTCCAGCGCCGCGCGGGCGAAGTGGTTGCCCTGGACGCGGTCCCAGGCCGACGCGAGGTCGCCGGGGTGGTGCCAGCGGGTGGCCAGCAGGGCGGGAGCGAAGTAGTCGTTCAGGGCGTTCCAGCAGCTGCGGAGGTTCTCCGGCCCGTAGAAGGGGTCGGACGGGCTGGCGCACTCTCCCCAGCCGGTGGCGCCGTCCTGGTCGGTGACCTGGACAAGGATGTGCTCCAAGTGGTCCTTGCGGTGGCTGCTGGTGGTGAACGGGCACAGCAGGGGCAGCCGGACCACGAACAGCTCGACACGCACAATCCGGATGGCATCGGTCACCGGTGCTGGTGCCGGTGCCGGTGCCGGTATGGAGAGGGGGAGCGTGGGCGGGACGGGCAAGGGTTCTCCGAGAGCGGGGCGAGAGGCGTGGCGGACAGGGGTGCGGTGGCGGGTGGCCGGCAGTGGCACCGCACCTCGTCGGGGAGCGGTGCTGTGCTGCTACTGCGGGTCGGGCAGAGCGGCCCGGGAGGTGGCGATCGCTGATGCCAGCACCACCCGGTCGTCGAAGGGCAGTGTCACGGCGCCTATGTGCTGGCCCTTCTCGTGGCCCTTGCCCGCGATCAGCACGGTGTCGTCGGGATCGGCGCGGGCGACTGCGGCGGCGATGGCTTCGGCGCGGTCCGCGACGATCAGGACCTCGCCCCGTTCACTGGGGGGTATGGCGACGGTGCCCGCGTGCATGGCGGCCAGGATGGCCAGCGGGTCCTCGGAGCGGGGGTTGTCGGTGGTCAGGACGGCGGTGTCGGCGAAGCGGGCGGCGATCTCGCCCATGACGGGCCGCTTGGCGCTGTCTCGGTCGCCGCCACAGCCGACCACCACGTGCAGCCGTCCGTAGGTGACCGCTCGCAGCGTCGTCAGGACAGCCCGCAGAGCGTCAGGCTGGTGGGCGTAGTCCACCACCGCCAGGTAGGGCTGGCCGGCGTCGACGCGTTCCACCCGCCCCGGCACGCCGGCCACCGTGCCGATCCCGGCGACCACCCGGTCCAGTGGCAGCCCGGCGGTGGCCAGAGCCGCGATCGCGCCCAGGGCGTTGGCAACGTTGTGGCCGCCGGGCATCGCGATCCGGCCGTCCGCGCCGGCCCCGCCAGGGCCGAGGACCCGAAACGCCGAACCGTCCGGCCCCAGGACGGTGTCCACGGCGCGCCAGTGCGCGCCGGGGTCGCCGTCTGCAGAGAACGTCACCACCGGCACGCCCGCCTCGGCCGCCAGTCGGCGCCCGTGAGGGTCATCGACGTTGACCACCGCGCGCCGGCACCGGTCCGGGGTGAACAGGGCCGCTTTCGCGCGGTAGTAGTCCTCCATGTCGGGATGGAAGTCCAAGTGGTCGTGCGTCAGGTTCGTGAATATCGCCACGTCCAGTACCAGCGCGTCCACCCGGCCCAGACGCAGCGCGTGACTGGAGACCTCCATCGCCAGCGCGTCCGCGCCGCGCTCGGCCAGCACCGCCAGCAACGCGTACAGCTGCGGCGCCTCCGGGGTGGTCAGCTCGCCCGCGAACCGCTGCGCACCGAGCCGCCGTTCCACCGTGCCCAGCAGGCCAGGGGCTCGCCCGGCGGCGCGCAGGCCGCCCTCCAGCAGGTAGCAGGTGGTGGTCTTCCCGTTGGTGCCGGTCACCCCGAAGCTCAGCAGGCCGTCCGCCGCCCGTCCGTAGAACCAGCTGGACAGTTCCGCCAGTCGCGACCGCAGCCCGGTCACCACCAGCACCGGCAACCCGCATCCGTCCAACTGCTTGGCCGCGGCCTCTTCCGCCAGTACGGCTACCGCCCCGGCCGCCCGCGCGGTCGCCACCGCCTCCCGGGCATCCGTCCTGCTGTCCGGGAGCGCCACGTACAAGTCCCCCGTCAGAACTGCGGAGTGACTGTGGGTGATGCCCGTGACCAGGACGTCGCCCGTAGCGCCGGCGATGCCGAGCAGCTCGGCCACCCGTCCGATCGGGACAGCGCGTGGGCGCTCTGGGCGCGGCAGGAGCGCGGCGGGGGAGTTCTCGGTCTCTGGCACGCCCTTGACGTTATCCTCAAGGACCCGTCAGATGATCATTGGCCCCGGCCCACTGAGATGAAGAGACACCTGGTCCGGACGGATGCCGGGCTGCGCGCTTGTGGGCCAAGCCCAGCGCCCCGATTGCCTCGGTCGACCGATGGGCATGATCTTCCCCCGCCGAGGTGGAGCCGCCCATCAGCCGGCGCGTCCCCTGTACACGGGCCGTACCGCATTCGTGATCGCGGTGACGGCGACGACGGTTTCGGACCGCACCGCGAAATTCCGGCCACGGGGGGCACGGCGTCGCGTTGATCACTTCCGGGATTCGTCGCGCGGTCGGGTGGGAAAGGCATGCGGGGTCTCTCTGGAAGGGTGAGGAATGTTTCGCACCGTCAGTTCGTCTGTGGCCGTCGCTTCGGTACAGGCGACCGGGCTCGTGACCGCGGGTGTCGCCGCGGCGGCGGGGCGCTGTCCGGGGAGGGCGTCGCAGTTCGCCGTCGGGCGCCCAGGGCATGGACGGGGCCTGGCGTGTTCCGTCCGAGCCGCGCATCCTGGAGAACGCCGTCATCACCTGCTCGCTGGCCGGCGTAGAGGTGGCGCAGGCAGCGCGTTCGTGGGCCTTGCGCTGGCTGGCCGAGGCGCAGCCGCAGCGGCATGACCCGTTCACGAGGGCCGCGGACGAGTGAGCGTTTTCAGAGTGGCCACTGATCGAGTGACCCAGGCCGAGTCAGGATGAGAACCGCAACGCACAGGGCTCCCTCGTCGTTGAGGGAGGTGTTCGAAGTCTCAACCCATCGGCACAGGAGCCCTGTTGGTTCCCTATCCTGCCGCACTCGACCTGCCGCACGCTCTGGTCGAGTGGGTATCCATGCTCACCGTCACCCGTGAGAGTGACCGCCGCTGCAAGCTCCCGCCCCAC
>NZ_JNWK01000039.1 GCF_000716445.1 Streptomyces wedmorensis
CGCCGCCCGCGGCACCTCCGCCACCCTCGACGCCGGCACCGCCTACGGCCGCATCTCCAACAGCCTCACCAACAGCGAAGGCGCCGACGCCGCCCTCGCCATCCACGCCACCACCTCCTACGGCAACATCACCGCCCGCAGCAACTGAACGACAACTCACCCCGGCGAAGCCGACAAGAACGCGTGAGAAGCGAAGAGGAGGGATCGCCCGGGAGGTAGCTGACAGCAGCACGGATGCAACGACTTGGGGGAGGCGACACTTCCTACGGCATGCACAGCGCTTCAGTCCTCCCCCGGCAACTCCCTCCGTCGCCTGTTGTCGTTGACCTGGTGGTCAAGGCGAGGGAGAAGGAACATGGTCACTGCTGAGGTCGCCAGCCGCATCAGGCGGCACTACAGCCCCTGCCCGGCCAAAGCCGAGGCCCGGTGGACGCTGCCTGGCAACGCTACGAGAACCGCCCCGGAAACCAGGAAGAGCCAAAGCTCCCTCACTAGATGATCCGACCGAACCGGTCCGGAGGGTCCTGCACCGGAACCGCTTTCGCTCTTTCGCGACGGTCGGGGTCGAAGCAGCGCCCGCCAGCGTCCGGGACAGGACTCTGACCAGGTCGGACCAGCAATGCTCATGTCCGGGACAGTCGGACACCGTTGCTCCGGCCCGGCCCATACGAGCAAGCTCGACGCCGCACATTCCTCATGCCTGAGTGCTGACTTTCCTGGGAGGAAGGTCTTCCACCACACGTCTCGATCAGGACGCGCCGCCGCTACACTCGCTGCGGCCTTCGGGCTCTTCGCCACGGCCTCGCCACAGCGCCTTCCGCCCTCGCAGCGTGAGGGAGGTGTCCCCTCGCGCGCAGGAATCAGGCGCCCCGGACAAGACGGGGAAGGACCCGTTGGGCCCTGCCGCGTGCGCGGCGGGGCCCAACCCCGCGCGAGCGGCAAGCAGCGTGTGCGCAGCTTGCCGCGGAGCAGGCGGGTGGGACCGTCCCTGCCGTACGCGGCGGGCGGCGTCCCCTGCTCCGCGCGGTGCGGGAGGCAGGGGACGGCGGTTACGGCCATCCCGATGGCCGGCGGGGCCATCCCCTGCAGGTGCGGGAAGCAGTGCTTCCGGAGCAGGTATTCCAGCTCGGGTGTGGCAGGAGGCGACGCAGGACGCTGCGGGAAGTGTGGCTCACGTGCTCCGTTCGCCCTCTTCGCGCGTGATCGAGGGCGTCAGCCCTGGGGCACCGCGACGTACGCCTCCCTGGGCGTGGTGGTCGGTACGTAACGGGTGGCGGTGCGCGCGGTCGGGATCAGGTCCCGGTGGATCACCTTGGACACGGCCTGGATCGTATTCACGCCGTAGGTCATCGTGCTGTTGCCGTCGGTGAGCACGGTGATGGTGTAGTCGTGGGCGGCGTCCTTGAAGGTGCCGATGCTGTGCACGCGCCAGCCACGTGTGGCGCGCTGCAGCCAGCCGTTCTTGACGTGCACGGACAGGGAGGAGGGCGCGCCGGCGGGGGTTCCCCACTTCTGCGAGGTGATGACGTTGCCCATGAGCTTGAGGATGTAGGCCCGGGCGTTGTCACTCAGGACGTTGTTCTTGGCGGTGATCAGTGAGAGCAGCCGCTGCTCGTCGGTGACGTTGATCCGGGTGAGCCCCCAGTAGCCGCCGGACCCCGGCACCGTACGCGTCATGCCGGCGGCCGCCAGGAAGCCCTTCACCTTGGTGACGCCGAGCTGGTTCCACAGGGAGGTGGTGGCGGCGTTGTCGGACTTGGTGATCATGGCGGTGGCGAGGTTGGACTCGCGTGCGGTCAGCTGCCGGTTGGTCTTCTTGGCGTCCCACAGGAGCGTCGCGAGGACGGTCACCTTCACCACGCTGGCCGAGTCGTAGGCGGTCGTGGCGCGCAGGGTGCAGGTGGTGTTCGTGGTGCGGTCGCGCAGGCCGACAGCGACCGTGCCGGCACGTGTGGCGAGGGCGGCGGTGATGTCCCTCTGCAGCTTGGCGGCGAGCCCGGCCTTGCCCGACGTGCAGCTGACCTGCGGCGCGGTAGCCGCTGCAGCAGGCGCCGCGCCCACGGCGACGGGCACGAGCACCCCGGCCGCAGCCACGGCCGGCAGCATCCGGGCACGCAGGAATATGTGGTGAGTCATGTGGGTCCCCCCGTAAACGAAACGAACACGCCTGCGGCGCACTCGTCATAGATGACTCTCGAGCGTGCGGATGGTTGTACGAACCCAGCAAAAACTCGGGGAATCAGGCGCCACCCGTGGCACGATGCCACCGCGAACAGCCCGGCTGCTGGTCCCGGAACAGCAGCCGGTCACCTATGGACGGGTTGACGCTCCGGGGCCTGCCGCCAGAGCTGACACATCTGCACCGCTTCGAGGCGGCTGAGACAGTGGACGTCTGATGTGACAGATGGGGCGGGCGACGCCCTTCGGAGGTCCGTTTCGGTCCTTTCGCTCCTGTCGGATCCCAACACCGCGAGCGGCACATCGGCGTCGTCACACTCGGGCTCCTCCTAGGGACTGTCTCTTTGAACCGCCCGTGAGATCGTCGTGCTCGTGATCGAGTCTTGGGTGATCAGTGACGACAGCCCTGTGCCTGTGTCGTCCGAGGTGGTGCTGGAGGCTCTTCAATCGAGGATCGACGGCGGGCAGCTGGAGACGTGGCTGATCAGTTCGTCCGGACGGTCGTTGGCCTTCGTGACAAATGCCGAGCGCGCGATGGTGATGCTGCTCGAAGACGAGGGCGATCCCGGCGAGCATGCCGTGGACCCCGGGGCCCAGGGGTCGAGCGGCGGGTTCGTCCTCTCCAATGGGCAGGACGACGAGTACCCGGATGAGGACACCGTCCCCCTCCGTGAGGCGTTCCGGCTCGTGAAGCAGATCGTTGGCACGGGCTCTTGGCCTGCGGACGCGCGCTGGGTGGTCGATCGCTGAGCGGGCTATCGCCGTGCCCGGATGAGAATGGCGGCGAGGTGGAGTGCGGCCTGGTAGGCGATGGCGAGCTTGTCCGTTCGCATGGCCAGGCCGCGCTACTGCTTGAGCCGGTTGATGCAGCGTTCGACTGAGTTGCGCTGCTTGTATGCCTCGGCGTCGAACGCTGGTGGGCGACCGCCGACACTGCCTCGCCGCAGCCGGTGGCCGATCTGGTCGGAGGGCTGGGGGATGACAGCGCGGATTCCGCGTCAGCGGAGGTGACGTCGGATCGCGCGGGATGAGTACGCGCGGTCCGCCAGGACGACATCGGGGCGGGTCCTCGGTCGTCCGGGGCCGCTTCGCGGAACGCGGATGGCGGCCATGACGGTCTCGAAGGCCGGGGCGTCGCCCGCCTGGCCTGCGGCGACGCGAAGGGCCAGGGGCCGTGCACGGGCGTCGCTGGCGAGATGGACCTTTGTGCTCAGGCCGCCGCGGGAGCGTCCGAGCGCGTGATCGTCGGGTTCGGCCCGGCCTGGAGCCCCTTTTTCCTGGCTCCGGCGGCGTGCTGGTGCGCTCGGCAGACGGTGGAGTCCACCGACACGGTCCAGCCGATGTCGTCAGCGTCGTCGGCAGTTGCCAGAACTGCGGCGAGGATGCGTTCCCAGGTGCCGTCCACGGCCCACCTGATCAGGCGTTTGTGGGCGGTCCGGAACGAGCCGAGCTCGTCCGGCAGGTCGCGCCAGGGAGAGCAGGTGCGGTACTTCCACGCGATGGCTTCCAAGGTTCGGCGGTGGTCGGCCCACCGTCGGCCGCGGACCGGATCGGCCGGCATCAGCAATTCCCGTCCGGCACTGCCGGGGCCGCTCCTACGATCCGCCGTATGGAGCTCGAGGTGGTGGAGCGGATCACCGCGCGACGTGCGGAGCTGGACGAACTCGAGGAACAGCCGGCCAAGCAGTTGTCCGAGGTGCGGGCCGAGCGGGACGAGCTCGCCGTGGCCGAGCGAGTTTTGCGGCGGATGGGCGAGCAGATCGCCGAGGAGCGGGCGGCGGCCGGCTCGCCGGTCGTCCAGGTGGCGGGGCGGTCGGTGCGGTTGGTCCCGGACCGTGCGCCGGGCGTGGCGGAGAGTGCGCTGCCGGCGGAGTACCAGCGCATCCTGGTCGCCGTGCGGCAGGCCGCCGGTCCGGTCGCGACCCGGCAGATCGGTGAGGTGCTGGGGCTGGAGGTCGGGGTGCGGGGCAAGCTGGAGCCGCTGCGCGGAAAGCTGACCAAGCTCGCAGACCGCGGCTGGCTGCACAAACGGCCCGACGGCCGGTTCACCGTCCGCCCATGACCCTGGCGGGAGCACGAACGACGGCGCCCGGGAGCGTAACTGCAGCGCCCCCGGTGGCCGTTGGGATTGTGTGACGAAAACCAAAGACCGGGCCGGGGACGCCGTGTCCCTGGTTTACCAGTGCCGCCTGCCGCTGTCCACGCGCACCCTGTCCTACCTCGCCGACCTGCTGCGACGCCATCTCAAAGCGATACGGTCGAGGTGGCGGACACTGCCACCTGGGAAGACCGCCGTGATCGTCCTGGCCGTCGTACTGCGGCACGACCAGCGCCTAGCCGACATGGCCGGCGGGAACGACATCTCCGCCACCACCGTGCGTCGCTGGCGGGACGAGCTGATCGGCTGCTGGCCGCGAAGGCCCCACGCCTGGACCGCGCCCTGAAGAAGATCGCCCGGCGGGGCGGCGAGGTCGTCCTGATCGACGGCACCCTCATCCCCACCCAGCGCCGCACCGGGAAGGCGAACCGGCCGAACTACTCGGGCAAGCACCACCGTCACGGCCTGCACGTCCTCGCCCTGACCGACGAGAAAGGCCGGCTGATCTGGATATCTGCTGCCCGGCCCGGCCGCACCCACGACATCACCGCCGCCCGCCGCGACCACCTGCTGGCCCACCTGCGCGCTGCCGGCCTCGGCGCCCTGGCCGACCTGGGCTTCCTCGGCCTGGACGACGATACGGACAACCCCGTAGTCGTCACCGGATTCAAGGCCACCCGCGCCCGCAAGCTGACCCCCGGCCAGAAGGACGCCAACCGGGCACTTGCCGCCGGACGCGTCCCCGTCGAACGCGGCTTTGCCCATCTAAAGAACTGGCGGATCCTCACCAAGCTCCGGACTGACCCCGCCCGTGCCACCCACCTGTTTCGCGCGCTGCTCGTCCTGACGAACATCGAGGCCACTAGCGACAATTGATCTCTACCGCAGGTAGCCCACGATCAGCACATGCCCTCGGAACCGCGTCACCGGGCCGGGATCGGCTGAGTGAGGTTCACCGGGTTGCCATCGGGGTCCTTAATGTGGGCGACGCGCTGTCCCCACGGCATGTCGTTGGGGCCTCCGTTGACCGAGCCGCCGAGCGCCTCCACCCGGGCGAGCGTCTCGTCGACGTCGTCGACACCGATGCTGAGCAGGATCCGCGGCGCCGCTCCGGTGCCCGGGTTCGCCTTGGCCACCAGCCCGAGGTCGGTGTCGCCGATGCGCAGGCCGAGGTAGAAGGCGGCGCCTTCCTCCGGTACCCGGAAGATCTCCTCAGCGCCGAACAATTTCGTATAGAAGCCGAGCAGAACGTCCTGGTCGGCAGTCAGGATCACGGGCTGGATGGTGGACATGGCACTCCTGTCGAGAACGGTCGTGTCGCTGGGTAGACCGTTCGAGGACGGTGAACTCATCGGCGAAACCACCCCGCCGGACGATCTACAACACAGACTGCCGCCCGCCACCAGCACGAGCACCCCGAAACGAGGTCACGCCACCCCCGCTGACCAGCCACTTCAAGATGGCGCGGCTTCACTAATCGGACGGACACATCTGATCAACTGACCATCCGATCAAAGAGACACGCTCTAGCCGTGCTGGTCACCGCAGCCGGTGTCTCCGACGACGTCGGCGGCATCCACCTGCTCTCGAGCATGGCCGTCGACCGCCCCCGCATCACCAAGGCCTCGGCCGACACCGGCTAGCGCACCAAAGCCGTCGAGCACGGCGCTCGGCTCGGCATCGACGTCGAAGCCATCCGCCGCGACCCGCCCAGAAGGGCTTCAAGGTGATCCCGCGGCGCTGGGTCGTCGAGCGGATCTTCGGCTGGCTCATGCATCACCGCCGCCTCGCCCACGACTACGAAGCCCTGCCTACCCGATCCGAAGCCATGATCAGCCCCGCGACGATCGACCTGATGAGCTGTCGGCTCATCCGAGAAGCCACGTTGAACTGGCGTGGTAGCCCGCCCCGGCGGGCCGCAACGAGAAGGCATCACCCTTCGTCGAAACCGCGGAAGGTTCGTGATTCATCAGTGGCGTCGGCGAACTCCACAAAGTCCATGTTGGCGATGCTGAGGTTGGCCGAGACGTCAGGGAACCACCGAGCGGGGACCCTGAACGTCTCCCCAGGTTCGTTTGAGAGATCTATGACCAGGAGCGGGTGATCTGGGTCGTTCAGCGTGGTTGCGTCCGCCAGGAACACGTCGCCGATCTGGTCGTCTTCGTCCGCAGCAGCCTCTTCTACCATCAAGGCATGGTCCCCACGTCGACGAAGCGGAGATCGCTGACATACGTCGCAAAGGAGTACTCGCCAGCCGCATCAACTGCGGCGCGAACCAAGTCCCATGCCCCCTCGTCGCCGAAGTCGGTACGCAGGACCAGCGAAGTCAGATCGTCAGGCTGAGGCAGAGACATCTCGTGACGCTCTCACCGACTCCTGGTTTCTCGAACCCACCAAGGCCGACCCCTGGGCCGGAAACCGGCTTCCACACTTCGAAGGCCCCCTGCGACACGCCCTCGTGGCCACGGCCATCGACCGCACCAATACCTTCGAGGAGCTCCTGCCGGCCGCCCTGGCCTCCGTGTCGTTGTGCAGCAACCTCACCATCGCCGACGACTGGGCCCCTGCTCGCCGCGGCCTTCCCGTCCGGCCACGACCAGCGCACCCCTCTCACACCGGCCCAACACCGCTACCTGAACGCTCTCGTCGACCACAACCTGTGCTGGCGCCACACCCACCTCATCACCACACGGTTCGACGACCTCGGACTCCCTACCCACCCGCAACGCCATCAAAGCCCTCCTGACGGACCGCCACCGTGCCAACAGACCGACCCCCGAACCGAACCTCTCCCCCACCACGGCATCACAGGAATACCGCACAGTCCGAATGACTCCCCATTCCGCTGAGCAGAGTTCACGGAGCCTGGCGCGAGACATGCACGAAAGACCAGGACAGCCCTGACGGCGATGTGCCGGCTGGGGTGGTCGAAGCGGTCAGGCTGTCCCAGCCGTGGGTGAGGGTGTCGGCGATCGGGTCGTGGGAGACCTTGGGCTCACTGCCGGTGCGTCGGCGCGTCGGTCGGCGTGTAGGGCATGGATCGGTGGGCCTGCACACCGCCACGCACTCAAGGCGCGTAGCCGCACCATTGCTTCTAGCATGGAAATTGACACCTTGCTGGCTTGAAGGAGTCAAAATGGTAGAGATGGTGAATCTTCAGTCATTCAATCGTCAAGACATGTACATTCAATCCCATAATTTTGAAGGCGAATTGAATCCGTTCGATCCGAACAGGAAGTCCCGATTCGTCTTCCAAGTTGAGCGCGGAAACGCTTTCGACGGCACTGAGACCGCGCCCACGGTCCGCTTCAAGTCCGTCCGTCTGGACGAGGGAAATTTCTACCTACGCCATCGGAACTTCCGGCTCTATCTTGAGGCTTGGAACCCCCCGGCGCCCGTCGACGGCTTCCTGGACGATTCACTCTACTTCCTGCGTGGCGGAAAGGCTGGAAACGTGGATGCCGGCTGGGTTTCCCTCCAGTCGTTCAACTTCCGCGACCGATGGATTCGGCACCGCGACTATCACGTCTACGTCGAATCCCTGGGCGTCAACCCGGCTTCTGCAAAGGAAGACGCCACGTTCAAGATGGTGCCGACAAGCTGGTTCTTCTTGGAGCCGTAGATCGGCTGAATTGCGACCCGGCGCCGAACCGGTCCGGTGTTCGTACGACTGCGGCCAAGTGGTGAACTTCCGGGCGGCATTTGGAGATGCCGATGGCAGCACCGGCCAGGGCCTGGTGGCTTTGTCCACGAGACGGGTTCTGGTTCAACTCCGTGCTGAATGGCGCTCCGTTGCGGCGGGACGTCGAAGAGAGCGATGGAAGGGGTGGCGGGGCGAGGAAGGCGGGTGAGTATGGTTCGCCACTGCTTCCATCCTTCCGGGTCGAGCCAGTCTGAGGCCGGCCCGGCCCATCGTCGTCGCCGACCACATCGCTGACCCGAACCTCCCTCCCACCAGGGCGGAGCGGGAATACCCCTCATCTCGCGTGACGCTCCCTGCCAGCTGACGCGAGCGCTTGGACGCCGCGCGGCGGGAGGCGTACGCGTCCCGACGTGGCAGTGGCCTGACGAGGTGGGGAAGCTACGAGCGATGACGTCCTGTCGATCATTCCAAGTGATCCGCGGTGGCAGCCGGATCACGATACCGTCGATCGCGTCATCACTCTCGTCGAAGACCTGACTCCCGGAGCTGCCGACTGGGTGAGCGTGGAGATCGACGTGACGTGGCACGACGTAGTGACCCTCGTCGACTGAAGGGGCACCTGGCGAACATCGGCTGCCCCTTCCGCCAAGCATCCATCGACACGGATTGGTGGGGCGACCGCGTGGAGGCTCACTGCGACAGTGTTCCTCGAAGCCTCGCGCGTGGTCGTCGGCGTGGGAGCTGCGGCCTCACACCATGGCCACGCCTGATACGAGATCGCCACAGGAACGATGACGCCGGCCACCATCGGCTTCGCGGCGACACCCAGCGCCGGAATCGTCAGTTGGCTGCTCGGCGACCGACTCGTCTCCCTGACCGGCCGACGCGCGCTGCCCCGCTCGGGACACGTCCCCGTCATCGCGCCCGCCCGCTCAATCTGGCACCGCACCAGGGATGTCACCGCGTCCGACGCATCCGCTCCGCTCCGAAGCGCCCTGGGTCGAATCCGCCGGTGACGCCCGCGGGCACCGGGTTCCGGTGGTCAGTCCTGGCCGGCGGGACGCAGTTCGCGTTCGAGGGCGGACAGGGCGAAGGTGTGAGGGGAGGTGTGCCTCCAGCGGGAGCGGCCGAACATCACGTCCTCGGAGAGTCCGCTCAACATGGCCACGGCCCGGATGGTGAACTCGGGGAGGTCGACGTCGGCGAAGTGTCCCAGGTCGCGGCCCTCGCGCAGGATGGCTTCCAGGCGCTCGTCCCAGCCGTCGAGCAGTTCGGTGAGGATCTGGTGGCCCGCTTCGTCGTGGCGCTGGGCGAGGACCTGTGTCCACAGTGCGTAGCGTTCGTCGCCTTGGTGGCGGGGCAGGTAGAAGCGTACGAACAGGTCCAGCTTCTCGGCGGGAGACGCAGCCTGGTCGGCGGCGTGCTGGAACCGGGTCCAGAGGTCCGCTTGGCTCCAGGCGAGGACTTCGAGCAGGAGCCGGTCCTTCTTGCCGAAGTGGTAGAGGATGTGGCCCGTGCTCATGCCGGCGCGGGCGGCGATGTCCGACATTCGCAGGGCCGCTGTGCCCTTCTCGGCGATGACGCTGATGGCGGCCCGCATGGCCCGCTCCCGCGCGTCGTCCCCGCTGGGCTGACGTTTCCTGTCGATCGGGACCCGGGCGGCGGGCCGCGAGGCGGCGCCGTTCTCGACGGGCCCGGTCTCTGACGTCGGCATGCGCTCACTTTCGGTTCCGGAAATCCAGGTTTCAAGTGTAGGTTCCGAAATTCTAGACTCTTAGTCTAGACTGAAAATCAAGTCAGAGCGATGGGGTGTGACGGCCGGCAGTGCGCGGTCGCCCCGACGGCCAGCGGCCCGCCTGCCCTACTCACCCCCAGGAGACACCCACATGACGAGCGGATTCGATGTCGTCGAGACCTGTATCGCCGACCTGCGCGCAGCGCTGGAGAAGGGCGAGACGACGGCGGTCGGCCTGCTCGACGCCTATCTCGCGCGGATCGACGCGTACGACCGGCCCGGTACGGCCACCGCTCTGAACGCGATGGTCGTGATGAACCCGCACGCCCGGGCGGAAGCGGAGGCCTCCGACGCCCGCCGTGCCCGCGGCGAGACGCTGGGCCCGCTGGACGGCATCCCGTACACCGCCAAGGACAGCTACCTCGCCGAGGGGCTCACGGCGGCGTCCGGCTCCCCGGCGTTCGAGCACCTCGTCGCCCAGCGTGACGCCTTCGCCATCGAGCGGCTGCGCGCGGGCGGCGCGGTGCTCATCGGGCTCACCAACATGCCGCCCATGGCGAACGGCGGCATGCAGCGCGGCGTGTACGGCCGTGCGGAGAGCCCGTACAGCGCCGACTGGCTCACCAGCGCCTACGGCTCCGGCTCCTCCAACGGCTCCGGCACGGCGACGGCGGCGTCCTTCGGCGCGTTCGGCCTCGGCGAGGAGACCTGGTCCTCGGGGCGCGCGCCCGCGTCGAACAACGCGCTGTGCGCCTACACCCCCAGCCGCGGAGTGATCTCGGTCCGCGGCAACTGGCCGCTCGTGCCGACGATGGACGTCGTGGTCCCGCACACCCGCACCATGGCCGACCTGCTCGAACTGCTCGACGTCATCGTCGCCGACGACCCGCACACGCGCGGGGACCTGTGGCGGGCGCAGCCGTGGTTGGCGCTGCCCCCGGCGTCGCAGGTACGTCCCGCCTCCTACCCGGCCCTCGCGCCCGCCGACGCCGAGGCAGCGTCCGGCGCTCTCGCCGGCAAGCGCGTCGGGGTGCCCCGGATGTACATCAACGCCGACCCCGCCGCCGGAACGAACCCCGCCGGAGGCATCGGCGGCCAGACCGGGCAGCGCATCGACACGCGCCCCTCGGTGATCACCCTCTGGGAAGCCGCCCGCCGCGACCTGGAGGCCGCCGGGGCCGAGGTGGTCGAGGTCGACTTCCCCGTGGTGTCGAACTACGAGTCCGACCGCCCCGGAGCGCCCTCGCTGTACACGCGCGGACTGGTCAGCCGCGAGTACCTCGCCTTCGAGATCGAGGACCTGTCCGCCTGGGCCTGGGACGACTTCCTGCGCGCCAACGGCGACCCGGCGCTCTCCACCCTGGCCGACGTCGACGGCGACCGCATATGGCCCAAGCAGGAGGGCGAGCTGCCCGACCGGTACGACGGCTTCGACGACACGATCGGCGAGTACCCCCGCTTCGTGCGCGAGCGCCCGTACGCGTCCCTCGCCGACATGCCGCTCCTCGAGCAGGGACTGCGCGGGCTGGAGGAGACGCGCCGCGTCGACCTGGAGCTGTGGATGGACGGACTGGGCCTGGACGCGGTGGTCTTCCCCGCGGTGGCCGACGTGGGCCCCGCGGACATGGACGTCAGCGTGGCGTCCGCCGACCTCGGCTGGCGCAACGGTGTCTGGGTCGCCAACGGCAACCTGGTCCCCCGCCACCTCGGCATCCCCACGGTGACCGTGCCCATGGGCACCATGACGGACACCGGCATGCCCGTCGGGCTGACCTTCGCGGGCCGCGCCTACGACGACAACGCCCTGCTCTCCCTCGCGGCGGCCTTCGAGAAGACCGGCCGCCGACGGACGGTGCCGCCGCGCACGCCGCGCCTGTCGGCCGAGTGACCTGACGAAGGCCCCCCGAGCGGATCGCGGCGGCCGGAAGCGGAAGCGAGCAACCGACGACACCGGGGGGAGGGCGTGGCATTCGCCCACGCCCTCCCCCCACGCTCGGATCAACGGGCGCCGGTCACGCAGGGCAGTTCCACCAGGGTGTCGGCGAGGCGATCGGTGGCCGGTCCGCCGTCCTGGTCCGGCTCCGGGGAGCCGCCGTCGCGTCCGCCGAGGAGCTGCCTTGACCAGCAAGGCCGCGTTCAGGCCCGCCTCGTGGGCGGCCTCGTTCACCGCGAGCCGCCCACGCCTGCCACCGTGCCCACGCCCGCCACCGTGCCCACGCCCGCCACTGGCCGACGGCCGCGCCGACCCGCCCGGCTCGGCCCTCACCGGCCGTCCCGGTCTCAGGCAGCGGGCCTCGATGTCCATACGGTGCCCCGGGCCTCGTACTCCAGCATGGCCTCCAGGGCGGTCGCCGTGTCGGAGCCGAGTTCGCGGCGGGTGAGCCAGAGGGCGAGTTCGAGGCCCGAGGTGATGCCGCCGGCCGTCACGAGGTCCCCGTCGTCGACGACCCGTGCGTTCTTCACAAGGCCGCCTCGTCGTTCGAGGTCGGCCTTCGCCCTGTGGTGCGTGGTGCAGGGACGGCCACGCGTCAGCCCGGCGGCGGCGAGCAGCATGACCCCCGTGCAGAGGGCGCCCAGGGTGAGACCGGGGCGGGAGGAAGCCGCCGCGAGGGCGCGCGGCAGGACGCCCCGGTCGGTCTCGGCCCACACGCCCGGGCTGTCACGGCGGGCATAGCCGCCGCCGGGGACGACGAGGAGGTCCGCCTCGTCGGGGGCCCAGCGGTGCAGATCCCTGACCGTCGTGCCGTAGGCGGCGGTGACCGACCGGGCTCCGGTCGCCGACACGTAGCGGACCTCGACCGGCCGGGAGGTGAAGAATCCGGCCGCGGAGAAGACCTCGTACGGGGCGGCGAAGTCCAGCTCTTCCACACCGTCGAACATCACCACGTGGACGCGCAGCGGCCCGGTCGCCCCGCCGGCGGACGCGCGTGCGCTCCGGGTGCCCGCCAGGGCGCCCGTGGCGCTGGCGGCCGTGGCGCCGACGGCCGTGGTCGCACGGAGTACCTGCCTGCGGTTCATCGAGGGCTCCTGTCTCGGAAGGGACGACGGGAAGGGGGTCGGGCCGCCGTCCCGCCCGGTTCCCGCGGTCGTCCGGGAACTCGGAGGCCCCGCCGTACGATCCCTCCCGCCCGGTTCCCGCGGTCGTCCGGGAACTCGGAGGCCCCGCCGTACGACTCCTCCACCGCACCGGCACGGAAGCGGCGAGAGGCACGGGATGGGCGGACTGGACATACGCATGCGCGGGGTCGCCTGTCGGCACGGTCGCGCCGAGGCCGTCGTGGGGGTCGATCTGGAGATCGCCGCCGGGGAGCGGGTCGCGCTGACGGGGACGAACGGGTCCGGGAAGACGACGCTGCTGCGTGCGGTCCTCGGGCTGCACCGGCAGACGTACGGCTCCATCGAGGTCGGCGGGCGCGGCGCGCGCTCGACCGCCGAGTGGGCGTGGCGGCGCCGGTCGTGTGCCTGGATCCCGCAGAAGCCCGCGGCCGGCCGTTTCCCGCTGCGCGGTGACGAGCTGCTCGCGAGCAGCGGTGCGCCCGGCGAGGCGGTGCGGGCCGCCGGGCGGCTCGGGGTCGGAGCTCTGACCTCGCGTCCCGTGGGCACCCTGTCCGGTGGGCAGTTGCAGCGGATGTATCTGGCGCGGGCGATCGGCTGCGTCGCCGCCGGCGCGCAGGTGCTGCTCGCGGACGAGCCGACCGCCGCCCTCGACTTCGAGGGGCAGGAGGAAGCGGCCGACGTGCTGGCCTCGCTGCCGGTCACGCTCGTGGTCGTGACCCACGACCGGGCGCTCGCGGATCGGTGCGACCGGGTCCTGGAGATGGCCGCCGGGCGGCTGCGGGAGGTGCGGTGAGCACGCTCGCGGCGGCCGATCTCGGCGTCATGCTCCAGCTCGTTCCGGTCCAGCGGGCCGGGGTGGCACTGCTCCTGGCGGCCGTCGGTCTTCCGGTGATCGGCGTCGTCATCGTCGGGCTCGACATCATGCCGGTGCGGTTCGCGATGATGCACGTGGCACTGCTCGGCATCGCGGTCGGGCTGCTGACGGGGATCGATCCGATGGTGTGCGCCCTGGTGGCGTGCGCGCTGTCGGGGGCCGGCGTCGCGCCGCTGGCCCGGACGCCGTCGGGGCTCTCGGGGGCGATGGGCCTGTTGATGAGCCTCGCCATCGCCGCCGCGCTGCTCGTCCTCGCCGTCTCGGGCGTCAACGCCTCGGGGGCCTTCGCGCTGCTGTGGGGGTCGATCCTGTCCGTCGGCACGGCGGACCTCGTGGTTCTCGGCGCGCTCGCCGTGGTCGTGCCCGCGCTGTTCTGGTGGCGGCGTCGTGAGGTGGCGCTGCTGCTGTACGACCGCGAGCTCGCCCAGTGCTCGGGGGTGCCGGTCCGTTTCCTGACCACGGCTCTTCTCGTGCTGGTCGCGGTCGCGGTCGCCGGCGCGATCAAGCTGACCGGGGCGCTCCTGGTCGACGCGCTGACCCTGCTGCCCGCGCTCGCGGCGCGCCGTCTGGGCCGCTCGCTGGGGTCGATCACGCTGTGGGCGGTCGGCATCGGCGTCGCGGTCAACGTCACGGGCTTCCTGCTGGCCCTGTGGCTGGACTGGCCTCCGGGCCCGGTCCTCGTCCTGACGGCGGGGTTTGTCGTCCTCGCCGCGCATCTCATTCCCGAACGGAGAACCAGCTCATGGCGCGCACCCGCGTCCGTACCGCCCGTCTCGCTTCCCTCGTCGCACTGAGCGCTGTGCTGCCCTTGCTGGCCGGCTGCGGAGAGGACGAGCCGGCCGCGGGCACCGACCGCAACGGGGCGGTCGGCAAGCCGGTGGTCGTCGTGACGACCACGTGGGAGGGCGCTTTCGCCAAGGCCGCCGGGGCCGAGGACATCACGGTGATCGTGCCGCAGTCCGTGCACCACGCCCCGGACTACGACCCGAAGCCGTCCGATCTGGCAGCCGTCGCGAAGGCGGACTTCGTGCTGTACGCGCCGTTCGAGCCGTACGCGGCGAAGATCAAGGAGGCGGCCGGCTCGAAGGCGAAGCTCGTCGAGGTGAACCTCGACAACGACCCGGTCGAGGCCGGAGCCGAGGTCGAGCGTCTCGGCGGCCTGTTCGGCACGAAGGACAGCGCCTCGCGGTGGAAAGCCGGCCTCGTCAGCGAGGTCGCGAAGCTGAACGGCGAGCTCAAGGCCGCCTGGCCGGGTGGCAAGAGCCCGGCCGTCGTCTCCCAGGTCTTCACGACCTGGGCGGCCGGTCTCGCGGGTGCCACGCCGGTGGGCACGTACGGCCCCGAGCCGGTCACCCCCGCACAGCTGGCCTCCCTCTCGGCGAAGAAGCCCGCCTTCGTCCTCGACAACGCGCACATGTCGACCGGCACCGTGCTCCCGGACTCGGGCGCGAAGCAGGTCACGGTCGTGAACTACCCGGGCGAGGACCTGGATCTGCTGGCGGTGTACCGGAACGCGGCGGCCGAGCTGAAGGCGGCGATGAGCGGCTCCTGACCGCAGGACGAGCGAAGGGGGAGGGCCGTCACGCGGCCCTCCCCCGAGTCGTCACGCCTGGGCGAGTGCGGACGTCCGGTCCTCCGCGATCCGGGTCCGCAGCGCGGCGCGGTCGGACTTTCCGGCGGCGGTGAGCGGCAGTTCGGGCAGGACGAGCAGGTGCTCCGGGTGCTTGTACCGGTCGATTCCGCGCTCGGCGAGGTACACCCCCAGTTCGGCGAGGGACGGAGCCGTCGGGCCCTTGACGACCAGGCAGGCGGCGAGGCGTTCGCCCATGAGCGGGTCGGGCACGCTCACGCAGACCGCGTCGCGGACCTGAGGGTGGGAGACGAGTTCGCGTTCGACCTCGGCGGGGCTGATGTTGGCGCCGCCGCGGATGACCACGTCCTTGAGGCGGCCGGCGACGTGGAGGAGGCCGTCCTCGTCGAGGAAGCCGAGATCCCCGGTCCTGACCCAGCCCTCGGGTGTGCGGTAGCGGGCGTCGAGTTCGGGTGATCCCACGTAGCAGAGCGGGGTCATGGGGCCGCGGGAGACGATCTCGCCGATCCGTCCGTCGGGCAGCGGCTCGTGGGTGTCGGGGTCGGTGATGCGGATCTCGGCGACCCGGGGGTCGGGGCGGCCGGCGACGACGCCGGAGCGGTCGGTGGGCGGCACGGTGTGCTGGAGCCCGGTGTGGCAGTTGACGCCGTCGGCCGATCCGTACAGGTTGACGACGGGGCAGCCGAAGGCTTCGGCCGCCGCCTTGGCGGTCGTCTCGTCGAGTGGTGCGCCGCCGAGGACGAGCGCGGTGGGGACGGGCAGGGGCTCGTCCGTGCTCTCCAGGGTCTCCAGGGTCTCCAGGGTCTCCAGCATCATGCGGATCATGGTGGGCACGCCGAGGATGTGGGTGGGCCGGTGGTCCCGTACGGCGGAGAGGGCGGCCTCGGGGGTGAAGTGGTCGAGCAGGACGAGCGTGCCGCCGTGGCGGGCGAGGGTGACGGCCGTGCCGTTGGATCCGAAGGCGGACGCCAGGGGGACGAGGAAGAGGCAGCGGGGCGGTGTGTCGTCGGGCATGAGGGAGGCGAGGAAGTTGCCGCGTCCTCCGGCCAGGGCGTTGTGGGAGTACGCGACCATCTTCGGCTCCGCCTCGGAGCCGGACGAGACGAGGATGCGGGCGGCTCCGTCGGGATCGGGACGGGCCGGGACGAAGCCGGCGGGGTCGGTACGCAGCAGCCGTGTGAGCGGAATCGTTCCGTCGGGGACGTCCCGGCCGGCGGCGACGACGTGCCGCAGGGCGGGCAGCGCCGGGGCCAGGGCCTGGAGGTCGGCGGCGTGGGTCTGCCCCCGGTGCTCCACGGCGGCGACGACGGCGACGGCCTCCGCGCGGCGCAGCAGGGATTCGGCCTCGACGGCCCCGCGCCCGACCGGGAAGGGGAGGGCGATCGCGCCCAGGGCGGCGAGGGCGAGCTCCGCCATGACGGCGTTGCGACTGTTGGGCAGTTGGACGCCCACGACGTCCCCGGCACCGATGCCGAGCCCGCGCAGGCCCTTGGCCAGACAGCGGACCTTGCGGTCGAGGGCCGTGTAGCAGAGCTCGCCCTTGGCGTCGATCACGGCGGTGCGGTGCAGGTCGGCGATCTGTCTGGCGCGGTAGAGGCTGTAGAGGTCGAGGTCGGGGCAGGTGCCGTCCACGACCCAGGAGCGGCGGAGTTCGGTGGGGAGCAGGTCGGTCAGGGTGACGGTCACGCGAGGCTCCAGGGGTCGGGAACGGCGGGGGCACCGTGCGCGTCCCGGCCGATCTGGCCGGACAGGCGCGGGTCGTGGTGAAGGGCGGAGAGGTCGGTGGTGACGGCGGTGACGGTGAGGCCGTGGCCGCGCAGTCGGTCCAGGGCGTCCTCGGTGCACAGTCCCGTGACGTCGTACGCCACGGCGGCGGGCGCGCTGGTGTCGCTGGGGGCGATCCAGCCGTCGGAGGTCCGGAGCGGGTGCCGGAATCCGGCGGGGCGACGGGGATCGACGCCGGCAGCGGCCCGTGACAGGTCTGGGGCGAGGAGGGTGTCGGCCGCGCCGAGCAGTGAGGAGTCGACTCGTACGCCGTGGCCCGTCCGCTCGCGCAGGAGCAGGCCCGCGAGGACGGCCTCGGTGCCGTGCAGGCCGCCCAGGACGTCGAGAAGCGTCATGAGGGAGGGGGCGGATGGTTCACCGGCCGGGTGGACGGCCTCCCCCACGCCGGTGCGTGCTTGCACCATGAAGTCGGTGCCCATCGGCGCGTCGTCGATCCGGTCGGCCCAGCCGCCTGCGTACGCGTAGACGAGGGACGGGTTGACGGTGGTGAGGTGCTCGGCGTCGAGCTCCAGTTCCGCCGCTTTGCCCGGTGCCCAGTTGTGCAGGAACACGTCGGCCTCGGCGACGAGTTCACGGAGTCTCCGTCGGTCCCCGGGCGCCTTGATGTCGATCTCCACCGCCTCCTTTCCCCGGTTGAGCGCGAGCCAGCGGGCGGAGATCCCGTCGCAGGCCGGCGGCATGCCCCGGAGCGGGTCACCGCCCGGGGGCTCGATCCGGATCACACGGGCGCCGAGCAGGCCCAGCAGGTGCGCGGCGAGTGGCGCCTGGATCCGGCGGCCCGCCTCCAGGACGGTCAGTCCGGCCAGCGGCCGGTCCGCCGTGTCGGCCGCGGCGGTCGCCGGGCGGCCCGGACCGAGCGTGCGCAGGGACCACGGGTCGGCGCCGCCGTCCTCGCCGGCACGCTCGGCGAGCGTGCGCAGTCGGCACACCTCGGCTCCGGAGACCGCGGCGGCCTGCCGGATCCGCGCCCACGAGTGCCGACGGGTCACCTCGTGCAGCTCTGCCGGGAAGGGCGCGCAGGCGGTGGCGTACCGGAACTGGAAGGGCCGCCAGCCCGCCCGTATCGCGTCGGCGGGAGCCTCCAGAGCGCGCCAGAACGCCGCCCAGGCCCCCGGGTCGAGCGTCTCCAGTTCGAACAGGACGCCGTCGGCGGAGGTGAACGGCGGTCCGCCCGGCGCGGGTTCGACGGCTTCCGGCTCGTCGGCACCGGCCGCGGCGAGGTACTGGGAGACGGTGAGCAGTCCGGCCCTGTCGGCCGTCGTCGTCCGTACGCGGGCCGGAGGGCCGCCCCGGGCGTGCCCGACGAGCCCTGCGAGCAGCCCCTGGACGGTGAGCACACCGGTGGCGGTCGCCAGATAGTCGACGGCGAGGCCGCGCGGGGCACCGTGGCGGCGGCCATGGACGGCCATGACACCGGTGACGGCCTGGGCGGTGGCCTCGTCCTCGATCCCGGAGCCGGCCGCTCCCCATGCGGTGCGGGCCGTGAGGGGCGCGAACCCCCCGCCGCCGAGCGTGATGCACTCCGGGGCGCCGTCCCGCACCGTCGCCCCGAGTCGTCGCAGGTGGTCGGAGACGACCCGGGTCAGGGGCTCGGGGCCACCGATGTCGCACCGCAGTACGTCGAGCGGACGGGCTGTGTCGAGCGGGCGGCGGACCGCGGTGTGCGCGGTCGCTGATGACGCCATGCCTCTCCTCTCCTGGCGCGGCGGCGATGGCCGTCGCACGGGGACTTCCACGGTCACGGGAACCGGGGGGCCGGTACGCCCGACCACTTCCACGGGCAGGCAGTCGGACGTGTGTTCTGCCGAGTTCCCGAGATGGAGGAATCAGTGACGGATCATGACGTAACGGATGTCGATCTGCTGCGGAAGCGGGTCTCCTCGTTCGTCCGTGACCGTGTGTTCCCCGTGGAGCAGGTGCTCGACGCGGGCGGGCCGCCCGCCGGGGAACTGCGCGAGCGGCTGCGCGAGGAGGCCCGGAAGGCCGGTTTGTGGGCACTTCCCCTCCCCGCCGAACTGGGCGGCGGGGGGCTGCCCTTGAGTGCGTACGCGTCGCTCGCCGAGGCGGAGGGGGCCAGCGACCACGGTCCTGCGGCGCTCGGCTCGGCTTCGCTCCTCGACGCGACCATGCTGGCCCGGCACGGTTCGGCCCGGGTGCGCTCGGCCTGCCTCCCCGGCGTGGTCTCCGGCGGTCTCCGCACCTGTTACGCGATGACCGAACCGGACGCACCCGGCACCGAGCCGACGCTGACGGCGACCCGTGCGGAGCGACTGCCGGGCGGCGGCTGGCTCGTCACCGGCCGGAAGTGGTTCGTGTCGAACGCGGGGCACGCGGACCTGGTGACCGTACTCGCCCGCACGAGCGGATCGCCAGGAGACCGCACCGGACTGTCGCTCCTGCTCGTTCCGACCGCCTCACCCGGATTCCGGGTCCTGCGCGAACTGCCGATCCTGGGCGCGACGGGTCAGTACGAGATCGAATTCGACGGCGTCGAGGTCGCCGGTGATCACCTCGTCGGCGACACCGGGCAGGCCCTGGCCATCGCAAGCGAGCGGCTCCAACTGGGCCGCGCTCTGCGGGCGTTGCGGTGGCTCGGTCAGGCGCAGCGGGCCTTCGACCTCCTCTGCGACCGCGCCACGGAACGCCAGGGCGCACGAGGGCCGCTCGCGGACCGCCAGCTTGTCCAACAGCACGTCTTCGAAGCCTTGTTGGCGCTGAGGGCGACACGTCCGCTCGTGTACGAGGCGATGGCGCTGGTCGCGGACGGACGCGACGCCCACGTGGAGGTCGGTCTGGCGAAGACGGCGGCGGCCCGCACCCTCCAGGACGTAGCGGACCGGGCCGTCCAGGTGTTCGGCGCAGCCGGGCTCGGCCCCGACACGCCCCTGCCGGCACTGTTCCGTACCGGGCGAACGGCCCGGATCCTCGACGGACCGGACGAGCAGCACGTCTCCTCGGTCGCCCGGCGCGTCCTGCGGAGCCGCCGGAGTGGTGCCGTCACACACGCCTGAGGTCGATCCGGCCGAGAAGCGGGTGCCGTCACACACGCCTGAGGTCGATCCGGCCGAGAAGCGGGTGCCGTCACACACGCCTGAGGTCGACCCTGCCGAGAAGCGGGTGCCGTCACACACGCCTGAGGTCGACCCTGCCGAGGAGCGCCGCCAGCCCGACGGCCAGGAAGAAGTCGCCCCAGACGAGTTCGTGTCGGACCGCCGTGCCGCTGTGCGCGTCGTAGCAGCCGTCGAGGAGCATGCCGGCCGGACGGGTCCCGCCCGGCCGGGTGAGGTGGTCGTGCGCGAGCCGGTGCAGGACTGCCTCCGCGCGCGACCCGCACGCCGTCGACCATGCGGCTCCGGGGACCAGCGCGAGCTTCATGAGGGCGACCGCGGTGATGGCGGCGGCCGAGGTGTCGAGCAGGCCGTCGGCATGGTGGGCGTCCGTCGACGGGACCAAGGGGCCGACGAGCATCGCGCAGCCGGAGAGCAGGAGTTCGGCCGCCTGCGTCAGCCGGTCCGTCCGCCAGAACGGGGCGTCCGCGAGCAGCAGAGCGTCCGCGACGGCGAGGAGGAGCCACGCCTCACCGCGGGTCCAGCCGGGTGCGGGATCCTCTTCGGCCAGCCAGCCGTGCGTCTCGTCCCAGCGCCATGCCGGGCGGGGGCGCCCGGTGCCTTCGAGGGGCAGGCACAGGTCCAGGTGGCGGTGCACGTGCGCGGCGGCCACCGCCCGCCCCTCGGGTCCGGCCGAGGCCAGTAGGGGTACGAGGCCGGGGACGCCGTCCGAACGAGCCCGCAGCCGCGCGCCACCGAGGGCCCCACCCCACGGGACGACACCCAGTTCCGTGTCGAAGGCGCCGACGGCGGCCTTCGCCGCGCGCTCCCTCAGGGCCTGCGCTGCCGCGTCCCCGGCGGCCAGGGCCGTGCCGTACCAGAGGATGAGGCCGCGGGTCGCGGTGTCCGCCTCGGCCCACAGGGCGAGTCGGGCGGTGGCGGCGGAAGCCGCCGCACGGTCCGTGTCGCCGCCGGTGCGGCCGGCCCGCAGCCACAGAAGTCCCGCCCAGAAGCCGCCCGTCCACGAGCCGCGTCCCGTGGACGTCCAGCAACCGTCGGCCGGATCGGCGTACAGGGGAAAGCGATCACCCACCTGCTCCGAGGTCTCCTCCACGCGGCGAAGCACGAGGTCGAGGGCTTCCTCGGCCCAGCCCGTGCCGGTCATCGCGAACCGTCCGCGCACGTACGGCGGTCCCGTACCGCCCAGGCGAGCGCCACGGCCGCCGCGACGGCGAACTCCACGGCGACCAGGACCCAGCCCTCCCCGTACCGCCCGCGCTCCGCGAGGAATCCGAACAGCGGTGGCCCCACGGCGAAGCCGGCGAAGAAGCCCGCAGCGACCAGCGCGGAGTCCTGACCGGCGCGGCCCGGGGCGGAGCGCTGCATCACGAGCACCATCGAGACGGCGTTGCCGGAGACGGCGAACACGCCGACCGCCACGGCAGCCGTCCATACCAGCGGTCCGACGTGGACGGCGATGGCCAGGAGCACGGCCGCTCCCACCGCCCCGCCCGCGAGCAGGCCCGGCATCCATGGCGCCCGGCCGGGTGTGGCGGCGCGGGACCAGCCGACGCGGCCGGCGATCCCTGCGACGCCGAGGACGGCGACCAGCGCGCCCGCCACCGTGGGTCCCATGCCGAGGCACTGGGAGCCGAACAGGGCGAGGTAGGTGTTGACGGAGGCGATGCCCGCGCCGAGGAAGAGCGAGAAGGCGGCCAGCCAGGGCACGGGACCACCGGGGCGGGACCGTGCCGGACCGCTCGTGGCCCGCTTCGGCGGCGGTGCCGCGTCGGCCGGCAGCCCTCTCCAGGCCCACAGGGCCGCGATGAGCGCGGCACCTGCGGCCACCCAGACCGCACCCCGCCAGCCGATCGCGCTCGCAGCCACGGCGAGCGGCAACCCGGCGACGAAGGCGCCCAGTTGGACACCGGACTGCTTGGTGCCGGTGACCGCGCCTCGTCTCGACGCCGGTACGGATGCCAGGATCGCCTTGTTCGTCGCCGGGTTGGCGAGCGCCTGGGGCAGCCCGCCGAGCGCGACGGCCACGAGAAGGAGGCCGGAGCCGGGTGCGGCGCCGATCAGGCCCAACGCCACCGCGGAGAGGGCGAGCAGGGCCACGAGGGCGCGGCGGGGGCCGACGCGGTCGACGAGCCGGCCGCCGACGGGCGAGAGGACGGCCGCCGTGCCGAAGCCCACGGTGGTGGTCAGCCCCAGCACGGACTCCGAGACACCGAGCCGGTCGACGAGACGCGGACCCAGCGCACCGAGCAGGAACAGTTGCATCATCGAGAAGGCCATGGCCGTCGTCAGCAGAGCGGTCAGCCCGCGAGCCGGCCCCCCTCCGATGCCGGCGGGTGCCCCCGTCGCCGTACCCGCGCTCGTCACCGCGTACTCCTCCCCCGTTCGGTGATCGGGCCGAACACCGTCGCCTTCGAGGAGTCGTGGCGCCCGTGCCGGAAGTTCCCGAGGCGCTCTTGTGGGGCGCGTCACAGTCGCGTACTCATGTCCCGACAGGTCGAGGGGGCGGCCGCGCGACGTCCGTAAGCGCCCTCACGCCTCCGGAGAGGGGTGCAAGGATGGGCGTGCCATGACACCAGGCCGATGTTCGCGAGGAGTGCGGGCCGCGATGTTCGCGGCCGTCTGTGTGCTGCTCGCTGCCACCGGTCACATCCTGATGTCGGGGCGGGGTGTGCCCGCCTGGACGCTCTCTCTCGTCTTCGCCGCCACCGTGGCGGTCACCTGGGTCCTCGCGAGTCGCGAGCGCGGCCTCCTTGCCGTCACCGGGGCGAGCGTGGTCGTGCAGAGCGCACTCCACGCGGCCTTCTCCTGGTCCCAACCGACGACGGCGACGGCGATGCCGATGCCGATGCCGATGGGCGACGTGCACGCGGCACACACGCACATGTCGCACGCAGCCATGGGCCACGTGCACGCGGCACACACGCACATGTCGCACGCGGCCATGGGCCACGTCGACCTGTCCTCGTCCGTCGGCATGATCTCCGAAGTCCCGGCAGGGCACGACATGACAAACATGTCCGCATCCTTCGGCATGCTGTCGGCCCACCTCCTGGCCGCCCTCCTGAGCGGACTGTGGATGGCGTACGGCGAGCGGGCCGCGTTCCGTCTCCTGTCCGCCGCGTCCCTGCGGCTCTTCCGCCCCCTGCACCCGCTGCTCGCGTCATTCGTCCCCGTCGTACGGAGCCGGCGTCACTTCCGGCCGGTGCGAGCCGGTGACGAGCGCGTTCCCCGCCAGCTCCTCCTCGCCCATGCGGTCATCTCCCGAGGTCCTCCCCAGGCACTCGCTGTCCTCTGACAGCCGGCTCCCCGAGCACGACGGCTCCGTTCCGTCCCTCGGGCATCGGTCATGCCGCCACCGCCCGGTCGCGGCCGGCCGTACCAGTCACCGGCACGGCGCCGCCCTCATCCGCGCGCCGACCGGATTCCCTTTGCCTCATAAGGACTTGTGGCGATGACTCCTGCCCACGACACCCTCCTTCAGCGTCCGACGAGCCCCTCCCGCTCGCCACACGCACCGGACGCCGACACCGACGCGGCGACGACACGGCTCGCGCTGGCCGCCCGGGACGGCGACCCGGACAAGGCCGATCTCTTCGTTCGCGCCCTGCACCGCGACGTCCGGCGCTACGTGACCTACCTCAGCGCCGACCGTCAGGCGGCCGACGACCTCACTCAGGAGGTGTTCCTCCGCGCGCTCGCCGCACTGCCCCGTTTCCAGGGACGCTCCTCGGCCCGCACCTGGGTCCTGTCGATAGCCCGCCGGACGGTCGTCGACAGCCTGCGGCACGCGGCCGCCCGCCCACGTCTGTCCGACCGCGACGACTGGCAGGCCGAGGCCGAACACACCCAGCCCCGTGGACTTCCCGGCTTCGAGGACGGCGTCGCGCTCGCCGAGCTGCTGTCGGCCATCCCGGCCGAGCGGAAGGACGCCTTCGTCCTCACCCAACTCCTGGGCCTGCCCTACGCCGAGGCCGCCGCGGCCATCGGTTGCCCCGTCGGCACGGTCCGTTCACGGGTCGCCAGGGCCCGGACCTCCCTGGTCGCCCTGGTCCAAGGCGCCGAGGAAACAGGGCCGCCACCGGCGCCCGCCCCGCAGGGCGGCGTTCCGGCCCGCAGGCGGTTCACGCGGGCACCGGCGCTCGCCTGACCGTTCGCTCCGGTTCGAGGACGGATACGGGGGCGGGGTCGCGGCATCACGCCGCGCCCCCGTCCCGCCCGTGCACCTGGGAACCGGACCGCGCGACCGTCCGACTCCTCCGGAAACACGGCCCGGTCCCCCGGTGCCGCACGACGCGTTCCGGAGAGGCGACCGATGGACAAGTCACGCGAATCCTCGTCCCCCGTGGGAGCGACAGGGCGGTTCGGTTCCCCTCCCATCGTTCTGGGGGGATTCCTCCTGCTGCTGGCCCTGGTCTTCATGGGGTCGTACGCACTCGGAGCAGCGGTCGGGCCGATCGGCCCCGCATCGGACGCGCCTTCGGCGACGAGCCCGACGCCCGCCACGGAGGACGCGCACCACGGGGGTCACTCATAACGCGTCGTGGACCGGCCGCGGGTCTGATCGACGAGGTGCGCATGGACGTCGTACCCGTCGTGTTCGGGTCCGGCAAGCGCTGCTTCGGGTCGGTCCACGCGCAGCACCTGTTGGAGGATCCTGACGTGGTGATTCAGGGCAACCGGGTGCTTCACCTGCGCTATCGGGTGCGCCGTTGACCGATCTGAGCGGGTACGCGAAGAAGTCCACTGCGAACGGCGACACAAGAGAGGATTCGGCTGCGTGCCGCACCTGATCGGCCCGCCGGGGCCGAGGTGGTTGAGCTGGAGTCCGACCAGCGGATCCGCGCCCGCCATGGCGAATACGTGAGCGGACTCGACCGACCAGAAGCCTCGGTCAGCGATGACCAGGTCTCCAGGGCCGACGGAGCCGGCCAGCAGCAGGCGGGGGCATCCCGGTGATCCGTAAATCGGACCATCCCCGCGACGGCCGGATCGACGGGCGCACGCGTCGCTGAACCGGCGCGGGGCGTGAATCGGCTGGAGCCGCCGTATGCAGGGACGTAGCCAAGACCCTCGTGTCGGCCCCCGACGTGTTCCCCATGAGAAAGGCTTCCGCTGAGGCGGCCGACGGTTGAAAGCCGCCTCACCGTGAAGCGAACGGGGGCTACGCTCCCACCGTGACTGCTGCGTGGGAACCGACGACACCGGGCGTGCTGCGACTGCCCTCAGGCCGGCTCGTCCGCGGCAGGGGACTGAGCCGGCCACTCCCCCAGGGCCCGCAGCCCACTTTCGCGGTCTACCTCCTGGGACACCAGCCACCACCGGTCGCCTGGGAAAGCCGCTGGCTGCGCTGGCCCGACTTCTGGCTGCCTTCCGACCGCGCCGCGACCACCGCCGCACTGCGTGAGGCATGGGCACGCGCCCAGACGGATCGCGTCGAGATCGCCTGCGCCGGCGGACGCGGACGAACCGGCACCGCGCTGGCATGCCTCGCCGTACTCGATGGGGTACCCAACGAAGAGGCCGTCGCCTACGTCCGGGAGCACTACGCTCCACGCGCCGTCGAGACACCGTGGCAACGCCGTTTCGTCGCCCGCTTCCAGTAACGGCATCGCTCAACAGCAACAAGCGCGGGGCGAACAAGCACGGGGCGCCCCACCAACCTGGCAAATCCACTCATGCACAGCTGTCGGCCGGCACATGAACGTGGCTTTGGCGGAACTCCGTAGCCGGAGATCCCCCGAGTCGTGACGGAGCACTTCGGCTCGCTGCGAGGCGCTCAATCAGCCGGTGCTGTCCTTGGCGACGGTCGCGCGGCCGTCCGTGGCGCCGGCCCAGGCTGCGCTCTCGCGAAGCCGGGCGGCGCCGGCAGTCCGGGTCGAGCCGGGTCGATCCCAGGTCGAGGCATTCAGGCATGACAACGTCATCAGCTGTCCGAGATCTCCGAATCGGTTCGACGGTTCTGCACGCGGACATTCAAGGCCGCCCACTGACGCCCGGTGGCAGCCGTCCTTCGTATGGCGCAGACTTTCCCTATGGGGACCGATGCCGAGGCGTTCCTCCGCCGGCTGGCCCAAGAGCTGAGGCCGCAGTCCAGCCGCTCGGTCGAGGTGATCCTGGAACGGGTCAGCGAGAAGCTTCCGGAACTGTGGGAGCACGAAGACCTCGCCGCCATCGTGCTGACCGATACGGCCGCTCACGTCACCGCCTTTCTCGATGTCCTCGAACACGGCCTGGACGCGTCGCAGGCCGATGCCCCCGACGGCGCGCTCGAACTGGCCGGACTGTTCGCGCGACGGGGACTGTCACTCAGTTCCCTGCTACGCGCCTACCGGATAGGACAGCTGAGCTTCCTTCAGCTGCTCCAGACAGAAGCGCCCCGGCTGACCGACGACGCCGAACTGCTCAACGCTGCTGCGATGCGCATGACGGAGGCGGCCTTCACGTACGTGGACCGCAGCTCGGAGCAGGTGGTCGGCGCCTACCACGAAGAGCGGGACCGGCGCCTGCGACGGCACCTGGTCGTGAGCTCGGAGGCAGGCCGGCGAATCGGGAGCACGCTCGACATCGTGCGTACCGCCGAGGAGCTGGCTGCGGTGGGCATCGAGGACTTCGCCGACGCAGTCACCGTCGACCTCCTCGAGTCGGCCCTCCACGAGGACGGCGAATCAGAACCGCCGGGTGCCGAGCCGCTGCTTCGGCGGGTCGCTCAACTACCCAGCACGGAAACGGGTTTCCCCGTCGCCGCCGGCCGGACGCACCGCTGTCCACCGCGTTCGAGGCCGGCCCGGACCTTGGCCACGGGTACCTCTTGCCTGGCCCAGGAGGAGGGGTTCTCGCCATGGTGGCCTCCGGCGAGTGACGACGATGTTTCGCTGTCGGTCCTGCTGTTGCCGCTCCAGGCACGCGGGAGCACCCTAGGGCTCGTGCAGTTCGTCCGCGGCTCGACCACGGACCCGTTCGACACCGACGGCCTCCACCTCGCCCAGGAGATCGCAGCCAGGGCGGCCGTGTCGATGGACAACGCCCGCCGCTACACCCACGAGCGCCTGACTTCCCTCACCCTCCAGCGCAGCCTGCTCCCCCGGCACACAGCCGAGCAGTCAGCCGTGCGGACAGCCTCCCGCTATCTGCCCAGCGGTTCCCGGGGAGGCGTCGGTGGCGACTGGTACGACGTGATTCCACTGTCCGGTGCCCGTGTCGCTCTCGTCGTCGGCGACGTCGTCGGTCGCGGCCTGCATGCCGCCGCCACCATGGGGAGGCTACGCACAGCGGTCCGCGCGTTCGCCGCCATCGACCTCATGCCCGATGAACTGCTCACCCATCTCGACGACGTCGTCATCCGCATGCAGAGCGAGGAAGGTCGCGGCAATGGTGAACTCAGCGCCACTTGCCTGTACGCGGTGTACGACCCGGTGTCCCGTACGTGCTCGCTGGCCAGCGCCGGTCATGTGCCTCCGATCACCAGCGCCCCGGCCGACCTCACCGACGTGCTCATCGGTCCGCCCCTGGGCTTGGGCGGGCTGCCTTTCGAAACCACCCAGCTGACCCTGCCGGAAGGCAGCCTGTCGGCTCTGTACACCGACGGCCTCATCCAGAGCCGCACGCGAGACGTCGATACGGCGCGTGCCGCGCTGAGCGACATCCTGGCCGGGTCACCGACGGCTCCGGTGGAAGAAGTCTGCGACCGGCTGTTCTCCACACTCTTGCCCGACCGACCCCCGGACGACGTCGCTCTCCTCGTGGCCCGCACCCGCGTGCTCGACCCCAACCACGTCGCGACCCTCGACCTCCCCTCAGACCCGGCTGCCGTCGCCAAGGGCCGCGCCTTCGCCTCCAAGCAGCTCGACACCTGGGACCTGGACGAGCTCGGTTTCACCACCGAACTCGTCGTCAGCGAGCTGGTGACGAACGCGATCCGATACGGCAAACCACCCGTCCGACTACGGCTCATCCTCCGAACCACCCTCACCTGCGAGGTCTTCGACGCCAGCAGCACCGCCCCCCACCTGCGCCATGCCCGGGATTTCGACGAGGGCGGCCGCGGCCTGCTGCTGGTCGCCCAGCTCACTGACCGCTGGGGCGCCCGGCACAGTCGGGAGGGCAAGGTCATCTGGGCCGAGCAAAAGCTCCCTGTCCGAGAGCCACACGTGGATGAGCGGTCACAGGCCTCGACTTCTCGGTGAAGTGACCGGGCTTTTGCCGGAGTCGATCTGTTGATGGAAGCCCCGGCGGCTGCGGTAAGGGGTCATCTCATGTGGCGAGTCTGCGGTAGCAGAGGAGGGTGCAGGCGATGCTGGTGAAGGCGAGGAAATGCTCGGCTTTACGCTCGTAGCGGCGGTGGGGACGGTGGCAGCCGGCGCGCCAGGCCATGGTGCGTTCGATGGTCCGGCGGTGGCGGCCAAGTCGCTGCGAGGGACTCGATGCCCTGCGGGCCATGCGGTGAGTAATACCGCGTCCGCCTAACCATCTCCGCAGGTGGGCGTAGTCGTAACCCTTGTCCCGCGTGGAGCTTGCCTGGCTTACGCCGTCGGCGGACGCGGCGCGAGCGGATGAGCGGTACTCCGCGAACGAGAGGCTTGAGGGCCTGGCTGTCGTGCAGGTTCGCGCCCGAGATTGCGACAGACAGGGGCAGGCCGGTCCGCTCCGCGATCAAATGGATCTTCGACCCGAACTTGTCCCGGTCGACGGGATTCGGACCCGTCAGCTCCCCTTCTCAGGTCCCGCATGTCCGCCGAGTCGATTGCACAGCGAGACCCGTCCAGCTCGCCACGGGCGCCGAGCTCGTCGAGGACCAGGCGGTGGAGCTTGGCCCACAGCCAACCCAATGCACCAAATGAGATGATGCCTAAGCCGCCGCGGACAGCAGAAAATCGGCGAAGAGCTCGGTCAGTGGCTGGCCGGTCAGTGGTTCCAGGAACAGGAACTGGCCCTGTGGGTTCACTTCAAGCCATACCGGCTCGTCCTCCGGTGTGAGTTTCAGATCCACCACACCCATGCGAAGCCCCAGGCGGCGCAGCACTTCTCCGACCTGCCTGCTCACGTACTCGGGAACGGGCCACGCCGAAATGGGCACATTGAGGTCGGGGCGCCAGTCAAGCGCTTCTGTCGCGATGAGCGCCCCGTACATGTGGTCACCGAAACAGTTGAGCCTGACGTGCCGATTGCCCTCGATGTACTCCTGGTAGGTGGCGGGACAGACCTCGAACGACTCTTCAGGGATCGACTCCGGTCCGTCAATCCAACTTGTGTAGAGCGAAGGCCCACGGGCGCCGACCACGGGCTTGACGATGGCTCGTCCGACTTCCTGGGTAAAGGCGATGACATCCTCACGTGACTGCGAGACCAGGGTCTGCGGCACCCGGAACCCTGCCTCCCTCGCTACGGCCAGTTGATACACCTTGTCCGAGGACCGGTCGGTTGCTTCAGGGGATGAAACCCAGTCCCCGTGGAAGGCGGCGGCGAGGACGCCGGCGAGCGCGCCGCGGCAGTCGTTGTTGATCAGGCTGCGCTCGTGGGCACTACTCACCCTGTCGCTGATCTCCTGATCAGCCCTGGCTCGCCGCCACCACAGACGGCTCGCCTCCTCCGGATCCACGGTCGTGCCCTCGGACGTCACCAGGGTTGCCCTTCCCGGGGCATGGCTCTCTTCGGCTCCGTGCGAATGCCACGAGAGAGCCGCTCGTCCACCGATGGTGTCGCACTCCACGATGTGAAAGTCATGACCCCGACCGCGCACCGCGTGCTGAACCGCGACCGCATGGAAGTCCTCACGGTAGGAGACGGCCAGAATCATGCCAAGTCACACATATCGCTGCGAGATGTGAGGTCGACTTCGCACCCGGATTCGCAGACGTGGCCTGCGAGACTGTCGGCAACTATCTCAAGGCCCGTGGTCAGGCGCACCGCCTCTTCCCACGCCCGGAGTTCCTCGGGGCTCTTCAGCCGAACGTAACCGGTCGGCTGGGTCTTGAAGACCACAGGGGGTGGAGTGTTGACGAATTCCGTGCTCTCATCGATTCGATCGCCCAGCCTGAATTCAGACATAGCCCGACCTCCTCGGCTTGCGGTGGTGGATACAGGTTCCCCTCATTCCACTGAACCACCGATACGCCGTCGGTGCAGCCGGGCCGCGGTGACGGCTACGTGATGAAGGAGCCGCTGTCGTGGCGGAACGTCACGCACGTCACCCAGAGCTATATTTCCCCATGCCTTCCGGCTCTCAACGTCACGCCGATCCGGGCTTCACGTCGAGGGTCCGCACACACCTCGTGCCGAGCGGTGAGAGCCGGACGCAGCGACTTGGCCGCCACCGCCGGACCATCGAACGCACCATGACCTGGCGCGCCGGCTGCCACCGCCTCCACCGCCGCTACGAGCGCAAAGCCGAGCATTTCCTCGCCTTCACCAGCATCGCCTGCACCCTCCTCTGCTACCGCAGACTCGCCACATGAGATGACCTCCAAGTGTTCTTGCCGTGCCGTCGGCGCAGCTCCTCCAGGCGCGTACGGGCCGCGTCGCGACGGCTTGTCGGTGGAGTGGCGTGTGACGGGAGGGGGACAGAGGGGTGGGCGGGGAGGTTGAGGAACGTGGCCGCGAGGGTGAGGAAGGATTCCAGGTCAGTGGCGGCGAGGTAGGCGAGGGTGTTCTTGTTCAATCCGCCGAATCGTGAGCTGTCTCTGCGGAAGGATGCCCAGAGCCGCGCCTTGCGGGTGGTGAAGTTGTTGCGTTCCGCCCGGGGGTTGAGTCCGACCTCAAGAGTCAGGTCCCGTGGTTCGGTTTGCGACCACCAGGCACGCCAGCGCGGGTCGTTCCGGATCGTCTCGGCCACGGAGGTCGCCGTGTCGAAGTACGCGGTGGGAATTTCGCTTTCGCCGTGCAGGGCGAGACTCAGCCACGGGGGATCCCCGGCCGCGGCGTCGGCCGAAGCGTCCGGTTCGGCCACGTGGAATCCCGGCAGGGGGCCCTGCCACGGTTCACCGGTGGTGTTCTCGTAGGCTCTGGAGACCGCTTCGGCGAGTTCGTCGGGTTCCGCGAAATCCCAGATGCGGTCGGCTGCTTCGTGGGATGCGCCAGGACGCGCAGAAATCGTGACCTGCCCGCTGCCACGATCGCGAAGTGGAGGTTGTCGAGGGCGTCACCGGCCAAGGGAACTCTATCGGCAGCTCTTCGCCTGTCCCGGAGGGCAGTGGCGATGCCGGTCGGCGCGGAGGGTGCGGCGGTGTCGACCGTGAAGGTCTTCCACTCCGGCCAGCCCAGGTTGTAGTGCGTGCCGTCGTAGGGGCTGCTGCGGAACTTGTACGTCTTGCCGTTGACCAGCACACCGGCCGGTGTGACGAGCGGGGCGGGCTGTCCGGACGGCACGAAGGCCGACCGCAGGACCGCTTCGACCTGGGTGTCGGTGACGGAGTCGAAGATCTGGTGAGCACCCTGGACCTTGTCGCCGTTGGGGTCGACGAACGTGTCGCGCAGGGTCGGCGTCGTGGTGTTGACGACGTAGGCGCCGGAGTAGGAGAAGTACGGCGGACCGGCCTCCTGCTTCGTGCCCGTGCGGGGCCGGTAGTTGTACGTGACGACCGGCTTCGGCGGGTTGGTGGCGGCCTTGGCGGAGGCCCATTCCTGCACCGTCGTGGTGAGGTTGGCGTTGATCCAGCCGTCGGGCTGGGTCGCGCAGGAGGGGTTGCCGCGGGTCTCGGACGAGGTGGCCTTCTCCGCGGTCCAGGACGGCTGGGCCGTCCATCGCGACGACGTCGAGGCGGCCCCCGTCGACCACACCTCCCACGGCTGGTTCGGACAGGCCGAGCCGGTGTAGTTGGCGGAGTGGAAGTTCCACAGCGACAGCTTGGCGTCCATCACCAGCGCGTCGGAGATCGGCGCCGTGTTCCACGAGACGAAGGAACGCGCGGTGCGGTAGGTGCCGTCGGCGTTCTTCGTACCGGGGTCGCCGAGGTCGAGTTCGACGTCGTTGGACCAGTCGACCGTCGTGCCCTGCTGCACGTAGGTGTCGAAGACGTTCGACAGCGCGGACGTCGACGGGTCGACGCTCACCGGGTACTTCGTCGCCGGATCGGCGAGGAATCGGCGTCCGGCGTGAGCGTCAGGTCGACGCCGTCCTTGGTGGTGACGACCTTCATGCCGACCTTGACCTGGCGCGTGTGCTCACCGGAGACCGGATCGACCGTCGCGTCCCACATCACCGGGGCAGGCATGACCGCGGTCTTCTTGGACTTCCTGTCCGTGAACAGCACGCTGCCGTCCGGCTGCTGCCGCACCTTGAGCCCCTTGGACTTCAGCGGCAGAGTGCAGGAGGAGCCTGCGTCGGGCCTCGTCCTGATCTCCACGAACTGCTCGAAGCCCGTGCACGTGGCCTCCACCACGACATCGGCACCGGGCACCGCGTCGGCATAGGTGGCGCGGGTGCCGTCCACCTTCGGGGCGGGCAGACCGCCCCTCCACTGCAGGGTGATCCTCTCCTCGCCCTGCCCGAGGGTGACCAGGCCGATGGCCGGAGCCGACCGCGCCGCCAGCAGCGAACGCGCCGGCGCGCCGGTCCTCCCCGCCAGCGTCAGCCCCTGCGGGTGAGCCTTGGAGGCAACCGAGCCGACCCGCCGCGCCGCGAGCGCCACGTCGACGTCACGCCAGACACCCGTCACCGCATCCCGGAACCGCACCGGTCCCGCCGACAGTTCCGTCGTCAAGGAACCGTCCTTGTTGACCCACGTCGTCGACGTCTCGGTCCGCTCCGAGAGCGCCTCCACCCGCTGGCCCGACAACCGGGCGGCGACCCGCGCCGACGCGAGGTCGGCCGCCTGCGAGGCGGCCGGCTTCACAGCCGCGGCCGTTGCGTCGGCCGGGAGGGGGCCGGCCATCACCTCGGCGCCACCCAACAGCGTGACGGACATGGTCAGGGCAACGCTTCCCGCTATACAGCCGGAAGCCCTCCCGCGCCAATTCCGCCATCGCGTCGATGGTGGAGATATTCGAATCATCAGCGATCCCTTTGTCTGCACTTGTGCATGCGCATCACATTCATGATTGCATCGTGAACGTATCGGAGGAAAAACGCTCCGCAATCGAACCAAGAACACTGAAGATCGACTTACCCCCACCTCCAGAGGCGTGCAATCTGCATCACATTCCTGCCCGCCTCTCCCGCGGCGCCACGGAGGCGCCCGGATCCCCTCACGAGAGGTTGACTGAATTTTCAGTTTGGGCCAGGATGGCGGGCGTGGCCCTCCTGCTCACCCGCCAGGAGAGCCCAAGGGACAGGCGCGCACACACCGGCTCGGGTTGCCCGCGGTCCGGAAAACTCTCTCGGCGTGCCTCGGCATGGCTATGTACGCGATTTCCGAAAATACACGTGGTCGTCATTCCGACTGTCCCCGACCAAATGTTTCGGCGCCCACCCATCGTGCGAGCGAGTCAGCTGTGGAGCTGATTCTTTTCATTCTCTCCACGCACCCGTGCGGACAATTGAGGGGCCGCAGGTACGAGGCAGGCGTCGAATTACGAGGCGACATCACGGTGTTTCTTTCTGGCGCCCTTGAGGTACGCGGCGCCATCGCTGCGCCAGTGGGTGTGGACCCGGGCAGACGGCGGCAACGTCCGGGATGAAGCGCTGGCACAACCTGAGTAGGGGCCGGCGGGCGACGGCCGAGCTCGCGCGTTCCTCTGCGCGGGCCGTCCAACCCGGCGGGTGCTCTGCGGTTCAGCCACCGGGGCGCGGGCCTCACGGCCGGGCTGCCCCGTATTGCCTCTGCACGGGTCCTCGGCTCTGGCCATCGGTTCGGCTTTTCGATCGCAGGTGAACGGTCCCGGCTACGACGGATCGGCGGCAGGAGCCTGCACGCCGCCAGCCCACCCGCCGGCGGCATCACGGCCGGCCCGACCTGCCACGCCCTTGGCTGGAACCCGTTGGCAGGCAGCCCCGGGAGTCTTGTATGGTTCCTCGCGAATCATCCAGAGGGGTGGAGGGACCGGCCCTACGAAGCCCCGGCAACTCCCCGGTCGACTCGGCGCTCAATGTTCGCGCCGCGCCGTCGGGTTCAGTGCCAACTCCGGCCCGCGCCAACGTGGCGCGGGAAAAGATGAGGAGACACGGTGCTCTCTGTGCTGCCTTTCGCCCCGGCGCTGTCCGCCCCGGGCTTTCCGCGTACCCGTCTCGTGATCGCCGCGACATACCGGCCGACCGCTTCGGCCCTTTCCCGCTGATCATCCCTGCCCTCCCCTGCGTGAGGTCGCCGCGAGTCATGGCTCGCGGACCGAGACTGGAGTACTCCCCTTCATGGACATTTCGGATATTTCTAGTGGTGTTGGCGTCCTCGACAAGACCGCGGTGATCCTCGGTGCGCTGGCGGCGGGCCCGGCCACCCTGGCGGGGCTGGTCGCCGCCACCGGCTTGTCGCGGCCCACGGCCCATCGACTCGCCCTCGCCCTCGAACGCCACCGGCTGGTCGGCAGGGACGTGCAGGGCCGCTTCGTCCTCGGCCCTCGGCTCGGCGAGCTGTCGGCTGCCGCGGGCGAGGACTGCCTCCTGACCGCGGCCGGCCCGGTCCTCACCTCCCTTCGGGACACCACCGGCGAAAGCGCGCGGCTCTACCGGCGCCAGGGTGAGATGCGCATCTGCGTCGCCGCCGCCGAGCGCACCGCCGGCCTGCGCCACATCGTCCCGGTGGGGTCCACGCTCCCCATGAAGGTCGGCTCCGCCGCCCAAGTCCTACTGGCCTGGGAGGAACCCGAGCGCTTCCACCAGGGTCTGCAGGGCGCCCGCTTCACGGCAGCAGCCCTCAGCGGCGTACGGCGCCGAGGCTGGGCCCAGTCGATCGGCGAACGCGAACCCAGCATGGCCTCCGTCTCCGCGCCGGTCCGAAACGCGTCCCACCGAGTCGTCGCGGCCATCACGGTCACCGGCCCCGTTCAGCGCCTCACCCGGCACCCCGGCGCCCGACTGGCGAAGGCCGCCGTCGACGCGGCCGACCGCCTCACCGAAGTCGTCTCCCAGCCCTGACCTCGGCAGCACCACGTGGTGGTCCTGCCTCTCCCCCGGTTGGAGTCGTCGCAGAGTCATCCCTCCACCCACCCACGTGACTCCCAGGCTCTGACGACGCCGTCGCCATCGAAGTCGCCGTCGAAGTCTCCGCGCTCGACGGCGCCCCGGTCGATGCCGCCCGACCGCCGACCGGGCGGCACTGGTGCGGTACGCAGAGGCCCGCGAGACCGCCGTCGTCCACCACGTTCGACCCCTTGCGCCGCCCAACGCGCTCCTGTTGCACCTGTGCGCCGACCCCCTGCCGGGTGGCGCCGTGACCAGTTCCGCTCCTGCTGCGGAGCCGGCTCCTACCGTTGCGCTCAACGACCTCAAGGGAACCCGGCTGCCGATGACTCCTCTGCGCTGTCTGTCCACGCTCGCCTGCGCGACCCTGACCGCCCTCGCCACTGTGACCGTCACCTACGCCGCCCCGGTCACCGGCCGCGCGGCCGAACAGGCGGCGCCGTGCGTCCGCGGCGAGACGGAGGGGAGGGGCGAGTCGGCCGTCGATGACGGGGAGATCAGGTACACCGAGGCGAGCAAGTACGACACCCTGCGCAAGCACGCCCACAAGGTGTGGCAGGCCGGCTCGCTGTCGAGGATCAAAATCCGGGCGGACTCCGCGACCACTGTCAACGACCTGGAATGGCGGGACTACAAGAAGAAGGACGGCCACGGCGGCTACTACGAGCGCCGCGGCGCGATCGCGGCCACCGACTACATCTACCTGAACTCCTACTACCTGGACCCGCCGGGCAACCTCAGCAATCTCGGCAGCGGGCAGTCCGTCGCCGCCCACGAACTCGGCCACGCGCTCGGCCTGTGCCACAAGAGCGACAACGTCTTCTCCGTCATGTGGAAGAACGTCGCCAACCCACCGGTCACCGGCCCCAGCGACGTCGACAAGGCCAACTACAGGAAGATCTGGGGCTGAGTGTGCAACACAAGCGGACCACCCTGACCGTTCTGGCCGCCGCCGCGGTCCTCACCACCGCCGGCGCCGCCTGGTACACCACCCTCGACACCCCGACCCACACTGGTCCTCCGGCGGCCGCGCACGGCGTGTGTCTGCCGGCGACCGACACCGACGAGGACAAGGCCGGCTATTCCCACACCATCGCCGTGGTCACCGTCGACCGGACCGTCGAGTACCGCGAGGAAGGCGAAGCCCCGGGCGGCGCGCTGCTGTCGAAGGTCACGGTCGTCGAACCACTCAAGGGCACCCCGCCGGCGACGATGACGATCGGCCAGTCGGTCCTCCGGCAGACGGGCGGCGGATACGCGAAGACGAAGCCCGCCTACCTGCCGCTCGAGCCCGGCCACCGCTACGTCGTCGGCACCGTTCCCGACCCGAACTACGACGACGGCTGGGTCTGGTTCGCCACCGCTGCCGACGACGACCTCACTGCGGCCACAACCCGCTGGACCCGCGCAGTCACCCACCAGATCGCCCCACACCCCGACCCCGCCTGCAACGACGTCATCGACGACGGATCCAGCCCCGCCACCCCCTGAACCGGTCGCCGAGGACAGCGCCTCCTCGGGCGTCTCCTTCGTGGGCCCGTACAGCAGCGTCCCGTGTACACAGCTCCGGCCGCCGACAGCAGTTCGTATGCCGCCGGCTACGCGAGGCCAGGTGCGGGCGCTGTTCAGTCGGCTGCGAGCGTCCCGTCCAAGGTCACGAAGCGGTCCGTGAGTGTGGCCAGGTGTAGGCGGTGCCGTATGCGTCGCTTCCGAGTTGCCTGCGCGCGGCGCGTTCGGACCCTTCCCGCAGCGGGCCCAGTTCCGGGGTCCCCCGCTGCGGGTGCCCCACCATGTCCCAGAACGCCTGGCCCGCACCGTAGGCGACGGCCGATTCGCTCGCCCGTTGCAGTGCCGCCAGGGCGGCGGCAAGGAGATCGAGTCCCAGGCCGAGCCCGAAGGCGTCCCCGACGGTCCGCTTGTCACGCAGCAGGGCCCGGGCGTGAGTGACCGCGTCGGCCGGCCTAGGTCTGCACCGGAAACGCCACGCCTTGGAGCTAAAAGGCCGTTGTCTCACCCATTGGTTCGCTTGGCGGTCGAACGAGATTTCCCGCCAGGGTGAGCTTCCGGTGGCGCCGGAGAACGCCGTCCTGGCGAGCGCTGTCCGATGTCGTCCATCCCCTGCTTGCCGTCGACACCTTGGGCACCTCCGGCAGGTCGTCGCGACACGTGGCGTCGGCAGTCGTGACAGTCGCGGTCGGGCTTCTTGACGGCGAGCAGCGGTCGTTCAACCTACCGGCGTGAACAGCGCCTCCCATCAACGGTAGGCCGCATCCGGCCACCGACAACGTACGTCCTGAAAGGATCCCGCATGCGTTTTCCACGTACCGCGCGCGCCCGGCCGTGGCAGCGGCCGCGCTCACAGCGAGTGTGTTCACCACCGCTCCGGCCTCCGCGTACACGACTTCCGGCTGGAAGCCCTGGGGCAACTGGGCGAACGTGCAGTGTGGGCAGACCACCACGCACCCTCTGACAACGAGGGTCAGCTTCCAGACGCGCATCATCCGCGGTTCGGGGTGCGATCCCAGCCGAGCGGTTCCAGGAGGTCCTGTTGTCGCAGAGACGGCGCGGGACACGACGGCGCCATCGTCGGGGTGCCGACCGCGCTCTCGGCGCGCTGTTCCCTGATCCGCCGGGCCAGGCTCTCGTCGTACACCAGCCCCCGCCGCCCCGCAGGGAACGTGATCCGTCCCGGCGCGGCGCGGCACGAACTCCCGCAGCCGACGACCGTCGGCGGTCAACTTGGTTCCGTGCGTGGTCATGGGGTGAGCGTGGTGAGGCGCACTTGCCGGCGGGGCCCCGTCGGGCCGGGCTCTGCTCGCTCCACGTCCGTCCGATAATCGGTTGCCTGGCCAGGGGCCTTCCCCGAAGGTGAGGCAGTGAACAAGACCCACGACAGGCCGCTGATCGACGCGGCCCGATGGCTGAACCTCTACGAGAGCGGCTGCCCCGCCCCGGCGGCGGCCGAACTGCCGGACCTCGCCGCCGAACTGACCGAGGCCCTCCGCCACCCCGACCCGGACATCCGCGACGGCGCTCCCTACGTGGTGCTGCGAACGTGGATCCAGCGCGATGTCATCGACAAGCCGCTGCGCGCCCGACTGGGTGCCGTGATGGCCGACCGGTTCGACGACCCCGAGATCCAGGCGCGCACCTTCGCCCCACTCGTGCTCGACATGATCGTCAGTCGCGGCGACCTCGACCTGGCGTGGCTCGCCGCCTTCCGACGCTGGTTCCCGGCCGAGACGGACCTTCGCGCGTACGACCCCGAGATCGGCTGGCTCCACGCCGTCGCACACGGCGCTGACCTGCTCGGCACCTTCGGACTGCATCCGGAGGTCGACCCGAAGGAGATGCTCGCGCTGGCGGCGGAGCGGCTCGTGGTTCCGACCGACGAGCTCTTCGCCCAGCAAGAGGACGACCGGCTCGCCCAGGGCATCGCCCGCACGCTCACCCGCCCGGAACTGTCCGAGGCCGACGCCGTCGGCTGGCTGGACGCCATCGAGACGGACTTCGCCGCCGGCCGACGCGGCGCCCCCACCGTGGCCGCCCACACCTCCAACGCCATGCGCACGCTGCGGATGCTGTACCTCCTCGCCGACACCGGGGTCCGGATCGACGGCGCCCCCGCCCCCGTACGCCCTCCGCACGCGGAGGCGCTGAAGCGGCGTCTGACGGAGGTGCTGGCGCTGACCTTCCGCGGGGCGTGACGGACGGATGCCACCGCTCGGTGAGGCAAGTCTCCCGGAGGCGCGCCTCACTGGCAGGCACCCGACGGCCGACCAGGCAGTTCAGCGAGTTCCCAAGCACGCCTAGGCGTGTTGAAGAAGGTCAGTCCAGGCTGGATATCGATCCGCCTTCCGTCGGCCCGCCATGTCGTCGATCTGCCGTCCGTGAAAGTCGCCCGGCCCCGCATGACCCTTGTGCTGTTCGGTGCGATACGCCAGCACCGCCTCTCTGCGCCTGCTCCCGTACTCGAAGCGGCTGCCCGGGGTTCCCGCCATCCGGGCATGGCTGACCGGCTGCGTCGCCGGCCGCCGCGGCTCACGCCTGGTCCCGATCACGACGAACGGCACCCCACCCTCGGCCAATGCCGGCCCCGCGTGGGCGGGGCCGACTACACACCTTGGGCCGTGCAAGCGAGCGCGAGAGCACCGATTCTCGGCACTCGCTCCTTGCTACTGGCTACTGGCTACTGGCTACTGGCTACTGGCCGGAATCCTCGGCGAGGGTGTGGGCAACGAGGGCGTTCGCGTGGCCGTGTCCCAGGCTGTGCTCGGACTTGAGCCAGTTGACGAGCTCCATGTGCTTGGTGAGCGGAGAGGTGCGAATGAGCTCCTTCCACTCCGCGATCGGACGGCCGTACTTCTTCTCGATGGAGGGGAAGTAGCTGGCAGGACCCTTCACCGCGTCGGTCATGAGATGCCCCGCTTCCTGTCTGGGAGGACTAGATGATCTTGACGTTGTCGATGATGCGCGCGAGAGCGGCGGCCGTCTAGCGGCCCGCCGGGACGGCGACCAAACGGGCTGTCACCGCGGCCAGCCACACCAGGCCGAGGCCCGCCGCAGTGGTGAACGCAAGGACGGACGCGGCCGAGGCCATGAATCCGGCGAGAACAGCGATGGGCACCAGGCGCGAGGCGACGGCCCAGCCGCGGTGGCCCCGGGCGGCGAGCGGGCGGGCCAGGACGACGAACACGGCGCACAGGGCGAGGTAGCCGACCATCCCCGCCAGCATGTGCACGGAGCCATGCCCGCTGATCACGGTCGTGTCAGGAGCGCCGGCGGGGAAGCCCGCGCCGGCATCCACGGGAAAGGCCGCCGCGGCCCAGAACGAGACGCCGAAGACCCCGGTCAGGGCCGGACCCCAGGTGCCGCCCACACCGCCGCCCAGCGCGCGGCGCAGCCCGGCCGCACCCACGATCAACAGCGCTCCCGCGATCAGGAAGTTCACGGTCTGGATCCAGCCCGCCTCGCCGAGGGCAAGCTGACTGATCGCGTTTCGGCTGAAGTCGAAGCCGTCACGGGTCAGCCCCTGGACGATGCCCGCCCCGAGGAACAGCGGTCCCGCGACGACCGCGCCGGCCGCCAAGCCACGAGCCGCCGACCACGAGGTGGGCGAGATACGGACGGCGCGGGAACGGGCGCTGAGCGTCTGGGTCATGGCGAGCCTTCCTCATTCGAGTTCTGTCGCACCTATGACCGGAGGCAACCGGGGAACTCATCGCCTCGACAAGGGTGACTTGGATCACGCGACCAGAACACAGACAAAGCCGGACCGCCGGACCCCGGACCCCGGACCCCGGACCCCGGACCCCGGACCGCAAAGGGTTGGAGCTGTCCGGCTGAGACCGGTCAGACCAGGCCGCCCCAGCGGCCGTTCGGCATGACTCGGCCCCGCATACGAGCCACGAGGCGAAGATCGCGACCAGGACTCCGGCCCAGGATGTGGCTTCTCAATGGATGAGGTCGTTGATCGTTCGTCTCTGTAGTCAGTGCAGGCCGTTGAGGAAGCCGATGGCGACCGCGCCCCACCAGCTGATCAAGGCCGAGCTGTTTCGAACGGATCCTGGGCCCGAACAGCTGAGGGCGGGAGATGTCTGCCGGGTCGGCGTGCCGCCTACGGTCGTGCACGTGACGGCTGTCGACCACCACGGTCCCCCTCTGGAGACGGTCTGGCTGCCGCATCCCACTCATACCGTGACCATGCTGCGCCGAGGTCTCTCCTGTCGCGACTTCCCGGACGAGAGCCATCTCGATGGACTGGGGTACACCATCCACCCTGGCGACGGCATTCCCTTCGCCTTCGAACTGCTGATGCGCCCATACGCGGTTCTCCAGGCGGGTGACGAGGTCGCCGACGCCGACGGCCGGGCCTGGCGGTTCGACGGGCCCTGGGATTGGACCGCCTTCGATGGAGAGCCGGCCGCCGCGGGCCCCGCGTGGCCGCTCCTCCTGCTCACCCGAGCAGGAGCTCCGTGCACCATCGAGGACTCCGCGGCGGTGGCTGCGAGCACAGCGAGCGGCTCGCACCAAGAGACGGTTGGAGACTGGATGGCACTCACCAAGGCCTCGCCTACACCGTGACCTGACGGCCGCCCACCGCACCATGCCTGGACGGTTGAGCCATCCGGTGGCCCTGTGGTGCTGCAACACTCATGGAAGGAATGCTTGCAGGGCAGTACGGGCTGCGGTGTCGCCGCGGAGTTCGTCGGCGTAGGGCACATGTTGACCCAAACCTCCTGGCCGCTCGCCGCCTTGACTGCCCCTCTGCCCTCCGGCCCGGGACTCCCGAAGCGCCAACCCGGACGACTGAGGTTGTCTGACGTGGCAAGTTTCGCGAGCTTCTTGTAACAGGTCAGGGCGGTGGCCATGGCCAGGCTCCGGCTCTGCCAGTCGTTGCGGACCACGTACGGGATCTTGAGACCACGAGCAGGCCATGGCAGGCTCATGCCGCATGATCGACGAATTCGCGAAAGACAACCTGCACGGGAGACTGCGGCGGGACCGTAACGCGCTGCTCTGGAAACTCGACGGCTTGTCCGAATACGACGCCCGCCGACCTTTGACGGCGACCGGGACCAACCTCCTCGGCCTGGTCAAGCACGTGGCCACGGTCGAGGCCAGGTACTTCGGCGAGGTCTTCGACCGCCCTTCCCCGGAACCGCTGTCCCGGTGGCAGGACTCCGACGGCAGCGATCTGTGGGCGACCGAGGACGAGACCCGCGATCAGATCATCGGGTTCTACCGGCGCACGTGGGAACACTCGGACGCGACGATCAACGAGCTTTCCCTCGACGCCCCCGGCCACGTGCCGTGGTGGCCGGAGCCTCATGCCGACACGAACCTGTTCGGCATCATGGTCCACGTCCTCGGCGAGTCCATCCGGCATGCCGGGCACGCCGACATCCTGCGCGAGGGCCTCGACGGCCGGACCGGGTTGCGCGCCGAACACGAGAAGCAGATCGACGAGGAAGCCCGTGCAGCCCACTGGGCGAAGATCGAGCAGGCCGCCAGGTCGGCAGCACCAATCAAGGCTTAGGGCGTCTATCGAGAGTGCTCGTAGTACGGGCCGTGGGCGGACCTCACCAGTCCGCCGCTATCTAACCGGGGAAACGACGTCTTCCAGTGTCAGGGGCATCGGGTAGGTGCGCTCCGCAGGAAACAGCCGCTGTGCCTTGGTGGCGTGTCCGGTTTGCATCAGTGTCGAGGCCTTGCGGATCTGGGGGGTGAGGTCGGTGAGACTGACGATCCAGTCGTCGGTGAACGTGCGGATCAGGTGGCGGCCGATGCCGACCTGGATGCTGTAGTGGTTCAGTGCCGCTCCGCGCGGCGAACGCTCCGGGTCCCACTGGACATGTACGGCTGCCTGGGCCACCGCTGCCGGGTCGGCGGTTGTCAGCACGGCCTGGGACAGGGCCTCCTCCCAGCCCTCCCGGGTGATCCGCACCGCGAGAACACGTTCCTGGCCCGGTTTGCGGGCCCAGTTGCTGCGGTGCATCAGCCACATGAACGACGGCTTGATCCACGTCATACGGTGGAACGAGAACGGCGCGACGAAACGGCCCGCCCTCAGTGCCGCGTCAGCGATGGCAGGCGAGTACGCCTGATAGACCACGATCGTGCGAGCGTCGTAGTCGGCACGAATCTGATACTGGGGCGTCATGCGCCGCACCCTGCCATCTGGTCCGCCGGCGCGGCGAGCCGATTTCGCCTCACCGCCCCCTGGGGCAGATTCGGATGCACTACTCAAAGCCACTCGCGTGACGAGCGGGCCGTGTTCACGGCAGTGGCGTACGCGCTGACCAGCGGCTGTGCCGGCGGCACCTGTCGCCGACGTTCGGCACGTCGCCCGCCACCGCGCATCGCCGCTTCACGGTATGAACCGAGGCCGGCCTGTGGCGTCGGCTGCAGCGGGCGGTGCTGGACGAACTCGGGGCCCGGGGCAGGGTGGAATGGACCTCGGTGATCGTCGACGCGGCCTCCGTTCGCGCCAAAAGGGGGACGCTGACCGGGCCTGAAGCCGGTCGATCGCGGCAAACGGCGGCGGTGACTCGTCAAACTCCGGGCGAACAAGGTGTACTTCTCCGCCGAACACCTGGCCTGGCTGCGCGAGCGCGGGCTCGTCGCGCGCATCGCGCGGCCCGGCGTCGAGTCCGGCGAACGCCTTGGTCGGCACTGCTGGAAGCTCGACGGTCGATCGCCTGGCTCTTCGGCTACCGCCGCCTCACCGTCCGGTACGAACGAAAGGGCTCGCGCTTCCTCGCCTTCCTGGGTCGGGCCGGCGCCCTGACCTGCTCCAAGAAGCTCGCGAAAGTTGCCGTGCAAGAGACCCTCTAACCCGAACCGCCAACCCGATCGTTAGAGGAGAACGTCATCCCGGAACGTTAGCAAGCTAACGTTCTGGGCTAGGGTGGAAACAGGAATGGTGATTCCACTGGAGGGCCAGGATGAGCAGGGAACCGTGGACGATCGAACGGATCTGCGATGCTCTCGGAAACCCCGCCCTCACCCAGCGCTTCCTGGGAGAGATCAACCGTGCGCCGGCTCACGAACTCCTCACGGTCTTCGCGAAGTGGGAGCGCATCGCGAAGGACACCGTCGCTGCCGTCGAACGTGGCCGCAAGCTGGCGGCACATGACGCTCGCGGCGAGGAACCGCCGGGGGTGTGGGTGGACGCGACAGCCAAGATCCAGGCCGTGGTCGAGCGATCTCGCGCCAGCGGCGCCGCGTGAAGGCGATCCGTTCTTCGCGTGAAGGCGATCCGTTCTTCGTACAGTCAGCGACCCGCTACGCTGTGTCGTGAAGGATCACTGTCTGCCGTCCAGTGATTTCGTCGCGCCCATCGTGGTGCCCGAAAATCAGAGGACCACCCAGGTGTACCGCCTCAAGTACGACCCGGCAGCCGAAGCCGTTCACGAAGCGATGCCGGCCACCTCCAGCGAGGCGCTGACACTCGCTCTCGCGGCCGCCTGCAGTGACCCCATCGGTGCCACAGAGCCCTACGGGGAAGACGACGGTGTGATCCGGATGCTGGTCACCGACGCGGCCTTCGCGGTGCTCCTCGTCGGCGACACCCTCAAGGCAGTGACTGTCCTGCAGATCAGCTACTACGACTGAACACCCCCGCTTCCCGCCGGGACGGAGCTTGCGAGCGCGGGGTGTCGGGATTCGTCGTGCGCGGGCTTGGCCACAAGTTGGTCACCGATCGGAGACCGGCGCACGAGCGGGCGCGGCTTCCGACAACATCGCCCACATGTCAGCCCCAACCCAGCACGACGAGGCACGTGCGGTCTATCACCGCTGCCGGCTCGGCAAGAGCGAACTCAACCGCCTGTTCAACCTCGCTCCAGAAGGAATCGCCGCAGCTGCCGTCACCATCTCCACCCAGCGCAACAGCACCCGCTATACGGCGAACACCCTCACGGACCTTGTCGACCACGTCCGCAACTCCAACGCGGGAGGCAACCTCGAGAAGTGGGAGAACCTCAGCCTCGAAGCCGCGGACACCGCCGGCGACCGGAAGATCACCATCAGCTGCGACACCGAACGAACCGAGTTCCAGGCCTCGGGGAACGATGCCACCTGGGTCCATGGGCAGGCAGCCAGGCTCGAACGCTTCCTCACTGATGCGGGAGGGGAGAAGAAGCAAGAGGACGGGTACAAGTTCCTCCGCAAACAGGGTCCTTGGATGGCGCTCTTCGCCATTGCGCTGTACGCGTCCATGGACCTTTCCGGACGGACCCTGGCCCCGGAAGTCATGAAGAGCACCAAGAGCGCCGCAGAGCAGCTCAAGATGACCATGGCCCTTCTGGTCGGCGCCGCTCCCATCGCCCTCGCCTGGGTGCTCGGTCACTGGATCGTGCGTCGCGCCAATCGGGCCCTGCTGCAGCCGACGACGGACATCCCGCAGGGCTCATGGTGGAGCCGGGCCACCAACGCCGACAAGATCGCCCTCGCGGCACTCGGCGTCGGCATCCTCAGCTTCTTCGTAGCCCTCGCCACCCTCGGCAAGGACCTCATGAAGTAGGCCCGCCCGGCCCGCAGACGCTCAGGTCGGTCTCAGGGCCGGCGGCCGGCCCGGACACGACGAAGCCCGCGACCGATCGGTCGCGGGCTTCGTCGTGGCGGTACGACGCATGCGTCAGGGCAGGGGTGTTCGGTGCAGGTTGATGAGTAGGCGCCACACGCGGTGGGCGATCTCGGCGGGGGTGGCGTCGATGAGGCCGTGCAGCCAGTCGGCGAGGACCCCGGCGAAGGTCGCTGCCACGGCCGAGGCGACCAGGTCGGGCTCCGGGGCACCGGCCAGGGCGCGCTCCGTGCGGCTGCGGGCGCGTAGGTCATGGTGCAGGACGTGGCCGAGGGGGCCGCTGCCGCCCGGGCGTAGCAGTTCGCGGTAGAGGTCGCGGTGTAGGGCGAGGCGCTCGAAGAAGGCGGGCAGGGGCGGCGGAGGGGCGGAGGGGTCGGGTGAACCGCGCCAGGCGTGGAGGGCGTCGACGGCTTCGCGGACGATGTCGGCGCAGGCGTCGACGGCGAGCGCCTCCAGGTCTGGGTAGTGGAGGTAGAACGTTGCCCGGCCGACTCCCGCACGGCGTGCGAGCGCGGCGACGCTGACCTCTGCCAGGGGGCGGTGGGCGCATTCCTCCAGTAGCGCCTGGCGCAGTTTGGCCCGGGTCCGTGCCGTGCGGGGATCTTCCTGCACCTCGGTCACCGGGCGAGCAGGACGGCGGCCAGGGCCAGTGCCCCGGGCAGGGCCTGGACGACGAAGATGCGCCGGTTGGCGGTGAAGCCGCCGTACAGCCCGGCGATGATCACGCAGGAGAGGAAGAAGACCTGCACCTGGAAGCCTGTCGGGTCCTCGGCGATCAGCCCCCAGACCAGCCCGGCGGCCACGAACCCGTTGTACAGGCCTTGGTTGGCGGCGAGCGGGGCAGTGGCGCGGGCCATGCTCGCATCGAAGCCGGAGAGGTCGCGGCCCGGCTTCTTCTCCCACAGGAACATCTCGAGAACCAGGATGTACGCGTGCAGCGCGGCTATCAGCGCGACCAGCACGTGCGCGGTTGCGTTCATGGGGCACCTTCCTTCAAAGATCATGGACAGGTGTCCATGATACCTGGACACCTGTCCATGAACTTCGCCGGGGATTGGCACCCGCCGTCCTGCCTCCCCTTCCGGCTGCCGGCGGACGAGCCCGCCTGTCGACCTGTCGACCCGTCGGCCTGTCGGTCCGTCGACCCGCCGACCCGACCAAGGAGTGGTGGGGCAGCAGCGCGGCCGCCGCGCCCTGAGGCAGGCTGGGCATCATGAGCGACTTGTCCGGTGCTTCTGTCGTCCTGCGTCCTTCCGACCTCGAGGATGTTCCCGCCCTCGCTGCCATCCGGGCCACGCCCGAGGTCCGGGCGCGGTGGCTCGGCGAGGACGACTTGGCCGGGGAGGTCGCCTCCGATCTGGAGGATCCCTCTACCCGCTGCCTGACGGTCCGGTATCGCGGACGGATCGTCGGGATGATCCAGTGGTACTCGGAGGAGGACCCGGGGTATCGGCACGCCGGGATCGACCTCTTTCTCGATCCGTCGGTGCATGGCCGGGGGCTGGGTACGGACGCCGTCCGTACCCTGGCCCGATACCTCGTCGACGACTGCGGGTACCACTGGCTGGTCATCGATCCGGCGGCCGACAACGCGGCCGCGATCCGCTGTTACGAGAAGGTCGGGTTCCGGGCCGTCGGTGTGATGCGCCAGTACGAACGGGGCGCGGACGGCACCTGGCACGACGGTCTGCTGATGGACCTGCTGGCGGCGGAGCTGGTGCGCTGAGTTCCGCTGGTCACGTTCTGCCGGGCCGGTGGGGATCCCTCCCCTCGTCGGCCCTCCCGGTTGCGGTGACGGCCCCCGTGCGTGGCCATGTCGTGACCTCTCGCGTTACGGTCCGGGGTTCGCGGCTCAGGGACGGGCCAGGGTGTCGATGAGGGTCAGCTCCTCGGTGTCGAAGTGGAGGTTGCGCAGGGCGCCCACGCTGTCCTCGACCTGGCGTGCGCTGCTCGCTCCGACCAGGGCGGAGGTGACGCGGCCGCCGCGCAGCACCCAGGCGAGGGCGAGCTGGGCCAGGGTCTGGCCACGGGAGGCGGCGATGTCGTTCAGGGCGCGAAGGCGGGTGACCAGGTCCCCGGTGACGGCGTCGCGGTTCAGGAAGGGGCTGTCGCTCGCGGCTCGGGAGTCCTCGGGGATGCCGTCGAGGTAGCGTCCGGTGAGGAGGCCTTGTTCGAGCGGGGAGTAGGCGATGGAACCGACTCGCAGGTCGTCGAGGGCGTCGAGCAGGCCCTCGTCCTCCGGGCGTCGGTCGAGCATCGAGTAGCGGGGCTGGTGGATGGTGAGGGGCGTGCCGAGCTCACCGAGGATGCGGGCGGCCTCGCGGGTCTGTTCGGCCGAGTAGTTGGAGACGCCGACGTACAGTGCCTTGCCCTGCTGGACCGCGGAGTGCAGGGCGCCCATGGTCTCCTCCAGGGGCGTCTGCGGGTCGAAACGGTGCGAGTAGAAGATGTCGACGTGGTCGAGGCCGAGCCGGCCCAGGCTCTGGTCCAGCGATGACAGCAGGGACTTGCGGGAGCCCCACTCGCCGTACGGTCCGGGCCACATCAGGTATCCGGCCTTGGTGGAGACGACCAGTTCGTCACGGTAGGGCGCGAAGTCGGTCCGCAGGAAGTCACCGAGGGCGGACTCGGCCGAGCCGGGCGGCGGCCCGTAGTTGTTCGCGAGGTCGAAGTGGGTGATCCCGAGGTCGAAGGCGCGGTGGAGGATGGCCCGCTGGGTCTGGACGGGGCGGTCCGGGCCGAAGTTGTGCCAGAGCCCCAGGGAAAGGGCGGGGAGCTTGAGGCCGCTGTGCCCGGAGCGACGGTAGGGCATGTCGTCATAACGGTCGGAATGTGCGGTGTACAACGCGACTCCATGGCGTGGGGACCGGCGCACGGTGATGCGGTGCGCGGCGGGTTTGTCGTGGCGTGACCAATCTCCCCTGACCTGTGGGCATGAATCCAACAGGAGAATCCGATGGGATTCAGCGAATAGGGTTCTGAGTCATGGAACTGCGCCATCTTCAGCACTTCGTCGCCGTCGCCGAGGACCGCCACTTCACGCGGGCCGCGGAGCGGCTGATGGTCTCCCAATCCGGTCTTTCGGCCTCGATCCGGGCCTTGGAGCGGGACCTGAAGGCGCCGCTTTTCGTACGGAGCACCCGCCGGGTGACGCTGACGGAGGCCGGGCGGGCGCTGCTGGTCGAGGCGGAGCGCATCCTGGCCCAGGTACGGGCCGCGCACGAGGCGGTGGCGGCCGTGCAGGGGGTGGTGCGCGGCACGCTCTCCCTCGGGGCCGAGCAGTGCGTCGCCGGAGTGCACGTGGCGGGGTTGCTGGCCGCGTTCAGACGGCGGCATCCGGAGGTCGAGATACGGCTCCGGCAGGAGGGCGGGCTCTCGCTGGCGGAGGACGTGGCCGCCGGTCGCCTCGACCTGGCCTTCGCCTACCGCACCCGGGCGGACTCCGACCAGCTGCGCTCGGTACCGCTGGCAGCCGAGCCGATGACGCTCCTCTGCCACCCCGAGCACCCGCTCGCCACGGCCGGGCCGGTCCTCGCGCTTCACGACCTGGCCGACGAGGTCTTCGTCGACTTCCACCCCGGATGGGGACCGCGTCGGGCCACGGACGCGGCCTTCGCCTCCGCGGACGTACCGCGAACCGTGGGCCTGGAGGTGAACGACGTGCACAGCCTCCTCGACCTCGTGGAGGAGGACCTCGGCGTCGCCGCCGTACCCCGGCATTTCCGGCACAAGAGGGACTCCCTGCACGCCATCCCTCTCGCCGACGCCGGCGAGGCGGTGTACGAGACGGTGGCCCTGCTGCCCCCGCCGCAGACCACCAGCCCAGCGGCCCGCGCGCTGATGAGCCTGCTCGAGCGAGGCAGTCAGTGAGCATTTTCCGCGTTGACGCTCCGGGGTGGGGATGGCTGCGGCGATCCGTGCGAGCGGGTCACGTTGAAGGAGGTAGATCAGGGCACGCTGGTGCGAAGGAGCTTGCAGCGGCGGTCACCTGAAAGAGCTCACCGGGCCCGGCACCGGGCAAGGGGGAGGGCGAACCGCGATGTGACTGATGCCAGAGTCATGCCTCTCCTGGCCGGACGCGGCATGGGAGAAGCGGCTCAGTTCGCCCAGATGGTGACCTACATGGGCACGGGGCCGGTGCCGTCGACCGTGCCGGTCTCGATGCCGGCGATCAGCCCGGTGGGGGAATACGCGCACAGCGAGGCGTTGTCCCAGTCTTGGTCATGAAGGGTTGTCTCGAAGGCGGACTGCCGGCGACAGGTCTGGTAGGTGGCGTTCTCACGGTCCTTGAGCAGGACCAGGCGGGTGTCTCGGCGGGCCAGCAGGAGGCTCTGGTGGCTGCTGTTCCACAGGTCGTACTTGCTGCCGGTCTCGTCGATGTCGCCCGGGCCGGGGCGCAGGGGTGCGTCTTCGATGTCGAAGCCGTACCCGCTGGCGAGGTCGAAGGTCTCGGTGCGTAGGACCGTTCCCGGCGTGACTGCCGGACTGGTGGGCGGGCCTGAGGTGGCTGGCGTCGACGGCGCGCTCGGGGTCGGCAATGGTGACGGTGTGCTCGGGCTCGGTGTGGGTGTGCCGGTGGACGGCGGCGGCGCCGCGGGAGGAGCGGCCTCGGCCGTCGGCTCGGACCGGGGCTTGGTCGGAGATGTGCTGCCCACGCCGAAGATGACCAACAACACACCGGTCACCGCCGCCACCGCGGAGACCGCTGCGGCGATCTCTCCCACACTCCAGTGACGGGAGCGCCCCGTCGTCCCGGTGCCTGTGCTGTGCGTGCCCGCAGAGGAGTCGCCGCCTGCTCCTTGTCCCGCGCTGTCGCTCATTTCCGACCCCCCTGTGCCAGGAACACTTCGGTCCGGACGGATATTGAAAGCCAGGTGGGGTCATGTCGAACAGCATGATCCTGGCCGCGGCTTGAATTCGCCGTCGCGCTGTGCGTGCCTGTGGCGCGTCCAGGCCATCATTGAAGACGCGGTTCCCGCAGTCGAGCACTGGGCGGAGGTCGCCTCCAGTCACGGCCCTACTCGTCCTTGGAAGAGCTCAGCCATCGCCTCATGGTGAGCGATAGACGGATATGGGACCCAAGTCGATTCTTCCGAACCTGCTTCCGGTAAGGCCAGTTGGGCACAGTGAGCAGGGCGGTGAAGTTCGTCTCCCAAGTGCTGTCGCCGCCAACTTCCGCAAGCGGATAAAAGGGCTCATTCCCGAGCCCGAATTGCTCGGGAAAGGTCCATCTACGGTTTTCTGTGCGGCACTTGAAAGCGATCGCGTTGATCACCTGCCGGTGATCACGCATTGACACACATCAACTGACGATCAGATGATCCACAGGGAACGGCCTTGCCGTTCGCCTTTCCGAACATGCTGGTCGCCCCCTGTGTGGACCTCGTCTCCCTGTGGCAAGGACTGCCCGGACGAACCGTGTGGGGCGAGGAGCGCCGAAGGGAACGGGCGGAACGTCCGGGTCCCACGACGCAGCGGCCCGAGGCGGAACCAGATCGGAGTAACTCCCATGTACGGCACAGGACGTGCGCATCGCGCGCGCCCGGCAGAGGAGCCCCCCGCTCGGCGGCCGGCGCCCCTGGGCCTCCGGTTCCGCATCCTGGCCTCCGCCTACGCCGTCTCAGCGTGCGGCAACTACCTGAGCCTGATCGCGTTGGGCCTGTTCTCCTACACCGTCACCGGTACGGCCTTCGGAGTGGGCGCCGTGATGGCGCTGCGGCTCTTCTGCGGTTTCGTGGCGGGGTTCTTGTCGAGCACGCTGCTGACCTGGGTCGCCCACCACACCGTGATGATCGGCGCGGACGTCGCCCGCGGCACCGTCATGGTCGTCCTGGCACTCGGCGGCGGACGTACCTCGACGTGGGTGCTGGCCGCGGCGGTCGCCGTCCTCGGCGCGGGCAACACGTTCTCCAATGTGGCCCTGCGCAGCTGGATCCCCGCCCTGGTCGGCGGGTCGGCTCGCGCCCGCGCCAACGGCTCCCTGGTGATGGGACGTTCCCTGGCCACGGTGGTCGGCTTCGCCTCGGCGGCTCCCGTCATCGCCTTCGGCGGCTATCCGCTCGCCTTCGCCTGCAACGCCGCCGGCTTCGCCGTATCCGCAGGGGCGCTCCTGGTACTGCAGCGGGCGGCACACGGCGAGGGCGCGGAGGACGCCGAACCTGCGGCGGACGCCGGGGCCGTGAAGCCTGCTTCCGGCACGGAATCCCCGGGTACGGAGGCCCCGGCGACGGGCTCGGGTATGAAGGCCCAGGCGACGGGCGCGGGCACGAAGGCCCAGGAGCCCGCTGCGGATCCGGTGGCCGGGGGGCGCCCGAAGGAACCGGTGGCCGCGGGGCGCCCGCAGGAGCCGGTGCGTCGATCGCGGTTCCGATGGCGGCAGACGGCCGCGCCGTTGTCGGGCGTGCTCCTCATGATGATCGTGCTCAGGGGGATCGACGCCTTCGCCTCCTCCTCGCACAACGTCGCCCTGCCGGTAGTGGCGCACGACGCGCATCCCGGCGAACCCGCTCTGTTCATGACCCGCTTCTGGGCCACTTGGGCGGTGGGGACGTTCCTCGCCCACCTCGTGCTCCGCCGCAGGAAGAGCGAGGCGGCCTGGGGGGAGAGCGCGTTCGCTCTGGGTACCTGCGCGATGGCGCTGTCGTTCGCGGCGGCGTTCTGGGGACTGCCCGCGGCCGTCGTGGTGGCGGCGGCCGCGTCGGCGGGGTTCGCGGACGGCTGGACCGAGATCGTCTACGCCTCACGCCTCCAGGCCGCCGCCGAGCCGCTGCGCAGCCGGCTCTTCGGGCTCTCCGCCGCGGCCGAGCAGTCCGGTTTCGCGCTCGGCACCATCGCGACCGCCGCGGCGCTGGAGACGTTGCCTGCCTCCGTCGTCGTGAGCGCCTTCCACGGCGTGGCCGTCTGCGGTGCCCTGGCCCTGCTGACATCGCTGTACGTCTCGACCCGCCGGCGTCGCCTTTCGCGCACCGGCGAACGCCCGCAAGCACTCTCCCGAAGGTAAGCGAGGAGCACATGAAACGCCCACCGGGACAAGCACTCTGTCGCGGACCCGAACTCGAGAGGACGGAGGACGATCCGCGCGACGCCGTACAGGCATTGCTGCGCGCCGCCCAGTCCGCCCCAGGGGCCGTGATCACGCTCGATTCCGATGGTCGGACGTCCCGCCGGTCGTACGCGGAACTCCTCGACGAGGCACGGCGTTCGCTTACCGCGCTGCGGGAGCACGGGGTGCGCCGCGGCGACACGGTCCTGCTGTGCGGGCTTCCGCTGGCCGAGTTCTTCCCCGCCTTCTGGGCGTGCCAGCTCGGCGGCGTACTCCCCACGGCCCTTGCGGAGCGCCCCTTGGCCGGTTCCCCGGCCCTGGACCGGCTGCTCCAGGCGCACGAACTGCTGGACGGGCCTCTGGTGCTCACGGACGAGGCCGGCGCGGCGGAGCTCGCGCGGGCCGCGCCCTCGCTGCGCACGGTACTCGCGCGGGACGGCATGTCCGCGGCGCCCGCCGAGGGCCACTTCGAGCCGGACGGATCCGACACCGCCCTGCTGATGCTCTCGTCCGGCAGCACGGGGGTGCCCAAGGCCGCGCGCTTGACGCACGCCGGGCTCGCGGACTTCGCGGCGAGCAGCCGCCGAGTCCTGGACGTGCGCCCGGACGACACCATGGTCAACTGGCTTCCGGTCGACCACAGCGGCGCCTTCCTCCTGTACCACCTGCTCGCGGTCTTCACCGGCTCCACCAACGTGCACGCGCCGACCGAGTACGTGCTGGCCGACCCGCTGCGCTGGCTCGACCTCATGGACGAGCACGGCGCGCGGCACGGCTGGGCTCCGACCTTCGCCTACCAGCTCGTCGTGGACGCGCTCGCCCGCCGGCCCGAGGACTCCGCGGCGCGGCGCTGGGACCTGAGCGGCCTGAAGACGGTGGTGTCCGGAGGCGAGCAGATCATCCTGCCCGTGATGGAGCGCTTCCTCGACGCAACGGCCCCGTACGGGATACGAGAGAGTCACATCGTTCCGGCATGGGGCATGGCCGAAACGGTCACGGGGGTCACGTACGGGCGGCTCGACCGGCCGGGCACGGTGCACCGCCTGCTGAAGAGCAGCCTGAGCGGTGACCCGGAGCCGGCCGGTCCGGGGACACCGGAGGAGGACTGCGTCACCTTCGTCGCGGCGGGCGCGCCCGCGCACGGCGTCACCCTGCGCGTCGTCGACGACCACGACGTCCTCGTGCCCGACGGCAGGATCGGTCGGCTCCAGGTGCACTCGGCCACGCGCCTGACACCCGGCTACGTCAACAACCCGGAGGCGGACGCGGCGGCCTACCCGGCGGGCCGGGACTGGCTCGACACCGGTGACCTGGCGTTCCTCGCCGAGGGGCAAGTCGTGATCACCGGCCGCCGCAAGGACCTCGTCATCATCAACGGCCACAACGTCCAGTGCCACGAGGTGGAGGAGGCCGCCGCCACCGTCGACGGAGTACGCCGGGGCGAGGTGGCCGCCTGCGGTGTCCCGGACCGCGAACGGGGCACCGACGAACTGGCCGTCCTCTTCGTCAGCCGCGGTGCCCACGAGGACGTACGGATCGCGGCCGCGATCCGTGCCGCGGTGTTCACCCGGCTCCGGCTGACCGCGACCCACGTCCTGCCCGTACCGGTCGGGGAGTTCCCCCGAACGCCGGCCGGGAAGATCCGCCGCGCGGAGCTGCGCGACCGGCTCATCGCCGGGGCCCTCGACGAATCGACGGCCGCTCCCGAAGCGGGGACGGCGGCCACGGCTTCCCTGCCCTCCACCGCCTTCGCCGACACGGTGGCACGCGCGGTGCGGGAGGAACTGGGTGCCCTGCTCGAAGGCTCGGCGGTGGACACGGACGTCCCGTTCTACGAGCTGGGCCTGACCTCGGTGCGCCTCGTGCAGCTGCGCGCCCGGCTGGCTGAGCGGCTCGGTGTCGGCATCGCCCAGGCGGCCCTCTTCGAGCACCCCACAGCCGCTGCGCTCGCCGCTCACCTCGCGGAGTCCGTCCCTGCCGTGGAGGGCCCTCCCGAGACCGCCGCCCCGGACCCCGACCCCGCCGACGATCCCGCCGACGGTTCCGCGGACGGTTCCGCGGACGACGCCGAGCGGCGGATCGCCGTCATCGGGATGTCGCTGCGGTTCCCGGGCGCGGACTCGCCGGAGGCGTTCTGGGCGAATCTTCGCGACGGTGTGGACAGCATCCGGGTCTTCGGCGACTCGGAGCTCGCGGCGGCAGGGCAGGAACGCCTGCCCGGGCACGTACCCGTGGGCGGTGTCCTCGACGGCGTCGACGGGTTCGACCCGGACTTCTTCGGCATCAGTCCCAAGGAAGCAGGCCTCACTCACCCGGCGCACCGCCTCTTCCTGGAGTGCTGCCACCAGGCGCTGGAGAGCGGCGGCTACGAGTCGACCTCTCCCGGCACACGCGTCGGCGTGTTCGCGGGCTCCGGCATGAACCTTTACGACCACCAGCAGGAGTCGGCGGGAGGTCCGGGGCAGCCGGGCGGCGGGGCGGAGCCGGGGCTCGGCATCCAGCGGGCTGTCGGCCGGCAGCCGGACTTCCTCGCCACCCGCGTCGCGTACCGCCTCGGGCTGACGGGTCCCGCCATCGGTGTGCAGACCGCCTGCTCCACGTCGCTGGTCGCCGTGCACCTCGCGGTCCAGGCGCTACTGAGCGGTGAGACGGACCTGGCGTTGGCGGGAGCCGCGGCCGTCCATCTGCCGCAGGAGTCGGGTTACGTCAGCGAGCCGGGGTCGATCCTGTCGCCGACCGGGCGCCTGCGGGCCTTCGACGCGGCGGCCGACGGCACCGTGGGCGGCAACGGCGTGGCCGCCGTCCTGCTCAAGCGGCTCGACCGAGCCCTCGCCGACGGCGACACCGTGCACGCCGTGATCCTGGGCTCGGCCGTCAACAACGACGGCGCCGACAAGGTCGGTTTCAGCGCGCCCGGCGTTGCGGGTCAGGCCGAGGTCGTGCGCCAGGCCCTCCGCAGGGCGGACGTGCCCGCGGAGACGATCTCGTACGTCGAGGCGCACGGCACCGGTACCCGGCTCGGCGATCCGGTGGAACTGCGGGCGCTCGGCCGCGCCCTCGGCGAGTCCACCCGGCGTACGGGATTCTGTGCGGTCGGCTCGGTGAAGCCGGCCATCGGGCACCTCGACAGCTGTGCCGGCATGGCCGGGCTGATCAAGACGGTGCTCATGCTGCGACACCGCACCCTGGTGCCCACGCTGCACCTGAGCCGCCCCAACCCCGAGCTGGAGCTGGCGGGCGGTCCACTGACCCTGGCCACCGAGTTGCGGCCGTGGACGGTCCCGGACGGCGTGCCGCGCAGGGCCGGTGTCAGCGCGCTCGGTGTCGGTGGCACCAACGCGCACGTCGTGCTGGAGGAGTACGCGGCAGCCGTGAGGCCCGGGTCCGGGCCTGCCGCTGGGTCCGCCCTCCTTCCCGTGCTGGTCCCCGTGTCCGCCCGCGACGCCGAAGCACTGCCGGAGTACGCAGGACGGCTGCGCGACCACCTGCGACGGCACCCCGAGGAGCGGGCCGAGGACGTGGCGCTCACCCTGGCGCTGGGACGGCCGCACCGGGGCGCGCGCACCACGGCCGTCGGTCGGGACGCGGAGGAGCTGGCGCAGTCCCTCGGCGAACCGCCGGCCGCGCCCGCCGCCCCGCTCGGGCCGGTCGCCTTCGCCTTCTCCGGGCAGGGCAGCGCGCGCCGCGGCATGGCCGTGGGCCTGTACCGGGCGTACCCGGCGGCCCGGCGCACGCTCGACCGGTGCGCGCGGCTCTTCGCGGACGAGTGGGGAGGCGACCTGCTGCCGCTGCTCGTCGACCAGGTGGATCCCGCGGACGGCGAGGACGGTGCGGGCGACACGGTCTGGCCCACGGAGACGGCCCAGGCAGCCCTCTTCGCCCACCAGGCAGCGCTCGCCGACGTCTGGCGTGCCGCCGGTGTCCGTCCCGCCCTGCTCCTCGGCCACAGCGTCGGCGAGTACGCGGCGCTGTACGCGGCTGGTGGTCTGTCCCTGGAGGACGGTCTGCGGCTCACAGCGGCGCGTGGACACCTGATGCAGACGGAGTGCCCGCCGGGCGGCATGCTCGCCGTCCGGACCGACGAGGCGACCGCCGAGCGGGTGGCCCGGACCACCGGCGCCGTGGTGGCCGCGGTCAACGGGCCCCGGGCGACCGTGCTCGCCGGTGCGTCCGAGGTGCTGGCACGGACCGCCGGACTGCTCGATGCCGAGGGGATGCGGTGGAAGGCTCTGCCCGTGGACCGGGCGTTCCACTCCCCCTCGATGGAACCGATGCTGGAGGAGTTCCGGCGCCACGCGGAGAAGGCGGTGTTCCGCCCGCTGGAGATCCCGCTGGTGACCACGGTCGACGGCGAGGTGCGCGCGCCCGGGTGGGTCGCCGACGCGGACCACCTCTTCCGTCACGCCCGGCAGCCGGTCCGGTTCGACCTGGCCATGGCCGCGGTCGCCGCGCGGGGCTGTACCGACTTCGTGGAGATCGGGGCCGGCGCCACCCTCACCGGTGTCGGCCGGCACTGCGTCCCGGCGAGCCGCTGGGTACCCGGGCAGGGCGCGGGCGACGCGCCTGAACGCCAGGTGCACGGCCTGCTCACCTCACTCGGCACCCTGTACCGCAGGGGTGCCGACCTGGACTGGCGTGCGCTCGCTCCCCAGGGGAGCCGGATCCCGCTGCCGAGCCATCCGCTGCGGCGGCGCCCCATGCCGTACGGCGACCCCGTCGACCGGACGCCGCGGCGTCCGGCGCGGCCCGGTCCCTCCCCCGTACCTGAGCCGCCTCTACCTCCCGAGGTGTCCATGACATCGACCCAGTGTTCCCCCGCACCCGTGGCCGGCCCGGCGCCGGACGGACTCCTCAGCTCCGTGTGCGCGCTGACCGCCCGCAAGTTGGGCCACGAGCCGGCCTTGGTGTTGCCCGACAGCTCGTTCTTCGAGCTGGGCGCGGACTCCCTGTCCCTGATGGGGCTGACGGCTGAGCTGGACCAGCAGTACGGCGTACGCGTCCCGGTGCGCGAGCTGTTCGACACCGCGGACACTCCGCGCCGGCTGGCCGAACGGCTGGCGGAGCTGGGGGTCGGCGAGCCGTGGGCGGAAGCCCCCGTGGCGGAAGCCCCTGCGGAGGCCCCCGTGGGCTTCCCGGTCGCCGCGCAGGTCACGGAACTGGCGGCAGCTCAGGCCTCCCCTGTTCCTCGGGTGTCAGGCGAGCTGTACGACCTGTTCGGGCAGCAGCTCGGGGTGGCTCGGCAGCTCCTGGACCAGGTCGGTGGGATGATCAGCGGGCAGCTCGCCCTGCTCGCGGGCTCGCCCGTGCCCGGGCCCGCGACGCCGCCGACACAGGCACAGGCATCGACACCGCCGCCGACGCCGACATCAGCACCAGCACCAGCACCGGCACCGGCACCGGAGGCTCGCGTCCCCACGCAGGCGGCCGTGGCCCCGGGTTGGGCATCGACACCGACCCCGACACCCAGGTCGGTCCGCACGCCGGACCAGCTCGCCGCCCCCTCCCCCGGCTGCGACTTCAGCCTCTACTTCTTCGGGGACTACCCCGAGGAGGCCGCGCACGACAAGTACGCGCTGATCATGGAGTCGTCGGAGTTCGCCGACCGCAACGGGTTCCACTCCCTGTGGTTCCCGGAGCGGCACTTCGACTCCTTCGGAGCGCTCTTCCCCAACCCCTCCGTTCTCGCCGCCGCACTCGCGGCGCGCACGAGCCGCATCCGGCTGAACGCGGGCTCCGTCGTGCTGCCGCTGCACAACCCCATCCGGGTGGCCGAGGAGTGGTCGGTCGTCGACAACATCTCCGGCGGCCGGGCGGGCCTGTGCGTGGCGAGCGGCTGGCACGCCACCGACTTCACGCTCGCCCCGCACCACTTCGGCCGGCACCGCGAGGTGATGTACGAGCAGCTGCGTACCGTACGGCAGCTGTGGTCGGGACAGCCACTGGAGACCACCGGCGGCGACGGGAAGCCCGTCGAGATCCGGCTGCACCCGAGCCCCGTCCAGGAACGACTGCCCTTGTACGTCGCCGTGGTGGGCAACCCGGACAGCTACCGCCGGGCGGCCGCCGAAGGCCTGGGCGTGGTCACCAACCTGATGGCGCAGACCGTCGAGCAGCTGGCCGAGAACATCGCGCTGTACCGGCGTACGCGTGCCGAGCACGGACTCGACCCCGCGGCCGGCCGGGTCGTGGTGCTCGTGCACACCTACCTGGACGAGGACGCCGAGCGCGCGCGGACCGAGGCGTACCGGCCCTTCATCTCGTACCTGCGGTCCTCGCTGTCCCTGTTCGACCAGGTGACCAACAGCCTCGGCGTCCAGGTCGACCTGGCGAACTCCACCGACGACGACGTCGACTTCCTCCTCGGGCGCGCCTACGAGCGCTACTGCGACTCCCGCGCCCTGATCGGCGACGAGCACACCGCCGCCGCCACGGTGCGGCGCCTGGTGGACGCCGGGGCCGACGAGATCGCCTGCTTCGTGGACTTCGGTGTGGCCAAGGAGAAGGTCCTGGCCGCCTTGCCCGTCCTCGACCGCGTCCGGCGCCGTACCCGGCCCGTATCGCCGGCAGAGTCCTCGGCCGACACCGCCGGACCGGCCGGGCTCCCCCAGCCGTCCGAGAAGCACGCCGAACGGCGGCCTGCAGCCGCTCCGGCACGGACTCCGCTCACCCCGGCGCAGCGCCGCATCTGGTTCGTGGAACAGCTGCACCCCGGCACCACCATGTACAACGAGCCCAAGGCCGTCCGGCTCGACGGACCACTGGACGTGGGGGCGCTGCGGACCGCGCTGCACCGGGTCGCGGAGCGCCACCCGGCCCTGCGCACGGTGCTCGGCGACCGCCAAGGGGTGCCCTACCAGGAGGTGCGGGAAGCGGGGCTGATGGATCTCCCCGTCGACGACCACTCCGGCGAGACGGAGGAGGAGGCCCTGCGGGCCGTTCTGCTGGACGCGGGACGGCAGCCGCTCGACCTGGCCCACGGCCCCCTGGTCACGGCGCGGCTGCTGCGGCTGTCCGAGGAGCGACACCTCCTGTTCCTCATGGCCCATCACATCGTCTTCGACTCCTCCTCCACGGCCGTGCTCGTCCGCGACCTGGCCGCGTTCTACCGCGCGGGCGCGCAGGGCGATCCGGCCCTTTCTCCGCTGTCCGCCCTGCCCGCGTCACCACGCCCCGTCGCCGGCGACCGCGCCGCCTCGCTGGACTTCTGGCGCGGAGCACTGGACGGAGCCCAGGAGCTTTCCCTGCCCACCGACCGGCCCCGACCGGCGGTCAGGTCGGGCGTCGGGGCCGGCCTCACCCATGCCCTGGACGCCGAACTCACCGGCCGGCTGCGCTCGTTCGCAGCGAGCCACCGCGCCACCCTCTTCATGGTGCTGACCAGCGCGATCGGCACAGTGCTCGGCCGGTTCAGCGGCCAGAGCGACGTGGTCGTGGGCACCGCGGTCTCCGCCCGGCAGCCCGGCACCGAGGACCACGTGGGCGTCTTCCTCGACACCGTGCCGCTCCGCCTCGATCTCACCGGCGACCCGGACTTCAGCTCCCTCCTCGGCCGGGTGCGCGCCACGAGCATGGCGGCGTACGAACACCGTGACGTGCCCTTCGACGAGCTGGTGGCCGCCCTCGCTCCGGAGCGCAGCCCCGGCCGCAACCCGCTCTTCGACGTCATGGTCGAGTTCGAGCACGCCTCCGACGTGGACTTCGACCCGCCGCGGCTGACGGCCGAGCTGCTCGACGTGCCGAGCGCCCGCGCCCCGTTCGATCTGAGCGTCTATCTGACACACCACCGTGACGGCGTCCGCTTCATGGTCGAGTACGACTCGGTCCTGTTCGACCCGGACACCGTGCACCGCTTCGTGGAGTACGTGGAGCACGTGCTGCGGGGCGCGCTCGACACTCCCGGCGCGCCTCTCGGCGAACTGACCGCGCTCACCGGCACCGACCGTGCGAACCAGGACCGTCTCGGGCGCCTCGACGAGCCGCTGCCCGCGGTGTCGGACACGCTGCACGGTCTTTTCGAGCGGCAGGCGCTGCGCACCCCGGACGCCGTCGCTCTGATCCACGGCGAGGAGCAGGTGACGTACGGGGAGCTGGACCGCCGTGCGAACCGGCTCGCCCGGGAGCTGCGCACGCGAGGCTCGGCTCGCGGGGAACGCGTGGCGGTGCTCCTGCCGCGCGGTTCACGATTGATCACCGCGCTCCTGGGCGTACTCAAGAGCGGGGCTGCCTATCTGCCCCTCGACCCGGCGGTGCCGACGGTTCGGCTGGCCGGTCTTCTCGACGACGGTGCCCCGGTCCTGCTGCTGACCGACCACACCGTGCCGGCCGCACACGAGCAGCTCGGGAAGCACCTGCCCGTATTCCTCATGGACGCCGCCGAGACGGCGGACGACAGCGCAGACGGCCCTCCGGACGATCTCACGGAAGAGGCGCCTCATGGTGATGTGGGTCCCGAGGATCCCGCGTACTGCATCCACACCTCCGGTTCGACCGGCCGGCCCAAGGGCGTACTCGTGCCCCATCGCGGCCCGGTGAACCTCGTCCTGAGCCACCTGGAAGAACATCCCGCGCTGCGCACGCTGCAATGGACCTCGCCCTCCTTCGACGTGAGCGTCCAGGAGATCTTCACCACGCTGGCCTCAGGCGCAGCCCTCGTCCTCATCGACGACGCGGTACGGCACGACCCGGCAGCCGTCGCCGAGGCGGTGCGCCGCCACGGCGTGGAGCGCCTGTTCATGCCCTGCACTCCGCTGAAGTACCTGATGGAGACCGGGCCGGAACTTCCCACTCTGCGCGAGCTGTACTCGGCGGGCGAAGCGCTCCAGCTCACCGCCGCCTTCCGCCGCTTCTTCGCGGCGCACCCCGCGTGCGCCCTGTACAACCAGTACGGGCCCACGGAGACTTCGGTGATCACGACCTCTCACCGGGTCGACCCCGAGGGCGAGCAGTGGCCGCCGATCGGCACACCGGTGCCGGGCGCGCGCGTCCTGCTGCTCGACACGGCCGGGCGCAAGGTCCCGGCGGGGGCCGTCGGTGAGATCCATGTGGGCGGTGTTCCCGTGGCACTCGGCTACCACGGTCGTCCCGAAGAGACCGCCACCGCCTTCCTCGACGGTGCGCAAGCCGGAGTGCCCGGCCTGCTGTACCGCACGGGCGACCTCGGCCGCTGGCGCACGGACGGCACCCTCCAGTACTGCGGGCGAGCCGACGACCAGGTCAAGATCCGGGGCTACCGAGTCGAGCCCGGTGAAATCCAGGCGGCGCTGACCGCGCTGCCCGGAGTCCGGTCCACCGCCGTCGTACCGCGCCTCGACCGACACGGCGAGACGGAGATCGTCGCCTACGTGGTCCCCGCCGACCCCGCCATCGGTCCCGACACCCTCCGCACCGCCCTGGCCTCCATGGTCCCCGACCATCTGGTGCCGCGTCGGTGGGTGTTCCTGGAGCGGCTGCCGGTGAACTCCTCCGGCAAGCTGGATCGCGCTGCCCTGCCCGAGCCCCCGGCGGAGGTGAGTGAGCGGGAGGACACCGCCCGGCCCGCCACCGCACTGGAGCAATCCCTGCACGACCTGTGGTGCGAGGTGCTTGATGTGCCACAGGTGCCCGTGAACGTGTCCTTCTTCCAGCTCGGTGGCCACTCGCTGAGCGCCATCCGGCTGCTGAACCGCATGCGGGAACTGGTGGACGTGCCCGTGTCCATGGCCGACTTCTTCCTGGAGTCGACCGTCCGGGGCGTCGCGGCCCGCTGCGCGGCCGCCGCCCCTGCGCACCCCGCCGACGGCCGCGGCCGCGTGGTGGACAGCGCACCCATGCCCTCCACCCTGCGCCGGCTGTGGCTGCGTCACCACACTCACTCCGACCCGAGCGTCTACAACGTCGCCCACCGCATCGATCTGAGCGGCGACCTGGACACCACAGCCCTGGCCGGGGCTCTGCGGGACCTGGTGGGGCGCCACCACGCACTGCGCAGCCACGGTGTGGTGCGCGAGGACGGGCTGCATGTCGTCGAGATCCTGGACGAGGTTCCCGTGGAACTGCCGATCACGGACCTGCCCGCGGTACCGGGGCCCGACACCCCCCACGCGTACGTCGACTCGTGGTGCCAGGAGCAGGCAGCCGAGATCATCGCGCTGGACCGCGCTCCCCTCTTCCGTTTTCGCCTGGCCCGCCTCGGCGCGGACCGCTGGGTGCTGGTCACCGTCCTGCACCACGCGATCTGCGACGGCTGGTCCATGGGGATCATCTGGCACGAGCTGGCGGAGCTCTACAACGCGCGGCGGACGGGTGTCGAGGCCGGGCTTCCGGCGCCGGCCGCCCAGTTCACCGACTTCGCCCGCGCCGAGCACACACTGGACGACGGCCGCCGGGCGGAGCTCGAACGGTTCTGGCGAGCCGAGCTCGACGGCGTACCCCTGCGCCCCGCCCTCCCGTACGACAGGCCGCGGCCGGCGGTTCTGTCGGGCCGAGGCGACCTGCACTCCCTGCCCCTCGACGATGCCACCTCCCTCGCGGTCGCAGCGACGGCCGCCCGGCTCGGCGTGACCCCGTACAGCGTGCTGGCGGCGGCCTTCTCGACCTGGCTGTCAGGGCTCGTCGGCACCCTGGGCGACATCGTGATCCCGGTGTCCAGCGCGAACCGCACACAGCCGGAGCGCGCAGACGTAGTGGGCCTCGTGGGCGACTCGGTCCTGCTGCGGGCCCGGATCGACGGCGAGGAACCCTTCGCCGGTCTGGTCCGGCGCCTCGGCGCGACCTTGTTCACCGCGCTGGACCACCAGGACCTACCGCTGACGGATGTCGTCCGTCTGGTCTCCGACCAAGGACCGGAGGCGCTGTTCCCCACCGTGCTGTTCACCGTGGTCACCACTCCCCCACCCGTGCTCGACATGCCGTCGGTGTCGACGACGGTTCGGGGTCTCCCCACCAGCGAAGTGGCCCGCAACGAGCTCTACGTCGTCGTGGAGTCCATGAACAACACGCTCACCGTCACCTTCGAGTACTCCACAGACCTGTTCACCGCCTCGACCGTGGAGAGCTGGGGCGCGTCCTTCGCCGCGCTCCTGGACGCGGCTGTACGGAACCCCGAATGCACGCTGCGAAGCCTGGGTGACGCTGCGGGCTCGGCCCCGGCACCGGCACCGGAGCCGGCCCTGGACCCGGAGCCGGAGCCGGATCCGGGGTCGGATCCCGAGCCGGAGTCGGCAGCCGCAGCACGCTGATCGGTGCCCGTCCCAGCCCCGGCGGCGACCGCCGCCGGGGCGCGAAGGCAGCGGGACGCGCGGAGGCGGTGCCCGGATGACCGGACACCGCCTCTTGCGCAGCCTCGTTCACCCCCTCGGTGGTCAGCCCTGGACGTTCACCGCCGTCCAGGCGGCGTCCACGGCGTCGGCCTCGGCGCTGTTCGCGCCGTAGAGGTCGGCGGCCGCCTTGAGGGTTCCCTCGCGGGCACCGTGGTAGTCCGTGGTGGAGGTGAAGTACGAGGTCAGCGCCTTGTACCAGATCTGCACCGCCTTGTCGCGGCCGATGCCGGTGACCGTGGAGCCGTCCACGGTCGGGCTGTCGTAGTGCACGCCGTTGATGTCCTTGGCGCCGCTGCCCTCGGCCAGCAGGTAGAAGAAGTGGTTGGCGACGCCGGAGGAGTAGTGCACGTCGAGGTTGCCGACGGCGGCGCTCCAGTAGTCCGCCGAGCCGCGGCCGTCCTTGCTCGGCCGGTCCTGGTAGCGCAGCGGCTTGCCGTTGCCGAAGATGTCGATCTTCTCGCCGAGCAGGTAGTCGCCCTTGTCCTGGGGGTTGTTCGCGTTCCACTCGACCGCGGTGCCGAAGATGTCGGAGGTGGCCTCGTTCAGGCCGCCGGACTCCCCGGAGTACTGCAGACCCGCGGTGGCGGAGGTCACGCCGTGGCTGAACTCGTGGCCGGCCACGTCGAGCTGGGTCAGCGGGTGCTGGTTGTTCGCGCCGTCGCCGTAGGTGATGGCGAAGGCCTGGTCGTCCCAGTAGGCGTTCTGGTAGGCGTTGCCGTAGTGGACGCGGGAGACGGGGGCCCGGCCGTCGTCCTTGATGCCGTTGCGGTGCAGGACGTTCTTGTAGAAGTCCCAGGTCTGCGCGGCACCGTAGGCGGCGTCCACGGCAGCGGTCTGGTTGTGGCCGGGAGTGCCGTCACCCCAGACGTTGTCCGCGTCGGTGAACACGACGCCCTTGCCGCCCGTGCGGTGCTGGAGGTCGACGGTGCTGGATCCACCACGCACGCTGTCGACGAGGCTGAAGCCCTTCGACGACGTGGTGCTGTTGAGGCTGACGGTACCGCTGTACTGGCTGGTGCCGGTGCCGACCGCACCCGCCTGAGGGCTGCCCGGCTTGCCGGCCGCGGAGCCGCCCTCGGCCGTCATGCCACCGGCTATGTCGTTGATCAGCTGCTGCTCGTACAGCTTCTTTCCGGTGTCGGCGTCGGTGACGACGCGCAGCAGGCTCGGGGTGACGCCGTCTTCCTGGGTGCCGCTGACGACGGTCTCGTAGGCGAGGACGGGCTTCCCGTCGACGGCCCAGACGACCTTGCGCGGGGCTTCGTCGGTGGTGGCACCCGTGGTCTTCGCCGCCTTGGCGGCCTTGACCGCGGCGGACTTGGCGGCGGTCGGCGTCAGCTTCGGGGTCAGCGAGGCGACCTTGATGGTGGTCTCGACCGCCTTCGTGACCTCCTGGACGGCTCCGTCGGCGCCACGGTGAACGATCAGGTCGCCGCCGAGGACCGGAAGGCCCGCGTAGGTGCGCTCGTAGCGCGTGTGGACCGTACCGTCGGCGTCCTTGACGGTGTCCTTGACGACCAGCTGCTCCTTTGCGTCCAGGCCGAGCGCCTGAGCCGTCGCCGCGACGGTGGCGCCGGCCTGCCGCTCCGGAGCCGCGCCCGCTGACGCGCTGGCGGCGCCTGTGGCGAGCAGCGAGCCGGTCAGGACGACGGCGCCGGACGTGAGGGCGAGGCGACGGGCCCCACCGCCGGTGAGGGGAAGCGAGAACATGTACTTTCTCCAGAGAGTCGTGGGGAGTTGGACGGGATCGCCGCCCACCCGTGCAAGGTGGATTGCCTTGCTGAGCAGGGACATTCGCAGCCCGTCGCGCACATGTCACGTGCCACAAAGGCAGGTTCGACCACTCATGCCGGATTTGCCGCCCACCGCTTCACGGGAAGGACAAGGCCCTGATACGCGCCGAAACGGATGGCACAAGAGTCCGCAACACGCGTGAAAGGAGGCCCCTGCGCGCCGTGGACTCGCCGGCCGCGACAGCGTCCGACGCTGCGGGGTGGGCTCGGAGCCTCGCCGACACCGGGGGCCAGATCATCGGGATCATCCGCACAGGCGCGCGGAGTAGCCGGGCCTCCCTGGCATCGGCCTCGGCAGGACGGGGTGTCCCTGCACTCAGACGAAGGGAGATCTGCTCAGCCGTCCTGATGGCACCAGGTCAGCAACGTCACCTGGCGGCCCTTGGCCTCACGTGTGACGGGTTTGTCGTCGGTGAGCTGAAAACCGGTGGCGCGGGCGACAGCCACGCTCGGGGAGTTCTCCGGTTCGATGCGCAGCAGCACTCGCCTCGCGCTCAGCTGACGACGGGCGTAGTCAGCCGCCAGCCTGACGGCTCGTGAGGCCAGGCCCTGCCGCCGATACCGGCTGCCGATGCCGTAAGCGAGCTCGACGTCGCGCGGGTCGACCGCGCAGCGAAAGAGGAGGATCTCGCCACGCGGCTCCTCGCCGTCGGTCGTGATGGCCAACTGCGCCGTCTTGCGGCCTTCTTCGCGGCCTTCGTGTGCCCTGGCGAGGTACGCACCCGCCGCTGTGGAGTCGAACGGAGAGGGCACCGGAGTCCACCGGTCGATCTCGGGGTCGTCATAGACCTCGACCAACGCCGACAGGTCGGTCTCGGTCCACTCCCTCAGCAGTACCCCGTCTCCTGACAACCGAATGCTGGGCGGCAGAACGATCTCATGTCGGCTGGGCATGCGCCCGATTCTGCCGTGCCAGAGCACCGAACTCCAGAGCCAGCAAGCCCTCCCGGAGCCGGCCTGCTGGTCTGGCTCGGTCGTACTAGGAACGGCCCGGGCCGTCCGTACCGGCTCAGTGTGGCCGGCACGGACGGTGGGTGGTGGGTAATGGGCAGTGGGTGATGGGCGGTGGGTGGTCAGTTCGCGTTGACGAGGTCGTGCGCGGGGACGGTCACGGTGCGTCGGCCGGGAGTGCCGCCGAGGACGACCTTGCGCAGGGCGCTGTTGTTGTCGAGGTTGGTTTCCTTGAGGCGCTTGGCGGGGTTGGCCAGCACCTGGATGTAGTAGGTGCCGTTGGGGATGTCGGTGATGTCGAAGGACTGTCCCGGCAGGTCCTGGGTGTAGGTGTCACCGGAGCCGACGTCGAGGACCTCGCGGACGGAGATGGAGTTCTCCTGGCCGCAGGCGGTGGCCAGGTCGGTGTTGAACGGGTGCCAGTTGGCGTTCTTCACCGTGTAATCGACGGCGTCGGTGTTGGCCAGGCAGAAGGCTTCCTTGCCGCTGCGTACCGCTTCCTTCTTGTCGGCCTTCAGGAGGCGGTAGCTGGCGAAGTCGGTGAAGTGCCAGTGCACGTGGCCGGGGCGGGGGTCCCACTCCATGGTGCCGGTCGGGGTGTAGCCGACCTGCTTGCCGTTGGCGTCGTAGAAGTACTGGTAGGCGTCCATCTTGGCCTTGCCGGGCGAGCGGAAGCCGTCGACGACGAGCTGGGCCGGGCCGGCGTTCCACACGTTGGCGCTGAAGGCCAGGTAGTCCTTGCCGGGGATGTTCTGGCCGCCGTCGCTGATGGTGATGCCGTAGGCCGGCAGCGACCGCAGGTCGGGCTTGGGGACGTTGGGCACGGAGGGCGTTCCGGTGGGCCGCTTGGACTGCGGCGCGAGGGCGGGTGCCTGGCGCGAGCCGTCGGTCTGCCCGGTGTTGTCACCGGCCTGCATGTCGGCGCGCGCGGCCTGCTGCTTCTTCAGCGCCCACGGCAGGGCCGGAGGCGCCGCCTTCAGCGGCCCGTGGCCCACGTTGTACGAGGGGCCGGCACCGCTGGTCTCGGGCGCGGCGAGCTGGGAGGGACTCGGGTTGTGCCCCGGCCCATGCCCGGCGTGGCCGGCCGGGGCCTGGTGAGCGGCGCCGTGCCCGGCGTGCGCTCCGGCGCTGCTCGACCGGGCCGCGGGAGTGCCGGCGCCTTCCTCCCAGCTGCGCTCCTGGACGGTGACCTTCACCGTCGCGGGCTTGTCAGCGATCCCGAACAGGTCCCGGTACTTCTTCGCGACCCTGACCTTGGCCGTGTACGTGCCGGCGGCGAGCTTCACCGGCTGCGTGTAGGAACCGCCGTACGTGTTGGCGGCCCACCCCTTCTCGACCCCCCACACCGAGCCGAGGGTGAACGCGTTCGTGGGGCAGCTCTCCGGGTACTTCGACGTGGAGGGCGCGTCGGGCCTGACCCGTCCGCTGGCGTTGTTCGGGCAGAAGCCCTCCGTACGGCTGGCGACCTGCTTGCCGTCCTTGTCGGTGAGGGTGATCTCCGCGAACCCCGGCAGCCCGGAGAAGTCCTTCACCGTGCCCGCGGGGAGCGTCTTCACCTTGGGCTTGCCGGCCTCGTACACCGTCTGCGTGATGACCACCGGGTCCTTGTACGACTTCCGGGTCACCTTCAGCTCCAGCGGCGTCCCCTCCGCGGTCAGGTACGTCCCCAGATCCAGGTAGACCCCCGGATCCTCCTTCCACGAGGTGAGCGTGACCGAGTCGGTCGCCGCGATAAGACTCAACTTCGGTCCCGTCGCTGCCTTCGCCTGCTCCGGCGTGACGGCCATGAAGCCGACCGTCACGGCCATGGCCGCAACAGCCGTGGTGCCGACAAGCAGCGGACGCCGCAGCCGGGTATTGCGCGTGGTGGTCATCGTTCCCTCGTCCTCCGTGTGCTGTGCGAAGAAAACGGGCCGCGGTCCGACGGGACGGGACTGTCGTCCACCCGTGCGCTGCGCCAGGCACTTCCCGCGCCCGCAGGGTGAGAGGAAGGGACCGCGCACCGGGTTGTCCGAAGAGCCGAAGTCGTCAGGATGTTGGCCGGAATTCGCCCACTTGGGGGGAGACGCGCGGCCCTGTCGCCGATGGGCCTCGGGCGGCGTGAGACAGGTGAGGTCCCGTGTGGGCACCAGGGTCCGGTCCACGATGAGCGGCGGCGCTGGCGCTGGCGCTGGCGCTGGCGCTGGCGCTGGCGCTGGCGCTGGCGCTGGCGAAACGCTGACAGGGCTGGAGCGCGAGCTTCGGTCCGATGCGGTCGATAATTCGGTCCGCCGCAGACTCGGACACCCCGAACAGCGGGGCGAGCCGACGCATGGTCCGGTTCGTGTGCCGGTGTGCGGCCACCAACAGGGCCCGGTTCTCCGGTGGGAGGCTCCACGGTCGGCCCTTGCGGACCACATCCGCACCCTCGCGCCGCAACACGGTCACCCGCTTCCCGAAGGCACGAGGGCTCAGCCCGGTGCACCGGGGCCATCCAGACTTCTCAATGCCTGTGTCAAGCCGCAGCGGGGGTTGCTCGACCGACGTTACGCCGCTGGTTCAATGCTCACCGCGATGGCTCGTCTCCGAAGGTGAACCGCCAGGATCTCCGTCTCGACGAGCGTGCCGACGAGACCGGGCTCGGCGAGTTCCGCAGCCTGAGCTCGTGCTTCGCCCAGGGACAGTTCTCGCGCATTGCGGAGGGCCTGCAGCACAGGAACGAGGTTATGGACGCCTCCGGACAGGCGAAGCCGCGCCGCTCCGTGCGCTTGCAGTAGAGCTTGTCGAATGTTCTCGGGCGTAACGGGGCCGCTGTCTTGCTCGCACCACGCATTCGGGCAGTCCACGCATCGCCCTTCGGTGCCCCAGCAGAGCATGCCGTTGTCGAAGAACTGGCCGACATCGCAGGTCGTGGTGCCTCCGCAGGCATCACACCGGCCTGTGAGCCGCACTCCTTGCGTGATCACAGGGGCTCCTCAGCGTCATCGGACCATGCCGATGGGATCCTCCTCGAAAAGTCGGCTCTCGTCGATTGTCCGGTGGCCAGTGAGGAGAACCAGGGGCCCATGGTGGTCCAGGTCGAGGGCACGCTCGAATGCGGGGAAGATGCCGGTCAGGAGGCCGCGGAGGCGTTTGCGGCTCGGGCTCGGTCGCAGAGCAGGTCGGCGCGGCGGCCGGTGAGCAGACGAAGCTCGATGATGGCTTCGTCGCCGGGCCCGATCAGTTGCAGGTCGCGGCGCATGCAGGCCTGGTCGGCGATGACGTGCGCGACGAGAGCGGCCCTGCCTGACAAACACTGCGCATGGATTGAGGGTTGATCAAGCGGACGGCTTCAGTGGCCGATGTCGCATGCCTCGTAGCTTTTCAGCCCGACCGCCAGAAGGGGCGGTACGAGTGTGTGCAGGTACCAGCTCAGGTCGGTGAAGTCGACCGAGTCGGGTAGACGCCGCCGGTTGATGGTCGGGATGAAGCTGCAGGTCAGACGGCCGGGAAAGAACAGGAGCTGACCGCCTGTGCTCGCTTCCTCGTGGTAGATGCAGACGGCCACGTGGTGCTTCGCATGCCTGGGTGCGTCCAGGACGGCGACGACGTCCCGCGTGTGTTCGCGGGTCGTGGACTGCCAGTCGTACAGGTCGTCGTCGTTCACCATGTACGAGAGCGGCTCCTCCAGCGCCCACCCTGTGGTGGCCAGGGCCCCGATGGTCGTGCGGACCGTGAGCTCGCGGGTGAAGGTGAAGTCGATGTCTGCGGTCCTGGACGACACGGATGCTCCTGGTGAAGGTTCGAGGGCACTGCATCGTTGCCGAGGATGCGCTGAGTTGTCGATCGGATTGAGGATCAAGGGCCTGGGCAGAGGCGTTGGACGTGTCGGTGGGTGATGAGGCAGGTGGCGAGGCCGAGGAAGGCTTCGTGGATGTCGTCGCGTCGTTCCCAGCGGATCCGTAGGCGTCGGAAGCCGTGAAGCCAGGCGATCGTTCGCTCGACGACCCAGCGGTGGACGCCGAGTCCGAAGCCGTGCGGGACGCCGCGGCGGGCGATGACCGGTTCGACGCCCTGGCCCCAGACGAGACGGCGGTATTTGTCGTGGTGATAGCCACGGTCGGCCGGCAGCGTGTCCGGTCGTCACCTGGGCCGGCCGACCAGGTGGAGCTGGTCCCGGACACCAACCTCGTTCCAGGCGGCAAGCCGGCGTCGGCACGTCATGCCTGAGCCGAAGCCGAGCTCCTGGGGCAGGCACTCCCCACTGGATGCCGGTGTGCAGCACGAACAGAATCCCGCGCAGAGCCTGCCGGTCGGGAACCCGCGGCCGTCCCGTCACCGACTTCGGCGCCGGAACCGGCAACAACGGCTCGATCAGCGGCCACAGTCCGTCCGAGACGATCCACGGCCGGGAGTTCCTCTTCCCCGCGAACGAACCAACGAGCAACCAGCCGACAGCCGACAGCCGACATGATCAACAACTTCTGTTGGGACCTCTACGCCTTGTCCGCCGGTTGCTTCGATCGAGAACCCGAAGCGGCCGTTACTGCTTCGCCGATCACGATGCCGCCTTCGGCGATTCGACCGTTCCTTGGAGTGGCAGAAGTCGGCTTCTCAGAACTCCGCTTCGCAGCACTTCGGTTGAGGTCAGGGCAGGCGCAGTCGGGTCGCGGACCAGGCGACGATTCGCTGACGGAGCGGGCCGGGTTCCAGGTAACCGACCAGCCGGTCCAGATGGGCCGTCAGGTTCTTGTGCCACCGCAGCTCACGGATCTGCTCGATGGGACGGTCTCGCCAGCCTTCGGCCGGCCTGTCGGCCTGTGTGAGCGTAAGAGTCAGTGCGCCGAGCGTGTCGGACGCCAGCGCCTCGGGACTCCAGTCGGGGTCGGTGTCGTCGGGGCCGAGCCGGTCGATCACCCACATGCGGAGCGCGAAGTCCTGCCGAGCCACCCGCATGGAAGAGTGCGGTTCAGCGTTGTCGAGCATGCGCCGGTTCGCGAGCAGCGATAGTTTCGCCCACTGGCGACGGGCTTCGTCGGAGTGGCTGGACTTGTAGGCCTGACCCTGCGCGGCGACGCGCGCCGTCTCGAGTTGGCGGCCGTTGGTGTCGTGGATGAACCTCTGCAGCTGGTCACGTGTCCACGTGCTCAAATCGTCGCCTGGTACCTCTCGATACGCGTCGCCGCTCAAGGTTCCCTCCTGGTCGTAGGCGCGTCGATGCTGACGCCGGCCTCTGGGGACCGCCTGACGATCTGGGTGAGCTTATCCTCGGCGCTGGAGGCCTGACCTTCGGTCCGTCACGCCTTCCGTCACTCCTTCGACTTGCCTGAACCGGGCCCCGGCGGACGGCTCTTCCTACACCCAGTGAGCGGTGTCCAGATCGAAGGCGCGGACCCTGATGAGCTCGTCCTTGACGTTCGGTCCGATCAGGGGTCGCGTCGGCGCGTCCAAGCCGGCGCAATCTCGTGGAACGTCGTAGCTGGACGCGATCGGCGCGGTGCCACAGGTGTCACGGTGTAAGGAAACGGCGTGGAACACAGGTGCGGACGCCGGGATCCCCCGCCGCCCGTACCCCACGACGCCCCTCCCGCAGGCAACCTCGATGTCTGGGCCCTCGGGGACAAGGATGGTCGCCCCGGCAAGCCCGACCGGCGCATACCTTCATCGGAGGTGGCCAGCCATCGCCGGTGCAGGGTCACACCGGGTCCGGCAGGCCCATGAGGGCGAGTCGGGCCGGGTCGACCACAGCGGTGATCTCGGTGATGCGGCCGTCGGCGACGGTAAAGGCGAGCACGGAAAGCGGAGTGCCGTCCTTGTTCCAGGCGATGACACCGGGCCGTCCGTTGACGGTCGCCGGGTGCCCATGTGCCGCGCCGCCGGCCACGCGGGCGCGGCCCGCGACCTCGGTGGAGCCGATGGTCACGAAGCGTCCGCCGGGGGTGTGGACGGTGAACTCCACCTCGGGGTGGAGTACTTCCAGCAGTCGCTCGAACCGGCCTTCGCGGGCGGCGTCCAGGAATGCCCCGACCACCTCGCGTTGCTTCTGTCGGTCGCCCGCCGATTGCCTGGCTCCCTGCGCTTTCCGGCGGGCGCGGCTGGTGAGCATCTTGGTCGCATCGGTGGACTTGCCGAGGATGCCGGCGATCTCTCCGTGGGGCACGGCGAAGACGTCGTGGAGCACGAACGCCAGGCGCTCGTCGGGGTGTAGGGCGTCCAGGACCGTGAGCAGCGCCAGGCCCACCGAGTCGCCGAGTGCCACGAGTTCTTCCGGAGTCGACTCGTCGTTGAACGTGACGGTGGATTCGGGTAGGTGGTCGTCGAGGGCGACCGTCGGGCGTGTGCGGCCCGAGCGGAGGAGATCGAGGCTTAGACATCGTTTCTTATGGCGTGATCGCTCGTTGTTCCGTGCATGACGGATCTGGTTGAGCGGTTGGTGCCGGACGAGTTGTGGGTGCTGTTTCGGC
>NZ_JNWK01000040.1 GCF_000716445.1 Streptomyces wedmorensis
CTCCTCACCCCCGCCGGCCTCCCCCTCCACCCCGACTTCCTCTTCCGCGCCGCCGGCCTCGCCGTCGAAATCGAGGGCTACGCCTTCCACGGCACCCGCCGCTCCCACGAACGCGACATCACCCGCTTCAACGCCCTCCAGACCTGCCCCACCATCCGCCGCGTCCTCCGCTTCACCGCCACCGAGGTCTTCACCCGCCCGGACCACATGACCGCCACGATCCTGGCGGCGCTGGCCCTTTGACGGGGGGCGGGGCGGGCCCGAGGGTGGGGGTGGGCTGTGCGGGGGCGGGCAGCCCGGGCGGTCGGGCGGGGCCCGGCCTTCGGATCGGCGACCCGTCACCGCTGGGCCCGCGACCCGCCGCCCTTACGGGGCCGTGCCCGTGGTCCTCGGGAACGAGACCTCGACACGGCGGTTCTTCTTCCGCCCCTCCTCCGTGCCGTTGTCCGCGATCGGATAGTCCTCGCTGTACCCCCGGATGTCGAACGTCGTCCCCGGATCAAGCGCCCGCGCCAACACCTGCTGCACCGCGACCGCCCGCTCCTTCGAGAGCTTCAACCCGTGCTCGTACGTCCCCAGGTTGTCCGTGAACCCGAACACCCGGACCCGCCCCGACCCCATCTTGTTGATCTCGGCGGCGATCGCCCCGATCCGCGCCGTCGCCGACGCCGACAACTTCGCGCTGTTCTTCGGGAACAGCACCTCCGCCTGCAGCGCGAACGTCACGTCCACGTTCGTGTCCTGCCGCCGCTGCTCCCCGCCCTCCTCCTCCACGATCTGCTTGATGTCCAACACCTTCGCCGGCGCGAGCGTCGCCCCATCCGGCAGCATCAACCCCGGCGCGTTCGCATCGATCACCGGCGGCGCCTCCGCGACACCCGCCGATCCCGGCGGATCATCCGCCCGCGCCGCCGGTACCGCGATCGTCCACACCACCACGGACCCCATGGCCCACGCCACCAGTCGTCGTTTCGTCGTCGTCATGGCGTCGCCTCAGGAGAGTTTGAGGGTGGCGGGTTCGAAGGTGGGCAGCTGGAAACTCACCTCGGTGGTGTTGGCGGGGGGTGCGGGGAATTGCAGGAACACGGGGATTGAGCGGCCGGCGCCGAGATTGGAGAGGCCAGAGGTCGTTAGCGGCCGCCCGTCAGTATCTCGCAGTACGTAGTAGCGCTTCTTACCAACCGAGTCGACCAGCGTGGCCCCGCCTAGGGAATTGCCATGCTTCACCACCTCGGTCTCGTCACCGCTCAGGCGCGAGGGAACGATCGTCGCAGAGCTGGAGGTGTTCTTGAGCTCACCCTTGACAGTGAGGAACCCACCCGCATCCCGCTCGACCAAGTTGATGGCCAACTCAAGCCCCTTCTGCCCCTTGAGGGCAGCCAGCACTTCAGTCGGCGCCTGGGTGGTCTCCTCTTGCTCCGTCGAGGGCTTCTGCGTCGAAGCATTCGTGCCAGCCGGCTTGTCCGCCTTCGGCTTCTCCTCAGCTCCACAACCGACCGCAAGGATGGCAATCGACGCGACCGCGAGGGAGGCCAACCCTCCTCGTACGAACCGAACATTCATGAATGCGAGCTTCCTTTACTCGTCGTCTCCGGCCAGTCGGACAGTGAAGAGATCTGGGGCGCTGGGAAGCATCGGATCGTCGGGCTCCACAACCCAGACGTCACCACCACAAGTGAGCTCAAGGATCGTCTCGTCCTCAGGCGCTGGCTCCTCTCCCGCACCTGGGGCATCGGGATCCGGTTCGAGTTCCTCCAGTGCAGGGTCTTCCGGCATCACGAAGGTGCACTTGGGCTCAATCACCGCTCTCGACACAGCCGTTGCACGCCGCGACTCCGTCCCGGGAACTATGGACCGGCCGACGCTTGCCCGCGTTTGCACCGTGACCTCAAAGCCTTCTTGTCCCGAGGTAAGGCGCACACAAGCACCATCCAAGACGTCTGCACCGTTACTGGCGGCAAAGGAAACTGCCTTCTGGCACGCCGGGAAGTCGTCGAACTCTCTTCCCCGAAGGAATCTGCCCCACCGCTCAGGTTCCCGAATTACGTCGAGCCATCCTTGTCGGAGCTGATCACGAGCGTCCTGTGCGGCAGCAAGTGCCGCAGCATCAGCGGCAGTCTGGGCGTCGCTGCGATTCACTGCCGCTTGCCCGACCACAAAGTAGACGAACGCAAGGAACAGCAAGCCCGCTACTGCACTGATGTATGCGGGGAACGCCTGCCCCGCTTCACCCTGCCCACGTAGCGCGCCTACTCGCCGCCCGTGAGTTCCGTGATCTTCTGGGCGATCGCATCCTTGATCGACTGCCCGATGTCCGTGCCGGTGATCGCCACCACGATCGCCACCACCACGACGATGATCCCCAGATACTCCACCGCCGTCTGTCCGCGGTCGCCCCGCGGCAGACGGGTGGTCAGTCCTACCTTCGCCCTCGTCAGGGCTTTGAGCAGCGCGTCGTTCATCGTGGTCCCCTCCGCGTTGAGACGCATGGGTGTGGGTGGGTGGGTGGGGCGGGAGCAGGGGGCGGGCCTGATGGTGGGTGGGGCCTGTGGCGATCAGGTCCATTCGGTGCACCTCCCTCACACTCGGTTCGCACTGTGGCACATCGGGTTGCGGAGGCGTAGGGGTTTCGGCGGAATATGTCACTGGGCGGGACGGGGGTTCGGGGGCGGGGAGTTGGGGGTCACTTGCCGGTCACGGAGCCGAAGTCGGTGCCGGTGCCGAGGAAGAGGCCGGCGCCGAGGAGGATCATGGTGGCGGGGACCATGAGGGTGGTGATGACCATGGTGGCCTTGGGGACGGCTTTGGCGGCTTTGCGGCGGGCGTTCTGGGCGTCGGTGCGCCGCATGTCGTTGGCGATCTGGATGAGGGTGTCGACGATGGGGGCGCCGAGTTCCTCGCCTTGCTGGAGGGCGGTGACGAACTGGGCGACTTGCTCCGAGTCGTTGCGGCGGCGGAGTTCGTCGAAGGCTTGGCGGCGGCTGACGCCCATGTCCATCTGGCGGAGGGTGATGCGGAGTTCGTCGGCCCAGGGGCCTTCGTACTTCTCGGCGACGCGTTCGAGGGCTTGGCGGAAGCCGAGGCCGGCGGAGACGACGACGGCGAGGACGTCGAGGAAGTCGGGGAGGGTGCGTTCGATCTGGTCCTTGCGGATGCGGACGGCGGACCAGATGCCGACTTCGGTCCAGAAGGCGCCGAAGGCGAAGAGGAGGAGGGCGACGAGGTAGGAGCCCTTGCTGAGCATGAGGAGGCCGCCGAGGGCGCCGAGGAAGCCGTAGACGGCGCGGCGGGCGCCGTACCGGTCGATGGTGAGGCCGCCGGGGTTGCCGGCGAGGTCGATGCGGCGGCGGACGGTGTTGACGCGTTTGGGGCCCATGAGGCGGAGGACGGCGGGCGACCAGCGCATGCCGAGGCGGTCGACGGCGGAGTCGACGGCGCCGGTTCGGGTGGCGCCGACTTCGAGGGCGAGTGCGAGGTCGTCGGGGAGGCGGGCGTCGGCACGGTAGAGCCGGAGGCCGTAGGAGGCGCCGGCGACGGCGAGGCCGGCGAGGAGGGCGAGGAGGAGGTCCACGGCGGCCGTTCCTATACGTCGATCTTGGAGAAGCGGCGGATGACGGCGAAGCCGACGACGTACAGGGCGAAGGCGGCGATGACGGCGGCCTGTCCGGTGCCGGAGCCGGTCATGCGGTCGAGGGCGCCGGGCTGCATGTTGTCGATGAGGAGGAGGGAGCCGACGCCGATGACGGGCACGGCGTAGGCGGTCATGCTCACCTGGGAGAGCTGGGTGCGGACTTCGCGCCGGGTCTCCTTGCGTTCTTCCAGGGTCTCGGTGAGGTTGCGCAGGGAGGAGACGACGGTGCCGCCGGCCCGGTTGGCGAGGACGAGAGTGGTGACGAGGACGACGAGTTCGCGGGAGGGGAGGCGTTCGGCGAGTTCGCCGAGTGCGTCGTCGAGGGAGGTGCCGACGGCCAGCTGTTGGGCGACTTTCTCCAGTTCGTCGCCGGCCGGGGCTTCCAGTTCGTCGGCGGCCAGGCTGAGGGCCATGCGCAGGGCGAGGCCGGCCTGGGTGGCGTTGGCCAGGATGCGCGAGAGTTCGGGGAGTTGGTTGATGAACTTCTCGATGCGCTTCTGACGCTGCCAGTTGAGGAAGCCCATGGCGACCCAGATGCCGAGGAGTCCGCAGATGGGTCCGAAGAACGGGGAGAGCGCGGCCTGTCCGACGATCCAGAGGACGGCGACGGTGGCGGCGAGGGCGACCGTGAACTCGCCCGGGGTGACGTCGAGTCCGGTGGCCGCGATGCGCAGTTCCAGTTTCCGTCCGAGCGTGGTCCTCCGGACCCGCCGGTCGATGCCGCGGAAGCGGCGTCTGCGGCGGCCCGTCGCCTCGGGTTCGTTCGTCTCGTCGAGCCGGGCGACGAGGGCCGCGTGTCGGCGTGCCCCGCTCGCGTACAGCTGGACGCCGGTGATGCCCAGGGCGCAGGCGAGCAGCGTCACGCCCGCGGTCAGCCAGAAGGGGTCGGTCATCGCACTGCCTCCCCGGCGGACGAGTACGCGAGGTTCACTCGCCCCGCCTCCCCCGTGGGCAGGTGCGTGGCGGTCGTCATTCGGCCTCCCGGGTGGCCAGGTGGGCGTCGGTGGCGGCGACGCCGAACGCCTGAGGGATGGGCTGTCCGGCCATGTAGAGGCGTTCGGCGACGCGGCGGGGCAGCGGGTGATAGGTGAAGCGCCCGTACACGCGCCCGTCGGCGGCGAGCGGCTGGGCCTGGAAGCGGCAGATGGTGGCGAGGAGGAAGCGCTCGCGTCCGTGGGAGGCGAGGACGGAGATCTCGGTGATGCGGCGGGTGCCGTCGGGGTGGCGGGTGAGCTGGACGAGGACGTCGACCGCGCTGTTGATCTGGTCGCGGAGTGCTTCGAAGGGCACTTTGACCTCGGACATCGAGGCGAGGGTCTGGAGCCGCATGAGGGCGTCCTCGGCGGAGTTGGCGTGGACGGTGGCGAGGGAGCCGTCGTGGCCGGTGGACATGGCTTGGAGCATGTCGAGGGTCTCGCCGCCTCGGACCTCTCCGACGATGATCCGGTCGGGGCGCATCCGGAGGGAGTTGCGGACGAGGTCGCGGATGGAGACGGCGCCGCGGCCTTCGATGTTCGGGGGGCGGGCTTCGAGGCGGATGACGTGGGACTGCTGGAGCTGGAGTTCGGCCGAGTCCTCGATGGTGATGATGCGTTCGCCGTCGGGGACGAGTCCGGAGAGGGCGTTGAGGAGGGTGGTCTTCCCGGTGCCGGTCGCGCCGGAGACGATCAGGTTGAACTTGGCCTGGACGAGGCCGGAGAGCAGGAGCAGCATCTGCTCGTCGAGCGAGCCGAGGCCGATCATCTCGTGGAGCGTGTACGCGCGGGGGAAGCGGCGGATGGTCAGGGTCGCGCCGGTGAGGGAGAGCGGCGGGATGATGACGTTGACGCGCTCGCCGGAGGGGAGGCGGGCGTCGACCATCGGGTTCGACTCGTCGACGCGCCGGTTGACGGTCGACACGATCCGCTCGATGGTCTGCATCAGCTGGTCGTGGGAGGCGAAGCGGAGCGGGAGGAGTTCGACGCGTCCGCCGCGTTCGATGAAGATCTGGTCGGGGCCGTTGACCATGATCTCGGTGATGGAGGCGTCTTCGAGGAGCGGTTCGAGTACGCCGAGCCCGAGGGCCTCGTCGACGACCCGGCGGATGAGCTGGGCGCGTTCGGCGGTGGAGAGGACCGGGCCCTCGCGGCTGATGATGTGCCCGAGGACGCGTTCCAGGCGGGCGCGCCGCTCGGCGGCGGCGAGCGCGGACATCTCGGTGAGGTCGATCTCCTCCAGGAGCTTGGCCCGGAAGGCGGCGATCAGGTGGCCGTCCTCCCTGGCAGCCGCGCCGCCGCCCTTGTCCTCGGGGGCGTTGATCCGGGAGCGCAGGCTCATGGGAGGTCCTCCTGGGGCGTCTCGGGCATCGGCATGGTGGCGGTCTTCTGCACGCTTCCGAAGCCGTCCCAGAAGGGCACCACGGAGGGGATGTCGACCGTGACGGTGACGACGGCCTCGCCGCCGCCCGAGTCGTAGGAGACGGTGGAGCGTTCCGCGACCCAGCCGCTCACCGCGGCCTCGGCGGCCGCCCCGGGGCTGGTTCCGTCCTCGTCGTCGCTCGCGGCCCGGGCGGCCGCGCGGGCCGCGGTGCCCGCCTGCTGGGCGGCGTAGGCGGCGATGCCGAGCTGGAGGCCCGCGAGGCCGACGAGGAGCAGGATGGGGAGGAAGCCGAGGTATTCGATGGCGGCCTGGCCGCGGTCGCGGGCCCGTGTGGGGAGTCGTCGTGTCATGGGGAGGGGTCCTCCGCTATCGCTCCCGCCTTGCCCCGTACGGTGAAGAGTCCGCCGACGCCGGGGACGAGTACGGGGACCTTGATCTCCACCACGGCGGTGACCATGCCGTCGCCTTCGGAGCAGCTGGGCGTCGCGCCGCTCGCCCAGGCGCCGTCGAGGTGCCGCAGTGCGGCCTCGCCGCAGTCGTCGCCGACGGCGGCGGCCCGGGCCGCCTCGTCCGCCGCGTTCCCCGCCAGCGTGTACGTGTATCCGACCAGGACGACCTGCCACAGCAGGGCGAGGGTGAGCAGGATCAGCGGCACCATGCCGAGGAACTCCACGGCCACCTGGCCGCGGTCATCGCGTCTCCTGTCGTCGTCCCGGTGGGCCCGCATGGCTTCAGCGTCCTCCGGTGCGGCGGCGCAGGCCGAGAGAGCCGCGGTCGCCGGCGCGGGCGAGCTGCTTTCCGGGCTTGCCGGGGGTGTCGGCGGCCGGGGCGCCGACCAGGCCGAGTTCGCCGGCGAGGGCCCAGAGTGCCTGCTTGACGGTGGATTTGGCGTCGAGTTCGTGGAGGCGGCCGGCGTCGACGACGGCGGAGAGTTCCTTGAAGTTGGCGGGGACGGAGATGCCGGAGACGCGGGTGCCGGTGATCTTCTGGACGAGGGGTGGCTGGATCTCGGTGGAGCGGTGGTGGCGGTTGACGAGGGTGACGGTCTCCTCGGCCTTGCGGACCTGGAGGCGTTCCCACATGCGTACGGTCCGCTTGGCGGCGCGGACGGCGACGACGTCCGGGGTGGTGACGAGGAGCGCGGTGTCGGCCATTTCGATCGCGGCGGCGTTGGCGCTGTCGAGGCGGGAGCCGCAGTCGAGGACGACGACGTCGTGGCGGCCGCGGAGGGCGCTGACGACCTGGCGGGCGGCGCGGTCGGTGACTTCTTCGCCGCGTTCGCCCTCGGCGGGGGCGAGGAGGAGGGAGATGCCGGTCTCGTGGACGTAGACGGCGTCCTGGAGGACACGGGGGGAGATGTCGGCGATGGTGGCGAGGTCGGCGACGGAGCGGCGGAACTGGACGTCGAGATAGGAGGCGATGTCGCCGCTCTGGAGGTCCATGTCGACGAGGGCGACGGTGCGGCCGGAGGCGCGGGCGGCGAGGGCGAGCTGGACGGCGGTGACGGTGGTGCCGACGCCGCCCTTGGCGCCGCTGACGGTGACGACGGTGCCGCCGGGGCCTGTGGGGTGGTCGGCTCCGGCGCCGAGGTGACGGCGGACGCCGGTGGACCACTGGGCGGCGGCCTGGACGCGGCTGGCGAGTTCCTCGTAGCCGAGGGGGAGGGTGACGAGGCCGCGGGCGCCGGAGTCCATGGCGGCGGAGAAGAGGACGGGGCTGGCGTCGGCGCTGATGAGGACGGTGCCGACGGCGGGGAAGCGGAGGGCCACCTCGCGGACGAGTTCGAGGGCGGGGACGGGGCCGATCCGCTCGTGGACGAGGACGACCTCGGGGAGTTCGTCGACGGATACGGCGGCGAGGCGGGCGAGGGCGTCGACGAGCTGGGTGGAGTCGGTGACCGGCGGGGCGGGTTCGGCGTCGGGCAGCTGGCTGAGCAGGGTCATGACGGACCGGGCCGCGTCGGGGTCCCCGACGGCCGGCAGGATCCTGGTGGTCATACCGGCCTCACTTGTCCTTTTCGAGCGTGTAGGTGCGGTCGCGCTGGTCGGCGGGGGCGCCGCCGGTGGTGGGCGCGACGAGTGCGAGGCGTACGTGCTCGGCGAACGACTCGGCGTACGCGACGCGCTGGGTGTCGAGGGTGGAGAGGGCGAAGCTGATGGGGACGGCTTCGGCTCCGGTGCGGCCGGTGCTGCCGGACTGGTCGCGGATCGGGGTGAGCTTGCCGACGTCGAGGACGCGGGCGCCGGCGACGATCATGCGGGACTGGGCGGGGTCGCCCTTCTTCTCGCCGGCGAAGGTGGCGTAGATGTTGACGGTGGCGCCGGCGGTGATCTTGCCCGCCACGCCGGTGGCCGCGTCGATCATGATGGCGATCTCCTGCTGCCCCTCCTGGAGCGCCGGACGGTCGACGATCATGTCCTCCTGGAGGAGGGAGCCCTCCCGCAGCTCGGTGACGGCGATCTTGCCCTGGATCTGCCGCAGGTCGGTGACGGCGGTGTCCGGGAGCCAGCGCTTCGGCATCGAGATCTTCTCGAACTGGCTCGCGTTGAGGTTGGCGTAGGGCTTCACGTTCTTCGCAATGCGGTACGCGGTGACCTCGGGCCCCACCTTCGAGTTCACGTCGCTGATGACGGCGAGCACGCCGGCGAAGGCGCCGAGGGCGCACAGGACGGACAGCAGCAGCAGGATGACGCCGCGGCGCTGGCGGGAGTTCATGGCCGTACTACCTCTATCGGAGACGTGGGTCCGGACGGACGGGGCTGGCGGGTGAGGGTGTCCTGCGGCTCGTGGTTCACGGCAGGGCGCGGGTGGGGGGCGTGCCGGGGCCCAGGGCCCTGCCGGGGTGACCGCCCGGGCCGACCACATGGGTGCCGGGCGGCCGGCCTGCCGGACCGACCGCGTGGGTGCCCGGTGCCTGGCCGCCCGGTTCCAGCGCATGGGTGCCCGGCGGCTGACCGCCCGGTCCCACCACGTGGACGCCCTGCGGCTGACCGCCCGGTCCCACCGCGTGGGCGCCCTGCGACTGGCCACCCGGCCCCAGTACGTGGGCGGGCCGGCCGCCGGTGAGCGCCCCGGGGCCGCGGCTGCCGGGGGCGGCCGCGCGGGGGGCCTGGTCCGGTGGGGCGAGCGGTGCGGCGCAGAAGCCGCAGCGGTCGCCGATGAGGTCCATGCCGCACCAGTGGCAGGTCTCGCGCCGGACGGAGGAGACGAGTTGGTAGAGGACGGGGAGGTCGGGGAGGTAGGCGGCGAATTCGACGAGTTTGGGGGTTCCCCACCAGCCGGGTGAGCTGTCGGGCAGGGGGGTTTCGTGGACGGGGCCGCCGATCCGCCACTGGGGGACGAGGGTGGTGGTGGGCCAGTCGGTCTGGAGCTGGCCGCGGGCGAGGACGAGTTCGGTGGTGAACTCGGGTCCGGCGAGCGGGGTTTCCCCGCTGCCGAGGCGCACGATCTGGGGGGTGGGTCCGGCGAGGACGGCGAAGTGGGCGCCGGGCAGCCAGCCCTTGAGGTGGGAGCCGAGGCTGACGGGGACGCGGTCGAGCCGGGAGACGGAGCCGAGGACGGCGCCGGCGTAGATGTAGTGGGCGAGGAGCCGGGCGGCGGAGGCGAGGACGCCGGGGCTGAAGTCGCAGCCGGCCAGCTGGCGGAGCTGGCGGACGAGCACGGCCGCGCCGAGGGGCGGCAGGTCGGTCCTGACCAGGGCGATCCGGTCGCTTTCGAGCAGGCCGCGGACGGCGCGGAGCCGTTGTTCGACGGCGGCGGGCGCGGCGGTGGGGCAGACGACGACGACGTGCCCGTAGCGGGCGAGGAGTTGCTGCATGTCGGCGACGGAGGCGTCGAGCGGGCGCCCTCCGGGCGGGGGGAGGACGGCGGCGTTCGGGGTTCCTGGGTCGGTCGGGGGCAGCACCAGGTCGGCGCCGGTGACCGCGATCGCTGTCGGCACGTCTGGCTCCCCCGTCCCCTCCGGCCTCCGGAGTACCGGGGGCCGCGGATCACTTACCGCGTTCACGGCGTCACCGCAGGGTGCGACCGTCTCTGCAGCCTATCCACGTCCCCCGGGGTGGTGAACACACAATCCGCCAAGCTGCCCCCTTCAATTTGGGGGCGGGTCCGGGCGCCGTCGGCCCTTCCCACCCCGGCGTTTGTCGTCGCGCGGGTGTCCGGACGGGCGGTGCGGCGGCGGTGGCGCGGCGGGTGCCGTGAACACCGGGCTCTGCCAGAGGTCTTGACAACGCGATTGGTCTGGACCAGCTTGTTGCGTCAGCGGTGGCCACCGTCGAACCTCCCGCACAGCCTCGTACCCCCGTACGAGCCGCTGGCGATCCTCCGTACGACGACGTACGGCACCTCCACATCCCCAACTCCCCCACCGGAGGATGCACGTGGACCGCACCACCACCCGCCCGTACGGACGCCGCTGGCTCGGCGGAGCCCTCGCGCTCGCCGTCGGCTCCGGGCTCGTCCTCGTCGGCGGAGCCGGCACCGCGCAGGCGGCGGACGTCAACGTCGCCAAGAACGCCGGATTCGAGAACGGCCTGGTCAACTGGGCCTGTTCCGCCGGAAGCGGCGCCGCCGTCTCCTCCCCGGTCCGCACCGGCACCGGCGCCCTCAAGGCCACCCCGGCCGGCCTCGACAACGCCAAGTGCGTGCAGACCGTGGCCGTCAAGCCCAACTCGACCTACACGCTGAGCGCCTGGGTCCAGGGCGGCTACGCGTACCTCGGTGCGAACAACACCGGGACGGGCAGCGGCTCCGTCTCCACCTGGACGCCCGACAGCCCCTCCTGGAAGCAGCTCACCACCACCTTCACCACCGGCGCGAGCACCACGTCCGTGGAGATCTACACCCACGGCTGGTACGGCACCTCCCCCTACTTCGTGGACGACGTGAGCGTCTACGGCCCCGACGGCGGCGGCGGTCAGGACCCCGACCCGGTCGTCCCGGCCACGCCCGCCGGTCTCGCCGCCGGCACGGCCACCACCTCCTCCGTCGCCCTGAGCTGGGGCGCGGTCTCCGGCGCCACCAGCTACAAGGTCTACCGGGACGGGGCCAACCCGCAGACGGTCACCGGCACGTCGACCACCGTCACCGGACTCACCGCCGACACCGCGTACCAGTTCCAGGTCTCCGCGGCCAACGCGGCGGGCGAGTCCGCGAAGTCCACGGCCGTGACCGCGCGCACCCTCAAGCCCACGGACCCGGGCCCCGGCCCCGCCGTCCCGAAGCACGCCGTCACCGGCTACTGGCAGAACTTCGACAACGGCGCCGCCAAGCAGAAGCTGCGGGACGTCCAGGCGGCGTACGACATCATCGCCGTCTCGTTCGCCGACTCGACCGCCACGCCCGGCCAGATCACCTTCAACCTCGACCCGGCCGTCGGCTACGCCTCGGCCGCCGACTTCAAGGCCGACGTCGCGGCGAAGAAGGCCGCCGGCAAGTCCGTGATCATCTCCGTCGGCGGCGAGAAGGGCAACGTCACGATCAACAGCGACGCGAGCGCGACCGCCTTCGCCGACAGCGCGTACGCCCTGATGCAGGAGTACGGCTTCAACGGCGTCGACATCGACCTCGAGCACGGCATCAACTCCACGTACCTCTCCAAGGCGCTGCGCCAGCTCTCCGCCAAGGCGGGGTCGAGCCTGGTCATCACGATGGCCCCGCAGACCATCGACATGCAGTCCACCGGCACGGAGTACTTCAAGACCGCGCTCGCCGTGAAGGACATCCTCACGGTCGTCAACACCCAGTACTACAACAGCGGTTCGATGCTCGGCTGCGACGGCAAGGTCTACAGCCAGGGCTCGGTGGACTTCCTCACCGCGCTCGCCTGCATCCAGATCCAGGGCGGCCTCGCCCCGTCGCAGGTCGGCCTCGGCGTTCCCGCCTCCACCCGCGGCGCGGGCAGCGGCTACGTCGACCCGCAGATCGTGAAGAACGCGCTCGACTGCCTCACCAAGCTCACCGGCTGCGGCACCTTCAAGCCCGCCCAGGCCTGGCCGACGCTCCGCGGCGCCATGACCTGGTCGACCAACTGGGACGCGACGGCCGGCAACGCCTGGTCGAACGCGGTCGGCCCGCACGTCCACAACCTGCCGTAACGGCAGGGCACCGCACGCGCAGCGCCGCCGCTCCCCCGGCGGCGCTGTCGCCGTTTCCCGACCCGCCACTCCCCCGTACGCGGATCAGCGGGGCGGCAGGTAATGGGCCAGGACCGCGGCGAGCCGGGCGGCCCACTCGTCGACCCGGACGGCACGGCGCCCGTCGAGCTCGCAGGCGTACACGCCGCCGCCCAGGTGCGGGGCCAGGGACACGGCGACCCGCAGCCCCCGGCCGCGCCGGGTCGGCCAGTACTCCACCCCCACGATCTCCGCCCAGGTGAACGCCGCCTCCTCGCCGTACAACTGGAGGTGCACCCCACCGCCGTCCACCACGATCCCGGACGCCCGGTCCGCCGCCACGAAATCGGGCCCGGCCTGCGGCGGCCCGGCCGGCGGAGGCGGCACGGCGAACCCCTGCCCGTGCTGCACGCCCAACACCCCGGGATCCAGCGGCTGCGCGGGCCCGAAACCGGGGGGCGGTACGGGTCCGGGGGTCACGGGTCCGGGGGTCACGGGTCCGGGGGTCACAGCTCCGGACGGTGTCCCCGGCCCGGACGGCGCCAGGGACCCGGGCGGCGGTACGGACCCGGGCGGCGGTCCCCAACCCGGCGCCGGGGCCTGGGCCGGGGCCTGGGCCGGGGCCTGCACCGGCGGCGCCACCTGGACCGGGGGCTGAGCCTGAGCCTGGACCGGCGTCTGACCCTGCCCCGGCGTCTGACCCGACGTCTGACCCGGAACCTGGACCGGCACCGAGTCCTGCCCCGGCACCGGAACCGCCGCCGCCGCGGCCTGCGACGCCGCCTGCGACGCAAGGTCCGTCCCCATCCCCGTCCCCCGGCCGCCGTCTCCGAGCGCGTCCAGGATCTCGTCCGGGGTGGGACGTTCGTACGGGTTCTTGGCGAGGCAGCGGCCGACGAGGTCGCGGAGGGCCTCGGGGACGGTGGCGAGGTCGGGGGCCTCGTGCACGGACCGGTACATGAGGCCCATCGGGGTGCCCTCGCCGAAGGGGCGCCCGCCGGTCGCGGCGACGAGGACGGCGCCGAGCGCGAAGACGTCGGCGGCGCCCGTGACCTCCTCGCCGAGGGCCTGCTCGGGGGCGAGGTAACCGGGGGTGCCGAAGGCGTTGCCGGTGGCGGTGAGCCGGGTGGACTCCAGGGCGCGGGCGATGCCGAAGTCGAGGACGCGGGGTCCGTCGGGGGCCATCACGATGTTGCCGGGCTTGAGGTCGCGGTGGACGAGCCCGCAGGCGTGGATGGCCTCCAGGGCCTCGGCGAGCGCGGCGCCGAGCGAGCGCAGCCGGTCCTCCCCCATCGGGCCCTCGGCGGTGAGGAGTCCGGAGAGGGTGGGGCCGGGGATGTAGGCGGTGGCGAGCCAGGGCGCCTCGGCGTCGGGGTCGGCGTCGACGACCTGGGCGGTGTGGAAGCCGCCGACCTGCCGGGCGGCCGCGACCTCGGCGCGGAAGCGGGCGCGGAAGGAAGGGTCGGAGGCGAGTTCCGGCCGCGCGACTTTGACGGCGACGGCGCGCCCGCCGCGCGATCGCGCCAGATAGACGGTGCCCATGCCGCCTTCGCCTAGCTTGTGTTCGATGACGTATCTACCGATGAGGGTCCCCACGCGGGACAGTATGGCCGAACTCGACACCTTGACCGGTCCATGACATAGCCCCACCATGTGCCCCGGACACCCGCACGAGTTTGTCGCACTCCCCCACACTCCCCACCCAGGAGACAGCATGCGACGTCCCACCCGCGGCAGAAGGTCCGCCACCCTCGCGGCCCTCGTGGCGCTCGCCCTCGCGGCGCCCCTCTCCGCCCTCTCGACGCCCGCCGGGGCCGACCCGGCACCCACCGCCGCCCGCATCGCGTCGGGCGCCGAGGAGGTGATCCGGCAGTACGAGGTCGCCGGACCCGCCACCCCGGCCGCCCGCACCGCCCTCGCCGCCACCGGCGTGTCGATCGACGAGGTCGACGCCCGCTCGGTCGTCGTCAGCGCCAACACCGTGCAGCTGGCGAACCTCAAGGCGCTCGGGTACAAGCCGGTCGCCCTGCCCGGACCGCCGGACCGCGGCACCGCGGGCGCCAAGACGGCCGGCCCGCTCGACTTCCCCTCCGCCGACGCGAAGTACCACAACTACGCGGAGGCGAACGCGGAGATCGACCAGCGCCTCGCCGCCTACCCGTCCATCATGCGCAAGCAGGTGATCGGGAAGTCGTACCAGGGCAGGGACATCGTCGCCATCAAGATCAGCGACAACGTCGCCACCGACGAGAACGAGCCCGAGGTCCTCTTCACCCACCACCAGCACGCCCGTGAGCACCTCACCGTCGAGATGGCGCTCTACCTGCTCCGCGAACTCGGCGCGGGCTACGGCACGGACACCAGGATCACCAACGCCGTCAACGGCCGCGAGATCTGGATCGTCCCGGACCTCAACCCCGACGGCGGCGAGTACGACATCGCCTCCGGCTCCTACCGCAGCTGGCGCAAGAACCGCCAGCCCAACTCCGGCTCCTCCTACATCGGCACCGACACCAACCGGAACTGGAACTACAAGTGGGGCTGCTGCGGCGGCTCCTCCGGCTCCAAGAGCTCCGAGACCTACCGCGGCGCGGCTCCCGAGTCGGCCCCCGAGGTCAAGGTCGTCGCGGACTTCGTCCGCTCCCGCGTCGTCGGCGGCAAGCAGCAGATCACCGCGGCCATCGACTTCCACACCTACAGCGAACTGGTCCTCTGGCCCTTCGGCTGGACCAGCGCCGACACCACGACGGGCATGACCAAGGACGACCGCGACGCCTTCGCCACCGTCGGCGGCAAGATGGCCGCGAGCAACGGCTACACCCCCGAGCAGTCCAGCGACCTCTACATCACCGACGGCTCCATCGACGACTACCTCTGGGGCGCCCACCGCATCTTCGGCTACACCTTCGAGATGTACCCGACCTCCTCCTTCAACGGCGGCTTCTACCCGCCCGACGAGGTCATCGAGCGCGAGACCTCCCGCAACCGCGACGCCGTGCTCCAGCTCCTGGAGAACGCGGACTGCATGTACCGCTCGATCGGCAAGCAGGCCCAGTACTGCACGGCCTGAGCGAATGCACGAACCGGGGTCGGCGGGAGTCCCGCCGACCCCGGCGCCGTCACGTACGCCCCGTGCCCCAAGAGCGCGCAGCGGCAATCCTGTCGAACCCGAATCGGCGTCCGCCCGGGTGTTGTAGCTTCCGGCCATGGCCAAGAGCAAAGTGATGGAGAACCCGGAGTCGCGCTTCTCCGCGGTACTGGCGAGCGCGGCAAGCCTTCCGGGCGTGCGCATCAACAGGGAGGCGTACCTCCGGAAGGCGTTGGCGCGCTACTGCTCCGAGGAGGACATCCGCCGAGCGGTCGAGGAGAGCCCTGCGGCGGCGGGTATCCCGCTCGAGGTTCTGGACCGGGCGGCCGACGACTCCATCGGCTACGAGACCGCCAAGGCCAGTGCCCTCTCCGCGGCTGCCGGGATACCCGGTTTCATCGCCCTTCCGGCCACCGTGCCCGCCGACATGGCCCAGTACTTCGGTCACATGCTGCGTATCGCGCAGAAGCTCGCCTATCTCTACAGCTGGCCCGATCTCTTCTCGGGCGACGGCGACGGCGTCGACGACGCGACCAAGGGCGTCCTCACGCTCTTCTTCGGCGTGATGTTCGGCACCCAGTCGGCGAACGCCGCCGTGGGGCAGGTCGCATCGATGATGTCGAAGGAGATCGCGAAGAAGCTGCCCCAGAAGGCACTCACCCAGGGCGTCGTCTATCCGATCGTGAAGAAGGTCGCGGGCTACCTCGGCGTTCAGATGACGAAGCAGACCTTCGCGAAGACCGTCTCGAAGGCCATCCCCGTCGTCGGCGCCGTCGTTTCCGGCGGGCTCACCTTCGCGACCTACCGCCCCATGGCGAAGAGGCTGAAGAAGCACCTCGCCGGCTTGGAGCTGACGAACCCGACGCACCGGGCTACACGCGCGGACCACGCGGACCACGCGGACGGAGAAGTCGTGGACGCGGAATTCTTGGACGCGGAATTCGTGGACGTTCACGACTCCCCGACGGACCGCACCGAACCCGCTTCGACCTGACATGCGGGCCGTGCCCCGGAGGGCCGGCCCGCTCCGTCGTGCTCGGGCCCGGGGACCGGCTCAGCCGAGGACGGCGAGGGCGTCGATCTCGATCAGGAGGCCGGCGGGGAGGCCGACGTAGACGGTGGTGCGGGCGGCGGCGGGGGCCTTGAGGTCCTGGTCCTCGAAGTACTGGTTGTAGATCGCGTTCATCTCGGCGAAGTGGTCGACGTCGGTGAGGTAGACGCGCATCATCATGACGTCGTCCCAGGTCGCGCCGCCCTCCTCCAGGATCGCCTTGACGTTGGCGAAGGTCTGGAGGGTCTGCTCGCGGAGGGTGGGGCCGGCGACGGCCGGGCCCTGACCCTCGACGGCGGGGAGGAAGCCGACCTGGCCGGCGACCTGGAGGATGTTGCCCTTCCTGACGCCGTGGGAGAACCTGGCCGGCGGCGCGGTGTGGGTGGCGGGGGTGAGCGCGGTCTTCTCGGTCATGCGGTGGGTTCCTCTGTTTCCTTGGTCGGGGCGGTGCCGGAGTACTCGCGGCTGATGGCGTCCGCGGTGCGGCGCACCTGCGGGAGCAGGGAGAGGAGCTCCTCGGCCGTGACGACCACGTTGGGCGCCGAGACCGACATGGCGGCGACGACCCGGCCGTCGGCGCCGCGGATGGGGGCGCCGACGCAGTTGATGGACTCCTCGTGGCCGCCGAGGTCGGTGGCCCACCCCTGTTCGCGTACGGTCGCCAGCTCCTTGAGGAAGGCGGCGGCGTTCGGGGTCGAACGGGGGGTGTACGGGGGGTAGTCGAGCTTGGCGGCGACGGCGCGGCGCTCGGCCTCGGGCAGGTCGGCGAGGAGCAGCTTGGCGACGGCGGCGACGGTGATCGCGACGGGTCTGCCGATCCGCGAGTACATGCGGACCGGGTAGCGGCTCTCGACCTTGTCGATGTAGAGGACCTCGCCCTCCTCGTACACGGCGAGGTGCACGGTGTGGCCGATGCGCTCGTTGAGGGCGGCGAGGTAGGGGTGGGCGATCTCGCGGATGTCGAGGTTCTCGACGGCCTCCTGGGCGAGGGCGAAGAGGCGGGCGCCGAGGCGGTAGCGCTGGTCCTGCTGCCGGTGGACGAGGCCGTGCTCGTGGAGGGTGCGCAGCAGGCGCAGGGCCGTGGACTTGTGGACGCCGAGCCGCTCGGCGACCTGCCCGAGGTCGGCGGGGCCCTGGGCGAGCAGCGGCAGGATGCTGAGGGCCCGGTCGACGGTCTGGCTCATGGCGTGCGTACCTCCTGGTCGTCCCCCGTCCGGTCGGGGCCCTCCTCGTCGTGGCCCGTCCAGCCGGGGCCGAGGTGAAGTGTCCCCCAGGCGCCGGTGTCGAGCGCGGCCAGCCGGTCCGCGTGGGCGCGGCGGGGCGGGCGGGCCAGGTCGCCGGGGGCGGTGAGGGCGGCGGCGGCCATGAGGTGGCCGTGCCGGAGCCGGGTCCGCATGTCGAGGTCGCGGAGGGTGGCGGAGAGGAATCCGGCGGCGAAGGCGTCGCCGGCGCCGACGGCGGAGACGACGTCGACGCGGGGCGGCCGGACGAGGTGACTCACGCCGTCGGCGTCCTCGATGTCCGCGAAGGACTCGGGGCGGCGGTCGGTGACCTCGGCGCCGCCCTTGCCGAGTTTGAGGACCACGGTCTCGGGGCCGTCGATGAGTTCGGTGACGGCCCGGCTGTCCTTCAGGCCCCACAGTGCCTTCGCCTCGTCCGCCCCGACGAACACCAGGTCGGCGCGGCGGGCGAGTTCGAGGAGCACCTCGGGGGCGCTGCCGTCGCGCCAGAGGCCCGGTCGGTGGTTGACGTCGAAGGAGACGAGCGGGCGGCCGGGGCGGGGGGCGGTGAGGTCGCGGACGAGGTCGAGGCAGTCGGCGGAGAGGGCGGCGGTGATACCGGTGAGGTGGAGGACGCGGGCGCCGGCGACGGAGTCGTACGGGACGGTGGCGGGCGACATGGCGGAGGCGGCCGAGCCCGCGCGGTAGTAGACGACCTCGTGGGCGTCGGTTGCCCGGTCCTCGTCGGTGCGGAAGTAGACGCCGGTGGGGCGGTGCGGGTCGCGGGCGACGGCGGTGACGTCGACGCCGTAGGACCCGATGGTCTCGACGAGGTGGTCGCCGAAGCCGTCGCGGCCGACCCGGCCGATCCACCGGGTGCGGTGACCGGCGGCGGCGAGGGCGCAGGCGACGTTGGATTCGGCGCCGCCGATGGCGCGGGTGAACGAGGGGACGTCGGCGAGGCGGCCCGGCCGGGAGGGCAGAAAGGTGACCATGGACTCGCCGAGGCAGACGACCTCCGGGGGCGCGTGTCCACTCACTCTCGGGCTCCCCGGGTCTCCTACGGGTCCATTGACCCGGCCTTGGCCCGGATGTTAGACAGCAACGAGCAAGATGCGCAATGACTGTTGCAGAGTGCGCAACGCCCACGAGGAGGAGCTCATGTCCGACGCGGTGAACGAGTCGCCCGACGCGGTGAACGACTCGCGCGACGCGCTGTACGGGAACCGGACGTCCGACGCGGTGAACGACGCACGCGACGGTGCGAAGGACGCGCGCGGCCGGGCGGGCGCGAAGCCCGACCTGGCGAGCGAACGCGTCGACGACCGCTTCAAGGGCCTGCCCCCGGACGCCGAGGGCCTGACCGTGGGCGAGCTCGCCGCCCAGCGGCGCGACCTCTTCACCGGCGGCTTCACCACCCCGGTCCTCGCCCTCTCCGCGGAGTCGGTCGAGCACAACCTGCGCCTCCTCGAGGTGTACGCGGAGCGCCACGGCCTCGCCTTCGCACCGCACGGCAAGACGTCCATGGCCCCGCAGCTCTTCGACCGGCAGATGGAGCACGGCGCCTGGGGCATCACCGCCGCCGTGCCCCACCAGGCCCGGGTCTACCGCACCCACGGCGTCTCCCGGATCTTCCTCGCCAACGAGCTCGTGGACGCCGTCGCCCTGCGCTGGCTCGCGGCCGAACTCGACGCCGACCCGGACCTCCGCTTCGTCTGCTACGTCGACTCCGTGCGCGGCGTCGAGCTGATGGACGAGGCGCTGCGCGCGGCCGACGCCGGCCGCCCGGTGGACGTCGTCGTCGAGCTGGGCGCCGGCGAGGGGGCCCGTACCGGCGTCCGCACCGAGGCCGAGTGCGCCGCCGTCGCCGACGCGGTCGCCGCGACCGGCACGCTCCGGCTGGTCGGTGTCGCCGGGTACGAGGGCGAGGTGCCCGACGCCACGCCCGAGCGGGTCGACGCCTGGCTGCGCCGACTGACGTCGCTGGCGGTCGAGTTCGACAAGGCGGGCCGGTTCCGCGGGCCGCAGGGAGCCGTCGAGGAGATCATCGTGAGCGCGGGCGGCAGCGCCTGGTTCGACGCGGTCGCCGAGGTCTTCGCCGAGCTGCCCGAACTGTCGGTCCCCACGCTGAAGTTGCTGCGATCGGGGGCGTACGTCTCGCACGACGACGGCCAGTACCGCAACCTGACCCCGTTCAACCGGGTTCCCGAAGAGGGCGCGCTGCAGCCCGCGTTCAGGCTCTGGTCACAGGTCGTGTCCCGCCCCACCGCCGAACAGGCCTTCACCAACGCGGGCAAGCGCGACGCCGCCCACGACCTGCACCTCCCCGAGGCGCAGGTCGTCCGCGACGCCCGTACGGGCGCGATCCGCGCCGCCGAGGGCGTCACCGTCACCAAGCTCTCCGACCAGCACGCCTGGCTCCACACCGAACCCGGCGCGGACGTGGAGGTCGGCGACTGGGTGGGCATGGGCCTCTCGCACCCCTGCACCTCCTTCGACAAGTGGCAGCTGATCCCGCTCGTCGAGGCAGACGGCACGGTCGTCGACTTCATCCGCACCTACTTCTAGGAGCCGGGAGCCCACCCATGGAACTCGTCATCCGCGACGCGGAGGTCGTCGACGGCAGCGGCGGACCGTCCTACCGGGCCGACGTGGCGATCGACCGCGGCCGGATCGCCGCGATCGTCAAGGAGGGCGCGCAGGCCGGCTGCCAGCGCCCCACCGGCCGCCGCGTCCTGGACGCCGAGGGCCTGGCCCTGTCCCCCGGCTTCGTCGACATGCACGCCCACAGCGACCTCGCGCTGCTCCGGGACCCGGACCACAGCGCGAAGGCCGCGCAGGGCGTGACCCTCGAAGTCCTGGGCCAGGACGGCCTGTCGTACGCCCCGGTCGACGACCGCACGCTCGCGGAGGTACGCCGGGCCATCACCGGCTGGAACGGCGACGGGTCCGACGTCGACCTCGACTGGCGCACGGTCGGCGAGTACCTGGACCGCCTCGACGGCGCCCACGGGGGCCGGGGGATCGCGGTCAACGCCGCCTACCTCGTCCCCCAGGGCACGGTCCGGATGTACGCCATGGGATGGGAGGACCGCCCCGCGACGGAGCCCGAGCTGGACCGGATGCGCCGGCTCGTCGCGGAGGGCCTCGAACAGGGCGCGGTCGGCATGTCCTCCGGCCTCACCTACACCCCCGGCATGTACGCGCCGGACGCCGAACTCACCGAACTGTGCCGGGTCGTGGCCCGGTACGGCGGCTACTACTGCCCCCACCACCGCTCGTACGGCGCCGGTGCGCTGCGCGCGTACCAGGAGATGGTCGCCCTCACCCGCGAGGCCGGCTGCCCGCTCCACCTGGCCCACGCCACCATGAACTTCGGCGTCAACCGGGGTCGGGCCTCCGAGCTCCTCGCCCTCCTCGACGAGGCCCTCGACGCGGGCGCCGACATCAGCCTCGACACCTACCCGTACACCCCCGGCTGCACCACCCTCGTCGCCCTCCTCCCCGGCTGGGCGAGCGAAGGCGGCCCGGAGGCGATCCTCGCGCGGCTCCGCGACGACACGGCGGCCGAACGGATCCGGCGCCACCTGGAGGAGACCGGATCGGACGGCTGCCACGGCGTGCCGGTCGAATGGCACACCGTCGAGATCTCGGGCGTCGCCGACCCCGCCCTGACCGAACACGTCGGCCGCCGCGTCGACGACTGGCCCGCCGCCCGCCGCCTCCTGATCGACGACCGGCTCGGTACCACGATCCTCCAGCACGTCGGCCACGAGGAGAACGTCCGCGCGATCATGCGCCACCGGGTCCACACCGGCGGCTCCGACGGCATCCTCCAGGGCCTCAAGCCCCACCCCCGCGCCTACGGCACCTTCCCCCACTACCTCGGCCGGTACGTACGCGAGCTCGGCGTCCTCTCCCTCGAGGAGTGCGTCGCCCACCTCACCTCCCGCCCCGCCGCCCGCCTCCGCCTCCCCGACCGCGGCCTCGTCCGCGAGCACTACATCGCCGACCTCGTCCTCTTCGACCCCGCCACCGTCGCCGCCGGCTCCACCTACGCCTCCCCCCGCACCCTCCCCACCGGCATCCCCCACGTCCTCATCGACGGCCGCTTCGTCATCGACGACGGCCACCGCACCGACGTCCTGGCGGGCCGCACCATCCGAAGAACCCCCACCCCCTGACCCCCGCCGCGGTCCTGCACCCCACCCCGTCGCGGGCCATCGTTCCGCCGGGGCGGAACGGGTGGGCACAACGGACGGCGCCCCCTGCCGGGCCCAGGCTTCCGCGCCTCGGCCCCTACAGCCGCGCCCGCACCCAAGCGGGATCCGGATTCACATGGGCCCGCCCCGCCACGACCACGGTCGGCACGGTCTCGTCCCCGCCGGTGGCCTCCCGCACCGCCGCCGCCCCCTCCGCGTCCCGCCAGATGTTCACCCAGTGCGCCCGCCGCCCCCGGACCCCGAGCCGGAACCTCAACCGCAGGCAGTACGCACACCCAGGCCGCCAGTAGACGACCGGCGCACCGTCGAGCGCCGCCCGCCGCCCCGCCTCCGCCGCCCCGACCGACCTCGGAAAGACCAGGGGCGAAGTCACGAACGCGAGCGACACGAACAGCACGAGGAAGAGAACGGCTTCGCCAGGGCTGCCCGCGACGACCTCACCCGTCGCGATCAGCCCACCGCAGAGAAGCACCGACACCGGAAGCATCCAGACACGCGTCATGCTGCCGGAGGCTAGCGGGACCGGACGCGCTCCGGGTACGGGTCGCCCGCCGACGGGGCGCCGGCAGGCCACCGGTCCCGCCACGCCCACACGAGGCCCCCCGCCAGCACTCCGACCGCCAGCACGAACCCGTACCAGGGCGTGTGCCCGGACGGCGCCGTCTCGTACACGAGCGCCGCGGAGAGCACGGCGAGGAGCTGCCCGGCCCGGCTGTGCCAGGCGACCGCGGCGACGACGACGGTGCCCCACAGGAGGTACCAGGGCTGGACCATCGGCGAGAGCGCGACGAGGGCGACGAGGGAGAGGCCGAGTCCGAGGACGGGGTCGATCCGGCCGCGCCAGGCCCGCCAGGCGAGCGCCGCGATGATCGCGAGGGCGGCGAGCAGGCCCAGGTTCCGCACGGCGCCCTTGACCGGGTCGGCGTCGTCGGCGAGGAGCGTGCCGAGGGCGAGTCCGAGGTCGCTGGTGAGGGAGAGCGGGGTGTGGATGGCTCCGGCGACGCTCTGGGTCCCGAGCCAGCCGAACCCGGTCCCGGCCGCGAGGGTCGCCCCGGCGGCCACGGCGCCCGCGACGAGCCCGGGCAGCAGCAGCCCCTTCAGCACGCCGCGTACGCCTCCGTCCCGGCGCGCGATCATCACCCCGACGAACAGCAGGGCGAGGGCCGCCGGCGACTTGACCATCATCGCGAGGCCGATCAGGACGCAGCCGGCCACCCACCGCCCCCGTGCGGCGAGCAGCACCCCGCCCAGCATGAGGCCGATCATCAGGCCGTCGTTGTGCATGCCGCCGACGACGTGGACGAGCAGCAGCGGGTTGAGCGCGGCCAGCCACAGCGCCCCGCCCGCACCACCGGACACGCCGGAACCGCCGTCCCGACCGCCGGAACCGCCGTCGCGACCAGCGGAACCGCCGTCCCGACCGCCGGGTCCGTCGGCGCCCCCGGCGGGTCCGCGGACGGCCCGGAGTCCGCGTACGGCCCAGACGATCAGGGCGAGCGCGCCGAGGGCGACGAGCCGCATCCCGAGGACGGCGGGCACGATCGCCCCGCCGGTCAGCTTGACCACGGCTTCGGCAAGGAGGAGGAAGACGGGCCCGTACGGCGCGGGGGTGTCGGTCCAGTTCCCGCCGACGCTGGCCGCCGCGTCCGCGCCGAGGTCGCCCGGGGCGAGGACGGAGGGCCCGGCGCCGTAGACGTCGTGCCCTTCGAGGACCATCCCGCCCTGGGCGATGTAGCTGTACACGTCCGCGCTGTGCACCGGCGGGGCGAGGAGCAGCGGCGCGGTCCAGCAGGCGAGGGTGGCGAGCACCCCGTCCCGCGTGCCGCGGGCGAGCAGGACGCCGTACCGCCACCAGGCGGCGACGAGCAGGGTCAGGCCGAGGTACGCGAGGAGGGCGCCGGCGACGGTGAGCGCGGAGCCGCGCGCCTCCCACAGGGGACCGCCGCCGAGGACCGGAAGGGTGCCGGCCGCGTACCCGCCCACGGCGATCGCGAGCGACCCACCCGCACCCAGCCACCGGCATCCGGAGGCACTGAAGACCCACATGACGTGCCAACCTACCCGGCCGTGGAGCGTCCCACGGCGGCCGTGCGGTCGAGGGTCTCGGTCGCGGTGCCCGTGCGCTGCATCCGGTGCCAGCGGAGCCGGCTTCCGAGGAGCGCGGTGACCACGGACTGGACGACGACCAGGTACATCAGCTGGCGGTAGACGACGATCTGGAGGGGCAGGGTCCAGATCGGCTCGAAGCGCTCGCGGTCCAGGCGGAGCGCGTACACGGCCGTGCCGACCTGTACGGCCGTGAAGCCGAGCCATACGCCCAGGGCCTGGCCGGGGTCCTGGAAGAGCAGTCCGTAGACGGCGAAGACGTCGACCAGCGGGGCGAGCAGTGGCAGCACGGTCTGGAAGAGCAGGAGGTAGAGGAGGCCGCGGCGGCCGAGCTTGCCGGACTGGCCGCCCTCGACGACGGCCCTGCGGTGCTTCCACATCGCCTGGAGGGTGCCGTAGCACCAGCGGTAGCGCTGCTTCCACAGCTGCCGGACCGTGGCGGGGGCCTCGGTCCAGGCGATGGCGGACTCCTCGTAGACGACGCGCCAGCCGGCCCGGCACAGCGCCATCGTGAGGTCGGTGTCCTCGGCGAGGGTGTCCTCGCTGACCCCGCCGACGCCGGCCAGCGCGTCCCTGCGGAAGGCGCCGATGGCACCCGGGACGGTGGGCATGCACTCCAGGACGTCGTACATGCGCCGGTCGAGGTTGAAGCCGATCACGTACTCCAGGTGCTGCCACCGGCCGAGGACGCCCTGCCGGTTGCCGACCTTGGTGTTGCCGCTGACCGCGCCGACGCGGGGGTCGGCGAGCGGCTGGACCAGGCGACGGACGGCGTCCGGCTCGAAGACGGTGTCGCCGTCGATCATCACGATGATGTCGTGGTGGGCCCAGGCGAGGCCGGTGTTGAGTGCGGCGGCCTTGCCGGCGTTGGGCTGGCGCACCACCATCACCCGCGGGTCGTGGATGGACTCGGCGATCTCGAAGGTGCGGTCGGTGGAGCCGTCGTCGATGACGACGACCTGGATCGCCTCGTAGGTGGAGGCGAGCAGGGACCGAACGGTCGCCTCGATCCCGGCCTCCTCGTTGTAGGCGGGGACGAGGATCGACACCGGCTCGGTCACGGGGGGCAGCCGGGGTGCTCCGCGGCGGCGCTTGGACCGGGTGCGGCGGACGTGGACGCGGGCGACCGCGAGGAGCAGGACGAGCCGGACGGCGGTGATGACGCCGGCCACGACGAGCAGCCAGGTCATGGCGTCGGCGAAGGCGCGGGAGCCGTTCTGCGCCTGGACGAACGCAGCGCCCTTCCATTCGGCGAGCGTCGACACGTGGTACGTGGTGCCGGTGAGGCCGAGGGCCTGGCCGACGGAGGTGTGGCGGGTGCTGCCGGGGTGCGCGAGGAGCTTCTCGGTCTCGTCGACGGCCTGCGGGGAGCCGGTCAGCTGGAGGACGGACTTCCCGTCGGCGGCCACGAGGACGTAGCCGGCCTGCCCGAGCCGGCGGCCGGCCTCCCACTGGTCCTCGCAGAACGCGGTGAGCGCGGTGGTGTGGGGCAGCCGCAGCAGTCGGGTGCCGAGGCCGGTGCTCGCGCCGAGCGCGTTCTGGGTGAAGGAGAGCTCCAGGTCGGCGCGGGTGTCGGAGACCTGGGCGAGGTCGACGTCGGTGTAGGTGTGCGAGCCGAGTTCGTGCCCGTCGGCGACGATGCGGCGCACGAGGTCGGGGTGCGCCGCGGCCTCGGAGCCGGTCAGGAAGAACGTCGCCTTCGCGTGCCGGGCGGCCAGCACGTCGAGCAGGCGGGGCGTCCACTCCGGGCTCGGCCCGCCGTCGTAGGTCAGCGCCACCGTGCCGTCGGGCGGGGCCGCACTGCGCACGATCCCGTTCCGGTCCACCTGGACGACGGGGCCCTCGCCCCGGGTCTCGGGCGCCGTCGAGCAGTGCTCCCGCGGCGCGCCGGTCGCGGCTATCTCGTGCCGGCCGTAACCGGCGAAGACGAGCGCGGTGGCGGCGACCAGCAGGATCAGGCACAGCATCGCCCAGTGCGCCCGGGGATCCCGACGCAGCGCGTGCCGAGTCCGGGGCGCACCGGTCGGGGTGGACGGGGTGGGTGCGGCGGGGGCGGGCGCGACGGGGGCGGGCGCGACGGGGACGTCCTGCGGTGCCTGTCCGCCGGTCACCGGTCGCGGGGTGTACGGGGCGTACGGGGTGTCGTGCGGGGGGTACGGCTCCGGGGCCGCGAACGGGTCGCTCTGCTCGTACGCGTGCGGGTACGAGTACGGCTGCGGGTGGGCCGCGCCGGGCCGGGCCGGACCCTCGTGCTGGTAGTCGTCGCCGTACCCGGACCCGTATCCCTGCCCGCCGTCCTGAGGTCCCGGATGCGCCGGGTTCCCGTATCCGTGGCCGCCGTGTCCGGCCCCGTGGTGCAGGTGGTCGTCGTGCCCGTGGCCGCCGTGTCCGTAGCCGTCGGTTCGGTAGCCGTCGTGCCCGTGGCCGCCGTGTCCGTAGCCGTCGGTTCGGTAGCCGTCGTGCCCGTGGTCGCCGTGTCCGTAGCCGTCGGTTCGGTGGCCGTCGTGCCCGTGGTCGCCGTGTCCGTAGCCGTCGGGTCCGCCGCCGGTCACTTGGGTCGCTTCGTGGCCCCGGGCGCCTCGTCGGCCTTGCCGGGGCCGTCGCCGGTGTCGGAGCCGCCCGTGCCGCCGCCGGGGGCGGCCGTCGGGGCGGGGGGCGCCGTGGTCCCGGCGGTGCCGCCCGTGGGCGTCGGGGACGGGGTCGTGGCGGCCGAGGGCGTCGCCGTGGCGGAGGCGTCGGAGGTCCGGGGGGCGGCGCTCGGGGTGGCCGTGCGCTGCGGGGCGCCGTCGGAGTCGCCGGACTGGGTGGCGTCCGGCTGGATGAGGGCGGGGGCGTCCCGCTGCTCGTCGTCCGCCCAGGGCAGCGGTCCTCCCGCGGGTCCGGCGCCGAAGGATCCGGCGACGACGACGGCGAGGAAGCCGAGGCACGCGACGCCCACCCCGGCCGCCGCCCACCGCACCGTGCGGCCGCGTCGCCCCGAGGCGTCGACGAAGACGCTGTTGTCCTGGTGGCTCATGTGCGCGCATTGTAGGGAGCACGACACCACAGTGCGAGTCCACACACATTTCGGACAAGCTTCGGGTCTCGTGGCGACACGTCGGACGTCCGACGTGTCCCAAAACACGAGGCGTTCCGGCCGCCCCCGCCGTAGGCTCTCGTCATGCAGGTGATCCAGTCCACGAAGCTCGCCAACGTCTGTTACGAAATCCGGGGTCCGGTGCTCGAAGAGGCGATGCGGCTTGAGGCCGCGGGTCATCGCATCCTCAAGCTCAACACGGGCAACCCGGCCGCCTTCGGCTTCGAGTGTCCGCCCGCCATCCTCGAGGACGTGCTCCGCAACCTCTCCGAGGCGCACGGCTACGGCGACGCGAAGGGGCTGCTCTCGGCCCGCCGGGCGGTGATGAGCCACTACGAGACCAAGGGCATCCCGCTCTCCGTCGAGGACATCTACCTGGGCAACGGCGTCTCCGAGCTGATCCAGATGGCGATGCAGGCGCTGCTCGACGACGGCGACGAGGTCCTCGTCCCGGCCCCGGACTATCCGCTGTGGACGGCGTCGGTGTCGCTGGCGGGCGGTACGGCCGTGCACTACCGCTGCGACGAGCAGGCGGACTGGATGCCGGACCTGGCGGACATCGAGCGGAAGATCACCGACCGCACCAAGGCGATCGTGATCATCAACCCGAACAACCCCACGGGCGCCGTCTACGACGACGAGATGCTGCGCGGCCTGACGGAGATCGCCCGGCGGCACGACCTGGTCGTCTGCTCGGACGAGATCTACGACAAGATCCTCTACGACGGCACGACGCACACCCCGACCGCCGCGATCGCCCCCGACCTCCTCTGCCTCACGTTCAACGGGATGAGCAAGAACTACCGGGTGGCGGGCTTCCGCTCCGGCTGGCTCGCGGTCTGCGGCCCGAAGCACCACGCGTCCTCGTACATCGAGGGGCTCACGATCCTCGCCAACATGCGCCTCTGCGCGAACATGCCGGCGCAGCACGCGGTGGCCGCCGCGCTCCAGGGCCGGCAGTCGATCGAGGACCTGGTGCTGCCGGGCGGGCGGCTCCTGGAGCAGCGGGACACGGCGTACGAGCTGCTGACGCAGATCCCGGGCGTGACGTGCGTGAAGCCGAAGGGCGCGCTGTACCTCTTCCCGCGTCTGGACCCGAACGTCTACAAGATCAAGGACGACCGGCAGATGGTCCTGGACCTGCTCCGGGCCGAGAAGATCATGGTGGTGCACGGGACGGGCTTCAACTGGCACGAGCCCGACCACTTCCGGATCGTCACGCTGCCGGCGGCGGCCGACCTGGCGGACGCGGTGACGCGGATCGGGCGGTTCCTGGACGGTTACAGCCAGCCGTAGCGACCACAACCCGGACAGCACTCAACTTTAGACCGAATCTAAGCTAGGATGGCTCCAGAGCAATCAGGAGGCCATCCCATGTACGAACCGATCCGCACCAAGTCGGTCCACCGGATGGCCGACGATGACCGACACGCGTACCCGCACCGCTCCCGCGAGGAAGAGCTGGACATCCAGCTCGCCGGACACCTCGCCGCCCTGCTCGCCGTCACCGACGAGCTCGGCGACACGGAGGCAGGCGAGCTCATCGCCCGGCAGGTGGCGCGGCTACGCGGCGCACCGCCCGCGCGGCACGCGGGCCTGAGCGGCTCGTCCGCGCAGGACCTGCACCGCAGGGCACACGCCCTCGCGGGGCGCGCACTGGTCGTCGCCGCCTCCCGGGCCGACACGGCCGCCGCGATCCTCGCCGCCGGGCGCATGGACGCGCACACCGCGGCGCTGACCGGGGAGACCCTGGTCGGCGCCCCCTGACGGCCCCGGTCCGCGCGGCACGAACCGCGCGGACCGGGCGCCACCCAACCGACGGGCCACTCGCCGCCACCGGAACCCCCGGGATACGGCACCCCCCGCTCCGGTTCGGTACCGGGATCGGCACTTCACCTGCCGTACACCCGACTCCCCCTGGAATGTGGGTTTCCGCGAGCACGCTGCCCGCGTGAGACGCATCCTGGGAATCGTCCTGGCCGTCCTGCTCCTGGGCGGCGTGGCCGCCGTCCTCGTGGCGGGCGGCGACAAGGACAAGGGCACGGCAACGAAGACCGTGCGAGGAGTCATCGGGTCGGAGAAGGCGGAGTTCTTCGCCGACCCTCAGGTGGTGAAGGCCCTGGCCGACAAGGGCTTCACCGTGGGCATCGAGACCTCCGGGTCCTGGGACATGGAGGAACTGCCCCTCGACGGTTACGACTTCGCCTTCCCGTCCTCCAAGGGGCCGGCCGACGAGCTCCGCGCGAAGGCGCAGAAGGCGAAGGGCAAGGCGACGACGGCCCCGCTGCGGCCCTTCTACTCGCCGCTGGTCGTCGTCGCGCACAGCGCCGCCGCCCGGGTCCTCGCCGACAACGGCCTGGCGACCCTCGGCCCGCGCGGGACGAGCGGCTCCCTGAAGATGGACGCCTACCTGGCCGCGGCCCGCGCCGACCGGACCTGGCAGCAGCTCAAGGGCTCCTCCGGACACGCCGAGCTGAGCGGCACCCTCTTCATCACCTCCACCGACCCGGTCGCCTCCAACTCCGGCGCCCTCTACCTCGCCGCCGCGAGCTACGTCGCCGACGGCGGACGGGTCGCGGGCGACAAGGCCGCCGTCACCCGCACCGCGCCCCTGCTGCAGAAGCTGGTCCGGGTGCAGGGCGCCCAGCAGTCCGGATCGGACGCCCCCTTCCGGGACTTCATCAGCGGCGTCGGCAACCCGCTCGTCCTCGTGTACGAGTCCCAGGTCGCCGCCCAACTGCTCGCCGGCCACCCCATGGGCGACCTCGTCGTCCTGTACCCGGACACCACGGTGAACAGCGACCACACGCTCGTACCGCTCACCGAGAACGGCCGGGCGCTCGGTGAACTCCTCTCGACCGACCCCGAGTTGCGCAAGCTCGCGGTCCGCCACGGCTTCCGGCCGCAGGGCGCGGCGAGCGAGTTCACCACCGCCACGAACAGCCACACCGCCTACCTCAACCAGACATTGAGCGGAGTCCGCCAGGCGCCCGTGCCCACCAGCGCGGTGCTGCACGAGATGGCGCTGCGGGCCCGCGACCAGGGGGACACCGCATGACCACGCCCGACGATCCGAGAAGAACGATGGCCCTGACCCCGCCCGAGCAGGACGCCCCGCTCGTCCTCACTCCGCCCGAGCCCGTCCCGGTCGTCCGCGCCGAGCAGGCCTCCGGCCTCGTACCGCTCGACGACTCCGTCCGCGCGGAGATGTCCCGCCGGGCCGTCGAGTACGTCGGCTCGCTGTCCGGACTCGACCCGCGCTCCCCCGAGTTCGCGGGCCGCATCGGCGAGATCGCGGCGCTCGGCGCGGGCGAGATGCGCTCCGCCGCCCAGCAGTCGAACCGGATGCTCGACCGCACGGTCCGCTCGCTCGGCCAGGGCGGCGGGGACGCGCAGGCCCGGGTGGGCGGCTCGCTCGTCGAACTGCGGCGCACGGTCGAGGACCTGGACCCCCGGGACACCCCCGGCAAGGGCGCCCGCCGCCTCCTCGCCAAGCTGCCCGGCGGCAACAGGTTCCGCGACCACGTCGCCAAGTACGCCTCCTCGCAGGCCACCCTGAACCGGATCGTCGGCTCGCTGCGGAGCGGCCAGGACGAACTGCGGCGCGACAACGCCGCGTTGCAGACCGAGCGGGGCCGGCTGTGGGAGACCATGGGCAAGCTCCAGGAGTACGCGGTGCTCACCGAGGCCCTCGACGGGGCCGTCGAGGAGCGCATCGCGCTCACCCCGGACCCGGCCCAGGCGGACGCGCTCCGCGCCGACGTCCTGTTCCCCGTCCGGCAGAAGCACCAGGACCTGCTCACCCAACTCGCCGTCTGCGCCCAGGGGTACCTGGCGATGGACGTGGTCCGCCGCAACAACGACGAGCTGATCAAGGGCGTGGACCGGGCGGCGACGACGACCCTTTCGGCCCTGCGGATCGCGGTGATGCTCGCCTCCGCGCTGGAGAACCAGCGGAAGGTCACCGAGCAGGTGAACGTGCTGCGCTCGACGACCGAGGACCTGATCCGGGGCAACGCCGAGATGCTGGCGACCCAGGCCGGCGAGATCCAGCGGATCGCGGCCGACCCCGCGGTGGGCGCGGAGACGCTCCGCACCGCGTTCCAGCAGATCTACCGGACGCTCGACGCCATCGACACGTACAAGGTCCAGGCCACCGAGTCCATGGCGGCGACCGTCGAGTCCCTGACCGGCGAGCTCCAGGAGGCGAGCGCCCACTTGGCCCGCAGCCGCCGCACCGGCTCCCTCGAAGGCGGCCTCGGATGAACCGCGCCGCCACCCGGCCCGCCGACCCGCGCACCGCCCCTCGCACCACTCCCGGGGCGGCCCGTCGCGTCACCGCGCGGATGCGCCGCACCGCCGCCGGCACCGTCGCCCGCCTCGCGGGCGGCCGGGGCCGCTCCGGCGCCTCGCGCGCCGCCCGCGGCGCGACCGCCGCCCTCGCCCTCGCGCTCCTCGCCGGCGCCTGCTCAGGCGTCGACGGGACCGACCGCCCCGACGAGCACGGCATGGAGTTCGTCCCCGGCACCCTCCGGGTCCTCGCCTCGTCCGAACTGGCCGACATGGAGCCCGTCCTGGACACGGCCCGCCGGGAGACCGGCGTCACCGTCCGCCTCACCTACACGGGCACGCTCGACGCCGTCGAGCGGATCGCCTCCGGCGAGGCCGACAAGGGGTACGACGCGATCTGGCTGTCCTCCAACGACTACCTGCGGCTGCGCCCCGACACCGCGAAGAAGATCACCGGCGAGACGCCGATCATGACGTCCCCGGTGGCCCTCGGCGTGCGGCCCGCGACCGTCGCCCGGCTCGGCTGGGACCCGGCGAAGGTGACCTGGTCACAGCTGCACCGGGCGGTCGCCGACGGCAGGCTGACGTACGGCATGACCGACCCGAAGCGCTCCAACTCCGGTTTCTCCGCGCTCGTCTCGGTCTCCTCCGGCCTCTCCGGAGCGCAGTCCGCGCTCACCCAGGCGGACGTCCACCGGGCCACTCCGAAACTCAAGGAGTTCTTCACCGGCCAGAAGCTGACCTCGGGTTCCTCCGGCTGGCTGGCCACCGCCTACGGCCGCCGCTCCGACGTCGACGCGCTCGTCAACTACGAGTCGGTGCTCCTGTCCTCGTTCCCGTCCGAGCGGCTGACCGTGATCCGTCCGACCGACGGGGTCGTCACCGCGGACTACCCGTTCACGCTCCTCGCCTCGGCCCGCCCCGAGGCGAAGGACGCGGCACGGCGCCTCACGAACTACCTCCGCACCCCGGCCGCGCAGGACCGGATCACCAAGTCGACCCTGCGCCGCCCGGTGGTCGCCGGGGTCCGGCCGGCGGCGGCACTCGCCCAGGACCAGCGGCGCGAGCTGCCGTTCCCCGGCAGCCGGGCCGTCGCCGACGGCCTGCTCGACGCCTACGACAACACCCTCCGCAGGCCCTCCCGCACGGTGTACGTGCTCGACACCTCGGGCTCCATGAGCGGCGACCGGCTCGACCGCCTGAAGTCCGCGCTCGCCGAGCTGACCGGCGACTTCCGGGACCGGGAGGAGGTCACCCTGATGCCCTTCGGATCCGCCGTGAAGCAGAACGAGGTCCGTACGCACACGGTCGACCCGGACTCGCCGAAGGCCGCGCTCGACGCCATCAGGTCCGACGCCCGAGGCCTCACGGCCTCCGGCGGCACCGCGATCTACTCCAGCCTCCAGGAGGCCTACCGCTTCCTCGGCAGGGCCCCGGGCGACACGTTCACCTCCGTCGTCCTGATGACCGACGGCGAGAACACCGACGGCGACCCCGCCTCCGCCTTCGACGCCTTCTACCGCTCCCTCCCGGCCGAGCAGCGGCGCACCCCGGTCTTCCCGATCCTCTTCGGCGACTCCGACCGCGGCGAGCTCGACCACATCGCGAACCTGACCGGCGGACAGCTCTTCGACGCCACCAAGGGCTCGCTGGACGGCGCCTTCGAGGAGATCCGTGGCTACCAGTAACCGCCTCCTGCGGTACGCCGAGTCCCGCAAGAACCTCACGGGCTGCGCCTGCGGCCTCGCCGGCCTCGCCCTCGCCCTCACGGGCGCGGCGGGCCCGCTGTGGCCGGTCGTGGTCGCCGCCCTCTACGCCGCGGGCGCGCTGATCGCCCCGCCCGAGCGCCCCGACACCCCGCGGTTCCCGGGTCCGGGCGAGCAACTCGACGCCCTGCGGGCCGACTTCGCGGCCCTCCGCGCGTACCTCACCGAGGCGGAGTTGCCGGCGTCCGTCCGTGAGCGGGTGACCGCGCTCGACACCCTGGTAGAGGCCCTGCTCGAACCGGGCTGGGTGAGCGATCCGGAGCATCTGCACGTGCTCGCCCGCGCGGTGCGGCAGGACATCCCGGAGGCCGTCGACACCTTCGTGCGGACCCGGTGGTGGTCGCGGTTCACCCCGGGTGCCGAGCCGCCGGAGGCCCACCTCGAACGCCAGGTGGCGGCGCTCCACGAGGAGGCGGCGGCGATCGCCGCCGCCCTGCGCGAGGCGGAGGCGGTCCGCCAGGAGAGCCACACCCGCTATGTGGAGGAACGAGGTGGGTAGTGTCCGCAGTTGGGGTGCGAACTATGTTTCGATCATGACATTCTCGAAGCACGACGCGTCCCGCCGCACGGTCCTCACCGCCCTGGCTGCGGCCGCGACGGTGGGCGCCCCGCTCCTCGGCCAGCTCGCCGCCGCCTCCCCGGCTCTCGCCACGGGGGAGAACGACGTGTACGACGACAACATCGACCTGTACACGAGCACCGACAACCCCGTCACGGAGGGCGTCGACTACGGCCGCCGCTACCGGCGCCACGACCAGTCGGACGGCTATCTGTCCAAGTGGGGCAAGTACACGGCGAGAACGGCGGTCATGGCCATCCACGGCGGCCAGATCGAACGGGGCACCTCCGAGCTCTGCCTGGCGATCGCGGGATACGACCCCTCGGACGTGACGGACCCGCTCAAGCCGCCGCTGCTTCCCACGGTCCACGACTACTGGATGTTCGAGGGGATGCGCTCGGAGAACAACCGCCAGCTGCACGTCACCTCGGTGAACTGCAACGACCACGTCGCGAACGTGCTCGCCACGACTCACTTCAACGTGCTGAGCCTGCACGGCTGCCAGTACGACCAGCTGAAGATCCCCGCCACCATGATCTGGCCCCAGCAGGTCGACCCGAAGCTGGTCGTCGTGGGCGGCCTCAACGACGTCTTCCGGGCGGCGCTGGTGTACGAGCTGAACACCGCCGGGTTCCCGGCGATCGATGCCCTGTCGGACAAGTGGAAGTTCCTGATGCAGGACTACGCCGGGGCGATCGACACGAACATCTGCAACAGGACGCTCCTCGGCAAGGGCGCCCAGCTGGAGATCACCGAGGACATGCGGGTGTCCCTCTTCGGCACCGACGAGGCGAACTACAAGACGAGGAGCGGCCGCATCGCGAACTGGAACAACGCCCGCTTCCTCGGCTTCCGTGACGCCTGCCGCCGGGCGATCGCCACCGTCGAGTCCGGGAGCGACCAGCGGATCCTGTGACGTCCGGCCCCGGACATGCGCCGGCCCCCGGAGCCTGAGGGGGCTCCGGGGGCCGGTTGCGTCGTGGTGGGCCGTCGTGACCCCACTGGTCAGGGCGGTGTTTCGGGGCAACCCACCACGAGTTTCAGGGGGACTAGCCGAGGCGCTCCACGAGCGCGTTGTACTGGTCCCACAGCTCCTTCGGCGTGTGGTCGCCGAAGGTGTTCAGGTGGTCGGGGACGAGGGCGGCCTCTTCGCGCCACACGTCACGGTCGACCTTGAGGAGGAACTCGAGGTCCTCGGCCGGCAGGTCCAGGCCCTCGGTGTCCAGGGACTCCGGGGTCGGCAGGATGCCGATCGGGGTCTCGACGCCCTCGGCCCGGCCGTCGAGGCGCTCGACGATCCACTTCAGGACACGGCTGTTCTCGCCGAATCCGGGCCACACGAACTTGCCCGCGTCGTTCTTGCGGAACCAGTTCACGTAGTAGATCTTCGGCAGCTTCGCGGCGTCCGCGTCGGCGCCGACCTTGACCCAGTGGGCCATGTAGTCGCCCATGTTGTAGCCGCAGAACGGCAGCATGGCGAAGGGGTCGCGGCGCAGCTCGCCGACCTTGCCCTCGGCGGCGGCGGTCTTCTCGGAGGCGACGTTCGCGCCGAGGAAGACGCCGTGGTTCCAGTCGAAGGACTCGGTGACCAGCGGGACGGCGGAGGCGCGGCGGCCGCCGAAGAGGATCGCGGAGATCGGGACGCCGTTGGTGTCCTCCCACTCCGGGGCGATCGTCGGGCACTGCGCGGCCGGCACGGTGAAGCGGGCGTTGGGGTGGGCGGCCGGGGTCTCGGACTCCGGCGTCCAGTCGTTGCCCTTCCAGTCGACGAGGTGCTTGGGCTGCTCCTCGGTCATGCCCTCCCACCACACGTCGCCGTCGTCGGTGAGCGCGACGTTGGTGAAGACCGAGTTGCCCCAGAGGGTCTTCATGGCGTTGGCGTTGGTGTGCTCGCCGGTGCCGGGCGCGACGCCGAAGAAGCCGGCCTCGGGGTTGATCGCGTAGAGGCGGCCATCCTCGCCGAAGCGCATCCAGGCGATGTCGTCGCCGATGGTCTCGACGGTCCAGCCGGAGATCGTGGGCTCCAGCATGGCCAGGTTGGTCTTGCCGCAGGCGGACGGGAACGCGGCGGCGACGTACTTGGCCTCGCCCTGCGGCGGGGTCAGCTTGAGGATCAGCATGTGCTCGGCGAGCCAGCCCTCGTCGCGCGCCATGACGGAGGCGATGCGGAGCGCGTAGCACTTCTTGCCGAGCAGGGCGTTGCCGCCGTAGCCGGAGCCGTACGACCAGATCTCGCGGGTCTCGGGGAAGTGCGAGATGTACTTGGTGGAGTTGCAGGGCCACGGCACGTCCTCCTGGCCCTCCTCCAGGGGGGCGCCGAGGGTGTGGACGGCCTTCACGAAGAAGCCGTCGGTGCCGAGCTCGTCGAGGACGGCCTGGCCCATGCGGGTCATGGTGCGCATGGAGACGGCGACGTACGCGGAGTCGGTGATCTCGACGCCGATGGCGGAGAGCGGGGAGCCGACCGGGCCCATGCAGAAGGGCACGACGTACATGGTGCGACCGCGCATGGAGCCGCGGAAGATGCCCTCGGAGCCCGCGAAGAGCTCCTTCATCTCGGCCGGGGCCTTCCAGTGGTTGGTCGGGCCCGCGTCCTCCTCCTTCTCGGAGCAGATGAAGGTCCGGTCCTCGACGCGCGCGACGTCCGTCGGGTCGGAGGCGGCGTAGTACGAGTTCGGGCGCTTGACCGGGTCGAGCTTCGTGAAGGTCCCCTTGGCGACGAGCTCCTCGCAGAGGCGCTCGTACTCGGCCTCGGACCCGTCGCACCAGACGATGTTGTCGGGCTGGGTGATCTCGGCGATCTCGTTCACCCAGGAGACGAGCTCCTGGTGCTGGGTGGGGACGGTGGTGGGAGCCGCGTTGTCGCGCGCCACGATTGCTCCTTGTTGAGGGGTTTTTTAGATGTATGCCCCGTGGGGGCCGCGACCCGGATGCTTCGTAGCTGCTCATCCGGTGCCGACCGCACTCATTTGATCATCCGATGGATCCGCCCATATGTCCAGGGGGGTGCACACGTGAGCATCGCCACTCGCATTCGCGACCTACGGGGGCGTAGGTACGATTCCGTTCCATGACTGCAGCCACGCCGGAAGTGACCACGATCGAGCGACCGCAGTCGCTCCCGACGAAGCCCCGACTCAGAGGCTGGCTGCACGCGGGCATGTTCCCCGCCGTGATCGTCGCGGGCCTCGCCCTCGTCGCCCTGTCCGACTCGCCGCGCGCCCGCATCGCCTGCGGGGTCTACGTCCTCACCGCATGCCTGCTCTTCGGCGTCAGCGCGCTCTACCACCGCGGCGAATGGGGTCCGCGGGGGGAGGCCGTGCTCCGGCGCCTCGACCACGCCAACATCTTCCTGATCATCGCGGGCACCTACACCCCGCTCACCCTGCTGCTGCTCCCCGACTCCACGGCGAAGCCGCTCATGTGGGCGGTCTGGGTGGCCGCCGCGGCCGGCATCGCCTTCCGCGTCTTCTGGGTCGGCGCCCCCCGCTGGCTGTACACGCCCTGCTACATCGCGATGGGCTGGGCCGCGGTCTTCTTCCTGCCGGACTTCATGCGCGCGGGCGGCATCGCCGTCCTCGTCCTCGTCATCGTCGGCGGTCTGCTCTACAGCGCGGGCGGCGTCATCTACGGCATGAAGCGCCCGAACCCCTCCCCGCGCTGGTTCGGCTTCCACGAGGTCTTCCACTCGCTGACCCTCGCGGCCTTCATCGTGCACTACGTCGGCATCTCCCTGGTCGCCTACCAGCACTCCTGACCGGGCCACCCGGGCCCACCTGACCTGGGACAATGACAGCCATGGCGGCCGAACCCACCCCTCCCCCGAGCCTGCGCGAGCGCAAGAAGGCGAAGACCCGCGCCGCGATCCGGAAGGCCACCTACAGGATCGCCGCCGACGAGGGGTGGGACGCCGCCACCCTCGAACGGATCGCCGAGGCCGCCGAGGTCTCCCCGTCCACCGTCGTGCGCTACTTCCCGGTCCGCGAGGACATCGTCCTCACCGACGAGAACGACGCCCTCATGGAGGCCGCGCTCCGCGCCCGCCCCGCCGGTGAGGAACCCCTCGAATCGCTCCGCGCCGTCGTCCTCGAAGCCGTCCGCGCCGCCTTCGCCGAGGAGCCCGAGGCCGCTCGGCTGCGCGCCCGGCTGATGGTGGAGATCCCCTCCGTACGCGCCCGGCTCACCGAGACCACCGCCGCCACCGGCCGCCGCCTCGCCCGCGCGGTCGCCGAGCGGACCGGCCGGGCCGCCGACGACCTGGAGGTGCGGATCTTCACGGCGGCGGCGCTCGGCGCCCTCCGCGAGGCCGCCGTCTACTGGGCCGAGCGCGACCCCGCCGACGACCTGCCCGCACTCCTGAACCGCACCGTCGACACCCTCAGGAGCGGTCTGACGACGCCCCCAGGGCGCCCCTGACGATCCGCGCCGACTCCGGATTGTCCGCGCACCCCCACACTCCGTGCGGGCAGTAGTCGGTGACCGTCTGGTAGACCGGCCGGTGCGCCGCGAACCAGTCCAGCATCCCCCGGACGTACACCGGGTTGTCCCCGTTCCGGAAAAGCCCCCACTCCGGGTACGAGACCGGCTTCCCGTGCGCCGCCGCGAACCGCACGTGGTGCTCCAGCCCGTACTCCTCGGTCACCTGCTCCTCGAAGGAGACCCCGGCCGGCTGGTCGTAGGCGTCCATGCCGATGATGTCGACGACGTCGTCCCCGGGGTAGCAGCTCGGCCACGCCACGGCGTCGAGGCCGCGGCTCGGGGTGAAGTCGAACCGGAAGCGCTGCCCCGGCACCTCCCGCAGCACCCCCACCACCCGCCGCCAGTACGCCTTCCAGGCCGTCGGGTCAGGACCGCAGCGGTGGCTGTACGTGGTCCCGTTCATCTCCCAGCCCAGGACCAGGACCGCGTCCCCGAGGCCGTGCTCCACGAGCCGCTCCCCCAGCACCCGGAAGTGCCCGTCGAAGGCGCCCGCCGCGCCCTTGCGCAGCCCCGCCCGCACCTCGGCGTCCGGCAGCCCCTCCTCGTTGCGGTCGAGCAGCGGCACGTTCAGCACGAACAGGCGTCCGGGCCGCTCCGCCTTCCAGCGCGCCCACGGCCCGAACAGCGCGGGGTGCCCCTCGATGTTGGACCAGCGGTCGCCCGGCAGGTACGTGTGCCCCACGCTCAGCGCGTCGCCGCCGAGCCAGGCCTGCACCTGGGCGATCCGCCTCACCCCGGCCTCGTCCGAGCCGGTGAAGAACCCCGACGGCACGCCCGGCAGAGGCTCGGGTTCCGGTTCGTGCACGGACCGGCCGCCGGTGTGCCGCCCGCCGGGCGCGATCGGCTCTGGCGCGAGCAGGAGCACGAGAACGGCCGCGAGCAGCACGGTCAGTGCGGCCCGCGGCCAGGTGAGGTGGGGGGTCACGTCAGCTCGTCCAGAAGTCCCACCACCGGGTCAGGATCAGCATCCCGATGATCCCGATGTGCAGGACGGGCAGGGCGAAGGCGAACTCGTCGAAGAAGGTCCGCAGCCCGGCCGGGGCGGGCAGGACGCCGTTGCGGACGTTCTGCGCGGTGACGTACCAGAACATGACGATGGTGGCGACCCACGCCAGGCAGCACCACAGGCAGAGCGCGTTGATCTCGTACAGCGACTGGTACATCAGCCAGCCGCAGAAGCCCACGCCGAACAGCATCCCGGCGTTGAGGCCGAGCCACAGCCAGCCCCGGTAGCGGGCGCCCGCGAGCAGCCCGGCACCGACGGCGACGACGACGGCGTACGTGACGAGCCCGAGCATCGGGTTGGGGAAGCCGAAGACCCCCGCCTGCTCGCTCTTCATGACGCTGCCGCAGGAGACGACCGGGTTCAGGCTGCACCCGGGCTGGAAGCCGGGGTCCTCGAGGAGCTTGAACTTGTCGATCGTGATCACCCATCCGGAGAGCACGCCCGCCGCCCCGGTGATCATCAGCATCCAGGCGAAGGCCCGGCTCGCGCCGTGCGTCGCGCCCGCGGTCTCCCGCGGGGCCTCCTCCTGCCGCTGTCCCGGCACCCCGCCCCGTACGTTCACCGTCGCCATGGCGCGACCCCCTTCCCGCTCAGCCCTGCAGTCGGCGGACCGGCATCAGGACGTGGGCGCTGTCCGCGAGCATCTCCTCGTCGGAGACGAAGGAGCGCAGCCGCGCCTCGTCGACCGGCTGCCCCGGAACCGCCTCGGGCCAGGGACGCACCGAGCAGATGAGGTAGACCTGCCCGCGCTCGCGGGCGGCCTCCTGCCACTCGTCCGGCACCGGGCACTGCACCTTCAGGAAGGGCAGGTTGAGGACGGCCGAGCCGCCCTCGACGAGCAGCGTGGCGTGGATCCCGGCGTCCTTCTCCAGATCGAAGAGCCGGTCGCCGACGGAGAGGCCCATCGACTCCAGGGCCGCCCGCATCGCCTGCTGACCGGCCTCCGGCCCGTCCCGGCCGTCGCCGAGCGAGTACGCCATGAGGAACGGCGTACCGGCCGAGTCGGCGGAGGGCTCGCTGGACCACGGGATCACCGTGAGAGTTCCCAGCGGAGAGGCGCTGCGCGCCGAGGAAACGACGTTGGATGTGGTCATGAATCCGGATGCTAATGCTCCAACCACCCTTTCCCCGCGCCGTTTTCACTCGAACGGCCGACATTCACGCCGCTGGCATTTCCGCCGCAACGAACGCGGGTTTTCATCGTTGTGCCCTGAGGGCATTAGCCGACCACCAGGAGATCACTCATGATCGTCCCGCGCCGCGTCGCACTGCGGTCCCTCTTCGCTCTGGCCGTCACCGCTTTCACGGGCGGTGCCCTCGGCCGCATCGCGACCCGCACGCCGTCGGGCGCCCCGCGCGACCCGCACGCCTTCGACGAGATGTACGGGGGCCGCCACCTGCTCGGCTTCACCGGCCCGGACGGCGCCCCGGTCGCCCTCGTCGACGGCCGGCCACTGCACCTGATGCGCTGCGCCGACGGCGGTTACGTCACCCCGATCGACCACTACGAGTCCTGCCCGACGCCACTGGCGGCCACCCGCGCGGCCGTGGACGAGCTGGGCACGGCCCGGCTCTCCCGGTTCGCCGGCGCCCACGGCGTCCCCACCGACCCGACGGGAGGGAGCCCGCGTGGTGTACACGCGTAAGAACCAGCGCGACCTGACCGGCGCCGAGCGCCGGAAGTTCGTCGCCGCCGTACTGGAGCTCAAGCGCACGGGCGCGTACGACGAGTTCGTCCGGACCCACATCGACTACTACTCGGCGGACGGGGAGGGCCGGCTGCGGATCGCCCACATGACGCCGAGCTTCCTGCCCTGGCACCGCAAGTTCCTGCTGGAGTTCGAGCGGGCCCTGCGCCGCGTCGACCCGACGGTCTCGGTGCCGTACTGGGACTGGACCCGGGACGACAGCCCGGCGTCCTCGATCTGGGGCGAGGACTTCATGGGCGGCAACGGCCGCCGCGCCGACCTCCAGGTGATGACCGGCCCCTTCGCCCACTCCGGCGGGCGGTGGAACATCACGTACGCCATGACCGACACCCGGTTCCTGACCAGGGACTTCGGCCGCCCCCGCGACCCGATCGCGCTCCCGACGCGGGCCCAGCTGGACGAGGTGATGCGGGAGCGGGTGTACGACGTGACGCCCTGGAACTCGACGAGCGCCTCCGGCTTCCGCAACCGCCTGGAGGGCTGGGCGCCGGGCCGCGGCAACGAGCGGTTCCGGATCCACAACCGGGTGCACCGCTGGGTCGGCGGGCTGATGCTCGGCGGCGGCTCCGTGAACGACCCGGTGTTCTGGCTGCACCACTCCTTCGTCGACCTGGTCTGGTCGCGCTGGCAGCAGCGCAACCCCGGCGCCGCCTACCTGCCGGCTGAGCCGCTTCCGCTGGGCGACGCGCAGTACCGCAAGGTCGCCGCCCGTCACCAGCCGATGGCGCCCTGGGGCGTGACCCCGGCGGAGATGTTCGACCACAGCCGCGTCTACCGCTACGCGTAGCGGCCGCACGCACGTGTCCCCCCGGCCCGCCGGGCCGGGGGGACACGAGTGGAGCGAGGGGGTCAGCCGCCGTAGCCGCCGTCGCTGTGGCCGCCGTCGGCGTTGATGCAGGTGTTGCCGAACGCCGGGTTCAGCAGGCCGATCACGTTGACGGTGTTGCCGCACAGGTTGACCGGGACGTGGACCGGGACCTGGACGACGTTGCCGGAGGCGACACCGGGCGAGTGGGCGGCGACGGCCTCGGCGCCCGAGTCGGCGACGGCCAGGCCGGCTCCGCTGAGGGCAACGGCACCCGTGCCGGCGAGAACTGCGGCAGCCTTCGCGATGCGAGACATCAAGAACTCCTTGGACGTGGAAAGCGACCGCAGGAATCACGGCCGTCATTCCCGTTCAACGCCCATATCCGTTCCAGGTCACGGCCATTGGGCCGAACGGGAGGATGGGAAATCGAAAGAATGGCCCGCGGGCCGAAATGCCGTCCGCCGCCGGATACGACGGGACGGCCTCGGTCCGCGGGCCGCGGCCATGCGACAAGCCTCTCCTTGCAACGAGCGAGGGCCCTTGGGGTGGCGGGGAAGAATCGTGTCTTCACCCGCCCGGGGGGCGGCGTCGGCGTCAGTGCCCGTCCGACGCCAGACCCAGCTGGGGGTCGAGGGCTCCGCTGAGCACCGGGGCGAGGAGACCGACCTGGGGCTTCGTCAGGTCCGGGAGACCGTTGAGACCGTTGCCGCGCGGGGCCTCCAGCGGGTTGCCGACGACGGCGCCGGGGGTGGCGGCCTTCATCTCCGAGTGCGGGCTGCTGAGCAGCGCCCGGCCGGGCTCGCTGCCCCTGAGGAGCTCGGGCAGCGGCGCGTCGACGACGGTGTTCGGCAGGGTGCCGGTGAGCGGCACGCTGGGCAGCGTGAGGTCCGGCAGCGCACCGAGGCCCTTCTGGAAACCGGTGGGCGCCCCCGGCATCGGTACGGGAACGCCGGTCGCCACGGTCGGCGCGTCCATCGGCAGGACCGGCTCCAGGCCCTGGAGCGGGACGATCACCGGTGCCTCGACGGCGGCGGCGGGAGAGGCCAGGGCGGCGGAGGCGAGTGCGGTCATGAGGAGTCCCATGCCCGCGTGAGAACGCAGAGTCATGTGAGGTGAACGAGCCCCTTGGCCGGAACGTGGCGGGACTAACCCATGTGCAGCAACGCGCGGGCCCTCACCGGTGAAGGCGAGGACCCGCGTTGACGCGTACCGGCCCCTCGGGTCGATGGCGTCGGGTGACCCGTCGGGTCAGTGACGTCGGGTGACCCGTCGGGTCAGTGACGTCGGGTGACCCGTCCGCCGCGGAGGTAGACGACGCTGCCGCCGATGATCAGCGCCGCGCTGATCGCGGCCGCGCCCATGAGCGCGGCGTCGCTGCCGGTGTCGGGGAGCTCGGGAGGTCCGGTGGGCGGCGTCGTCGGCTTCGTCGGCGGAGCGGTGGGCGGCTGCGTCGTCGGCGGGTGCGTCGTCGGCGGGTGCGTCGGCGGCTGCGTCGTCGGCGGGTGCGTCGTCGGCGGCTGCGTCGTCGGCGGATGGGTCGGCGGCTGCGTCGTCGGCGGGTGCGTCGGCGGCTGCGTCGTCGGCGGGTGGGTGGGCTCGTCGCCGTAGCCGTCGGGGTCCTCCGCGTGGGCACAGAGGTCACCGACGGCCTCCGCGACGAAGCCGCCGAGTTCCATGCTCTCGCCGCAGACCTCAGGCGGCAGGGGGGCTTGGGCATGACCGGCGGCGGGGCCCGACCCGTCGCCCGTGCCGGCGTGGGAGCCCGCGGCAAGGGCGAATCCGCCGCTCAGCGACAGGATGCCGGTCGCTGCCGCCGCGGTGAGTACTTTCCTGCTGATGATGGACCGCATACCGCTCTTCCTCTGGAGAAAGGGAGAGACCGGCGAGGATCCCCCCTCGCTCCGACCGGCCTGCTCCACGCCGACGTTCGCGTGGGATGGCCAGACGGTATGGGTCGGCGCAGGGTGCACCGCGGGGGCCACACGGCAGCTGATCAGAAAATCATTCGATCAGCCGACCGTGGGGCAAGGCGGCCCGGAAGCCGCCACAAGTGCCCTGACGGAAAGTGGGACTGATGTGACGTCAGCCGCCCAGCGGGAGGCCGCCGGGGACCGGGAGGCCGCCGAGCAGCGGGGCGCCCTTGGTGGTCTCGTTCAGCTGGTTGGCCGCGTCGGTGACGCTCTTGACCGGGGAGCCCTCGGTGGTGCTGCTCAGCACGTCCGTCTTCAGCCCATTGGCGGCGATCGCTTCGAGTCCACCGTTCAGGCTGGTGGGGGTCAGCGCCTCCGTGGCCATGGCGGGCGCGGCGGCCCCCAGAGCCATCAGCGAACCGGCGACTACCGCGGCGACCTTGGTGGGCTTCATGGGATGAATCCTTCCTCTGTACTTTCAAGTCACTTGCTGCGCAAGGTTCTTGGCCGAATCCTGCACATCGTTCTGCTTCTGTAACGAGGAGTGCGCTCCCCGGAAACTCCGGGAGGAAGGATTTCTCGACACTGCACCCGATCGATGCGGACCGGTGCTATTTGCCGATCGCACACGCCTGTGCCGGTCCGGCGGACGCCGGACCGGCACAGGACGCGGGGATGACTACCGGACCGGCAGCGGGGGCTTGACCGGCAGGTCGGGCACCGCCACCGGGGGCTTCACCGGCGGGTCGACCGGCAGCTGTGGCGGGTCGACGGGCAGCTCCGGCGGGTCCACCGGCAGCTCCGGCACCCCGCCCGGGAGCGCCGGCAGGGCGGGCAGTCCGGCCAGGTCCGGCGCGGGCAGTCCGCTGCCGAGCACGGTGGCGACGGCCAGGTTGACCAGCGACGTCAGGGTCGCGGTGACCTGCGGGACGACACCGGCGGCGTCACCGGAGGTGACGGCGGCGAGCAGTCCCGCGACCGCCTTCTCGACCGTGGCGAGGGCGTCGTCCACCACGTCCGTCGGGGCGGCCTTCGCCGTCGCGGCCTTCGCGCCGGCGGCGACGGGCAGCGTCACGGGCGGCTTCACCGGCAGGCCCACCGGAGTCTCCACCGCGGGCGGTGTCACCGGAAGTTCGGGTGCGGGCGGCGTGGCGGGGAGCTCGGGCGGAGCGGCCGGGAGCTCCGGCGGGGTGACGGGGACGTCGGGGGCGGGCGTGTCCGGCAGCGGGGCCGGGGCGGCGCCCTTGGCCTGCTCGACGGCGGCCGCGATCTTGGTCTTGAGCGCCTCGGCGTCGGCCGCGGGGAGCTGGCCGGAATCGGCCTTGAGCGCGGCGGCGACGAGTTCGGTCACGGGGGTCGTCACGGACCCGAGTTCTCCGAGCGCCTCGGCCTGGGTCAGCAGGGCGGCGGCTTCGGGGAGGGGTGCGCGGGCGGCCCGGTCGGCCGCGGTGGACGGATGGTGCTCGCCGGCGGCGGCGGGTCCCGCCGCGCCGAGGGTGAGGACGGCGGATATCGCCAGGGCGGTGAGGCGGGGTGTAGCGAGGGGACGCATATGTGTTCCTTTTCCTTATGCGTCGGACAACTGCTCTCTCACGGTGCCTGCGGGTATAGCGCTCCGCAACCGCAGAACTACCGAGCGCCACGCCTCCGTTCGAGTGAATCCACTCCCGCGGCCTGTCCCCTGAGGGGCGTACGCCGTTGCACCGAACGGCGCACGAGGGTGCGGCCGAACGAGTACCGAACCAGTGCCGGCAAGGAAAAGCCGGTGCGCCCACCCCCGTCGGGGTGGGCGCACCGGCTTCGGAAGGACCGATCAGGCGTGCGAGATCACCGGTTGATGCAGGCGTTGCCGAAGGCCGGGTTCAGCGCGCCGACGACGCTGATGGTGTTGCCGCACAGGTTGATCGGGATGTTGATCGGGACCTGGATGGCGTTGCCGGAGGCGACACCCGGGGACTTCACGGCCGCGGCCTCGGCGCCGGCGTCGGCTGCTGCAGCACCGGCGGCACCGGCGACGGTGGCGGCGGCACCCACGGTCAGGACAACGGCCTTGGCGATACGGGACATGGGGAGGTGCTCCTCGATCGAATTCATCCAACTCGGACTGCGCGGACTGTTCGGCCCGGCTCCCTCAACAACGCCCCGGGATTTCATCGGTTGCTCTCCCGAACGGGTGACGTTCAACCGATCTTTGGGCCATAAGAGGGCCATTCGAGGGACTGGGCGTGGAATGGCGCAACACGCTCAACGAGGAACCGGCCTCATGGATACGGGAGTTAGCGTTTCCGGGCATCTAATGCTTACTATCGCCCCGCATCGGGGTTATAACGTTCCCGAACGTTGCTTCCGGGCCCGCCGCGCGTTCACCCATTTCGTGCGGACGACACCTTCCTCCCGCCCGGCCATCTCGGGTCTTCCCTCTCTTCTCTCATCAAAGCGGAGAACCTGTATGCGGAATTCTGCGATTCCCGCCGTGCGTCGCAGCGCGCTGTGCGCCCTGTCGTGTGCGGCGCTGACCGCCGCGCTGCCGGTCGCCTCCGCCACCGCTCCCCAGCCACCCCGGGAGGCGGCCCGCGTCCCCTTCGCCGCGCGGTACGAGGCGGTGCAGCACGGCGGGGTCGTGCGCGCCGCGAACTCCTCGGCGAGGGGCGCGAAGGGCACCGAGTCGGTGAACGACGGCGCGACGATCGCGTACGTCGACGTGGACAGCGACCCCAACACGTACAACTCCAGCCGCGCCGAGCTCCGGGTGCCCGCGGGCGCGCGGGTCAGCTGGGCCCGTCTCTACTGGGGCGGCAACCTCCGGGTGGGCGAGCAGAAGCCGCCCGAGGACAACGGCCGCGTGCTGATCGCCGAGCCGGGCGGCTCGTACAAGGCCCTCCTCGCCGACTCCCTGATCGGGCACCGCGCGGCGGACGGTGCCGACGCCTTCCAGGCGTCCGCCGACGTCACCGAGCTGGTCCGCTCGGCGCAGCCGGGCCAGTGGACGGTCGCCCAGGTCAACGTGGCCAAGGGGCTTTCCGCGGTGGGCGGCTGGGGTGGCTGGACGCTCGTCGCCGCGTACGAGAAGGCATCGGAACCGCTGCGCCGGATCGGTGTCTGGGACGGTTTCGAAACGGTCGGTCCGCGCAGCGGAGGGCTCCGCGTCCCGGTCGATGGAAACCGTTTCCCCAAGGGGACCGGAGGGCAGCTCGGAGTCATCGCCTATGACGGCGACCGAGGCACTTCGGGGGATTACCTGGCGGTGGATACGAGCCGCGCGAAGAGCACCCGGCTCTCCGATTCCGCCAATTCCGCGGAAGACGTCATGAACTCCAGCATCACCGAATTCGGCGCCGGTCGTACGGTCCGCTTCCCCGATGGTACGAACACCCTGGGGTACGACTCCGACGTCTTCGATCTGCAGGGTGCACTGCGCGAGGGGGGCGACCGTGTCGAGGTCCGGTTCGGCAGCGAGAAGGACACCGTCTGGCTCGGTGCGCTCTTCCTCCAGGCGGACGTCCGGCGCTGACGTGCTGTCACCACTTGATACGGACCCCGCGTCCGTCACCGTCCTGCACGCGGTCCAGCCGGGTGACGGCGGGGTCGCCCGGGTCGTCGTCGACCTGGTCCGCGCCCAGCGCGCCGCCGGTCTGCGGGTCGCGGTCGCCTGTCCGCCCGGCACCGCCCTCTCCGCCGCCGTCCGCGCCGAGGGCGCCGAGGCCCACGACTGGCGGGCCGGCCGGGACCCCGGTCCCGAACTGGTCCGCGAGACAAGGGAACTGGCCCGGCTGATCCGCGCGGTCCGGCCCGGGATCGTCCACGCGCACAGTGCCAAGGCCGGGCTGTGCTCCCGACTCGCGCTGCGGGGAAGGGTTCCGACGGTGTATCAGCCGCACGCCTGGTCGTTCGAGGCGGTCGAGGGGACCACGGCCGCGCTCGCCCGCCGCTGGGAGCGGTTCGGCGCCCGCTGGGCGGACCGGATCGTCTGCGTGAGCGAGGCCGAGCGGCGTACCGGCGAGGCCGCCGGGGTCGTGGCGGACTGGTCGGTCGTCCACAACGGGGTGGACGTGGCCAGGTTCGCGACCGACGGCCCGCCCGGCAACCCGTCCCCCACCGTCGTCTGCGTGGGCCGGCTCTGCCGCCAGAAGGGGCAGGACGTGCTGCTCGCCGCCTGGCCCGCCGTCCTCGCGGAGACGCCCACGGCCCGGCTCGTGCTGGTCGGCGACGGCCCGGACGCCGAACGGCTGCGCGCCGCCGCCGGTCCCTCGGTGCGGTTCACCGGGGCCGTCGACGACACCGCCCCCTGGTACCGGGCGGCGGACGTGGTCGTCCTGCCGTCCCGCTGGGAGGGGATGGCGCTCGCCCCCCTGGAGGCGATGGCGAGCGGCCGGCCGGTCGTCGTCAGCGACGTGGACGGCGCCCGGGAGAGCCTCCCGCCCGCCCACGCACCCGAGTGCCTGGTCCCTCCCGATGACCCGGCCTCGCTCGCCGCCGCTCTCGGCCGCCTCCTCGGCCGGCCGGAGCTGCGGCACCGCCTGGGCCGCGAGGCCCACGAGCACGTACTCAGCAGATTCGACGTCCGGCGCACCGGCGCGGCCATCGCGGACGTCTACCGCGAACTGGCCGGAGTGCGGGGGGCCGAGCACAGAGAGCCGATTGCGCAGTGACCACGGAAAGCACCAGCGTTCCCTCCTCGCCGGGCCCCTGGCCCACGGCGGGCCAGGCCTTCGGCCTCGCCTCCCTCGCGCCGCGCCGCGGCACCACCGACCGGCTCGCGCTGCCGCGCCACCGCCGGGTCCGGCCGCGTTCCGGCGTGGCGCCGCTCGTGGCCGTCGACGGTCTGGCCTTCCTGGCCGCGGCCTCCCTCCTCGGCGCGGCGCACCACGACGTCCGGCTGCTGCTGCCGGTCGCGGTGCTCGTCCTGGTCCTCGACGGCCGCGCGGGGCTCTACCGGCCGCCCGCGTACGCCCGGGCCCTGGACGAACTGCCCGCGCTCGCCTCCCGGGCCGGGGTCGTCTGGTGTCTGGCGGCCGCCGGTTCCGCCGCGTACTCCCCGGCGCTCGCGATCGGGCCGTTGCGGCTCTGCGCCGCGTACGGCACGCACGTCGCCGTCGTGTGCCTGGTCCGCGCCGTGGTGCTGGCTCGGCGGCGCCGGATCGCGCGCGCCCATCCGCGGTCGGCGCTCGTCATCGGGGGGACGGGGGCCGCGCGCCGGTTCGCCGCGTCGGTCGCCCAGCACCCCGAGTACGGGGTGCGGCCGGTCGGGATCGTCGGCGTACCGGAGCAGGGCGGCGCTCCCCGGACGGCCGGTGAGGCCGGGCTTCCGGTGCTCACCACGACCGAGGAGATCCATCGGGCCGTCATCCAGAACACCGTGCGCGACGCGGTGTTCCTGGACGACGACCCCGGTCTGATGACGCTGTTCCAGCACTACGGCTGCACCACCTGGCGGGTCGGCGGCCGGCACCAGGACGGGCCGATGGCCGAGCACCTGTGGGGGCACGCCTGGCACAAGGTCGCCGGTCCGGCCGAGCGGCGCGGACTGACCGCCAAGCGGGCCCTCGACATCGCGCTGGCCGCCCCGGCGCTCGCGCTCGCCCTGCCGGTGCTGCTGCTGTGCGCGCTCGCCGTACGCCTCTCGGACGGTCCCGGCGTGCTCTTCCGGCAGGAGCGGGTGGGCCAGCACGGCCGCCACTTCACCCTCCTGAAGTTCCGTACGCTGCGGCCGTCCGACGACAACGAGTCGGCGACCCGCTGGAACGTGGCGGGCGACCGGCGGATGAGCGCGGCCGGCGGATTCCTGCGCAAGAGCTCGCTCGACGAGCTGCCTCAGCTGTGGAACGTGCTGCGCGGCGACATGAGCCTGGTCGGGCCCCGGCCCGAACGTCCCTACTTCGTCGCCCAGTTCAGCAAGATCCACGCCGGGTACGCGGCGCGCCACCGGATGCCGGTCGGACTGACCGGTCTGGCGCAGGTGCACGGTCTGCGCGGCGACACCTCGATCGAGGACCGCTGCCGCTTCGACAACCACTACATCGACCACTGGTCGCTCTGGCAGGACGTCTGCATCCTGCTGCGCACCGCGGCCGGGCTCGTCCGGCCCACGGGGAGCTGAGGATGGCGACGGCCGTGACGACGGCGCCGGCGGCCCCCGTGGCGGAGGAGACCGCGGACGTACGGGAGTGGGTCCAGCGGGCCGGCGCGCTGTCCCCGGTGCTCGCCGTGATCGCGCTGCTGCTCGTCCCGGGCGGCGGCGGGGCGCAGGGCGGCACCGGCGGCACGGGGACGGTCGCGGACGCCGCCTCCGGGCTCCTCGTCGTGATCTGCCTCGTCCGGGTGCTGCGCGGCGGCGCCCGGCCGTTGACCCGGACCGCGGCCGTGGTCCTCGGCCTGCCGGTGCTCGGGATCTGCCTGGCGGCGATCACCTCGAACGATCCGGCGGCGAGCCTGCCGGGCGTGGCCCGCTACGTGCAGATCTTCGTGCTCGTGCCGGCGGCCGTGCTCCTGACGATCCGCGACCGGCGGGACTTCGCCGTGGTCGCCTGGGGCCTGGTCTCCTTCGCGCTGCTCCAGGGCGCGGTGGGGGTCGTGCAGTACCTGACGCGGACGGGTGCCTCGTACCAGGGCGAGGACATCAGGGCCGTCGGCACGTTCGGGGCGACCGACGTGATGGGCATGGCGACGGTCGTGGCGTACGGGATGGTGGTCGCCGCGGGGATCGCGCTCGGCAGCGCGCCGGGCCGGACGCGGACGGCGGCGCTGGTCTGCGCGTGCCTGCTCTTCGTGCCGCTGGTCCTGTCGTTCAGCCGCGGCGCGTGGATCGCGACCGTGCTCGCCTGCGGGATCCAGCTGCTGCTGTCGGGGCCGCGGCGGGCGGCCCGGGTGGCGCTCGCCGCGGGCGCGCTCGGCGTGGTCCTCGTCGGCGGTCTGGGGATCGGCTCGGCGATGGTGAAGGAGCGGGTCACCAGCATCACGCAGGTGGCGGCCGCGCCCGACCAGTCGGTGACCGACCGGTACACGATGTGGGCGGCGGCCGGGCGGATGTGGCGGTCGGAGCCGGTCACGGGCGTCGGGCTGAAGGGCTTCCCCGCGTACCGCGACTCGAACGCCTCCCTCGCGCTCTCCTCCGGCAGCGACACGGCCGGCGCGGGCGCCGCCTTCGCGCGCCAGCCGCTGCTCTCCCCGCACAACATGTACCTCCTGGTGCTGAGCGAGCAGGGCCTGGTGGGGCTCCTCGCGCTGGCCGGCAGCTGGGTGGCGCTGCTGGTGGGGGCGCTGCGCCGGTGGCGCCTCGGCGCGGACTGCGCGCTGGTCGCGGCCGGTCTGCTCGCCTGGCAGCTCATCGACTTCTTCTACGCGGACATCGGCGGCCCCTCGACCGTCCTGATGTCGGTCGTGCTGGGTCTGGCGGCCTGGTGGGCGCTGGCGGAGGTGAGGCGTGCGTGACCCGTGGGCGGGTGAACCGGAACCCACGGACACGCCGTGGCACGACGGACCGCGCCCCGCGCCCCGGCCTCCCTGCGGCGCACCGCTCACCGACCCCTGGCCCACCGCGCCTCCGGGGCCCACGGACTCCCCGTGGGCCCCGGGGGCCGCGTTGCTGCCGGGGCCGGCGGGCGCGGTGACCGAGGCCGTACGCGGTCTCCCCCAGGCCGCGCCGGCCCGCCCCACCGGGCGGCGGGCGCATGCCCGGGGACGTGCGCCGCGCTCGAAGGGCGACCGGACGCAGGGGCGGGGGTTCCTGGCGAAGGCCGCGGCCGTGACCGCCGCGCTCACCGCGCTGGGGGCGCTCCTGGGGCTCGTACGGGACCAGATCCTGGCGGGGTACTTCGGGGCGGGCACGGAGACCGACGCGTTCCTGGTGGCGTGGACGGTGCCCGAGTTCGCGTCGACGCTGCTGATCGAGGACGCGATGGCACTGATCCTGGTGCCGGCCTTCTCCCGTGCGCTGGCGAGGCGTTCGGGGAGCCTGTTCGGCGACCCGGTGCGGGCCCTCGTGCGCGGCACGCTCCCCCGGCTCGCCCTGACCGTGGGGGGCGCGGCCGCGCTCCTCGTCGCCGCCGCGCCCCTGCTCGTGTCCGCGCTCGCGCCGGGGCTGCCCGATCCGGGGCTCGCGGTCGACTGCACACGGCTCACCGGGACGTGCGTGCTGTCGTTCGCGCTCGTGGGGTACTGCTCGGCGGCGCTCCGCGCGCACGGCTGCTTCGTGCCGCCGGCCACCATCTACGTGGCGTACAACATCGGCATCATCGGCACGATCCTGCTGTTCCGCGAGCCGTGGGGGGTGCGTTCGGCCGCCGCCGGGGTCGCGGTGGGCGGCGTCCTGATGGTCCTCGTGCAGGCACCGTCGCTGCTGCGCGAACTGCGGACCCGGCCGGTGCCGACGCGGGAGCCCCAGACGCTCGCGCCCGGTGACGCGGGCGAGGGCCGGATCGTGCTCCTCGGGCTGATCGCGCCGGTCGTCGCGTTCTCGCTGTGCCGCCAGTCGCAGACCCTGATCGAGCGTTTCCTCGCGTCCCCGCTGCCCGCCGGCGCCATCTCGCACCTGAACTACGCGCAGAAGGTCGCCCAGATGCCGATGATCCTCTCGCTGATGCTGTGCACGGTCAGCTTCCCGGTGGTCGCCCGCGCGCTGGCGGCGGGCGATACCGAGGCGGCCCGCCGCCGGGTCGAGCGGGATCTGCTGCTCGCGGCCGTCGTGGTGCTCGTCGGCGCCTCGACCGTGATCGCCGCCGCCCCCAGGATCGTCGAACTCCTCTTCGAGCGGGGCGAGTTCAGCGCCGCCGACACCACCGCCACCGCCGCCGTCATGCGGGTCTACGCCCTGGGGCTGCTCGGCCAGACGATGGTCGGCGCCCTCGTCCGCTGCTACTTCTCCGCCGCCCGCCCCCTCTGGTACCCGGCCGCCGCCATGGCCGCGGGCCTCGCCACCACCGCCGCCGCGGGCGTCCCCGGCGCCCACTACTGGGGCGCGGTCGGCATCGCCGCCGCGAACGCCCTCGGGATCACCGTCACCGCCGTCCTGCTGCTCCGCGGCGCCCACCGGCAGGCCGTCCCGGTCCGGGTAGACCGGCTCGGCGAGGGCCTCCTCCGGCTCGCCGCCGCGGGCGCGTGGGCCACCGGCGTCGGCTGGCTCTGCCAGCTCGCGATCGGCCCCGCCGCCCTCGCCGTCGCCGTCGCCTGCCTGGCCGTCTGCGGCGTCTTCCTGCTCTTCATCGCCTGCGCCGTCAAAGCGCCCGAGATTCCACCCCTGCCCCGCTCCGCCCGGAGGACCCCCCATGCCCGCCGCCACCGCGCTGCGCCGTCTGCTGCCGAAGCCGCCCCTGTGGGTGAAACCGCCCCTGTGGGTGGCGATGTACCACTCGATCACGGACGCCGGTGACGACCCGTACCGGCTGACCGTCTCCCCCGTGCGCTTCGCCCGGCAGCTGCACTGGCTGGGCGACCGCGGACTGCGCGGGGTGTCGGTGCGGGAGCTGCTCGACGCCACCGCCGCGGGGCGCGCCAAGGGCCTCGTCGGCCTCACCTTCGACGACGGCTACGCGGACTTCCTCGACTCGGCGCTTCCGCTGCTGCGCCGGCACGGCTTCACGGCGACGGTCTACGTCCTGCCGGGGCGGCTCGGCGGCGAGAACGCCTGGGACACCGACGGGCCGCGCAAGCGCCTCCTGACCGAGGACGAGATCCTGCGGATCGCCGGGGCCGGCATGGAGATCGGTTCGCACGGCCTGACGCACGTGTCGCTCACCGAGGCCGACGACACGGTGCTCGCCGCCGAGACCCGGCGCAGCCGCGAGCTCCTGGAGGAGATGACCGGCACTCCGGTGGACGGCTTCTGCTACCCGTACGGGCAGGTCGACCCGCGCGCGATCCACGCCGTACGGAAGGCCGGATACCGCTACGCCTGTGCGATCGACCCGGGTCCGCACACCAGCTCGTACGCCCTGCCCCGCGTCCACATCGGCGAGGACGACACCTCCTGGCGGCTCACCGCCAAACGCGCCCTGCACCCGCTGCGCCGCCGCCACCCCGCCGATCTGGTCGCCGGCCGGCAGGCCCTGACCGCGGTCGGTGCGTCGTGAAAGTCCTGCACGTCATCACCGGACTCGGCATCGGCGGCGCCGAACAGCAGCTGCGGCTGCTGCTCCGTCACCTCCCGGTCAGCAGCGGGGTGGTCACCCTCACCAACCCGGGCGCGGTCGCCGCGGGCATCGAGGCCGACGGCACCCCCGTCACCCACCTGGGCATGGCCGGGAACCGCGACCTCGGCGCGCTGCCCCGGCTCGCCCGCATCGTCCGCCAGGGCCGCTACGACCTCGTGCACACGCACCTCTACCGGGCGTGCGTGTACGGCAGGACGGCGGCCCGGCTGGCCGGGGTCCGCCGGGTGATCGCCACCGAGCACTCGCTCGGCGAGACCCAGATCGAGGGGCGGCCGCTGTCCGCCGGCACCCGGGCCCTGTACCTCGCGTCCGAGCGGCTCGGCACCTCCACGGTCGCCGTCTCGCCCAGCGTGGCCCGCCGGCTCGCCGACTGGGGGGTGCCCCCGGCCCGCATCCGGGTCGTGCCCAACGGCATCGAGACGGACCGCTTCGCCTTCGACGCGGCCGCCCGCCGCCGCGCCCGGGGCGCCCTCGGCATCCCCGACGACGCCTACGTGGTGGGCGGGGTGGGGCGGCTCGCGCCCGGGAAGCGGTTCGACCGGCTGGTCCGGGCGGTGGCGTCGGTGCCGGAGGCCCGGCTGCTCCTCGTCGGCGAGGGCGGACACCGCGAGGAGCTGCTGCGGGTGGCCCGGGAGTGCGGGGCGGCCGGCCGGGTGCTGCTCGCCGGGGCCTGCGAGGACCCGCCGACGGCCGCATCGGCCGGCCCGTCCCTGCCGGAACTGCTCGCCGCGATGGACGTCTTCGTGTCCACCTCCCCCGACGAGGCCTTCGGCCTCGCCGTCGTCGAGGCGCTCGCCGCCGGCCTGCCCGTGCTGTACGTGGCCTGCCCGGCGATCGACGACCTGCCGCCGGACGCGGCACCGGGCGCCCGCCGGATCGGCGAGTCCGTGCCCGAGCTGGTCTCCGCGCTGCGCGGGATCCGCGACGCCCGGCTCGTCCGGCTGCCCGCACCGGCGGCCGCCCGCCACTACGACATCGCGCACAGCGCACGGCAGTTGATGTCCCTCTACGACCAGTCCTTCCACGGCACCCCGTCCCCCGCGAAGTGAGAGAGCCCACGCCCATGAAGACCACCCCACCCCGCGCCCTACTCCCCGCCGGCCTGCGCGCCCCCGGCCGCTGGGCCGTGCTGCCCGCCGCCGTCCTCGCCGGGGCCGCCCTCGGCGGCGGTTACGGGGCCCTGAAGACCCCGCAGTACGCGGCGACCAGTTACGTCATCGTCGTACCGGCCGAGAAGTCGGACCCGGCGGCGGCGCTCGGCTTCGCCCAGGCGTACGGGCGGGTCGCCACCGACATCGCGGTGACCGGCGACGCACAGGTGTGGGCGGGGGTCACCGCCGACACCCTGCGCAAGAGCGTGCAGGCGGCGACGTCCCCCGACGCCCCGATGATCTCGATCACGGCCCGCGCCGAACGGCCCTCGAAGGCCGTGTCCATGGCCGACGGCGTGGCCCGCGCGCTCGTCCTGAACAGCACGCACGTCGCGGGCAGCACCGGTGTGAAGGTCGTCCAGTTCTCCCGCGCCACCAAGCCCCTCGCCCCGGTCTCGCCCTCCGCGCCGCTCTCCGCCCTCGTCGGCGGCTGTGCCGGCGGACTCCTCGGCGGCCTGGTCCTGCTGGTCCGCCCGAAGCGCGGTACGGCCCGCGGCGAGGCCCGGCACTCCCGGCAGGCCGCGGCCCCCGCCTCCTCCGCCGCGGTGCCCGCCCCGGCGGTCGCCACGCACCAGCCGGAGGCGGTGTGACCCCGAGAACCCTGCGGATCGAGATCTGCCGTGACGAGGAGGGCTTCGGGCGCCTCGCGGCCGAGTGGACGGCGCTGTACGGACGCTGCTCCGCCGCGACCCCCTTCCAGTCCCACTCCTGGCTGCACTCCTGGTGGCTCTCGTACGGCCGGCCCGGTGCGCTGCGGGTGGTGCTCGTACGACGACAGGACGGCGAACTCGTCGCCGCCGCGCCCCTGATGCGCGCCCGCGGACCGCTGCCCGTGCTCACCCAGCTCGGGGGCACCATCACCGACTTCACGGACGTGCTCCTCGACGACGACTGCCCCGAGGCCGTGCCCGCCCTGGCCCGGGGGCTGTCCCGGGCCGCCCGCGGCGCGGTCGTCGACCTCCGGGAGGTACGGCCCGGGGCGGCCAGCGAGCGCGTCTTCGCCCACTGGCGCGGCCCGCGGCGGCGGCTGCCCGACTCGCTGTGCCTGGAGCTGCCCGCCGTACCCATGGAGGGGCTGCTCGAACGGATCCCCTCCGGGAAGGCCCAGCGGGTCCGCGCCAAGCTGCGGAAGCTGGACGCGCTCGGCATCGACGCGCACATCGTCTCCGGGGAGGAGGTCCCTGCCGCCCTCGACCGGCTCCTCGCGCTCCACCGGCTCCAGTGGCAGGGCCGCGGCGTGACCGCCGAGCACACCAGCCGGCGGTTCGCCCAGCACCTCACCCGGGCCGTACGGCCGATGGTCGAGCGCGGCGACGCGATGGTCACCGAGTTCCGGCTCGCCGGGGACGTGGTCGCCGCCGACCTCACCCTCATGTCGCCCCGGCTCGCCGGCGGCTACCTGTACGGCGCCGATCCGGCCCTGCGGGCCCGCAAGGTCGACGTCGCCGCCATGCTCCTGCGCCACGGCGCCCGCGAGACCAGCGCGGGCGGCCGCGCCACCCTCAGCATGCTGCGGGGCAGCGAGTCGTACAAACAGCACTGGCGCCCCGAACCCGTCCGCAACCGGCGCCTCCTCCTCGCCGGCCGCGGGACGGCCCCGCTGCTGTGGCTTCGCGCCGGCGCCGCCGACGCCCGCCGTTGGGCGGCCGGCCAGGCCCGCCGGCACGCCTGGCTCCGCCGCGCCCTCGACCGGCTCCCGGGCCGTACCCCCTCCGGCGGCGGATGAACTCCGCCGCCGCCGTGACCGTCCGGCCGGTCAGAAGGGCCAGACCCCCTTCAACGCGCCCTTCCAGTCGAGATCGACCTCGTCCTTCCACGAGTCCTTCGGCACACAGACGGGCCCACCGATCCAACTCTCCACCCACGAACCGAGATTCACGGTCCAACAGCTGGGCTCGGGCTTCGGCTCGGGCTTCGGCTCGGGCTTCGGTTCCGGCTTCGGCTCGGGCTTCGGTTCCGGCTTCGGTTCCGGCTTCGGTTCCGGCTTCGGCTCGGGCTTCGGTTCCGGCTTCGGCTCGGGCTTCGGCTCGGGCTTCGGCTCGGGCTTCGGTTCCGGCTTCGGTTCCGGCTTCGGTTCCGGCTTCGGTTCCGGCTTCGGTTCCGGCTTCGGTTCCGGCTTCGGTTCCGGCTTTGTGGGATCCGTCGGGTCCACCGGGTCCGTGGGATCCGTCGGGTCCACCGGGTCCGTGGGATCGGTCGGGAGTTCCGGCTCGGCGCCGTAGAGCGCCTGGCGGAAGACGAGGGACGACTGCGGATTGTCGTCGCACTGCCAGACGCCGTGCGGGCAGTAATCGGTGATCGTGTGGTAGAGCGGCTTGTGCTGCTTCATCCATTCCAGCATGCGCCGCATGTACGTGGGATTGTCGCCGTTGCGGAAGAGTCCCCATTCGGGATAGGAGATCTCCTTTCCGTGTTCGGCCGCGAAATCGACCTGCTTCTGGAGCCCGTACGGCTCGCTGACGTGCTGGTCGAAACTCATTCCCGGCGGCTGGTCGTACGAGTCCATGCCGATGATGTCGACGACGTCGTCACCCGGGTAGCACTCGGTCCACGGGACGGCGTCGCGGCCGCGGCTCGGGTTGAAGTCGAAGCGGAACTCCTGGCCCGGAACGGAGCGCATCGCGGTGACGATCCGGTTCCAGTACTTCTTCCACGCGGCGGGGTCGGGCGCGCACCGGTGGGTGTAGGTGGTGCCGTTCATCTCCCAGCCGAGGACGATGACGGTGTCGGTGGCGTTCAGCCCGACGAGGCGTTCGGCGAGGGTCTTGAAGTGGTGGTCGTAGTAGCCGGCGGCGCCGAGCTGGAGCTGGCGGCGGACCTCGTGGTCGGAGACGCCGGCCTCGTTCCGTTCCAGCATGGGCACGTTGAGGACGAAGAGGCGGTCGGCCCTCTCGTTGCGCCAGTCGGCCCACGCGTCGAGGAAGCCCGGGGGTCCCTCGATGCTGCTCCACTGCTCGCCGGGGAGGTAGGTGTGGCCGACGCGGAGTTCGTGGCCGCCGAGCCAGCGCTCCAGCTGCTCGATGCGGGCGACCCCGAGCGCGCCCGAATCGAGGAAGGCCCCCATGGCGCCGGCGAGGGTGGGTGAGGGGTCTTTCGCCGCGACGGAGTCGGTGGCGTGGGCGGGGGACGAGAGGACGACCGACCCCGTGGCGAGGAGACCGGCGGTGAACACCCCCAGCCACCTTCTCGATGTTCTCCGATGCGCAGCTGCCATGGCCGCTCCTTAACGTCGTTCACTTTTTGATGATCCGTCAATCCGATACTCCGAAAGTATTCCTAATGAGCCGACCGTGAACTCGGCTTCCCTCTGATCAGTAGTCCATTAGAGGATTTGATCGCCCGGTTGGGGCACCCGAGAGGAAAGGCATGCCGTGCCGCACGGTCAGAGTTTCGACACCCGCGTCCCCGCCGTCCTGGTGCGGCTCGACCGGAATCCCTTTCATCACGGGACGCTCGGCGCCACGCGCTCGCTGGGACGGGCGGGAATCCCGGTCCACGCCGTCATCGAGTCGGACACCAGCCCGGTCTCCCGTTCCCGCTACCTCCGCTCGGCCCGCACACGCCCCGGTGCGACCTCCGCGCCCGAGCTGGCCGCCCTGCTGACGGACATGGCCGACGAGATCTCCGACGACCCGTCACACCCCCTGCTGCCCGTACCCCTGGACGACATCAGCGCCCTCGCGCTGGCCCGGCACCGCGCCGAACTCGCCCCCCGTTTCCTGCTGCCCGCGCAGAGCGAGGCGCAGCTGCTGCGGGTCGCGGACAAGGCGGCGCTCGCCGGCACCTGCGCGGAGCTCGGTCTGCCCCATCCGCGGACCGAACTGCCCACGGGAGCCGACGAGGCGGCCGCCATGGCGTGGGCGCTCGGCCTGCCGGTGGTCGCGAAGTGGAGCCGGCCGTGGCTGCTGCCGGCGGGCGGCGGGCTGCGCAGCACCACGATCGTGCGGTCGCTCACGGAGGTGAGGGAGCTGTACGCCCGCACGCCGGAGGCGGGCAGCCGCCTGCTGCTCCAGGAACTCCTGCCGGCGGGCCGGGACCTGGACTGGTTCTTCCACGGGTACGTGGACTCCCGGGGCGGCTGCGCGACCGGGGCGACCGGCCGCAAGGAGCGCTCCTGGCCGGACGGGGCGGGGCTCACCGCCGTGGGCCGCTGGACCGTGAACCCGGCCGTGGACCGGACGGCCCGCGAACTGCTCGACGCGCTCGGCTACCGGGGCGTGTGCGATCTGGACTTCCGGCTCGACCGGGCGACCGGCGCGTACCACGTCCTCGACTTCAACCCCCGTCCCGGCGCGCAGTTCCGGCTCTTCGCCGACGCCGCCGGACTGGACGTGGTCCGGGCCCTCCACCTGGACCTCACCGGGCGTCCGGTGCCGCCGTACTCCCCCGCGTACGGCCGCCGGTTCCTGGTCGAGAACTACGCGGCGCTCTCGCTCCTGACCTCGCCGCGCCGCCGGTACGCGGCCGGGCCGGGGGCCGCCCGGCAGCGGACCGAGTTCGCCTGGTGCGCGGCCGACGACCCGGCGCCGGCGCTCGCCATGGGCCGCGCCTGGGCCGCCCATCTGCTGCGCAGGGCGCTGGCCGCGCTCCGCGGGCTGTTCCGAGCGGTCCGGACGCGCCCGCAGGGCGTCGCCTCGCCGCCCGCGGCCCGCACCCCCTCCCACCAGCTCACCCAACGATGAAGACGGAAGGCACGATGTCGAATTCGTCGAAGCCGATGTACGACCTGGTGGTCGTCGGGGCCGGACCCTACGGTCTGTCCGTGGCCGCGCACGCGGCGGCCCGCGGACTGAACCTCCGGACCTTCGGCCGCTCGATGGAGTCCTGGCACGCCATGCCCTCGGGCATGTTCCTGAAGTCGGAGCCCTGGGCGTCCCACCTCTCCGACCCGCGGGGCGCGTACGGACTCGACGCCTACGCGGCGACCCGGGGCGTCCGCGCCGCCCACGGCGTGCCGCTGCCGGTCGACTTCTTCGCCGCGTACGGCGACTGGTTCGCCCGGCAGGCCGTCCCCGCGCTCGACGAGCGGCTGATCGCGTCCGTGGCGCCCGGCGCCGAGGGGTTCGAGCTGCGGACGGAGGACGGCGAGCCGCTCCGCGCACGGACGGTGGCACTCGCCGTCGGCGTCCTGCCGTTCACGGAGGTCCCCGGGCCGCTGCGCGGGCTCCCCCGGCGGTACGTCACCCACTCCAGCCACCACGGCGAGCTCGACGGCTTCGCCGGCCGGGACGTCACCGTCATCGGCGCGGGCCAGGCCGCCCTGGAGACCGCCGCGCTCCTCACCGAGCGGGGCGCCGCCGCCGTCCGGATCGTCGCCCGCGCGGACCGGCTGAACTGGAACACCCTGCCCCCGGCCCTCGACCGCGGCCTGTGGCCGTCGCTGCGCGCCCCGCACACGGGACTCGGCTGCGGCTGGAAGAACAAGCTGTACGCGGACACCCCGGGCGTCTTCCGGCGCCTGCCGGCGGCCACCCGCGCGCGGATCTTCGACTCGGCGCTCGGCCCGGCGGGCGCCTGGTGGCTCCGGGAGCGGTTCGCGGCGATCGGGGACGTACGCCTCGGGCAGCGGATCACCTCGGCGGCCGTGACCGGGGACGAGCGGCTGCGGCTCGACGTCGCCGGGCCCGCCGGGACGACGGTCCTGGAGACCGACCACGTCATCGCGGCCACCGGCTTCACCCCGAGCCTGGACCGGGCCGGCGTCCTCTCCCCCGCGCTGCGCGGCGCCCTGCGCACGGTCGGCGCGGGCGGCGCGCCGGAGGTCGGCGGCCTCTTCGAGTCCTCGTGGCCCGGCCTGTTCCTCGCCGGGCTGCTCACCGCCCCTTCGTACGGCCCGTCGATGCGGTTCGTCCTCGGTGCCGAGTACACGGCGGGGCGCCTGGTGAAGGGGGTGCGGCAGCGGCTGCGGTCCGGTGTCCCGGGCGGGAGGGTCGGACGGCCCCGTACGGGCGAGAAGGCGGCGGTGACGGCATGACCGAGGGCCGGCCTGGCGCCGTGGACTCAGACGTTGACGCAGGTGTTGAAGGCGGCCGGGTTCAGGGCGCCGATGACGTTCACGCTGTTGCCGCAGACGTTGATCGGCACGTGGATCGGGACCTGGACGACGTTGCCGGACAGGACGCCCGGCGAACCGATCGCCACACCGTGCGCGTCCGCGTCCGCGAAGGCCGGCGACGCCGCACCCATGGCCATGACGATTCCGGCGATGACGGCCGCAGCCTTCTTACAGTTCATTTCGTCTGGATCCTTTCCTCGGCGGAATGCATTTCCGCAGCACACAACACAACGAACACGCCTCGGAAAGGAAACCGAAACGGCGAAGTCGTTCCGTCATTCACTCCATTGCCCGCACGGAACAGGGCCGGCGGGAACGCTCTCGTTCCCGCCGGCCCTGTGTCGCGCGGCGCGGATCAGCTGTTGTAGGCGCCGTTGCCCGAGAGGACCGGGATGTCCTCCAGGATGTGCGACAGCGGCTCGTCACCCTTGGCCTGGGTGGAGTTCTCGGCGCACTGCTGGTTCTGCGGGGAGGACAGGACGTTGATGTCCTGCGCGGTGATCGGGATCGCGCCGATGAGGGAGCCGAGGTTGCCCTTGACCGGAACACCGAGGCAGAGCTTGTTCAGCGAGCCCTGGACGGCCGAGAACTGGGGGCTCATGTCGCCCTTGGTCTTCGAGTTGCCGAAGGACTGGTGGGCGCCGTTGCCCGAGAGCGACGTGGTGCCGCCGTCGTTGGCGGTGGCGAGCGCCGGGGAGGCCATCGCGGCAGAAGCGCCGACAACAGAGGCCGTAACAGCCGCAGCCGCCATAATCTTCTTGATCACGGTGATTCCGTTCCTGTTCCCACCAATCGACTTGATTGATGCGACGGGATCAACTGCGCACGTCGGCTTTGGTTCCGGCGCTTCACTCGTTCGACTGGGCCCTCTTTTCGCGCTGCCGCGTGCGCTCCGCCAAGGGGGTGACACAGCGGAACCCTTGCGTCCGTGGCCAGTTGATCAGGCCGCTCCCTGCACGGAGCCGGTTCTAGAAGGGAACTCCCGTGATCAAGAAGGTTATGGCGACCGCGGCCGCGGCCGTCTCCATCGTCGGCGCCTCCGCCGCCGTCGCCACCCCGGCGCTCGCCATCGGCAACGACGGTGGCACCACGTCGCTGTCGGGCAACGGCGCCCACCAGGAGTACGGCAACTCCGCCACCTACGGCAACATGAGCCCGCAGTTCGCGCTGGTCCAGGGCTCCCTGAACAAGCCGTGCGTGGGCCTCCCGGCCAAGGTCAACGCCGGTTCGCTGATCGGCCTCATCCCGATCACGGTCCAGGACATCAACGTCCTGTCCTCCCCGCAGAACCAGCAGTGCACCGAGAACTCCACCCAGGCCAAGGGCGACGAGCCGCTGTCGCACATCCTGGACGACATCCCGGTCCTCTCGGGCAACGGCGTCGGCAACAACTGACGTTCCGCCACCGCGCGACGACGTTCACACGTCAGGGGCCGCCCTCCGGGGCGGCCCCTTTCGTGCTGCTACCAGGTCGGCCACACCGGTGCGGCCATCAGTCGTTCCCACTCGCGGTCCGGCATCCCCGGGACCGTGCGCCCCGCCTGCACCCACTGGGCCACCAGGGCGGAATACAGCGGGAACGGTGTGCGATCGGGAGGGGGTGGTTCACTCACATACCGGCTCTTCGGAATGAAGGCCATCCGTTCCCATTTTCCGGGATCCGGCGCCATCTTCGCTCCTTCCGCTGCGATTCCCGCATTTTTACACAGACGCCGCAGGAGAGTGATTCGACCTGTTCATGTCGCGTCGCGTACCTGTGTGCGAGCCGGGTCGAAATAGCGTGCGGGGCATGAAATTCCCGCGTCCCCGGCGGCTGCGCCGCGCGCTGCTCGCCGCGGCGGCCTTCACCGCTCTCGCCGCCCTCGCCCCCGGCGCCGTCGCCGTCGCGCCGTCCGACCTCCCCTCCCCCGAACAGGGCCTCAACCTGCTGGTGGTCGGCATCGACAGCCGCAAGGGCGTCACCGACGAGGAGAAGGAGCGCTTCCGCCTCGGCGGGCAGGAGTGCGACTGCACCGACGTGATCATGCTGGTGCACGTGTCGGCGGAGAACGACCGGATCAGCGTCGTGAGCCTGCCGCGCGACTCGCTCACCGCCTTCCCCGACCAGCACCGCGACCGGCGCACCGGGAAGCTGCACGCCGCCCACCCCGCGAAGATCAACAACGCCTGGGCGGAGGGCGGTTCCTCCTTCACGGTGGAGACCGTCGAGTCGATGACCGGACTCCCCGTCCACCGCTACCTGGAGATCGACTTCCGCCGCTTCATGGACACCGTCGACCGGCTCGACGGCGGGGTCCCCGTCTGTACGGCGGAGCCGCTCAAGGACCCGGTCACCGGCATCGACCTCCAGCCGGGCACCAAGCGGGTCGCCGGCGGCGAGGCGCTCCAGTACGTGCGGTCGCGGCGGGCCGACGGCCAGATGGACTTCGGCCGGATCCAGAAGCAGCAGAAGTTCGTGGCGAACACGCTCGAACGGCTCCGCGAGGGCGTCCTGGACGACCCGGAGGCGCTGCTGGACTTCGCCGCGACCCTGCGCGGCACGGGCGCCGTCGAGCGGGGCATCACGGCGACGGAGCTCCTGACGCTCGCCGCCCGCCTGAAGGACCTGCCCCCGGACCGTACGGAGTTCTCGACCGTGCCCGTACGCGGCTTCAACCCGAACATCGCCGGCGTCGGGTCGACCCTCGCGTGGGACGAGAAAGGCGCGGCGGAGGTCTTCGGGCGGCTGCGCGAGGACCGGCCGCTGCCGGAGGCCGGGGCGGTGGCGCCGAGCGAGATCCCGGTGGGCACGTACCGCCCCACGCCCGGGTCCTCGCTCATCTGCCCGTAGTCCGTCCGGTGGACTTCCCGGAACCTCCGGGCCTCTGACCAGTTGATCAGCGCGGCTCGGCACTCAGCGGGCCAGGATCCGAAAGGCCTGAACAATGAAGAAGCTTCTGGCGACGGCTGCTGTGGCCGCATCCGTTCTCGGCGCGACGGCGGCGGGTGCCGGTCAGGCGCTGGCGATCGCCGACGACGGCGGCACCACCTCGCTGTCGGGCAACGGCGCCCACCAGGAGTTCGGCAACTCCAGCACCCACGGCGACATGAGCCCGCAGTTCGCGCTGGTCCAGGGCTCCCTGAACAAGCCGTGCGTGGGCCTCCCCGCCAAGGTCAACGCCGGTTCGCTGATCGGCCTCATCCCGATCACGGTCCAGGACGTCAACGTCCTGTCCTCCCCGCAGAACCAGCAGTGCACCGAGAACTCCACCCAGGCCAAGGGCGACGAGCCGCTGTCGCACATCCTCAGCGACATCCCCGTGCTGTCCGGCAACGGCGCCGGCAACAGCTGAGCAACGCCGCTCGGCAACGGTGCGGCCCCGCCACCCCTCCTCGGAGGGGCGGCGGGGCCGTCCCCGTTCCACGCCGGAGTCAGAGCGTGCGGCGCAGCTCGGCCGGGTCGGTGACCGGTGCGTCGCAGGTGAAGTGACGGCAGACGTACGCGGCCGGTCGTCCGGCCACCAGCGGACGGTCCTTCAGGAGCGGGAACTCCTCGCTGTCGGGGGTGCCGGCGGCGAGGACCGCGCCGGGAGCGGTGGCCAGCAGCGCGGCACGGCGCAGCTCCTGGAAGGCCTCGTCGCCGGGGGCGCCCACCACGGCGATCTCCCGGGGCCCGTCGAGGAGGGCCTCGGCGACGGCGAGGCCCCAGCCGATGAAGCGGGGCGCACGCGGGCCAAGGGCCTTGACGACGCCGAGCGCTCCCTCGGCGGCGGCACGGTGGGCCTCGGAACCGGTCTGCGCGGCGTAGGAGAGGAGCGCTCCGGCGGCGGCGGTCCAGCCCGAGGGGGCGGCGTTGTCGGTGGGGTCCTGGGGGCGCCGGATGAGGGCCTCGGCGTCGTGGGCCGTGTCGTACAGCGCGCCGCCCTCGGCGACGAAGCGGTCGAGGACGATGTCCAGGAGGAAGCCGGCGAACTCCAGCCAGGCGCCTTCGCCGGTGACGGCGGCGAGGGCGAGGAACCCCTCGGCGACATCGGCGTAGTCCTCGAGGACCCCCGCGTTGGTACCGGCCCGGCCGTCCTTGGAGGTACGGGTGAGCCGGGCCTGCTCGTCCATGTGGACGCGGACCAGCAGGTCGGCGGCCTCCGTGGCGCGCTCGACGAGGTCGGGGCGGTCGAAGAGGGCGCCCGTCTCGGCGAGCGCGGCGATCGCGAGCCCGTTCCAGGCGGCGACGACCTTGTCGTCGCGGCCGGGGCGGGCCCGCTCCTCGCGGGCCGCGAGGAGCCGGGCCGCGATCGACGCGATCCGCTCGGCGTCGGCCGGACCCGCGCCCTGCGGCAGCTGGAGGACGGAGCTGCCGTGCTCGAAGGTGCCGTCCTCGGTGACGCCGTAACGGGCGGCGGCGAGGGCGGCGTCCTCCTCCCCGAGGACCTCGGCGAGCTGCCCCGGAGTCCACACGTAGAACGCGCCCTCGACGTGCTTGCCGGTGCCGTCGTCGCTGTCCGCGTCGAGGGCCGAGGCGAAGCCGCCCTCGGGGGTGCGGAGCTCGCGGACGAGGAAGTCGGCGGTCTCCAGGGCCACCCGGCGGGCCAGGTCGCTGCCGGTGGCCTTCCACAGGTGGGCGTACGCCCGGCAGAGCAGGGCGTTGTCGTACAGCATCTTCTCGAAGTGCGGGACGACCCAGGCGCGGTCGACGGCGTAACGGGCGAAGCCGCCGCCGAGCTGGTCGTAGATGCCGCCGCGGGCCATCGCCTCGCACGTGTCGGTCGCCATCTGGAGAGCGCCCTCCGAGCCCGTACGGGCGTGATGGCGCAGCAGGAACTCCAAGGCCATCGACGGCGGGAACTTGGGGGCGCCGCCGAAGCCGCCGCGGGTCGCGTCGTACTCGCGGGTCAGGCCGAGCAGGGCCTGCGCCAGCTCCTCCTCGCCGGGGACGCCGTCGCCGCCGAAGGCCAGCGAACGGCCCGCGAGGTCCTTCACGATCCGGTCGGCGACCTCCCCGACCTCCTCCCGGCGGCCGGTCCAGGCGTCCCGGACGCCCTCCAGGACCTCGGGGAACGACGGCATGCCGTGACGGGGCTCCGGCGGGAAGTACGTACCGAAGTAGAACGGGGCCGCGTCCGGCGTCAGGAAGACCGTCATCGGCCAGCCACCCTGGCCGGTGGCCGCCTGGACCGCCTCCATGTAGACGGCGTCGACGTCAGGGCGCTCCTCCCGGTCGACCTTGACGGCGACGAAGTGCTCGTTGACCAGGGCGGCGGTGGCGTCGTCCTCGAAGGACTCGTGCGCCATGACGTGACACCAGTGACACGCAGAGTATCCGACCGACAGCAGAACGGGTACATCGCGCCGTTTCGCTTCCTCGAACGCCTCGGGTCCCCACGGCCACCAGTCGACCGGATTGTCAGCGTGCTGAAGCAGATAAGGCGAGGTCGTGCCAGCCAGCCGGTTCATGCGACCCAGCCTCTCACGCCGACACGACCCTGCCGATTCGGCCCGCAAGCCCCCGCCCTACTTGGCCGATTTGCACTCATGCGCCATCACGTGGTGAATGCGGATCGCCCCTTTTGCACCCAGGTCGCCCTGCGGACGCTGGAGGTTCTGCCCCGACTTAGAGCCGGTGCCCGACTGGAAGCGGGCAGTACGCTGAGTCGAGCAGCACCGCATCCTCGAAGGAGGTACTTCATGACCGCCGAGATGGTGGCGCCCGCGTGGATGCACACGCAGATCAGCGCGGAACAGTACGCCTCCTGGTCCGAGGAGCAGTGCGCCGGCGTCGAGATCGTGGACGGCATGGTCGTCGTGAGCCCGAGCGCCTCCAAGCGGCACAACCGGCTGGCTCGGCTCCTGGCCAATGCCCTGGACGCCGCCGCGGGCCCGGACTGGAACGCCGACACGGACTTCGACGTCCGCTTGCAGGACGTGCCGCTCACCAACCGCCGTCCGGACGTCATCGTCTACCGGGCGGAGACCATCGACCTCACGCCCACCCGCCCTGAGCACGTACTCCTGGTCGTCGAGGTCGTGTCGCCCGGTTCGGAGACCACGGACCGGATCGTGAAGGTGGACCAGTACGGCAAGGCAGGCATCCCCTTCTACTGGCGGGTCGAGCAGGCCGCCACCGGCGTCCCGATCGTCTACACCTACGTCCTCGACCCCGCCACCAAGGCTTACAGGGACGGCGAGATGTTCACTGGCACTGTGAAGGCCACGGCGCCCTTCTCCATCACGGTCGACCTTGGGGCCCTGTGAGCAACGAGGCTGCCGGTCGGAGGGTGCCGGCCTCGCGGTTGACAGCGAGGGGGCGGTGACCGTGCTGCGGGTGGTCAAGGCCGCGCAGCGGCTCGGTGCTGATCTGAGCCCTCAGCCCGAACCTGCGACCAGTGCCTCGCCAAGCGGGGTGCGCCGGTAGAGCACTGATCGTCCGGACCGGGCGCGGACCAGCAGTCCCGCGCCTCGCAGGATGGCGAGGTGGTCTCCTACCGCGCCGGGTGTCATGGCGAGGCTTCGGGCGAGGTGGCTGGTGCTGGCCGGGGCATCCAGCGCCAACAGCAGCCGGGCTCGGGCCCGGCCGACCAGGGCGGTCAGCGCGTCCGGTTGGGGGACGTTCTCCTGTTCGCCCCACAGGGCGGCGGTGCCGCGGGCCGAGTAGACCAAGGTCCTGGGCCAGGGGTCTTCCATGTGGGCGGCGACATGCCCGACGAAGACCGAAGGGATCACCAGGAGCCCGTCGCCGGCGAGGCGGACTGTCCCACCTCGGAGGAAGCCGACCTCGATACCGTCGGCGCGCCAGGCGACGCCCGGGTGCAGGCTTTCGATGGCCGCGACCCATCCGTGTTCGCCGATCACCCCCACCCGGTGTACGACATCGCGCTCACAGATCGCGCGCAGTTGCGGCCAGTCCGCGGCGAGCAGCTCGTGCCACGCCTGGTCCATCGCCTCGGCGATCCTGGGGACGGCGTCCGTCGAGTCCAGCACGGCGCGTACGCGGGGGTCACGGACGGCCGGGCCGGTCGAGCCGGCGGCGAATTCGCGACGGGCCGCTTCCAGCGGTGTGGCCCGGATCACGGCCAGGTCGTCCGCCCAGGTCTGGCCGAGGCCGCGCGGGGGCGGGGCGACGAAGTTCGGTCCGCTGTGCGGGGCTTGCAGAGCGAGGACGGCGTCCAGCTCGGTCTCGCGGCGAAGCCGTTCGAAAGCCGGCATGAGCCGGGCGGACCAGGCTCGCGGCAGCGGCTGGCCTTGGCCGGCGAGCGAGCGCAGCAGCAGGCAGAGGTCCAGCGCGGGCGACAGCGCGAAGCGGCTGCGCAGCAGGTCCTCGACGGAGACTTCGAAGCGCAGCACCCGGCGATGCTACCGCGGGACATCTGTTCCGATTCGTCCAGCGACGAATCATTGGTGAGTGGCACGAGTGCACGTCGAGGCTGAGCGCCATGACCCCAAACGCCGGACCCGCGCAGGGCGACCGCCACGCCACCTACTGGGAGGTGCTGGCCGAGCCTCGGTTCCGGCTGCTGTTCTTGACTCGCACCGTCGCGATCACCGCGGACTCGCTGCGGATCACCACGTTTTCGGTGCTGGTCTTCGCGGCCACCGGCTCCGCACTGTTGAGCGCACTGGCCTTCGGCATCGGCTTTCTCCCGCAGGTGTTCGGCTCGCTGCTGCTGGGCTCAATGGCCGACCGACTGCCGCCCCGCGCGCTCATCGCCGGCGGCTATGCCTTGGAGTGCGCCGCCGCCCTGCTGCTCGCCCTGGTACGGATGCCGATCGCGGCAAGCCTCGGCGTCGTGGCGCTGGTCGCCCTCGCCACACCGGTGTTCAGCGGCGCGTCGAGCCGGCTGGTCGCACAGTGGTTGGAGGGCGACGCCTACGTACTCGGCCGCTCGCTCAACAACATCGCCGGCTCTGGCGCCCAACTGCTCGGTCTGGCACTGGGAGGTGCGGCCGTCGCGGCACTCGGCCCGCGCCGGGCGCTCGCGTTCAGCGCCGCCCTCTACCTCGGCTGCGCGCTCGCCATCCGCTGCCGAATGGCCCGGCTGGAGCCGGGAGAGTCCGGCGGCTCAAGGGGTGATGGCGGGGCCGTCCGAGCAAGCCTGCACGGTGCCGGCCTGCTGCTGCGCGGACGTACGGTGCGACGACTGATGCTGGCGCAGTGGCTGCCGCCCGCGTTCGTGGCGGGCGCGGAAGGACTGATCGTCGCCTACGCGGGAGGCCGCCACTTCGCGCCCGGCTGGTACGCGGTGCTGATGGGCTGTCTGCCGGCAGGCATGGTCGTCGGTGACCTTCTGGTGGGACGGCTGCTCCGGCCGCCGACCCGGGAGCGACTGGTAGTCCCGTTGACCACGCTGATGGGACTGCCGCTGGTCGGCTTCGCCGCCGAGCCCGGGGTGGGCCTCTCGTCCTGTCTGCTGCTGCTCTGCGGCTTCGGATTCGCCTACGGTCTCGGCCTGCAACGGCCGTTCCTGGACGCCCTGCCGCAGGACAGCCAGGGCCAGGCCTTCGGCCTGCTCGGCTCCGGTGGCATGACGCTCCAGGGCGTCGGCCCGGCCTGCTTCGGCGCAGCGGCCGCAGGTATCGGAACAGGCGGCGCGATCGCCCTGGCTGGCGGTGCCGCGGCGCTTACCGCCGGCTGGATCCTCACCTGGCACCCGCCCGCGTCCCCGCTCCCCGCCCCTACGGACTCGACGGACTCGGAGAACGGCACCGGACAGCCGTGTGGTTCTCCTGCTCGATAGCGCCGCGGGGCGGGTTGGCCGCGAGCCTTCACGCACCCCACCCCACCGCTCCCACCCCCACCCCGTTCCCCCACGGCTCTCTACGTGATCGTGAAACCACGAACAGTACATGGAAGGTGCATGCCGCATGATCGATGAATTCGCGAAGGACAACCTGCACGGGAGACTGCGTCGGGACCGCGAGGCGCTGCTCTGGAAGCTCGACGGCCTGTCCGAATACGACGCTCGCAGGCCGCTGACGGCAACCGGGACCAACCTCCTCGGCCTGGTCAAGCACGTGGCCACCGTCGAGGCGAGGTACTTCGGCGAGATCTTCGACCGCCCTTCCCCGGAACCGCTATGCCGGTGGCAGGAAGCCGACGGCAGCGATCAGTGGGCGACCGAGGGTGAGACCCGCGATCAGATCATCGGGTTCTACCGGCGCACGTGGGAACACTCGGACGCGACGATCAACGAGCTTCCCCTCGACGCCCCCGGCCACGTCCCGTGGTGGCCGGAGCCGTATTCCCACACCAACCTGTTCGCCGTCATGGTCCACGTCCTCGGCGAGTCCATCCGGCATGCCGGACATGCCGACATCCTCCGCGAAAGCGTCGACGGCCGGACCGGGCTGCGCGCCGAACACGAGAGGCAGATCGACGAGGAAGCCCGTGGCGCCTACCGAGCGAAGATCGAGCAGGCCGCCAGGTCAGCCGCGTCGATCAAGCCTTAGCCAGACATACCGGACCGCCTGGCATCAGCTCCCCTACCCGCACTGGCGATTTCCGGCGCAGGGCGCCGGCGGCTGAGTTCGAGGCGGGCGTAGCTCCTCCCTGGTGGCCCCCGGTATCCTCTTAAAGACTTTCGCAATTCGCCAGATTCGTTGGCGGGCGTCCTTCCGGCGAGGTAGCCAGGTGGCAGGACTGGGCCGATGAAGGGCATGCGCGGCTTCGGGCCACCGCGGGGGTGTACGGCAGGACGCGGCGGGAGCCGGCACGCGACGAGCCAGGTAGGGCCGCCCTCGTACGGTCCCGGCTTCCCTCGTGGGCCCACAGCGCCAGAGACCCGATCGCCCCGCACGGAAGGAGAGGACCCCATGAGCGACAGCATGGACGACGAAGCCCGGAAGGAGCGGGGTGTCTGGTTGCGCGCCTTCTTCTACATCTTCGGCACGCACCTGTTCGCCGGGTTCGTCTGGCTGCTGTTCTACGTCGGCCAGCACGCCCACAAGTAGGCCCCTGTGATCGCGCTGGTGGGACATACGGATCTTGCTCCCTGAACCCTGGCACTACTGACGCAGCGGTTGAGTCCGGTGGACTACGACCCCGCCGACGGTCCCGCCTGCCTGCACACCGACGAGCGGATGATTCAGGCCTGCACCCGCGTCCTCGTGGTCTGGGACGGCTCCCCGACCACCCCGTGCGACGCCACCGCACATCTCGTGGCCTACGCGCGCGGCCTCGGCCGGACGGTCGACGTGCTCTGGCCTACGGGCGCCGAGCGCCGCACCTCGTGAGGGTGACCGCCTTCCACCGCCCCTGAGGTGCTGTCCATCGGGTGAGCGGGAGGCGGCCACCGGTCAATGGCCCGCGCGCGGCGGGGGCGCCGGCGTCTGCTGCTCCGCGCGGAGGTCGCCGAGGAGCCTGGCCTGGTCGGCCAGCACGCCCGAGAGGATCTCGCGGGCCACCCGGAGCAGTTCCGCCACTCGCGGGCTGGCCAGGGAGTAGTGGACGGTGGAGCCTTCCTTGCGAGTGACCACCAGGTTGGCGCGGCGCAGGACGGCGAGCTGCTGTGACAGGTGTGCCGGTTCGACGCCGACCTCGGGCAGCATCTCGGACACCGCGTGCTCGCGTTCGGCCAGCAGCTCCAGCACGCGGATGCGCGCCGGATGCCCCAGCGTCTTGAAGAAGTCGGCCCTGGGCTGGTACAGCAGCGCGCTCACGGTGCGGGCCCCTCCTCGTCGACGGCCGCTGTCGGCCGTCCGTACGCCTTCCATGGACACCGGCCATCCTGACGCAGAACCTGTCCGGAACGGACGGCTCCCTGCTGAAGTGCCCGTCCTGCCGGTTGAAACTCCCGCGGGCGGCGGGCGGCCCCGAGGGCGAGTGCCCGCGTTGCGGTCACTCGCCGCTGCCGAGCGCGGACGCCCTGCGCGGCGGCACCGCTGCCGCACGCCGAACCTCCGCATAGCCGCACGCAGAGGCCCATGCCGGAGCGGCTCGCTCAGCGCCCCTCGCCCGGCGCCACGCGGAAGCCGGTCACGGTCTACGGAGTGATCCGGAGCAAGGTGTCATGCGGTCCGTGGACCCAGCCGTCCAGGGTGCGGCGGCAGTGGGCGGCCTCGTGCGGCTCGGCGATCTCCGTCGCGGGGCCCATGACGGTGATCGACCAGCCGGGGACGGCGGAGCCAGGGAGATCGTCCACCTGGTAGGTGACCGCCGGCGGAACGGACGCCGCCTGTACCGGCGCGCGGACGACGAGATGGCGTGCGTCCAGGTGTGCGGCAGGCCGTACGACAGGCTCGCCGCGACGCAGCAGGACGAGGCGGCCTCGCGCGCTCCCCTCCAGGAGCCACAGCGCTTCCGCGCCCGACATCTCCGCCAGCCGTCCGGCCGTCATCCGTACCTCTCCTCGTCCCGCCCGCCTCCGTGTGGCGATCGCCACCGGGTCAGCCCTTCTTGACCACGCTCGACTTGAGCTGCATGTTGCCGAAACCCTCGATGCGGCAGTCGATGTCGTGGCCGTCGACGCCGTCGACCAGGCGGATGTTGCGGACCTTCGTGCCGGCCTTGATGCCGTTCGGGCTGCCCTTGACCTTCAGGGTCTTCACCACGGTCACGGTGTCACCGTCGGCGAGGACGTTGCCGACGAAGTCCTTGACGACCTTCTCGCCCGCGCCGTCGGCGGTCGTGTCACCGGCGGCGGCCGGTTCCCACTCGTGGCCGCACTCGGGGCAGACGAGCAAGGCGCCCATCTCGTAGGTGTAGGCGCCGGAGCACTCGGGGCAGGGCGGCAGCTGGTTCTCGGCGTTCTCGGCCACGGGGGAAGGTCCGTTCCACTTCATCGGTCTAGGAAGGTCCATAATTGCATAATTCTGCAATTCATTAGATGCTCTAGTGGCCGTGCCCGTAGGTAGCCGCGGGCACGGCGCCCAGCCCGCGCCGTAATGACGGGCTCGACGACGAGGAGAGTCAGGGACGTGCCGGTTCCGCTGTACCAGGCGAAGGCCGAGTTCTTCCGGATGCTGGGACACCCGGTCCGCATCCGGGTGCTGGAGCTTCTCCAGAACGGACCGATGCCGGTACGTGATCTCCTGACGGAGATCGATGTCGAGGCGCCGGCGCTCTCCCAGCAGCTCGCGGTGCTGCGCCGGTCCGGGATCGTGACCGCCAGTCGCGACGGGTCGACCGTGATCTACACCCTGGCCGGCGGGGACGTCGCCGATCTGATGCAGGCCGCACGCCGGATCCTCACCCAGATGCTCACCGGCCAGAACGAGCTTCTCACCGAGCTTCTGGGGGCCGAGGCGGCCGAGCGGTGAGCGCGCTGTGGAAGCGGCTGCGTTCCCTGCTGCCCACCCGCGCCGACGCCGCCGCCATGGGCCGCAACCCCCGGCGCGACCTGCTCGCCGGCCTCACGGTCGCCATCGTCGCCCTGCCGCTGGCCCTCGGCTTCGGTGAGACCTCCGGGCTCGGTGCCGAGGCCGGGCTCGCGACCGCCGTCGTCGCGGGCGCGTTGGCCGCCATCTTCGGAGGATCCAACCTCCAGGTGTCCGGCCCGACCGGGGCCATGACGGTCGTCCTCGTCCCCATCGTCGCCCAGCACGGTCCGAGTGGCGTACTGACTGTCGGCCTGCTCGCGGGCCTCATCTGCGTCGGCCTGGCCCTGGTACGGGCCGGCCGCTCCATGGCCTACATCCCCGCCTCGGTCGTGGAGGGCTTCACGCTGGGGATCGCGCTCGTCATCGGCCTCCAGCAGGTACCCAACGCCCTCGGTGTCCCCAAACCCGAGGGCGAGCGGGTCCTGGAGGTGACGTGGCGCGCCGTCGAGGAGTTCGTCCAGGCCCCTAACTGGACGGCCCTCGGGCTCGCCCTGGGCGTCGCCGCCCTCATGCTCGGCGGCGCCCGGTGGCGGCCCGCAATCCCCTTCTCGATCCTCGCGGTGATCGCCGCCACGATCGTGGCCCAGGTCTTCCACTTGGACGGGGCCAAGCCGATCGGCGAGCTGCCCTCCGGGCTTCCCGCCCCGTCCCTCTCCTTCCTCGACCTTTCCGCGCTGGGTTCCCTGATCGCCCCGGCCGTCGCGGTCGCGGCGCTCGCCGCCCTGGAGTCCCTGCTGTCGGCGCAGGTAGCCGACGGCATGACCGTCGGGCAGGGGCACGACCCGGACCGGGAGCTGTTCGGGCAGGGCCTGGCGAACATCGCCGCCCCGTTGTTCGGCGGCGTCCCGGCGACCGGCGCCATCGCCCGTACCGCCGTCAACGTCCGTACCGGAGCCTCCTCCCGGCTCGCCGCGCTCACCCACGCGGCGATCCTCGCCGTGATCGTCTTCGCCGCCGCCCCGCTCGTGTCGAAGATCCCGCTCGCCGCCCTGGCCGGCGTCCTCCTCGCCACGGCCGTGCGGATGATCGAGGTCGGCTCGCTGCGCGCCATGGCGAAGGCCACCCGCTCCGACGCCCTCGTCCTCGTCCTCACCGCCGTCGCCACGCTCGCACTCGACCTCGTGTACGCGGTGATCATCGGCATGGCCGTCGCGGGCGCCCTCGCACTGCGGGCCGTGGCCAAGCAAGCCCGCATGGACCAGGTGGACTTCCGGCCAGACCTGCCCGGCGAGCACAGCGACGAGGAGCACGCGCTGCTGGCCGAGCACATCGTCGCGTACCGGATCGACGGCCCGCTGTTCTTCGCCGCCGCGCACCGCTTCCTGCTTGAGCTGTCGGAGGTCGTCGACGTCCGGGTCGTGATCATGAGGATGTCGCGGGTGACGACCATGGACGCCACCGGCGCGCTCGTGCTCAAGGACGCCGTCGAGAAGCTCAACCGGCGCGGCATCGCCGTCATGACCTCAGGCATAAGGCCGGGTCAGCGGCAGGTCCTCGCCTCCGTCGGCGCGCTCGACCTGCTGCGATACGAGGGCCGGGAGTACGCCACGACGCCCGAGGCCATCGCGGGCGCGCGGAGCCATCTTCAGACGACCGGGGTCCTCGCCTCAGTGCCCCCGCGGAAATCCGCGGCTTCCCCGAGCACACCGGCGGGAACACGGTGAGCGCCGCGCCGGAGGCCCTGCCGCACCGCCACGTCCTCACCGTGCCGACAGCCTCGGCCTCGGTGCGCCTGGCGCGCGAGACCGCGGAGATGACGTACGCGTCATGGGGCATCGGCACGGCCCATCCCGCCATGGGGCCGGCCCTGTTGATCCTCAGCGAGCTGGTCACCAACAGCGTCCGGCACGCCGCCGTGACCTCCCCGAGCCTGACGGTGACGTTCGCGGCCGGCGAGGACGCGCTCGCGTTCGCCGTCCATGACCGACACCCCTACCACCCCGGGGTCGTCCCCGTCGCGGGCCACACGGGCGGCCTGTTCACCGTCGCCGAGGTGCTGGCGGAACAGGGCGGCACATTGGCGCTGAGGCGGGACGCGGACGGTGGCGGTAAGAGCGTGTGGATCACCCTCCCCCTGCGAGATCCCCTGAGTCCCCTGAATGCAAGAACGAAGGCGAGCCCATGACCATCGAGTGGCGATACACCGTCCGGGAAGACCTGGGTGTCCTGTCCCTGGCCGGGTTCCTCGGCCCCGAGGCCGTCGACCGGTTCGCCGGCGCGGTCGGCTGGGCCCTGGCGCGCGGCACCGGTCCGGTCATCCTGGACCTGACGAGCCTGCGCGGCTGGTCGGTCGGCGGCCAGCTCGCCGTCGCCGCGGCCGCACGGCGGCTGGCCGCCGAAGACCGTCCTCTCGAACTCGCCGCCATCCCCGCGGACGGGTCCCTCGTCCCCGACAGCGGCCAGCCGCCCATCGTCGTCCACTGCGACCTGCCGACCGCGCTCGCCGCCCACGGCGCCGGGTCGAACGGGCAGCGCGAGTGGTACAGCGACGAGTGGCCCGGCACCCGCAGGCCTACCGAGCGCCCGGTCGCGTAACGGCCTTCGCGGACAAGACTCCTCGTTTGTCCGTGGTGGCCCAGTCACCGGCGCGCTGACACGTCCTGGCCGGCAGCGCGGTCCGCCTCCGCCGTCAGCGTCGCGGCGGCACGCATCAGACGTGCGCCGATCGATAACCGAGGGTGCCGTGCACGAGGGCGGGTCGGCCCCACGCACAGCACTACGGTGTCGGCTGCGGCCTGTGGCTCCGTGCTCCTACTCCTCGGCGGCGACGGCGAATGCGCCGCCCTCCAGGAGTTGGCGGATGCCGACGAACTTCTCGGGCCCCACTCGGGCGAAGCCGCCAGTTCGGCCTCTACCCAGGCGTCGATACTTGCGTCCAGTTTCTCGTCGTACGTATCCATACGGCTACCCTCTGACAACACCCCAGGTCGTGACTACCCGGTTGTTCACATGCACTGGCACCAGTGGCAGGAGCCGTACCCGACGCTCAGCAGCCCCGGGACGTCGCGGCGACGGGCCTCCTCGAAGGCCTCGGCCGACCACGGCCACCAGTCGACCGGGTTGTCGGCGTGCTGCAGGAGGTATGGAGAGGTCTCATGGGCCAGTCGGTTCGGCATACCGCCCATCCTGCCGCAGCCACGGCCCCCGCACGCCGCACCCTGCGCCCGTTGCGGGCCCGCGTCATGGGCCCACGCCCCCGCGTTGCGGGCTGCGCCCCGGCCCCGCCCGTCATGGGCAATCGTTCCGCCGGGGCGGTGCCCACCGCCCGCGCCCGCGCCCCCGCGTTGTGGGCAATCGTTCCGCCGGGGCGGAACGGGTGGGCACAACGGACGGCGCCCCTTGCCGGGCCCAGGCTTCCGCGCCTGAACCCGCACGGACAGCGCGATGCTCAATGGGTGCGGGTCCAGGCACAAGGGGCGGGGGCGCCGCCGAGGGCGCCGTCCCGTGTGCCCACCCGTCCCGCCCCAGCGGGACGATTGCCCACACGGGGGTGGGCGCAGGCCCGTACGGGCGGGGGGCGTCCGGGTTACTTGGGGGACGGGGTCGGGGAGGGGGTGTCCGGGGTGGCCGTGGGGTCAGGGGCCTCTTCGAAGGAGACCTTGCCCATGTGGCGGTTCATGGACTTCATCAGGAACCAGACCGCGAGGGCCAGCGCGGCGAAGACGACGAAGCCGAGGACGCCGGGGGTCACCTTGTTCTTGTCCAGCTCTTCGGCGGCGAAGGGGACAAGCTGGGTCAGTGCCAGGTGTGCGCTCATGTCAGGCATTGTCGCGGATGCCCGCGAAGAGATCTTCCTCGGGGAGGGAGGTCGGGACCAGCGCCTTGCTGAGCTCGTACTCCTCCGTCGGCCAGACCTCCTTCTGGACCTCCATGGGGACCCGGAACCAGCCGCCGTCGGGGTCGATCTGGGTGCGGTGGGCGATGAGGGCCTTGTCGCGGGTCTCGAAGAAGTCGGCGCAGGGCACGAACGTGGTCAGCGTCCGGGGCTGGCGCTCGAACTCCTTCCAGCGCTCCAGCCACTCCCCGTAGGGCGACTCAAGGCCGCGGGCGATGAGCGCCTCGTGCAGGGCGGTGGTGCGGGGGAGGTTGAAGCCCTGGTTGTAGTAGAGCTTCAGGGGCTGCCAGACCGGGCCGAACTCGGCCTCCGGGTACTTCTCGGCGTCGGCCGCGCCGTCGAAGGCCACCATCGTGATCTTGTGGGTCATGATGTGGTCGGGGTGCGGGTAGCCGCCGTTCTCGTCGTAGGTCGTGACGACCTGCGGACGGAAGGAACGGATCTTGCGGACCAGCTCGCCGGAGGCCGTGTCGACGTCCTCCAGGGCGAAGCAGCCCTCCGGCAGCGGGGGCAGCGGGTCGCCCTCGGGGAGACCGGAGTCGACGAAGCCCAGCCACTCCTGGGAGACGCCGAGGATCTCGCGGGCCTCGTCCATCTCCTTGCGGCGGACCTCGTGGATGTTCTCCTCGATGTAGGGGTCGCCCTGAAGCTGGGGATTCAGGACCGAGCCTCGCTCGCCGCCCGTGCACGTCACGACAAGGACGTCCACCCCCTCGGACACGTACTTGGCCATCGTCGCCGCACCCTTGCTCGACTCGTCGTCGGGGTGGGCGTGAACGGCCATCAGTCGCAGCTGCTCAGTCAAGACTCGATCCTCAGTGATTCGATGCGAAGCCAGGTCTCTATAGTGACGGAATCGGGGGAGCGAAAATTCCGCCACCCCCGGCTTCGAGAGGATCGATCATGAGCGCGGTGCGAGAGCAGCTGCCCGAGGGGCGCTACGGGCGCTCAGCGGACGAGCGGGCCGACCGCAAGCTCAAGATCATCGGTGCCGTGCTCGGTGTCCTCTTCCTCGGCCTGATGGGCTGGTTCGGCTGGCACTACGTCGTCGCCAACAAGATCAGCGCCGAGATGATCAAGTTCGACGTGGTGAGCGACACCGAGGTCCAGGTCCACCTGGAGATCCGCAAGGACGAGGGCGTCGAGGGCGTCTGCACGCTGCGCTCCCGCTCCGAGGACGGGGCCGAGGTGGCCCGCAAGGACGTGCGGGTCGACGACCCCGGCAGCCGGGTCGACCGCGTCTACTCGCTGCGCACCACCGCCCGCGCGACCAGCGCGGAACTGATCGGGTGTACGGCGCCGTAGCGGTGGGTAGGGACCGGGTGACGAGTCCTGGCGGGTCACCACGGTGACCTGGGGAGACGCCATCCTGATGGTTTATGTCCTCCCGCTTTTCGCCACTCATTGTTAGGCTCGTGGTTTCGCCCACCCGGGACGCCGGCATTCCCGTGTAGGGCGATGCTTTGTATTCCCAGTACCTACGAGGAGCACCTGTGACCCAGACCAGCGACAACGTCACCTGGCTCACCCAGGAGGCGTACAACAAGCTCAAGGACGAGCTTGAGTACCTGTCTGGTCCCGCGCGTACCGAGATCGCGACCAAGATCGCCGCGGCGCGCGAAGAGGGCGACCTGCGCGAGAACGGCGGGTACCACGCGGCCAAGGAGGAGCAGGGCAAGCAGGAGCTCCGGGTCCGCCAGCTCACCCAGCTGCTCCAGCACGCCAAGGTCGGCGAGGCGCCGGCGGACGACGGCATCGTCGAGCCCGGCATGGTCGTCACCATCGCCTTCGACGGCGACGAGGACGACACGATGACCTTCCTGCTCGCCTCCCGCGAGTACGCGAGCGGCGACATCGAGACCTACTCCCCGCAGTCGCCGCTCGGCGTCGGCGTCAACGGCAAGAAGGCCGGCGACGACGCGGAGTACGAGCTGCCGAACGGCAAGAAGGCCACGGTGAAGATCCTCAGCGCCAAGCCGTACTCCGGCTGATCCGCACTTCTTCGGCGAAGGGCCGGCCCCCTCCTGGGGGCCGGCCCTTCGCCATGCATGTACGTGTCATGATGCGGGACTGACGTGGCGTCACACACGCGTCGCGCACGTCACACGTCACACACGTCTGCATGGGGGGATGGACGAGGTGCTCGGACCGCTGCGCGAGGGCGCGCCACGGCAGATCGGACCGTACGAGGTGCTCGCCCGGCTCGGCGCCGGCGGCATGGGCGAGGTGTTCCTCGGCCGCTCCGCCGGCCCGGCGGGGACCGGGGACGGGAGCGGTGATCCCGCCCCCGGGAGCGCCGGGCCGGCCGCCCGGAGCGGTGGAGCGGCGTCCGGAAGCGAAGGATCGGGCGACGGGAGCGGTGGAGCGGTGGGCGACGGGGCCGCTGCCCCGGGCGGGGATTCCGCCGCCGGGTCGCCCGGGCCCGTGGCCGGGGTGTTCGTGGCGGTGAAGACCGTGCGGCGGGACGTGGCGGGGGATCCGGCGTTCCGGGATCGGTTCCGGCGTGAGATCAGGGTGGCGGGGCTGGTGGGCAGCCGGTACGCCGCGGCGCCCGTGGGGGGCGACGCCGATGCCGAGGTGCCGTGGCTGGCGACGGCGTACGTGCCGGGGCCGAGCCTCGCCCAGGCGGTGCGGCGCGGCGGAGCGCTGCCGGTGGCCACCGTGCGGGCGCTCGGCGCGGACGTCGCGCGGGCCCTGACCGACCTGCACCGGGCGGGGGTCCTGCACCGGGACCTCAAGCCGGGGAACGTCATGCTGTCGGTCGAGGGCCCGCGCCTCATCGACTTCGGCATCGCCCGCAGCAACGCCGCCACCACCATGACCGCGACCGGCCTGATGGTCGGCACACCGTCCTTCATGTCCCCCGAGCACGTGGCGGGCGCCCGGCACGTGACCGCCGCCTCCGACGTCTTCTGCCTCGGTTCGCTCCTCTGCTACGCGGCGACCGGCGAGGACCCCTTCGGCGACGGGCCGCTCGCCGCCGTCCTCTACCGGGTCTCCCAGGCCGAGGCCGACCTGTCCCGGGTGCCGGACGAGCTGCGCGAGACCGTCGCCGCCTGCCTGGCCCTCGACCCCGCGGCCCGGCCGACGCCCGAGCGGCTCGTGGAGCTGCTCGCGCCCGGTGCCGGGGCGAAGCCCTTCCCCTGGCCGGAGGGCGTACGGGAGCACATCGGCGAGTACGGGCGGGAGCTCGCGCAGCTGGTGGCCTCGGGCGGGCCGCTCCTGGAGGCGCCGCGCGTCACCGGGCCGGTCGTCACTCCCGCCGTGCCCGGCCTGCACTCCGTACCGACGGAGGCTCCGCTCCCGCGGCCCGCCGCGCCGCCCCGGCGGCGCCGGGGCCGGGGCCTCGCCGCCGTGCTGGCCCTCGCGGTCGTGGCCGGTGGCGTCGGCACGTACCTGCTGTGGCCGGAGCAGAAGAAGCCGAAGGCCCCGCCGCGTGCCGCCCCGCCCGCGGCGCCCCGCGTCCCGGGCGTCGACGACCGGGGTCTCGCCGACGCCTCCGGGCTCGTCCCGCAGAACGCGGCCCAGCGCCCGGCCGGCTGGAAGCCCTGGCACACGAAGCTGACCGCCCCCGCCTTCGGCTGCTCGGCCAACGAGAAGGTGCTCGTCTGCCGGACGACGGACGGGCGGTACGAGGCGCTGGACCCGGCGAGCGGGACGAGGCTGTGGGACGTGGAGCGCCCGAAGGACACGCCCGGCGACACGTACACCAGTGGCCACGGCTATCCCTTCGCGGCCGGCAGCGCCACGCGCCCCACGGTTCACGAGGGGAGCGTGGTCCTGGTCGCGGGGCGCGTTCTGCAGGTGCGCGACGCGCGCACCGGGGCCGCGCGCTGGGAGAAGCCGGCCCAGGGGCCCCAGGGCTTCTGGGCCACGCGCCCCGTGGTCGCGGACGGGATCGTGTTCGCGGCGACGGAGGTGCAGGAGGACAACTCGTGGGTCAGGGCCGCCCTGACCGCGTTCTCCCTGGCCGACGGACGGCAGCTGTGGTCGAAGGAGCTCACCAACGGGCAGATCTCCTTCGCCGAACGCAAGGCGTACGAGCCGGTGGCGTACGCGCGGGGGGTCGTCTACGCCCTCAGCCAGGGCGGCCTCGTGGCCTACGAGGGCAGGAGCGGCACCCAGCTGGGACAGGCCGAACCGGACGCCAGGGAGTGCGAGACCGTCAAGGTGCTGGGCGCTGCCGCGTACTGCGCGGGCGACGGGTTCGGTGCCGACACGGACACCACCCTGCACGTGCTCGACGCCCGCACCCTCGCCACGAAGGCGTCGCTGCCGGGTGCGCTCGGCAAGGCCGCGCCCACGGCGGTCGGTCCGCGCGCCGTCGTGTCCTGGGACAAGGGCCTGCGGATCCTCGACCCGCGCACCGGCGAGACCCTCGCGTCCTTCCCGCTGAAGGCGGCCCCCGCGGGACTGGCCCAGACGTGGTCGTCGCCGCTGCTCGCGGGCGATCAGGTCGTGTACGCCGACTACTCGGCGCTCTACAGCGTGCGGCTCGGAGCCGACGGCAAGCCGGGCGGGCTCAAGGTCACGCCGGTCCCGGGGGCACCCGGTGCGCGGGCCGAGGAGGAGGACTACGACCCGAACTACGGCGAGTTCGTCGCCAAGCAGATCCGGGAACCCGAGGTCCTGCCCGTCGGCGGCATCGCGTACGTCGTCTTCGACAAGGGCGTCGTCGCCGCCGTCGAACTTCCCGCCGAGAAGGAGTAGTCCGTTGCTGGAAGCCCTGCCCGTCGGACAGCCCCCGCGTCTCGTCGGCCCTTACCGGCTGCTCGCCCGGATCGGCGCCGGCGGCATGGGCGAGGTGCACCTGGCCTGCCGTGCGGACACGCCGACGGCCGATCCGTACCGGATGGTCGCGGTGAAGACCGTCCGGGAGGAGCTGGAGGTCGACGCGGACTTCCGGACGCGGTTCCGGCGGGAGATCGCGGCGGCCCGGACGGTGGACGGGCCGGGGGTGGCGCGGCTCGTGGACGCGGACGCCGACGCGGCCTCGCCGTGGCTGGCGACCGAGTACGTGCCGGGGCCGTCGCTCGCCGAGGCCGTCGTGCGGTCGGGGGCGCTGCCGGTGCCGGCCGTGCGGGCGCTGGGCGTGGCGCTCGCCGGGGCGCTGGCGGGGGTGCACGGGGTGGAGGTGCTGCACCGGGACCTGAAGCCGGCGAACGTGTTGCTGGGCGCGGCGGGGCCGAAGTTGATCGACTTCGGCATCGCGCAGGCCTTCGAGGCGACGGCGCTGACGTCGACGGGTCTGGTGGTGGGCTCGCCCGGGTTCATGTCGCCGGAGCACCTGGTGGGGAGCCGGGCGGTGGTGCCGGCCTCCGACGTGTTCTGTCTGGGCGCGGTGCTCGTGTTCGCGGCGAGCGGCCGGGGGCCGTTCGACGACGAGGAGATGGGCGCGGTGATCTTCCGGATCAGCCGGGCCGATGCCGAACTGTCCGGCGTTCCGGAGGAGTTGCGGCCGGTGGTGGAGCGGTGTCTGCGTCTCGATCCGGCCGGGCGGCCGTCACCGGCCGAGCTGGTGTCGCTCCTCGGCGGCGGGGACGCGCCCGAGGTGTTCCCCTGGCCCGGCGGGGTGCTGTCGCTGCTCGGCGAGTACGGGGAGGCGGCCCGGAGCATCGGGGAGGCGGCGGGGTCCGGCGCGGGTGTGGCGGACCTGCCGACGCTCGGCCCGGTCGTCCCCTACTCCCCCACGGCGATGACCGACCGGCCGGTGGTCCCGCCCGCTCCCGTCCGGCGCCGCCCGTGGGGCGCGGTCGTCGCGGGCGCGGTGGCGGTGGCCGTGCTGGCAACGGCGGGCGTGGTGCTGCTGAACCGGACCGGCGAGGAGGGCGGTGCGTCCACGGGCGGGAGCGCCGGGCCGACGCCGGGCACCGGCACCGGCACCTCGGCCCCCGTCGCGCTGAGCCGGGTCGTCCTGCCGTACGGCTCCGAGGGCCGCACCAACGACTTCGGCAAGGCCGGCACGGACCGCGCGTACCGCCCGGCGGGCTGGGCTCCCTGGACCACCGAGGTGGAGCCGGGGGTCGGTGCCTGCGCGCTCTCGCCGAAGCTGCTGGTCTGCCCCGGGAACGCCGGTGCGGTGACGGCACTGGGCGCGGCGGACGGCAAGGAGGTGTGGAAGGTGCCCGCGCGGGCCGGGAGCGAGCTGAGCGGGCCCAAGTACCCGGCGGTCGTCGGAGACGAGGTGTACGTGACGGGCATGGACGGGGTCTCCGTCTACGGGCTCGCCGACGGGAAGGCGAAGGGCAGGATCCCGGGGCCGGAGGGCGACTGGGGCATCAAGCACACCGATCTGGTGGACGGTGTCCTGTACTCGACGTACTTCGGCGTCCGCGAGGAGGGGACGGGGCTGCTGACCGCCGTCCGCCTGAAGGACCGCCGACAGCTGTGGAGCGCACGGCTCGGCGGCGTGCCGGAGGAGCTCGTCGTGGGCGCGGGCAAGGCGTTCGTCACGCTCGGCTCGGACGAGTCGCTGGCGTTCGACGCCGACGAGGGCGGGAAGCCGGGCCGGATCCGGGAAGCCTGCGGCACCTTCGTGGTGCACGAGAAGAGCGGGAGCGTGCTCTGCGCGGGCCGTGCGGACGGGTCGGTCGTGGTCCTCGACGCGCGGACCCTGAAGGCGCTACGGGCCCTGGGCGGCGGCGGGGGCATGCTGAAGGCGGGGCCCGCCGTCGGCGCGGACGGTCTGGTGGCGGTGCTCGACGGCCTCGGCGAGCTGGTCGGGTACGACCTGGGGACCGGGCGTGAGCGGTGGCGGCAGTCGGCCGACTCCGGCGACCGCGTGTACCTCGTGGGCGACCGGGTCGTCACCACCGGCCCGTTGTGGGTGGTGTCCTATCCGGCGTCCGGGAAGGGCGACGTGGAGAGGTACCAGCCCAACACGCCCGACAGCCTCGGGCATCTGCAGTCCGGCGGTGACGCGCTGGCCGCCGGAGGGGCCGTCTTCCTCGCCCTCCCCGACGGCCTCGCCGTCTCCGCCTACCTCCCCTGACCATCGGGCCAGGGGAGGTGGGCCGGAAGGTCACACCGTCGCCGAGCGGTACTTCCGTACGGACAGGGTGCGGAAGACGAAGACGATCAGGATCGAATAGAGGATCGACGCCCAGACGGGGTACCGCATGGGCCAGGCGTCGGACTGGACGACGCCTGGGTTGCCGAAGAGTTCGCGGCAGGCCTGGACGGTGGCGCTGAAGGGGTTCCATTCGGCGATGGGGCGGATCCAGTCGGCCATCATGCTGGGGTCGACGAAGGCGTTGGAGACGAAGGTGACCGGGAAGAGCCAGATCAGGCCGCCGGAGGTGGCCGCCTCGGGGGTGCGGACGGAGAGGCCGATGAGGGCGCCGATCCACGAGAAGGCGTAGCCGAGGAGGAGGAGCAGGGCGAAGGCGCCGAGGGCCTTCGGGACGCCGTTGTGGATGCGCCAGCCGACGAGCAGGCCGACGATCGCGAGGACCACGAGGGTCAGCGCGGTCTGGACGAGGTCGGCGAGGGTACGGCCGGTGAGGACGGCACCGCGGGCCATCGGCAGCGAGCGGAAGCGGTCGACGAGGCCCTTGTGCATGTCGTCGGCGATGCCCGCGCCCGCTCCGGCGGTGGCGAAGGTGACGGTCTGGGCGAAGATGCCGGCCATCAGGAACTCGCGGTAGACCGCCGGGTCCGTGTTGCCTCCGACGCTCATCGAGCCGCCGAAGACGAAGCTGAAGAGGACGACGAACATGACGGGCTGGATGAGCCCGAAGACGACCATCTCCGGGATGCGGCTCATCCGGATCAGGTTGCGCTTGGTGACGACCAGCGAGTCGTTGATCGACTGGGCGACGCCCCCACGCGGCCTGGGGGCCCCGGGGACGTTGTCGGTCAGAGTGGTCACGAGGCCTTCTCCTTCCGGTCCTTCCGGCTCTTGCCGGCGGCGCCCGCCGTGCCGTTCTCCTCCTCTTCCTCGCGCTCGGCCGCGTGGCCGGTGAGGTAGATGAAGACGTCGTCGAGGGTGGGGCGGCGCAGGCCGATGTCGTCGATCCCGACGCCGACGGCGTCCAGGTCGCGGATGACCTCGGCGAGCAGCTTGGCGCCGCCGGTGACGGGGACGGTGAGCTTGCGGATGTGGTTCTCGACGGAGACGTCGCCGTGGCCGGTGCCCGCGACGCCGTAGCGGGCGAGGACGTCCCGGGCGCCGGCGATCATCTCGGGCTGCTGGACGACGACCTCGACGCGTTCGCCGCCGGTCTGCGCCTTGAGCTGGTCGGCGGTGCCGCGGGCGATGACCTTGCCGTGGTCGACGACGCAGATGTCGTGGGCGAGGTGGTCGGCCTCCTCCAGGTACTGGGTGGTGAGGAGCAGGGTCGTACCGCCCGCGACGAGCTCGTTGATGACGTCCCAGAGGGCCTGGCGGTTGCGGGGGTCGAGGCCGGTGGTCGGTTCGTCCATGAACATGACCGGCGGGGCGACGACGAGGGCCGCCGCGAGGTCGAGGCGCCGGCGCATGCCTCCGGAGTACGTCTTGGCGGTGCGGTCGGCGGCGTCGGAGAGGCGGAACCGGTCGAGGAGTTCGCCGGCCCGTTCCTTCGCGGCCTTCGCCTTCATCTGGTAGAGCTGCCCCACCATCTGGAGGTTCTCGCGGCCCGTGAGGTACTCGTCGACGGCGGCGAACTGGCCGGAGAGCCCGATCGAGCGGCGGACCTCGTTGGGGTGCTTGAGTACGTCGATCCCGGCGACGACGGCCCGGCCGCTGTCCGGCTGGATCAGTGTCGTCAGGACGCGCACGGTGGTCGTCTTCCCCGCGCCGTTCGGACCGAGCAGGCCCAGGACGGTGCCCTCGGGCACGTCGAGGTCCACGCCGTCCAGAGCTCGTACGTCACCGAAGGTCTTCACCAGACCCTCGGCGTAGATCGCGCCTGGCATAGGAATTCTCCCAGGGAGATTCGGGCGTTTCCGTCCGATCCTAGGCGCGCCGGGCGGACCCCGCCCAGTGGATTCGTGACCTGCGCCACACCGTCTCGGGGTGGTGCGCGGCGCGGTACGGGTCAGCCGAGGACCGTGTACCCCGCGTCCCGCAGCGCGTCCTCGACCTCCCGGCAGTGCTCCGGGCCCTTGGTCTCCAGGTGCAGCTCCACCTCCGCCTCCGCCAGGCCGAGGCGCGGGTCGGTGCGGACGTGGCTGACGTCCAGGACGTTCGCGTCGACCACCGTCAGGACCGCGAGCAGCGTCGCGAGCGCGCCCGGCCGGTCCGCGACCCGCAGCCGCAGGCTCAGGTAGCGGCCTCCGGCCGCCATGCCGTGCCGGAGGACGCGCTGGAGCAGCAGCGGGTCGACGTTGCCGCCGGACAGGACCGCGACCACCGGCCCCTTGAACGCCTTCGGGTCTTCGAGCAGGGCCGCGACCGGGCTGGCGCCGGCCGGTTCGACGAGCAGCTTCGCCCGCTCCAGGCAGAGCAGGAGGGCCGAGGAGAGGGCGTCCTCGGAGACCGTGCGGACCTCGTCGACGTACTCCTGGACCAGCGCGAACGGCACGTCGCCCGGCCGCCCCACCTTGATCCCGTCCGCCATCGTCACCGGCGACTCGATCACCACCGGATGCCCGGCGGCCAGCGAGGGCGGATAGGCGGCCGCTCCCTCCGCCTGGACGCCGATCACCTTCACGTCCGGGCGCAGCGACTTCACGGCGAGCCCGATGCCGGCCGCCAGACCGCCACCGCCGACGCCCACCAGGACCGTCCGGACCTCCGGGCACTGCTCCAGGATCTCCAGGCCGACCGTGCCCTGGCCCGCGATGACGTCGGGGTGGTCGAAGGGGTGGATGAAGACCGCGCCGGTCTCCAGCGCGTACCGCTCCGCCGCCGCGAGCGTCTCGTCGACGACATGGCCGTGCATCCGGACGTCGGCGCCGTAGTCCCGGGTCGCCGCCACCTTCGGCAGCGGGGCGCCGACCGGCATGAAGACCGTCGCGTGCACACCGAGCAGTTTCGAGGCGAGCGCGACGCCCTGCGCGTGATTGCCCGCCGAGGCGGCGACGACGCCGGCCGCGCGCTCCTCGGGACGCAGGCAGGCGATCCGCACGTACGCCCCTCGGAGCTTGAAGGAACCCGTCCGCTGGAGGTTCTCGCACTTGAGCTGGACCGGCGCTCCGACCAGGGACGACAGGTGGCGGCTGCCCTCCATCGCGGTCACCCGGGACACCCCCGACAGCATCTTCTGCGCGCCGCGCACGTCGTCCAGCATCAGATGGTGCAAGGGGTCTCGCGTACGGAAGCTCATGACACCAAGTCTCGCAGCTCACGGCCCTGGTGGCCGCCCGGCGGACAGGTGCGTCAGCGGGTTTGGTCAGCCCTGGTACGCACTCCGTCGGGTCCGCGTACTCTGTCCCCCACCGACCGATCACTCCCTCAGAGAGAGACCCACAGCCATGCCCACATCTCAGGACATGACGACTGAGCTCGACCCCGGTCTCCTCGACGCCCTCCAGCACCAGGTGGCCGTCTTCGCCCGCCGGGCCGAACAGACCCGCCTCGGCGGCACGGGACAGCTCCGCAACTCCATGGACCGGGCCGCCTACCTGCTCCTCAACAGGCTGGACCAGGAAGGCCCGATGGGCGTCAAGGCGCTCGCGGCCGGCATGGGCATCGACTCGTCCACCGTCACGCGGCAGGTCGCCCCGCTCGTGGACACCGGCCTCGTCAAGCGGACCTCGCACCCGGAGGACGGGCGCGCGGTCGTGCTCCAGCTGTCGCCGCGCGGTCTCGCCCGCCTGGAGGAGGTCCGCTCCTCGCGCCGCCAGCTGATGGTCGAGGTGACGGACGGCTGGACCCAGGACGAGCGGGAGTCGTTCTGCAACCTGCTCACGCGCTTCAACACCGCCCTGTCCGCGCGGCAGTCGGGGCACGGCCCGGCGGGTGCGGCGGGCGCGGCGCGCGCGGCGGCGGAGACCACGGCCGAGACGACGGGCGCGACGCCGGCCGAGTAGCCGGCCCCCCGGCGGTGGGCACCGACCCCTTGACCCCGTCCGTCCGCTGTCCTCATATGAGGACGTGGGACGACAGTCGAGTGAGCATGATCGCGAACGTGCCTACCGCACGCGGGAGTTCGACGCGTTCGTGGCCGGGGCGGCGGGTCGGCTGCTGCACACCGCGACCCTCCTCACCGCCGAGACCCGCGGCCGCAACCCGTACGCCCGGGACCTGCTGACCGCCTCGCTCGCACACACGTACGCCATGTGGGGCCGGCTGCGCGACGAGGACCCGTACGACCTCACCCGCCGCGACCTGGCCGCCCGCTTCGCGCGCGGCGCCTGGCGGCACCACGGCGGGCACGGCGGGGTGCTGTCCGCCCTCGGCCCGCGGGAACGGCTCGTGGTCGTCCTGAGGCTGTACGAGGGCGTGGCCGAGGAACAGGTCGCGGCCCTGCTCGGGGTCTCCGAGGCGCGCGTCCGTGCCGTCTGCGCCCGCTCCGTGACGGCGCTGCGGGAGGCGGCGCGGCTCGGCTCGGGGGCTGCGGGGCCTGCGGGGGCCGGGGGGACCGCCGGGGCCGCGGGGGCCGTCGCTCACCGTGAGACCGGGGCCGGGTCCGCGGGGGCCGCCGCGTGAGCCGCTACGGGGACAGGGAGGCGGCGGTGCGGCGGCTGCTCGACACCCCGCATCCACCGGTGCCCGGCGACCTGTCGCTGCGGGCCGCCGAGCGCGGGGCCCGGCTGCGCCGCCGCGCCCGTACCGCGCGGCGGGTGTGGTGGGCGGTGTGCGCGGTCGCGGCGCTGGCCTTCGTCGTGTGGGCGTCGGCGGCCCGGCCCTGGGAGGTTCCGCCGGCGGCGACGACGCCGGTGGTCGAGGGGTGGTGAGGCGGCCGGCCCGGCAGGCCCGGGCGCGGACGGTGGGCACGGAAGCCTTGGCCCGGCAGGCCCGGGCGCGGACGGTGGGGGCGGAAGCCTTGGCCCGGCGAGGGGCGCCGTCCCGTGTGCCCACCCGTCCCGCCCTGCGGGACGATTGCCCACACGGCGGGGCGGGCGGGGGGCTGGGCGGAGGCCCGGGCGCCCTTGTGGGGGACCGGGCCTCGGGGGGGACTAGCCGAGTGCCTGGCGGAGGTCGGCCAGGAGGTCGTCGACGTTCTCGATGCCGACGGAGAGGCGGACGAGGTCGGCGGGGACCTCCAGGGCGGAGCCCGCGACGCTCGCGTGCGTCATGCGGCCGGGGTGCTCGATGAGGGACTCGACACCGCCGAGGGACTCGCCCAGGGTGAAGAGCTGCGCGCGGTTGCAGACCTCGACCGCCGCCTCCTCGCCGCCCTGGACGCGGAAGGAGATCATGCCGCCGAAGGAACGCATCTGCTTGGCGGCGACCTCGTGGCCCGGGTGCTCGGGGAGGCCCGGGTAGAGGACCTGGGTGACCTTCGGGTGCTGGGTGAGCATCTCGACGATCTTCGCCGCGTTCTCGCTGTGGCGGTCCATGCGCACGGCGAGGGTCTTGATGCCGCGGAGCACGATCCACGAGTCGAAGGGTCCGGCGACCGCGCCCATCGCGTTCTGGTGGTACGCGAGCTCCTCGCCGAGCGCCTCGTCGGCCGTCACGAGGGCGCCGCCGACGACGTCCGAGTGTCCGCCCATGTACTTGGTGAGCGAGTGGACGACCACGTCGGCGCCGAGGGCCAGCGGCTGCTGGAGGTACGGCGAGGCGAAGGTGTTGTCGACGACGAGCTTCACGCCGGCCTGGCGGGCGACGCCGGCGACGGCCTCGATGTCGGTGATGCCGAGGAGCGGGTTCGACGGGGTCTCGACCCAGATCAGCTTCGTGCGGTCGTTGACGGCGCCCCGCACCGACTCGATGTCGGAGGTGTTCGCCACCGAGAAGTCGACGCCCCAGCGCTCCACGACCTTGGCGAAGAGCCGGAACGTGCCGCCGTAGGCGTCGTTCGGGATGACCACGTGGTCGCCGGGCGCGAGGAGCGTGCGCAGCAGGCAGTCCTCGGCGGCCAGGCCGGAGGCGAAGGCCAGACCGCGCCGGCCGCCCTCCAGGGCCGCCAGGTTCTCCTCCAGGGCGGTACGGGTCGGGTTCGCGCTGCGGCTGTACTCGTATCCGCCGCGCAGCCCGCCCACGCCGTCCTGCTTGTAGGTGGACACCTGGTAGATGGGCGGGACGACCGCGCCGGTCAGCGGGTCGGCGGTGTTGCCCGCGTGGATGGCGCGGGTCTCGAAGTTCTGATGCGTGTGCTGGTCGCTCATGAGTCAGGAGCGTAGTCGCGCGCACACCCCGGCGCCCGCGATCGTCTCACCGGGTGTCCTGGACAATGGACACATGGAGATTCTCTGGTTCCTGATCGCGCTGGGCCTGCTGTTCGGCGTCCTCGGCCCCTACGTGCTGCGCCGGCGGCGTGACGGGATCAAGGTGGTCGCCCCGGGCGCGCCGGACGCGGCCGACCCGGAGGCGTACGGGTTCGTGCGGCAGGAGGACCAGGACGTACGGCTGCCGGGCGCGGACGACGACCTGCTCGACGTGCTCGACGTCGTCCAGGCCACCCAGGACTGGCGGGCGGCGGCACAGCTGCTCGCCGGCACCGACAAGGCCGGCGAGGTCCGCTGGCAGCGCGTCCAGGCCTTCGCGGGCGCGGCCTCCCTGGAACTGCGGGACAGGCCGGGCGTCGGCGGCGCGTGGCTGCGCTCGTGGCGGGCCGAGGCGCCGAAGGACCCGGGCGCCGCCGCCGTGCACGCCGAGTTCCTGGTGCAGCAGGCGTGGCGGTCCTCGTCTGCCGGGACCGACGACTTCCGGATCATCCTCGAAGAGGCGCGGAAGGTGTGCGCCGAGGCCGCGCTGCTCGCGCCCGGCGACCCCGTGCCGTACATCGTGGAGCTGGCCGTGGCCCGCGGGCTCGGCTACCCCCACGAACAGTTCGACCAGCTGTGGGCGAAGGTCATCGACCGGGCGCCGGAGCACATGGGCGCGCACCTGGCGGCCCTGCACTACTGGTGCGAGAAGTGGCACGGCTCCCGTGAGGAGGCCGACCACTTCGCGACGACGGCCGCCGCCCGTGCGCCGCGCGGGTCGCTGCTCGCCGCGCTGCCGCTGTTCGCGGTGCACGAGCACGTGCCCGAGGTCGTCCTCGTGCAGGACTTCTTCCGTACGGCGGTGGTGTCCAAGGCCCTCGACGGCGCGCTGTACGCGGTCCACTCGGCCCGTCACGACGACCCGATGCTCGCGCACGTCCGCCATCTGCTCGTCTGGTTCCTGGTGCGGGCCGAGCGCTGGGCGGAGGCCATGCACCAGCTGGTCCGGGTCGACGGCCACGTGGGCGCGGTGCCGTGGACGCTGAGCGGGGACCCGGCGGAGACGTACACGCTCTTCCGGAACCTGGCCGTCGCGGGATACGAGGCGAACGGCGGGAGCCCGGCGACGCTGCCGCGGTAAGCCGTCGGCGGGGCCCACCTGCGGGAACGGTGTGGACGGTGGTCGGTGCGGTGGGTCATACTCCGGCCCCACCGTCCATATGATCATCACGCCGTTCCCGTGGGGGGAATCAGCCCGATGGGCGCAACCCTGCGCGCGCTGCGCGCCCTCGTCCTGATCGCCGGCTTCCATCTGCTCGGCCTCGTCCTGCTCTGCGCGCTCGGCGCCGTGGACTGGGCCGCCTACCGGTGGGCGCCGGCCGGCTGGGCTCTCAAGTTCTACGTCGTCAGCTTCCTGCTCGCGGTGCCCGTCGTACGCGGCATGCTCCTGCTGCGGACGCCCCGCGACGAGGAGGTCGCCGGCATCCCCGTCACCGACGCCGACGAGCCCCGGCTCTGGGCGGCCGTGCGGGAACTCGCCGAGCGCGTCGGCACCCGCGGGCCCGACGAGATCAGGCTCACCGCCGACATGAACGCGGCCGTCACCGAGGAGGCCCGCCTCCTCGGCCTCATCGGCGGCACCCGCCGCCTCTACCTCGGGCTCCCCCTCGTCGCCGGCCTCTCCGACGCCCAGCTGCGGGCCGTGCTCGCCCACGAACTCGGGCACTACGGGAACTCCGACACCCGGCTCACCGGGATCACCGAACGCTGCCGCGTCCATGTCGCCCGTACCGTCGACCGCTTCGAGGAGAAGTCCGGGCAGACGATCGCCAAGGAGCGCGCCCGCCAGGAGCGGAAGTCCGCCAAGCGGGTCGCCAAGGGCAAGTCCGCCCGCGAGGTCGACACCACCGGCGTCGGCTTCACCTACCGCGCGATGGCCCGGATCTACACCGCGTACGGCCGCTTCTGCATGCGCGCCACCCAGAGCGGATCCCGCCGCCAGGAGCTCGCCGCCGACCTCGGCGCCGCCCGGATCGCCGGCCGCGACGCGACCGCCTCGGCCCTCCGCGCGCTCCCCGTGCTCGACTCCGCGCACGAGTTCTACCTGAGCTCGTACGCGACGCTCGGCGTCGAGTTCGGGATGCTGCCGCCGCGCGGGGAGGTGTTCGGCGGGGTGCGCCGGCTCCTCGACGCCCGCGCCGAGGAACTGGCCGGGCTGTGGGAGGCGTTGCCCGACGAACCCGCCTCGCCGTACGACTCGCACCCGCCGACGGCCGAACGCGTCGCCGTCCTCGAAGCCCTGACCGACGACGGGCGCGGCGCCGAGGAGGCCCGCCCCGCGTTCGGCCTGTTCACCTCGCCCGAGGCGGTGCTGATCGACGTCGAGGAGGCCACCCTGGCCCCGGAGGCGCTGCTGATGCGCCGCCTCGACTGGCCCGACCTGGTCCACGAGGCGATGACCGCGCGGTACGTCCAGGACGCCGAACCGGTGCGCGAGGCGCTGGGGCCGGCGGCCGCGGACGCCGAACCGGCCGCCCTCCTCCGCGACTTCCTCGACGCCGTCGACGCCGGCACCGCGTGGGACGTCGTCGGCCGGCTGCCGCGGTCCGACGAGGCCGCCGCCGCGACCGGCCGCGCCGCCCGCGAGTTCGCCCGCTCCTCCCTCCGGCGCGAACTCGCCCGCCTCACGACGGCCGTCCTCGCCGCCGACGGCCGCGCCCGCTGGCAGCTCTCCTGGTCGGACCCCGCCTCCCTGCACCTCCCCGACGGCTATGCCGCCGCTCTCCCCGCCGCCCTGGACGCGGCGATCACGGACCGGCCGGACACCGAACCCCTGCGCAAGCTGCTGGCGGGCTGACCACCGGGCCCCGGGCCCGTACCCGTCGGCCGCCTCCGTCCTCGAACCCTCGAACCTCGAACCTCGAACGAGACAACGTGATCATCCTGCTCTGGGTCGTCCTGACCCCCCTCGCCCTCGGCCTGCTCGCCATCGGCCTCCGCCTCCTCAACGCCGTCGTCCGCGGCTACATCGAGGGCTCGCGCGCCGACCCCCACGCGGCCAGGGCGGCGGCGCGCGTCGCCGCGCTCAGCCTGCTCGACGCCGAACGGCAGCACACCGAACTGGCCGCCCCGCTGCCGCCCGCGGTCGCCGTCGCGCTCGCCGCCGCCCCGGCCGGTGACTGGGAGCCGGCCGCCGACCTGCTCGACGCGACCGCGGCGGCCCGCGACTGGGAGCGCCGCACGTTCCTCTGCGAGCAGCTCGCGGACCTGGCCGCCGACGACGACACGTGGCTGCGGGCCTGGGAGGAGTCACGGCCGGGCGACCCCGGCGCGGCGCTGGTACGGGCCCGTGGGACGGTCTTCCTGGCGTGGAAGGTGCGGGGCGCGAAGCGGGCGGCGGCCACCACGGAGGAGCAGTTCGAGGGCTTCCACCGCACGCTGACCCGGTCCCGCGAGGAGCACCTGCGAGCCGTGGCCCTCGCCCCGGTCGACGACCCCTCCCCCTATGTGGGCGAGATCTGGACGGCGATCGGCCTCGGGCTGCCGCACGACGAGATGCGGCGGCTCTGGCGGGAGATCACCGACCGGGCCCCGCACCACTACGAGGCCACGTTCTCGGCGCTGCAGTACTGGTGCGGCAAGTGGTGCGGTTCGGCCGAGTCGGCGCGCGCCTTCGCCGTACGGGCCGCCGCCGGGGCGCCGCCCGGGAGCCTGATGACGGCCTTCCCGCTGATCGCCCACTACGAGCACGACGAGTCCGACTCGACGGACGTGGACCGCACCCCCGAGATGTTCGCCGCGGTCGACGCGGCCCTCGCCGACGTGGCCGCCGCCGACCCCGGCCATCCGCGCCTGGCGGAGGTACGGCACCTGCTCGCGTACTACCTGTACCTGCAGAACCGGTGGGACGAGGCGCTGGAGCAGTTCCGCCTGCTGGACGGTTACGTCGGTGCGGTGCCCTGGCGGTACAAGGGGGACCCGGCGGCGGAGTTCTGCCGGATGCGCGACGAGTCCGCGCGGTACGCCACGCCCGGCGCCCGGGAGGCCTCGTGAACACGGACATCGCACGCGTCGTCGTCCTGGTCGCCGTCGGCGCCATCTGCTTCCTCGTCTACCGGCACCACGCCTCCGGCCCCACCCCGCCCGACACGCCGCCGCCCGGGTTCCTGCCCCCGTCCCGGCAGAACACCACGTTCGCCGGCCCCGACCCCGCGCTGCACCCGGCCATGGGCATCGCGTCCCGAGGCAGGTGGGAACCGGCCGCGCGGCTGCTCGCCGCCACCCGCGAGAAGCGGGACTGGGCGCTCCGCGGCGCGTACGTCGGGGCCTTCGCCACGGTCGCCGTGCGGCCCGACGGCGGCGAGGCCGCCTTCCTCACCGCCTGGGAGCAGGCCGTCGGACCGGACGACCCCGACCTCGCCGCCGTCCGCGCCGAAGCGGTGGTCGAGCTGGCCTGGCAGCTGCGCGGCTCGGCCTGGGCCAAGGACACCAGCCAGGAGCGGTTCCGCAACTTCCACGGCGTGCTCGCCGCCTCCCACGGGGTGATCGCGCACGCCGTGGAGCTGGCTCCGGAGGACCCGACGCCGCTCCTCGCCGACGTGTCGGCGGGAATCGGGCGCGGCCGTTCGCACGAGGAGATGCGGGCCCTGTGGGCGCGGATCACCGCGCTCGACCCGTACCACTGCGGGGCGCACCTCCGCGCCCTCCAGTACTGGTGCGCCAAGTGGCACGGCTCCGAGGAGCTGGCGACGTCCTTCGCCCGGGAGGCCGCGGCCGCGGCCCCGGCGGGGTCGCTGCTCACGATGCTGCCGCTGCTCGCCTGGCTCGAGCACCAGCCCGACATCGACAAGCCGCCGCGGTACCGCACGCCCGAGGTGACCGCCCTCGTCGACGCCGCCCTCGCGGACGTCGCCGCAGCCCACCCCGACCACCCCTGCCTCCCCCGCGCCCGCCACCTCCTGGCGTTCTTCCTCACCCAGCAGGCCCGGTACCCGGAGGCCGCGGTCGAGTTCCGCCGTGTCGACGGCCATGTGGGCGCCCCGCCCTGGGTGTACTTCGACGACCCGGCGGCGGCGTACTGCCACTGGCGTGACCGGGCGGTACGGGGCGGCCGACGGCGCTGACGGAGGCGTACGGGACAGGCCGTGCCGAACGCGGACGGAGGCGTACCGGACAGGCCGGCCGAACGCGGACGGAGGCGTGCGGGCCGGTCACCGGGGCGCCGGTCGCGGGCCGGGAGGGAATCCCTCCTCGGTCCGCGGCGTTGTGTCCTTCGCCGACCGTCGAGGAGAGATGCAGCATGTTCCTGTCCCGCACCCCCGTCCTCCCCACCCCCGAGCAGGCCCTGCGCGGCCGCCCCGAGCCGGAGTTCTCCGTCCCGGAGCGCCACACCGTCCTCGGCAACCCGCTCCTCGGCCCCTACCCGGAGGGCCTGGAGGTCGCGGACTTCGCCCTGGGCTGCTTCTGGGGTGCCGAGCGCAAGTTCTGGCAGACCGACGGCGTCTGGACGACCCTCGTCGGCTACCAGGGCGGCCTCACGCCGAACCCGTCGTACGAAGAGGTCTGCTCCGGCCTGACCGGCCACACCGAGGTCGTCCGCGTCGTCTTCGACCCCGCGAAGGTCTCGTACGAGTCCCTGCTCAAGCTCTTCTGGGAGTCCCACGACCCCACCCAGGGCTTCCGCCAGGGCAACGACGTGGGCACCCAGTACCGCTCCGCCGTCTACACCCACACCCCGGCCCAGGCCCAGCAGGCCGCCGCCTCCCGCGACGCCTACCAGCGGGTCCTCACGGGCTCCGGCTACGGCGAGATCACCACCACCGTCCTCCCCGCCGACGAGACCCGCCCCTTCTTCCCCGCCGAGGCCTACCACCAGCAGTACCTGGACAAGAACCCGGCCGGCTACTGCGGCATCGGCGGTACGGGCGTCTCCTGCCCGATCGGGGTGGCGAAGGCCGAGTAGCCCCCGGCACCGCCGCCATCGCGTCGTGTCGGCCCCTCGGGTCAGGAACCCGCGGGGCCGGCACGAACCCGGCCGACTCCGACTCCGCACGCCTATGGTGACGCCGTCCCGGGGGCAATATGGTCATCTCTCCGGGGGAGGGCAGCCGTCCCTCCGCGAAGATCCGGTGGGTGGGAATCACATGAACAAAGCCGTCATCGTCGGCATCGACACGTATGCCGACGCGCCCCTCTTCGGGTGCGTCAACGATGCCCAGGACGTTGCCTCGTGCCTCTCCTTAGGCCAGTACGACTTCGACAGCCTGGTCCTGCTGAACGGCCGGGCCACACGGGCCAACATCCTCAGGGAACTGAACCAGATCGCCTACAGCGAGGAACACCAAGGGCAAGGAAGCATCCTTCTCTTCTACTTCGCGGGGCACGGTCAGGTACTCGGCCAGGCGGGACACCTGGTGACGCATGACGCGGAGAACTTCGACCCGGGGATCGCGCTGGCTCACCTGGCCCAGCTCATGGAATCCGCCAGCCTCAAGTTCGATCACGTGGTGTCCATCCTGGACTGCTGCCACTCCGGCTCCGCCTTCACCTGGTCCAACAGCCGCCCGCTCAGCCCCGCCGACGTGGAGCGCGAGGTGCGAGCGGTCAACGAGAGCCGTTGCGTGCTCGCCGCCTGCCGGCCGGAGGAGGAGGCGCAGGAGGCCGACGGACGGGGCATGTTCACCGAGTTGCTGACGGACGCCCTCCTCGGCGCCGCCGTGAACTGGGACGGCGACGTCACCCTGATGAGCATCTACGAGTACGTCGCCAACGCCATGCCCGAGGACATCCAGACTCCCGTCTTCAAGGGGGACGTGGCGGGCACGGTCGTGATCGGGCAGGGTTTCGAACCACGCCAGGGCCGCCAGATCGACAAGAGCGAGCTGAACCAGGTCCTCTCGAAGGCCCAGAACCTGATCGACCAGTACTACTACCTGCAGCTCGCGGAACTCACCGAACGCACCGTGCGGCTCTCCGGGGGAGCCAAGAGGTGCGCCACCGAGCTCGAGAGGGTGGTGGAGTGGTTCGAGGAGACCGAGCACGATCTGCCCGACGTACGCCGCCACCCGGACTGGGACGACCTGACCCGCCGGCTCAGGGAGTTCCGCAAGCACCTGTCCGAGGTCAGCGTGGGCGAGGAGACCCGGTTCGGCAAGATCATCCGCCATATCGGGCACGGCGGCTACGGGCACGTGTGGGAGGCCGAGAACGAGAAGGGCGAGCGCTTCGCCGTGAAGCTCTTCCACGGCAACGAGCTCGACGACGCCGTGAAGGTGCAGCGTTTCGGCAACGGCTACCGCAACATGCGCGACCTGCACCACCCGCGCATCGTGCGCGTACACAAGATCACCGCCGCGCCCTACGGATTCAGCATGGATTCCATCCAGGGCGACAACATGCGCAAGTTCTACATCGAGCGAAACGGAAACGCCGAGGCCATCGTCCGCCTCATGATCGACATCTGTGAGACGGTCCAGCACGCCCACTCCCAGAAGGTCCGCCACCGCGACATCAAGCCGGAGAACATCGTCATCTCGTACGGCTCGGACGGACACCTGGAGCCGTACCTGACCGACTTCGACCTGGCGTACCACGAGACGAACCGCACGATGACGGCCAACTTCGGCGTCGGCGGAGTCCTCAGCTACGCCGCTCCCGAGCAACTGTACGAACCCAACGCGAAGACGGCCCGCAGCGAGACCGTGGACGTCTTCAGCCTCGCCCAGTTGATGTTCTTCCTGGTCACGGGCCGGGACCCCAACCCCGAGAACTTCACCAAGAACCACGAGATCCTCGCCCACGAACTGTCGAACTGGGTCGACGACCGTGCGTCGGTACAGCTCTTGGAGCTGTACAAGAGCGCCACGGCGAAGGCTCCGGCCGACCGCCCCCAAACAGTGATCGACTTCGTCTCCCCGCTGCGCTCGGCGGAGGCCATCATCCAGGTCGCCAGCGGTTCCGACGACGTGCCCGAGGAAGACCTCTGCCGCCGCATCGGCCAGCTCTACGTCGGCATGGGCAGGTACGAGGCCGGCGACGGACAGGTGCGGATGCCCAGCCAGTCGGGCCAGGTGGAGATCGTCGCCCGGCTCAAGTCGCACAACCCCCCCAACACGGCGGTCGTGGAGATCGAGTGTTCGGTGAACGGCAACATTCCGGTCGGTTCGTTCAAGTCCGGAAAGTCCGCCCGGGAAACGATAAACAACCGCCTCGACAAGATGCTGAGCAAGCGGCACGGACACACGGTCCAGCGCCACCCCGGCAGCAAGGGGGCGTACCAGGTGTTCGTGACGATCGCCGACGTGAAGTTCGACGTCACCGGAGTCACGCGCGTGTGCGACATCATCGACACGACGGTCAGCGGCATCGAGAGCTGGTAGAGCGCCGACGGTCGCACCCGTCCGCTCAGGACCGGCCGGCGCCGCAGGTCGCCGTCGCGCACCAGCGGCGGCGGCCGGTCGTGTCCGGGAAGAGCCAGCCGCAGTCGTCGCTGGGGCAGGCGCGGAGGGTGAGGCGGCGGGGGTCGGCGAGGAGGTCGGCGGCGGCGCGGGCGGTGGCGAGGAGGGGGAGGCGCAGGCCTGCGGCGGGCGGGAGGCGCCAGTGGGCGAGGCCGTCCTCGTCGAGTTCGAGGACGGCGGCGCGGGCGGCGCCCTCGGCTGCCGTGGCGACCGTGCGGAAGGCGCGGAGGTCGGTGGGGTCGGTGAGGCAGGCGTAGAGGGCGGTACGGAACGACCTGGCCTCCGCGAGGGCGTCGGCGGCTTCGGCGGGCCGGGCGCGTGCGGTGTCGAGGAGCCGGTCGACGTCGGGGTCGTCGGCGAGGGCCTGGTGTCCGGCCCAGACGGCGAGGGTGCGGTAGGTGCGCAGCCAGTCGGAGCCCGGCACGGCGGGGGCGCGGTGCCAGCCCGCGTAGGTGTTGCAGAACTCCAGGGCCGGGTGGCCGCCGGTGGACCAGGGGAGCCATTCCTCGCGGACGCGGACCGCGTAGAGCGGGGCCGGGGGGCGGTCGAGCCGGGGGTCGGCGTTCAGGATGCGTTCGTGGAGCGTGGTGAGGGCCGGGCCGGGTTCGACGCCGAGTTCGGTGACGAGGTGGTCGCGGGTGGCGCGGTGGAGTTCCAGGGCCTCGGTCTGCCGGCCGGCCCGGTAGAGGGCGGTCATGTGGGCGGCCACCAGCCTTTCGCGGCCGGGGTGTTCGCCGGTGAAGGGGGTGAGGTCGGCGAGGACCCGGTCGTGGAGGCCCATGGCGAGCTGGGCCTCGGCACGCTGTTCCAGCGCGGTCAGGCGCAGTTCGACCAGCCGGCCGCCGAGCCGGTCCCGCTGGGTCCCGTCGAGGGTGTCGGCGAGGAGGGGGCCGCGCCAGAGCGCGAGGGCCGCGTCGTGGCAGCGGACCTGTTCGCCGGGGTCCGCCGCGAGGGCGGCCCGGCCGGCGAGGTCCAGGAACTCCCGTACGTCCACGGCGTGTCCGGTCACGTCGACCGCGTAGCCGTCGTGGCGGGTCTCGACGGTCACGCCGTACGGCCTGAGCGCGGCCCGCAGCCGGCCGACGTACGTGTGGAGGGTGGCGCGGGCGCCGGCGGGCGGGGTGCCGTTCCACAGGAGGTCGGCGAGCCGGTCGGTGGCGACGGGGCGGCCCGCCTCCAGGAGGAGGATCGCGAGCAGGCACCGCTCCTGGCGGCGGCTGCCGAGCCGCACGCGGCGCCCTTCGTGGCGGGCCTCGAAGGCACCGAGCAGGGTGAAGTCCATGGTGCCGGTCACCTTAGGGGGTGTCCGGAGCGGTGCCCTGGGGCGTGGTCAGGATCCGGTCAGGGGGCGGGGGGAGGGTGACGCCCGTTCACGTTCCCGCTCACCGAGGAGTTCTCTTGAAGCGACGGATTCTCGTGCCCCTGGCGGCCGTCTGCGCCGTGCTGGCCGTCACCACTTCCGCCGGCGCCGACACCGGTACCGCCGCCGCCGGCGCAGGCGCAGGCGCAGGCGCAGGCGCCCCGAACGACGGCTGGGAGCCGGCGCCCTCCCCTTCCTGGTCCCATCCGGCCGGGGCGCGCTGCGACTTCGCCGTCCAGGGTTCGCCCGTGGTCGACGAGGTCGTGCGGCGCACCCTCGCCACGTACGAGGACGGGACGAAGGTCGTCGAGTACAAGGGCGATCTGGTGGTCCGGGTCGTCAACTCCGCGACCGGCGCCTCGTACGACGCCGACGCGAGCGGCCGGGCGGTGGTCGAGATCCGTCCGGACCGCTCCCAGTCCTGGTACGTGGTCGGGCCGATCCTCGCGGGCTTCGGCGAGGGCGGCGGGAACGTGCCGCGCGGCCTGTACACGGTCGACGGCGCCTACACCCTCACGGTCTCCCCCACCGGGTACAAGACGCTCACCCAGCTGCACGGTTCGACCGAATCCCTCTGCGAGAAGGTGGGCTGACGGTCGCCGGACCGGGCGCCCTGCGGACCCGCGCGGCCGGACGCGCGAGTGGCCCCCTCCCGGAGACGGGAGGGGGCCACGGGCCCGTGTGTCCGGGTCAGACCGCCGAGCCGGCCTTCCACTCCGACCAGCTCATGTTCCAGCCGTTGAGGCCGTTGTCGGGCTTGATCGTCTTGTCGTCGGAGTTCTTGACGATGACGACGTCGCCGACGATCGAGTGGTCGAACAGCCAGGCGGCCATCTGGTTCGGGTCGCCGGCGCCCTTGACGTCGGCGAGGCCGACGCAGCCGTGGCTGGTGTTCACGGAGCCGAAGATCGACCGCGCGCCCCAGTAGTTGCCGTGGATGAAGGTGCCGGAGGTGGACAGGCGCATGGCGTGCGGCACGTCCTTGATGTCGTACTCGCCCTTGCCGTCGTCGTCGGTGAAGCCGACGGTGGCGCCGTTCATCCGGGTCTCCTTGAACTTCTCGGAGATCACCATCTGGCCGTTGTAGGTGGTGTTCTCCGGGGAGCCGGCGGAGATCGGGATGGTCTTGATCGTCTTGCCGTCCTGCTTGACCGTCATGGTCTTGGTGGCGACGTCGACGGTCGAGACCTGGTTGCGGCCGATCTTGAAGGTGACGGTCTTCTGCTGGACGCCGAAGACCCCGTCGGCGCCCTCGACGCCGTCGAGGTCGAGCTTCAGCGTGACGGTCGAGCCCTCGGCCCAGTAGTCGTCGGGGCGGAAGTCGAGGCGCGTGGAGTTGAACCAGTGCCCGACGACCTCCTGGCCGGAGCTGGAGGAGACGCTGATGCCGCCCTGGACGGCCTTCTTGTCGGTGATCGACTTGTTGAAGTTGATCGAGACGGGCATGCCGACGCCGACCGTCGAGCCGTCCTCGGGGGTGAAGTTCCCGATGAAGCTGTTGGCCTGCGAGACCGTGGTGAAGGAGGAGTTCTCGTGGGCCTCCAGACCGTCCGCGTCGGCGGCGGTGGCGGCGATCTTGTAGACCGTGGCGCGCTTGAGCGGGCCGGAGGGCGTCCAGCTGAGGCCGTCGGCCGCTATCTCGCCCTTGACCTCGGTGCCCTCGGCGGAGGTCATGGTGACCTGGGTGAGCTTGCCCTCGGTGACGGTGACCTTGGCGTCGTTGTTGATGGAGGCGTTCTGCGCGCCGTTCTTCGGCGAGATGGTGATCTGCGCCTTGGAGGTCTTCTGCGCGGCCGCCTCGTCGACCTGGGCCTGCGACTGTGGCGTGGGAGATCCGGAGGCGCTGCCGTCCTTGTCCCCGTCGTTGCACGCCGAGAGCACCAGCACGCCACCGAGCACGGCGGCCGCGGCGGCCAGGCTCTTGCGGCGCTTGCCGTCCGTCATCACACGCTTCTCCATCGTCGCCGATTCCCTGCCGGATCTTGCTACATCTACTTGAATACCCATGACACCCCGTCCGGTTCCGGAACCGGACGGTTTGTGGGGAACACCACTGATCGACACGCACCGGCGGAGCGTCCGGTTCCCGGCAGCTCCCGACGCGTCGGCCGACCCGCACGGGAAAGGCCCCGGGACACCGTCCCAGGGCCTTCGATCAGGGCGTTCACCGGCGGCGCTGCGGCCGGCGCCCGCCCCTACGGCCGGTCGTCGTCGTCTTCCTCGTCCCCATCTTCCTCGCCGAGGTCCCACTCCAGCGCATCGGGGTCGTACTCGACCTCCTCGGTGCTCCAAGAGGCCTGGACCATCTCGATGCCGGGGACGTCGCGGATCAGGTCGAACGGCTCGACGAGGTGGGCGAGCGCCTCGGCGCTGTCCTCGGTCGCGGCGGCGCGGGCCTGCACCCGCTCCTCCTCCGGCATGAACTCGTCGCCGTCGATCCGGGCCTTCGCGGCCTCGATCAGCTCGGCCGGCCCGTCGATCTCCAGGACGACATCGACGCGAAGACGTACATAGCGTGCTGTCTCAGAAGTACTCATGGGTCGGAGCGTAGGGGTCGGGAGGGCCTCGGCTTTCCCGCGACCCGCTGTGTTCATTAGCATCTGCGCACCGACCAATTCGCGGTTTCCGCAAGGGGGGATCGAAATTTCCGTGTCCGCCGCCCGACGCCCACTGCTGACCGCCACCGCCGCGGGGACGCTGCTGTGCGCCCTGTGGTTCGTGCCGTCCGCGAACGCCACCGACGAGCAGGGCGGGGTCCGGGTCGGGGTGAGTCAGGACGGCCCCGTCGCCGAGGGGCGCCTGGCCGACACCGGCCGGCTCGACACCACCCCGTACGTTCTGGGCGGCACGGGCTTCCTCGGCGTCGGCGCGGGCTTCGTGGCCCTCGCGATGCGCCGGCGCGGCCGGGCGTTCTGAACTCCCCTACGCACGAGGGCCCGCCCCCGGAAACCGGGGGCGGGCCCTCGTCACCCGCGGGTGATCGTCACGCCAGCGGGCCGGTGACCGGCTCCACGGCGGCGACGAGCTTCCCGTCGCGGACGAAGGCGTCGGCGGCGGCCAGGTCGGGGGCGAGGAAGCGGTCCGGGCCGGGGCCCTCGACGCCGGCCGCGCGCAGCGCGTCGATGGCGGCCCGCGAGGCGGGCGCCGGGGTGAGGCCCTCGCGGAGCTCGATGCCGCGGGTGGCGGCGTACATCTCGACCGCGATGATCCGGTTGAGGTTGCCGATCGCGGTGCGCAGCTTGCGGGCGGCGGACCAGCCCATGGAGACGTGGTCCTCCTGCATCGCGGAGGACGGGATGGAGTCGGCGGAGGCCGGGACGGCGAGCCGCTTCATGTCGCTGACCAGGGCGGCCTGCGTGTACTGGGCGATCATCAGGCCCGAGTCGACGCCGGCGTCGTCCGCGAGGAACGGCGGCAGGCCGTGCGAGCGGTTCTTGTCGAGGAGCCGGTCGGTGCGGCGCTCGGCGATGGAGCCGAGGTCGGCGGCGGCGATCGCGAGGAAGTCGAGGACGTACGCGACCGGGGCGCCGTGGAAGTTGCCGTTGGAGCGGACCTGGCCGTCGGGGAGGACGACCGGGTTGTCGACGGCGGCGGCGAGCTCGCGCTCGGCGACGAGCCGGGCGTGGGCCATGGTGTCGCGGCCGGCGCCGGCGACCTGCGGGGCACAGCGCACCGAGTAGGCGTCCTGGACGCGCGGCGCCTCGCCCGCCTGGGCGTGGCCGGTGAGGCCGGAGCCCTTGAGGACGGCGAGCATGTTGGCGGCGGAGGCGGCCTGGCCGGGGTGCGGGCGGATCGCGTGCAGCTCGGGCTCGAGGACCTTCTCGGTGCCGAGGAGGGCTTCGAGGGAGAGCGCGGCGGTGATGTCGGCCGACTTGTAGAGGGTGTCGAGGTCGGCGAGGGCCATGACCAGCATGCCGAGCATGCCGTCGGTGCCGTTGAGGAGGGCGAGGCCCTCCTTCTCCTTGAGCTCGACGGGCGCGATGCCGGCGGCGGCGAGCAGCTCGCCGGCGGGCTTGACCACGCCGTCCGGGCCCTCGGCGTCGCCTTCGCCCATGAGCGCGAGGGCGCAGTGGGAGAGGGGGGCGAGGTCGCCGGAGCAGCCGAGGGAGCCGTACTCGTGCACGACCGGGGTGATGCCGGCGTTGAGGACGTCGGCCATGGTCTGCGCGACCTCGGGGCGGACGCCGGTGTGGCCGGAGGCCACGGTCTTCAGCCGCAGGAACATCAGCGCGCGGACGACCTCGCGCTCGACGCGCGGGCCCATGCCGGCGGCGTGCGACCGGACGATGTTGCGCTGGAGCTGGGCGCGGAGCTCGTGGCCGATGTGCCGGGTGGCGAGGGCGCCGAATCCGGTCGAGACCCCGTAGACGGGCTCGGGCTTGGCGGCGAGGGCGTCCACGATCTCCCGCGCGGCGGCCAGCGCGGCCACCGCGTCGGTCGACAGCTCGACGCGGGCGCCGTGGCGGGCGACGTCGATGACGTCCTGCGGGGTCGTGCCGGACGTGCCGAGGACGACGACTGTCTGCATATCCATATTCAGCACCCTACGGATTGAAGACCGACATGTCACTAGGGGAATGTGTCACTGTCCCGACACACCGCGGACCCTTACCGGTCGAGGAGGCCGGCCGGAGCGTCCGGCAGGCCCCGGCCCCGTCAGGACGGTTCGGGCGGGCGGGGGTTCGGCGGGGGTTCGGCGGTGGGGGCGTCGCGGAAGCGGCGGCGGTCGCGGGCGCCGGGCGGGGCGTCCGCGAGACGGATGACGGTGCCGTGGCGGCCGGCGACGACGGGCTTGGCGGAGCGGTCGGCCTTGGCCTGGTACTGGGCCGCGTCGGCGAGCCGGAAGAGGCGGCGGGCGGACTTGAGGGGGCCGATGGGGTCGCCGGTGGAGGCCACGCCGCAGGCGACGCCCTCGCCGAGTTCCAGTTCGGCGGCCCGTACGCAGAGTTCCTCGGCGACGGCGACGACCTCGTCCGCCGTGGGGCCGACCGCGAGCAGGCAGAACTCGTCGCCGCCCAGGCGGGCCGCGAGGGCGCCGGGGAGCCGGGCGCCGCAGCGGGAGAGGACGGAGCCGAAGCGTTCGAGGAGACGGTCGCCGACGGCGTGGCCGTGGGTGTCGTTGACCCGCTTGAGGCCGTTGAGGTCGCAGACCACGAGGCTGACCACGGAGCCGTCCACCCGGTAGCGCTCGATGGCCTCGTCGAGGCGGGTGTCGACGGCGCGCCGGTTGGCGAGTCCGGTGAGCGGGTCGGTGAAGGCCAGCTTGCGCACCTCCTCCAGGCGCTCGGCCTGGGCGATGCCAGCGGCGACGACCGCGGAGAGGACGGTCGCGAAGTCGGCGTCCGCCCGGGTGAAAGGTTTCGCCTCCGGCGGGCGGGCCACGTACAGCTCCCCCCAGGCCCGGCCGTGCAGCACGATCGGGGCGACCACGCAGCAGCCCCGGCCCCGCTTCCGCAGGCCCAGGACGCGGCCGGTGGGGACCCGGTCGGCGGCGGTCTCGACCCAGGAGTCGGGCTCGCCGCCGCCCGCCCACTGATCGTGCAGGAACTCGGTGATCTCGGGGAACTGGTGCACCGGATACGTCTCCGAGTCCGGGAACTCCTCCTCGCCCACGGCCCGCACCCCCGCGTTCACGAGGACCTTCAGCCGGCCGTGGTCCCGCTGCCAGACGGACAGGGCCGCGAACGTGCCGTCCAGCCCCTCACAGGCCCCGAGCGCCGCCGCCCGCCAGAACTCTCGCGGAGTGTGCGCCGCCGCCATCCCCTGCGCCAGCGCCACTACGGCCCGCAGCCGTACATCCTCTCCCATTCCTCCAGCTTAGGGAGGTTTGACCCGATTTCACCTTCGAGACGTCACCGTACGTGACATTCGGTGAAATTCGAGAGGAACACGGAAACCGGGACGGCGCGGGACTCCTACTCGCCCGGCCAGTTCGGCCTGCGCTTCTCGTTGAAGGCCGCGACGCCCTCCGCGCGGTCGCCCGAGAAGGCCACCGAGCGCCAGGCCGCGTCCTCGACCTCGAGGCCCGCCCGCAGGTCGAGCCCCTGACCGAGCCGCATCGCCTTCTTGGCGGCGCGGAGCCCGACGGGCGAGTTGGCCGCGATCCGGCCGGCCAGTTCGAGGGCGGCCGTCCGCGCGTCCTCCTCCAGGAGGTCCACGAGGCCGAGCTCGCGGGCCTCCGCCGCCTCCACCCGGCGGGCGGTGAAGACCAGCTCGGCGGCGCGCGCCGCGCCCACCCGGCGCGGGAGCAGCTGCGTACCGCCCCCGCCCGGGATGACGCCCACGGAGACCTCGGGGAGGCCGACCACGGCGGTCGCGTCGGCCACGATGACGTCGCAGGCGAGCGCCAGCTCGAAGCCGCCGCCGAGGGCGAAGCCGTGCACGGCCGCGACGGTCGGCATCGGCAGTTCCAGGACGCCGGTGTAGGCGGCGCGGGCGGTGGGCCGCTGGCGGACCAGTTCGGCGTCGGTGAAGGAGTTGCGCTCCTTGAGGTCGGCACCGACGCAGAAGGCCCGGTCGTTCGACGAGGTGAGCACGGTGACGCGGACCGAGGCGTCGGCGGCGAGCGCCTCGCAGGCGGCGCCGAGGGAGCGGGCCATCTCGGACGAGACGGCGTTCATCGCCTTGGGCCGGTCGAGGACGAGCTCGGCCACATGACCGTCCCCGTCCTTCCTGACCACCACGAACTCACCGAAGCGCTGCTCGGACATGACCGCACACCCTCCCGACCGCAGACCCGCCCGTTAACGGCTGTTAACCGGCGTTCACCGGGAGATCCTAGGCCCTGCCGGATCCGCCGGACAGGCCCTGGGTCGGACGGCGGGTCAGGAGCCAGGGCTCGATGACGCCGAGGCCTCGGACGGGGCGCTGCCACATGGGCTGCAGGGCGAAGCGGTAGCGGGCGGGCTCGCGGCCCTCCTTCTCGGCGCGGGCCGCGTCCTCGGCGGCCGCCGTCTCGGAGACGGGCGCCTCGCCGGTCCTGGACAGCTCCTCCGCGAGCGCGCCGTCGACGAGGACGGCGTCCTTCGGCGCTATCGAGGTGAGGCGGCTCGCGAGGTTCACGGTGGTGCCGAAGACGTCGCCCATCCGGGTCGTGACGGTGCCGAAGGCGATGCCGACCCGCAGCGCGGGCATCGTCTCGTCGTGGCTGAGGGTCTCGATCAGGCGCAGCGCGATCTCGGCGGCCGTACCGGCGTCGTCGGCGGCGTACAGCACCTCGTCGCCGAGGGTCTTGATGAGCCGGCCGCCGTGGGCGGCGACGAGGTCGGCGCAGGTCGTCTCGAAGGCCTCGACCAGCTCGCCGAGCTCCTCCTCCTCCAGGCGGCGGGTGAGCCGGGTGAAGCCGACGAGGTCCGCGAAGCCGACCGCGAGCCGCCGGTCGACCATCTCCTCGTCGTCGGCGGCCTGCACGACCCGGCCGGTGGCGGCGGCGAGCTGCCTGCGCCACACGTAGATCAGGAACTCCTCCAGCTCGGGCAGGAGCAGCTCGACCAGGGGGTACGTGACCTCCGTGCGGGTCATGCCGGGCTCGGGCGGCTCGGTCAGGCCCTCCAGGAAGGAGTCGATCTGCCATTCGGCCAGCCGGGCGGTGGTCTGGCCCGTGGAGCGGGCGACCTGCACCGCCATCGGCTCGCTGAGCAGTCCCGCCTCGACGAGGCCGGCGAGCCGGCGCAGGGCCAGCACGTCGGCCTCGGTGAGCGCCTTGGCCTGGCCGATGTCGGCGAAGCCCATGGCGCGCCAGAAGCGGGAGGCGAGCTCCATGGAGACGCCGGCGGTGCGGGCGGCCTGGAACGGGGTGTAGCGACGGTCCGCGCCGAGGATGAGCTGTTCGAGGCGGATGGCGAGGGGGTCGTCGCTCGGCTCGGCCGTGTGGTCGACCTCGTGGTGAGGGGTGGGGTACGTGGGGGGCTCGGGCGTGCCGCCCTCGTTCTCGTCGTCGACGGTCACCGGCCGCCTCCTGCCCGTTCCCTGCCCACTTGCCCTGCCGATCTGTCGCCTGGATCGCGCTCCACGATACGACAGGTGTGCGCTGGCTCACGCCGGAACGCTCACCCGGCCCCGTGGCGCGGGAGGCCCTCCGGGTGAAGTGCCCGGAGGGCGCGGCACCCATCGGGGGCGTGCCCACCCGTTCCGCCGGGGGCGGAGCGCATGCCCTAGGTCCGGAGGTGGACGATGTCGCCCGCGCCGACGGCTTCGGTGCCGCCGCCTTCGGTGGCGACGACGAGGCGGCCGTCGCCGTCGAGGGCGACGGCCTCGCCCTCCAGCATCCGTTCGCCGGGAAGGTCGGCGCGGACGCGGCGGCCGAGGGTGGCGCAGCCTGCGGCGTAGGCGGCCTGGAGGCCGGAGACGTCGGGGTCGCCGTCGGCCCGTACCCAGTCGCCGTACCACTGGCCGAGGGAGCGCAGGACGGCCCGCAGGAGGGTGTCGCGGTCGGTGGAGACGGCCCCGGCGAGGAGGAGGGACCCGGCGGCGGGGACGGGGAGTTCGTCCGCGCGGAGGGTGACGTTGATGCCGAGGCCGACGACGATGCCGTCCGCGCCGGCCCGCTCGGCGAGGATGCCGCCGGTCTTGCGTTCCTCGCCGTCGACGGAGACGAGGAGGTCGTTGGGCCACTTGAGGGACATGTCGACGCCGGCGGCCTTCGCGAGGCCGGTGGCGGCGGCCACGCCGGTGAGCAGCGGGAGCCAGCCCCAGCGGTGGACCGGCACCTCGGGCTTGAGGAGGACGGAGACGAAGAGTCCGGAGCGGGCCGGCGCCGTCCAGCTGCGGTCGAGGCGGCCGCGGCCCGAGGTCTGCTCCTCGGCGACGAGGACGGCGCCTTCGGGCAGCTCGTCGGCGCGGGCGGCGAGGTCGCTGTTGGTGGAACCGGTGGTGGTGACCACGTCGAGCGAGGTCCAGGGACCGTCGGGCGTCACGAGCGCGCGGCGCAGTCCGGGAGCGTTCAGCGGGGGCCGGTCGAGGTCGGACCAGGGTCCGCCGGAGCCTTGGGAGGACGTCATGCAAGCCAGAGTAGGTGTGGCAAAGACCGCAGTGCCGAACCGTATGTGCGTCGATACGCTACGGGTCAGTAGGTCAGCAGTAGCCCATTCGTAGTCAACGAACCCCCCGTGACCAGGCAGGGAGCCGCATCCCGATGTCCGAGCCGGCAGAGCAGTACGAGATCGACATTCACACGACCGCAGGCAAGATCGCGGACCTCAAGCGCCGTATCGACGAGGCCACTCACGCCGGCTCGGAGCGTGCGGTGGAGAAGCAGCACGCCAAGGGCAAGCTGACCGCGCGCGAGCGGATCGCCCTGCTCCTCGACGAAGGCTCGTTCGTCGAGCTGGACGAGCTGGCGCGGCACCGGTCGACCAACTTCGGCCTGGAGAAGAACCGCCCGTACGGAGACGGTGTCGTCACCGGCTACGGCACGGTCGACGGGCGCCCGGTCGCCGTCTTCTCGCAGGACTTCACCGTCTTCGGCGGGGCGCTCGGCGAGACGTACGGCCAGAAGATCATCAAGGTGATGGACTTCGCGCTGAAGACCGGCTGCCCGGTCGTCGGCATCAACGACTCGGGCGGCGCGCGCATCCAGGAGGGTGTGAGCGCGCTCGGCATGTACGGCGAGATCTTCCGCCGCAACACGCACGCGTCCGGGGTGATCCCGCAGATCTCGCTGGTCGTCGGCCCGTGCGCGGGCGGCGCGGTGTACTCCCCCGCGATCACCGACTTCACGGTGATGGTGGACCAGACCTCGCACATGTTCATCACCGGTCCGGACGTCATCAAGACGGTGACCGGCGAGGACGTGGGCTTCGAGGAGCTGGGCGGCGCCCGGACGCACAACTCGACCTCGGGCGTGGCGCATCACATGTCGGGGGACGAGAAGGACGCGATCGAGTACGTGAAGTCGCTCCTGTCGTACCTGCCGTCGAACAACCTCTCCGAGCCGCCGGCCTTCCCGGAGACCGCGGAGACCGAGGTGTCGGACGAGGACCGCGAGCTCGACACGCTGATCCCGGACTCGGCGAACCAGCCGTACGACATGCACAAGGTCATCGAGCACGTCCTGGACGACGGCGAGTTCCTGGAGACCCAGGCGCTGTTCGCGCCGAACATCGTGACCGGCTTCGGCCGGGTGGAGGGCTTCCCGGTCGGCGTGGTCGCCAACCAGCCGATGCAGTTCGCGGGTTGCCTGGACATCAACGCGTCCGAGAAGGCCGCGCGGTTCGTCCGCACCTGCGACGCGTTCAACATCCCGGTCCTGACCTTCGTGGACGTACCGGGCTTCCTGCCGGGCGTGGACCAGGAGTACGGCGGCATCATCCGGCGCGGCGCGAAGCTGATCTACGCGTACGCCGAGGCGACCGTCCCGCTGATCACCGTCATCACCCGCAAGGCCTTCGGCGGCGCGTACGACGTCATGGGCTCCAAGCACCTGGGCGCGGACCTGAACCTGGCGTGGCCGACGGCGCAGATCGCGGTCATGGGCGCGCAGGGCGCGGTCAACATCCTGCACCGCCGGACGATCGCCGAGGCCGAGGCCGCCAGCAAGGACGTCGACGCGGAGCGGGCGCGGCTGATGCAGGAGTACGAGGACGCGCTGCTCAACCCGTACATCGCGGCCGAGCGCGGTTACATCGACGGGGTGATCCTGCCCTCCGACACCCGCCCGCAGATCGTGAAGGGGCTGCGTCAACTGCGGACGAAGCGGGAATCCCTTCCCCCGAAGAAGCACGGCAACATCCCGCTGTAGGCCCCGTACGAGCGCTGAAGGAGCCGTTGTGATCAAGGTCGTACGAGGAAACCCGACGCCCGAGGAGCTGGCCGCCGCACTGGCGGTCGTTCAAGCCCGGGCCGCGGCCACGGCGGCGGCGTCCGCCGAGGGCGCCGGCCCGGCGGTGCCGGAGGGGTGGTCGGATCCCTCCCGCATCGCGCGGAAGGTACGGCAGCGTCCGGGCCCGCGGGCCTGGGCGAGGTCGTACTGGCCCGTCTAGCCGACACGTGACGAGAGGCCGGACCCCGTGTGCGGGGGGTCCGGCCTCTCGCGTACGCCGATCCCGTCGGGTACGGCGGAGGGGGCCGTCACGCGCGGGGGAGGAAGAGCCCGGCCAGGACGGCTCCGGCGGCGACGATCGCGGCGTTGACGAGGACCGCGAGGCCGATGCCGTCGAGGAGCACGGGGGCGGTGACGACGACGGCGCTCATGATCGGCGTGCCCATGGTGATGCCGATCTGCTGGGTCATGGTCGCGAGGCCGGTCGCCGCGCCCTGCTCGCCGTCGGGGATGCCCGAGGTGGCGGTGACCATGAAACCGACGATCGCGAGCATGTTGCCGACGCCGCCCGCGAAGGTCGCGGCGAGCAGCAGCCAGAGGCCGCTGCGGTCGTCGCCGAGCCCGTACAGGGAGAGGGTCGCGACGGCCTGGAGGAGTCCGCCGGAGACGAGGGCGGTACGGGCTCCGAAGCGGCCGATGAAGCGGGAGGCGGTCACCCCGCCGAGGATCGTGCCGGCGCCGAGGACGCCGAAGGAGAGCCCGGCGGCGAGCGGCGAGAAGCCGAGGACGTCCTGGAGGTGGAGCGTCATCAGGAAGACCAGCGAGGTCTCGGTGACGAAGGCGACGAGCCCGGCGGCGTTGCCCCAGACGACCGTGCGGCGCTTCAGGACGTGGAGGGGGACGAGGGGCGAGGCGGCGCGGCGCTCGACGAGGCCGAAGGCGGCGAGGAGGACGGCTCCGGCGGCGAGGGCGAGGAGGGCGGCGGGATCGGTCCAGCCGTGCTCGCCGGCGACGGTCAGGCCGTAGACGAGGGCGAGGAGGCCGCCGGTGACGGTGATCGCGCCGGGCACGTCGAGGCGGGGGCGGACCGCGGGACGGCTCTCCTGGACGACGGCGGGGGCGACGAGGAGGACGGCGAGGGCGACCGGCACGTTGACGAGGAAGGCCCAGCGCCAGGAGAGCAGGTCGGTGAGGACGCCGCCGAGGATCGCGCCGGTGGTGAAGCCCGCGGACATCAGGGCGCCGTTGAGGCCGAGCGCCTTGGCGCGCAGCGGGCCCTCGGGGAAGGAGGAGGTGAGCAGGGAGAGCCCGGCGGGGGTGACGGCGGCGGTGGCGAGGCCCTGGGCGACCCGGGCGGCCATCAGCACCTCCGGGCCGGTGGCGAGGCCGCCGACGAGCGAGGAGAGGCCGAGGAGCGCCATGCCGCCGAGGAAGAGGCGGCGGCGGCCGACGAGGTCGGCGACGCGCCCGAAGAGGAGGGTGAAGCCGGCGGCGGCGAGGGCGAAGGCGGTGGCGATCCACTGGAGGCCGCCGAGGGTGAAGCCGAGCCCCTGGCCGATGACGGGCAGGGCCACGTTCAGGATCGAGAAGTCGACGGCCAGCATGAACTGGGCGAGGAGCAGGACGACGAGGACGAGCCGCGTCCGGCCGGTCATGCGGGTTTCGGCGCGGTCCGCGGGGGCGGGGAGATCGAGGGTGACCATGCGAGACCCCTTAATGGGAAGCTGGTTCCGTTAAGATGTCCCGTACCGTAGCAGAGTCGATGGCGTTAATGGAACTGGAGACCCGTTTGAACGAGAGTCGGCCGGCCACGCCCGGCACCCTGCGCCCCGGCGGCCGCACCGCGAAGGTCCGGAGGGCCGTCCTCGACGCCACCCTGGACGCCCTGGCGGAGTCCGGCTTCCACGCCCTGAACATGGACCGGATCGCCGCGAGCGCCGGCGTCGGCAAGACCACCGTCTACCGCCGCTGGACCTCCCCCACCGGCCTGGTCGGCGACCTCCTGCACGACATGGCGGAGCAGTCCCTGCCCGCCGCCGACACCGGCACCCTCGCCGGCGACCTCCGGGCCAACGCCGAACTCGTCCGGGCCACCCTCACCGACCCCCGGATGGGCGCCGTCTTCCGCGCGGTCATCGCCGCGGCGGCCTGCGACGAGGAGTGCGCCCGCGCCCTCGCCGGCTTCTACCGGACCCGGCTCGCCGAATGGACCCCGGCCGTCGCCAAGGGCGCCGCCCGCGGCGAGGTCCCGGCCGGGACGGACCCCGTGGAGCTGCTCCGGGCCGTCTCCGCACCGCTCTACTACCGCTTCGCGGTCACCCACGAGGAGCTCGCCGCGGACGTGGCGGAACGGGCCGCGACGGCGGCGCTCGCGGCCGCGCGCGACGGCGTGTTCGTCCGCGAATAGTCCTTCGGCGCGGGGCGCCTGAGTATCCGTACTCAGGCGCCCCGCGGGCCGCGCCCGGAGGATCGGGGCATGCTGTGGTCCGACCCGAAGAACCAGCCCCCGAAGTTCCTGCGGGACATGCAGGCGATGCTCCGCCGCACCGGCGTGCTCCTGGCGCTGGCGATGGTGGTGGCGATGTTCGTCGCCAGCTCGCGATGAGCCGGTGACGGAAGCCGCGTCGCGGCGGCGCGCGTCGCCGACGGGCGACGAGCCGCGGACGGAGGCCGGTTCGGGGCGGCGCGCGTCGCCGACGGGCGACGAGCCGCGGACGGAGGCCGGTCCGGGGCGGCACGCGTCGCCGACGGGCGACGAGCCGGTGACGGGGGCCGGTTCGGCGGGAACGGGCGGGCGGTACTGACTACGCTGCCCCCATGACTGCTGACCCGCGCCGTGTCGTGCTCGCCTCCGCCTCCCCCGCCCGTCTCGGCCTGCTCCGCCAGGCAGGGCTCACCCCCGAGGTGATCGTGAGCGGTGTCGACGAGGACAAGGTCCACGCCCCGACCCCGGCCGAGCTGGCCCTCGCGCTCGCCGAGGCGAAGGCCGCCCACGTGGCCGCCAGGCCCGAGGTCTTCGGCGCGCTCGTGATCGGCTGCGACTCGGTCCTGGAACTCGACAAGCAGGCCCTCGGCAAGCCGGCGGACGCCGAGGAGGCCACCGCCCGCTGGAAGGCGATGCGCGGCCGGGCCGGCATCCTGCAGACCGGTCACTGCGTGTACGACACGGCCGCCAAGCGGTACGAGTCGGCGACCGCCTCCACCGTGGTGCGTTTCGGCGAGCCGACGGACCAGGAGATCGCGGCGTACGTGGCCAGCGGCGAACCGCTGCACGTGGCGGGCGCGTTCACCCTCGACGGGCGCTCGGCGCCGTTCATCGACGGCATCGACGGCGACCCGGGCAACGTGATCGGCCTGTCGCTGCCGCTGCTGCGCAAGCTGCTGCGCAAGCTGAACGTCGAGATCACCGACCTCTGGACCTGACCGCTCAGGCGGCCGCGGGCCCCGCCGCGGGTTCCGCCTCCGGGGTCTCCTTGCCGTACATCACCAGGGTGAGGACGAGCAGGCCGAGGACGAGCATCAGGAAGGCGAAGGCCTTCCAGCCGAGGAGGCCGACGGCGACCGCGCCGAGGATGCCGTGGACGACGGCGCAGCCGATGAGGAGCACCCTGCCGAAGCGGCCGGGCGCCCGGTCGCGGATGCCCGCGACGAGGGCGACGAGACCGCAGAGGACGAGGGCGGCACCGGAGCCGATGCCGAGCGCCCAGGTGCCGGTGACCATCGCGTCGGGGTCCATGCCGTCGAGCGACATGGCCTGCACCTCGACGAACCGCGCCATCACGGCGTTGATCGCGACGATGCCGGGCGCTTCGAGGAGGAGCACCGCCGCCGTCACGAGAGCTATCGGTCTGCGGGCCACCTCGGCCACCCCCTGCATTCGCTTGTTACCGACAGTACGATCGACAGCGCGAAGGCTACTGGCCGGTAAACACCGGGACAAGGGTTCGCACACGAACGGGCGGCGGCACCGGGTCCGCAAAGAATCGTTGAGCCATTCGTAGGGACTCGACAAAGAAACCCGAATGGCGACTGGCCGCATGAACAGAGACCTGCGCCACACCTCGGAGCTACTGTGCCGTAAAGGAACCCTGCGTACCGTGGTGCGACAAGGGAATTCACGACCCGAGCAGGCCCGGGGTCACGCTCCGTGTGGGCAAGCTCACCACTGGGGACGGGTCGAAAGGCCGTGTCGGCAGTCCCTAAACTCAGCTTGTTTCAAGGAGGGAGCCATCGTGCGCAAGGTGCTCATCGCCAACCGTGGCGAAATCGCTGTCCGTGTGGCCCGGGCGTGCCGGGACGCGGGTATCGGCAGCGTGGCCGTGTACGCCGATCCGGACCGGGACGCTCTGCACGTCCGGGCGGCCGACGAGGCGTTCGCTCTGGGCGGTGACACTCCGGCGACCAGTTATCTGGACATGGCCAAGGTGTTGCAGGCCGCGAAGGACTCCGGCGCGGACGCCGTCCACCCGGGCTACGGCTTCCTCTCCGAGAACGCCGAGTTCGCACAGGCGGTCCTGGACGCCGGTCTGATCTGGATCGGCCCGCCGCCGCAGGCGATCCGCGACCTCGGCGACAAGGTGGCGGCGCGTCACATCGCGCAGCGCGCCGGCGCCCCGCTCGTCGCCGGTACGCCCGACCCGGTGTCCGGCGCCGACGAGGTCGTCGCCTTCGCCGAGGAGCACGGCCTGCCGATCGCGATCAAGGCCGCCTTCGGTGGCGGCGGTCGCGGCCTGAAGGTCGCCCGGACCCTCGAAGAGGTCCCCGAGCTGTACGACTCCGCCGTCCGCGAGGCCGTCGCCGCCTTCGGCCGCGGCGAGTGCTTCGTCGAGCGCTACCTCGACAAGCCGCGGCACGTCGAGACGCAGTGCCTCGCCGACTCGCACGGCAACGTGGTCGTGGTCTCCACCCGTGACTGCTCGCTCCAGCGCCGCCACCAGAAGCTGGTCGAGGAGGCGCCCGCGCCGTTCCTGACGGCCGAGCAGAACGCGGAGCTGTACGCGGCGTCGAAGGCGATCCTGAAGGAGGCCGGCTACGTCGGCGCCGGCACGGTCGAGTTCCTCGTCGGCACCGACGGCACGATCTCCTTCCTGGAGGTCAACACCCGCCTCCAGGTCGAGCACCCGGTCACCGAAGAGGTCACCGGCCTCGACCTGGTCCGTGAGATGTTCCGCATCGCCGACGGCGAGGAGCTCGGTTACGGCGACCCCGCCGTGCGCGGTCACTCCTTCGAGTTCCGCATCAACGGCGAGGACCCGGGCCGCGGCTTCCTGCCCGCCCCCGGCACCGTCACCGTCTTCAACGCCCCCACCGGCCCCGGTGTCCGTCTGGACGCCGGTGTCGAGTCGGGCTCGGTCATCGGCCCGGCGTGGGACTCGCTCCTCGCCAAGCTGATCGTCACCGGTGCGACCCGCGAGCAGGCGCTCCAGCGCGCCGCCCGCGCCCTGGCGGAGTTCAAGGTCGAGGGCATGGCGACCGCGATCCCGTTCCACCAGGCCGTCGTCGTCGACCCCGACTTCACCGCCGACCCGTTCCGCGTCCACACCCGGTGGATCGAGACGGAGTTCGTCAACGAGATCAAGCCGTTCGCCCCCGCCGGCGGCGAGGCGGACGAGGACGAGGGCAACCGCGAGACGATCGTCGTCGAGGTCGGCGGCAAGCGCCTCGAGGTCTCCCTGCCGTCCTCGCTCGGCATGACGCTGGCCCGCACGGGCCTCGCGGCGGGTGCGAAGCCGAAGCGGCGCGCGGCCAAGAAGTCCGGCCCGACCGCCTCCGGCGACACCCTCGCCTCCCCGATGCAGGGCACGATCGTCAAGGTCGCGGTCGAGGAGGGCCAGGAGGTCAAGGAGGGCGACCTGATCGTCGTCCTGGAGGCCATGAAGATGGAGCAGCCGCTGAACGCGCACCGCTCCGGCACCGTCAAGGGGCTGAACGCCGAGGTCGGCGCGTCGGTCACCTCCGGTGCCTCCATCTGCGACATCAAGGACTGACGTCGCACCCAGTACGGTACGAAGGGCCCGCAGGCAGCCGCCTGCGGGCCCTTCGGGCATGCCGTGTCCCGCGGATCGGGCCGGACCAGGGGAGGCCATCACCATGCGAGCCGACGCGCGCCGCAACCACGAGCGGCTGCTCACCGAAGCCCGGGCCGCCTTCGCGCGACAGGGCACCGACGCGCCCCTGGAGGAGATCGCGCGGCGCGCGGGCGTCGGGATCGGCACGCTCTACCGTCACTTCCCCACCCGGGCCGAGCTCCTCAACGCGGTCTTCCAGGAGGCCCTGGCGGAACTGCTCGACCGCTCGCGGGATCTGGCGGGGGCGGACGCGCCGTGCCGGGCGCTCGTGGAATGGCTGCGGGCCCTGATCACCCACGCGGTCGAGTACCGGGGGCTCGCGCACGCGCTGATGTCCGCCTCGTACGACCGGAGTTCGGCCCTCGCCCGGTGCAGCGATCCGCTGCGTGCGGCGGGCGAGCGGCTGCTCGGGCGCGCCCAGGAGGCGGGGCAGGTCCGCGCCGACGTGTCGATCGGCGACCTGATGCAGCTGACCAACGCGATCGCGCTGGCGGCGGAGCAGTGCCCGGAGGACACCCTGCTCGCGGATCGTCTCCTCGCCCTGACCCTGCGCGGCCTCAAGGACTGAGCGGCTCGCGCCGGCCCTGCGGGGACTCACGGCCGAGCGGCTCGCGACGCCACCGGACCACCGGGGGTTTCCTGCCGTGCGCGCGGAGGGCGTGGGACCCCTGGGGGAGGGTCCCTCGGGGCCTCAGCGGCGACGCATGTCCGCGACGCGCGCGGTGCGCTCCATCGTCTCCGCGGCCATCGCGCCGCCCGGGCCCCGGTACTGCCCGGCTGCCATCCGGCCCCGCTGGACCGGGAGGGGCATGTCACGGCGGGGCCGGGCGCCCGGAGGGTGCTGGTCGCCGCCGCCCTGGCCCTGGCCGGTGCCTGCGACGGCGATCTGCACGCCCTGGTCGGCGAGGGCCTGGAGCTCGGTGGCGGCCCGGTCGTCGTGGGCCGGGGGCTCGTCGGTGACCAGCCGGGTGATGACGTCCGTCGGCACCGTCTGGAACATGGTGTCGGAGCCGAGCTTGGTGTGGTCGGCGAGGACGACGACCTCCGCCGCCGCCTGCACCAGCGCCCGGTCCACGCTCGCGGAGAGCATGTTGGACGTGGACAGGCCCCGCTCGGCGGTGAGCCCGCTTCCGGAGAGGAAGGCCCGGGAGACCCGCAGCCCCTGGAGGGACTGCTCGGCACCGCTGCCCACCAGCGCGTAGTTGGAGCCGCGCAGGGTGCCGCCGGTCATGACGACCTCGACCCGGTTGGCGTGGGCGAGGGCCTGGGCGACGAGCAGGGAGTTGGTGACCACGGTCAGACCGGGCACGCGGGCGAGCCGGCGGGCCAGCTCCTGCGTGGTCGTCCCGGCGCCGACGACAATGGCCTCGCCTTCTTCGACGAGGCTCGCGGCGACGTCGGCGATGGCCGTCTTCTCCGCGGTCGCGAGATGGGATTTCTGCGGGAAGCCGGATTCTCGCGTGAATCCACCCGGCAACACCGCACCGCCGTGGCGGCGGTCGAGGAGTCCTTCTGCCTCGAGCGCCCGTACGTCTCTCCGTACGGTCACTTCCGAGGTCTGGACGACGCGGGCGAGCTCGCGGAGCGACACGGCCCCATTGGCTCGCACCATTTCGAGGATCAACTGACGACGTTCTGCAGCGAACACGAAACTGACAGTAACGTGACCGGCCGATACTTTTCAGCACTATGCGCCGAATTGCAGAAGATGCGCACGGACGGGGCCTCCAAGTGGTATGGGAGGCCCCGTCGTTGGTTGATCTATGCCCCGCCTTGCCGGGGGTTGTCCGAGTCGGCGAACCGTTCCCGCAGGCGGGAGCGGGGCCGGCCGGGGGTGTTACGCCTCGTCCGCCGACTTTCGGGTGTGCAACTGCCGTGCCACTTCCGCGATCGAGCCCGACAGGGAGGGGTACACGGTGAAAGCATTTGCGATCTGTTCGACCGTCAGATTGTTGTCGACCGCGATCGAGATCGGGTGGATCAGCTCGCTCGCCTTCGGGGCGACGACACAGCCGCCGACCACGATGCCGGTGCCCGGGCGGCAGAAGATCTTGACGAAGCCGTCCCTGATGCCCTGCATCTTCGCACGGGGGTTGCGCAGCAGCGGCAGCTTGACGACCTTGGCGTCGATCTTGCCCGCGTCCACGTCGGCCTGCGTGTAGCCGACGGTGGCGATCTCGGGGTCGGTGAAGACGTTCGACGAGACCGTCTTCAGGTTCAGCGGGGCCACCGCGTCGCCGAGGAAGTGGTACATCGCGATACGGCCCTGCATGGCGGCGACCGAGGCCAGCGCGAAGACGCCGGTGACGTCGCCGGCCGCGTACACGCCGGGGGCGCTGGTACGGGAGACCCGGTCGGTCCAGATGTGACCGGAGTCCTTCACCTTGACCCCGGCCTCCTCCAGGCCCATTCCGGCCGAGTTCGGGATCGCGCCGACCGCCATCAGGCAGTGCGTGCCGGAGATGACCCGGCCGTCCGAGAGGGTGACCTCGACCCGGTCGCCGACCCGCTTGGCGGACTCGGCGCGGGAGCGGGCCATGACGTTCATGCCGCGGCGCCGGAACACGTCCTCGAGGACGGCCGCCGCGTCAGGGTCCTCGCCCGGCAGCACCCGGTCGCGGGAGGAGACGAGGGTGACCCGGGAGCCGAGCGCCTGGTAGGCGCCGGCGAACTCGGCGCCGGTGACGCCGGAGCCGACCACGATGAGCTCCTCCGGGAGCTCCTTCAGGTCGTAGACCTGCGTCCAGTTCAGGATGCGCTCGCCGTCCGGCTTGGCGTCGGGCACCTCGCGCGGGTGGGCACCGGTCGCGATCAGCACGGCGTCCGCGGTGAGCGTCTCCTCCGTGCCGTCGGCCGCGGTGACGATCACCTGGCGGGAGCCGTCCACGGCCTGCCGGCCGGAGAGCCGGCCGCGGCCGCGCAGCACCCGGGCGCCGGCCCGGGTGACGGAGGCGGTGATGTCGTGCGACTGGGCGAGCGCGAGGCGCTTCACGCGTCGGTTGACCTTGCCGAGGTCCACGCCGACGACGCGGGCGGCCTGCTCGACGTGCGGGGTGTCGTCCGCGACGATGATGCCGAGCTCCTCGTACGAGGAGTCGAAGGTGGTCATCACCTCGGCGGTGGCGATCAGGGTCTTGGAGGGGACGCAGTCGGTCAGGACGGACGCGCCGCCGAGGCCGTCGCAGTCGACGACGGTCACCTCCGCGCCGAGTTGGGCGCCCACCAGGGCCGCCTCGTATCCGCCGGGTCCGCCGCCGATGATCACGATCCGGGTCACTGGGATCTACGCCTCGCGCTCTCGTTCTGCCGGGGGGTCCCCCCGCTGGGGTGCAGTGCGTACACCATTGTCCCGCACGCTTCAAGTGCGTACCCCATTCTCCCGCACGCCCCGCGCTGCCTCACGTCGGGGCACCGTAGGGGTGTCGCGAGGCCTCCGCACGCCCGCCACCTCGGAGTTCGCCGGGCACCCCGCCCGCTCCCGTACTCTCGGTGCCATGTCGCTCTACGCCGCTTTCGCCGGCAACCTCGACGCGCGGCTGATGAGCCGCCGCGCACCGCACTCCCCGCTGCGCGGCACCGGCTGGCTGAACGGCTGGCGGCTCACCTTCGGCGGTGAGCAGATGGGCTGGGAGGGAGCGCTGGCCACCATCGTGGAGGCCCCCCGCTCCCAGGTCTTCGTGGCGCTGTACGACATCGCGCCGATGGACGAGGACTCCATGGACCGCTGGGAGGGCGTGGGCCTGGACATCTACCGGCGGATGCGGGTGCGGGTGCACACGCTCGACGGCGAGGAGCCCGCCTGGGTCTACGTGCTCAACGCCTACGAGGGCGGCCTGCCGTCCGCGCGGTACCTGGGCGAGGTCGCGGACGCGGCCGAGTCGGCGGGCGCGCCGCACGACTACGTGATGGAGTTGCGCAAGCGTCCCTGTTGATCCGCCCGGGAGGGTCGGACCCGCCCGTTCGTCGGAAACGACAAGACAACGATCGCATGTCCGTCAGCATCGTCATCTACGCGCGTAGGCATTCTCCGGCTACGCTTCTTCGCGTACCAAATCCGTCCGGGGCCCCCCTCGGACTCCCCTCCCCGAGGCGAGAGAGTCAGTGAACGCAACTGCCACCCCGTACGAGGCCGCCGAGGCCGCTGCCGCACGACTTCGCGAGCTGACCGGAGTCGACAACCACGACGTCGCCCTCGTCATGGGCTCGGGCTGGGCGCCCGCCGTCGACGCCCTCGGAGCCCCCGAGGCCGAGTTCCCGGTCACCGAACTCCCCGGCTTCCCGCCGCCGGCCGTCGAAGGACACGGCGGCAAGGTCCGCTCGTACAAGATCGGCGACAAGCGCGCGCTGGTCTTCCTGGGCCGCACCCACTTCTACGAGGGCCGGGGCGTCGCCTCCGTCGCCCACGGCGTCCGCACCGCCGTCGCCGCCGGCTGCAAGACGATCATCCTCACCAACGGCTGCGGCGGCCTGCGCGAGGGCATGCGCCCCGGCCAGCCGGTCCTCATCAGCGACCACATCAACCTGACGGCCGCCTCCCCCATCGTGGGCGCGAACTTCGTCGACCTCACCGACCTGTACTCGCCGCGCCTGCGCGCGCTGTGCAAGGAGGTCGACGAGACCCTCGAAGAGGGCGTGTACGTCCAGTTCCCCGGCCCGCACTACGAGACCCCGGCCGAGATCAACATGGTCCGCGTCATGGGCGGCGACCTCGTCGGCATGTCCACGGTCCTGGAGGCCATCGCGGCCCGCGAGGCCGGCGCCGAGGTCCTGGGCATCTCGCTCGTCACCAACCTGGCGGCGGGGCTCTCGGGCGAGCCGCTGAACCACGAGGAGGTCCTCCAGGCGGGCCGTGACTCGGCCGCGCGGATGGGCGAGCTGCTGACGCGGGTCCTCGACCGCATCTGAGACCCGCGTCCCTTCCCGACACCGGGGCTCCGCCCCGGACCCCGCGCCTCGATCGCCGGCGGGGCCGGACCTCGCCCCCCGGGCGGAAACCCGGCCCGCCCGGCGTTCGGGGGCACGGCCGCAGGCCGTACGGGGGTCCGGGGGCCCGCCCCCAGTTCGGGAAGGGGCGGGGTGGGGAAGAGAAACAGCCCCGCCCTCCCGCCCGCACACCCCGAAAGGCACACCGTGACGCAGGACGACCTCCTCACCCGGGCCCAGGCTTGGCTCGCCGAGGACCCCGACAGCGAGACCCGCGAGGAGCTCGCGAAGCTCATCGACGCCGGAGCGACCGACGAGCTCGCCGCCCGGTTCAGCGGCACGCTGCAGTTCGGCACGGCCGGGCTGCGCGGTGAGATCGGCGCAGGGCCGATGCGGATGAACCGCTCGGTGGTGATCCGCGCGGCCGCGGGGCTGGCCGCGTACCTCAAGGCGAAGGGGCAGACCGGCGGCCTCGTGGTGATCGGCTACGACGCCCGCTACAAGTCCGCCGACTTCGCCCGTGACACCGCCTCCGTGATGATCGGCGCCGGGCTGCGCGCCGCCGTCCTGCCGCGCCCTCTGCCGACGCCCGTCCTCGCGTACGCCATAAGGCACCTGGGTGCCGTCGCCGGTGTCGAGGTGACCGCGAGCCACAACCCGCCGCGGGACAACGGCTACAAGGTCTACCTGGGCGACGGCTCGCAGATCGTGCCCCCCGCCGACGCGGAGATCGCCGCCGAGATCGCCGCGGTGCGCTCGCTGCACGACGTGCCGCGTCCGGAGACCGGCTGGGAGACCCTCGGCGACGAGGTCCTGGAGGCGTACCTGGAGCGTACGGACGCGGTCCTGACGCCCGGCTCCCCCCGGACCGCGCGGACGGTCTACACGGCCATGCACGGCGTCGGCAGGGAGGTCCTGACGGCCGCGTTCGCCCGGGCCGGCTTCCCGCCGCCGGCGCTCGTCGCCGAGCAGGCCGACCCGGACCCGGCGTTCCCGACGGTCGCCTTCCCGAACCCGGAGGAGCCGGGTGCCATGGACCTCGCCTTCGAGGCGGCCCGGGCCGTGGCCCCCGACATCGTCATCGCCAACGACCCGGACGCCGATCGCTGCGCGGTGGCCGTGCCGGACGCGTCCGTCGAGGGCGGCTGGCGGATGCTGCGCGGCGACGAGGTGGGCGCGCTGCTGGCCGCGCACCTCGTGCGCAAGGGCGCGACGGGCGTCTTCGCCGAGTCGATCGTGTCGTCCTCGCTGCTCGGCCGGATCGCGGAGGCCGCGGGCGTCGGCTACGAGGAGACGCTGACCGGCTTCAAGTGGATCGCCCGCGTCGAGGGACTGCGGTACGGCTACGAGGAGGCGCTCGGCTACTGCGTCGACCCCGAGGGCGTCCGCGACAAGGACGGCATCACGGCGGCGCTTCTCGTCACCGAGCTGGCCTCGGTGCTCAAGGAGCAGGGCCGCACGCTCACCGACCTCCTCGACGACCTGGCGGTGGAGCACGGGCTGCACGCAACGGACCAGCTGTCGGTGCGGGTCGAGGACCTGGGGATCATCGCGAACGCGATGGCCGCGCTGCGCGAGCGGCCGCCGGTCGCGCTCGCCGGGCTCACGGTCGTCTCGGCCGAGGACCTGACGAAGGGCACCGAGTCGCTGCCGCCGACGGACGGCCTCCGCTACCACCTGGAGGGCGACTACAAGGCCCGGGTCATCGTCCGCCCGAGCGGCACCGAGCCCAAGCTCAAGTGCTACCTGGAGGTCGTCGTCCCGGTCGCCGACGCGGGCGAGCTCTCGACGGCCCGCGCCACGGGCGCGGAGCTGCTCGCCGCGATCAAGCGGGACCTCTCCGCCGCCGCGGGGCTGTAGGACACGCCGGAGGGCCGGTACGGAAGCGATTCCGTACCGGCCCTCCGGCGTCTCGGCGCTGCGGCGTCCGGGCGTGTCGGCGTGACGCGCCCGACGGGACCGGGGGTGCCCGGCCCGGCCGGACAGGCCCTGCGGGTGTCGCGGACCCGGCCATGATCCGCCGGGCAGGCCCTAGGCCGTGTTTTAGAACTCGCTGACCTGCCTGGTTGGCCGTCCGGGGAAGTCGCGGGCGGCCATCCAGATAGTCAGGTCGCGGGCGATGTCGTTGA
>NZ_JNWK01000041.1 GCF_000716445.1 Streptomyces wedmorensis
AATCTGGCGTTGATTTTTGGCACGCTGTTGAGTTCTCAAGGAACGGACGCTTCCTTCGTACTCACCCTCTCGGGCTTTCCTCCGGGCTTTCCCTTCGGTCTTTCGTTTTTCCAGCTTAGCAGATCCGATTTCCGTTTCTGCCACCCGACTGGAGCGGGGTGCTGGGGGCGGAATTCACTTTCGCGTTTCCCGTTCCCGGCGGGGTCAAACATTACCAGGCTTTCTCGGTCCCGCTGACCACGTCCTCCGCGAGCATGCAGAGGTGTAGACCACTGGGGTTAGGATCTGGCTTGATAGGTGCTGCCGACCCGCGACCCGAAGGCGCGTTGGGGTCAGGCAGGAGTACGACAGTACATCCCACCGTCAGTCGAGGCAAATCGTCGTGGGTGCTCCCTAGCTCCGCCCAACTGGTACGTCTCGGGCGGAACTGGGACTTCTCATGACTTACGCTTCAGAACAGTACGCCGTCCAGGACAGGTAGTGACGGCGCCACACAATCTCCGCCCCTGGGAGGCTTCCCATGACAACCGTGACGTCGCCGCTTGTTGGACGCGCCATCGGTCTCGCCGCAGTTCCCGACCCGGTCTTCTCCGGTGCGATGGTCGGTCCCGGTACCGCCATCGATCCCGTACGTGAGCCCTCGGAGGCCGTGTCCCCCATCGACGGGGTCGTCGTCTCCATGCACCCGCACGCCTTCGTCGTCGTCGACGACGAAGGACACGGTGTGCTGACCCACCTGGGCATCGACACCGTTCAGCTCAACGGCGAGGGCTTCGAGCTCCTCGTGAACAAGGGCGACACCGTGCAGCGCGGCCAGGCCGTCGTGCGGTGGAACCCCGCCGAGGTCGAGGCCGCCGGCAAGTCCCCCATCTGTCCCATCGTGGCCCTGGAGGCCACCGCGGACTCGCTCTCCGATGTCGTCGAGGACGGCGACGTGAAGGCCGGCGACGTTCTCTTCGGCTGGAACTAGCCGGTTCGTCCTGGTGACGACCGCGAGTTCGACATTCAACGCGGCGGCCGGGGCCGTCGCTCAATCGGAGACGGGTGAGATGGAGACAACGCTGCGAGGCGTCGGCGTCAGCCACGGTGTGGCGATCGGCGAGGTCCGGCACATGGGCACGGCGGTCCTGGAGCCGCCGGCCAAGCAGATTCCGGCCGAGGAGGCGGAGCGCGAACAGGGGCGCGCCCGTCAGGCCGTGGAAGCTGTGGCCGCGGACCTCAATGCCCGGGGCAACCTGGCCGGTGGCGAGGCCCAGGCGGTGCTGGAGGCCCAGGCGATGATCGCCCAGGACCCGGAGCTCATCGCCGACGTGGACCGCCGGATCGCGGTCGGCAGCACGGCCGAGCGAGGTATCTACGACGCGTTCTCGCACTACCGGGAGCTGCTGGCGGGTGCCGGTGAGTACATGGCAGGTCGGGTCGCCGACCTGGACGACGTGCGGAACCGGATCGTCGCACGGCTGCTGGGCGTGCCGATGCCGGGTGTGCCGGACAGCGACGAGCCGTACGTGCTGATCGCGCGGGACCTGGCTCCCGCCGACACGGCGCTGCTCGACCCGACGCTGGTGCTGGGGTTCGTGACGGAGGAGGGCGGGCCGACCAGCCACAGCGCGATTCTGGCGCGGGCGCTCGGTGTGCCGGCCATCGTGGCGATGCCCGGTGCGGGCGAGCTGGCCGAGGGCACGGTCATCGCGGTCGACGGTTCCACGGGTGAGCTGTTCGTGGACCCGAGCGAGGAGAAGAAGACCGAGCTGACGGAGGCCGCCGCGGCGCGGAAGGCCGCGCTGGCGACGTCCAGCGGGCCCGGTGCGACGTCGGACGGTCACAAGGTGCCGCTGCTGGCCAACGTCGGCGGTCCGGCGGACGTGCCGGCGGCGGTGGAGGCCGGTGCCGAGGGTGTCGGTCTGTTCCGCACGGAGTTCCTCTTCCTGGACGACAGCAAGAAGGCGCCGTCCGAGGAGAAGCAGATCGAGGCCTACCGCAAGGTGCTCGAGGCGTTCCCCGAGGGCCGTGTGGTCGTGCGGGTGCTCGACGCGGGTGCGGACAAGCCGCTGGACTTCCTGACGCCGGCGGACGAGCCGAACCCCGCGCTGGGTGTGCGGGGTCTGCGGTCGCTGCTCGACCATCCGGAGGTGCTGCGGACGCAGCTGACCGCGCTGGCGAAGGCGGTCGAGGGGCTGCCGGTGTACCTCGAGGTCATGGCGCCGATGGTGGCGGACCGTACGGACGCGAAGGCGTTCGCGGACGCGTGCCGTGAGGCGGGGCTGCGGGCGAAGTTCGGTGCGATGGTCGAGATTCCCTCGGCCGCGCTGCGGGCGCGTTCGATCCTGCAGGAGGTCGAGTTCCTGTCGCTGGGCACCAACGACCTGGCGCAGTACACCTTCGCCGCCGACCGTCAGGTGGGTGCGGTGTCCCGGCTCCAGGACCCGTGGCAGCCGGCGCTGCTCGACCTGGTGGCGCTGTCCGCCGAGGCGGCCAAGGCCGAGGGCAAGAGCTGTGGTGTCTGTGGCGAGGCTGCCTCGGATCCGCTGCTCGCCTGTGTGCTGACGGGTCTGGGGGTCACCTCCCTGTCCATGGGCGCGGCGTCGATCCCGTACGTGCGGGCGACGCTGGCGAAGTACACGCTGGCTCAGTGCGAGCGGGCCGCGGCCGCGGCGCGCGCGGCGGACACGGCGCACGACGCGCGGATCGCCGCGCAGGCGGTGCTGTCCGGGGAGTGATCCCGGCCGTACGGCGTTGATCGAAGGGGCTTTCCGTCACATGGGTGGCGGGGAGCCCCTTCGGCGTGTCGGGGGTCAGTGGTGGAGGGGGTGGCCGTCGTCGGGGTCGGGGGTGAGGGGGAAGCCGGCGCGGTAGTCGACGCCGGGTTCCGGGGAGAGGGGTTCGCCGGTGCGGGCGTCGGTGCAGTAGGCGGCGAAGACCTCGGCTTCGGTGAGCGGGGTGAGGGTGCCGTCGGTGAGGCGCCAGCCGTGGAGGCGGTCCCGGGTCCCGGGGGTGCTGGTGCGGAGGACGAGTCCCGCGGGCGCGGCGAGGGCGATGCCGGCGGCGAGGACGGCGGTGAACTCGGTGCCGGTGGAGTCCTCGGGCGGGGTGGTGCCGTCGGTGTGGAGGACGGCGAGGAGTTGGTCGTCGCCTGCGGGCACGCTGCAGACGAGGTGGTGGGTGCCGGGTCCGGCGGCTTCCAGGAGTCGTGCGAGGAGGCGGCCGGCCCGCTCGAAGGCGGCTCGGCCGATGTCCTCGCCGCAGGTGGCGCAGGGGCCGGTGGTGGCGAGGGCGGTGGTGGCGTACTGCCAGGTGGCGTGGCGGACGGCGGTGTCGACGAGTTCGGGGAGGAGGGTGGTGAGGGGTTGCCCTGTATAGGTGACGCGGGCGCCGGTCGCGGCGAGGTGGGCGGTGAAGCGGCTGCGGCTGGTGGGGTGGTCGGGGTCGAGGGCTGTCTCGGTGCACCAGGCCGCGTACTCCTCCGGGTCGAAGAGGGTGACGGTGGTGTGGCCGCCCTGGCCGGCGAGGGTCTTGAGGAGGGCCTCGATCTGCCGGAGGTAGGTGGTGTGGTCGTCGAAGGCGAAGGTGCGGTACCGGCGCATCGCCGTGAAGTCGTGCTCGTCGGCGAGGAGGCCGACGGTGCTGGGGACCTCGCGGCGCAGGGCGCGGCGGAGCTGTGCGGTGGTGGTGCCGGTCCGGGTCATGTCTCCCCCTGGTGACGGTTCGATCAGTGCTCACTCACCGTAACCTTCGACACTGACAGTGACGTTCTGGCGAGACGTCGGCCGACCAGGCGGTGCTGTGCGGCGCAGGTGGCGACGAGGGCGGCGCCGAGGAAGGGCCAGGCGAGGGGGCCCGCGGAGACGAGGCCGGTGACGACGAGCGGGCCGGCGAAACGCTGGGTGGACTGGGCGAGGCCGTGGACTCCGAGGTAGGCGCCTTGGGCGTCGTCCGGTGCGAGGGCGATGGAGATCTCCCAGGACGCGATGGTGTGGATCATCTCGGCGAAGGTGAGGACGACGGCCGCGGTGACGAGGGCCGTGACGGCGAGGGCGGGGCCGCCGAGCGGGGAGACGGCGATGGCGAGGGTGCCGACGGCGAAGAGGGCCGCGAGGGGGGTGAAGAGGCGGCGGGCCGCGTCGGTGGTGCCGCCGAAGCGGGAGAGCGGGACCTGGAAGGCCACGACGAGGGCGCTGTTGAGGACCATCAAGAGGGGTGCGAGGCCGACGGGGGCGTCGGTGGCGTGGACGATCCAGAGCGGGAGGGCGACCTGGAGGATCGAGTCGTGGAGGAAGAAGACGGACTCCCCCGCGGTGAAGGCGAGGAAGCCGCGGTCGCGCCAGGGGTTGGACGGCTTGGCCACGGGGGGTGCGTCGGTGGAGGCGGCGACGACGCGGGAGGGGGCCGGGGAGGGCGGCTCGGCGCAGCGGAGGGTGAGTACGGCCATCACGAGGTAGGAGGCGGCGTCCGCGACGAGCAGGAGGTGGAAGGCGGTGGTGGAGCCGACGGCGAGGGCGGCCGCGGCGCCGAGGCCGCCGAGGGTCCAGCCGATGTTGGAGGTGGTGCGGTTGATGGCCTGGTAGCGGACGCGGTCGGGGCCGGCGATCCGGGCGGCGTACAGCTTGGTGAGGACGTTGGCGGCGCGGTCGGGTACGGCTCCGACGGCGGAGAGCAGGACGAGGAGCAGGTAGTCGTCGGTGGTGAGGAGGGAGAGGAGGGCCGCGGCGCGCAGCAGCTGGGTGCAGATGATGACGCGGACGAGGGGGAAGCGGTCGGCGAGTCGGCCGCCGAGGGGTGCGCCGGCGATGCCGGCCGCGCCGGAGAGGGCGACGAGGAGGCCGACCTGGGCGAGGCCGAGGCCGGTGACGTAGGTGAAGTAGAGGGCCATGGCCGTGGACCAGAGTCCGGTGCCGCACTTGTCGATGAAGCCGATGACGAGCATGCGGCGTCCGTCGCGGCCGCCGGGGATGCGGTCCCTGAAGGGTGTGCGGGGCGGGTGGGTGGCTCGGCTCATGGGTCCCCCTTGCGCGTTCTTTTGTATTGATACATAATTGATTACGTGGCAGCACAATATGCGATCGAGGGCATGACAGCCAAGGGGATCGCCGCGTCCGTCGAACGGGGCGTGGCGGAAGGGGGGCTCGCTCCGGGGGACGCCCTGCCTCCCGTGCGGCGGCTCGCCGACAGCCTGGGGGTGAGTCCGGGGACGGTGGCGACGGCGTACAAGGAGCTGCGCCAACGGGGGCTGATCGTCACGCGCGGCCGGGGCGGGACGGTGGTGGCGGAGGTGCCCTCCGTGGCGTCCCGGCGGCCGCCGCGCGTGCCGCACGGGCTCGTGGACCTGGCCGGCGGCCACCCGGATCCCGCCTTCCTGCCGGTACTGCGGCCGCCGTCGGCCGTCACCCCCGTCTACGGGTCCCATCGCGCGGCGCCGCGCCTGCCCGCACTGGAAGCCCTGACCAGGGAATGGTTCGCGCGCGATGGAGTGCCCGCGGAGCACGTGACGTTCGCGCACGGCGCGCTCGACTGCATCGCGCGGCTCCTGTCCACGGAGCTGCGGCCAGGTGACGCGGTGGCCGTGGAGGATCCGGGCTTCCACCACCTGCTCGACCTGGTGCCCGCCCTCGGGCTGCGGATCGTGCCGGTGGCGGTGGACGAAGAGGGACTCGTACCGGACGCGCTGCGCACGGCGCTGCGGGCCGGGGTGCGGGCGGTGGTGTGCAGTCCGCGGGGCCAGTGCCCGACCGGAGCGTTCTTCACCCGGGCGCGGCGGGACGAACTGGTGGCGGTGCTGCGGGAGTTCCCCGAGGTCCTCGTCGTCGAGGACGACCACAACGCGGAGGTCGGCGGGGCCGCGGCGTACACACTCGCGGCGGCGGGGCTCGACCGGTGGGCGCAGGTGCGGACCGTTTCGAAGCATCTCGGGATCGACCTGCGGTGGGCCGGGGTCGCGTGCGACGCGGTCACGACCGCGCGGCACGACGGGCGGATGCTGATGACCTCCGGCTGGGTCAGCCACGTGCTCCAGGAGACCGTGGCCGACCTGTTCACCGACCCGGCGGTGCGTGAGCTCGTGGCGGCGGGCGAGGCGGCGTACGCGGAGCGGCGGACGGCGCTGATCGACGCCCTCGGCGCGTACGGGATCCGTGCCGTCGGGGCCAGCGGGCTGAACGTGTGGGTGCCCGTGCGGGACGAGTCGGCGGTGGTGAACGGGCTGCGTACACAGGGCTGGTGGGTGGCGGCCGGCGCGCGGTTCCGGATCTCGGCGCCGCCCGCCGTACGAATCACGACGGCGACGCTCGCACCGGCGGACGCGGTGCGGCTCGCGGCGGACTTCGGCGAGGTGCTCGGGGACGCGCAGGCGACGTACGGCGGTTGACTCACGGACGCTCCGGGGAGGCATCGGCCTTCCCTGGAGCGTCCGTCTTCGTCGGGGCTCGGCCCGGGTCAGCCGGGTCAGTGGGTCCGGTAGGCGCCGGCGCTGTTCAGGCAGCGGGGCGTCCGGGTCCGGTGGGCGGACGTCCACGGGATCGGTCGTGCGGGCGTTTCCGTGGTCGGGGCCATGTCGGGGCGGGGTGTGGCCCAGGTCACGGGAACCTGGGTGAACCGGCGGTCAGTGCCAGATGTGGAATCACCTATGAGAGATCGTTTCCGTGCCGGGGACCCCTCGGCGCTGGGAGAGGCGTACGACGAGCACGCACGCGTGTTGTACCACTACGCCTACCGGGTGTGCGGGGACCGGACGGCGGCGGAGGACGTCGTGTCCGCCGCGTTCCTGGAGGCTTGGCGTTGCCGGGGCAGGGTGCACGCCGACGGCGGAAGTCTGCGTCCTTGGCTGCTCGGCATCGCCACCAACATCATGCGCGGGGCCGCGCGGGAGGCACGGCGGCGGGACGCGGCACTGGCCAGACTTCCCGAGCGGGGCGTTCTGCCGGACTTCGCCGACGACGTGCTCGCGCGGATGGCCGACGGGGAGCAGGTGCGGGCCGCGCGAGCCGCGCTCGGCAGGCTCCGGCGGCGGGAGCGCGAGGTCTTCACCCTCGTGGTGTGGGCCGGCCTGGACTACGCCGCGGCCGGCGAGGCGCTCGGGGTTCCCGTCGGGACCGTGCGGTCCCGGCTCTCCCGGGCCCGTGAGCGGCTCCGGAAGCTCGCCGAAGCGGAACTGCGGGCGGCGGGAGCGGTCCGCGGCCGTCGTGGTGCGCTCGTCCGGAAAGCCGGCGGTCGTGGTGCGCTCGTCCGGAAGGCCGGCCGTCGCCGGCGCGACGGCCCGGACGGGTTCCGGGGCTCGTGACGCCGAGCCGGGCGGCGGATGCGGGGCCGCGTCTTCCTCCCTTGAATCCTTCGTCCCGTCCGGTGCCGGTGCCGGACGCTCGACCGTCCGATCGGCGTGCGCGCCTCGACCGAACACGGAGAACCAGGCATGACCGCCTCCATCTCACGCCCGCCGCAGGCCGATGCGGACGAACTGCTGCGCTCCGAGCTGGCGGAGCTGCTGCCCGCGCCGCCGGTGCCCGAGCTGACGGAGGACCGGGATCGGCACCTCAGGTACGCCGTGTTGCGGACCGCGCTGGAGGACGCGGAGGAGCGCCCGGTGCGGGTGACGCGTCCGCGGCAGGGGGTGCGGATCGGGTGGATCGCGGCGCCGGTGATCGCGTGTGCGGTCGTCGCGGGTGTCGTCGTGGCCGCGCCGCAGGAGACGCCGTCCGGGTCCCCGGGGCGGGCGGCCGTCGGTCGGTCTGCCTCCCCCGACGCGGTGCGGGTGCTGTCCGGGGCCGCGCTGGCCGCGGCGGCCGCTCCCGCGCCGGACGCGGGGGCCGGTGGTTACGTCTACGTCCGGAGCCTCGTCGCGTACGCGGGACGGGGTGCGGACGGCGGTCCCGGGGTGCTGCCGCCCGCGCACCGGCGTGAGGTGTGGCTTCCGGTCGACGGCGGGAGGCCGGGGATGCTCCGCGAGCCCGGTGTCGCCGACACGTGGCTGGGTGCCGAGCTGCCCGTGTACGAGATCGACCACCGCGGGGCCGCCCCCCGGAAGACCACCGTCGCGACGGCGCCGCCGTCAGTGACGAACCCGACGCACGCGTACGTGGCGGCGCTGCCCACGGATCCGGACGTGCTGCTGCGTCTGGTGGAGGACGGCACGCGCGCGGGTGGCGGCGACGCCGATCAGCGGGCGTTCACGGCGATCGGGACGCTGCTCGCCGAGACGTGGGCTCCGCCGAAGGTCACCGCGGCGCTGTACGAGGCGGCGGCGCGGATCCCCGGGGTGACCGTTCTGCCGTCGGCGACGGACGCGGCCGGTCGCGAGGGCGTCGCCGTGGCCCGTACCGCCCACGGCGAGCAGACCCAGTGGATCTTCGACCGGACGACGTCGGCGTTCCTCGGGGAGCGGACCGTGCTGACGGAGACCACGTCGGCGGGGCGTGCGGGGACGGTCCTCGGCGTCTCGGCGGTGCTGGTCAAGGCGGCCGCCGCGGCACCGGGAGAGGTGCCCGAGGGCTGACCCGGGAGGACCGGCCGTAGCGGTGGGGCCCGTCGATCCGGTCGGATCGACGGGCCCCAGGCCGTGGCGGGAGGTGTCAGCCCCGGCGGTTGGCCGCCAGGGACTCGTAGAAGTGGAGGAGTCCGAGGTCGTCGACGGAGCCGGCGTTGACGGCCTTGGCCAGGGGGGTGCCCTGGAGGAGGCGCTTGACGGGGACCTCGATGCGCTTGCCCGTGAGGGTGTGGGGGACGCCGGGGACCTCGATGATCTCGTCGGGGACGTGGCGCGGGGAGAGTTCGGTGCGGATCGTCCGCTTGATGCGGTCGATCAGCTCGTCGTCGAGGGTGGCGCCGTCCACGAGGTGCACGAAGAGCGGCATCCAGTAGCCGCCGTCCGGCTCCTCGAGGCCGATGACGAGGGACTCGCGGATCTCCGGGAGGCGCTCGACGGCCTCATAGATATCGGCGCTGCCCATGCGGACGCCCTGCCGGTTGAGGGTGGAGTCGGAGCGGCCGTGGATGACGACCGACCCGTGGTCGGTGATCGTGATCCAGTCGCCGTGGCGCCAGACGCCCGGGAACATCTCGAAGTAACTGTCGCGGTAGCGGCTGCCGTCGGGGTCGTTCCAGAAGTGGATCGGCATCGACGGCATGGGGTTGGTGACGACCAGTTCGCCGACCTCGCCGATGACGGGCTTGCCGGAGGGGTCCCAGGACTGCAGGTCGGTGCCGAGGCCGGCGGCCTGGAGTTCGCCGATGTGGACCGGGAGGGTGGGGACGGCGCCGGCGAAGCAGGAGCAGACGTCCGTGCCTCCGCTGACGGAGGCGATCCAGAGGTTGTCGCGGACCTCGTCGTGGAGCCAGCGGAAGCCGTCGGGGGGCAGCGGCGAGCCGGTGGTGGCGACGCACTTCACGGCCGAGAGGTCGAAGTCGCGGCCCGGGTGGACGTCCGCCTTGGCGCAGGCCATCACGTACGCGGCGGACGTGCCGTAGAGGGTGGCGCGGGTGCGCTCGGCGACGCGCCACTGGGCGGCGGTGTCGGGGTAGCCCGGGCTTCCGTCGTACAGGACGACGGTCGTCCCGGTGAGGAGGCCGGAGACGAGGAAGTTCCACATCATCCAGCCGGTGGAGGTGTACCAGAAGAACACGTCCTCGGGGCCGAGGTCGCAGTGCAGGCCCAGCTGCTTGACGTGCTCGACGAGGATGCCGCCCTGGGACTGGACGATCGCCTTCGGCAGGCCGGTCGTGCCGGAGGAGTACAGGACCCACAGCGGGTGCGCGAACGGCACCTGCTCGTAGACCGGCTCGACGTCGCCGGAGACGAGGTCGTCCCAGGCGAGGGTGCCCTCGGGGGCCGGAGTGCCCAGGAGCGGGATGTGGACGACGGCCCTGAGGCTGGGGAGCTCGGCCCTCAGCTCGGCGACGGTGTCGCGACGGTCGTGTTCCTTGCCGCCGTAACGGTAGCCGTCGACGGTGAAGAGGACGACCGGCTCGACCTGCTGGAAACGGTCGAGGACGCTGCGGGCGCCGAAGTCGGGGGCGCAGGAGGTCCACACGGCGCCGACGGCGGCGGTGGCGAGCAGGGCCACGACGGACTGCGGGACGTTGGGCAGGTAGCCGCTGACGCGGTCGCCGGGGCGTACGCCCAGGGCGCGCAGTTCGGCGGCGAGGGAGCCGACCTGGCGGCGGAGCTCGGCCCAGGTGGTCGGCGTGGGGTCGTGTGTCTCGTCCACGTGGAGCAGGGCCGTGTCGTGGGGGCGCTCGTCCGCGGCGCGCAGGGCGTGCTCGGCGTAGTTGAGGGTGGCTCCGGGGAACCAGTCGGCGCCGGGCATCGACCGGTCGCCGAGGACCCGCTCGTAGGGGGTGTCGAAGCGGATGTCGAACCATTCGACGACCGCCTGCCAGAACGCCTCGAGCTCCTCGACGGACCAGCGGTGGAGCGCCGGGTAACCGCCCTCGGCGGGTGCGCCGTGGTGTTCGGCCGCCCAGGACTGGAAGCGGGTGACGGCAGCCGAGGCGATGCGTTCGTCGTCCGGCTGCCAGAGCGGATCGGTCTGGGCTGATGTCATGGGGTGGCTCCCTGGCTGTACGCGGGGTCGGCGTGTGTCGGGCGCACGTGCTGGGGTGTGCGCGTGACGCGGCTGACAGGACGATGCCATGTGATCGTCTTTCGCACCAGGGCTGCCCGCCCATGGTCGGCCAGTTGAATATGTGCTCCCACCATGGGTGAACGGAAGTTGAACGGAGCTCGTATCGCCCCAGGTGGGTGGCAGGGTGATCGTCATGGACGGTCGTGGACTGGTGCGTTCGATCAAGGTGTTCGGTTCGGCGCAGGGATGGCGGACGGTACGGGCGGCGTGGCGGCGGCACCGCGCGGACGCGTGCGGGCTGCCGGCGCGGGGGGCGGAGCGGGCCCGGGTTCCGGGGCTCGCGGTGGAGGCGGAGCCGGGGCCGGGCGGGGGAACCGTCCGGTTCGCCCGGTCCTCGCTGCGGATCTGCGTGTCGGCGGGCGGCACGGTGTTCTGGGGATGGGACGGGGCCGGGCCGCTGCCCTCGTACGCCGTCGCGGCCGAGGCTCCCGAGCCGGACCCGCGGGCCTCGCTGGAGCCTGACACGGGTGGCGGGTGGCGGATCGTGTCGGAGCGGGTGACGGTCGCGGTGTCCCGGCACGGGGCGGTGGAGATCCGTACGCCCGGCGGGGTAATGCTGCGCCGGGACCTGCCGCCGCGCTGGTGGGAGCCGGTGGCCGGTGGGGAGGACGGCGGGAGTGCTTCCGGTGGGGCGGTGCCCGGCGGGCCGGGTTCCGCCGGGGCGGGGCGTCCGGGTGCGGATTCCGACGGGGCGGCTTCCGGCGGGGCGGCTTCCGGCGGGGCGGCTTCCGGCGGGGCGGCTTCCGGCGGGGCGGCTTCCGGCGGGGCTGCTTCCGGCGGGGCTGCTTCCGGCGGCGGCCGTGCGGGAGTGGGCCGCGCGGAGGCGCGCTGGGTGCAGCGCAGTGAGGTGCCGGCGGACGCGCGGTTCTTCGGTCTGGGCGGGCGGTCGGCGGGGCCGCGGCTGCGGGACGGCTCGTACCGGCTGTGGAACACGGACCCCCAGGGGCGTTTCGCGCCGGGGGACGATCCGCTGTACATCACCATGCCGGTGCAGTTCGTGGTCTCGGACGCGGGCACGCACCTGGCGTTCCACGACAACTCCTGGGAGGGCCGGGTCACCCTGGCGGAGGGCGAGGAGGGCGCGGGCTCGGGCCATGACCGGCCGGGCAGCGTCGAGGTGCGCATGGCCGGCGGGCCGCTGCGCTGCTGGGTGGTGGTCGGGACCCCCGCGCGCGTGCTGCACGGCTGGGCGGCGCTGACGGGCGCGCCCGCGCTGCCGCCGTCCTGGGCGCTCGGACCGCAGCACGCGCGCTGGGGGTTCGGCAGCGCGCGGGAGGTGCGGCGGGTGGTCGCCGGGTACCGGGAGCGGGGGCTTCCGCTGTCCGCCGTGCACCTGGACATCGACCACTACGACGGCCACCGCGTGTTCACCGTCGACCGGGAGCGGTTCCCCGATCTGCCGGGGCTCGCGGCGGAACTGCGGGAGCAGGGCGTACGGCTGGTGTCGATCGTGGACCCCGCGGTACGGGCCGAGCCGGGGAACGCGCTCTACGACGAGGGGCGGGCGGCCGGGGCGTTCGTCCGGGACGGGCGGGGCCGGGAGGTCCACGGGGAGGTGTGGCCGGGCGCGTGCGCCTATCCGGACTTCACCGATCCCGCGGTGCGGGAGTGGTGGGGCGGGTTGTACGAGGAGAGGCTGCGGCAGGGTTTCTCCGGGGTGTGGCACGACATGAACGAGCCCGTGTCCTTCGTCCCCTTCGGCGACCCCACACTGCCCCGTTCGGCGCGGCACGCGCTGGACGGGCGGGGCGGTGACCACCGGGAGGGGCACAACCTGTACGGGCTGACGATGGCGCGCGCCGGGTACGAGGGGCTGCGCCGGCTGCGGCCCGACGAGCGGCCGTTCCTCTTCTCGCGTTCCGGCTGGGCGGGCATGCAGCGGTACGGGGGCACCTGGTCCGGCGACGTGTCGACCGGGTGGCCCGGGCTGCGGGCGTCGCTGTCCCTGGTGCTGGGGCTCGGGTTGTGCGGGGTGCCGTACTCGGGGCCCGACGTGGGGGGCTTCGACGGGAGCCCGTCGCCGGAGCTGTTCCTGCGCTGGTACCAGCTGGGGGCGTGGCTGCCGCTGTTCCGCACGCACGCGGCGATCGACGCGGGACGGCGCGAGCCGTGGGAGTTCGGCCCGGAGGTCCTGGAGCACGCGCGCGTGGCGCTGGCCGAACGGGAGCGGCTGCGCCCGTACTTCGAGACGCTGTCCCGGCTCGCGCGGATGACGGGCGCGCCGTACGTACGGCCGCTGTGGTGGGGGACGCCGGAGGACCGGCTGCTGCGCGACTGCGAGGACGCGTTCCTGCTCGGCGACGCGCTGCTGGTGGCGCCGGTCCTGACCCCGGGCGCCGACCGGCGGGCGGTGCGGCTGCCGCGCGGGCGCTGGTACGACACCGCGACGGGGCAGGCGTACGAGGGGCCGGGGCAGGTCCTGCTGGACGCGCCGCTCTCCCGCGTGCCGGTGCTGGCCCGGGCGGGGGCGGTGCTCGCGGTCCGCGGCGACGACGGCGGGCTCGCCCTGGAGGTGTGGGCGCCCGCCGCGGGGCGGACCGGCGGCGGGCTCGTCGTGCGGGACACGGGGGACGGCTGGGAGCCGGCCGAGATCGAGCGGTACCAGTCGCGGCTCGTGGACGGCCGGGTGGTCGTGGAGCGGGTGACGGACGACGGGTTGGAGGAGACGAAGCTGCCGGTGCGCGTCAGGGGTGGCGAGGGGGCTTGGCCGCCGGCCGGAGGTGCGGCCGGGCGGGACTTTCCGGACGGGGGCCCTGGGTCCGGGCTTCAGTCGTAGGCGCCGGCGAACCACTTCCGTACCGCCTCCGTGTGGAGGGGGAAGGCGAGCTCCTCGGGTGTGTGGAGCACGTGGTGGCCGCTGGTCTCGTCGGTGGGGGTGGAGGGCGGCAGCGTGGCGGCGGGGCGGGGCGGGAAGAGGCCGAAGAGGAGGAGGTGGCCGGCCGGGGAGCTGAGGGCGTCGGCCAGGCGGACGTCGTCCGCGGAGGCCACGATGCCGGTCTCCTCGCGCAGTTCGCGGGCGACGGCGGCGCGCCAGTCCTCGGCGTGGTCGATGAAGCCGCCGGGGAGGGCGGTCCCGCCGCGCTGGGGCTCGATGGTGCGGGTGATGACGACGAGGCCGGTACCGGCTCGGTCGGTGACCGGGAGGAGGGCGACGGCGACGGGCAGCGGGTTGCGGTAGGCGGTGTGGCCGCAGGCCGGGCAGGTGCGGGGCCAGCCGGCGCCGGCGGGGTGGGCCGCGCCGCAGGAGGAGCAGTGGGAGTCCTTCACGGGGCGACCGTACGTGATCGCCCTTTCCCGGCGCTGCCGGAACTGGTAGACGGTGCACATGACAGGACTCGCTTCCGCATTCCGTACCCTCGCCGTCACGGCCGCGGCCGGCCTGCTCGCCGTCGCGGGCGCCGTCGCGGCCCCCGCTCCCCCGGCGTCCGCCGCGCCGGAGCCGAAGGCCCCACGGGAGTTCGTCGCGCTCGGCGCGGTGGACCGGACGATCATCCAGGAGATGCGCTACACGACGGCGCACAACTTCGTCGGCGAGCCGGTCGACGGCTACCGGCAGCCGTTGTGCATCCTGACCCGGCAGGCGGCCGAGGCGCTGCACCGCGCGCAGGTGCGGCTGCTGGCCCGGGGCTACTCGCTGAAGGTGTACGACTGCTACCGGCCGCAGCGCGCCGTGGACCACTTCGTGCGCTGGGCGAAGGACCTGTCGGACGAGCGGATGAAGGGGGAGTTCTATCCGCTGGTCGACAAGTCCCGGCTGTTCGCGGACGGTTACATCGCGGAGAAGTCGGGGCACAGCCGCGGTTCGACGGTGGACCTGACGATCGTGCGGCTGCCGGCGTCGCCCACGCGCGCGTACGTCCCCGGTGAGCGGCTGGTGGAGTGCTACGCGCCGCGGGAGGAGCGGTTTCCGGACAACTCCGTGGACATGGGGACCGGGTACGACTGCTTCGACACCCGGTCGCACACCGACGACCCGCGGATCCAGGGGGTGCAGCGGGCCAACCGGCAGCTCCTCAAGGGGGTGCTGGCCGAGCAGGGCTTCGTGAACCTGCCCGAGGAGTGGTGGCACTTCACGTTCAAGCCGGAGCCGTTCCCGTCGACGTTCTTCGACTTCCCGGTCGCGCGGCGGTCGGTGGCCGGGCACTGAGTCTTCCCCGCCGGGGCCGCCCGTGCCACACTCCTGACGATTCGTCAGATCCGTGGGTGTGAGCGGTGGCACGGGAGGCCTCGATGGCACGGACGCGCAGACCGGTGGTGGACGGCTGGTTCACCGACGACACCGTGCCGGAGGCGGAGTTCCGCCTGCTCGGCACCCGCTGCTCGGCCTGCGCGTCGGTCTTCTTCCCGCGTGAGGACGGCTGGTGCCGCAACCCGGGATGCCCTGGCGGTGGCGAGCTCGCCGAGGTGCCGCTCTCCCCGCGCGGCCGGGTCTGGTCGTACACCGACGGCCGCTACCGCCCGCCCGCGCCGTACGTCTCCGATCCGGAGGCGCCCTGGGAGCCGTACACCCTGGTCGCGGTCGAGCTGGCGGCGGAGGCGATGGTGGTGCTCGGGCAGGCAGCGCCCGGCGTGTCGACGGCCGATCTGGCCGTCGGCGCGGAGGTCGAGGTGGTGCCCGGGGTCCTGAACGAGGACGAGCGGCACGTGTGGACCACTTGGAACTGGCGGCCCGTGGCACCGGAGCGGCGGGAGGAGCGGTCGTGAACGACATCGCCGTGCTCGGGGCCGGGATGCACCCGTGGGGCAAGTGGGGGCGGAGCTTCGTCTCGTACGGAACGGCCGCCGCCCGCGCCGCGCTCGCGGACGCCGGGCTCGACTGGCGTGACGTCGGATCGGTGGTCGGCGCCGACACCGTGCGGTGCGGATACCCGGGTTACGTGGCCGGGGCGACCTTCGCCCAGGCCCTCGGGTGGCAGGGGGCGCGGGTCACCAGCGTGTACGCCGCCTGCGCCTCGGGCGCCCAGGCCATCGGGACGGCGCGGGCACAGATCCTGGCCGGACTGGCCGACGTGGTCCTGGTCGTCGGCGCGGACTCGACGCCCAAGGGCTTCTTCGCCCCCGCCGGCGGCGACCGCCCGGACGACCCGGACTGGCTGCGGTTCCGGATCCTCGGGGCCACCAACCCCGCGTACTTCGCGCTCTACGCGCGCCGCCGCATGGACCTGTACGGCGACACGGCCGAGGACTTCGCCCAGGTGAAGGTGAAGAACGCGGCGGCGGGCGCGCTCAACCCGCTCGCGCGGTACCGGAAGACGGTGACCGTCGAGGAGGTCGCGGCCTCCGCCGTCGTCGCCGACCCGCTCCGGCTCCTCGACATCTGCGCCACCTCGGACGGCGGCGCCGCGCTCGTGCTGTCCAGCATGGAGTTCGCGCGCCGTCACGGTCACCCCGACCCGGTACGGGTCCGCGCGGTGTCCACGGTCTCTCCCACGTACCCCAAGGCGGTGCTCGACCTCCCCGACATCGCGACCGACTCGGCGGTGGCCGTCTCCCCCGCCGCGCACACCTTCCGCGCGTCGATCGCCCGGGCCGCGTACGAGGAGGCGGCGATCGGGCCGGAGGACCTGTCCCTCGCCGAGGTGTACGACCTGTCCACCGCCCTGGAACTGGAGTGGTACGAGGACATCGGGCTCTGCGCGGCCGGCGAGGGCGCCAAGCTGCTCCGGGAGGGCGCCACCGCCCTCGGCGGGCGACTGCCCGTCAACACCAGCGGTGGCCTGGCCTCGTTCGGGGAGGCCGTGCCCGCCCAGGCGATCGCCCAGGTCTGCGAACTGACCTGGCAGCTGAGGGGCACGGCGGGCGACCGCCAGGTGCCCGGGGCGCGGGTCGGCATCACCGCGAACCAGGGCCTGTTCGGGCACGGTTCGGCAGTGGTGGCGGTGCGCTGAGATCCGGGGAGCGGCCTGTTGCGGCCGGTGGCCGCCGGTTCCGGCCGGTTGCCGCCGGTTCCGGCCGGTTGCCGCCGGTTCCGGCCGGTTGCCGCCGTGCCCCGGGGGCGGGGATCGGCGGGGCGGCCTCACCGGAGGAGGCCCCGGCGCGGGGCCTCCCGTCAGGTCGTCGCCGCGGCGTGGCTCCGGTCGGCCAGGACGAGGGCGTGCTCGACGACGGCCACGAGGACGTTCTTCACGGACTCGCGGTCACGCGCGTCGCACATCAGCAGTTCGACCTCGGGATCCAGGTCGAGTGCCCCGCGCACGCTCTCGGCGGGGAACCGCTGCGCTCCCTCGAAGCAGTTGACGGCCACCGTGAACGGGATGCCGCGCCGCTCGAAGTAGTCGATGGCCGCGAAGCTGTCCTCGAGGCGGCGGGTGTCCGCCAGCACCACCGCGCCGAGCGCGCCCTGGGCGAGCTCGTCCCACAGGAACCAGAAGCGGTCCTGGCCCGGCGTGCCGAAGAGGTACAGGACGAGGTCCTCGCGGAGGGTGATCCGGCCGAAGTCCATGGCGACCGTGGTGGTCGTCTTGGTCTCGACGCCGTGCAGGTCGTCGACGGGACGCCCCGCCTCGCTGAGGATCTCCTCGGTCCGCAACGGCCTGATCTCGCTGACCGCGCCGACCAGCGTCGTCTTGCCGACCCCGAAGCCACCCGCGACCAGGATCTTCAGGGTCACCGGCTCGACGAAGGACTTCTTGCGGCTAGAGCGCCCGAAGGCCATTGATCACCTCGCGAAGAATGCTCACGTCCGGCAGCTCGGCCGGCGGAACGGGGCGGGTCACATGGACGAGTTCGTCCTCGACGAGGTCGCCGACGAGCACCCGGACCACCCCGACGGGGAGGTCGAGACCCGCGGCGAGCTCGGCGATCGACTGGGGCTGCTCGGAGCAGCGTTCGACGATCTCCACGTGTTCCGGGGAGAGCGTCTGGTCCCGGCCGGGGTCGTCCGCGGCGGGCTCGGGTGCGACCACCGCGATCAGGTCGAGCCGGTGGCGGGTGGCGGCGCTCGTCCGGCCGCGGGTCATCGCGTACGGACGGACCACGGGGCCGGCGTCGTCGTCGAACCAGTGGTGGTGGCCGGGGGTACGGCCCGGCGTGGCTGCGTCACTCATGCCGTCCCACTCACCCTCCCGAGGGCAGACCGGTCCGGGGAGCCGTCGCGAGGTGGGCCCCGACCCGCTTCACCATCAGCGTCATCTCGTAGGCGACCTGGCCGACGTCGGAGTCGGCGTCCGCGAGGACCGCCAGGCAGCTGCCGTCGCCGGCGGCCGTGACGAAGAGGAAGGCGTCCTCCAGCTCGACGACCGTCTGGCGGACCTTGCCCGCCTCGAAGTGGCGGCCGACGCCCTTGGCGAGGCTGTGGAAGCCGGAGGCCACGGCGGCCAGGTGCTCGCCGTCCTCCCGGGTCAGATCCTGGGAGGCACCGGTGGGGAGACCGTCGCTGGAGAGCACCAGGGCCTTCCGGATCGACCCGACGCGCTGCACGAGCTCGTCGAGGAGCCAGTTGAGCTCGCCGTTTCCGTGTCCGTTTCCGGAGGTGGTGCTGGGTGCTGCGGCGTTCGGTGCGGTCATCGACCGTCCCCCTCGGGTGTCGTTCCTTGTGCTGTCGGGTCGTCCTGGCGTCGTCCGCGCTGCCAGCCCCGCTGCATGGCGGCCATGCGCGCGCGCACCTCCTCGGCATCGCGCTCGAAGGACTCGGGTCCCTCGTCACCGGCGGCCGTACGGGATGCGGCTCGTCGTCCCGTACCGCGGCCGGCCGGACGCTCGCCCTCGCGCAGCTGGGGCGCGAGGCTCGCCTGGCGTACGCGGCGGGGCAGGCCACCGAACGGATCGGGGCTCTCCGGGGGCACCGGACCATCCGGGGACGCGGGGCGCTCCGGCGGGAGGGAGCCCTCCGGCGGCACGGGGACGAGGGTGGGGCCGGTGGCGCGCGCGGGACCGGCCGGGGCGGCGCCGTGGGCGTGCTGCCCGGGAACGCCGGGCCGCTCGGTCGTCCGGCCCGTATCGGGGTGAGCCCGGCCGGGAAGCGGGTGCGCGCGGTCGGAGCCGTCGGCGCGGTCCGTTTCGTCGACGCGGCGGCCGTGGTCCACGACGAGGGTCGGGGTGCGGCGGCGCGGCAGGGGGACGGGGCCGAGGACGCCGCCGTCGGCGGGCGCGTCCTCCTCACCGCGGCGGGTGGTCTGGTCGGGGGCCTGCTGGTGCTGCTCGCCCGCCGGCGCGAGGCCGCCGCGGCGCCGGTCACGGGGCCGGAAGAGTCCGCCGCGCTCGCTCTCGGTGTCGAGGATGTCCGCGGCCCCCCCGAGGAGCGCGTCGAGGTCCTCGCTGCCGAGCGGCGCCTCCAGCTCGACGGGGCCGTTCAGCGGGCCGGGCGTCTCGGCCGCGTCGGGGACCCTGGCGAGGGCCGGCCGGCGCAGGGGCAGCGTGCCGCTGTCGGGGGACGCGGCCTCGGGCCGGTCCTTGCGTTCGAGGGCCTTGCGGTCCAGGCGGAACCCGGCGCCCTGCGTCTCCGGGGCGTCGGTGAGCAGCGCGGCCGGAATGAAGACGACCGCGGTGGTGCCGCCGTACGGGGAGGTCTGGAGCGAGACGCGGACGTTCTGGCGCTGGGCGAGCCGGCTCACCACGAAGAGGCCGAGGCGGTCGGTGTCGGAGAGCTCGAACTCGGGGGTCTCGGCGAGCCGCAGGTTGGCGTCGAGGAGCGCGTCCGGGTTCATGCCGAGGCCGCGGTCGTGGATCTCCAGGGTGAAGCCGTTCGCCACCCGTTCGCCGAGCACCTGCACGGCGGTGTGCGGGGGCGAGAACACCGTGGCGTTCTCCAGGAGTTCGGCGATGAGGTGGGTGAGGTCCGCGACGGCGGGGCCGCCCACGCCGAGGCGGGGCAGCCGGCGCACCTCGATCCGCTCGTAGTCCTCGACCTCGGCGACGGCGGCACGGACCACGTCCATGAGCTGGACGGGCTTGCGCCACTGACGGGAGGGGGCGGCGCCGGAGAGGATGACGAGGCCCTCGGCGTGCCGGCGCATGCGGGTGGTGAGGTGGTCGAGCCGGAAGAGGTCGGCCAGCTCGTCGGTGTCCTCGGTGCGGCGCTCCATCGTGTCGAGGAGGGTGAGCTGGCGGTGCAGCAGGACCTGGTTGCGGCGGGCGAGGTTGACGAAGACCTCGGAGACGCCGCGGCGCATGTCGGCCTGCTTGACGGCGGCCTCGACGGCGGCGCGCTGGAGGGTGTTGAGGGCCTGGCCGACCTGGCCGACCTCGTCGTCCCCGTACCGCAGGTGGGGCACCTCGGTGCCGACGTCGACCTGTTCGCCCGCGGCGAGGCGGCGCATCACGCTGGGCAGGCGTACGCCGGAGACCTCCTGGGCCTCCTTCTGGAGGCGTCGCAGGTCGCGGATGAGTTCGCGGCCGATGCGGACGGAGATGACGATCGAGGCGAGCAGGGCGAGGAAGCCGAGGACGCCGGCGACGCCGACCTTGAGGAGGACGCTGTAGGCGGCGGGCTGGACGCGGTCCTGGTAGCGGTCGCCCGCCGCGGTGTTCTCGCGGGCGAGGTCGTCGAGGACGGGACTGGCCTCGTCCTGCCAGTAGGCGGCGGTGACGGCGCGCGGGCTGTCGGTGGGGCCCTCGGTGATGATCGCGTTCTCGGCGGTGCGCAGCAGCTGGGTGTCGGGGCTGCGCCAGTACTTCTCGAAGCGCTCGCGCTCGGCGGCGGGCAGGAGTTCGAGGTTGACCTCGTAGAACTGCTTCCGGTTGGCGACGAGGTCGGATATCGCGCGGATCTCCTGCGCGGTGACGCGGTCGGCGACGAGCGCGGACAGCACGAGGGCGTCCTCGCGGGAGAGCAGTTCGCGGGCGCGGGTCACACCGACGAGGGCACGGCCCTGCTTGTCCATCTCGACGTTCTCGAGGGCGTGCAGGGTGATCAGGAAGCTGTAGCAGGGGTCGACGAGCCGGTTGTAGAAGTCGAGGGCCTGCATGCGGCCGATGTCGCGCTTCTCGACGGAGCGGCGCAGCGAGGCGAGGCCGTCGAGTGCTTCCAGGAGGGAGTTGAGGCGCTGGGCGGTGACGGGCCGCATCTCGTCGCGTACGCCGGGGTCGGCGGCGTTGGCGCGGATGCGGGCGATCTGACGGTCGGTGGCCCGGCGGGTCTCGCGGAGGGAGTCGAGGGCGTCGGAGCCGCGGGGGTCGGCGAGGTAGATCAGCGACTGGCGGCGTTCGAGCTGGATGACCCGTGCGGTGTCCTCGAGGGGGTAGCCGACCTTCTCGACGATGTAGCCGACGTCGAGGAGTTGGTCGGCCTCGCGGCCGGTGAGGACCGTGGCGAAACCCCACAGGCCGGTCAGGGAGATGAGCGGTACGAGGAGCAACGCCACGATCTTCCGGCGGATGGACTTCCCGCGAAAGCGCATGGCCTCCCCCTGCTCGGCCCCCGTGCGCCACGGAGGTCCTTCACGTTCGTGACGTCCGGCGTCAACACGCGGCGTCAACCTTCGGTTTCAAACAAACGGCGGCGCGAGCCTACTACTGCATCACGGCCATCTCGAAGGCGCGTCCACGCGATTTTCAGCCTGTCGAGTGAGTGTTGATCATGACTTGTCCTGGTATTCGGGGAGTTGAGATCGACCACTGTGGCGTAGGACACCTGATGGCGTGCCATTTCCCCCACGGGCACGGATGGCTGGAACTGTTCGTTCCGGCCTGACTCCGGTGGCGTTCACCCAGGGGTGGGCGAAACCTTTTCCCTGTGACGTGCGTCAATAGGTACGGGGAGGGTTCTGTCCGCGTAAAGGCGCTCACAACGGGCAGCCAACCCTGAGGTCTTTCAGCGGTGGGGAGTGACGGAACAATGGAACACGAGGCGCGGTCCGCGCGTCAGTTGTGGGTGGAGGACACGAAGGGCCGGCAGCGGATGCCCGATCCGGTCCGGAACGCCGCCGTACGGGCCGTGATGATCACCTCGGTGACGCTCGTCCAGGCGGTGGTGGCGTTCTACTGCACGATCGCCGGAGCCTGGCTGGCCTTTCCGATGACCATCAGCACGGTGGCGTCCACGGTCGTGGCCACGTGGAGTGTCCTCGACGTCTGGATCACCCGTCAGGTGTGGCGCCAGCGCAACGGCGTGGTGTCGGAGCCGAGCAGCACGGCACGCCGGCCGCTCCGCGAGCGGCGCGGAGAGAACCGGCCGGATGCGGCCCCGCTCTCCGAGGCGGCCTGACCGTACGGACGACGACGGAGCGGCCCGGTCCCCTGAGGGGGCCGGGCCGCTCCGTCGTTTCACGTCGGTCGTCTCACGTCAGGACGGGGCCGGCAGCCGGGCCGCTCCGTCGTTTCACCTCAGGACGGGGTCGGCGGCGGGGTCGGGTCGTCGGACTGGTGGCGGCGGAACATACGGGTGGCCGTGATCTCGCCGTGAATGGTCTCGCCCTCCGAGCCGGGCTGCGGCAGACCCGGACGCAGGTGCTCCTCCACGCTGATGTACTTGAGGCCGGCCCGGAGGTCGGCGTCGTTGCGCAGTCGGATCACCAGCGGGAACTCGGCCAGCGCCGTCGTGTCGAACAGGCCCGTCGTGTAGAGGAGCTGGACGCCGAGCGCGTCCGACACGGCCCGCTGGAGTTCGAGCAGGTACGTGGCGTTGGCACGACCGATCGGGTTGTCCAGGAACAGCGTGCCCGCGTGCCGGTGCTTGTCGCGGCCCCGGTCGTTGGAGCGGAGCGCCGCCATCGTGCAGTACAGGGCGATGGCCGCGGTGAGCAGCTGGCCGCCGGAGAAGACGTCGCCCATCTGTCCGACGGGCACCCGCTCGGCGCGCAGCACCGCGTCCGGCTTGAGGATCTCGACGGAGACGCCCTTGGGTTCGAGGGCCGCCTGCACGCCCCTGAGCAGCAGGGACATGCCGTCGCGGCGCAGGTCCGAGTTCTTCTTGACGGCGGCGCGGGTGGCCTCGTCGACGACCTCGCCGAGCCGCTCGGCGAGGGTGGCCTGGTCGGGCTCCTCGAAGCGGATCCGCAGGAACTCCTGGCCGGACCACTCGCCGAGGCCCTCGGGGAGCCGGGAGAGCCGCTGGGCGGAGCGGAGGGTGGCGAGCGAGGACTCCACGAGGCCGCGGAGCCGGTCCACGATCGAGTCGCGGTTGCGCTCCAGCTGCTCCAGCTCGTCGGTGAGGACCCGGAGTCGCGGCGCGAACGCCTCGGCCCACTTGGCGGCGTGCTCGGGCAGCGCGGACGCCGGCAGTTCGCGGATCTGCTGGCGGGCCGGGGTGCGGACCTGCTCGTAGCGGGTGGAGTTGGCGTGCCGGACGAGGATGTCGCTCGCCTCGCGCACGGCCGCGTCGGCGGCCGACAGCTCGGCGGTGAGGCCGCGCAGCGAACGGCGCGCCTCGGCCGCCACCGTACGGGCCTCCTCCAGGCTGCCGCGGTACGGCTCGGGCGCGTCCTGCTCCTCGTCCGCGTGGTCGCGGAGCAGGTCCCGCAGGAGGGCGGCGGTCTCGTCGAAGCCGCCCGCGGCGTCCTCGGCGGCCCGGTGGTCGCGGAGGAGTCCGCTGTGGGCGGCGCGTGCCGCCTCCAGGGCGTCGGTGCGGGAGGCGAGTTCGGTGGTCGCGGTACGGAGCAGGGCCTGCGCGCGTTCGGCGTCGGCGGGGACCAGCTCCTCGGGCAGCTCGGTGTGCGCCTCGCCGTCCTCCGGGGCCAGGCGCTCGGCCTCGCCGCGGAGCCGGCCGAGCTTCTCGCTCGCCTCCGACGCGCGCGTCTCCAGCATCTGGACCAGGGACTCGGCACGCGCGGCCGCGGCCTGCCGGGACGGTCCGTCGGCGCCGTCGGTCGACTCCAGGAGCTGTTCGGCGCGGGTGCGGACCTTGTTGGTGAGCCGGTCGAGCTCGGCGAGGGCGGCGGACTCGTCGCTCTCGGCGCGGGCCTGCTCGGCGCGCAGGTCGGCGCCGACGCCGACCTTCTCGTACAGCTGGGACGCGGCCCGGTAGGCCTCGCGCAGGGTGGGGAGCGCGGTGCGGGGCGCGGCCGGCTCCTCCTCGGGGAGGGTGTCGGGGGCGCCCGCGATCTCGGCCCGCTCGGCGCGCAGGGCGCGGGCCGTGCGGTGGGCGTCGTCGGCGGCGCGCTGGGTCGCGCGACGGTCCTCGTCGGCGGCCCGGGCGCGCTCCAGGCACGTCTGGGCGCGGGCCTCGGACTCGGCCGCGTCGTCGGCGAGTTCACGGAGCTTGGCCTGCCAGGCGGAGCGCTCCCGCAGGCGGAAGGCGAGGCCCGCGAGGGCGTCGGCGACGCGGCGGGCGCGCTGGGCGGCCTCCTGGCGCTCGTCCCTGACCTGGGCCGCTTCGGCGGCGGTCTCGTCGGCCTCCGCACGTGCGGTGCGGGCTTCGTCGAGGGTCGCGGCCGCGGCCTCGGCGGTCTCGCGGGCGGTCGTGGCGACGGCCGCGAGTTCGGCGAGCATCCCGGGCGGGCAGTCGGCGCGCCAGGCGCCGATGCGCGCGGCGAGGGAGCGGTCGCCTGCGAGACGGGCGGCGAGGGCGCGGATGTCCTCGTCGCGGGCGGCCGCGCGGGCGCGCAGGGCGTGGCGCTCCTCGTCGGCGGCGTGCTCGTCGTGCATGGCCGGGTTCGGCGGGACGAGGAAGACACCGGTGTCCTCGGCCGACTCCTGCGCCGGTACGGGGGCGAGGAGGGCCGCGGCGGTGCCGACGGCCACGGCGGAGCGAGGCAGCAGGGCCGCGGTGCCGAGGACCTCGCGGGCGCGTCCGTACGAGACCGGGTCGGTGATCACCACGCCGTCGACGAGCTCGGGGCGGGCGGCGAGGACGCGGGCGTGGTCGGCGGGGTCCACTGCCTGGGCGAGGTAGCGCCAGCCGGGCAGGGCGGGGATGCCGTGCTCGCCGAGGTACTCGACGGTGGCGAGGACGTCGGGCCCGGGCGGCAGCAGCCCGCCGTCGCCGAGCGCGCCGAGGATGCGGGAGTCGTCGGCCGCGGCGGTGCGCAGGTCGAAGAGCTGCCGCTCGGCGGAGGAGACGGCCTGGTCGAGCATGGTGCGGAGCTCGTCGGCGTACCGGTCGAACTCGGTGACGGTGAGCGGGCCCTGGGGCGCGGTCGCGGGGCCGGTGTCCTCCTCGGGCGCGTCGTCGGCCCCGGCGGGGGTCGCGGCGCGCTGGCCCGGGAGCGGGGAGCCGGTGGCCGGGAGGCTGAGGAGTTCGGCGAGGCGCTCCTCGGCGGCGAGGGACTCGGCGGCGCGGCGCTCGGCGTCGTAGGCGTTGCCCGCCGCCTCGGCGGCGTCGGCGGCGCGGGCGGCGGCGAGTTCGGCCCGGGATTCGGCGCCGGCGGCCTCGCGGGCGCGGTCGGCGGCCGTACGGGCGGCCTCGCGGGCGGTGTCCCAGGCGGCGACCGTGGTCTTCTCCGCATCGCTCGCGGCGAGCGCGGCGCGGGCGGGGTCGGCGTCGGGCGCGGAGTCGTCGAGCCAGCCGGCCCGTACGGCCTCGGCGGTCTCCTGCTCGACCTCGGCGAGGCGCTGGCGCAGGTGCCCGGCCTCGCTGCGGGCCCGCTGGGCCTCGGTGGCGGCGGCGGTGGCGTCACGGTGTGCGGTCTCGCCGACGTCCTGGAGGGCGGTGGAGCGCTCCTCCTCCTCCGCGGCTCGGCGCTCGCCCTCCTCGGCGGCGGCGGCCAGGGCCCGTACGAGATCGGCGGCGGCCAGGGCCCGCGCCGCGAGGGCCGGGGCGGCGTCCCGCTCGGCCTCGCGGATGGCGGCGGCCACGCGCGCGGAGCGGTCCGATGCGGCCCGGTGGCGGAGCACCGCCTCCGCCGCCTGCCAGGCGGAGTGCAGGGTGCGGGCGTCGGTGAGCTCGCGGCGCTGGGAGGTCGCGCCCTTCTCGGCCGCGGTCAGGGCCAGGGAGGCGTGGCGGTAGGCCAGTTCGGCGGCGATGAGGGAGCTGCGGCCGCGGGCGGTCTCGGCCTCGTCGACGGCGTGGGCGGCGGAGGTGACCCGCTGGGCCAGCTCGGCCCCGCGGCCCCGCTCCTCGGCGGCGCGGGCGGAGAGCCGGCGGGCGAGGGTACGGGTGCGCCGCTCGGCGCCCGCGTGGACGTCGCGCGCGTGGGAGCGGGTGGCGGCGGCTTCGACGATCCGGCCGAGGAGGTCCACGGAGCCCGCCGTGAAGTCGCGCTCGGCGGTCAGCTCGGCGCGGCGGCCCAGCTTGTTGCCGAAGCCGCCGACGAGGTCCGCGAGGCCGTCGGTGTCCCGGGTGTCGGTGACGGCCCGCAGCAGCAGGTCGGTGAAGTCGGAGTCCTTCTTCACGGCGAAGAGGCCGGCGGCCTCGCCCTCGTCGGCGTTCATCTCGCGCTGGTAGCGGAAGAGTTCGGGGTCGAGGCCGAGATCGCCGAGGTGCTCGTTCCAGCGGTCGTGGATCTCCTCCCAGACCACCTCCAGGTGCGGGTACGCCTTGCCGGCCTCGGTGAGGGCGTCGCGGAAGCCCTTCATGGTGCGGCGGCGGCCGGTCGCCCCGGAGGCGCCCTCGACGGGCGGCCGGACCGAGGTCGCCTCGGCGACGGGGAGGTTGTCCAGGCTGAGTCCGGGGCCGGGACGGAACGAGTACCAGGCCTCGGCGAACTTCCGCGGGTCGTTGGAGACCTGGCGGCCGCGCCATTCGCTGGCCTTGCCGACGACGACGAGTTCACCGGTGAGGGTGTGCTGCCACTCCAGGGCGACGTGTCCGCAGTCGTCGGCGAGGAGGAACTTGCGCAGCACGCCGGAGCTGGCACCGCCCAGGGTGTTGCGGTGGCCGGGGAGCATGACCGAGAAGATCAGCTTGAGGAGGACGGACTTGCCTCCGCCGTTCTCCAGGAACAGCACGCCCGCGGGGGCCGGGCGGCGCGGCGGGCCGACCGGCTCCTCCTCGAAGAACTCCGCCTGGGTGGGGGCGGGGTGGGGCACGGGCGCGCCGACTCCGCGCAGGTCCAGGACGGTGTCGGCGTAGCGCGCACCGGCGGGGCCGATGGAGTAGAGGCGGACCCGGGACAGCTCGTACATGGCGAGGGACTCTCGTGCTCTCGTGCTCGTCGTGCTCAGGAAGGTCGGTTGCGCGGGGCGTTACGCGTGGAAGGGCAGGCCTGCGTCGGCGGCGAGCTCCAGGTCGTCGCCCTCGGGCGGCGGGAGGAGGGTCGCCGAGCCGTCGCTGACGGGGACGACGCCGAGTTCGAGGAGCTCGGCCATGGCGGCGGAGCCGGCCATGTCGCGGACCTGGAGCTGGTAGCGGGCGGTGGTGCGGTAGGAACCGCCGCCCTCGTCGCCGGTGCGCTGGAGGAAGCCGGAGTCGGTGAGGAACGCGGCCGCCTTGCCGACGATGCCGGTGGTGGATCCGGCGAGTCTGCGGGCGTCCTTGGTGGCGCCGGTGGCACTGCGGCGGGCGTATATCCGCCAGGCGGCCTCCAGGCCGGGGGCGTCGGACGCCGGGTCGGTGTTCTCGCCCTGTTCCTCGGCGCGCTGCTCCAGGCGCAGACAGGCCTGGCGGACGAAGGCGTCGACGCCGTTGACGGTGAGGCGGCCGATGTACGCGTCGTCGGCGAGGTCCTCCGGGCGGGGGAAGGCCATCGCGGCGACGGCGAGGTGGGCCAGGCCGTGCAGGAACCGGTCGGCGGAGTCCGTGGAGGCGCGGCGCGCGTAGTCGCCCATGCGGACGGCGAAGACGGAGTCCTCGCCGGCGGTGACGGCCATCCCCGCGCGCGGGGAGACCTCCAGGACGACGAGGCCCAGGCCGGTGGCGACGGCGTCGGCGAGCCGGGCGAAAGCGGGGTCCTCGCGGTAGCGGCGGAGCAGCTCGGTGTACTCGGCGTCGCGGGCCGGGAGCAGCTTCGGCTGGAGCCCGAAGGAGACGAGCCGGGCCGCGTCGGCGGCGTCCGCGGGCGTGACGGCGGACGCGGTGGCACCGGCGGAGGAGGGTGCCTGGGGCTGCGCGGGCTCCTGCTCGCTCCACGCGTCGGTGTACTCGGCGTGGGTTTCGCTCACGGCTGGGGCTCCTCGGTACGGCTCTCGGTCGGTACGGCTCCGGTGCCGGGTCGCGGCACGGGCAGCGGGACGGGGGTGACGGCCGCGGGGGTCGCGGCGGCCGGGCGGTCGACGGGCGCCGGCGGCTCGTCCGTGAGCCGCACGGCCCGTACGGACGGCATCTCCCGGCGCCGCGCCGGAGCCCGGGACGGCATCGACACGGTCCCGAACCGCGGCCGGGTGCCACGCGACGGCTGGGCCGCGTCGGGCTGGGCGGGCTCCGGGTTCGTGTTCGGGTCCGGGTCCGGGTCCGGGTCCGGTGCACGGTCGGCGGTCGGCTCCGGGGCGGGTTCCGGCGTGGAGGCGTGCTGCGGCACGGCGGGGTCGGCCTGTTCCGTCCGGGCGGTCGGTACGAAGGCGGGCGCGGGGGCCTGCTCGGCGGCGGCCGGGGCGGGTGCGGCGGCGGGCTCGGGGGCCTGCTCGGCGGCCTGACCGGGCGTCGGCTCGGCGGCGGGCTCCTGGGCCTGCTCGGCGGCCTGCGTGGGCAGGGAGGCGGGGTCGGAGGGCTGCGGGGCGAGGGTCACGAGGCCTCCGTGCGGTCGGCGGCCATGCCCGCCGCGTCGAGCAGGGCCGTACCGACGATGAGGTCGGCGCCGCCGAACTCGGGGTCGTCGAGGGGGGTGCCGTCGTCGACGGCGAAGAGGAGCCGTTCCTCGCCCTGCCGGTAGGCCGTGCCGACCGGAGGGCTGGCCGCGTGGACGGCGAGGAGGGCGACGAGGTACGGCAGGTCGGGGTCGAGGCGCCGGGCGTCGGCGAGCAGACCGGAGAGCCGGCGCGGGGCGTCGTGCTCCAGGTCGAGCAGGCGCTGGGCGCTCGCGAGCTGCTCCTCGCTGAAGCGGGAGTCGTCGGGGGTGGCGATGAGATCGGGCTCGGGCATCTCCGCGCCGAGGTGCTCGCGCTCCACGGGCGGGGTCAGCAGCAGGTCGACGAGATCGCCGAGGCGGACGGAGGCGGGGGTGCGCAGTCCGGTGCCGTGGGCGAAGAAGGCGTCGGTGACCCGGGTGGCCTGCTCGACGGGGAGCGGCAGCACGGGGGCGACGAGCTGCCCGTACAGGTCGAGTCCGGTGTACATGACCGGGGCGGCGAAGGCCTGCCGGTCCTGTTCGGCGCGGAAGAGGGGCCCGGCTTCCAGGAGGCGCGACTGGAGCTGGGTGTGGCGCCGGATGCAGTCCTTCACTATGTCGACGAGCTCGGCGGCGCGCCGCTTGTGCTCGGCGGTCTTCGCGTCGGAGGTGGCCTCGGCCTCGTCTCGGGCCCTGCGGATGTTGGTGAGGATCGCGTTCTCGTGGCGGTAGCGGTCGGCCACGTGGTCGAGCGCCTCGGCGATCATGTCGGGGACGGTGTTGAGCCAGTCCACCGCGCGGACGTTGCGCCGGGTGGCCTCCAGGGTCTTGCGGAGGACCTCGGCGTACTGCACGGTCCGGTAGCGCGCCTGCTCGGCGGCGAGCTGGGCGTCGGCAAGGCGGCCCCTGTTGATGAGGACCTCCAGCTTCACCTCGGCGGCGATCTGGGCGCTGGTGACGTCGGTGTCGAGGGCGCCGACGAGCACGTTGACCGCTTCGTCGGTGGTGCGGAGGTAGACGCCGCCGCCGTACCCCGGGACCTCCTCGATGAGTTTGAAGTCGTAGTCCCTGCGGACGTAGACCCCGTCGGTGCCGAAGGTGCCGTAGACGGCGCGGAAGCCGCGGTCGACGCTGCCGACGTTGATGAGGTTCTCCAGGACCCAGCGGGCCACGCGCTCGTGTTCGGCGGCGGGGCGGGTGGGTGCCTGGGCCGCGACGCGGGGCAGCAGGCGGGCGACGATCTGCTCGTGGTCGGCGCCGGTGTCGAAGTCCATGTTGAGCGTGATCAGGTCGATCGCGGCGAGAGCCACCTCGGCCATCGCGTACACCGTGTACTCGCCCGCCAGGTTGGCCTTGCGCGCGTCGAGGTCGTGCAGCGGGGCGGTGCACGCGAGCGCGCGGAGGCGCCGCGCGAGCCCTTCGTCGGCGGCCGGACCCTGCGCGGGCCGCGGCCCCGCGCTGAGCTGGGGCGGAGCGAGGTCCGTCGAGGCAGGCGAAGTCACGGTGGACAGATTAGGTCCTCGAACTGACAACGGTCGAAACGGCGCAGATGCGACCGGGCTCCCGGAGGCCGTCCGACCGGGTCGCGGAAGGCCTGTCGATCACGTCCCGCCAGGCCTGCCGGGGGCCCGGGGGTCAGTCGGTCGGGCCCGTCCGGGCGTCGACGGCGCGGGCGTACGCGGCGGTGACGCGGGTGCGGGAGTCGTCGAGGTAGCGGGCGAGGAGCCGTTCGGCGGTGGTCCGCTCGCCGGCCCGCAGGGCGTCCAGGATCTCCCGGTTCCGCACGAGGTAGGGCTCGTGCAGGGCGCGCGGGTCGTCGACGACGTGGAAGGCGAGGCGGAGTTCGGCGAGGACGCTCCGCATCAGCTCGTCGGTGCGGGCGCTGCCGGCGAGGGCGACGAGTTCCCGGTGGAAGTGGATGTTGGCGGTGGAGACGCCCTGCCAGTCGTCGGCGCGGGCCGCCGCCTCGCCCTCGGCGACGGTGGCGACGAGGCCGTCGAGGGAGAACGGCGGCTGGCCGAGGCCCCGCACGACGGCGCACTCGACGAGCCCGCGGGTGCGGTAGATGTCGTCCACGTCGTCGACGGCGAGGACCCGGACGAAGACGCCCCGGTTGAGTTCGTGGACGAGCAGCCGCTCGTGGGTGAGGAGCCGGAAGGCCTCCCGGAGTGTGTTGCGGGACACACCGAGGGCGCCGGCGATGCCGTCCTCGGAGAGCCGCGTGCCGGGTGGGAAGTAGCCCTCCGCGATGCGGGTCCGCAGGATGTCCGCGACCCGCTCCGCCGTGCTCGTGCGCCCGAGCAGCGCGCGGTCGTCCGTCAGTCCCCCGGCTCCGACCGCCTCGCTCACGTCCACGCCGCCCCGTCCCTTCCTCGTCTGCGCGGCCGAGTCAACCCCAGAAACGGGAGGGCGACAACATCCCTCTTGTTGGATTGTTGAACGATCCTCTACGTTGACCGCTACCTGACCTCCTCCCGAAGGGACGCGGGACATGACCTCGGTCTCGATCGACCTCAACGCCGACCTCGGCGAGGGCTTCGGCCGCTGGACGCTGACCGACGACGAAGAGCTCCTGTCCGTCGTCACCAGCGCCAACGTGGCCTGTGGCTTCCACGCCGGGGACGCGGCCACCATGCGGCGGGTGTGCGAGCTGGCGGCCGCGCGCGGGGTACGGATCGGGGCCCAGGTGTCGTACCGCGACCTGGCCGGCTTCGGGCGGCGCTCGATGGACGTCCCGGCGGCCGAGCTGGCCGCCGAGGTGGCGTACCAGATCGGCGCCCTGGAGGTGTTCGCGCGGGCCGCGGGCTCGCGGGTCGCGTACGTGAAGCCGCACGGCGCCCTCTACAACCGGGTGGTCGGGGACGAGGAGCAGGCCGCGGCGGTCGTCGAGGGCGTGCTGCTCGCGGACCGGACGCTGCCCCTCCTGGGCCTGCCGGGGTCACGGCTGCACGAGGCCGCGTCGGAGGCCGGGCTGCCGGTCGTCCCCGAGGCGTTCGGCGACCGGGCCTACCGGGCGGACGGCTCCCTGCTGCCACGGGGACAGGAGGGGGCCGTCGTCACCGACCCGGCCGAGGTCGTGGAGCGGTCGGTGTCCATGGCCCGGCTCGGGGTCGTCACGGCGCACTGCGGCAGCCCGGTGGCCGTCCGGGCCCGGTCGCTGTGCCTGCACGGGGACACCCCTGGCGCGGTCGGCCTCGCCCGGCGGGTCCGGGAACGTCTGGAGGCCTCCGGCGTGCGGGTGGAGGCCTTCGCGTGAGCACCGTGGGCCCCCGGGTGCTCCGGGTGGGCGAGCGGGCGCTCCTGGTGGAGTTGGGCGGCGGCGCGGAGACGGAGGCCTTCCACGCCGAGCTGCTGCGCCGGCGGGCGGCCGGAGCGCTGCCCGCCGTGCGCGAGATCGTTCCGGCCGCGCGGTCCGTGCTCCTCGACGGGGTGGCGGACCCGGACCGGCTTGCGGCCGAGCTGCCCGGCTGGGAGGTGGGGCCGCTCCACGCGCGCGCGGGCGGGACCGTGGAGGTGCCGGTCCGCTACGACGGGCCCGACCTGGCGGAGGTCGCCGCGCTGTGGGGGGTGTCCGTCGACGAGGCGGTGCGGATCCACACGGGGACGGACTTCCGGGTCGCCTTCTGCGGGTTCGCGCCCGGCTTCGGCTACCTGACCGGCCTCGACGAGCGGTACGGGGTGCCTCGGCGGGCGACTCCGCGTACCGCCGTCCCGGCCGGCTCGGTCGCGCTGGCGGGGCCGTACACCGGCGTCTATCCGCGTTCCTCGCCCGGCGGCTGGCAGCTGATCGGCACCACGGACGCCGTGCTCTGGGACGTCGCCCGGGAGCCCGCGGCGCTCCTCGCCCCCGGCACCCGGGTCCGGTTCACGGCGGTGGACGTCACGGCCGTGGCCACCGCGCGCGTGGCGACGGAAGGCGTGCGATGACCGACCGTGCCGTCGCCGTGGTCCGGGCCGGGGCCCTGACCACCGTGCAGGACCTCGGCCGCACCGGACACGCGCATCTCGGCGTGCCCCGGTCGGGCGCGCTCGACCCGGCGGCCGTACGGCTCGTCAACCGCCTCGTCGGCAACGCGGAGGAGGCGGCGGTCCTGGAGACCACCGTCGACGGCTGCGCGCTGCGGCCCCGTTGCGCGGTGACCGTCGCGGTGGGCGGGGCGCCGTGCCCGGTGCGGGTGGACGGGCGTCCGGCGGCGTGGGGATCCGCGTTCCGGGTGGCGGCCGGCGCCGTCGTGGAGATCGGCGCGGCCGTACGGGGGCTGCGCTCGTACGTGGCGTTCGGCGGCGGGATCGACGTCGAGCCGGTGCTCGGCAGCCGCTCCACGGACCTGCTGTCCGGGCTCGGCCCGGAGCCGACGGCGGAGGGAACGGTGCTGCCGCTGGGAGCGGACACGGCCGTACCTGGGTGGGTCGACGCTCCCCCGTGGCCGGGCCCGCCCGACGAGCTGGTGCTGCGGGTCCGGCTCGGGCCGCGCGACGACTGGTTCACGGCCCAGGCACTCCGCGCCTTCGCCACGCGCGCGTACCGGGTGTCCCCGGCGAGCAACCGCATCGGGCTGCGGCTCGACGGCCCGGCCCTGGAACGGGCCGTGCCCGGGGAGCTGGCGAGCGAGGGGATGGTCCTCGGCGCGGTCCAGGTCCCGCCGGACGGGCTCCCGGTGCTCTTCCTCGCGGACCATCCGACGACCGGGGGCTACCCGGTGGTCGGGGTGGTCCGGGAGGCCGATCTGGGCGCGGCGGCGCAGGCGGTGCCGGGGACGGCGGTGCGGTTCGTTCCGGTGCGGTGACGGACGCACGGGGCTCACGTCGGGCGGCCGTAGCCTCCTCCGCCGGGGGTGCGGATGACCAGGACGTCGTCGGGGCCGACCTCGGTGGTGGCGGCTCCGGCGAGGTGCTCGACCGTTCCGTCCGCGCGTTCCACCAGGTTCTCGCCCAGGGCGCCGGGTCCTCCCCCGGCCATCCCGTACGGCGGGACCCTGCGGTGGCCGGTGAGGAGGGCCACCGTCATCGGCTCCAGGAAGCGGATGCGCCGCTCGACGCCGTGGCCGCCGTGCCAGCGGCCGCGCCCGCCGCCGTCCTCCCGTACGGCGAAGGCGTCGACCCTGACGGGGTGGCGCCATTCGAGGACCTCGGGGTCGGTGAGCCGGGAGTTGGTCATGTGGGTCTGCACGGCGTCGGCGCCGTCGAAGCCGTCCCCGGCGCCCGAGCCGCTCGCGACCGTCTCGTAGTACTGCGTGCGCGCGTTGCCGAAGGTGACGTTGTTCATGGTGCCGGAGCCCTCTGCCTGGATGCCGAGGGCGGCGTACAGGGCGCCCGTGACGGCCTGGGACGTCTCGACGTTCCCGGCGACGGTGGCCGCCGGGTGGACGGGCGCGAGCATCGAGCCGGGCGGGACGCGGATCTCCAGGGGTTCCAGGCAGCCGCTGTTGAGCGGGATGTCCTCGTCGACGAGGGTGCGGAAGACGTACAGGACGGCGGCCATGACGACGGCGGTGGGGGCGTTGGCGTTCCCGGGCAGCTGGGGCGAGGTGCCGGTGAAGTCGAGGACGGCGGAACGCCGTTCGCGGTCGACGCGGACGGCGACCTGGATGACCGCGCCGCCGTCGGTCTCGTAGCGGTACGCGCCGTCGTGGAGGCGGGCGACGATGCGGCGCACGGACTCCTCGGCGTTGGCACGGACGTGCCGCATGTAGGCCTCGACCACGTCGAGCCCGAACTCGGCGACCGTTCGGCGTAGTTCCCCGACCCCCTTCTCGTTGGCGGCGATCTGGGCGCGGAGGTCGGCGAGGTTGGTGTCGGGGTCGCGGGAGGGGTGCCGGGCGCCGGTGAGCAGGGCGCGGGTCTCGGCCTCGCGCAGCCGGCCGTCCCGGACGAGCAGCCAGTTGTCGAAGAGGACGCCCTCCTCGTCGACGGTCCGGCTGAAGGCGGGCATGGAGCCTGGTGTGATGCCGCCGATCTCGGCGTGGTGGCCGCGGGAGGCGACCAGGAAGCGGAGTTCGTCGCCCGTGTCGCCGAACACCGGTGTCACGACGGTGACGTCGGGCAGGTGCGTGCCGCCGTGGTACGGGTCGTTGACGGCGTACACGTCGCCGGGGCGCAGGTCGCCGCCGCGCCGCCGCAGGACCTCCTTGATGGACTCGCCCATGGAACCGAGGTGGACGGGGATGTGGGGCGCGTTGGCGATGAGGTTGCCCTCGGCGTCGAAGAGGGCGCAGGAGAAGTCGAGGCGTTCCTTGATGTTGACCGACTGGGCGGTGTTCTCCAGGCGGACGCCCATCTGCTCGGCGATGGCCATGAAGAGGTTGTCGAAGACCTCCAGGAGGACGGGGTCGACGTCCGTTCCGGCGGCCACGCGCGCGGGGCGGGCGGCGACGCGGTGCAGCAGGAGGTGGCCGCCTTCGGTCGCGGTGGCCCGCCAGCCGGTGTCGACGACGGTCGTGGCGTCGGCCTCGGCGAGCAGCGCGGGTCCGTCCACGCCGTCGCCCGCCCGCAGGTCCTCGCGCCGGTGCAGCGGGGCGTCGTGGACGGTGCCGCCGCTGTGCATCCGTACCGTGGTGCGGGGTTCGAGGGGGCCGGTCCGGTCCGTCGTGCCGACGACCACGGGGCCGTGCGGACCGGCCGTGCCGACGGCCTCCACGGAGACGGCTTCCACGACGAGCGGCCGGTCCACGGTGAAGGCGTACCGCGCCCGGTGAAGAGCTGTGAACGCGGTTTTCATCGACTCGGCGGAGGCGAGGTCGACCTGGAGGCCCGCGTCCGTGCCGGCGTACCGCAGGAGCACGCGCGCGCGGGTGTCGATCGCCTCGTCGGGCAGTCCGTCGGTACGGAGCTCCTCCCGGGTCCGGTCCGCGAGTTCGTCGCAGAGCGCCGTCACGCGCGCGTGGGTCCCGGGGGCGTCGAGCTCGGCCTCGACGGACCGCTCCCGCATGGCGGTGGCGTCGGCCAGCCCGATCCCGTACGCGGAGAGCACGCCGGCGAGCGGGGGGACGATGACCGTGTCGATGCCCAGGGCGTCGGCGACGGCGCAGGCGTGCTGGCCGCCGGCGCCGCCGAAGCTGGTGAGGGCGTACCGGGTGACGTCGTGGCCCCGCTGGACGGAGATCTTCTTGACCGCGTTGGCCATGTTGAGGACGGCGATGTCCAGGAAGCCCGCGGCGACCTCCTCGGGAGTGCGGCCGTCGCCGATCTCCGCCGCGAGGGCCGTGAACCGTCGCCGTACGGCCTCGGCGTCCAGGGGGAGGTCGCCGGTGTCGCCGAACACGGCGGGGAAGTGGGCCGGTTGGACACGGCCGAGCATGACGTTGGCGTCGGTGACGGTGAGCGGTCCGCCGCGGCGGTAGCAGGCGGGGCCGGGGACGGCACCGGCCGAGTCGGGTCCGACCCTGAAGCGGCGGCCGTCGTAGTGGAGGACCGAGCCGCCGCCGGCCGCCACGGTGTGGATGCTCATCATCGGGGCTCGCATCCGCACCCCGGCGACCTGGGTGCCGAGTTCGCGTTCGAAGGACCCGGCGTAGTGCGACACGTCGGTGGAGGTTCCGCCCATGTCGAAGCCGATGACCCGGTCGTATCCCGCCGCGGCCGAGGTGCGGACCATGCCGACGACACCGCCGGCGGGGCCGGACAGGACGGCGTCCTTGCCGCGGAAGTGGGCCGCCTCGCGCAGGCCGCCGTTGGACTGCATGAACATGAGCCGGATGCCCGCGAGTTCGCGGGCGACCTCGTCGACGTACCGGCGCAGGATCGGGGAGAGGTAGGCGTCGACGACGGTGGTGTCGCCGCGCGGGATCAGCTTGATGAGCGGGCTGACCTCGTGCGAACAGCTGACCTGGGTGAATCCGGCGGCGCGGGCCGCGGCCGCGACGCGGATCTCGTGCTCGGGGTGGCGGTAGCCGTGCAGGAGGACCACGGCGGCGGCGCGGAAGCCCTCGCGGTGTGCGGCGGCGAGGGCCTCGGCGACGGCCGGCTCGTCCAGGGCGCGTACGAGCCGGCCGTGTGCGTCGACCCGCTCGGGGACCTCGATCACGCGCGCGTGGACCGGCTCGGGGAGCACGATGCGGCGGTCGAAGATCCGGGGCCGGTTCTGGTAGGCGATGCGGAGGGCGTCGCGGAAACCCTCGGTGACGAGGAGGACGGTCGGCTCGCCGCGCCGCTCCAGGAGGGCGTTGGTGGCCACCGTGGTGCCCATCTTGACGACGGCGATCCGGTCGGCCGGTACGGGTTCGCCGGGTGCGAGGCCGAGCAGGAGCCGGATGCCGGCGACGGCGGCGTCCTGGTGCCGCGCGGGGTCGTGGGAGAGCAGCTTGCGGGTGACGAGCCGGCCGTCGGGCCGTCTCCCGACGATGTCGGTGAAGGTGCCGCCCCGGTCGATCCAGAACTCCCAGCGCCCGTTCATCTCCCCATTGTGGCCGCGAGGGCGGCGGCGAGGGCGGCGTCCGCGCGCGCGTCGAGCGGCGCGCCGCCCGTGCCGTCGGCCCAGTGGCGCAGTTCGGCGCCGGCGAGCAGGACGAGCTGCGGCAGCAGGTCGCGGCTGCGGCGCAGCACCCAGCCCGTGCCCGCGGTGGCCAGCCACAGCAGCGCCTCGGCCCGGGTCGGGGGCGGCTCGGCCGGCTCGCGCGCGGGAGGTGCGCCGTGGGCGAGCCCCCGGGCGGCGAGCAGCTGGTGGAAGCCCGCTGCGACTGCGCGGTGTCCGCGCTCGCCGGGGTGCAGCCGGTCGGCGCTCCACAGGCGGCGGTCGTCCGTCCAGGCGCGGTCGGCGAGGTGGAGGTGGACGGCTCCGTACCGGGTGGAGAGCGCGTGCGTGACGGCGTTCACGGAGCGCTGCCGGCGGGCCAGCGGGCGCGCCAGGGGCGGCGGCAGGCCGAGCATCCGGCCCGGGTCGGGCAGACACGCGGTCAGGAGTACGGCTCCGAGCGCGTCCAGGTCGGCGCACACCCGGTCGAGGCGGCGGGCCAGGAGCGCGATGTCGAAGCCCCGGCGCAAGGTGTCGTTGACGCCGACCACGACCGAGGCGAGGTGCGGCCGGAAGGCCAGGGCCCGGGGGGCCTGCTCGTCGGCGACGTCGGCGCTGAGCGCCCCGCTGACGGCGAGGTTCAGGAGCTCCGTCCCCCGTCCCTCGGCAGCGAGCCCTCCCGCGGCGAGCCCTTCGGCGGCAAGCCCTTCGGCGAGCAGCGCCGCCCATCCCCGCCACGCCCCGTCCACCCGGTCCCCGACCCCTTCGCTGAGCGAATCGCCGAGCACCGCGAACCTGAGCCGCCCGACGGGGGCGGCGCCGTGGCCGGGGCTGGTCCGCGCTTCGGGGACGGGGGTGGGCCGCGGGGCGGGGACGGGGGCAGGCCGCACGGCGAGGGCAGGGGCGGGCCCCACGGCAGCTTCGGGCGCGGGGGCGGGCCCCGCAGCGGGGGCCGGCCCGCAGGCGGGCCGCGCGCCGGGGTCCGTCCACGTGCCGGGATCGAGCACCACGCCGGGACCGGGCCTCGCCCCGCCCTCCCCCGCGCTCCCGCTCGCGGCGGTGCGGGTCATCGGCGGGTCTCCTCGGATCGCCGGGGCCCGGGTGCCGGGAGGGCGTCGTGGGCGCGGAGGAAGGCGGCGACCGAGCGGTCCCAGGAGAAGCCCTCGGCACGCGCGCGTGCGGCCCGGCGGCGTTCGGGTTCCGGGGCGGCGAGGAGGCCGCGGACGGCGGTGGCGAAGGCGGCCGGGGTGTCGGCGGCGGCCGCGCCGGCGGTGCCGACGACCTCGGGCAGTGCGGATGAGGCGCTGACGACGACGGGGGTCCCGCAGGCGAGTGCTTCGAGAGCGGAGAGGCCGAACGTTTCCGCGGGCCCCGGCGCCAGGCACACGTCGGCGGCCGCCTGGAGGTCCGCCAGGGTCTCCCGGTCGGCGACGTGCCCCAGGAACCGCACCGGGAGGCGCCGCTCGCGCGCCCGCCGCTCCAGGACGCCGCGCAGCGGCCCGTCGCCCGCGACCACGAGCGCCGCCGCGACACCCGCGCCCCGCAGCTCCTCCAGGGCGTCCAGGGCCATGCCGGGCCGCTTCTCGACGGAGAGCCGCGAGCAGAGCAGGAGCACCACGCGCTCCCCCTCCGCGTACCGGGCGCGCAGCACCGTGCTGCGCCGGCCGGGCCGGCAGCGTTCCAGGTCGACGCCGAGCGGAGCGCGTACGACGTTGCGGGCGCCGATCCGGACGAACTCGCGCTCCGCCCACTCCGTCGTGCAGACGATCCGCGCGAAGGCCCACGCCGTGCGGCGGTTGAGCCGGTCCGCCGCACGGGCCGCGAGGACGGGCGGCACGCCCCAGGTGCGCAGCACGCCGTCCGCCGTCTCGTGGGAGACCATGACCGCCGGTACGCGGGCGCGTCGCGCCCATTCCCCCGTCCAGCGCAGGGTGGTGCGGTCCGAGACCTCGATCCGGTCGGGGGCGAGGTCGTCGAGGAGCCGGCGCACCCGGCGGCGGTCGGCGAGGACCCGGTAGCCGCCGGTGCCGGGCAGGACGGGCCCGGGCAGGGTGACGATCCGGCCCTGTTCGGTGTGGTGGTCGCTCGCGACGTCGCCGGGGACGACGAGGACCGGCTCGTGCCCGGCTTCCAGGTATCCGCGGCCGAGCCGGTCGAGGGCGGTGCGAAGGCCGCCGGACGTGGGGGTCACGAAGTTCGCGAGCCGCACGATCCGGAGCCCGCCGCCCCGCGCGTCACCGGCGCCCCGGACACCGGTGTCGGTGTCGGCAGCACCGGCACCGGCTACAGCACCAGCACCAGCACCGGCCGCACGGGCACCCTCCTCCGTACGCACACCGTTCACGCCGCCACCGCCGTCCGCTCGCGCAGGACCTCCCGGTAGTGCCCGATCAGCTCGTCGCCGAGGGCCGCCCAGGTGCGGCCCTCGACGGCGGCCCGGCCGCTCAGGCCGTAGGCGGCGCGTCTCTCCGGCGCGGCGGCGAGCGAGGCGACGGCGCTCCGCAGCGCCTCGGGGTCGCCCGGTGGGACGAGGAGTCCCGTCCGCCCCTGGGCGACCAGGTCGAGGGGCCCGCCGGCGGCCGGGGCGATGACCGGGACGCCGCTCGCCATGGCCTCCTGGACGGTCTGGCAGAAGGTCTCGAACGGGCCGGTGTGGGCGAACACGTCGAGCGAGGCGAAGATCCTGGCGAGGTCGGAGCCGGTGCGACGGCCGAGGAACCGGGCACGGGGGAGCGACGAGCGGAGCGCGGGCCCGCTCGGCCCGTCGCCGACGATCACGACCCGGACGCCGGGCAGCGCGCACACGCCGCCGAGCAGGTCCACCCGCTTCTCGGGGGCGAGGCGGCCCACGTACCCGACGAGGAGCTCCCCGTCGGGGGCGAGTTCGCGGCGCAGGGCGGCGTCGCGCAGCTCGGGCCGGAAGCGGTCGGTGTCCACCCCGCGCCCCCAGAGGCGGACGCGGCCGACGCCGTGGTCCTCCAGGTCGCGCGCGGCGGCGGACGACGGGGCGAGGGTGCGGTCCGCGGCGCCGTGCACGGCGCGAAGGCGCCGCCAGGCGGCGCCTTGGCCGGTCCCGACGTACGTGCGCGCGTAGCCCGCGAGGTCGGTCTGGTAGACGGCGACGGCGGGGATGCCGAGCCGGGCGGCTGCGGTCATCCCGCGCGCCCCGAGGACGAACGGTCCCGCGAGGTGGACGATGTCGGCGCGGTGCGCGGCGATGGCCGCGGCGACCCGGCGGCTGGGCAGGGCGACGCGTACCTGCGGATAGCCGGGCAGGGGGAGGGAGGGCACCCGGACGACGGCGCAGGGCGCGTCGGCGTCCGCCGCGGGGTCGGCGACGGCGGGGGCGATGACGAGCGGGGCGTGGCCCCGCCGGACGAGGTGGCGCGCGGTCTGCAGGGCGCAGTGCGCCACACCGTTGACGTCGGGAGGGAAGGATTCGGTGACGATGACGACACGCATACGGGTGTTGTCGTCGCACTTGGCGTGTACCCGCCGACGTCGATCTGGACGGCGGGGGAACGTCCCGTGAGCGTTCTCCGCCGTCCCCGGCGCCGGGGACGGCGCCGGCCCCTGGGGCGGGGCCGCGATCGGCGGGTTCTCCGCCGTGGGCCGCGCCGCCCCGGGGGCCGGGTGGCGGTGGCTCGGGTGCGCGAGGTCGGGCCGGGAGGGGGTGGTCGGACCTGTCGCCTGCCGGAGCCGGGGTCAGACCTGGAGGTCCGGTCCTATCCGGTTGCGCACCGCGGTCTGCACCTCGGCCTCTTCGGCCGGGTCGGCCGCGAGGCGGCGCAATCGCTCGGCGACGCGCACGTCACCGGTCTCGGCGTGCAGGGCCGCGACCTCGCGGGTGGTCTCCTCGCAGTCCCAGAGGCATTCGACGGCGAAGCCGGTCGCGAAGGTGGGGTCGGTGGCGGCGAGGGCGCGGGCCGTGCGGCCGCGCAGCTGGGAGGAGGCGGTCTCGCGGTAGACGTGGCGCAGCACGGGGGCCGCGCAGGCGATCCCGAGGCGGCCGGCTCCGTCGACGAGGACGGCGAGCTCGGGGGCGTCGGGTCCCGCGGTGCGAATGGTGCCGCGCAGGGCGCCGAGGACGAGCGTGGCGTCCTGGGCGGTGCCGCGGCAGGCGAGGACCTCGGCGGCGGCGGCTCCGAGGGCGTCGGTGCGCCGGACCCACGCGCGGGCGCGGGCGACGGCGTCCTCGCCGCACATGCGCCGGTAGGCGGCGACGGCGGCTTCGGCGACGTCGGTGGAGTCTCCGTCGGCGGCGGCCTCTACGAGGTCGAGGACGGCGGGGTCCTGTGACGCGGCGAGGTGGTGCAGGGCGGCGCCCCGCGCTCCCCTGGCGCCGTGGCGGGCGGCGGCGAGGAGTTCGGGCCGGTCCTCGGGTCCCGCGACGGCGGCGAGGCAGCGGGCGGCGGGTCCGTCGAGGACGGCACCGCGCTCGTATCCCTCCTGCGCCCAGTCGAGGACGGCTCGGACGCTCCAGCCGGGGCGGGGTCCGGCCGGGCTCATCTGGCGCTGCCAGCGGTCGAAGGAGCCCTGTTCGCGGGCGGCCCTGACCCGGGCGCCGACGGCCTCGCGCGGGTCCTCGGCCCACAGGCGCCAGGGGCGCGGCTCGTAGGCGTCGCGCACGGTGGCCGCCAGGTCGGCGTCGCCGTCCGGGCCGGCCGGGAAGCGGGCCAGGACGGGCAGGGCGAGCGCGCGGAGTCCGGCGTCGTCGTCGCGGAGTGCCAGCTCGTCCAGGGCCCAGGCCCAGTTGGTGCCGGCCGCGGCGTAGCGCCGGAGCAGGAGCAGGGCGTCCTGGCGTCCGTAGGAGGCGAGGTGTCCGAGGACGGCGAGCGCGAGCCCGGTCCGGGACTCGTCGGTGTCGAGGTGGTCCTCGGCGCCGAAGAGGTGCGCCTGGATCTCGTCGAGGCCTCCGTGGAGGTCCAGGTAGAGACGGGCGTAGTACAGGGAGCGGTTCTCGACCTGCCAGTCGTGGCGGGGGTCGTCGAGAACGCAGTGGTTGAGGGCCGCGAGGGCCTCGGCGCGTGGCGCGGCAAGGGCGTGCAGGGTGCCGTCGCCGCGGCCCCGCTGCAGCAGGCCGAGCAGGGTGCCGCTCGGCGCTATGACTGGATCGAACATGGGAAGACGCCTCACATCAAGCTGTCGACACGACCGGGGGATACCGGGATGACCCGGGTCAGGCGGTACATCTCTGTACGCCTAGGCCGTGTGGCGACATGTAGGGCCGCTCGTCGTCCTGCGCTTGCCAGTGACCATCTTCCTCTGCCTCTCGTCCGTGGCCCGATTTGCCGGGCCCGACGTCATGATGACCCACCCATTTCGCCGCCGCGACCACATTTACGATGCCGCTCTCACCTGGGGTTCAGTGCCCGTTCACCGGGATCGGAAGAGCTCCAGGAGTTCGACCTTGCCGAACATGCGGGCCGTGTCGACGGCGGACGGAGTCCCGGCTTCCGGATTTGCGCCGCCGGCGAGGAGCGCGCGGATCACCGCGTCCTCGCCCTTGAAGACCGCACCGGCCAGCGGGGTCTGGCCGCGGTCGTTGGCGCGGTCGGCGTCGGCGCCGCGCTCCAGGAGGGTGGAGACCGCGGCGGCGTGGCCGTGGTAGGCGGCGAGCATGACGAGGGAGTCGCCCTTGTCGTTGGTGAGGTCGGCGGGGACACCCGCGTCCACGTAGGCGGCCAGGGCGTCGGCGTCACCCGTGCGCGCGAGGCCGAAGACCTTGGACGCCAGCTCGATGACCTCGGGGTCCGGAGTCTCGCTCATCGGGTGGGACCGCCTCTCCTGCTGTGTTGACGCTGCCGCGTGGACCACTGTCCGGCCCCGCGCACGGCAAGCGCCGCCGTACGAGTGAATCGACAGGGTACTGCCCGTTCGGTGACATGACCGCGCCCGTCCACGGCAAAGATCACCGCAGTCCACCCCGGGCCGGAGCGCCCGGGACACCCTCTAGCGCACCCCGGGCATTTCGCCACCCGGGGAAGCGCCCGACCTCGGCCGGTCAAGTGAAATCACCCGTTTTTCACCCGCATGCACCTTTAGTCACATAGATACTTGCTGTGAACTTGGAAGGACTCATGGTGACTGTCCCCTCAACCAGGAGAACACCCAATGATCCTGTCCATCTCAGGCGTGGTCCTGCTCGGCATCATCTGCTTCCTGTTCTTCAAGAAGGACGGGATGAAGGCCTCGCACGCCCTCGTCAGCGCGCTGTTCGGCTTCTACCTCGCGGGCACCGCCATCGCCCCGAGCATCACGGCGGGCGGGCAGAGCCTCGCCGGCCTCCTGGGCGGGATCAAGTTCTGACGCCCTTCCGTCCCTTCCACCACTTCAGGAGTACTTCGTGGCCCGGCGACCACTCCCCCGCATTCTGAGCAGCGGCAGCGCACAGATCGCTCGCAGTCGAGAGATCGCGCGCACGGCCGCCGACAGCGCCACCGACGTGCTCCATCCACTGATCACGGTCACCCGTGGTCTGCGGAAGCTGGCCGCGACCGCGCGCGCCAAGTGGGCCGCGACCCCCAAGGAACGGCGTGGTCCCACGCTGCTCCTGGTCGCGGCCTGCGTCCTGGTCCTCGCCCTCATGCCGTACGGGCCGCTCCTCGCCCTCGTCACGCTCATGGGCGCGGCCGCGTGGAAAGGACGGGAACGCCCGGTCGTCAAGACCGGGCCCGACGACGCCGAGATCGCCCGCCTGAAGGGCCTGTACGAGGCCCTCGTGCCGTACTTCTCCGTCCCCGACGACCCCGCCCCGCTCTTCGCCCACGGCGGCGATTGGAGCGGCGCCTTCGCGGAGTACGCCTTCGACGAGGACGGCCGGATCACCCGGCTGCGGATCGCGTACCCGCCCTACTTCACCGACGGCGAGCCGGCCGCGCGCGCCCGCATCGAGCAGCTGCTGCACGCCAAGTCGGGGCGCGGCCGCGAGTACCGCTTCGAATGGGACGAGGAGGGCAACCTGCTCGTCATGAGCGTGCTGCCCGCCCTCACCACCGCCATCGCCGCCCAGCGCTTCGTGACCGTGCCCGGCGAGACCGTGCTCGGCTTCACCGACGCCGACGCCGTGCAGCGGACCGTGCCCGTGGTCGCCGCCGACGGGACGGAGGACGCGCCGGCCGTGGTCTGGCGCACCGGCCCCCGCTCGACCGAGCCTCACCTGCTCGTGGTCGGCCAGCCCGGCAGCGGCACCACCTCCCTGCTCCGCTCGATCGCGCTCCAGGCCCTCCCCCACGGCGACGTGCTGATCGTCGAGGGCGCCGGCACCGGCGAGTACGCCTGTCTCACCGACCGCGACGGCGTCCTCGCCGTCGAGTGCGGTCTCGCCGGCTCCCTGGCCAGTCTGGAATGGGCCGCGCACGAGACCGAGCGGCGGCTGATCGCCGCCAACCGGGCCCGGCAGGCGGGCCTGCCGGCACCGGAGGACACCCGGCGGCCGCTGTGGATCCTGCTCGACCGACCGAGCGTCCTGGGCCACCTGGCCGCCGCCGACGGCCGCCCCGACCCCCAGGAGCTGCTCCAGGTGCCGCTCCGGCACGGGCGCGCGGCGCAGGTCACGGTGGTGGTGGCCGAGCAGTTCGACAGCACGGACACGCTGGGCGAGGCGGTACGGACCCACACCAGGGCCCGGATCGTGCTCGGCCCCGCCGTGCCGGAGCAGATCACCGCCGTCCTCGGCGCGGGCCCCCACACCACGCCCACGCCCGAGGTGCCGCCCGGCCGGGGCTACGTGCGCCTCGGCGCGGGACCGGTCCTGCGCCTCCAGGTGCCGGCCACGCCCGACCCGTACGACGACGAGACGAGCGAGGCGCACCGCAAGGCGGTTCTCGACCTGCTCCCGGAGCGCCGTACGGCCGCCGTCGTCGAGACCGCCCCCGACCCGGCACCGACCCCCCGTGTCGAGGTCGATCCCACCCCCGCGCCGAGGGTCCAGCCGGATCCCGGCCCGGCCCCGCTGCACGCCCCCGTCCCCGCGGAGGGCTGAGCGGCCCGCACGACGACGGAGAGGCCGGTACGGACCCCCAGGTCCGTACCGGCCTCTCCGCGTGACGCGGGAGTCAGGCGCGCGTCACGCCACGAAGGACCGGGGCGATTCGGCTCCGCCGACCGCTCCCGACTCGACCAGGCGGGCCGCGGCGGCGAGCCGGGCGGCGGCCTCGTCCGCGACCGGTCCGCCGACGGTGAACGGCAGGCGGACGAAGCCCTCGAAGGCCCCGTCGACGCCGAACCTCGGTCCCGAGGGGACGCGGACGCCGACCCGCTCGCCGGCCTCGGCGAGCCGGGAGCCGGAGAGGCCTCCGGTGCGGACCCACAGGGTCAGTCCGCCGCGCGGCACGGCGAACTCCCATCCCGGGAGCTCCCGGGAGACCGCGGCGACGAGGGCGTCCCTGTTCTCCCGCGCCTGGTCGCGGCGGAGGGTCACGGCCTCCTCCCAGCCACCGGTCCGCATGAGCCAGTTCACGCCCAGCTGTTCCAGTACGGGGGTGCCGAGGTCCGCGTACGCGCGCGCGGCGACCAGGGAGCGGATCACGTCGGGCGCGGCCCGGACCCAGCCGATCCGCATGCCCGCCCAGAAGGCCTTGCTGGCGGAGCCGACGGTCAGCACCGTGGAGCCGGCGGGGTCGAAGGCACAGACCGGCCGGGGCATCTCCAGGTCGTCGTCGAGGTGGAGCTCGGCCATGGTCTCGTCGACGACGAGCACCGTGCCGGCCGAGCGGGCCGCCTCCACCAGCTGCCGCCGCTGGTCCTCGTCGGCCAGCGCGCCGGTCGGGTTGTGGAAGTCGGCGACGACGTACGCGAGGCGGGGCGCGGCGTCCCGCAGCACCTGGCGCCAGCGGCCCAGGTCCCAGCTGCCCAGGCCCTCGGACATGGCGACCGGCACGAGCCGGGCGCCGGCCTCCCGCATCAGCTGGAGGATGTTGGCGTACGACGGCGACTCCACGGCGATGCGCTCGCCGCGCCCCGCGAAGAGGTGGCAGATGGCGTCCATGGCGCCCATGGCGCCGGTCGTGACCATGATCTGCTCGGGCATGGTGGGGATGCCGCGGGCGGTGTAGCGGTCGGCGAGCATCTGCCGCAGCGCGGGCAGCCCGGCCGGGTAGTCCCCGTGCGTGTGGGCGTACGGCGGCAGTTCCTCCAGGGCTCCCTGGACGCCGCGGGTGAGCCAGGGCTCGGGCGCCGGAAGAGCCGCGCAGCCCAGGTCGATCATCGAGCCGAGTGCCTCCGGGGGCAGCGGTTCGAGGCCGCGCGCGGGCAGCGGGTTCCCGGCGGGCACGGCGGTCCAGCTGCCGGCCCCGCGACGCGACTCCAGGAAGCCCTCGGTGCGCAGGGCCTCGTAGGCCGCCGCCACCGTGGTCCGGCTGACGTTGAGGGAGAGGGCGAGCTCCCGCTCCGCGGGCAGGCGGGCGGCGACCGGCACACGCCCCTCCAGGACGAGCAGACGGATGCCGTCGGCCAGGGCGCGGTAGGCGGGCGGCTTACGCACGCCCGGCCCGGCGGGCCGCGGCTGCTGCGCCTGGAGCTGCCGGGCGAGCTGGGCAGGGCCCACGGCCGAAGTCCACTGAGCCATCGAAATCAGTCCACCTTCATCGAATTGGCCATGGTTGGCACCCGATCCCCAGCCACAGAGTGTCATGAGTCAGTCCACTACCACCACCCTGGGGGGGCAGTCCCTTGTCCATCGCCTCCGGCCTCCACGGCCGGCACCTCGCCCGTCGGCTCGTCCAGCTGTACGTCGGACTGACGCTGTACGGGGTCAGCTCGGCGCTGCTCGTGCGCAGCGGGCTCGGCCTCGAACCCTGGGGCGTGCTCCACCAGGGCCTCGCCGAGAAGTCCGGACTGACCATCGGTGTGGTGACGATCGCCATCGGGGCGTTGGTGCTGCTGCTGTGGATCCCGATCCGGCAGAGGCCGGGGCTCGGCACCGTCTCCAACGTGTTCGTGATCGGCCTGGCGATGGACGGCGCCCTGGCGCTGCTCCCGGAGGTCCACGGCCTGACCGGGCGGATCCCGCTGCTCCTGCTCGGCATCCTGCTCAACGGCGTGGCCACCGGTCTGTACATCGCGGCCCGGTTCGGCCCGGGTCCGCGCGACGGCCTGATGACCGGTCTGCACCGGCTGACCGGGCGGTCGATCCGCCTGGTGCGGACCGCGATCGAGATCGCCGTGGTCGCCACCGGCTTCCTGCTCGGCGGCTCGGTCGGCGTCGGCACGGTGCTGTACGCGCTCGCCATCGGTCCGCTCGCCCAGTTCTTCCTGCGCCGGTTCGCCGTACCCGAGGCGGTGACGAGTCACACACCGGTCGCCCCCGCGACACCGGAACACGCCATACTGCGCCCGTGACTCGCGTACGCCACCCCTATCTCGACCATCCCTTCCCCCTCGCGTTCGCCCACCGCGGCGGCACGGCGAACGGCCTGGAGAACACCGCGGCCGCCTTCCGCCGGGCCGACGCGGCGGGCTACCGCTACTTCGAGACCGATGTGCACACCACGTCCGACGGGGCGCTCGTCGCCTTCCACGACGCGACCCTCGATCGCGTGACGGACGCCTCGGGCCGGATCGGCGACCTGCCGTGGGCTGCGGTGAAGGAGGCCCGCGTGGCCGGCACGGAGCCCCTGCCGCTCTTCGCGGACCTCCTGGAGGAGTTCCCCGAGGCGCGCTGGAACGTGGACCTCAAGGCCGAGTCGGCCCTGGAGCCGCTGGTGGACCTGATCCGCAGGACCGGCGCCTGGGACCGGGTGTGCGTGGGCTCCTTCACCGAGTCCCGGGTGGCCCGGGCGCAGCGCCTGGCCGGCCCCCGGCTGGCCACCTCGTACGGGATGCGCGGGGTGGTCGGGCTGCGGCTGCGCTCCTGGGGCATCCCGGCGGCGCTGCGGGCCGGGGCGGTGGCGGCGCAGGTCCCGGAGCGGCAGGCCGGGATCCCGGTGGTCGACCGCCGGTTCGTGCGGGAGGCGCACGCGCGCGGGCTCCAGGTCCACGTGTGGACCGTGAACGATCCCTCCCGGATGAACTCTCTCCTCGACCTGGGGGTCGATGGCATCATGACCGATCATCTGGAGACGCTGCGCGACGTGCTCACCGAACGGGGAGCGTGGATCTGAGCGGCGTCCCGGCCACGGGGACGAACGAGGGGGCACGGCCGTGACCGCTGACACCACCGAGTCGGAGGAGTACGCCACCGACCCCGCCGAGCGGCGACGCGAGCAGCGGGGCTGGTACTTCTACGACTTCGCGTGCTCGGTGTACTCGACGAGCGTGCTGACCGTTTTCCTCGGTCCGTACCTGACGTCGGTGGCGCGGGCCGCGGCCGACGCCGAGGGGTACGTGCATCCGCTGGGCATCCCGGTCCGGGCCGGCTCGCTGTTCGCGTACACGGTGTCCGCCTCGCTCGTGGTCGCCATCCTGGTGATGCCCCTGGCGGGCGCGGCGGCGGACCGTACGGGCCGGAAGAAGCCGCTGCTCGCGGCGGCGGCGTACCTGGGCGCGACGGCCACGGCGGGGATGTTCTTCCTGGACGGCGACCGGTACCTGTTCGGCGCCTTCCTGCTCATCGTGGCCAACGCCTCGCTGTCGGTCTCGATGGTGCTCTACAACGCCTATCTGCCGCAGATCGCCGAGCCGGACGAACGGGATGCGGTCTCGTCCCGCGGCTGGGCCTTCGGCTACACGTCCGGCGCGCTGGTCCTGATCCTGAACCTGGTCCTGTACACGGGGCACGAGTCGTTCGGCCTGACCGAGGGCGAGGCGGTCCGGATCTGTCTGGCCTCGGCCGGTGTGTGGTGGGGCGCCTTCACCATCGTGCCGCTCCGGCGGCTCCGCGACCGGCGGATCGGCCCGGAGCGTCACGGCGCGGCCGGCGAGGGCGTGGTCGGGAGCGGCTGGCGCCAGCTCCGGGCGACCCTGAAGGACATGCGCCGGCATCCGCTGACGCTCTCGTTCCTGCTCGCCTACCTGATCTACAACGACGGCGTCCAGACGGTGATCTCGCAGGCCTCCGTGTTCGGTTCGGAGGAGCTGGGCCTCGACCAGACGACGCTCATCACGGCGGTCCTGCTCGTCCAGGTGCTCGCGGTGGCGGGCGCGCTCGGCATGGGGCGACTCGCCCGGTCGTACGGCGCCAAGCGGACGATTCTGGGTTCGCTGGCGGTCTGGACGCTGATCCTCGCGGCCGGCTACCTGCTGCCCGCCGACGCGCCGGTGTTCTTCTACTGCCTGGCGGCGGCGATCGGCCTGGTCCTGGGCGGCAGCCAGGCCCTGTCCCGCTCGCTCTTCTCCCATCTGGTGCCGCGCGGCAAGGAGGCGGAGTACTTCTCGGCGTACGAGATGAGCGACCGGGGGCTCAGTTGGCTAGGGCCGCTGGTGTTCGGTCTCGCGTATCAGCTGACCGGAAGCTACCGGGATGCCATCATCTCCCTGGTGATCTTCTTCGTGGTCGGCTTCGCGCTCCTCGCCCGGGTCCCGGTGCGGCGTGCGGTGGAGGCGGCGGGGAACCCGATACCGGACCGTATTTAGACGTGGCATCGAAAGGGCGGTAGTGTACGCGTTTGGCCTGCCAGGCGGACCGTTACTGCGTGCTGCTTTGGTGAAGACACCGGGTCACATCTGCCGTCAGATGTGACAAAACGGGCACTGGTGGGTACAACAAGGGGCGGCACGACGGGCGACGCATGACCCGGCACGGGAATCTTTACCGCCGACCGGACGTTGACCGGATAACGACGACAGCGACACCTGTCCTGTGGGCGACAAGCCCGGGAGGCACGATTCATGAGTGAGCGAGCTCTTCGCGGCACGCGCCTCGTGGTGACGAGCTACGAGACCGACCGCGGCATCGATCTGGCCCCGCGCCAGGCCGTGGAGTACGCATGCGAGAAGGGCCATCGTTTTGAGATGCCCTTCTCGGTGGAAGCGGAAATTCCGCCGGAGTGGGAGTGCAAGGTCTGCGGAATCCAGGCACTCCTGGTGGACGGGGACGGACCTGAGGAGAAGAAGGGCAAGCCTGCGCGTACGCACTGGGACATGCTCATGGAGCGGCGCACGCGCGAGGAGCTCGAGGAGGTCCTCGCCGAAAGGCTGGCCGTCCTTCGCTCCGGTGCGATGAACATCGCCGTTCATCCGCGCGACAGCCGCAAGTCCGCCTAGCGGGCGACCGGTAGAACAACGCCGCGGGGCCCGGTACACGATCCGTGTACCGGGCCCCGCGGCGTTTCCCGCCGCCGGCCGATCCGCGCCGACGGGTCAGGGCATCGCCGACGGGTCAGGGCATCAGGGGCGGGCGGGGGTCGTCGGCCCCGCGGCGGCCCTGGGGCGCGTCCTCGCGGATGACCTCGCCCTGCACGACCTTTCCGTCGGGCCGGTGGATGCGCGCCTGCTGGAAGGCGTCCTGGAGGCTGCCGGAAGGAGCGGCGCTCATCCGGCGCTCGACGGCCTTCTCTGCGGTACGGCCCAGGAGCGAGCGGACCTGCGGGATCAGCAGGAGCAGACCGGCCGCGTCGGAGATCAGGCCGGGGATCATCAGGAGCAGGCCGCCCAGCATCAGGAAGCCGTTGCGGTCCTCCGCGGCGGCGCGGTCCGGGGCCGGGGGCACCGCCCCGCTCTGCGCCGCGGCCTGGGCCTGCTGGAAGGTCGAGCTGAGGTTGCGGAAGGCACGGCGGCCCGCCCGCTTCATGACGGCGGCACCGAGGACGGCGCCGCCGACGAGCAGGGCGAGGACGGTCAGCCCGCCCGCCGCGTTCGCCACCACCGTGAGCAGCCAGATCTCCAGGACCAGCCAGGCGGCGACGCCGAGCGGGAGGAACGTACGCGCGCGTGAGCGCTTGGGGGCGAGGGGAGGCGTTGCGCCGGTCGTCATGGTCCCCAGTGTGCCTGGCGGCCCGCCGGAACGTCGTAAAGGAGAGATCAGCGCACACCGAGCGTGAAGAGGCCCCGAGGAGGGTCAGGAGGGCGTGCGGCCGAACAGCCCGCCGACCTTCTCCGCGCGCGCGGCCAGGCCCCAGCCCGTGACCCGCCACAGCGCCTCGACGACGATGTTGCGGCTCATCTTGGAGTCGCCGATCTCCCGCTCCACGAAGGTGATCGGGACCTCGACGACGTGGAAGCCGGCGGCGACCGCGCGGCGGGCCAGGTCGACCTGGAAGCAGTAACCGGCCGAGGCCACGTCGTCCAGACCGAGGCCCTCCAGGGTCTCCTTGCGGAAGGCCCGGTAGCCGCCGGTGACGTCGCGGATCGGCACGTCGAGCATCACGCGCGAGTAGAGGCTGCCGCCGCGGGAGATGAACTGGCGGGACTTCGGCCAGTTCACGATCCGGCCGCCGGGCACCCAGCGGGAGCCGAGCACCAGGTCCGCGCCCTTGAGGGCGGTGAGCAGTCGGGGCAGTTCCTCGGGCTGGTGGGAGCCGTCGGCGTCCATCTCCACCAGGACGCCGTAGCCGTGCTCGATGCCCCAGCGGAAGCCCGCGAGGTAGGCGGCGCCGAGCCCCTCCTTGCCCTTGCGGTGCAGGACGTGGACGTGGTCGTCCTCGTTCGCGATCTCGTCCGCGAACTTGCCCGTGCCGTCGGGACTGTTGTCGTCGGCCACGAGGACGTGCGCCTCGGGTACGGCCGCCCGGACCCTCGCGACGATCGGCCTGATGTTCTCCGCCTCGTTGTAGGTCGGGATGATCACCAAGGCCTTGCCGAGCGGGCCGTAACGCCTCTGGCCACCGTCGTTCACTACTGCCCCTTCGGATACAAACGCAGAACCCCAACCATAGCGAGGTCCCCGGAATGCTCCGCCGCGGCGGCCGTGGGGGCACGGGGCGTGCGGTGCGGGGCCCGTCGTCCTTCGGTCCGACCTGGGATCCGCTGGCTGCGGGTCGACCGAGAGCCGTTGTCTACTGAACGTCCGGGCCCCACCCGGGTCGCACCTTCCGCCGGAGAAACCTTCCCTCGCGGCCGAGGCGCGGGCGGCGTTCGGCTACTGCTGAGGCGGATTCGACCGGTCGGACGTCCTGTGGTGGACGCGGAGAACCTACCCGCCGGTGACGGGCGACTGTCAACACCCGCTTGACCTGCGGATATTCCCCATAAGGCCAGGCCAGAAGGGAAGATCCGCAGGTCGGGGACAAGCGTGCGGAGTGATGACGCGGGGTCTGAAATATCCCCATATCACTCGTTCGGTCGTACGAACACCGTCTGCCCGTACACGACCGTGCGCAGGCAGACGGGGAGTTCGGCACCGGGCGACAGATCGGGCAGGCCGGGTGTTCCGGAACGCGGGTCGGTGGACCAGCGGGCCACCCGGTCGTCGGGCGCCTGGACGAGGAGCTCCCCCGTGCGCCAGATCGCGTAGTCGGCGGGTGCGCCGGGAACGAGCGTCCCCGCGTCGTCCCGGCCCACCGCCCGCCAGCCGCCCCGGGTGTGGGCGGTGAAGGCGGCCCGGACGGAGATCCGGTGCTCCGGGGTGCGGTGGAAGGCGGCGGCCCGGACCGTGCCCCACGGGTCGAGCGGGGTGACCGGGCTGTCGGAGCCGAAGGCGAGCGGCACACCGGCGCGCAGCAGCGCCGCGTACGGGTTCAGCGTGCGGGCGCGCTCGACGCCGAGACGGTCGGCGTACATGCCGTCGTCGCCGCCCCAGAGGGCGTCGAAGGCCGGCTGCACGGAGGCCGTGAGGCCCAGCTCGGCGAAGGCCGCGATCGTCTCGGGAGTGAGCATCTCGACGTGTTCGACGCGGTGCCGGGCGGCCCTGATCCGGGCCAGGCCCAGCTTCTCGGCGGCGGCCCTGACGCCCTCGACGACCGTGGTCACGGCGGCGTCCCCGATGGCGTGGAACCCGGCCTGGAGCCCGGCCTCGGTGCAGGCCACGACATGGAGGGCGACGGCGGTCGCGTCCAGATGGGCGGCGCCCGTGTGGGCGGCGTCGGCGTGATCGGCGTACGGCTCGTGGAGGCAGGCCGTGTGCGAACCCAGGGAGCCGTCCGCGAACAGGTCGCCCGCCGCGCCCAGGGCGCCCAGGGCGCGCGCCCGCTCGACGTCGAGATCGGCCCAGTAGCCGACGACGCGGGGCCCGGCCTCGTCGCGGGCCAGGTCGAGGAGGCCGGTGAAGTCGTCCTCGGAGGAGATCTGCGGGCCGCCGCACTCGTGCAGGGTGCCGATGCCGAGGGAGGCCGCGCGGCTCCGGGCGGCGCGCTGGGCCTCCGCCCGCTGGAGCGGGGAGACGGCTCCGAAGGCGGCGGCGCGCACGGCGTGGTGCGCGTCGCCGGTGAGCGGCCGCTGCCCGTCGTGGAAACCGTCCAGGTCGCGGACGCCGGGGACCAGGTCGAGGAGGGCGGTGGTGACGACGGCCGAGTGGACGTCGATCCGGGTGAGGTAGAGCGGGCGGCCGCCGGTGAGTTCGTCGAGCTCGGACCGGGTGAGCGGCCGGCGCTCGGGCCAGCGCGAGGCGTCCCAGCCGTGACCGATGAGGATGCGGTCCGCCGGGCGGGCGGCGGCATGGGCGCGGATCAGTTCCGCCGCCTCGGCGAGCGAGGCGGCGGAGGACAGGTCGAGCCCGGTGAGGGCGAACCCGGTGGCGGTGGTGTGCACGTGCGCGTCGACGAACGCCGGGGTGACGAGCGCGCCCTCCAGGTCGACCACCTCGTCCACGCCGGAGGCGAAGGCGTCGGCCGCGCCCTCCGAGCCCACCCAGGCGACGTGCCCGCGCTCCACCACCATGGCGGTGGCGAAGGGGTCGGCGGGGCTGTGGACTTCTCCACCGCGCAGCAGCACGGTGCGGTGTTCGATGGCAGACGCGGTCTCACTCATGCGACCAGGCTAGGACCTGACCGGACCCGGTTTGTCCGGCAGGTCCCCCGGCGGGCCGGGACGGCCGGTCAGATGCGCGGCGGCCTGGCCTCGTACGGGGTGGACAGGACGACGGTCGTGCGACTGGAGACGCCGGCCTGGGAGCGGATCCGGCTGAGCAGGTGCTCCAGCTCCAGCGGCGTGGCGACCCGCACCTTGAGGATGTAGTTCTCGTCACCCGCGACGCTGTGGCAGGCCTCGATCTCGGGGATGTCCGCAAGCCGGTCGGGGGTGTCGTCGGGGGCGCTGGGGTCGAAGGGTTTGACCGAGATGAAAGCGGTGAGGGGAAGACCCACGGCCTCCGGGTCGACGACGGCGGCATAGCCGCGGATGACACCGCGCTGCTCCAGGCGTCGGACGCGCTGATGCACCGCCGACGTGGACAGGCCCGTGGCCTTGCCCAGGTCGGTGTAGCTCATGCGCCCGTCCTTGACGAGCAACTCGACGATCTGACGATCCAGCTCCTCCATGCGGTGACCCTATGGCCCCGGAGGGAGCGGGGCACAGCCGGGGGCAACCCGTATGAGGTGCTTTGGGCGTTCGCGGGGCACCTGCGACAGGCATGTGACGAACGCCACATGTTTGTCACCTGCCTGAGGTGTCCGCTCACGGTTATGCGGAGTTCCGTATGGGAAGTGCTTGCTGTGGTCGAGGCCGCACAGATCCGGCCGACCCACCCGAGGGGGAGATTCTCCATGCAGGAGCCTGTTGATTCGGTCGACACGTCCGACGAGCTCGACGCGTACGACACCTTTGAGATGTTCCGGGTCGTCTGCCCGGAGTGCGTGCAGCCCATCGCGCTGCTCGCGGACGAGGACGTGCTGCCGGAGCACGCGCTCTGCCCCACGCCGTGGAACCCCTTCGTCCTGACGGTCTGCCCGGGCACGGGTCTCTCGGCTTCCGCGGCGCGTCCCGCCGACGACACCCTGGAGGCGCAGGAGCAGGACACCGCACTGCTCCTGACGCTCCCCCAGGGCCTCGACTGGCGGACCCAGCCCTTCTCGCACGTCGGCGGTCCGGGCTCGCGTCCGATCCGGGTGCCGCAGATGCGGCGCGCGGCCTGAGGCCGTCGTCTACCAGTAGCTTCCCCGCACCATCGCCGCGAGCGTGGCGTGGTGCAGGATCAGTCCGTCCGGATCCGCGGGGACCTCGACCTCGCCGAAGTGGGCCTGCCGGTACGCGATCCTGAGCATCACGATCGCGTGCCGCAGCGCCGCGTACAGGGTGTGGAACTCCATGTCCCTCGGGGTGTGTCCGGTCAGTTCCGCGTAGCGCCGCTCCACCGCTTCGCGCTTCAGGAAGCCGGGCAGCCCGGGCTGGCCGAAGCCGACGGTGAGGTCCTGGAAGAAGCGGTGCAGGTAGACCGCCCAGCCGAGGTCGACCTCGCGCGGGACGCAGGCGGCCATCTCCCAGTCGAGGACGGCCGCGGGCGTGAACCCGTCGTAGACGATGTTCCCGATCCGCGCGTCGCCCCAGCCGAGGACGGCGTCGCCCTCGTCGGCGGGCCAGTGCGCCTCGAGCCAGTCGAAGGCCGACTCGATGAGCGGCGACGGGGCCAGTCCGTCCACCACCCAGGCGTAGTAGGCGCGCTGGGCGTCGACATGGCGGCGCAGCGGGCTCCCGACGCCGTCCGGCAGCAGGAACTCGGCCTCCTTCGCCGGGAACTGGTCGTGCAGTCGGGCCAGCACGGAGACGGATTCGGCTTCGAGCAGGGCGCGTTCGGCGTCGGTGGCGGCGTGCAGCCAGTTCCCCTCGTACGTGTAGGGCATGACGTCCGGTGGCACCCGGCCCTCGGCGCGGGCCATCACGAAGAAGGGTGCGCCGAGCGGCTCCGGGTCTTCCTCCAGCCAGAGCACGCGCGGCACGGGGACGTCCGTGTGCTCGCCGACCAGGCGCATGACCCGGTGCTGACGGGCCATGTCGTACACGGGGAAGACGGTGTACGCGGCGGGGTCGGCGGCCAGCCGCAGGGCGCACCCGCGCACGGGCGCGTCCGGGTGGTCGAGGTCGAAGAGCAGGGTCTCGCTGGACATGCCGTTGGAACCGGGAACGGCGAGGCCTGAGACCGTCGCCCCGGGCAGACGCCGGTCCAGCCAGGCGGTGAGCCGGCGGCCGAGCTCCTCGGGGTCGCGGGTGCTGGTGCGGGGGCGTGGCGTGGTCAAGCGACCCTCCTCAGCGTGCTGTTGACGTGTGGTCGGCGAAGCCGCTGGGGTCGTGGCGGCCGAAGGAGCCGTGCTCGAAGATGCCGTAACCGGTGTGGCCGTCGAGGGTGAAGCGAGCCGCGTGGTCGGTGACGCCGTAGGCGGCCACCGGATGGGCCGCGGGATCCGAGAGGTCATAGACGCGCCGGTCGGTCCAGCCCCGGCCCTGCCAGCTGCCGTGCTGCCAGTCGGTCGCGGGCGGGTATCCGGCGCCGACGGCGAGCGGGGAGGAGGCGAGGATCTCCACGCCGATCTCCAGGGGCTTTCCTGCCGGGTCGGCGAGGTGGACGACGGCCCCTTCGGGGTGCCGGGTACCGGGGCGGTAGGTGATGTCGGTGCGGGGCCAGCCGAGCTGGGTGTCGCGGCGGCCGTTGCGTACGAGCAGGGCCTCGTTGAGCGTGCGGTAGCCGTCGGCGTCCTCCTGCGCGATGACCATGACGAACCGGTCCTCGAAGCGCATCGGGATCCAGAGCCAGTGGAACCCCTCGGGACGGAACTCGGCGGCGCGGCCGGGCTCCTCGCCGGGGAGGGGGCGCACCCCCCAACTGCGGTCACGGGTTCCTGTCCACTCCCCCGCCGTGACCGTGAACTCCTGCCCGCCGGCCCTGATCGTGCCCGCGCAGTGTCCGGCCTGGACGAAGCGGCGGCCTTCGAGGGTGAGCCGGCCGCCGTGGCGCTGGGTGTGGTGGGGCTCCCACACGGCGGGGAAGTCGCCGGTCCAGGTGAGGTCGAAGGCGAGCCCTTCCGGGTCGTCCGGGTCGGCCTCGCACCGCAGGGAGAGCCGCTTGAGCGGTTCGTCGACGGTGATGGTCAACGGGCCGACGGAGAGGTTCATCCGGTCGTCGCCGAGGGCGTCGGAGGCACGGACCGCGTGCAGCAGGTCTCCGGTGCGCAGGGTGGCGTACGCGTCCACGACCCCGGCGTTGGGGTAGACACCGAGCCCGGCGATGAGCAGGGCGCGGCCCTCGTGGTCGAAGACGTGGAAGATGCACCGGTCGTAGGCGTTGCGGTCGCCGCTGACGTGGTGCTTCATCGAGAGCGGTGCCTGGTGCACGGGGTATTCGTCGAGGGCGACGGGCCGGTCGTCGGCGTGCCGGTGCACGGACATGGCTGACCTCCTGGTCTGCGGGCGTGCTTCCGCGAGAAGATCTGACGGTACGTCAGCTGCGGGACGGGGGGCCAGAGTCGTGCAGCGGGTACCGGGCGAACTGCCGCTCGAATCCATACGGCGGTGACCCCCGCCGTCGGAGCGCGTTGGTCCCGGTATGACCACGCTGTACACGACACCCAGCGGTTTCGGTCGGCACCGGCAAGCCGAGCCGCACCCTGAAGAATCGGTTCCTCACACGCTGCCGGCCCCGTCCGAGCCGCTTCCGGCGACCGCGCCGCCGCCTCTTCCTGCGGTGCAGTCCGCGCCCCTTCCGGCGGCCGGTCCGTTGCCCCTGCCACAGGCCGCGCCGTCACCCCTGACGCCGGTGCAGTCCGCGCCGCTTCCGCCCGTGCAGTCCGCCCCCCTTCCGCCGGTGCAGTCCCCGCCGGTGCAATCCCCGCCGCTGCCGCCGGCCGCGACCACCGGCACCGCCTCCACACCCACGCCCACACCCACGCCCACCCTCGTGCCGGGGGCGGCGCCGAGACCGGCGCCCGTACCGATGCCCACGCCCGTGCCGGTACCCACACCCGTACCCGTACCCGCACAGACGCAGCTCTCCGCGCCCGCCCCCGTCCCCGCCGACCCGCCCATCTACCGGGACGTCTTCTCGCTCTGGGCCAGCCACGGTCGCACCCTCCCCGGCCGTCGCGACCAGGAGTGGATCCGGCTCGCGGCCGGCCCGGTCTGGGCCGACCGCACCGTGCGCGTCAGCGGGACTCTGGTCCGACAAGGTGACGCGCGATGACCACCCGCTGGATCTGATTGGTCCCCTCGACGATCTGCAGCATCTTGGCCTCGCGCAGGTAGCGCTCCACGGGGAAGTCCGCCGTGTAGCCGTACCCCCCGAGCACCTGCACCGCGTCCGTCGTGACCTGCATGGCGGCGTCCGTACAGAACAGCTTGGCCATCGCCGCATGCCGTCCGAAGGGCCGGCCCTCGTCCCGGCGCCGGGCCGCCTCCAGATACAGCGCCCGACCCGCCTCGACCCGGGTCGCCATGTCGGCGAGCAGGAAGCGCAGCCCCTGGAAGTCGCTGATCGGCCGCCCGAACTGGCGCCGCTCCCCCGCGTACGCGACGGCCTCGTCCAAGGCCGCCTGGCCGAGCCCCACCGCACAGGCGGCGATGCCCAGCCGCCCCGAGTCCAGGGCGTCCAGCGCGATCGCGAACCCCTGCCCCTCCCGCCCGATCCGCCGCGCGTCCGCCACCCGCACCCCGTCGAAGTGGAGCTGCGCCGTGGGCGACCCCTTCATGCCCATCTTCCGCTCGGGAGGCGCCGCCGTCAGCCCCGGCGCGTCCCCCGGCACCAGGAACGCGGAGATCCCTCGCGCGCCGGGTCCCCCGGTCCTGGCCATCACCGTGCAGAAGTCCGCGATCCCACCATGGGTGATCCACGCCTTGGTGCCGTCGATCACCCAGTCGCCGCCGGATCCCTCACCTCCCTCCCGGACGGCCCGGGTCCGCAGCGCCGCCGCGTCCGATCCGGCGGAGGGCTCGGAAAGGCAGTACGCGCCCAGGAGGCCGCCCCCCAGCATCGCGGGCAGGTGCGCGGACCGCTGCCCGTCGGTGCCGTAGCCGGCGAGCGCGTGGCAGGAGAGTGTGTGGACACTGACCCCGAGGCCCACGGTGAGCCGCGCCGCGGCGAGCTCCTCCAGCACCTGGAGGTACACCTCGTACGGCTGACCGCCCCCGCCGTACTCCGGGTCGTAAGGCAGCCCGAGCAGGCCCGACCGGGAGAGCAGCACGAACAACTCACGCGGAAAGCGCCCGGCGGCCTCCTCCTCCGCGGCCTGCGGAGCGATCTCCCTGCGGGCGATGTCGCGCACCAGGGCGAGCAGCTCCCTGGCCCCATCGGTGGGCAATCGGCGTTCCACGCCGTCCGCCGTGCTCTCGGACATGGCCGGGCGCTCCTCCCTGCCGTGGCGCGAGCGGTACGCGCGCGGGCTCACCGGAATCCCGGGGAGTATGCCCCTCCACCGCCCCCGCCTCACGCCGCCACCACCGAATCACACGGCTGCCAGCCGGAAAGCACCGACCTCAGGGGGCTTCTCGATCAGGCCGGTCTCCACGACCGCCGACCGTTCACCCCCGACCCACACGAGGCCCCGACCCACACGAGGCCCCCGCCTCACATGAGGCCCGCCCTCGTCACGAGCACGGCAAGCAGGACGACCAGCGTCCAGCCGAGCACGTGCTCCAGGATCTTCGGTCCGTCATCGCGGGGCCCGCCCGTCCTGGCACGGGTCAGGAAACGGGCATACGTGGTGGAAGTCATGCCGACCACCTTGCGCCACGAGGGCGGCCCCAGGGTAGAGACGTCGGTCACGTCCCCCGCGGCCGCCCCACCCCCTCAGCCGACCCCGAGGGCCGCCAGAGCCTTGCGCTGAGCGGGCGAGGGCCGATCGGGGAAGTACAGGTAACAGACCCCTCCTGTGCCGGAGACCACTTTGCCGCTCGCGTTGTAGCGCTTGGTGCGGAGCCAGATGTTCTCCCATTCGCGGCGGGGGTAGACGCGGCGGACGGCGGGGTTGGTGGGGGAGGCGGGGTCGTTGGCGATGATGTCGCCGGTGGGGGTGAAGCCGATGACGGTCATGAGGTGGCCGGAGGTGCCGTAGCCGGCGCCGGGGAGTTCGTCCTTGCGGAAGGACTGGGACGTTATGGCGGGGATGCCGGCGCGGATGAGGGATTCGAGCTCGGTGAGGGAGCGGAGGCGGGTGACGACGGCGTTCATGTCGGGGTAGGTGGCGGCGTAGGCGGCGTTGAAGGGCCAGTTGCCGCAGCCCTGGTACTGGTGGTCGTAGGTGAAGCGGGCCGCGTGGCAGACCTGGGGGTCGGCGAAGGCCGGGTCGACCCAGGCCAGTTCTTCGGCCGAGGGGCGGCGGCCCCAGTACTCGACGATCATCTGGGAGGAGGTCGGACTGCACCAGGCCTCGCCGCCGTTGTCGTACTCGGGGTACTGACCGACGTGGGTGTTCTGCGAGTAGCGCGGCACGATCAGCTCGTGGGCGAGGCCGGGCGCGGAGGCCGGGACGGTGAAGCGGTCGGGGACGTCGGAGGCCATCGCGCCGATGCGCCACACCTTCGGGGTGAGGCCGCTGCCCGGGGTGCGGTACAGCGTCAGGCGGAGGCGGTACGAGAGCAGCCGGAGGCCGCTCGCCGTGTCGTCGATCGCGAACGTGTCGGTCCACACGGTGCTCTTGCCGTCGGTCTGGTCGTCGACCGAGGTGCGCCGGATGTCGTCGTCGCCGGACGCCCAGCGGCCCAGTACGTACCAGGGGGTCGTCGTTCCGTCGGAGTAGGCGCCCGACAGCTCGACCTGGAGCCAGGTGCCCGGCGGCGTGTGGGCGTTCCAGGAGGCGATCACCTCCGTGGCGGGCACGGTCGAGGTGTGGACGGGAGAGGTCCAGGTCGCGTACTCCCACGGGGCGGTCCGCCCCGTGTGCGGGTCGGTGAGCTCCACCCGCCCGGCCGGGGCGGCGAGGACCAGGCCGGGGCGTTGGCCGGCGAGCGCCTTCGTGCCGGCCGCGGCGCCGCAGCGCCAGTCCGTGTACGAGGACCAGAAGCGGTTGTCGACGATGCCGGGCTCCGGGTCATGGCCCCTGTCGTCCGCGCCGACCGGCGCGGTGTCCGGCTCGACGGCCGTCGAGCCGTCGGAAGCGGTGGCGGGCGCGGCGGCCGCGGCCGTTCCGGCGGCGGCCGCGAGGGCCGCGGCGAGGAGGGTTCTGCGCGGGGTGGAACTGGTCATGGGCGGTGACCCCCAGTCGAGAACGGTGAGCGTACGGGCCTGTGGCGAGACGGGGCGTTGGGGTGTACGGAGCTGCCGCGCGGCCCACTATCCCGGCTGGGGCGGGGCGTCCGCCAGCACTTCGACCCCGCGTCGCGTGACCAATATTGGCCTGGACCACTGACGGCGGCACCTGTCTGACCTGCGGCGGCCTTCCGCTCCCCCATTCGGTCCGACCGACGGGACGCCCCCTAGGCTGGACCCATGGACGACCTCGACCGCGCCGCTCAGGCGCTGCTCCGGCTGCCGCCCTCCTGCGGACCGGTCCGGCTGGTCGCGGTCGACGGGCACGCGGGCTCCGGCAAGTCGACGCTCGCGGCCGGACTCTCCGCCGCGCTCGGGGACGCGCCCGTGCTGCACCTCGACGATCTCGCCACGCACGAGGAGCTCTTCGAGTGGGGCGGCCGGCTGCGGGAGCAGGTCCTGGAGCCCCTCTCCCGCGGGGAGACGGCGGCGTACCGCCCGTACGACTGGCGGCTGCGGCGGTTCGGAGCGGCGCGGGAGCTCCCGGCGGCTCCGGTGGTCCTGGTGGAGGGCGTGGGTGCGGGGCGGCGGGCGGTGCGGCCGTTCCTCGCGTGGCTGCTGTGGATGGAGCGCGGGGCGGAGGAGTCCTGGGCGCGGGGACGCCACCGGGACGGCGCGGAGCAGGCGGCGTTCTGGGACGGGTGGACGGTGGCGGAGACTCGCCACTTCGCGGAGGACCCCTCCAGGCCCGTCGCCGACACCTTGGTACGGGAGTGTCCGGAGGGGTACGACTGGCTTCCCGGGCCCGGTGTGACAGCGGGCGCGGACCAGATCATCACGCACCGTGACGGCTCTCTGTTCGCGAACTGAGCGGCCGGAAGTCCGCTTCCGCAAGTGCCTCGAGGCCGCTTGACCCAAGGGGCGTACTGGTCTTACGTTCTGAATGTGCGGCTTTTCGGAGCCGCAGCGGACACGAAGCCCCCGGTTGTTCCCCCGTGATCGGGGGCTTCGTTCTGCCCTCGGAAGCCCCCTCGAGGACCTTTCGAGCCCCCTTCAAGCCCCCTTCGAGGGCCCTTGGCGACCCCTGATGCTCACCCAGGGTCACCGCTTCCGGATCATGTGCTTCTCCTTAAGCACACACCCCCTGCGCAGGTACGATGCCCCCAGGTGCGGTCAAATCCCGTCCATGCGATGACGGTTGTGGGGGACCCGATGGACATCGGCACGCAGGGCTCGCAGGCCCCGGCCGAGCTCGCCTGGCTGCGCGGAGTCGACGCCTACACGATGGGCGCCTATCCGCAGGCGGAGGACGAGTTCCGGACCGCGGTACGGATCGATCCCGGGATGGCGGACGCCTGGCTCGGGCTGCACGCGCTCCGGGTCGACACCACGACCGCGCTGCTGCGCATGTACCGGAACCGCGAGCGCTTCGGCGAGCAGCGGTCACGGTACCGGCGCACCCTGAACTCCTGGTACTGGCTCGGCTGGTGGGTGCAGCCCGTCCTGGAGAGCCCGCGCGACCTGCTGCTCGCGCACGCCTCCCACTGGCTCGACGGGCGGCACGTACCGGAGCTCGACCGGGCCCTCGCGGGGCTCCCGCCGGTCGACACCGACCCCCAGGTGCGCTTCCTGCACGCCTGCCGCGCGTATCTCGTCAAGGACTGGGACCAGTTGATCCGGCACACCGAGACGCTCGTCGACGACCCGCTGCTCGGCATCGAGGCCGGGCTCTTCGGCGGGATGGCCCGGGTGCGCCTGGAGATGTACAGCCAGGCCGAACCGCTCCTCTCCGCCTCGCTGATGCGCTGCCGCAGCGAGCAGCCGCAGCGCAAGGAGCTGCGCTACTGGCTCGCCAGGGCCCACGAGGGCACCGGGCGCAGCGCCGCCGCCCTGCCGCTCTACCGGGCCGTGCACCGGATCGACCCGGCGTTCATGGACACGGCCGCGCGGCTCGCGGCGATCGCCGAGTACGACGGGTTCGAGGGCTACGACGGCGTGGACGACCCCGCCGGGCTCGCGACGGTCGCCCTGGGGACCCTCGGCGGCGGCCTCGGCCAGGAGGCGACGGACGCGGTGCCGGGCGCCGAACCCGACGCCGCCGGCCTCGGCGACGGGCTGCGGCTCGCGCCCGAGCCCGTACCTCCGGTCGCCCCGGTCACGCCGCCGGAGACCGTACGGCAGAAGGCCCCTCTCCCCCACCAGCCGGCGCCGCGCTTTCCGGCCGGGCCCACCGATCCGGTGCTGCTCGCGGAAGCGCTCGCCGAACTGGAGGGCATGGTCGGCCTCGAACCGGTGAAGCGTCAGGTCAAGGCGCTCTCGGCCCAGTTGGAGATGGCACGCCTCCGCGCCGGGCAGGGTCTGCCGGTCCAGCCGCCCAAGCGGCACTTCGTGTTCTCCGGCCCCTCGGGCACCGGCAAGACCACCGTCGCCCGGATCCTGGGCCGGGTCTTCTACGCGCTCGGGCTGCTCGGCGGCGACCACCTCATTGAGGCCCAACGGGCCGATCTGGTCGGCGAGTTCCTGGGCCAGACGGCGGTCAAGGCCAATGAGCTGATCGACTCGGCCGTCGGCGGGGTGCTCTTCGTGGACGAGGCCTACGCGCTCTCGAACACCGGCTACAGCAAGGGCGACGCCTACGGCGACGAGGCCCTCCAGGTGCTCCTGAAGCGGGCCGAGGACAACCGCGACCACCTGGTGGTGATCCTGGCCGGCTACCCCGAGGGCATGGACCGGCTCCTCAACACCAACCCCGGGCTCTCCTCCCGCTTCACCACCCGGGTCGACTTCCCCTCGTACCGGCCGCCGGAGCTCACCGCCATCGGCGAGGTGCTCGCCGCGGCCGACGGCGACGGCTGGGACGACGAGGCCCTGGACGAGCTGCGCTCGATCAGCGGGCACGTCGTCGAGCAGGGCTGGATCGACGAACTCGGCAACGGCCGCTTCCTGCGCACCCTGTACGAGAAGTCCTGCGCCTACCGCGACCTGCGGCTCTCCGGCTACCCGGGCACCCTCACCCGGGAGGACCTCGCCACCCTCCGGCTGCCCGACCTCATGCAGGCGTACGGCGAGGTCCTGTCGGGCCGCGGTCCGACCGACCGCGGCCCACAGCAGGAGCCACCGGGCTACCAGGGGTACTAGGGCCTGCCTGACAATTCGCGTCGGATCAGGCCGGGTCGTTCGGTGCGTGCGATCGGCGTGCGGTCGGGGCGCCCTCGTAGCGGAGCTACTGGGGCGTTTCGGCCGTGCGGCGAGCGTGCGTGCCGGGCGGGCCGGACCCGACGGGAATTGTCAGACAGGCCCT
>NZ_JNWK01000042.1 GCF_000716445.1 Streptomyces wedmorensis
CCGGCCCGCCCGGCACGCACGCTCGCCGCACGGCCGAAACGCCCCAGTAGCTCCGCTACGAGGGCGCCCCGGCCGCACGCCGATCGCACGCACCGAACGCCCCGGCCTGATCCGACGCGAATTGTCAGACAGGCCCTAGGGCCCGTCGATCAGGCCGGGCTCGCGGCGGGACTTCCGGACAGGGCCTAGGGGACGACCACCGGCCGTACGAAGTCCGCGCCCCGGTCGCGCAGCAGCTCGTGCAGGGCGGCGAAGACCTCGGCCGAGCGGCGGCCGGGCCAGTCGTCGGGCAGCAGCTCGGCCGGAAGCACGGGGTCGGCGTACGGCAGGCGGCGCCAGGAGTCCAGGGCGAGGAGGTAGTCCCGGTAGGCGTCCTCGGCGCTGCCGGGCTCCGTCCGCCAGGCCCGCAGCACCGGCTCGTGGGCGGCGAGGAACTCCTCGTGGAGGCCGGCGATGGCCGGCAGGTCCCACCAGCGGGCCACCGCCTCGGCCGTCGCCGCGTACCCCAGGTGGTCGCCCCGGAAGAGGTCCACGTACGGGGAGAGCTCGAGCCGTTCCAGGGCGTTGCGGGTCTCGTCGTACAGCCGCGCGGGCGCGACCCAGACCCCCGGCGCCGCCGTGCCGAAGCCCAGCCGGGCGAGCCGGGAGCGCAGCAGGTGGCGCTTGTGCCGCTCGGCCTCGGGCACCGAGAACACCGCCAGGACCCAGCCCTCGGACAGCTTCGGTTCGGTGCGGGCGTAGATCCGGCGGTCGCCGTCGTCCAGGAGCCGCCGGGCGTCGTCCGACAGCGCGTAGCCCGCCGCGCCGTCCGCCGTCCGGCCCGGCAGCAGCAGCCCGCGCCGCTTCAGCCGCGACACCGAGGAACGCACCGAGGGCGCGTCCACCCCGACCACCGCGAGCAGCCGGATGAGCCCGGCCACCGGCATCGGCGAACCGTCGGGCCCACGGCCGTACGCGCCGTAGAGGGAGACGATCAGGGAACGGGGAGTGTGCTGCTCGGCCACGTGATCACTCTAGGGGGTGTCTCGCCGATCGGGCCCGGTCCGCGGCGCCCGCCACCGCCCGGGGCCCGCCCGGCTGCCCGGCCCGGCCCGCCAGGGGCCCGGTGCGAGGGTCCTGGACGGGTCCGCCCGAGGCCCGGTACGGCGGCCGTGCCCGGCCCGCGGCGTCCTTCCCCGCCCAGGGTCCGCCCGGGCGGGCCCCACCGGTCCCGCCCGCCTGGGGCCGGAGTCGCCGTCACGTCTTCTCCCGCAGCCGGAAGCGCTGGAGCTTGCCCGTCGCCGTGCGGGGCAGCGCGTCCAGGAAGACGATCTCCCGGGGCGTCTTGTACGGGGCGAGGCGGGCGCGGACGAAGGCCCGCAGGGCGGCGGCGGTGCTCGCGTCGCGCGGCACCCCGGCCCGTACCACCGTGTACGCCACGACGACCTGCCCGCGCAGGTCGTCGGGGCGGCCCACCACCGCCGTCTCCACCACGTCCGGGTGGTCGAGGAGCACCTCCTCGACCTGCGGGCCGGCGATGTTGTACCCGGCCGAGATGATCATGTCGTCGGCGCGCGAGACGTAGCGGAAGTAGCCGTCGGGCTCACGGACGTACGTGTCGCCCGTCAGGTTCCAGCCGTCCCGCACGTACTCGGCCTGGCGCGGGTCGGCCAGATAGCGGCAGCCCACCGGGCCGCGCACCGCGAGCAGCCCCTCCGTGCCGTCCGGGACGCCCCGGCCGTCCCGGTCCACGATCCTGGCCTGCCAGCCGGGCACCGGGCGGCCGGTGGTGCCCGGGCGGATGTCGCCGTCGGCGGCGGCGATGAAGATGTGCAGCAGCTCGGTCGCGCCGATGCCGTTGATCAGGCGCAGGCCGGTCCGTCCGTACCAGGCCTTCCACGTCGCCTCCGGCAGGTTCTCGCCGGCGGAGACGCAGCGCCGCAGCGAGCCGACGTCCGGGGCGGTGCCGTCGGTCAGCTCGCCGAGCATCACGCGGTAGGCCGTCGGGGCGGTGAAGAGCACCGACACGCGGTGCCGCTCGATCGCCGCGAGCAGCTGCTTGGGGCCGGCCTGGGGGAGCAGGACCGCGCTCGCCCCGGCGCGCAGCGGGAAGACGACGAGTCCACCGAGGCCGAAGGTGAAGGCGAGCGGCGGAGAGCCCGCGAAGACGTCGTCGGGCAGCGGGCGCAGGACGTGCGCGGAGAAGGTGTCGGCGACGGCGAGGACGTCCCGGTGGAAGTGGACGCAGCCCTTGGGACGCCCGGTCGTGCCGGAGGTGAAGGCGATGAGGGCGACGTCGTCGGCGGCCGTCGCCACCGCCTCGTACGGGCCGGGGCGGCGGGCCGCGAGGTCCAGCAGGTCGTCCGGGCCGTCCCCGCCGAAGGGGGTGACGCGGAGGCCGGGGATCCCGGCCCGGAGGAGTTCGTCGAGGACCTGGGCGTCGCAGAGGGCGTGGGTGCAGCGGGCCGCGTCCGCCATCACGGCCAGCTCGGGCGCCCGCTGCTGGGCCAGGACGGTGACGGCGACGCCGCCCGCCTTCATCACGGCGAGCCAGCAGGCCGCCAGCCAGGGGGTGGTGGGGCCGCGCAGCAGCACCCGGTTGCCGGGCCTCACCCGCAGGTCGGAGGTGAGGACGTGGGCGATCCGGTCGACCCGGTCCCTGAGTTCTCCGTAGCTCCAGACCCCGCCCTCGCCGTCGTGGAAGGCGGGCCGGTCCGCGCCGAATCGTTCCACCGTGCGGTCGAGGAGTTCCCTCCCGCAATTGAGCCGTTCGGGGTACGCGAGCTCCGGGAGGTCGAAGAGGAGACGCGGCCACCGGTCCGGCGGCGGCAGCCGATCTCGGGCGAAGGTGTCGAGGTGGGCCGAGGGTGTCAGCTCCATGAGTTCGTCCCCCTGTCGTGGTGGGGTCGCTCAACGCCACACGAGCGTATCGTGTTGGTGACGGCAGTCAACGGTCCGCGACAAGGAAGTCGGACGGTGTGAGACCGCCCCCGCCGGACGGTGCGGGAACGGAAGCGCCGTACGGCACAGGGACGAAGGCGCCCGAGGGCGTCAGGGAGGGCCCACATGCCCGCATTCTCGCTCGAACCGGAACAGACCACCTGGTGTGCGGAGCTCCGCACCCTCGCCGCCGAGCGCCTGAAGCCCCTCGCCGAGAAGGGCGAACCCGGCCGGGTCAACCGCCCCCTCGTCGCCGCCCTGGGGGACCTCGGCCTCCTCGCCCGCCTCTTCGACGCGGGCGCCCTCGAACTCTGCCTGCTGCGCGAATCCCTCGCCCGCACCTGCACCGAGGCCGAGACCGCCCTCGCCCTCCAGGGCCTCGGCAGCCACCCCGTCGCAGCCTTCGGCACCCCCGCCCAGCGCGACCGCTGGCTCCCCGAGGTCGCCGCGGGACGGGCCGTCGCCGCCTTCGCCCTGTCGGAGCCGGGCGCCGGCTCCGACGCCGCCGCCCTCGCCCTCGACGCCGTCCCCGACGGACGCGGCGGCTGGCACCTGCACGGCGAGAAGCGGTGGATCTCCAACGCCCCCGAGGCCGACTTCGCCACCGTCTTCGCCCGCACCACCCCCGGCGCCGGCGCCCGGGGCATCACCGCCTTCCTCGTCCCCGCCGACCGCCCGGGACTCGGCGGCGAGCCCCTCGACATGCTCGCCCCGCACGCCCTCGGCACCCTCACCTTCGACGGCGTCCCCGTCGGCCCCGAGGACCTCCTCGGCGAACCCGACCGCGGCTTCCGGGTCGCCATGAACACCCTCAACCTCTTCCGGCCCAGCGTCGGCGCCTTCGCCGTCGGCATGGCCCAGGCCGCCCTCGACGCCGCCCTCGCCCACACCGCCGCCCGCCCCGCCTTCGGCGGCGTCCTCGCCGACCTCCAGGCCGTCTCGCACCGCGTCGCCGACATGGCCACCCGCACCGAGGCCGCCCGCCTCCTCGTGTACGCCGCGGCCACCGCGTACGACACCGGCGACCCCGACGTGCCCCGCCGCTCCGCCATGGCCAAACTCCTCGCCACCGAGACCGCCCAGTACGTCGTCGACGCCGCCGTCCAGCTCCACGGCGCCGCCGCCCTCCAACGCGGCCACCTCCTCGAACACCTCTACCGAGAAGTCCGCGCCCCCCGCATCTACGAAGGCGCCACCGAAGTCCAACGCACGATCATCGCCAAGGAGCTCTACGCGTCCCGCCGGCGGGACCATGGGGACGGGGTACCCGGCGCCGCACCGCGCCACGCCGCCGCTTCTGGTACCGAGGAGGTCCCGTCCGCATGAGCCTGCACCGGCACAACCCCGCCGAACTCGCGCCGCCCGCCGGGTTCACCCACGCCGTCACCGCGACCGGCACCCGGCTGGTCTTCCTCGCCGGACAGACCTCCCTCGACAGCGAGGGCAAGGTGGTGGGGGAGACCCTGCCCGAGCAGTTCACCACCGCCCTCGGCAACCTCCTCACCGCCCTGCGCCACGCCGGCGGCACCCCGGCCGACCTCGCGCGCGTCACCGTCTACACCACGGACGTCGACGACTACCGCGCCCACGCCCACGAACTCGGCCGCGTCTGGCGCCGGTTGGCGGGCCGCGACTACCCCGCGATGGCGGTCATCGGAGTCGTACGCCTCTGGGACGAGCAGGCGCGCGTGGAGCTGGACGGCTTCGCGGTCCTGGACGAGCCCGCCCCCGCTTGATCAACTGGTCACCCGTGCGGGCCGGGCTTAGTGTCGAAAGGTGGACTGACCGGCCCACGGCTTCACTCACCAGGCGATTACCCGAGGCGCCACATGAGTACACCCAAGCCGACGACACCGGCAGAGACCGCCACTCCCGGCAAGGGCGGAGACGGCAAGGGCATCGCCCTGTTCGTCATCGCGTCCTGTCAGTTGATGGTGGTCCTCGACATCACGATCGTGAACATCGCGCTCCCGCACATCCAGAGCGCGCTGGACTTCTCCACGACCAGCCTGTCCTGGGTCGTCAACGCCTACACGCTCACGTTCGGCGGCCTTCTGCTCCTCGGCGGGCGCGCGGGCGACATCCTCGGGCGCCGCCGCGTGTTCATCTTCGGCGTGCTCCTCTTCGGACTCGCCTCGCTCTTCTGCGGACTGGCCCAGAGCGAGTGGCAACTCCTCGCCGCCCGTGCCCTCCAGGGCGTCGGCGGCGCGATCGCCTCACCGACCTCCCTCTCCCTCATCACCACGACCTTCGACGAAGGCCCGGAACGCAACCGGGCCTTCGGCGTCTTCGCCGGCGTCTCGGCCGGCGGCGGCGCGATCGGCCTGGTCGCCGGCGGCATGCTCGTCCAATGGCTCGACTGGCGCTGGATCTTCTTCGTCAACGTCCCGATCGCCCTCGTCATCGCGCTCCTCACGCCCCGTCACGTCAAGGAGTCCGAGCGGCACCCCGGCCACTTCGACCTCGCCGGCGCGCTGACCTCGACGCTCGGCATGGTGGCGCTGGTGTACGGGTTCATCCGCGCCGCGCAGGAAGGCTGGAGCGACCCCTACACGATCGGCTCGTTCGTCGCGGCGGTCGTCCTCCTGGCCACGTTCATCCTGATCGAGCGCCGCTCCACGCAGCCCATCACACCGCTGCACATGTTCGCCGACCGCAACCGCTCCGGCACCTACGTCATCATGCTCCTGCTGGCGGCCGCGATCTTCGGCATGTTCTTCTTCCTCACCCTGTTCGTCCAACAGGTCCTGGGCTTCAGCCCCTTGGCGACAGGCGTCGCCTTCCTCCCGGTCAGCGCCATCATCGGCGTCGGCGCCGGACTCACGTCCAACCTCCTGCCCCGGTTCGGCCCCAAGCCCTTCATGGTGACCGGCTCCATCCTCGCCGCGGCCGGCCTCTCCTGGCTCACGCTCACCGACGTGAACTCCACCTACCTGGGCAGCATCCTCGGCCCCATCCTCGTCTTCGGCCTCGGCATGGGCCTCATGTTCGTCTCCCTCACCATCATGGCCCTCTCCAACGTCGAGCCCCAGGAATCCGGCGCCGCTTCCGGCCTCCTCAACGCCATGCAGCAGGTGGGCGGTTCACTCGGCCTCTCCATCCTCGTCACCGTCTTCGGCACCGCCAGCCGCAACGAGGCCGAAGTGCAGGTCCCCGTCTTCCTCTCCCAAGCCGGCCCCCTCGAAAAGGCCCGCTTCGCCGAGACCGGCCAACTCCCCCCGCCCTACGCCGACCAGGTCCTCACCTCCGGCGTCTCCGCCGGCTTCGTCACCGCGGCGATCTTCGCCGTGGTGGGCGCCCTCGTCGCCCTCTTCGTGATCCAGGTTCGCCAGTCGGATATCGACCGCCTCAAGGGCGGCGGCGCCATGATCCCGGGCGGCTGAGACGCGGATCACCGCCCTGACCGGTTTGGACGCTCTCCCTCCGCGAAACGGTGATGGCGAAAGCCCGAACACCGAGCGGAAGAAGTCACGTTGAGCGAGAACCAGAGGATCCGGCGGATATCCCTGACGGCGGCGGCCGCGACGGTGGCCGCCGCTGCCGTCTTCCTGGCCTCCGGCACCGGCCTGGCCGGGGGACTCGCCGGAGGCCTCGCCTCTGCCACGGTGGGGGACGACGGCGGCGGCTCGGTGGGAGTGAGCGAGGGTTCGTCGGGCTGGTCCGTCGGGGAGACCAGTGGTGAGAGCACGGACGGCGGCGCCGACAGCGGCACGGCGACCAGCGGCGGCACCGCGACCTCCGGCGGCGCCGAACCGAGCGCCACCCCGACCTGGGACAGCACCAGTGGCTCCGGCACCACCGGCGACACCCTCGGCGGCGTGGCCGACGGCGGCACGTCGTGGGGCGGGTCGGGCGAGACCACAGGCGGTTCCGGTTCGGGCTCCGGCGAGACCTCGGACGGCGGGACCACGGGCGGTTCCGGTTCGGGCTCCGGCGAGACCTCGGACGGCGGGACCACGGGCAGTTCCGGTTCCGGTTCCGGCGAGACCACCGGCGGCGAACCCACGGAAGGCCCGACCGACCCGCCGGGACCCCAGATCCCGTCCACGGCCTCCCCCTGCTGGTCCCCGGACGCGAAGCCCCTCACCGGTACCTTCGTGGCCATGGTGCCCGCCGGCACCCTTCCGACGGGCAACAAGGCGACCTTCGTCGAGCTGAGCTTCGCGCCCACGACGGACCCCGTCACCGGCTCTCCGGCCGACGGCGAGATCATCACCCGCTTCGCCCAGGCCGGCGGTGCCTGGACCACCGCCCAGCCCGTGAAGCTGGAGCTGGAGGCCGACGCCATCAAGGCCTTCAGGCCCGTCGTCACGGGCTCCGCCCTCAAGATGCCGGAGATCCGCCTCACGGCCGTCGCCTGCTGGAACACCACCGTCTCCAGCCTCGGCGGCACCGTCCGCTTCGGCGGCGACGGCGGCAACGGCGGCGCCGAGGTCAAGGTCCCGGTCACCTGGCACCGCTCCTGACCTCCCACCGCACCGGCCCAACCGCCTCCACGCACACCACCGCCCCCTGCCGGCCCGCACACGCGGGCCGGCAGGGGGCGGGTGACACCGAGGCGGAGACGGTCAGATGTCCCGGAAGATCTCGATCTGCGCGCCGATCGAGTTGAGGCGCTCGGCGAGGTCCTCGTAGCCGCGGTTGATGACGTACACGTTGCGGAGGACCGACGTGCCCTCCGCCGCCATCATCGCGAGGAGGACGACCACGGCCGGGCGCAGGGCCGGCGGGCACATCATCTCGGCGGCGCGCCAGCGGGTGGGGCCCTCGACGAGGACGCGGTGGGGGTCGAGGAGTTGGAGGCGGCCGCCGAGGCGGTTGAGGTCGGTGAGGTAGATGGCGCGGTTGTCGTAGACCCAGTCGTGGATGAGGGTCTTGCCCTGGGCGGTGGCGGCGATGGCCGCGAAGAAGGGGACGTTGTCGATGTTGAGGCCCGGGAAGGGCATCGGGTGGATCTTGTCGATCGGCGCCTCCAGCTTGGAGGGGCGGACCGTGAGGTCGACCAGGCGGGTGCGGCCGTTGTCGGCGGCGTACTCCGCCGAGCGGTCGTGGTCGAGGCCCATCTCCTCCAGGACGGCGAGCTCGATCTCCATGAACTCGATCGGGACCCGGCGGATCGTCAGTTCCGACTCGGTGACGACCGCGGCGGCGACCAGGCTCATCGCCTCGACCGGGTCCTCGGAGGGGGAGTAGTCGACGTCGACGTCGATCTGGGCGATGCCGTGCACGGTCAGGGTGGTGGTGCCGATGCCGTCGACCCGGACGCCGAGGGCCTCCAGGAAGAAGCAGAGGTCCTGGACCATGTAGTTGGAGGAGGCGTTGCGGATGACGGTGACGCCGTCGTGCCGGGCGGCCGCCAGGAGCGCGTTCTCCGTGACCGTGTCGCCGCGCTCGGTCAGGACGATCGGGCGGTCGGGGGAGACGGACCGCTCGACCTGCGCGTGGTACAGGTTGTCGGTCGCGGTGACCTCGAGGCCGAAGCGGCGCAGGGCGATCATGTGCGGCTCGATCGTGCGCGTACCGAGGTCGCAGCCGCCGGCGTACGGCAGCTTGAAGCGGTCCATGCGGTGCAGCAGCGGGCCGAGGAACATGATGATGGAACGGGTGCGGATCGCGGCCTCGGCGTCGATGGACTCCATGTCCAGTTCGGCGGGAGGCACGATCTCCAGGTCGACCCCGTCGTTGATCCAGCGGGTGCGGACGCCGATCGAGTTGAGGACCTCCAGGAGCCGGAAGACCTCCTCGATGCGGGCGACGCGGCGCAGGACCGTGCGGCCCTTGTTGAGGAGCGAGGCGCAGAGCAGCGCGACACAGGCGTTCTTGCTCGTCTTGACGTCGATGGCGCCGGAGAGCCGGCGGCGGCCGACGACGCGCAGGTGCATGGGTCCCGCGTAGCCCAGGGACACGATCTCGCTGTCGAGGGCCTCGCCGATCCTGGCGATCATCTCAAGGCTGATGTTCTGGTTGCCGCGCTCGATCCGGTTGACGGCGCTCTGGCTCGTGGCCAGCGCCTCGGCGAGCTGCGTCTGCGTCCAGCCGCGGTGCTGCCGGGCGTCACGGATGAGCTTGCCGATGCGTACGAGGTAGTCGTCTGCCATGGCGTCACGTTATCTCAGATATGAGATGTGACGATCAGTGGGCTGGTGCGTTCGGGTGATGCCCCGTTATGCGGGGGGCGATATGACTGGATTGGGCTAGTCGGGGAGGTTCAGTGCGGTGGGGTGGCGGGGCTCGTACAGCGGTAGCTCCATGCCGCTCGGCAGCCGTACCGCCGCAAGGAGTCCCCACTTCTGGTCGGTGATGGCCCGTGAGATCTCCGCGCCCCGGTCCTCCAGTTCGGTGAGGGTGCGCGTGAGGTCCTCGCACATCAGGTAGACCTCGTGCTTCGGCTCGTCGTCCGTCGGGTGCACCGCGACCTCGGAGGGCGGCAGCTTGAAGATGAGCCAGCCGCCTCCGGCGTCCACGTGCTCGAAGCCGACGACGTCCTTGAGGAAGGCCCGGTCGGCCTCGACGTCCCGGGTGTAGAGAATCACGTGCGCGCCACTGAACATGGATCGATCGTCGACCGGGAGCCCGGCCGGGGCCATCGGACCGCATCCGTTCGGGGGTGGGGCGGGCGTCCGTGCGGATCCGCAGCATGCCAGGCATGACCGTACGGCGGTGATGTACTAGAGTTATCTCGACATCGAGATATCTGCCGAGGCGCACCGCTGCCGCCACCCTGGTAAGGGTTCCCTAACTAAGCCTTACCTTAGCGGATCGACGACGTGTACGTGGCGGCAGGATGTGGTGGAACGCGCACATAAATGAAGGAGACTGTCGTGTCGGCGAACAGCTTCGACGCCCGCAGCACGCTGAGCGTGGGCGACGAGTCGTACGAGATCTTCAAGCTGGACAAGGTCGAGGGCTCCGCGCGCCTCCCTTACAGCCTGAAGGTTCTCCTGGAGAACCTGCTCCGCACCGAGGACGGCGCGAACATCACCGCCGACCACATCCGGGCGCTCGGCAACTGGGACTCCCAGGCCCAGCCGAGCCAGGAGATCCAGTTCACGCCGGCGCGCGTGATCATGCAGGACTTCACCGGTGTCCCCTGTGTCGTCGACCTCGCCACCATGCGTGAGGCCGTCGCGGCGCTCGGCGGCGACCCGGCGAAGATCAACCCGCTCTCCCCGGCCGAGATGGTCATCGACCACTCCGTCATCGCGGACAAGTTCGGCACGAACGACGCCTTCGCGCAGAACGTCGAGCTGGAGTACGGCCGCAACAAGGAGCGCTACCAGTTCCTGCGCTGGGGCCAGACCGCCTTCGACGACTTCAAGGTCGTCCCGCCGGGCACCGGCATCGTCCACCAGGTGAACATCGAGCACCTGGCCCGCACGGTCATGGTCCGCAACGGCCAGGCGTACCCCGACACCCTCGTCGGCACCGACTCGCACACCACCATGGTCAACGGCCTGGGCGTGCTGGGCTGGGGCGTCGGCGGCATCGAGGCCGAGGCCGCGATGCTCGGCCAGCCGGTCTCCATGCTCATCCCGCGCGTCGTCGGCTTCAAGCTGACCGGCGAGCTGCCGGCCGGCACCACCGCCACCGACCTGGTCCTCACGATCACCGAGATGCTGCGCAAGCACGGCGTCGTCGGCAAGTTCGTCGAGTTCTACGGTGAGGGCGTCGCCGCCACCTCCCTCGCGAACCGCGCCACCATCGGCAACATGTCGCCGGAGTTCGGCTCCACCGCCGCGGTCTTCCCGATCGACGACGAGACCCTGAACTACCTCAAGCTCACCGGCCGCTCCGCGCAGCAGGTCGCGCTCGTCGAGGCGTACGCCAAGGAGCAGGGCCTCTGGCTCGACCCGGCCGCCGAGCCCGACTTCTCCGAGAAGCTGGAGCTCGACCTCTCCACGGTCGTCCCCTCCATCGCCGGCCCGAAGCGCCCGCAGGACCGCATCGTCCTCGCGAACGCCGCCGCGCAGTTCGCCCAGGACGTCCGCAACTACGTGGACGAGGTGGACGAGGCGGGCAAGGAGTCCTTCCCGGCCTCCGACGCCCCGGCGAACCACCCCAACGGCGCCCCGTCGAAGCCGGTCACCGTCACCGCCCCCGACGGCTCCACCTACGAGATCGACCACGGCGCCGTCACCGTCGCCGCGATCACCTCCTGCACCAACACGTCGAACCCGTACGTGATGGTCGCCGCCGCGCTCGTCGCGAAGAAGGCCGTGGAGAAGGGCCTGACCCGCAAGCCGTGGGTCAAGACCACCCTCGCCCCGGGCTCGAAGGTCGTCACCGACTACTTCGACAAGGCGGGCCTCACCCCGTACCTCGACAAGGTCGGCTTCAACCTCGTCGGCTACGGCTGCACCACCTGCATCGGCAACTCCGGCCCGCTGCCGGAGGAGGTCTCCAAGGCCGTCAACGAGCACGACCTGGCCGTGACCTCGGTGCTCTCGGGCAACCGCAACTTCGAGGGTCGCATCAACCCCGACGTCAAGATGAACTACCTGGCCTCCCCGCCGCTGGTCGTCGCGTACGCCATCGCGGGCTCCATGAAGGTGGACATCACCAAGGACGCCCTCGGCGTCGACCAGGACGGCAAGCCCGTCTACCTGGCCGACATCTGGCCGACGGAGGCCGAGGTCAACGACGTCGTCGCCAACGCCATCGGCGAGGACATGTTCAACAAGTCCTACCAGGACGTCTTCGCGGGCGACGCCCAGTGGCAGGCGCTGTCGATCCCGACCGGCAACACCTTCGAGTGGGACAACGAGTCCACCTACGTCCGGAAGCCCCCGTACTTCGAGGGCATGACGATGGAGACCACCCCGGTCACCGACATCGTCGGCGCGCGCGTCCTGGCGAAGCTGGGCGACTCGGTCACCACCGACCACATCTCCCCGGCCGGCGCCATCAAGGCCGACACCCCGGCCGGCAAGTACCTCACCGAGCACGGTGTGGAGCGTCGTGACTTCAACTCCTACGGCTCGCGCCGAGGCAACCACGAGGTCATGATCCGCGGCACCTTCGCCAACATCCGCCTGCGCAACCAGATCGCGCCGGGCACCGAGGGCGGCTTCACCCGCGACTTCACCCAGGCCGACGCGCCGGTGTCGTTCATCTACGACGCCTCGCAGAACTACCAGGCCGCCGGCACCCCGCTGGTCATCCTGGGCGGCAAGGAGTACGGCTCCGGCTCGTCCCGCGACTGGGCCGCCAAGGGCACCGCGCTCCTCGGCGTCAAGGCCGTCATCACCGAGTCGTACGAGCGCATCCACCGCTCGAACCTCATCGGCATGGGCGTCCTCCCGCTCCAGTTCCCGGCCGGCCAGTCGGCCGACTCGCTGGGCCTGACCGGTGAGGAGACCTTCTCCATCGCCGGCGTCACCGAGCTGAACGAGGGCACCACGCCCAGCACGGTGAAGGTCACCACCGACACCGGCGTCGAGTTCGACGCGGTCGTCCGCATCGACACCCCCGGCGAGGCGGACTACTACCGCAACGGCGGCATCATGCAGTACGTGCTCCGCAACCTCATCCGCGGCTGACGCCACCGGACAAGGCAGCACGAAGCGGGCCCCGCTCCTCGGAAGAGGAGCGGGGCCCTTTCGGCTTTCCCGACGTGCGCGCCGCGAGGGCGCGGGGGGTCAGGAGAAGATCAGGCGGTACGTGTTCCAGCCCGTCCCGACCTTCACGCGCGGCTTGAACGCCGGGTTGGCGAGACCCGTGCCCGGGTACAGCCACAGCACGCCCTGCGAGTCGCGGGCGACCACGTCGGGCTCACCGTCGTAGTTGACGTCACCGCTGGAGACGAAGGTGTTCAGGCCGTTCCAGCCGTTGCCGGCCTTGACCCGGGGGCCGAGCGGCTTGAGGTAGTTGCCCGTGCCCGGGTACAGCCACAGGTAACCGTTGTTGTCACGGGCCAGGACGTCGTCCTTGCCGTCGCCGGTCATGTCGCCCTTGCCGGTGATCTGGTTGAAGATCCCCCAGCCGGTGCCGATCTGCGTGCGCGGGGCGAGCTTGCCGTTGCCGTACCCGAGGTACAGGTACAGGCGACCCGCGCTGTCGCGCGCCAGCAGGTCCGGGGCGGCCGCGCCACCCAGGTTGCCGGTCGAGACGACCTTGTTGAAGACGCCCCAGCCGGAGCCGAGGGAGACGCCGTCCTGGCCCCACGCGGTGTAGGACAGGCGGCCGCCGGTGACGTCCCAGGCGCCGTCGGTCTCGCCGTCGCCGTTCTGGTCGGCCATGGTCAGCTGGTTGGTGTACTGCCAGCCGCTGCCGACGTACTGACGGCCGCTGAAGCCGCCGGTGCCGTTCGGGAGGTACGCGTACATGTAGCCGTACTTGTCCACACCGCGCAGCTCGCCGTCGGCGACGGCGGAGGCGGAGGAAGCGGCCAGGGTGCCCGCCTTCGGAGCCGCCTTCTGGACGGCCGAGGCCGAACGGGCGGGCTGGGGGGCGTCGGCCGCGACGGCGGCCGTGGTGGTGCCGACGAGGGCCGCCGTTATCGCGGCGACCGTGACACGGGACAGGACGCCCGTGCGGTTCAGGCCAGAAGACTTGGCCACGTAGTACTCCAGTTCCGAGTGGAATAAGGCAGATGCCGCCGCGCGTGCGCCACGAGGGCGGAGGCGGCGGGATCTCTATGATCCAGGATCCTTCTTACGAGATCTTCACCAGGCAAGCGGTTTGTGACACAACTGTTTCGGTCCAAGACCGTATGTCCGGATTGTCGGTTAACGCCCCACCGGTGTCCGCGTGAGGGGCGTGTCGCGGCCCTGTACGGGCAACTCCGCCGCGGTGTCAAGGGTGTTGGTTCGCGAATGGTTGGACGAAACGCCGCAGATCCAGCGTGCTTATCCCGCAGGTCTCAACTCGGGAAAGATGGCGGTGAAAAGCTGCTTTCGATCTTGCTCCGGCGAAGGGAAGTGGACTATACCTGTCGGCGTCCAGCCAGTCGTTTCCATCGACGACGGCCCGACGCCTGCACGACCCGGCTGCAAATGACCGCGGTGGCGGGGCCCTTCGCCTGTGGCGAGCGAGTAGTACGGGCGACCGGTACACCGCCTGAGTCCTGAATGAAGGCGAGGACTTGAGCATGGGATCCACCTCCGCACAGACCGATGAGGGCGGCCTCGGCCGTCGCGATCTGATCAAGCGGTCCGCCGCTATCGGTCTGATCTCGGTGCCGACGATGAGCTTCCTGTCCGCTTGTGCGAGCAGTGACAGCGGCGGGAACGGGAAGGTCGAGAAGGGCACGAAGTCCGAAAAGAACCCGCTCGGGGTGAACGAGTCGGCCCCGCTCGATTTCGTCCTCTTCGACGGTGGATTCGGACAGGAGTACGCCAAGGACGCGGTGAAGGTCTACGAGACCAATTACCCCAAGGCGAAGGTCAAGTTCACCCCCACCCAGAAGATCACCACCACGCTCCAGCCGCGCTTCAACGGCGGCAACCCGCCGGACCTCATCGACAACTCCGGCGCCGAGCAGATGGACATGGGCGTCCTCGTCGGCCAGAAGCAGCTCGCGGACCTCACCCCGCTGCTCGACTCGCCCTCCATCGACGACCCGAAGAAGACGGTCCGCGACACCCTGCGGCCCGGCATCGTCGAGATGGGCCAGTTCGACGGCGACCCGGTGTGGATCATGTACTACGCCTACACGGTCTACGGCGTCTGGTACTCGCAGAAGCTCCTCGACTCGCTCGACGCGAAGTACCCCGAGACCTGGGACGAGATGCTGGCCGTCTGCGAGAAGGCCAAGAAGAAGGGCATCGCGGGCTGGACGTACGCCGGCAAGCACCCCTACTACGTCCCCTTCTCGCTCTACCCGATGATCGGCAAGGTCGGCGGCCGCGAGGTCCTGGACGCCATCGACAACCTGGAGCCGAAGGCCTGGGAGCACCCCGCGGTCAAGGCGTGCTTCGAGGCGTACTACGAGCTGGTCAAGAAGGGGTACATCCTCAAGGGCACCCCCGGCCTCGACCACATCCAGTCGCAGACCGCCTGGACCGAGGGCAAGGCGCTGTTCATCCCGAACGGCTCCTGGGTCGAGAACGAGGCCGCGAAGACCATGCCGGCCGACTTCAACCTGGCCGTCTCCGCCCCGACCGGCATCGACTCCTCCGACAAGATGCCCTTCGGCACCATCTGGGCCTCCGGCGGCGAGCCCTTCATCGTCCCGGCCAAGGCGGCGAACGCCGAGGGCGGCATGGAGCAGCTGCGCATCATGCTCAGCGAGGCCTCCTCCAAGAACTTCACCCAGTCGGTGAAGTCCCTGACCGCCTTCAACGGCGGCACCGACGGCATCGAGCTGACCCCGGGCCTCAAGTCCGGCGTGGCCGCCCTGCAGAAGGCCGGCCAGAACGTCGTCAACCCGCGCCTCCAGGACTGGTACGTCGCCCTCCAGAAGGAGAAGATCGGCGTGGCGGGCATCGGCGAGATGATGGCCGGCCGCGCGACCCCGGCCGAGACGATCAAGAAGATCCAGAAGTACGCCGACGAGGCGGCCAAGGACTCGTCGATCAAGCACTACAAGCACCAGTGAGCAGCGCCGGGGCCCCTTCCCGCCGACCGGGAGCGGGCCCCGGCCCCTTCGCGCGCAGCACCGGCGGCGCGCCTCCGCGGGAAGATCGGGGTCGGTAGGAATGCAACACGGCAAGTACCGTTTCATCGTGGGGTTCCTGGCGGCCCCCCTCGCGCTCTACGCGCTCTTCGTCATCTGGCCGTTCATCCAGTCCATCTACTACTCGTTCACGGACTGGACCGGGCTGAGTCCCGAATTCGGAATGGTCGGATTCGACAACTACAGCAGAATGCTGGACGACGAGATCTTCTGGAAATCGCTCCAGCACAGTCTGACCTTCGCGGTGGTGCTGCCGCTGGTGACCGTCGGTCTCGCGCTGTTCTTCGCCTTCATGCTCAATGTCGGCGGTCGGCGCCGCAGGGGGGCGGCGATCGCGGGTGTGCGGGGTTCGTCCTTCTACAAAATCGTCTATTTCTTCCCGCAGGTGCTGTCGATCGCGATCGTGGCGCTGCTCTTCCAGTTCGCGTACAACCCCAATAGCGGAGCCATCAACTCCGTACTGAAGGGGATCGGTCTCGGCAGCGTGCAGCCGGACTGGCTCGGCGATCCGGATCTCGCCCTGATCTGCGTGATGGTGGTCCTCGTCTGGTCCACCGTCGGATTCTTCGTCGTCCTCTTCTCGGCCGGCATGGCGTCCATTCCGAGGGATTTCTACGAGGCCGCCCTGCTCGACGGCGCGAACCGCTTCACCACGTTCTTCAAGATCACGCTGCCGCTGCTCTGGGACACCGTGCAGTCCGGCTGGATCTACATGGGCATCCTCGCGCTCGGCGCGGAGTCCTTCGCCGTCGTCCAGATCATGACCGTCGGCCCCAACGGCGGCGGGCCCGACTACTCCACCATCGTCATGCCGCTGTACGTGTACCAGAAGGCATTCCGGGACGGTCAGGCCGCCTACGCAACGACCATCGGTGTCGCGCTCCTCCTCGTCACGCTCGCCTTCGCGGCCGTCGTGATGAAGCTGGGCCGGCGCGAGCGGCTGGAGTTCTGATGAAGACGACCGACACTGCCACCACCGGCGTCGAGGACAACCCCGGCTCCCCGGCCGGCCCGGGCCCCACGCTCGGCAAGACCACGGAAGCCGCCCCCGCCAAGCGCTCCAGGGGCGACGGCACCGTGCTCAACGTCTTCTCGCACGGCATGCTCATCGTCTGGGCGGTCATGGTCGTGATGCCGCTGCTCTGGGCGGTCATGACGTCGTTCAAGACCGACCGGGCGATCTTCACCTCGCCGTGGTCGCTGCCCGACAAGCTGCACTTCGAGAACTGGTCGCGCGCCTGGACCGAGGCGCACATGAGCGACTACTTCCTGAACACCATCCTGGTGGTCGGCGGCTCGCTCCTCGGCACGCTCCTGTTCGGGTCGATGGCGGCCTACGTCCTGGCCCGCTTCGACTTCCCGGGCAACCGCTTCATCTACTTCCTCTTCATCGGCGGGATGAGCTTCCCGATCATCCTGGCGCTCGTGCCGCTGTTCTACGTGATGCAGAACATCGCGCTGCTGAACACGCTGCACGGCCTGATCCTGGTCTACATCGCGTACTCGCTGCCGTTCACGGTCTTCTTCCTCACCGCCTTCTTCCGGACCCTGCCGACCTCGGTGGCGGAAGCGGCCTTCGTGGACGGCGCCTCGCACACCCGGACCTTCTTCCAGGTGATGCTGCCGATGGCCAAGCCCGGCCTCATCAGCGTCGGCATCTTCAACTTCCTCGGCCAGTGGAACCAGTACCTGCTGCCGACCGTGCTCAACACCGAGCCGGAGCGGAAGGTGCTCTCCCAGGGACTCGTCCAGCTGGCCGTCAGCCAGGGCTACAAGGGTGACTGGTCCGGTCTCTTCGCCGGCCTGGTGATGGCGATGCTGCCCGTCCTGGCGGCGTACATCGTCTTCCAGCGGCAGGTGGTGGCCGGTCTGACGGCCGGCGCCGTGAAGTAAGTCGTGAAGTAACCCGTACCGCGGTCCTCAGGGCCCCCGGCGCACCGTGCGCCGGGGGCCCTTCGCGTCGTGTGACCCGTACCGCCCGCCACTCAAGGTCTTGACGGGGGGCAAGCCGAAAGAGTCCCCTTAGAGTTCACATGTTGGAGAAAACGGTGGGAGTGAGTGAGTCGATGGAGACTCCGGGGTCGCAGACCTCTCTGCACAGGGCCAATCTGGAACGGGTCGTCCGGGCGGTGCGGATGGCCGGATCGCTCACCCAGGCGGAGATCGCCAGGGCGACGGGCCTCTCCGCGGCCACGGTCTCCAACATCGTGCGGGAGCTGAAGGACGGCGGGACCGTCGAGGTCACGCCCACCTCCGCGGGCGGCCGCCGGGCCCGCAGCGTCTCGCTCTCCGGCGACGCCGGCATCGTGATCGGCGTGGACTTCGGGCACACCCACCTGCGGGTCGCCGTGGGCAACCTGGCCCACCAGGTCCTCGCCGAGGAGTCCGAGCCGCTCGACGTCGACGCCTCCGCCGCGGAGGGCTTCGACCGGGCGGAACAGCTGGTCAACCGCCTGATCCAGGCCACCGGCATCGGCCGGGACAAGGTGATCGGCGTCGGGCTCGGCGTGCCGGGCCCCATCGACGTCTCCTCCGGCACCCTCGGCTCCACGTCGATCCTGCCGGGGTGGAGCGGCATCAACCCGGCCGAGGAGCTGTCCGGCCGGCTCGGCGTCCCCGTGCACGTCGACAACGACGCCAACCTCGGCGCGCTCGGCGAGCTCGTCTGGGGCAGCGGCCGGGGAGTCAAGGACCTGGCGTACATCAAGGTGGCCAGCGGCGTCGGCGCCGGCCTGGTGATCGACGGGCGGGTCTACCGCGGACCCGGCGGCACCGCGGGGGAGATCGGGCACATCACGCTCGACGAGTCGGGGCCCGTCTGCCGCTGCGGCAACCGCGGCTGCCTGGAGACCTTCACGGCCGCCCGGTACGTGCTGCCGCTGCTGCAGCCCAGCCACGGCCCCGATCTGACGATGGAGCGGGTGGTCCAGCTGGCCCGCGAGGGCGACCCCGGCTGCCGCCGCGTGATCGCCGACGTCGGCCGGCACATCGGCAGCGGCGTCGCCAACCTCTGCAATCTCCTGAACCCGAGCCGCGTGGTGCTCGGCGGCGACCTCGCGGAGGCCGGTGAGCTGGTCCTGGCGCCCATCAGGGACTCCGTCTCGCGATACGCGATCCCCAGTGCCGCCCGCCAGCTCTCGCTGGCCCAGGGGGCCTTGGGCGGCCGCGCCGAAGTGCTCGGCGCGCTGGCTCTCGTCCTGAGCGAGATGGGTGATTCGTCCCTGTTGGAGAGTGCGCTGCCCGCGGCCGCTCCTGTCTCCCGGCTTGCCTTCACTTAGATAACGAACACCACCGTTGTCATCTCGTTAAGAATTTACTTCTTGACGGCAACGTTACGGCCGAGTTGACTTCGGGACACCTCGGCCGCAACGTCGCGGCCTCGTCAGGGAGGCAACCACACATGAACGCAGTGACGCGTCGTGCCGTCATAGCAACGGCCGCGGTCTCGATGGCTCTCTCGCTCGCAGCCTGCGGCAAGGCCGGCGGCGGCGACAGCGAGGACAAGGGCAGCTCGACCAAGATCGGTCTGCTCCTGCCCGAGAACAAGACCTCGCGCTACGAAGCGCTGGACAAGCCCCAGTTCGAGAAGGCCGTCAAGGCCGCCTGCTCCGACTGCGAGGTCGTGTACAACAACGCGGTCTCCGACGTCGTGAAGCAGAAGCAGCAGTTCGACCAGCTGATCGCCGACGGCGTCAAGGTCATCGCCCTCGACCCGGTCGACGCCGAGAAGGCCGCGGGCTGGGTCAAGGACGCCAAGGCCAAGGGTGTCAAGGTCGTCGCGTACGACCGCGCCGTCGCCGGCGCCGACGCCTACGTCAGCCACGACAACAACAAGGTCGGCGAGCTCCAGGGCCAGGCCCTCCTGACCGCCCTCGGCGCCAAGGCCGCCACCGCCAACGTCGTGATGATCAACGGCGACGAGAAGGACCCGAACGCCGGGCTCTTCAAGAAGGGCGCCCACACCGCCCTCGACGGCAAGGTCAAGGTCGCCTACGAGGCCTCCGGCGAGTGGGACCCGAAGGTCGCCGGCGAGAAGATGGCCGCCGCGATCTCCTCGCTCGGCAAGGACAAGATCGGCGCGGTGTACTCCGCCAACGACGGCATGGCCGGCGGCATCATCACCTCCCTCGAGAACGCGGGCATCAAGGGCATCCCGGTGGGTGGCCAGGACGCCGAGGTCGCGGGCATCCAGCGCATCATCGCCGGCACCCAGACCTTCACCATCTACAAGTCGCCGCTCCAGCTGGCCCCCGAGGCCGCCAAGTTCGCGGTGAACCTGCTCCAGGGCAAGGAGCTCGGCGCCCAGGGCAACACCGACGGCGTGCCGTCGACGCTGTTCGCCCCGGTCGTGGTCGACAAGACCAACATCCAGTCCACGGTGGTCCAGGACGGCATCTACAAGGCCGCCGACCTCTGCACGGCGGACCTCGCCGCCAAGTGCACCGAGCTGGGCATCAAGTAGCCCCCTGCCCCACCCCGCCGGGCTCCCCAAGGCCCGGCCCCGGATCCCGCCGACGGGCGCGCGGAGAGCGCTCTCGGAAGCGAGTCGCCCCCGGCCGCGTACACAGGGTGAACACCCCGTGATCACCCCGCGAACGGCCGGCGCACGGCGACCGGATCCGTCCCCCAGCCCGTCCGGTCCCCGGCCGACCCAGACCCCGCTGTCGGTCCGGGGGCCGGACGAGCCCAGCCCCCCCTCGAAACTTCGGCGCTGCACCGGCGGCGCGACATGCCGCCGCCCGCGGGCGGCGAAGGAGTTGGTTCACGTGTCCCAGACGCCCGTGCTGGCGTTGCGCGGGATCTTCAAGCGGTTCGGAGCGGTTCAGGTCCTCTCCGGTGTCGATCTCGAAGTCCACGCAGGAGAGGTCGTCGCACTCGTCGGCGACAACGGAGCGGGAAAGTCCACGCTGGTCAAGACGATCGCCGGCGTGCACCCCATCGACGAGGGCGTCATCGAGTGGGAGGGCGAGCAGGTCGAGATCCAGCGGCCGCACGACTCCCAGAACCTCGGAGTCGCGACCGTCTACCAGGACCTCGCGCTCTGCGACAACCTCGACGTCGTCGCCAACCTGTTCCTCGGCCGCGAGATCAAGAAGGGCGGCGTCCTCGACGAGGTCGCCATGGAGAAGCGGGCCAAGGACCTGCTCTCCACCCTCTCCATCCGCATCCCCAGCGTCCGCATCCCCGTCGCCGCCCTCTCCGGCGGTCAGCGGCAGGTCGTCGCCATCGCCCGCGCCCTGGTCGGCGACCCCAAGATCGTGATCCTGGACGAGCCGACCGCCGCCCTCGGCGTCGAGCAGACCGCCCAGGTCCTCGACCTGGTCGAGCGGCTGCGCGAGCAGGGCCTCGGCGTCATCCTCATCAGCCACAACATGGCCGACGTGAAGGCCGTCGCCGACACCGTCGCCGTGCTGCGCCTGGGCCGCAACAACGGCACCTTCCCGGTGGCCACCACCACGCACGAAGAGATCATCGCCGCGATCACCGGAGCCACGGACAACGCCGTGACCCGTCGTCAGGCCCGCAACGCGGAGGTAGCGAAGTGAGCAAGACCCCTACCACCGCGAGCGACCAGGCCCCCGTGCCCGACCCCCGCAGCGAAGAGGCCCCGGCCGCCGCCGCGATCCCCGCCGTCGACCCCCGCCTCCTCGTCCGCGAGCAGGGCTTCAAGGGGTACGTCGACGAGTTCAAGCGCAAGATCCGCTCCGGCGAGATCGGCTCGCTCCCGGTCGTCATCGGCCTCATCGTCATCGGCGTCGTCTTCCAGGCGCTCACCGGCAACTTCATCACCTCGTACAACCTCGACCAGATCACCCTGTACGCGGTCGGCCCCGGCATCATGGCCGTCGGCATCGTCTTCGTCCTGCTGCTCGGCGAGATCGACCTCGCCGTCGGCTCCGTGGCGGGCCTGGCCGGCGCGGTCTGGGGCGTCCTCGGCACGGACATGCCGGACGGCCTCGCGATCCTCCTCGGCATCCTGTCCGGCACCCTCCTCGGCGCCTTCCACGGCCTGGTCTTCGCCAAGATCGGCGTGCCCGCCTTCGTGGTCACCCTCGCCGGCTTCCTCGGCTGGGCCGGTCTCCAGACCTGGGTGATGGGCGACAAGTCCACCATCCCGACGCCGATCGGCAGCTTCGTCGGCGACCTCACCAAGTACTACTTCTCCGACGTCGCCGCCGCCTACGGCCTCGCCGTGCTCGTCGTCGCCGCCTTCTACCTGGCCCAGCTGCGCGACTCCCGCCGCCGCAAGACCGCCGGGCTGCCGCACCGCCCGCAGAGCGAGATCATCCTGCGCACCGCCGTCCTGGCGGTCCTGGTCCTCGTCGCCGCCTACGGCTTCAACCAGGAGCAGGGCCTCCCGCTCTCCCTGGTGATCTTCCTGGTGATCCTGCTCGTCACCGACTTCGTGCTCCGCCGCACCACCTACGGCCGTCAGGTCTTCGCCGTCGGCGGCGGCATCGAGGCCGCGCGCCGCGCCGGCATCAACGTGTCGTGGATCCGGATCTCGGTGTTCATGATCTCCGGCACCATGGGCGCCATCGGCGGCCTGTTCCTCGCCTCCGCGACCGGCGGCGCCGACCGCTCCCTCGGCGGCGGCAACCAGCTCATGATGTGCATCGCCGCCGCGGTCATCGGCGGTACGTCCCTGTTCGGCGGACGCGGCAAGGTCTGGTCGGCGCTCCTGGGCATCCTGGTCATCCAGTCGATCGTCCAGGGCCTCAACCAGATGAACCTGTCCTCGAACGCGATCCAGTACATGATCACCGGCGCCGTCCTGCTCATCGCCGTCATCATCGACTCCGTCTCCCGCAAGACGCAGAAGACGGCAGGACGCGCCTAGGGACCCCCTCCCGCGCGCGTAACGCTCGCCACACCGCCCGGCGCCGTGAAACCGGCGCCGGGCACTGCTGCGTCCGGAGCAGTGCCCGGGCGCGTACGGAGCCGTACAGATCAGCGGGATGTCGGCCGTGCGGGTGATGCCTCACCCCCCGGCCCGATGCCCACGATCCAAGACGGAACATTAGACTCGACAAATCGGCAAGCTCGACCAGCTCAAAGCAAGGAGGAACGGGTGGCTCTGCTGACCCGTATCAGGGGACCGCGAGATCTGGACCGGCTCTCCCCGGAACAGCTGGACCAGCTGGCCGACGAGATCAGGACGTTCCTCGTGGACGCCGTCTCCAAGACCGGCGGGCACCTCGGCCCCAACCTCGGTGTGGTCGAGCTGACCATCGCCCTGCACCGGGTGTTCGACTCCCCGAAGGACAAGGTCCTCTGGGACACCGGCCACCAGAGCTACGTCCACAAGCTCCTCACCGGACGCCAGGACTTCTCGAAGCTCAAGATGAAGGGCGGCCTGTCGGGTTACCCCTCGCAGGCCGAGTCCGAGCACGACGTCATCGAGAACTCGCACGCCTCGACCGTCCTCGGCTGGGCCGACGGCCTCGCCAAGGCGAACGAGGTCCTGAGGAAGGACGACCACGTCGTCGCCGTCATCGGCGACGGCGCCCTCACCGGCGGCATGGCCTGGGAGGCGCTGAACAACATCGCCGCCGCCAAGGACCGCCCGCTCGTCATCGTCGTCAACGACAACGAGCGCTCCTACGCGCCCACCATCGGCGGCCTCGCCAACCACCTGGCGACCCTGCGCACCACCGACGGCTACGAGCGCTTCCTCGCCCGCGGCAAGGACATCCTGGAGCGCACCCCGGTCGTCGGGAAGCCGCTCTACGAGACCCTGCACGGCGCCAAGAAGGGCCTCAAGGACTTCATCGCCCCGCAGGGCATGTTCGAGGACCTCGGCCTCAAGTACGTCGGCCCCATCGACGGCCACGACATCGAGGCCCTGGAGTCCGCCCTCACGCGCGCCAAGCGCTTCGGCGGCCCGGTCATCGTGCACTGCCTCACCGAGAAGGGCCGCGGCTACCAGCCGGCCCTCCAGGACGAGGCCGACCGCTTCCACGCCGTCGGCAAGATCCACCCCGACACCGGGCTGCCGATCTCCTCGTCCGGCGCGGACTGGACCGGCGTCTTCGCCGACGAGATGGTCGCGCTCGGCAAGGAGCGCGCCGACATCGTCGCCATCACCGCCGCGATGCTCCAGCCCGTCGGTCTCGACAAGTTCGCCAAGGCCTTCCCCGACCGGGTCTTCGACGTCGGCATCGCCGAGCAGCACGCCGCGGTCTCCGCCGCCGGCCTGGCCACCGGCGGCCTCCACCCGGTCTTCGCGGTCTACGCGACCTTCCTCAACCGCGCCTTCGACCAGGTCCTGATGGACGTGGCCCTGCACAAGTGCGGCGTCACCTTCGTGCTGGACCGGGCCGGCGTCACCGGCACCGACGGCGCCTCCCACAACGGCATGTGGGACATGTCGATCCTCCAGGTCGTGCCCGGCCTGCGGCTCGCCGCGCCGCGCGACGCCGACCAGGTCCGCGCCCAGCTCCGCGAGGCCGTCGAGGTCACCGACGCCCCGACCGTGGTCCGGTTCTCCAAGGGTGCCGTCGGCCCGGCCGTCCCCGCGCTGCGCCGCGTCGGCGGCATGGACGTGCTCCGCGAGCCCGGTGCGGACCGTCCGGACGTCCTCCTGGTCTCCGTGGGCGCCCTCGCTCCCATGTGCCTGGAGATCGCCGACCTCCTCGACCGGCACGGCATCTCCACCACCGTCGTCGACCCCCGATGGGTGAAGCCGGTCGACGAGGCCCTCGCGCCGCTCGCCGAGCAGCACCGCGTGGTCGTCACCGTCGAGGACAACAGCCGCGTCGGCGGTGTCGGCTCGGCCGTCGCCCAGGCGCTGCGGGACGCCGGCGTCGACGTGCCGCTGCGGGACTTCGGCATCCCGCCGCGCTTCCTCGACCACGCCTCCCGCGGCGAGGTCATGGCCGAGATCGGGCTGACCGCCCCGGACATCGCCCGCCAGGTCACCGGTCTGGTCTCCCGGCTCGACGGAAGATTCGAGTCCAGCACGCAGGCCGTGGAGCCCGCCCGCGACTGACGCACCACGTCACCCGGCGTCACCCCTTGGGCCGGTCGGATCACTCTTCGGAGTGCCGACCGGCCCTTTCGCGTGCATTCTGACCACAGAGCGGGCAGCTCCATGGCAGGGAGGTACGACCGTGAGTACGGACCAGCAGCCACGCGCGAACTCCGGAATGTTCCGGACCAAGTCGGTCGAGCAGTCGATCCGCGACACCGAGGAACCGGAGCACGCGCTCAAGAAGTCCCTGTCCGCCTGGGACCTGACCGTCTTCGGTGTCGGCGTCATCATCGGCACCGGCATCTTCGTCCTCACGGGCAAGGTCGCCAAGGAGAACGCCGGACCGGCCACCGCGCTCGCCTTCGTCGCGGCCGGCATCGTCTGTGCGCTCGCCGCCCTGTGCTACGCCGAGTTCGCCTCGACGGTGCCGGTGGCGGGATCGGCGTACACCTTCGCGTACGCCTCGATCGGCGAGCTGCCGGCCTGGATCATCGGCTGGGACCTCGTCCTGGAGTTCGCCCTCGGTACGGCGGTGGTCGCCGTCGGCTGGTCCGGCTACGTCCGGTCGCTGATGGACAACGTCGACTGGCACCTACCGGCCGCGCTGGAAGGCCCGGACGTGCCGGGCGGCACCTTCGACATCCTGGCCTTCCTGCTCGTCCTCGTGCTGACCGTGGTCCTCGTCCTGGGCATGAAGCTGTCCGCCCGGATCACCGCGGTCGTCGTGGCGATCAAGGTCACCGTGGTCATGATCGTGATCATCGCCGGCCTGTTCTTCATCGTCGGCGACAACTACGACCCGTTCATCCCGCCGGCCGTGACCCCCGAGGGCGGCGGCTCCGGCTGGGACTCCCCGCTCGTCCAGCTGATCTTCGGCTACGAGCCGACGAACTTCGGCGTCATGGGCATCTTCACCGCCGCCTCGGTCGTCTTCTTCGCCTTCATCGGCTTCGACGTCGTGGCCACCGCGGCCGAGGAGACGAAGCTGCCACAGCGGGACATGCCCCGCGGCATCCTCGGCTCGCTCCTCATCTGCACGGTGCTCTACGTGGCCGTGGCCCTGGTCGTCACCGGAATGCAGCACTACACCGAGCTCTCCGTGAGCGCCCCGCTCGCCGACGCCTTCAAGGCCGCCGGGCATCCCTTCTACGCGGGCGTGATCAGCTTCGGCGCCGCCGTCGGCCTCACCACGGTCTGTCTGATCCTGCTCCTCGGCCAGACCCGCGTCTTCTTCGCGATGAGCCGTGACGGCCTGCTGCCGCGGTTCTTCTCGGTCACGCACCCGCGCTTCAAGACGCCGTACCGGCCGACGATCCTGCTCGGCGTGGTCATCGCGATCGTCGCCGGCTTCACCAGCATCAACGAGCTCGCGACCCTGGTGAACATCGGCACCCTCTTCGCCTTCGTCGTGGTCGCGGTCGGCGTCATGGTGCTCCGCCGCACCCGCCCCGACCTGCCGCGCGCCTTCCGCACCCCGTGGGTGCCGGTGCTGCCGATCTTCTCCATCGCCGCCTCGGTCTGGCTGATGCTCAACCTGCCGGGCGAGACCTGGTTCCGGTTCGCCGTCTGGATGCTGATCGGCTTCGTCGTGTACTTCCTGTACGGGCGCGGTCACAGCCGGCTCGGACGGACGGGCCCGGACGCGAAGTACTGAGCGGGAGATGCCGAAGGCGCGGAAGGGACCGTTCGGGAGGGCGACTACAGTCGGCTCGTACCCGAACTCCTTCCGACGACCGGAGTGCTGGATCCCCTCATGGCGAATCGATCCCAGGCCCCCTCTGCCCCCTCTCACGGCTCCTCCGCCGCCCCCGTGCTCCAGGGCGCCTGGCTGACCAGAGGGGGCGAGGGCCGGTTCAGCGCCTACCTGCCGCGGGACGGCGAGGTGGTGCGCTGGACCGAGGAGCCCGACGGCCGCTGGAGCGGCCCCGTCTCGCTCGGCGGCGACGGACTGACGTCCTTCCTCGCCGTCGGGCAGGGCGCGGACCGCTACGTACACCTCGTCGGCCTGCGGCCCACCGCCGGCGGCGAGGGGCACGTCGAGCTGGTGCACAGCGTCCAGTTCCAGACCGGCCGTCCGGCCGCGCCCTGGCGCCCGATCGGGCACTCCAACGGCAAGGGGCCGTGGACGGGCAACCCGGCCGTCGCCGTGGACGCCCAGGGCCGCGCGTACGCCTTCGTCCGCAACGGGGGCGGCGGACTCAGCGTGCGGGCGCAGAAGGACGCCGGCGGCTGGCACCCCTGGTGGGACCTGCACGGCTGGGGCACCGACCCCTCCCCGGTCGCCGTCTGCAACGGCGAGGGACGCGTCGAGCTCCTCACGGCGACCGACAAGGGCCTGCTCCGCTACGTCCAGGAGGAGTCGGGCGGTCGCCCGGTCCGCAAGGACGTCCTGCCCGCCGAGGTGACCTTCGGCACCCTCGCGGCCGCCACCGGCCCCTCCGGGCACGCGACGCTGTTCTACGTCGACAAGGCGGACCAGGTCCGTGCCTGGTCCCCGGGCCGTGACCTGGAGCCGACGGTCCTCGGCGAGGCGGCCGGCACCGGGCGGCTCGCCGCCACCGGCTGTCTCGTCGACGGCGTCGAGTCCACGGTCCTCGCCCGGCAGTCCGCCGACGGCCGGCTCGCCCTCGCCGTCTACCCGAGCGAGCGGGAGTCCGAGGGCATCCGCTGGTCGGAGCACGGGGAGCCGAAGGGACCGCTCGACACCGTCCTCACCCGCGGGCTCGACGGACGCCTGGCCGCGATGGCCCTGACCGGCGGCTCGCTGATCGCCACCCGCCAGAGCGCGGCGGCGGGGCTGCACCTGGAGGGCTGGCGCTCCATAGGGTGACCGCCCCCGCGGCATACGGGAACGGCCCCGGCACCTGGAGAAGGTGCCGGGGCCGTACGCGTACGCCCTGAGGTGTTACGCCGGGACGCTCGCCACGCCCTGGGCGAGGAAACGCTTGCCGTTGACGCGCTCCGAGACGCCCTCACGGTCCAGGTACGGCGTGATGCCGCCCAGGTGGAAGGGCCAGCCCGCACCGGTGATCAGGCAGAGGTCGATGTCCTGCGCCTCGGCGACGACACCCTCCTCCAGCATCAGGCCGATCTCCTGCGCCACCGCGTCCAGGACGCGGTCGCGGACCTGCTCCTCGGTCAGGACGGAGTCGCCCTGGACGAGCAGCGCGGCGACCTCGGGGTCGAGCTCCGGCTTGAAGCCGTTCTCCGGCTTGTAGACGTAGAAGCCGCGCTTGCCGGCCTCGACGACCGCCTTCAGGTTGGGGGAGACGATGAAGCGCTCCGGGAAGGCGCGGTTCAGGGTCTCGGAGACGTGCAGACCGATGGCCGGGCCGACGAGCTCCAGGAGGACCAGCGGGGACATCGGCAGACCGAGCGGCTCGATGGCCTTCTCGGCCGTCTCGACCGAGGTGCCCTCGTCGATGACGTTCTGGATCTCGCCCATGAAGCGGGTCAGGATGCGGTTCACGACGAACGCCGGGGCGTCCTTGGTGAGGACCGCGGTCTTCTTCAGCTTCTTGGCGACACCGAACGCGGTGGCCAGCGAGGCGTCGTCCGTCTTCTCGCCGCGGACGATCTCCAGGAGCGGGAGGATCGCGACCGGGTTGAAGAAGTGGAAGCCGACCACGCGCTCCGGGTGCTGGAGCTTGGAGGCCATCTCCGAGACGGACAGCGAGGAGGTGTTGGTGGCGAGGATCGCGTGCGCCGGGGCGACCGCCTCGACCTCCGCGAACACCTTCTGCTTGACGGACATCTCCTCGAACACGGCCTCGATGATGAAGTCCGCGTCCGCGAAGCCGGCGGCCTTGTCCAGGACACCGGAGACCAGGCCCTTGAGACGGTTGGCCTTGTCCTGGTTGATCCGGCCCTTGCCGAGCAGCTTCTCGATCTCGGCGTGGACGTAGCCCACACCCTTGTCGACGCGCTCCTGGTCGATGTCGGTCAGGACGACCGGCACCTCGAGGCGGCGCAGGAAGAGCAGGGCCAGCTGGGAGGCCATCAGACCGGCGCCGACGACACCGACCTTGGTGACCGGGCGGGCCAGCGACTTGTCCGGGGCGCCGGCGGGGCGCTTGCCGCGCTTCTGCACCAGGTTGAAGGCGTAGATGCCGGAGCGCAGCTCGCCGCCCATGATCAGGTCCGCGAGGGCCTGGTCCTCGGCGTCGAAGCCCTTCTGCAGGTCCCCGTCCTTGGCGGCCTCGATGATGTCGAGGGCGCGGTAGGCGGCCGGGGCGGCGCCGTGCACCTTGGAGTCGGCGACGGTACGGCCCTTGGCGACGGCCTGGTCCCAGGCCTCGCCGCGGTCGACCTCGGGACGCTCGACGGTCACGGAGCCGTTCAGGACGGACGCCGTCCAGATCAGCGACTGCTCCAGGAAGTCCGCGCCCTCGAAGATCGCGTCGGCGATGCCGAGCTCGAAGACCTGCTTGCCCTTGAGCTGACGGTTCTGGTTCAGCGAGTTCTCGATGATGACCGAGACGGCCTTCTCCGCGCCGATCAGGTTCGGCAGGATGGCGCAGCCGCCCCAGCCGGGCACCAGGCCGAGGAAGACCTCGGGCAGCGAGAAGGCCGGGAGGGCCTTCGAGACGGTGCGGTAGGTGCAGTGCAGACCGACCTCGACGCCGCCGCCCATGGCCGCGCCGTTGTAGTACGCGAAGGTCGGCACGGCGAGCGCGGACAGACGCTTGAAGACGTCGTGGCCGCCCTTGCCGATGGCGAGCGCCTCGTCGTGCTTCTTCAGCAGCTCGACGCCCTTGAGGTCGGCGCCGACGGCGAAGATGAACGGCTTGCCGGTGAGGCCCACGCCGGTGATCTCACCGTTCGCGGCCTCGGCCTCGACCTGGTCGATCGCCGCGTTCAGGTTGGCGAGCGACTGCGGGCCGAAGGTGGTCGGCTTGGTGTGGTCGAAGCCGTTGTCCAGCGTGATCAGCGCGAACCGGCCCGCACCCGCGGGCAGCTCGAAGTGCCGCACGTGGGCGCTGGTGACGACCTCGTCGGGGAAGAGCTCCGCGGCGCCCTTCAGAAGCTCGGCGGTGGTGCTCACTTGCCCTCCCAGTGGGGGTTTTCCCAGATGACCGTGGCGCCCATGCCGAAGCCGACGCACATCGTGTTGAGGCCGTAGCGGACCTGCGGGTTCTCCTCGAACTGGCGGGCCAGCTGCGTCATCAGGCGGACGCCGGAGGAGGCCAGCGGGTGACCGTAGGCGATCGCGCCGCCGTACTGGTTGACGCGGGCGTCGTCGTCGGCGATGCCGTAGTGCTCCAGGAACGCGAGGACCTGGACCGCGAAGGCCTCGTTGATCTCGAAGAGGTCGATGTCCTCGATCGAGAGGCCGGCCTTGGCCAGGGCCTTCTCGGTCGCCGGGATCGGGCCGTAGCCCATGACCTCGGGCTCGACGCCGGCGAAGGCGTACGAGACGAGGCGCATCTTCACCGGGAGGTCGTTCTCGCGGGCGAAGTCCTCGGAGGCGATGATCGAGGCGGTGGCGCCGTCGTTGAGACCGGCCGCGTTGCCCGCGGTGACGTTGCCGTGGACGCGGAACGGCGTCTTCAGGTTGGCCAGCGACTCCAGGGTGGTGCCCGGGCGCATCGGCTCGTCGGCGGTGACCAGGCCCCAGCCGGTCTCGCCGGTGGAGGCGTCGGTGCGGCGCACCGAGATCGGCACCAGGTCCTGCTGGATCTTGCCGTCGGCGTACGCCTTGGCGGCCTTCTCCTGCGAGCGCACGGCGTACTCGTCGGCGCGCTGCTTGGTGATGCTCGGGTAGCGGTCGTGCAGGTTCTCGGCGGTCATGCCCATGAACAGGGCGGACTCGTCGACGAGCTTCTCCGACACGAAGCGCGGGTTCGGGTCGACGCCCTCGCCCATGGGGTGACGGCCCATGTGCTCGACACCACCGGCGATGACGGCGTCGTACGCGCCGAAGGCGATCGAACCGGCGACCGAGGTGACGGCGGTCAGCGCGCCGGCGCACATGCGGTCGATGGAGTAGCCCGGCACCGACTGCGGCAGCCCGGCGAGGATGCCCGCCGTGCGGCCGAGGGTCAGGCCCTGGTCACCGATCTGCGTGGTCGCGGCGATGGCGACCTCGTCGATCTTCGCGGGGTCGAGGCCGGGGTTGCGGCGCAGCAGCTCCCGGATGGCCTTGACGACGAGGTCGTCGGCGCGGGTCTCGTGGTAGATGCCCTTCGGGCCCGCCTTGCCGAACGGGGTGCGGACGCCGTCGACGAAGACGACGTCCCTGACGGTACGAGGCACGATGGCTCTCCTCCAGGGTGCGGGATGGCACTGCTGCGGCACACGCCTAAGCGTGCGCTTGCTCCACCCATGCTACTTGTGGGTAACCAAGCTGCCCAGTCCCTGGGGCCCAAGCGGCGAAGGTCACATCCCGAGGAAACCACCGGTCGGCCGCGCGCCCCCGGCGTACGCCCGTCTGTTCGGACGTTCTCGCAACCCGATGGGCCCAGGGCGGCGGCCGTGTCGCGGCGCTGCCGCCCGCCGGCGGGCGGAGGCTGGCGAACGGCCGGGGCGCACGGCTCCCGGCCCGCCCACGGAAAGGACTCCCATGGCGATCGTCACCACCGACCACGAAGTCCCCCACACGTCCACCGTCCCGGCGAACGCGAACACGCCGGTCAAGCTCTTCGTACGGGAGCGGCGCGACACGTCCGACAACGGGCCGCGCACACCGGTCCTCATGCTCCACGGCCGGAGCGTCCCGGTGCTGGCCGGCTTCGACCTCCAGTACGAGTCGTACAGCTGGGCCGAGGCGCTGGCGAAAGCCGGCTACGACGTCTTCATGATGGATCTCCAGGGGTCGGGTCGCTCCCCGCGCCCCAAGATGGACGACCCCCACAACGTCAACCCGGCCCAGCAGCCCCTGCTGACGCCGAGGCCGCCGGGCTTCGTCCCGGGTCCGCCCAGCTACCCGTTCCAGCTGACCAACTCGAACAGCGACCGGGACGAACTGAACACCGTCGTGGAGTTCATCCGCGCCGAGTGCAACGTGGAGAAGGTCGCCTTCATCGGCTGGTCCGCCGCCGCGTTCACCATGGGCCCGTACGCGGTCAAGAACCCCGACAAGGTGGCGAGCCTGTTCCTGCTCGCACCGATCTTCCCGCCCCTGGGCACGTCGAACCCGCCGGCCACGCTGCCGGTCCCGGGCTTTCCGATGTTCATCGGCGGCAAGACCGGATTCGACACGGGCTGGGCCGCCGAGGCGCCCTGCGACGGTCAGCGCGCGCCCGGCATCGTCGACGTGGCCTGGGACGCGATCATGGCGAACGACCCGATCGGCAGCACGTGGGGACCCCCGACGGGGTTCAACCGGATCAGGAACTTCGTCCGGTGGGGCTGGAACGAGACCACCGCGGCGCAGGGCGGAGTGCTCGGCGGCAGCGTGCCGGTGCTGATGGCGTACGGCGAGTACGACAAGCAGGTGAACACGTCACCGCCCAACCCGAACCCGGAACTCAACTTCTCGGTCCCCGCGCTCTACGACGCTGTCGCGGGCCAGCACAAGCTGATGGTCAAGCTGGCCTGTGCGGGGCATTCGCTGGTGTGGGAGATGCAGCACAAGAACGTGCACAACCTCTCGAAGCACTGGCTCAAGCACCTCAAGGTCGACGGCAAGACCAACGGCGTCTTCGACATGGACACCGACGGCAACCTCAGCCCGGCCCCGTAGGCACGACGGAGCCCCTGGCGGTTCTCACCGTCCAGGGGCTCTCCGAGCGGGTCAGGCCTTCGCGGACAGGGCCTGCACCAGGAGCGGGGTCACCAGTTCGACCTGCCAGGGGCGGGCGCCGTGGCCCGTGAGGGCGGTGGCGACGCCGGAGGCGTCGGCGGGGGCGGGGGGCTCCCAGCAGACGCGGCGGACGGTGTCGGGGGTGATGAGGTTCTCCTGGGGGAGGTTCAGCTCCTCGGCGAGGGCCGAGACCGCCGTGCGGGCCGCGGCGAGGCGGGCCGCGGCGGCCGGGTCCTTGTCGGCCCAGGCGCGCGGCGGGGGCGGGCCCGCGATCTGCTGGCCGGGCTGGGGCAGCTCGCTCTCCGGCAGGGCCCTGGCGCGGTCCACCGCGGCCTGCCACTGCTCCAGCTGACGGCGGCCCATCCGGTTGCCGAAACCGGGCAGGGCGGTGAGCGCGGCGACGTTCACCGGCACCGCGAGCGCGGCCTCGACGATGGCGGCGTCGCTGAGGACCTTGCCGGGGGAGACGTCACGGCGCTGGGCGACCTTGTCGCGGGCCGTCCACAGCTCCCGTACGACCGCCATCTGGCGGCGCCGGCGCACCTTGTGCATGCCGGAGGTCCGCCGCCACGGGTCCTTGCGCGGCGGGGCGGGCGGGGCGGAGGCGATGGCGTCGAACTCCTGGAGGGCCCACTCCAGCTTGCCCTGCCGGTCGAGCTCCTTCTCCAGCGCGTCGCGCAGGTCGACGAGGAGTTCGACGTCGAGCGCGGCGTACCGCAGCCACGGCTCGGGCAGCGGGCGGGTGGACCAGTCCACGGCGGAGTGGCCCTTCTCCAGGGCGTAGCCGAGGACGGACTCGACCATCGCGCCGAGGCCGACCCGCGGGAAGCCCGCGAGTCGTCCGGCCAGCTCGGTGTCGAAGAGCGAGGTGGGGAGCATGCCTATGTCACGCAGGCACGGGAGGTCCTGGGTGGCGGCGTGCAGGATCCACTCGGCGCCGCCGAGCGCCTCGCCGAGCCCCGACAGGTCGGGACAGCCGACGGGGTCGATCAGCGCGGTGCCCGCGCCTTCGCGGCGGAGCTGGACGAGGTAGGCGCGCTGTCCGTAGCGGTAGCCGGAGGCGCGCTCGGCGTCCACCGCCACGGGGCCGGTTCCGGCGGCGAAGGCGGCGATCACCTCGGCGAGGGCGTCGTCCGTCTCGACGACGGGCGGAATCCCCTCGCGGGGCTCCAGCAACGGGATCGGAAGCCCATTCGCAGGGACATCGTCGTCCGGGGGGCCGCCCCCGGTGGTGCGCAGTGCTGTGTCTGCTGCGGTCTCTTGGGCGTCGGTCACCTGTCAAGGGTATCGGTGAACGGCAAGCGCCTGTCGACGGAACGTTCCGTCGACAGGCGCCGGCTTCTCGTCGACCACTCGTCAGTGGATGATCCCGGTCCGCAGGGCCACCGCGACCATGCCGGCGCGGTCGCCGGTGCCCAGCTTGCGGGCGATGCGGGCGAGGTGGCTCTTCACGGTGAGGGCGGAGAGGCCCATGGAGACGCCGATCGCCTTGTTCGACTGGCCCTCCGCGACGAGCCGGAGCACCTCGACCTCACGGCCGGAGAGCTCGCGGTAGCCGCCCGGGTGGCTCGGGGCACCCGGGGGGCGGCGGTGGCCGAGCCGTGCGGCGGCGGAACCGATGGGGGCGGCTCCGGGCCGGGTCGGGTGGCCGATGTTGGTCCGGGTGCCGGTGACGACATAGCCCTTCACACCGCCCGCCAGGGCGTTGCGCACGGCACCGATGTCGTCGGCGGCCGAGAGGGCGAGGCCGTTGGGCCAGCCCGCGGCGCGGGTCTCGGACAGCAGCGTCAGGCCGCTGCCGTCGGGCAGATGGACGTCGGCAACGCAGATGTCGCGTGGGTTGCCGACGCGGGGACGCGCCTCCGCGATGGACGAAGCCTCGATCACGTCACGTACTCCGAGGGCCCACAGGTGGCGGGTCACGGTGGAGCGGACGCGCGGGTCGGCCACGACGACCATGGCCGTCGGCTTGTTCGGGCGGTAGGCGACCAGGCTTGCGGGCTGCTCGAGGAGAACGGACACCAGGCCTCCTGGGGGGAAGGATGCGGGACGGAGCCGGCTCGGGGAAGAAGCCGGGGGGCGAACCCGTGCTGTGAAGGGGTCACTGACTCCTTCGGCAGGTGGGCCGCCCGCCTTTAGGGAAAGATCACGATTTGGTGAGTAACAATTAGGGCAATTCGGACGCGTGATCGATCATCCTACGAGCGGGCCCCGCCCCGTCACCCCCACGAGGGAGCACCGGGGCGCCCTTCCGGAAAGGCCGCCGGCCCCGCAGGAGCCCCCTCAGGCCTGCTGCGGACCCCGCCGCTGGGGCAGCGAGACGACCCCCGCGCCCGCCACCGTCCCGGCGCCGGGATCCGCCGGCGGCAGCCCTGCGATCTGACAGAGCAGATCACACCAGGCCGCCAGGTGCGCCGCCGTGTCCGGCACCCCGGCCGGCCCCTCGCGCGGCGTCCAGGACGCCCTGATCTCGATCTGGGTCGCCGGCCTGCGGTCCGCCAGCCCGCCGAAGTAGTGCGAGCCCGCCATGGTCACGGTCCCGCTCGCCTCCTCGTACGAAAGCCCCCGCGCCTCCAGGGCCCCGGTCAGCCAGGACCAGCACACCTCCGGCAGCAGCGGGTCCGCCGCCATCTCCGGCTCCAGCTCCGCCCGGACCAGCGTCACCAGCCGGAACGTGCCCTTCCAGGCCTCGTGGCCGTCCGGGTCGTGCAGCAGCACGAGCCGCCCGTCCGCGAGGTCCTCCTCGCCGTCGACGACGGCCGCCTCCACCGCGTACGCGTAAGGGGCCAGGCGCTGCGGGGGCCTGGTCGGGTCGATCTCGATCTCGGACCGCAGCCGCGCCGAGCGCAACGCCTCCACCGCCCGCCGGAACGCGGGTGGCACCGGGTTCGCCTCCGTACTGTCCGCCGTTTCGTCCGTCCCTCGATCGCCGTCGGAATGATCGGAAAAATGTCCCTGAGCCGCAGCCATGCGGGGAAGAGTAGGCGGAACGGGGCCTCCGCGCAGGGAGGGACACCCGGCCCGGACGAGCGGCTTCCCGCCACATGCGAAGATTCTGGGCGTGAGTGCCATGGACAGCCCGCAGGGCCAGCAGACGAAGCAGCAGTCGCGGACGTACGACTCCGCGTTCCTCAAGGCATGCCGGCGCGAGCCCGTGCCGCACACGCCCGTCTGGTTCATGCGACAGGCCGGGCGCTCCCTCCCCGAGTACCTGAAGGTCCGCGAGGGCATCCCCATGCTCGAGTCGTGCATGCGGCCCGAGCTGGTCACCGAGATCACCCTCCAGCCGGTCCGCCGCCACAAGGTCGACGCCGCGATCTACTTCAGCGACATCGTCGTCCCCCTCAAGGCCATCGGGCTCGACCTCGACATCAAGCCCGGCGTCGGCCCCGTCGTCGCCGACCCGATCCGCACCCGCGCCGACCTCGACCGGCTGCGCGACCTCACGCCCGAGGACGTCCACTACGTCACCGAGGCCATCGGGATGCTCACCGCCGAGCTGGGCGACACCCCGCTCATCGGCTTCGCCGGCGCGCCTTTCACCCTCGCGAGCTACCTCGTCGAGGGCGGCCCTTCCCGCAGCCACGAGCGCACCAAGGCCATGATGTACGGCGACCCGCAGCTCTGGGCCGACCTCCTCGACCGCCTCGCCGAGATCACCTCGGCCTTCCTCAAGGTCCAGATCGAGGCCGGCGCCTCCGCCGTCCAGCTCTTCGACTCCTGGGTCGGTGCCCTCGCCCCCGCCGACTACCGCCGCTCGGTGATGCCGGCCTCCGTGAAGGTCTTCGACGCGGTCGCCGGATACGGCGTCCCGCGCATCCACTTCGGCGTCGGCACGGGCGAGCTGCTCGGCCTCATGGGCGAGGCCGGCGCGGACGTCGTCGGCGTCGACTGGCGCGTCCCGCTCGACGAGGCCGCCCGCCGCGTCGGCCCCGGCAAGGCGCTCCAGGGCAACCTCGACCCGGCCGTCCTCTTCGCCTCGCGCGAGGTGGTCGAGGCCAAGACGGACGAGGTCCTCGCCGCCGCGAAGGATCTGGAGGGCCACGTCTTCAACCTCGGCCACGGTGTCATGCCGTCCATGGACCCCGACGCCCTCAGCCGCCTCGTCGAGTACGTGCACACCCGGACGGCCGTCTGACCGGTCCGGCGCACACACGACGGCGACGGCCGCCGGGGGATCCCCCGGCGGCCGTCGCCGTTCCCCGCCCGGCTCGCCGGGCGGGGCGGGCCTGAGGACTAGCAGTTGACGGGCGGGTTGCCGGAGGCCACCCGGCAGAAGTCGACACCGAGGCCGCCGTCGACGATGTTCCCGTTCGCGCCGACGCGGATGAAGTCGTTGCCGTCGTCCCCGCGGACCGCTCCCGTCGCGCCGACCGGGCCGTCGACCTGGATGTGGTCGGCGCCGGTGGAACCCCTCACGGTGCCGCCGACGGAGCCGGTGACGATGATGTAGTCGGCGCCGCCCTGGCCGTTCACCGTGTCGCCGTCCGGGACCGAACCGCAGGTGATGTGGTCCGGGCCCGGCGTGCCGACGACGTTCTGGGCGCTGACGGTGACGCCGTTGACCCGGCACGAGGTCACCGCGTGCGCGGGTGTCGCGGTCAGGGCGACCGGGGCTATGACGAGAGTCGCGGCGCAGAGCGCGCGCATCGTGTGTCTGATCATGCGATCAGTGACCCATGGTGACCTCCGGGTCGCAAATCGTCACGGTCGGTCACCCGCCGCTCGGGTCATTCCGCCGCCCGAACGGCCGCCACCGCTTTGCGGGCCGCGACCAGGACCGGGTCCCACACCGGCGAGAACGGCGGCGCGTACCCCAGGTCCAGCGCCGTCATCGACTCCACCGTCATCCCCGCCGTCAGCGCCACCGCCGCGATGTCCACCCGCTTCGCCGCGCCCTCCCGGCCCACGATCTGCACCCCGAGCAGCCGCCCCGTACGCCGCTCGGCCAGCATCTTCACCGTCATCGGCGCCGCCCCCGGGTAGTAGCCCGCGCGACTGGTCGACTCGATCGTCACCGCCACGTACCGCAGCCCCACCTCGCGGGCGTCCTTCTCGCGCAGGCCGGTCCGGGCGATCTCCAGGTCGCAGACCTTCGACACCGCCGTCCCCACCACACCGGGGAAGGTCGCGTAGCCGCCGCCCACGTTCGCCCCGATGACCTGGCCGTGCTTGTTAGCGTGCGTGCCCAGCGGGACGTACCGCTCCCGGCCCGAGACCAGGTCGAGGACCTCCACGCAGTCACCGCCCGCCCAGATGTTCCCGTGACCGCGCACCCGCATCGCCAGGTCGGTGAGCAGCCCGCCGGACGTCCCCAGCGGCAGCCCCGCCGCCCGCGCCAGCGAGGTCTCCGGCCGCACGCCCATGCCCAGGACCACCACGTCCGCCGGGTACTCGGCCGCGTCCGTCGCCACCGCCCGCACCCGGCCGTCGTCACCGGTCAGGATCTTCGTCACCTCGGCCGAGGCGACCGTCCTGATCCCGAGCCCGTCCATCGCCCGGTGGACCAGCCGCCCCATGTCGGGGTCGAGGGTCGCCATCGGCTGCTCGCCCCGGGTCAGCACCGTCACCTCGTAGCCCCGGGCGAGCAGCGCCTCGGCCATCTCGACCCCGATGTAACCGGCGCCGACCACCACCGCGCGCCGCCCCGGCGTCCGCTCCAGCGCGTCGAGCAGCGCCTGGCCGTCGTCCAGGGTCTGCACCCCGTGCACGCCGGGCGCGTCGATCCCCGGCAGCGGCGGCCGCAGCGGGCGGGCCCCGGTGGCGATCACCAGCTTGTCGAAGCCCGTCCAGGACTCCGTACCCGCCTCCAGGTCCCGGTGCCGGACCCGCTGCCCCGGCACGTCGAGCGCCGTCACCTCGGTCCGCATCCGCAGATCGATGTCCCGGGCCCGGTGCTCCTCGGGTGAGCGGGCGATCAGCTCCGCCGGCGCGCCGACGTCACCGCCGACCCAGTACGGGATCCCACAGGCCGAGTACGAGGAGAAGTGACCGCGTTCGAACGCGACGATCTCCAACTCCCCGGCGGACCTGAGCCTGCGCGCCTGCGACGCGGCGGACATGCCCGCCGCGTCGCCACCGATGACCACCAGTCGTTCGCTCATGGAACAGAAACTACTTCTCGGGTGCCTCCGCCGGCCCGGCCGCCCGGGTCACCCCGGCCGCGTTCCGCTCCCCGGCCGCCGCGTCCCCGTCCACCCGGGGCACCGGCACCGGCGCGGGACGCCGTGCGGCGCGGGCGGCGAGCCGGGGGCGCAGCAGCCGGCGCCAGACGACGAACACGACCAGCGCCACCGCCAGCCAGGGCGCGAGCGCGGCCAGCACGATGCCGATCCAGGCCACCGCGCCGACCAGGGCGTTCCATCCGCCGCTCAGGGCGTCACCGAACCCCGGGCGGCCCTCCTCGGGCTCTGCCGACGGCTTCGCCCTCTCCATCAGCTCGAGGGTGATCGTCGCCAGCGTCGTCCGGTCCTTCAGGGAGGCCTGCTGGGCGAGCAGCGACTCCAGGTCCGCCTGGCGGCGGCTCAGCTCGCCCTCCAGGGTCACGACGTCGGCCAGCCGCTCCGCCCGCTGCATCAGGGCCCGCACCCGCGCCACGCTCGCCCGCTGGGTGGCGATCCGGCTCTCGACGTCCACCACCTGGTCGGTGACGTCCTTGGCGTCGGCCTTGCGGGCGATGAGCTTGCCGGTGCCCGCCAGCTCGGCGAGGACGGAGTCGTACCGCTCCTGCGGCACCCGCAGCACGACCTGCGAGCTGACGTACGCGTCGTCGACCCGCTCCGTCGTCTCGTTCTCGACCCGCCCGCCCGCGCCCGCGGTCACCCGCCGGGCCGTGGCCAGCGCCTTCGTCACGTCCGCCACCTCGACGGACAGCGAGGCGGTACGGATGACGTGCTGCGGCGCGGGCACCTGCGCCCCGGGCTTCCCGGCGCCCGAGGAACCGTCGGCGGCCTCCTTGTCCGCACCGGCCGCCGACTCGTCGACGGCGCCCCGGTCCGCGTCCGCCGCCGCGCCGTCGGCGCGCGCACCCGCCTTCGGGTCCCCCCGCTCGGCCGAGTCCGAGCTCGCCCCGGCGCCACAGCCGGTCAGCACGAGCGAGGCCGCGAACAGCACCGCCGCGACCGTCCTCGTCCGGCCCGCCGTCCCCGCCCGTCCCGCCGTCCGCGTTCTCGCCGTCGTCCGTACGCTCCGCATGAGTCCCCCCCAAGGGTGATGGGTGAATGTCGGCGGTTGGACGTACGGGCGGGCGGTACGGGTTGCCGTCCGGCGGTAGCGATGCGGTCACGGTCCGGCCTCGGAACGGGCGCGGCGGACCGTACCCGGGCCCCGGACCGCCGACAGGCGGACGGCGGCGAGGGGGAGACGGGCGATTTGAGAGAGTGGTCCCATGAACGCGGACACCACGGGACCCCATGTCGTCGTCGCCGGAGGCGGTATCGCCGGACTCGCGGCCGCCCACCGGCTGGCCCTCGCCGGCCACCGGGTGACCCTCCTCGAAGCGGGCGACCGGGTCGGCGGCAAGCTCCTCGCCGGAGAGATCGCGGGCGCGCCCGTGGACCTCGGCGCCGAGTCGCTGCTCGCCCGCCGCCCCGAGGCGGTCGCCCTCGCCCGCGCCGTCGGCCTCGGCGACCGGCTCCAGGCCCCCGGCACCACCACCGCGTCCGTCTGGTCCCGCGGCGACCTGATCCCCATGCCCAAGGGCCACGTGATGGGCGTCCCCGGCGACGCCCGCGCGGTCGAGGGACTCGTCTCCCCGGCGGGCCTGGGCCGGATCGACCGCGACCTTGAGCTGCCCCCGACCGAGATCGGCGAGGACATCGCCATCGGCGCGTACGTCGCCGAGCGCATGGGCCACGAGGTCGTCGACCGGCTCGTCGAACCCCTCCTCGGCGGCGTGTACGCCGGTGACGCCCACCGCATCTCCATGAAGGCCGCCGTGCCCGCCCTCTTCGAGGCGGCCCGCGTCCACCCCACCCTCACCGCCGCCGTCCGCGCCGTCCAGCAGGCCGGTGCGGCCGTCCCCGCCGACGCGGCGGGCGCCGCCACCGGCCTCGGCGGGGCCGCCTTCCTCGGACTCGACGGCGGCATCGGAACCCTCCCCGGCGCGGTCGCCGCCGCGATCCGCGCCGCCGGCGGCGAGATCCTCACCGGCACCCCCGTGACCGCGCTGCTCCGCTCCGGCGCCACCGGCTGGCAGGTCGTGACCCGCGACCGGACGTTCGACGCCGACGCCGTCGTCCTCGCCACCCCCGCCGGCACCGCCGCCGGCCTCCTCGGCGGCCACGCCCCGGGCGCCGCCGCCGAGCTCGACGGGATCGACTACGCCTCCATGGCCCTGGTCACCCTCGCCTTCCGCCGCTCCGACGTGCCCGCCCTGCCGGGCTCCGGCTTCCTCGTACCGCCCGTCGACGGCCACACCATCAAGGCCTCCACCTTCTCCAGCCAGAAGTGGAACTGGGTCACCGACTCCGCCCCCGACCTGTTCGTGCTGCGCACCTCCGTCGGCCGCCACGGCGAGGAGGAGCAGGTCCGGCGCGAGGACACCGACCTCGTCGCCGCCTCCCTCAAGGACCTCGCCGCCGCCACCGGGCTCGCCGCCCGCCCCGTCGCCACCACGGTCACCCGCTGGACCGGCGGCCTGCCCCAGTACCCGGTGGGCCACCTGGCCCGCGTCGCACGCGTCCGCGAGGCGCTCGCCGCCCTTCCCGGACTGCGCGTCGCGGGAGCCGCGTACGACGGCGTCGGCATCCCCGCCTGCGTCGCCTCGGCCCACCGCGCGGCGGACGAGATCGCGGACGAGATCGACGCCACGTCGAAAAGGACCGACCCCGGTGCGGGGCACTCCTCGTGACGGGCGAGAATAGGCGTATGAGTGCGCCCGAAAAGATCCCGAACGCCGGTAAGAAGGCGAAGGACCTCAACGAGGTCATCCGCTACACCCTGTGGTCTGTCTTCAAGCTGCGCGACGTTCTGCCCGAGGACCGTGCCGGCTACGCCGACGAGGTTCAGGAGCTGTTCGACCAGCTCGCCGCCAAGGACATCACGATCCGCGGCACGTACGACCTGTCCGGTCTGCGCGCCGACGCCGACGTCATGATCTGGTGGCACGCCGAGACGAGCGACGAGCTCCAGGAGGCGTACAGCCTCTTCCGCCGCACCAAGCTGGGCCGCGCTCTGGAGCCGGTCTGGTCGAACATGGCGCTGCACCGCCCCGCCGAGTTCAACAAGTCGCACATCCCGGCCTTCCTGGCCGACGAGACCCCGCGCGACTACGTCTCGGTGTACCCCTTCGTGCGCTCCTACGACTGGTACCTGCTGCCCGACGAGGACCGTCGCCGCATGCTCGCCGACCACGGCAAGATGGCCCGCGGCTACCCCGACGTCCGCGCCAACACGGTCGCCTCCTTCTCGCTCGGCGACTACGAGTGGATCCTCGCCTTCGAAGCCGACGAACTGCACCGCATCGTCGACCTCATGCGCCACCTGCGCGCCTCCGAGGCCCGGATGCACGTCCGCGAAGAGGTCCCCTTCTACACCGGTCGCCGCAAGAGCGTCGCCGACCTGGTGGCGGGCCTGGCCTGACGGCCGTACGAACCTGGTGGCGGCCCGGCTCCCGGCCGGGCGCGCCATCCCTCGACCCGGAAGATCAGACGGCAGGCGGACCACATGTGCCTGCCGCTCCAGCGACACCGGGTCCGGCTCCGGGTGCGGCGCGCGTGACGCGCGCCGCACCGGCGTCATTTCCGGGGCCTTTTCAGGCGGCCCCGGACCTCCTCACGGCCGGTGCCGGGTGTCCTGCCCCCGGAAGGCCGCGCGGAGCTCCGGTTCCAGGACGGCTGGACCGCGCGTCGCGAGCGCGGTGAGCGGATCGGCGGCGGAGAGGCCGGAGAGCAGCCGCTGCCCGGCCGGTGAGGCCCAGCGCGTGTACGGGTACCGCTCGACCAGGCCGATCAGCAGACAGAGCCCCGACGCCAGCAGCGGCAGCGTGAACGCGGCGATCACCAGGGCCCGTTCGGCGGCCGGGACGAGCAGCGCCGCGGCCGTCCCGAGCACCAGGCCGAGCAGGAAGCCCGCCTTCACGGCCCGCAGCCCCTCCGCGACCTCCCGTCGCCCCGCCGCCGGCACCGCGAGCCCCAGGCCGACGAGCCGCTCCTCGATGCACCGCACCGAAGCGTCGGCGGCGACCACCGGACGTACGGAAGGGATGGGGCACTGCCCCTCGGGCCCGATGGCGCCGAGCACCGCGCGTTCCAGCTCGTCCCGGCCCGCGCCGCCCGCGTCCACCACGGTCGCCCAGCCGGTGTGGGCGAGCAGCAGCCGCCGTCCCCGGTGCATCGACACCAGCGTCAGGTCGGTGACCCGGAGCGGACCGCCCGCGAGGTACGCCGCCTCGTGGAGGGTCAGTTCCGGATCGGCTCCGCCCCTCGGGTCACCGGCGTCGGGCAGGGCCGCCGCGAGCGTCGCGCGGCAGACCCGCGCGCAGCCGACCCCCGCCACGACGCAGGCCACCAGGAGCAGGGGAACCCAGATCATGTCCGAGTTCTACGGGACGACGGGCGGGCCCGCCACTCGAATGGCCGCGCCCGCCGTGCCGACGACCGGTCAGCCGCTGGAGCTGGAGCTGGAGCACGAACTCCCGCTGGAACTCGAACACGAGCTGCCGCTGGAGCTCGAACACGAACTGCCCGAGCCGCCGCAGCCGGAGCCGCCTCCCGAACAGGACCCGGAGGAGCAGGACCCGGACGAGCAGGACCCCGAGGAGCCCGATCCGCCGCCGCTCCCGCCGCCGCAGAAGCTGTTCTCTCCGCACCAGTCGGCGGCCACGCCCAGGGCCGCCGCGTCCGCCGAGGAGAACGAGGACGACGGACGCGTGCCGCGCCCTCGCTGCCGCGGCCGCCCGTAGACCCGTGCGGCGGCGAGGAGCTGCTCGCGCAGTACGGGGTCCGGCAGGGCACGCAGCCCGTGCAGGGCCACGAGGTGGCCGGCGTCCGCGAGAGAGGCGTGGGCGCGACCGTACGCGGCGACCGCGCGCCGGCCGGCCGAGGTGAGCTGCCGGGCGGAGAGCGACCCGCAGACGGCTGCGGTGATGATGGCGGCGAAGATCACGGGTGCCACCCGGAAGACGAACGGGAGCGAGAAGTCCGGGTCGGTGGCGGTGTCGATCATCGAGACGACCATCGAGACCGGGAAGAGGCAGAAGCCGGCGAGACCGAGGACGCGGCACCAGCGGGCCGCGGCCCGCCGCTTCGCCGGTTCGACGACGAGCCCACGCGTGGCGAGGCCGTCGCCGATCTCCTGCACCGCCGGGTGCCGCATCACGGCCGACCGCAGGTGGTGCAGGGCCCCGTGCGGGGCGGCGGCGTGTTCCTGGAGCACCGCGCGCTCCACCGGGTCGTATGCGGTGGGCCGCACGACCGCCACGATGCCGGGTCCGCCGATCGCGATCCTGCCGTCCGCCTGGAGGGCGGCCAGCGCGGCGTCGACGACCCTGGCGGGGCCGCCGTTGAGGAAGGCGGCCTCGTACCGGTCGTGGACGGGCCCGCCGGACCCGACGCGCATCCGGACGACCCGGGTGATGGCCACGGCGATGCCGGTGACGCCCGCGAGGTAGACGAGGGTGACGAGGAAGTCCATGGTCATCTCCGTACGAGTGCGTGACGGGCGGCCCGTACGAGCCGGGCGGTACGGCCGGGCGGACGGTTGCCGGAACGGTCCTGCCACCACTCCGTGAGCAGTCGGCGCGCCGCCGGGTCCTCCGGACGCCCGGCCACGAGCAGGTGCTCGGCGAAGTCCAGCGCGTCCCGGCGGTACCCGCCGGTCATCGGCCGCGACCTGGCGTACGACAGGAACTCCGGCCTGAACCCCTTGCCCAGGATCTCCGGCAGTTCCGGCGCCACCTTCGCGACGACTCCCGCGCGCTTCGCCGCCAACGCGCGGCTCTGCACACCGATCCTCCGGCTGTCGAAGCCCTCGGGCACCGGCGTTCCCGCGGCCAGCGCGGAGAGCAGGGAGGCCTGCGCGAGGCCGAGGCGCTGGCGCGCGTCCTCCGGTGCCGTCTCCGGGGCCGTGGGTGCCGCCACGACGGCGGCACCCGGCATCGGGCCGCCCGAGACGCGGGCGCCGGCGCCGATCAGGAGCGGCTGCCCGGCTGCGGGCATACGCTCCGCGAGGGCGGAACGGGTGGGCACAGCACCCACGCGCGGCGCCCTTGCGTTCGAACCCGCACCCCTGCGAGCGCCGGTCACCGTCCCCCGGATCACGCTCAACTCCTCGGCCAGCTCCTCCGCGGGCGGGAAGTCGTCGTCCCGCTCCAGCAGCACCCCCGGCGGCGCCACCCGCGAGGCGAGGTCCGCCAGGACGTCAAGGACCGCTCCCGGCACGGGATGCGCGTGGGTGTCGTGCCAGACCCCGTCCCGTTCGACGCCGCCCGCCACGTGGACGTAGGCGATGGCCTCGACCGGAAGCTCGGAAAGGGCCTTCGCCGGGTCCTCGCCGCGGTTGACGTGGTTCGTGTGCAGGTTGGCGACGTCGACGAGCAGCCGGACCCCCGTGCGTTCGACCAGCTCCGCCAGGAACCGGCCCTCCGTCATCTCCTCGCCCGGCCAGGAGATGAGGGCCGCGACGTTCTCCAGGGCGAGCGGCACCGGCAGCGCGTCCTGCGCGATGCGGACGTTCTCGCAGAGCACGTCGAGCGCGTCGCGGGTCCGCGGCACCGGCAGCAGGTGGCCCGCTTCGAGCTGCGGCGTCGCGGTGAGCGGCCCCCCGGCCCGTACGAAGGCGATGTGCTCCGAGACGAGCGGCGCGCCGAGGGCCACCGCCTTCTCCGCGAGTGCGGCGAGCCGTGCCGGGTCCGGCCGGTCCGCGCCGCCGAGCCCCAGCGAGACGCCGTGCGGGACGACCGTCACGCCCCGAGCCCGCAGCCGGGTCAGCGAGTCGGGCAGGTGGCCGGCGCAGATGTTCTCCGCGACCACCTCGACCCAGTCGACGCCGGGCAGCGCCTCCACCGCCTCCGCGATCTCGGGACGCCAGCCGATGCCTGTGCCGAGTTCCGTCATGTCCCCCTCCTTCGGTCCTCAGTCACCCCGGTGATGACCCGGGCGGTGACGTTCGAACCCCAAGGGGGGCACGTTCAGAGCTTCATTTGAGGTTCGGGAACGCGGACACCACCGTGCACGAGCCCGGCGCGATCTCCGTGAAGCCCGCGTCCCGGACCACCGGCAGCCCGCTCACCGTCAGCTCGGCCCAGTCCGCGGCCGTCGCGGTCCGGACCGCGAGCGGGAAACCGGCCTCCTGCCACGCCGTGCGCTCGGCCGCCGACATCGCCCACCAGAGGAGCTGCGCACCGTGCCCGGCCTGCGCCATCGTCTTGCCGGCCGACATGTCGAGCTCCGGGTTGAGCCAGAGCACCGCCGCCCCGTCCGGCACCGGGCCGGGCGCGGCAGGGTCGTCGAGGTCGGTGCCCGAGACCTGGAGCTTGGCCAGCTCCTTGGGCCAGCCGTCGAGCGGGACCGGCGGGAAGACCCGTACCTCCGCCTCCGCGCCGTCGACCGTGATCCCCGGGAGCGCGCCCGCCTTCCGCCACTCGGCGCCGCGCGCCCGGCGCACCACCTTGCGGATGCGGGCGTCCTGCCAGTCGGTGACGGCCTGCGCCCACTCGCCCTCGCCGAGGGAACGGTCGTCGGTCAGGATCTCCAGGACGGCCCGCGCGGCGGTCTCCAGAGCGTCGGTACGGGACGGCGGCGCGTCCTTCTCGATGCGGACGACCAGGGGGAGGACGAACTGGGGCTTCTCGTCGCGGAGATCGGTCTCGTTGCTGCTCACCCGGCAAGTCTGCCACTGCCGTGACGAGTGATTCTTGTGGGAATCATCGCTTCCGGGCCAGGATGCCCCTCATGAAGAGCGATCTTTTCGCCGGCGAACACCTCGCCGAGACGGCCGGCTTTCCGGGGATGACCCTCCAGAACGCCAAGTCGGTCAAGTACACCGTCAACGGCGAGATGCACGCCCGCCAGGGCTCGATGATCGCCTACCGCGGCGACCTCCAGTTCGAGCGCAAGGGCCAGGGCATCGGCGGCCTCCTCAAGCGGGCCGTCACCGGCGAGGGCCTCGCGCTGATGGCCGTACGCGGTCAGGGCGAGGCCTGGTTCGCCCACGAGGCGCAGAACTGCTTCATCGTCGAGATCGAACAGGGCGAGGCCTTCACCGTCAACGGCCGCAACGTGCTCTGCTTCGACGCGACCCTCCACTACGACATCAAGACCGTGAAGGGCGCCGGCATGACCGGCGGCGGCCTCTTCAACTCCGTCTTCTCCGGCTACGGCAAGATCGCCCTGATCTGCGAGGGCAGCCCGATCGTCATTCCCGTCACCCCGCAGGCACCCGTCTACGTCGACACCGACGCGGTCGTCGGCTGGAGCGAGCAGCTCCACACCTCCCTCCACCGCTCCCAGTCCCTCGGCTCGATGCTCCGCGGCGGCTCGGGCGAGGCGGTCCAGCTCAAGCTGGAGGGCCAGGGCTTCGTCGTCGTCCGGCCGAGCGAGCTGACCCCGCAGAAGAACTCGTCGAGTTGAGGCTGGAGCGCGTCGGGCGGCGCCACGGCCTTCGCGGGCCGTGGGTGCTGCGAGAGGTTTCGCTCGACCTGCCCGCCGCCGGGCTCGTCCGGGTCACCGGCGCCAACGGAACCGGCAAGTCCACCCTGCTCCGGCTCCTCGCCGGGATCGACGCGCCCACCGAAGGCCGCGTCACCGGCCGTCCGGCCCGCACCGCCTACGTCCCCGAGCGCTTCCCGGCGGCCCTGCCGTTCACGGCCGCCGACTACCTCGTCCACCTGGGCCGCATCCAGGGCCTCGGCCGCGCGGCCGCCCGCACCCGCGCGGGGGACTGGCTGGAGCGCTTCGGCGCCGCGGGCCACGCCCGTACACCCCTCGCCGAACTGTCCAAGGGCACCAGCCAGAAGGTCGCCGTCGCCCAGGCACTCCTCGCCGACCCCGCCCTCCTCGTCCTCGACGAGGCCTGGACCGGGCTCGACACCGGCGCCCGCGCCGAGCTGGACACCGCCGTCCGCGAACGCCTCACGGCGGGCGCGGCCGTCGTCTACGTCGACCACGACCCGCGGCGGCTCGCGGGGGAGGCGGACGCGCTCTACGGGGTCGAAGCCGGCCGGGTACGCCCGGTCCGCGAGACGCCCGCGGCCCCCGCCCGCCCCCTCGTCCGGATCACCGCCTCCGGCAGCCGCCCGCTCCCGGCCCGACTGCCGGGCGACCCGGTCGCCGAGCCCGTGCCCGGCCACGACGGCCGCGCCGCTCGACGACCGCCAGGCGAACCGGGTACCGGCCTCGCGCCCGGCGACGACGGGCGCGTCGCGCACACCGCCGCACCGGGCGCCCTCGTCCTGACCGTGGACGCGGCGCACTCCGACGCCCTCCTCGGCGTGTTGCTCGCGGAGGCCTGGCACATCGACCACCTCGAAAGCGAAGGCGTACGGGTATGACGGCGCTCCTGCGCTACCAGTCGGGCCTGCTGCTGCGCTCACAGCGCTGGCTGGCGCCGCTCCTCCTGTACGTGGCCATCGTCGGCGTCGGCGTACGCGCGGGCGAACCCGTGCTCGGAGCCCTCGGTCTCACGGCCGCCGCGCTGCTGCCCGTCGCGGCCTGGTCCGTACGGATCTGCGTCACCCAGGAGCCGCCCGCGGCCCGGAACGTCGTGGCGGCCGCGGCGGGGCGTGGCCGTACCCATCTCGCGGCGCTGCTCACCGGGACCGCCTGGCCGGCGCTCGTCGGCACCGTCGCGGTCCTCGTCGTGACGGCGCTGAGCGACCGGCGCGGCGTCACCGCGCTCGCCGCCGTGTCCACCGGCGTCCTCGCCGCGCTCACCTGCGCCCTGACGGGCGCGGCCGTCGGCGCGCTCTCCTCGCGCCCCTTCCTGCCCGCCCCCGGCTGGTCCCTCACCGTCCTCGTCCTCGGCTGCCTCCTGGCCCTCGTCACCACGGGCTCCCCCGCGAAGCACGCCATGACCACCCTGGTCACCGGCGCCCGGACCGCCACCGCCCACCCACCGGCCCTCGCCTGCGCCGGCGCGCTCCTCCTCGTGGCGGCCGCGGCGGCCCTGTCCAGCCGTGCCACGGCCCGCCTGGAGTGATCCCGGAGTGCTTCCCGAGTGATTCCGGCCGCCGATCGGCTCATCGGCCCATGAGCTCGGAGACCTTCACGAAGCGGTAGCCGCGGGCGCGGAGTTCCGGGACGATGCGGCGGATCGCCTGCTCGGTGACGGGGGCGGCGCTGCGGGTGCAGTGCATGACGACGAGGGAGCCGGGCTCGACCTCGTCGAGCACCTGGTCGGCGACGGCGTCCGCGTCCTCGGCGAAGGCGTCGCCGCTGACCACGTCCCACTGCACGGCCGTCACCCCGGTGGGGGCGAGCGCACGCAGCGCCGCGTCGTCGTAACAGCCGCCGGGGAAGCGGAAGTACGGGACGACGTTCACGGCGCCGGCGTCGCGGAAGGCGTCGAAGGCGCGCTGCACGTCGGTCGCCATGTCGGGGCCGGCGACGGTCGGCAGGCCGTAGCACGGCGAGGCGAAGGCGTAGTGACTGTAGGAGTGGTTCGCGATCTCGAACCGGGGGTCGCCGCCGATCGACTTCGCCTGGTCGGGGTACTCCTCCGCCCAGCGGCCCGTCATGAAGACGGTGGCGTCCACCTTCAGCCGGCGCAGGGTCGCGATCAGCTGCGGGTTGTCGAAGTGCTCGCCCCGCGCGGCCCGCGGCCCCTGATCCGCGGTCATGTCCGCGTCGAAGGTGAGGGCGACGACCTTCTCGGCCCCCTTCGCACGGCGCGTGTACACGGGGGTGACCCCGCCGGGCCCCTGCGCCAGGGTCGGAGGCGCGGTGGGGACGCGTGCGGGCTTGGGCCCGGCGGCGGCCGCACTCGCCTTGGGGGACGGCTTGTGGGAGACGGCCGGCGGTGCCGCCCCGGGGGCGGGGCGCTCGGCGGCGCCCCCGCCGCAGCCGACGAGGGCGGCGCCCAGAAGTCCGAGCGCCGCCATCTTTCGTACAGGAATGTTCACGATCGGAAGTTAACCGATCAAACTCGCTAACGCTCGCGACTCGACACCAGCAGCACCCGAGTCCACGCACTGAGCTGACGCACCATCGCCGCTCACGTCCGCAGTAGTCGTGCCCGGCACTCCGCCACGTCGAAGTCTCCGGGCGGGTATGTGGGGTCGAGTGCCTCCAGGTGTTCGAGGAGCAGTTTGCTGATCGCCCAGTTGCGGTACCACTTGCGGTCGGCCGGGACGACGTACCAGGGGGCTTCGTCGGTGGTGCAGCGTTCGAGGGCGAGGGAGTAGGCCTCCTGGTAGGAGGGCCAGAGGGCGCGTTCGTCGATGTCGCCGGGGTCGAACTTCCAGTGCTTCTCGGGGTTGTCGATGCGTTCGAGGAGGCGGGTGCGCTGTTCCTCGTAGGAGAGGTGGAGGAAGACCTTGACGACGGTGACGCCGTCCTCGGCGAGGGACTTCTCGAAGCCGTTGATCTGGGCGTAGCGGCGGTCCAGCCGGGGGCGGGGGACGAGGTCGCGGACGCGGGCGATGAGGACGTCCTCGTAGTGGGAGCGGTCGAAGATGCCGATCTCGCCGGGCTGGGGGAGGGCTTTCGTGACGCGCCAGAGGAAGGGATGGTTCCGTTCCTCGGCGGTGGGTGCCTTGAAGGCGTGGATGCGGCAGCCGGAGGGGTTGAAGAGACCGATGACGTGTTTGACGGTGCCGCCCTTGCCGCTCGTGTCCATGCCCTGGAGGACGAGGAGGAGGCGCCGTCGGTCGCCGGCGGTGCTCGCCGCGTAGAGGCGTTCATGGAGGGAGGCGAGGCGGGGGGCGAGGGCCGCGGTGGCGGCGACGCCGGCGGCCTTGTCGGCGGGGCCGGCCGGCGTCGCCCGGGCGTCGTACGCGGAAAGGTCGACCCGCTCGCCCTCCGGGACGCGCAGGACGTCACGCAGCGCGGGTGCCGAAGCCTGTCGCCGCTTCCCCCCGCCGTCCTTCTTCGCCATCCGCCGTTCCTTCCGCCGCGACCGCTCGTACTCCCCCGATCCTGCGACGGAAAGCGGACGCCCGCACGTCCGCTCCCGGGGTCGGGTCAGTGCCAGGGGCCGGTCACGGCGAAGGTGGTGCCGGGGGTGTAGCAGTTGACGTACATCGTGGAGCGGTCCGGGGAGAAGGTGACGCCGGCGAACTCGCCCCATTCCGGGGCGTCGGGGGTGCCGATGTTGTGGGCGCCGCGGGCGACGGGGTAGACCTCGCCCCTTCTGCTGACTCCGAAGACGTGCTGCGCTCCGTCGCCGTCCTCGCAGACCATGAGGCCGCCGGTGGGGGCGAGGCAGATGTTGTCGGGGGACTCGCCGGGGAGCCGGACGTCGGTGTCGGGGCCGAAGACGACGACGAGGGTGAGGCGGCGGCGGTCGGGCTCGTACTTCCAGACCTGGCCGAAGTGGGTGGCGGCGGAGCCGTTCTCCCGGCGGGCGAAGGAGGAGACGAAGTAGACGGCGCGGCCGCCCCAGTAGCAGCCCTCCAACTTCTGGGCGTGGGTGATGCCCTTCGGGCCGAAGTCCTGGAGGCGGATGGGCGTCTCGGTGGCGAGGGGGTCCGGTACGGGGACCCATTCGACGCCGTCGAAGCGGGCGCCGGTCTCCTGGACGGCGGAGAGGTCGGGGACGCCGGGGACGCGCATGGCCTCCAGGGCGCCGCCTGCGCGCAGCGAGCCGGTGCCGCCGAGCGGCTTGTGGGGGAGGAAGCGGTAGAAGAGGCCGAAGGGGCGGTCGAAGGCGTCCTCCGTCTCGTACACGATGCCGTTCCCCGGGTCGACGGCGATCGCCTCGTGCTGGAAGCGGCCCATGGCGGTGAGGGGGACGGCTCCGGTGCGGTGGGGGTCGGCGCCGTCGACCTCGAAGATGAAGCCGTGGTCCTTGGTGTAGCCGTTGGTCCCGGCCCGGTCCTCGGTCTCCTCGCAGGTCAGCCAGGTGTTCCAAGGGGTGTGCCCGCCGGCGCAGTTGACCGCGGTTCCGGCGATGGCGACGCGTTCGCCGAGGACGTTGTTCCGGCCGTCGAGCTCCAGGGCCGTACAGCCGCCCTTGGCGGCGGGGTCGTACGTGAGGCCGGGTACGGTCGGGACGCCGATCTTCCCGGTGACCCGGTTCTCGTGGTTGCGGACGAGGTGCACGCGGCCCCGGCGGCCGGGGAAGGCGCCCATGCCGTCGTGGTTGCTGGGGACCGGGCCTTCGCCGGAGCGGAGCGGGTCGCCCTGCCGGGAGAGGACCTTGTAGCGGAAGCCGGCCGGCAGGTCGAGGAGGCCGGCGGGGTCGGGGACGAGGGGGCCGTAGCCGCCCCGCCGTCCGGCGGCGGCCGCGCTGCCGGCGAAGAGTTCGGAGAGGGCGCCGGTGAAGGCGATGCCGGCGACGGACGCGCCGGTGCGGGAAAGGATCTGACGTCGTGTTGCGGACATGAGGCAACAACCCACTTCCTGTTGGCGGACAGACAGGTGGTGTGTGACGTGTGACCCGCATGTGTGTATCACGCACTGTCGTGACGCGTGAACCATGCGGGCCACAACTGCCTCGTGTGGCGTGCGCTCTGACCAGGGGTCAGGCGGGCCGGAGAGCGGCCGATCCCCGTGGCCGGCCGGGTCGGGCCGGGCGGGGCGTCGGTGTCAGGCCGTGGCCGGCCGGGTCGGGCCGGGCGGGGCGTCGGTGTCAGGCCGTGGCCGGCCGAGTCGGGCGGGTGGGGCCCGTGGTCAGGCGAGCTTGGCGTCGAGGGTGATCGTCGTGCCGGTGAGCGCCTGGCTGACCGGGCAGTTCTCCTTGGCGTCCGCGGCGAGCCGCTGGAATTCGTCCTCGGAGAGGCCGAGGACCTGGCCGACCACGGTCAGGTGAATGCCCGTGATGCCCTGGCCCGGCTGGAAGGTGACGTCCGCCTTGGTCTCCAGGCGTTCCGGCGCGTGGCCGGCCTTGGCGAGGCCGTTGGAGAAGGCCATGGAGAAGCAGGAGGAGTGGGCGGCGGCGATGAGCTCCTCGGGGCTCGTCCTGCCGTTCGGCTCCTCGGTGCGGGCGGGCCAGGAGACGTCGTACGAGCCGAGACCGGAGGAGTCGAGGGTGACGACGCCGGAACCCTTGAGGAGGTCGCCCTGCCAGACGGTGTGGGCGTGACGCACGGTGGCCATGGTGGATCCCTTTCGATCGGGTACGGCCACCAAGCTACTGCGCGACGAGCCCCTTCGCGTCGCGGGCGAGCGCGGTGAGCCGGGAGATCGCCCGGAAGTACTTCTTGCGGTAGCCGCCGTTCAGCATCTCGTCGCTGAAGAGCCTGTCGAAGGGGAGTCCGGAGGCGAGCACGGGTATCTCGCGGTCGTACAGCCGGTCGGCGAGGACGACGAGGCGCAGCGCGGTCGACTGGTCGGGGACCGGCTGGACGTCGGTGAGGCAGACGGCGGTGAGGTCGTCGGTGAGCGCGCCGTACCTGCTCGGGTGAACCCTGGCCAGGTGTTCGAGCAGGTGCGGGAAGTCGTCGAGGGAGGCGCCGGGCGTCGCGTACGCGGTCTCCGTGACGACCTGGTCGGCGTACGGTGCCGGGGCTTCGGGCAGGCCGCGGTGGCGGTAGTCCTCGCCGTCGATCCGCAGCGGCATGAAGTGGGCGGAGAGGCCCTGGATCTCGCGGAGGAAGTCGGCGGCGGCGAAGCGGCCCTCGCCGAGCTTGCCGGGGAGCGTGTTGGAGGTGGCGGCGAGCGCCACGCCCGCCTCGACGAGCTTGGCGAGGAGGCTGGAGACGAGGACGGTGTCGCCCGGGTCGTCGAGCTCGAACTCGTCGATGCAGAGGAGGCGGTGCCCGCTGAGGGTCTTCACCGTCTGCTGGAAGCCGAGGGCGCCGACGAGGTTGGTCAGCTCGACGAAGGTGCCGAAAGCTTTCAGCGAGGGCTCGGCGGGGGTCGCGTGCCAGAGGGAGGCGAGCAGGTGGGTCTTGCCGACGCCGTAGCCGCCGTCCAGGTAGACCCCGCGCGGGCCGGTCGGCGCGGCCGGCTTCTTGGCGAACCAGCGGCGCTTGCCCGCGCCGGAGGCGTGCGCGCCGCCCAGTCCCTCGGCGAAGGTGCTCAGCGTCTTGACGGCGTCCGTCTGGCTGGGCTGGTTCGGGTCCGGGAGGTACGTGTCGAAGCGGACGGAGTCGAACCGCGGCGGCGGCACCATCTCCGCGACGAGACGGTCGGCGGGGACGTGGGGCTCTCGGGAGCAGAGCGAGAGCGGGGCCGCCTGGGAGGAAGCGGCTTCGGTGAGGGCGCGGGTCGACACAGTTCCCCACTGTAATCGTCATGTCAGACTGCGAGGATGCGACGACTGCTCCCTGTGACGGACATGACAGCCCCCGAGACCGCCGCCGGTCCCGCCGCCGAGGGCGGTCGCGAGTGGTCGTTCGACGAGCTCGCCGACGCCTACGCGTACCCGGAGGGTGACGGTGTGTGGCTGCGGGCCAACATGGTCTCCTCGCTCGACGGCGCGGGCCAGCACGACGGGCGCTCCCAGCCGCTCTCCTCGGACACCGACATGCGGATCTTCGGCACCCTGCGGGGCCTCGCCGACGTGATCGTCGTGGGGGCGGAAACGGTACGCCTGGAGGGCTACCGTCCGGCCAGGGCGCGGGAGGTCTTCGCCGCCCGCCGGGCTGCCGCGGGGCAGGGCGAGGCCCCCGTGATCGCCGTCGTCAGCGCCTCCCTCGACCTCGACTTCTCGCTGCCGCTCTTCACCTCGCCGCTGGTGCCGACGCTGATCCTGACCGGGGCCGCGGCCCCCGCCGACCGGGTCGCCGCGGCCCGGGAGGCGGGCGCCGAGGTGCTGGTCGCGGGCGACGGGGCGGGGGTCGAGCCGGCCCGTGCGGTGGCGGTGCTCGCGGCGCGCGGCCTGCGGCGGCAGCTGACCGAGGGCGGGCCCCGGCTGCTCGGGCAGTTCGTGGCGGCGGGGGTCCTCGACGAGCTGTGCCTGACGGTCTCGCCGACCATGACGGCGGGTGGCGCCCAGCGGATCGCCGGCGGCCCCTCGGTGGCCGTCCCGACACGCTTCCAGGTGGCTTCCGTGCTGGAGCAGGACGGCTTCCTCTTCACCCGCTACCGTCGGATCTGACAATCGTCGGAATTTGTCGTTCCGCTTTCTGTCCGCTGGGCACACTTACTGTCGCAGACCCCGTGCGGGCACGGGGAAGGATGGTTTCCGCAGAAGGGCTCCTGAGGTGTTCACAAGCGTTCTGATGATCGAGAAGCCCCTGACGTCCGTCGACGTGGAATTCGTCACCACCCTGCACGGCGACGAGGGCGTGTCCTTCATCGTCCTCATGCAGCCGCGTGGTGACCAGGCCGATGTACTGCTGCGTGCCATCGACGACGTGGCCATGGGCGAACTGAAGGAAGCGACCCGAGAGGGCGAGGAACCGGAGGGCAAGGCGGCAAGGGGCCCCGCCGAGCAGGCGTTGGAGGTGTCGCTCCAGGCCCTGAGGAACGCGGGCTGTGAAGCGGTCGGCCAGGTCGTCGAGGACCACCCGCTCACCAAGATGAAGGCAGTGGTCGAGGAGGCGGCGGCGGACGAGGTGATCGTGCTCACCGCCCCGCACTACGTGGAGGAGTTCTTCCACCGGGACTGGGCCTCCCGGGCCCGCCACAAGGTCGGCGTACCGGTCCTCAAGCTCTTCGCCCACAGCGACTGACCGACCCCCGGCCGCCGGGCGGGCGCGCGGCGAGCCATTAGGGTGGGACCTGCCTGTCGCGCGCGCAACAGGTGGACACGAGACGCACCCGGGGAGAGATCCGCATGGCACCCGCCATTCCCGCCGCCATGGAACGGCCGCACTTCATCGGCATCGGCGGTGCCGGAATGTCGGGCATCGCGAAGATCCTCGCCCAGCGCGGCGCCAAGGTCGCGGGCAGCGACGCCAAGGAGTCCCCGACCGCGGAGGCGCTGCGGGCACTGGGCGTGACCGTGCACATCGGGCACGCGGCCGAGCACCTCGCGGACGACGCCTCGGCCGTCGTCGTCTCCAGCGCGATCCGCGCCGACAACCCGGAGCTGGCCCGCGCCGCCGAGCTCGGCATCCCGGTGGTGCACCGCTCCGACGCGCTCGCCTCCCTCATGGACGGGCTGCGCGCGATCGCCGTCGCCGGTACGCACGGCAAGACGACGACCACCTCGATGCTGGCCGTCGCACTCACCGAGCTCGGCCTCGACCCGTCGTACGCCATCGGGGGCGACCTCGCGGGCCCCGGCACCAACGCCGCGCACGGCGCCGGCGAGGTCTTCGTCGCCGAGGCCGACGAAAGCGACCGCAGCTTCCAGAAGTACGACCCCGAGGTCGCGATCGTCCTCAACGTCGAGCTCGACCACCACGCGAACTACGCCTCCATGGACGAGATCTACGAGTCCTTCGAGGCCTTCACCGCCAAGATCCGCCCCGGCGGCACCCTGGTCGTCGGCGAGCACGCGGGCGCCCGCGAACTCGCCCGCAGGGTCGCGGACCGCGACGGCCTGGACATCGTGACCGTCGGCGAGTCCGCGGACTCCGACGCCCGCATCCTCAAGATCGTCCCGAACGGGATGAAGAGCGAGGTGACCGTCGCCCTCGACGGCGCCGAGCACACCTTCACCGTCTCCGTCCCCGGCCGCCACTACGCCCACAACGCCGCCGCGGCCCTCGCCGCCGGCGCCCGCGTCGGCATCGACCCGGCCGAGCTCGCCCAGGCCCTCACCGCCTACACCGGCGTCGGCCGCCGCCTCCAGCTCAAGGGCGAGGCCAACGGCGTCCAGGTCATCGACTCGTACGCGCACCACCCCACCGAGATGACCGCCGACCTGGAGGCCATGCGCGGCGCCGCCGGAGCCTCCCGCCTCCTGGTCGTCTTCCAGCCCCACCTGTTCTCCCGCACCCAGGAGCTGGGCAAGGAGATGGGCGACGCGCTGGCCCTCGCCGACGGCTCCGTCGTCCTCGACATCTACCCGGCCCGCGAGGACCCGATCCCGGGCATCACCAGCGACCTGATCATCACGGCGGCCCGCGCCGCGGGCGCCGACGTGACGGCCGTCCACGACAAGGCCACCGTCCCCGACGTGGTCGCGGGAATGGCCGGCCCCGGCGACCTCGTTCTCACGATGGGCGCGGGCGACGTCACGGACCTCGGTCCGAAGATCCTGGACCGCCTCGCCCGCCCGTCGAGCTGAACAGAGGGAGCGGAACGATGGCGTACGAGGTCGAGAAGACCGACGAGGAATGGCAGGCGCAGCTGACCCCGTCGGAGTACCAGGTGCTCCGGCTGGCCGGCACGGAGCCCGCCTTCCGCGGTGAGTACACGGACACGAAGACCCAGGGCGTCTACTCCTGCCGCGCCTGCGGAGCGGAGCTCTTCACCTCGAACGAGAAGTTCGAGTCCCACTGCGGCTGGCCGTCCTTCTTCGACCCGAAGGACACCGAGGCCGTCGAGCTGATCGCCGACACCTCCCACGGCATGGTCCGCACCGAGGTCCGCTGCGCCCGCTGCGGCTCCCACCTGGGCCACGTCTTCGAGGGCGAGGGCTACCCCACCCCGACGGACCAGCGCTACTGCATCAACTCCATCTCGCTGCGGCTGGACCCGAGCGAGGGCTGACGCCGGGGAGAGCGGTCCTCGTGCCGCGCATGGAGACCGCGCAGGACGTCGACGCCTGGTTCGGGGAGCACGGATGGTTCCCCGGCCGGGACGTCGCCGGCCTGTTGCCGGCGATGCTCGCGGAGGTCATGGAGGACGCCCGGGAGAAGGGGTTTCCGCTGGAGCCGTTCGGCGCCGCCGGGGACTTCCTCACCGAGCACGCGGGACTCCGGCTGACCATCGACGCCGGGCGCGGCGACCACCTGCACCTCACCCCCGCGCTGCTGTGGCATTCGACCGCCGGTGCCATCGCCGAACTGAGCCACCACCTCGGCGTGCGGCTGTTTCCCGTCGGCTGGGACTCGTCGGAGGGATCACCCGTCGTCATCGACGAGCGGGGCCGGTTCTTCTACCTGCACCACACCGGTGACTACTACATGGGTGCCGACAAGCACGAGGCGATGATCGCCCTGGCCCACGCGCCCATGCGGGACGCGGAGGACCTCTACGTCTGACCTGGTGCCCGGTACGGCGGCCTCGGCGCTCGTCCACGGCAGCGTCACGGCCACCGGTCCGATCCGCGTACCCTCCGCTCGTATGAAGGATCTCGGCAGTCAGGTCGCGTGCTGGGGCACCGTCGGCGTGGGCAAGACGTTCACTCACCCGGTGGACTTCGGATGGCTGGCGGCGATACGCCGCCCACGCCCGGGAGTTCGGCACCCCGTACGGCGTGTTCGCCACCGATGACGGTGCCGTGTGCCGGCACCACGACATCGCACACCTCCACGCGCTCCTGTCGGACTTCGACGTGGTGCGGGAGCGCCGCCTCGACGTCGCCACCATGAACGGCAACCGCTCGGGGGCGGTGCAGCTGCCGGCCCGCAAGCGCTGAGCGCGGGCGACCGGCTCAGGTCACCGCCTTCGTGCGAGCCCGGAACCCGCGGGTCGGAGCGGCGGGTCAGTGGACCGAGAAGCCGCCGTCCACGAAGAGGGACTGGCCGGTGACGTACGCGGAGGAGCGGCTCGCCAGGAAGACGGCGGCGCCGGCGAAGTCGTCGGCGAGACCGTTGCGGCCGACCATGGTGCGGGCGGCGAGGGCGGCGACCTTCTCGGGGTCGGAGGAGAGACGGCGGTTGAGGGCGGTCATGACGAAGCCGGGGACCAGGGTGTTGGCGGTGACGCCGTACGGGGACCAGGCCTCGGCCTGGGAGCGGGCGAGGGATTCCAGGGCGCCCTTGGAGACCCCGTACGCGCCGCTCTGGACGAAGGCGCGGTGCGCCTGCTGGGACGTGATGTGGATGATGCGGCCGAAGCCGCGCTCGGCCATGCCGGGACCGAAGCGCTGACCGAGGAGGAACGGGGCCTCCAGGTTCACGGTCATCGTGGTGTCCCAGACCTCCTCGCCCAGCTCGCCGAAGGGCGGACGGAGGTTGATGCCGGCGGAGTTGACCAGGATGTCCGGCTCGCCGAAGACCGCCGCGGCCGCCTCGGCCCCGGCCTTGATGCCCTCGCGGGTGCTCAGGTCGGCGCTCACCCAGGCCGCCCGGCAGCCGTCGGCCGTCAACTCGTCGACGGTCGCGACGAGTTCCACCTCCTTGCGGGCCACGACCACGACGCTCGCCCCGGCGCGGGCCAGAGCGCCGGCGATGGCCTTGCCGATGCCCGAACTGCCGCCCGTGACGAGGGCCGTGCGCCCTTCGAGGGAGAACAGCCCGGAGAGGTAGCCACCGGGGGTGGTGCTCATGGTGTCGCTCCTCGTGTCGTACGGCACCCGCCCGGCCAAGTGCGGTGGCGGGCGGATACACGCATCCTGGCACACGGCTCCCGGCGCACGGCCGCACCCGCCTCATGTGATGATCTTCTCTTCGCGATGAGGATCCCTCAGGGATCCCGGGGGAGAGAGAACCATGGCAAAGACGGACGCCAACGGCGTCGACCTGTCCGGCGTCACCGGCAGGCTCATCCAGACCGTCGACCTCGTCAAGGGCCCGGCGCCGCAGGCGATCGCGACCGACACCCGCAACGGGTACGTCTTCGTGCTCCAGATGGAGAGCGGCAGCCAGGAGGACATCGAGCAGGGCAACATGCGGCTCAACCGCATCGACCGCACGACCGGCAAGGTCATCGACTCGATGCAGCTCAGGGGCTTCGGGCACGGCATCTCGATGGGCGTGGAGCCGCAGGGCACCGAGACGTACGTCTGGACCGAGGTCGGACCGCTGCACCTCAGCAAGAGGGCCGACGGCACGGTCAAGGCCGCCTTCGGCAAAGCCGTCACGCGGTTCCTCTACGAGGAGGACACCATCCTCGACGCGAACTCCCCGACGCTGCGGAAGTTCACGCCGCCCGGCAGCACCTCGGGCACCGGACCCTCGATCGACCCGGTGAACAACCTCCTGTGCGTCATGTACCACAAGAGCGGCAAGCGCACCTTCACCCGCTACGACCTCGCCGCGGCCGCCGCCGGCAACTGGGTCCCGGTCGGCACCACCTTCGTCATGCGGGACTGCGACGGTCTCCCCGCGACCTGCGTCGACGAGGAGACGACCCCCGCCGTGCCGTCGCCCTACCCCCTGGAGGCCAAGCTCACCTCCCAGGGCTTCACCGTCCTGGGCGACGTCCTCTACTGGTACCAGTGGGCGCCGTACGTCTACGACGAGGACCCGGCGACACTCCCCGTCGACGGCTTCCCGGGCATCGCCTTCCTCACCTCGTACTCGTGGACCACCGGCGAGCGGTTCGACCGGCAGGTCGTCACCAGCGCCGACGGCCTCACCCGGCGCGAGCCCGAGGGCGCCGCCATCGAGGTCGACCCCGCGACCGGCGAGAACCGCCTGCTGTTCGGCTTCAGCAACACCGTCCCCGGCACGACGAGTTCGCGCGACGTCACCATCAGCTGGTACCCGACGAAGCCCGCCGTCGACGGCGTCAAGGTCCTCGCCGACTGGGAGGACCTGGCCCTCGAACCCGGCATCACGCCCGGGGCCCAGCCCCCGCGCGGCCGCCTGATCGCCCTCGCCGGCACCACCTACCTCCAGCTGCGCGGCACCCTCACCTGCACCCCCGGCCTCACCGCGGACAGCAAGATCGCGACCCTTCCGCACCGGCTGCGCCCCACCCACCCGACCCGCGCGAACGTGCCGCGCAACAACAACACCGGACGCTGCGTGTGCCGCGTCGAGGCGAACATCTCCGGCGCGCTCACGGCGTACGGCCCCACCAGCGACAACGCCGTCACCTGGATCGACCTCGACGGCTTCTCCGTCGCCTGGCGATGAACCCCCGCCCGGCCGCCGCCCCCCCACACCCACCCCCCCCCCCCACCCCACCCCGAGGGTCGACCCTGACCCAACGCACCACCAACCCCCCCCCCCCGCTCCCCCCGGGCCCCCCCGCCCCCTGCCAGACCGTCGTCGACTGGACGCCGATCGCCCTGGAGCCGGACGTACAGAACGACCCCCTGTCCCCGGCCGAGGCCCGCGTGATCCGCCTCGCCGGCACGGAGTTCCTCCAGCTGCGCGGCCTGATCACCTGCTCGTTCATCGCCGACGACAAGATCGGCACCCTGCCCGAGGCGCTCCGTCCGCCCAAGCTGACCCGCGGCGTCTGCCCCCGCAACAACAGCCAGGGCGTCAACGCCCTCCGCGTCGAGGTCAACACGGCCGGCGCCGTCAACGTCCTCGGCCCCCAGTCGACGAACAAGGTCACCTGGATCCAGCTCGACAACTTCTCGTCCGTCATGCGCTGACACCGCGATCAGGCGACCGACCCGCCCGCGTTGCGGATCATGCGGCGGAGCACCTTCAGCGTCGTCACGTAGTCGGCGTCCGCGATCCCCTCGTGGAGGGCGGCCCGGATCGCGGGCGCGTTGCGCTTGAGGTCGAGGCGCGCCCGCTCCCCCTCCTCGGTGAGCCACAGCCGGTCCTCTGTGTCCCGGGTCAGCCAGCCGCGCTCCACGAGCACCTCGGCCTCCACCGCCGGATCGTCCTCGGGCCGGATGCGGGAGGCCATGGCCTCCCGCAGCTCGGACACCGTCATCCCCTCGCCGTCGGGCGACAGGTCGTTCTCCGGCAGATTGCGCAGCAGCCAGTACCGGGGCTGCGTGCAGCCCTTCGCGACCTGCTGCTCCCGGGTGTACGCGATGAGCGCCTCGTGGGCCAACCCGGTCCGGTCACAGCTGGTTCCCGCTGTCCGGGTCCGAGGCGACCTTCGAATGGTTCCTCAAGGTCCGCACCGGGGCCGCCTGGGACCACAAGCCCAAGCTCAAGGCGATGATGCGCCTGCGCACCAGTCCCGACTTCTACTTCATCGTGCCCGGCACCGGTGAAGAGGCGTACTACGACGTCCGGTCGAACGTGCGCTACGGCTTCGTCGGCATGGCGGCCGGGTTCAAGGCGAGCGACCTGGAGGAGGGTGCCGCCTCGGTGTTGCCCGGAGCCGGCAAAACCGACGCGGGTGACCGCGTCAGCGTCCGCCAGGGCATCGAGATGTTCAAGAAGTACGGCACGGGCATGACCCAGGAGCAGTTCCACCAGGGCATGCTCGACGCCGTCGCCGCCATGCGCGGCACGGATCAGGTCAAGCCCGCGATCGGCCCGTGACCTCGGGTTCCGACCCGTGAGGCGGGGTGCGCTCACTGCGAGCGCACCCCACTTCTTCTCTTGGTCCCCTACGGGGCGGGTGCGTACCCCGCCGGCCGGGTGGTGAACGTGCCCCGGCCCTGGGTGCGGCCGCGGAGACGGGACGCGTAGCCGAACAGTTCGACCAGCGGGACCGTGGCCGTCACCACGGCCGTACCGGAGCGGGTCGTGGAGTCCGTGACCCGGCCACGGCGGGCCGCGAGGTCGCCGAGGACGGAGCCGACGGAGTCGGCGGGGACGGTCACCGTGACGTCGGCGACCGGCTCCAGGAGCGTCGTGACGCTCGCGCGGAGCGCCTCGCGCAGCGCGAAGCGGCCCGCCGTGCGGAACGCCATCTCCGAGGAGTCCTTCGGGTGGGTGGCGCCGTCCGTGAGCGTGACGCGGACGCCCGTGACGGGGTGGCCGCCGAGAGGGCCCTCGACGAGGGCGTCGCGGCAGCCGGCCTCGACCGCGCGGACGTACTCCTGCGGGACGCGGCCGCCCGTGACGGTGGACGTGAACACGAACTCCTCTCCCTCCTGCGCGGGTTCGACATCGATGACGACGTGGGCGAACTGGCCCGCGCCGCCGTCCTGTTTGACGTGGCGGTACAGCAGGCCGGAGACGCCCTTCGTCACCGTCTCGCGGTACGCGACCTGCGGGCGGCCGACCGTGACCTCAAGGCCCCGGTCGCGCCGGAGCTTCTCCACGGCGACCTCCAGATGGAGTTCGCCGAGACCGGACAGGACCGTCTGGCCCGTCTCCGGGTCGGACCGGACGACCAGCGACGGGTCCTCCTCCGTCATTCGGGCGAGGGCCGTCGCGAGGCGGCCCGTGTCCGTGCTGCGGCGGGCCTCTACGGCGACCGAGACGACGGGGTCGGCCGTCGACGGGGGTTCGAGGACGACCGGCGCGTCCGGGGCGCACAGCGTCGCCCCGGCGCGGACCGTCTTCGGCCCGACGACGGCGACGATGTCACCGGCGCGCGCCTCGTCGACCTCGGTCGCCCGGTCGGCCTGGACGCGCAGGATGCGGGCGATCCGCTCCGTGCGTCCGGCGGTCGTGTCCAGCACGGTGTCCCCCTTTCCGATCGTGCCCGCGTAGACGCGGACATAGGTCATGCGGCCGGTGGCGGTCGCGCTCACCTTGAACGCGAGCGCCGTGAACGGGGCCCCCGGGTCCGCCGGGACCTCGCCGCGCACCGGCGGCATGTCCGACGGGGCCGGGAGGTACGCGACGACGGCGTCGAGCAGCGGCTCGATGCCCCGGTTGCGGTACGCCGAGCCGCACAGGACGACGACGGCCTCGCCGGAGAGGGTGAGGTCCCGGAGCGCGCCCGTGAGGGTCTCCGCGGTGAGCGCGCCGCGCTCGCAGAACTCCTCCAGGGCACCGGGATGCAGCTCCGCGACCGTCTCCTCCAGGCGTCGCCTGCGGTGCCGGGCCTCGTCCCGGAGGTCGTCCGGGACCGGCTCGTCGGTGTAGGTGTCGGCGCCGTCGGCCCACACGTACGCCCGCGTGCGGACCAGGTCCACGACGCCGGTGAAGCCGTCCTCGCGCCCGATGGGGAGCTGGACGGGGAGCGGGACGGCGCCGAGGCGGGTACGGATCGACTCGACGGCGGAGTCGAGCTCCGCGCCCGCGCGGTCCAGCTTGTTGACGAACGCGAGGCGCGGGACGCCGTGCCGGTCGGCCTGACGCCACACCGTCTCGCTCTGCGGCTCGACGCCCGCGACGGCGTCGAAGACCGCGACGGCGCCGTCGAGGACACGCAGGGAGCGCTCGACCTCGTCGGAGAAGTCGACGTGACCGGGCGTGTCGATCAGATTGATCCGGTGGCCCGCCCAGTCGCAGCTGACGGCCGCGGCGAAGATCGTGATGCCCCGGTCCCGCTCCTGCGGGTCGAAGTCGGTGACCGTCGTGCCGTCGTGGACCTCGCCGCGCTTGTGCGTCGCGCCGGTGAGGAACAGGATCCGCTCGGTGACGGTGGTCTTGCCGGCGTCGACGTGGGCCAGGATGCCGAGGTTACGGATGACGGGAGTGGTGGTACGCACGGTGTCGTGCCTTTCGCTGCTGCGTGGAGACGGGGCAGCGCGATTCCCGGACGGATCCCCGAAGGATCGGGATCAGTACGTCACGGGTCGGCGATGGCGGGCGCGCAGCCGCCACCGGCCGGCACGAGAGGCGAGGATCACGTCGAAGCGGCGCGTACGGGGAGCGGACAGGCGGCAACGCACGGTCGGCTCCCCTCGGTTGACGTGACGGCACGGCCCACCGGTCGGTGCGCCGTGCCGCGAGTGTAGGGAGATCCGCCGTGCGGGCGACACCGAATTAAGGGGCGGCGCCCTCGGTCCGACCCGGCGGCGCCCTCGGTCCGAGCCGGCGGCCCCCCGGTCCGACCCGACGGCCCCCCGGTCCGACCCGACGGCGCCGGTGCGTGCTCGGTGGCTAGACGGCCGGCTGGAGGAGGTCCCAGCGGTTGCCGTAGAGGTCCTCGAAGACGGCGACCGAGCCGTACGGCTCGTGGCGCGGCTCCTCCAGGAACTTCACACCGGCGGCCGTCATCCGGGCGTGGTCGCCGGCGAAGTCATCGGTGTGGAGGAAGAAGCCGACGCGGCCGCCGGTCTGGTTGCCGACCGAGGCCGACTCGGCGTCGTTCTTGGCGCGGGCCAGGAGCAGGCCCGCGTTGCCGAGGCCGCCGACGCCGGCCGCGCCGCGCGGGCGGACGACGACCCAGCGGCTTCCGTCGCCCCGGTCGGTGTCCTCGACCAGGTCGAAGCCGAGGGCGTCGGTGTAGAAGGCGAGGGCCTCGTCGTAGTCACGGACGACCAGGGTCACAAGTGCGATGGACGGCATTACCCCAACGTAATACGCGGAACCGGTGGGAACTATCCGCGTCGACCCGCGTCGCCCCCGGTCCGACCCTCGGCGTATCGAGGGTCGGATGGAGGGTCGGGGGAGGGGCGGAGGAGAGGGTCGGGAGGCGTTCGCCGCACGCACCGCAGGGCGCCCCGCGTCTCGCGGGGCCGGGCCGGGCGCTGCCGCCGGCGGGCGCGCGGTGCGACAATGCCCCGCATGGACGCACAGGGGTTCGACCGGCTCGTGGCCCGCGCGCGGGCCCTCGCCGAGCCCGGCGGTCGTCGTGTCCTCGGTCTGGCCGGTGCGCCCGGTGCCGGGAAGTCCACGCTCGCCGGGCGGCTCGTCGCCCGTCTCGACGGGCTCGCGGCGCTCGTCCCGATGGACGGGTTCCACCTGGCCCAGGCCGAGCTGGAACGCCTCGGCAGGGCCGGCCGGAAGGGCGCCCCGGACACCTTCGACGCCGCCGGGTACACCGCGCTCCTCGCCCGCCTCCGTGCGCCCGTGCCCGGCACCACCGTGTACGCCCCGGCCTTCGACCGCGCCCTGGAGGAGCCGGTCGCCGGGTCGATCGCGGTGCCGCCCGACGTGCCGCTGGTCGTCACCGAGGGCAACTACCTCCTGCACGACGAGGGCCCCTGGGCCGCCGTCCTGCCCCTCCTCGACGAGGCCTGGTACCTCGACCTGGACGCCCGTCGCCGCATCCCCCGGCTCGTCGAGCGCCACGTCCGCTTCGGCAAGGACCGGGACCTGGCCGAGCGCTGGGTCCGCGAGTCCGACGAGGCCAACGCCCGGCTGGTGGCGCGCGGCCGGGACCGGGCCCACCTGGTCGTGAGGATGGGTTAGCACGGTAGTACGATCCCGGCCCATGATCGACAGCCAGGACACGAGCGACAGCCAGGACGTCATCGAGCTGGTCTACCGGCCGACACGGGCCGACATCCTCACGGGTGTCCTGGCGCGTGAGCGCCTCCGCCGGCTCCACCTCCTCCGGTGGGGCGGCACGACGCTCTTCGGGACGGCCGCCGCCCTCCTGGCCGTGGCCGCGTTGCGGACCTCCGCGGTGCCGGCCGTCCTCGCCGCCTTCTGCGCCGTCCTGATCTGGTCGACGCCCCGCCTCCAGGCGCGCCACGCGCTGCGCACGGTCGCCTGGCAGGGCGAGTACCACTCCTCCGTGAGCGGGGCGGGGCTGACGGCGGAGACCGCGCACGTGTCGCTCCGCCAGCGCTGGTCGGTCTTCCGCGGCTACCGCGAGACCCGCGACCACTTCGTGCTCTTCAGCCGCGACCCGAACGTCCTCCTCGTGGAGGTGCTGCCCCTGCGCGGGCTGCGCTCCCCGGAGGAGGCGGAGCGGCTGCGGGCACTCCTCGACCGGCGGCTGCCCCGCCTCTGACCGCGGCGGACGCCCCGGGGTGCCCGGATCGGTCAGACGGCGCTCGCGACGCCCGCGTGCTCCGTCGCCGCGACGGCCAGGGCCCGGATCAGCGGGTGCGGGCGGGTGCCGTCGCCCGCGAGCTCCGGCTGGAAGAGGGTGGCCAGGAAGAAGGGGTGCGAGGGGAGTTCGGCGATGCGGACGCCGCCCTCCTCGTCGACGCCCGTGAACCGCAGGCCGTGGGCGCGCAGGGTGTCGAGGTGGCGGCTGTCGGGGCCGTAGTCGCAGTGGTAGCGCTCGGTGGTGCGCTCCGCGCCGAGGGCCCGCTCGGCGAGCGAGCCCGGCGTGACGCGCACGGGACCCTCGTGGCCGACCAGGGAGCAGGAGAGCGGGGCGATGAGGAGGTCGCCGCGGTCCGCCGCCGGGTCGTTCTCGGCGTGCGCCGCGCGCTCCAGGCCGCAGACGTTCCGGGCGTACTCCAGGAGCGCGTGCTGGAAGCCGCCGCACGTGCCGAGGAACGGGACGCGGTCCTCGCGGGCGGCGCGGATCGCGGCGAGCGCCCCCGCCTCGCTGGCGTACGGGCTCCCCGGCAGCACCCACACCGCGTCGAAGCCCTTCACCGCGCCCGGGGCCTCCGCGTCCCCCGTCGGGATCCAGTAGGCGTCGAGGGCGAGGCCGTCCCGCTCGGCCAGGGCGTCGAGGAGGACGGGGATACGGACGTGCGACCTGACGTGCGGGGAACGGTCGCCGACCAGGGCGATCCGGGGGGTACGGGCAGGGCGGAGGGAGGGGTTCGTCGTCATGCGTCCATGCTGGGCGGCGCCCGTGGTTCACGTCCAACGATGATTCCTGCACCGGGCATCACGAATGCTTATGCCCGGCTGGATAGGCTGGCCGCATGACGAACGATCAGGACTGGGAGCGCCGCGTCGACGCGCTCTGGCAGCGGCTCGACGACCACGAGCCCGCCGGGTTCCGGGCCCGGGTCGCCGAGCTCGCCGCCGAGCGCCCCGAGGACGACGCGGCCGCGCTCTTCGAGCTGGGCGCCGCCCACGACTCCACCGGTCTGCCCGAGGAGGCCGTCGTGCTCTACCGGCGCGCCCTCGACGGAGGCCTCACCGGACTGCGCCGGCGCCGGGCCGTCATCCAGCTCGCCAGCAGCCTGCGCAACCTCGGACGGCCCGACCGCAGCGTCGAACTGCTCACCGCCGAGCGGGCGATCCCCGCCGACCGGCTCGACGCCGAAGAAACCGCCCTCGCCGGAGCCGTCGACGCGTTCCTCGCGCTCGCCCTCGCCGACACAGGACGCGACCGCGAGGCCGCCTCCCTCGCCCTCGGCGCCCTGGCCCCGCTGCTGCCCCGCTACAACCGCTCCCTCGCCCACTACGCCCGCGCTCTGCTCACCGCCCCCGACGGGTCCTGAGCCGCACGCGACATGGACCCGCACCTGCTCCGCACGTACGTCGCCGTCGCCCGGCTCGCCTCCTTCTCCGACGCGGCCCGTGAGCTCGGCTACACCCAGTCCGCCGTCTCCCAGCACGTCGCCGCCCTGGAGGCCGACCTCGGGCTGCCGCTGCTCACCCGGCGGCCCGTCGCGCCCACCCCGGCGGGCGAGCGGCTCCTCGAACACGCCGGGGCGCTGCTGCTCCGCCTCGACGCGGCCCGCGCCGACCTCGACCGGTTCGCGGCCGCGCCCCGCGCGACGCTGAACGTCGCCGCCTCCCCGCTCGCCCTGCACCCCCGTACCCTCGCCGCGCTCCCCGCCACCGGCGTCACCCTGCGCGCACTGCCCCGCGACCGGGTGCCCGCCGCCGTCGCCACGGGCGACGCCGACGCCGGGCTCGTCGACGGCATCGCCGCTCCCAGCGACCCGCTGCGGCTGCCCGACATCGCTCCGCTCGCCGCGACCCGCGTCGCCGAGGAACCGCTCGCGGTCGTCCTGCCCGCGACCCACCCGCTCGCCGGGCGCACCGGAGTCCGCCTCGACGACCTCGTGGACGCCCGCTGGCTCGACGCGCCCGCCGCCGGAGTCCCCCTCGGCGAGCTGAGGGCCGTCCACGGCGGCCCCGCGGGCCGGGGCTTCCGCACCGCCCTGCGGTACGAGGGCACCGACACCCGCACCCTCGCCGCGCTGGCCGCCGACGGCCACGGTCTCGCGCTGCTGCCCCTCCCGGCGGCCGGCGGGGTCCCCGGCGCCGCCGCCGTCCCGCTCGTCGCGCCCCGGCTCGTGCACCGCACCGAACTCCTGCTCGCGGCCGGCGCCCGGCGCGAAGCGGCCGGACCCGTGGCCGAGTTCAGCCGACGGCTCAGGAGCTGACACCCGCAGTCGCTACCCTGTGCGCAACGGCGACGGAAGGCGGGCGGGCGTGGGTTGGCTGCGACGAGGACCCAGGCGGGACGGCGACGACGCACCGAGGGACCCCGAGTTCGCGTACTTCTCCCAGCGCGAGGCCGCGGTCTTCCGCGGCCGGGTCCGTGAGACCTTCGCCGAGCTCGGCCTGGAGGTCACGGTCTACGCCGACCACGTCGTCGACGACAAGGGCCGGCGGTTCGGTCTTGGAAACCTCGCCGCCGTCTGCCACCAGGACCGCCGCGGCCCGCGCGTCTGGCCCGGGACGATCCACCGGCACATCGGCCTCGTCGTCCGCGCCATGGACGGCCCCTCCGCCCTCGACACCCTGCCGCCCGAGCAGATCCGCGCCCAGCTCTACCCGCGGGTCGTCAGCGGCGACGGCATCGACGCGGGCGCCTTCGGCTATGCCAGGACCGTCGCCCCCGGGCTCTACGAGATCCTCGCCCTCGACCTCCCGGAGAGCGTCATGATGCTCACCGACGAGGCGCTCGAACGGCTCGGCGACCACGCCCAGCTCCGCGACCGGGCCCTGCGGAACCTGCGCGGGCTTCCCGTGGAGGAGCACGAGACCGTCCGCGACGCCGACGGCATGTGCTTCGAGATCATCCTCGGCGACTCCTTCTACACCGCGAGCCGCGTCCTCGACCTCGACGGGGTGGTCCGGCGCGTCACCGGCCTGCCGCTCGGCGAGCACGGCGCCCTAGTCGCCCTGCCGTTCCGGCACCAGCTCGCCTTCCACCCCATCCGCGACACCTCGATCATCCCGGCCCTCGGCGCGATGGCCTCCTTCGCCGCCGCCGGGTACGAGGACGTGCCCGGCGCCATCAGCCCGTACGTCTTCTGGTGGCGCGACGGCACGCTCACCCAGCTCAGCGAGCACGACGCGGAGCAGGGAGACCTGCGGATCGTCGTCGGCGACGACTTCCACGAACTCCTGGAGCGGCTCATCGCGCAGGGCCCTGACCGCCGCTGATCCGGTCGCGGCCCCCGCCGCCTCCCGGCAGGATGCTGTACGAAGCATCGGACGACGACGTCCAGGAAGCCGAGGAGAAGCCTCATGCCGAGCAGCCACGCCACCGACGAGGTCGTGCCCTTCACCGCGGACGACTACCGGGCCCGGATGGCCCGGGCCGCCGAGTCCGCCGCCGACGCCGGACTCGCGGGCGTGCTCGTCGCCCCCGGACCCGACCTGGTCTACCTCACCGGCTACCAGCCCACCGCCATCACCGAGCGGCTCACCGTCCTCGTCCTCGCCGCCGGACGGGACCCGGTCCTCGTCGTCCCCACCCTGGAGGCGCCCGACGCGGAGAAGGCCATCGGGGCCGCCGCGCTCACCCTGCGCGACTGGACCGACGGCAAGGACCCCTACGCCGTCACCGCCCCGCTCCTCGACGCCGACGGCCGCTTCGGCGTCAGCGACAACGCCTGGGCCATGCACCTCCTCGGCCTCCAGCAGGCCCTGCCCGGCACCGCGTACGTCTCCCTCACCGAGGCGCTGCCGATGCTCCGCGGCGTCAAGGACGCCCACGAGCTGGCCCGGATCGCCGCCGCCGGAGCCGCCGCCGACCAGGCGTACGGCGAGATCCTCAAGGTCCGCTTCGCCGGCCGCCGGGAGACCGACGTCGCCGCCGACCTCGCCCGGCTGCTCATGGAGTTCGGCCACTCCCAGGTCGACTTCACCGTCGTCGGCTCCGGCCCCAACGGCGCCAACCCGCACCACGAGGCCGGCGACCGGGTCATCGAGCGCGGCGACATGGTCGTCCTCGACTTCGGCGGCCTCAAGCACGGCTACGGCTCCGACACCACCCGTACCGTCCACGTCGGCGAACCCACCGACGAGGAGCGGCGCGTCCACGACCTCGTCCGCGAGGCCCAGCAGGCCGGCTTCGAGGCGGTCCGCCCCGGCGTCGCCTGCCAGGACGTCGACCGCGCCGCCCGCAAGGTCATCACGGACGCCGGCTACGGCGAGTACTTCATCCACCGCACCGGCCACGGCATCGGCGTCACCACCCACGAGCCCCCGTACATGATCGAGGGTGAGGAACTCCCCATCGTCCCCGGCATGTGTTTCTCCGTCGAACCCGGCGTCTACCTCCCGGGCCGCTTCGGCGTCCGCATCGAGGACATCGTCACGGCCACGGAGGACGGCGCCGGCCGCCGCTTCAACAACACCCCCCACGAGATGGCGATCGTCGAGTAGCGCCGGGCACCGCCGGTCGGGCCGGGCCCGCGGCGTCCGGCCGGTCAGCCGTCCGTGAGGACGATCGCGGACTCGCCGGGCAGCCGCAGCATGCCGTCCGCGCCCGGCGCCCCGATCGGCTCCCAGGCGGCGAGGACCCGGTCTCGGCCGTTGGAGCCGAGCGGGATGGCCGCGGACTCCTTGCCGAGGTTGACCGCCACCCGCAGGTCGCCGCGGCGGAAGACCAGCCAGCGGGCCTCCTCGTCGAAGGCGACCTTCACGCCCCCCAGGTCCGGATCGGTGAGGTCCGGGTGGGTGCGGCGCAGCGCGATCAGCTCGCGGTGCCACGCGAGGAGCCGCCGGTGGGGGTCGCGTTCGCGTTCGGAGCGGTCGAGCACGGAGCGGTCGCGGGTGGCGGGCTCCTGAGGGTCGGGCACGTCGTTCTCCGACCAGCCGTGCGCCGCGAACTCCCGCCGTCTGCCCCGCCGTACGGCCTCCGCGAGCTCCGGGTCGGTGTGGTCGGTGAAGTACTGCCAGGGCGTCGTCGCCCCCCACTCCTCACCCATGAACAGCATCGGCACGGACGGACCGGTGAGGACCAGGGCCGCCGCGCAGGCCAGCAGACCGGGGGAGAGGGACGCCGAAAGCCGGTCGCCCAGGGCCCGGTTGCCGATCTGGTCGTGGGTCTGGGCGTATCCGAGGAACCGGTGGGCGGGGGTGCGCTCCCGGTCCACCGGCCGCCCGTGGCGCCGGCCCCGGAAGGACGAGTACGTGCCGTCGTGGAAGAACACATGGGTGAGCGTCTTCGCGAGCGCCGCCATCGGGGCCCGCGCGAAGTCGCCGTAGTAGCCCTGGGACTCACCGGTCAGCGCGGTGTGCAGCGCGTGGTGGAAGTCGTCGTTCCACTGGGCGTGGACGCCGAGACCGCCGAGCGTGCGCGGCGTCGTCGTCCGCGGGTCCGCGAGGTCGGACTCGGCGATCAGGAAGTGCTGGCGGCCCTGCTCCTTCGCCAACTCGTCCACGGCGGCCGACAGTTCCTCCAGGAACGTCAGGGCCCTCGTGTCGGCGAGCGCGTGCACCGCGTCGAGCCGCAGCCCGTCGATCCGGTAGTCCCGCAGCCAGGCGAGCGCGCTGCCGAGGAAGTACGCCCGCACCTCGTCCGAACCCGGTGCGTCCAGGTTCACGGCCGCGCCCCACGGCGTGTGGTGGGTCTCCGTGAAGTACGGCCCGAAGGACGGCAGGTGGTTGCCCGAGGGACCGAGGTGGTTGTGGACCACGTCGAGCACCACGCCCATGCCGAGCCCGTGCGCCGTGTCCACGAACCGCTTCAGCGCCTCGGGACCGCCGTACGGCTCGTGCACGGCCCACGGCGCCACCCCGTCGTACCCCCAGCCCCGCACCCCGGGGAACGAGCACAGCGGCATCAGCTCCACATGGGTGATGCCGAGGCCCGCGAGCTCCCCGAGGCGCGCCGCCGCCGCGTCCAGGGTCCCCTCCGGGGTGAAGGTTCCGACGTGCAGCTCGTACAGGACGGAGCTGCGCAGCCGGAGGCGGGGCGACTCGTGGCGCCAGGCGTACGCGGAGTGGTCGACGACGGCGCTCAGGCCGTCGGGGCCGTCGGGGAGCCGGCGCGAGCGCGGGTCGGGCAGGACCGGCCGGTGGTCGAGGGCGAAGCCGTACCGGTCGCCGTCCTCGGCGGGGACGACCCCGGTCCACCAGCCGTCCCGTCCGGCGTCCCGCTCCAAAGGATGGTCGGTGCCGTTCAGCGCCAGCACCACCCGGTCACGGGCGCTCGGCGCCCACACCTCGAAGAGCACGGGAATCCCCTCGTCGACGGACCAGCCACTCACCGCATGACTACCGCGTCCATCCTGGCAGTCAGGACCCCGACGCGCCCGGGGCGTCCCACACGTAGTTGATCGCGCGCTCGAACGTGGCATAACCCGTCCGGGCGAACGCCGCCGCCATCGGCACGTTCCCCAGGTCCGTCGCCGCCCGGACGCGCGGCACGCCTTCGGCGGCCAGGATCCGGGTGCCCTCCGCCAGGATGTCGTCGACGTAGCCGTGGCCGCGGTGGGCGGGCAGCACGCCGATGTACGCGATCGTGTGGTGGTAGTTGTTGCGCGCCGGGACGACGAAGCCGACGGGCTCGCCGCTCCCGGGAAGCAGGGCCACCCGCCACCACGCGCGGGGCGAGGAGCAGTGCTCGAACTCCTCGTCGTAGTGCAGATCCGCGGCCTCCCGCGGCGACAGGCCGGAGGCCAGATCGGCCTTGCCGTGCGCGTCGAGCGTGCCCTCCATCACCGGTGTCATCAGGGACACCAGGTCCTCGCGGTCCCGGACCGGACGGAACTCGAGGCGCCCCGACGGCTCCGGCACGGGGGTGCCGGGCAGCCACTCGAGACGGAGCCGCTCGACCAGGGGGCGGGCCCCGGCGCTCTCCAGGACCCCGAAGACCGACTCCAGGACGGAGCGGGTCTCCGGCACGTCACGCCAGTCCGCCGGCATGTACCGCGAGAACTCGGGGGGCCGCACGCCGGCCGGGATCACGGCTGCCGCGGCGGTCTCCAGGAGCCGCAGGCCGACCTCGGCGCGCTCCTCCGGCGAAAGTCCCGGGTCGAGGTCGAGGAAGTCGAGCGCCTGCGGTGCGGAACCGGCCTTACCGGTCCACCAGGAGAGCCGGCCGAGCAGCCGCTCGCCGTCGAGCGCGACCCACATCCACTGCGGCAGGCGACGGCCGGTGGCCAGGTCGTCGGCGAGCTCGTGGTCGAGCGAGTAGGTGAGGCGGAGGAACAGGTCGAGTTCCCCCGGGCCTGCGAGCGGACGTATGACGAGGTCGCGCCCGGACGAAGGAAGGGTGGACGGAGAGGACGTGGTCACGTCGGGTTTTCCCCCTGGGAATCCGTGGTCTGGAGACTGCGGGAACGTAGCAGTGAACCCGGGCCGGCCGGTACGGAGATTCCCAGGCCAGGGGGGCTTCTGGACACTGCGGGCCCGACGGACGGACAATCACATGTGTGACGACCCCTTTCGAGCTTCCGGCGAACTCCCCTCGGCTGACCGACGCCGAGCGGGACCGTGCGCTGGTGCTGCTCCGCGAGGGAGCCGCTCAGGGCCGCATCTCGCACGACACCTTCGTCTTCCGGATGGAGCGCGCGCTCCAGGCCCGCCGCCCGGACGAACTCCACCTCCTCACCGCCGACCTGCGGACCGAGGGGACCTGGACCCGGCGGGTGGTGGGCGCGGTCGAGCGGATGTCCGCCTTCACGGCCCGGCTGGGCCGCGCCTGGCACGCGGAGCGGCTGCCGAAACTGCTGATGCCCCGTCCCGGCCCGCACCCGCTGCGGATCGGGCGCGACCCGGTCAACGGGCTGCGGCTCAGCCACGAGACCGCCTCCCGACTGCACGCCGAACTCTCCCTCCAGGGAGGCATGTGGGTGCTGCGCGACCTCGGTTCGACGAACGGCACCACGGTCAACGGCCGCCGGGTGACCGGCGCCGTGGTCGTCCGTCCGGGCGACGTGGTCGGCTTCGGCCAGATGACCTTCCGCCTGTCCCACGACTGAGCCGGCCCCCGGCCCCTCCCTCCGTTCACCCGTTCGGCGGTATGTGGCGGGCGGTCGGGCCCGTCCGGTGGTGGGCTGGGGGGACGCGCGCCACGTTCTCCGGCCGCGGCACCCACCGCCGATCGACAGGGGGCGCGATGAGCGACGAGCCGAACCGGGGCATAGGGAAGGAACTGCCGGAACGGGCGGGAGCTCCGCGAGCCGGGGCGTCCGACGACCCCTGGACCCGGATCCCGTCCATGGCGCCGGCGGCGCCCTCGGCCGCGCGCCCGGACGTGCCGCCCGCCGGCCCGCGGGCCGGCGCCCCGCTCCGCACCCCCGCCTCCGGCACCGTGCCGGGTCGCGTGCGGACCGTGGCCGACCCGGCGGCGGCAGGGCCCGTGGGGCCGACCGGGCGGACCGTCGCGCCGAGCCCCCTGGACCCGGGAGCCACGCGCGACCCGCACCCGATCCACCGGACCCTGCGCGAGGAGTTCCCGCTCACGTACGACCCGCTGCTGCGGGCCTGGGTCCTCAGCCGGTACGCGGACGTCGCCGCCGCCCTCACCGACAGCCGCTTCACCCATGGGCACCGGCCCGGCGACCCGCCCTGCGACGAGGCCCACGTCGACATCGGCGTCGCCGCGCTGGGTGCCGTCGCGGAACGCACCGCGTACGTCCTCGCCCGCCGGATCGCCGAACGGCAACAGGCCGACCTGGTCGCCGACTTCTGCCACTGGCTGCCCGCCGGGACCGTCGCCGCCGCCGTCGGCGTGCCGTACCGCGACATGATGCGGCTGGTGCGCGGCCGGGCGGCCGGGGCGCTCGCGGGGGAGTGCGGCGGGCAGATCGCCGTACGGGAGAAGGCCCTCGCGTCCTTCCTCGCCAACGTCCTCACCGACCCCGATCAGGTGGCCGCGCTCCGAGACGCCCCCGCCGGGCTCGTGGCCCGTGCCTGGACCGAGTCGCTGCGCCGCGACCCGCCGGTGCAGATCGCCGTGCGCCGTACCCGCGCCGAGGTGAAGGTGAGCGGCGGGACCGTCCCGGCGGGCGCGTCGGTGGCCCTGCTCATCGGCTCGGCGGGCAGGGACCCCGAGCGGTTCCGCGAGCCCGACCGCTTCGACCCGTTCCGGGACGACGCCGATCAGCTGACCTACGGGAGCGGTCGTTGCCCGGCCGTCCTTCTCGCGGGCCTCGAAGCCGAGTTCGCGCTGCGCGCCCTCTTCACGGCCATGCCGCGGCTCCGCCTCGCCGACGGCTTCCGTCCCGTCTCCACCGGTCTCATCACGCGTGCCCCGCGCAGCCTGATCGTCCGTCCGGGCGGCTGAGCCGGGTCCCGGACGGGGGGGCGAGTGCCCCTTGAACCGCTGTTAGGGTGACGTGCGCTCGTCAAAAGAGCGCCTGCGCTACCACTTCCAACGGGGATTCAAACATGAAGATTCGTCATGTCCGCGCGATCGCGGTCTTCGGCATCGCGGTCGTCGCCCTGACCGGTGCCCGCGGCTCGCACGGCGGCAGCTGCGGCGGCAGCTCCGGCAGCAGCTCCTCCAGCTCCGGCAGCAACCACAGCGACAACGACGGCACCTCGGGCAGCTCCTCCGGCGGCTCGGTGCCCGGCGGCTCCAGCAGCGCCAACAAGGCCGAGCGCGACGTGACCATCAACGAGTGCACGTACGACTCCGCGACCAAGAACCTCGTCGCCCGCGTCACCGTCAACAACGACGGCGTGCTCGACTACGACTACAGCATCACCATGAAGTTCACCGGCGGCACCGCCACCCCGGCCTCCGCGACCAAGACCGGCATCGCCGTCGCCGCCGGCGCCACCGAGAAGGCCGAACTCACCACCCCGTACACCGGATCCGGCGACGGCTCCGAGTACACCAAGTGCGAGGTCTCCCGCGCCTCCCGCTCCTGACGCCGACGGGCGGTCCGACCCGCGAGGCCCCGTCGGTCGGCCACGGCCGACCGACGGGACAACCGCCTGGACGAGCCCGCGCCGAGGACCACGCGGGGTGCCCGCTCCCTACCCCGTCCGCACGAGGAGGGCCACCGGGCGGTCCGCGAAGAGCTCGGCCAGTTTGAGCTCGGTGGCGGGGCCACCGGTGAACTCGCGCACGCCGTCCAGGAGATCGGACCAGCGGCCGTCGGGAAGGACGAGCTCGGTGTCCTGCCAGCCGCCCGCCTCGGCGAGGCGGAGCGAGAGCCGGGTGACGGCGGTCACCACCGTGTCCGAGCGGGTGAAGGCCAGGCAGTGGGCCGCCGCCGGGCCGGTCGCGGTCAGCGGGGCGTACGTGCCGCCGGGGCCGAAGACCTCCGGGCGGGCGCGGCGCAGCCCGAGCGCGGCGCGGACCAGGACGGTCCGGTCGTCGTCCGGGCCGATCGCGAACGGGGCCCGGTTGTCCGGGTCGACGAGGGCGCGGTACTCCCGCTCGGTGTTCTGGTAGAGCTCCGGAACCCCGGGCATGGTCAGCTGCGCGAGCGCCGCGCCGAGCGCGTGCGCCCGGATGTGGGGCTCCAGGGCGAAGGCCGCCTCCGAGGCCGCCCGCAGCGGGATCCGGCCCGGCCCGGCCGCGGCGAAGTCGGCGACGGCGCGCTCGTATCCGGGGTCGGGCTCGGTCCAGCTGGTCCGCAGCCCCGCCTCGCGGACGGACTTGAGGATCGCGGGCCCGAGCCGCTCCGGGTCCGGGCGGCCGAAGCCGAAGGCCGTCTGCCAGGCCGTCCACGCCACGTGCGGATCGGGCGCGGGCACCCCCGCGACCTCCCCGAGGAGGTCCGCCCACACCTGCGGGCACTGGGCGAGCACGGCGACGGCGGCCCGGACGTCGGCGCTGCGCTTGGTGTCGTGCGTGGAGAGCACGGTGCCGGTGGCCGGCCAGTCGCGGGCGATCCGCAGGCAGTACGCGTGGAACTCCTCCACCGACACCGCCGGGCGGCCCGCGTCGCCGCCCACCTCGTTCGCCGAGAGCAGAGGCGCGTACCGGTAGAAGGCGGTGTCCTCCACGGACTTGGCCCGCAGCGCCGACGAGGTCTGCGCGAACCGGGCCCGGAAAGCCCGGTGTTCGAGCCCGTCGCCGCGCGCGCCGAGCGCCAGGTCCCGTACGACGTCGACCGCCGTCGCCTCCTCCGGCACGGCGAACGCGGCCTTCGCGCCGCGCGCCGCCTCCGCGGTCAGCACCTCCTCGCCGCCGGTCCGGTAGGGGCGGTAGACCGGTACGCGGACGAGTAGTTCGCGGATCGCCGTGGCGAGCGCCCAGGGGGCGTGGTCCCGGAGCGCGGGGTCGGCGGCGCAGATCCGGTCCGCGATCCGGGTCAGCGCGGCCGTCTCGGAGGCCAGGTCGTGGGTGACCACCTCGTACGCGGCGCGCCGCGCGGTCGCCTCCCAGTGGCCGCCCCGGTCCGCTGCCTTCCCTACGAACTCCCGGTAGACGTCCGCGAGTTCGTCGGCACCGACCGGGTCGGTGAACACGCCGTCGAGCTGCCGGAGCGCGTCGTACCCGGTGGTGCCGGCGACGGGCCAGGCGGCGGGCAGGGTCTCCGGTCCGGTGAGGATCTTCTCCACCACCGTCCAGCAGCGCCCGCCGGTCGCCGCCGCGAGGTCCTCCAGGTAGCCCTGCGGGTCGGCCAGCCCGTCCGGGTGGTCGATGCGCAGCCCCTCGACCACCCCGTCCGCGACCAGCTCCACGATCTTCGCGTGGGTCGCGGCGAACACCTCGGGGTCCTCGACCCGCACCCCGATGAGATCCGAGACGGTGAAGAACCGCCGGTAGTCGAGCTCTGTGCGGGCGAGGCGCCACCAGCCCAGCCGGTACCACTGGGCGTCGAGCAGTTCGTCGAGGGGCATCGCCTCGGTGCCCGGCCGGAGCGGGAACTCCTGCCCGTCCAGGTGCAGGGAGCCGCCGGAGACCCGCAGCCGGTCCCGTACCTCCGGGAGCCGCGCGGGCAGCACCGGGAGCAGCATCCGGCCGTCCCCGGCCCGCCAGTCGATGTCGAACCAGCGTGCGTACGGCGAGTCGGGGCCGTCGCGGAGGACGGCGCGCAGCGCGGGGTTGTGCCGGGGGGAGGCCGCCATGTGGTTGGGCACCAGGTCCACGACCAGGCCGAGACCGTGCCTCCGGGCGGTCGCGGACAGCGCCCGCAGCCCCTCCTCGCCGCCCAGTTCGGCCCGTACGGACCGGTGGTCGGTGACGTCGTAGCCGTGGGTGGAGCCGGGCACCGCCTCCAGGACCGGCGACAGGTGGAGGTGCGAGACCCCGAGCCCGGCGAGGTGCGGCACGGCACGCTCGGCGGCCGCGAAGGGGAAGCCCGGCTGGAGCTGGAGCCGGTAGGTCGCGGTGGGGACGGGGGCGGAGGCGGGCGGCGGGGACGGGGTCGACGGGACCGGGATGGAGGTCATGCGAACGTACGTACCCCGTCGAAGGGCTTCTGTGTCATCGCCCCATGCACCCGTTCGTGTGCATCGCGTTACGTTCGCGTGATGCTCCGGATGTATCGCGACACGCTGTCCCTGCTCGGACCGGTCCTGCCGGTCGTCTCCTTCCTCGGCCGGCTGCCCACCGCCATGTGCCAGCTCGGCAGCCTGCTCCTGGTCGCCGAGACGAGCGGCTCCCTCGCCACGGCGGGCCTCACGGGCGGCGCGCTGGCGGCCGGGCAGACCGTCGCCGGGCCGCTCGTCGGCCGCCTCGCCGACCGGCACGGGCAGCGCGGGGTCGTCCTCGCCGCCTCCCTGGCGAACGCGGTCGCCGTCACCGCCCTGGTCCTCGCCGCGCTCGCCCAGGCGCCCACGGCCGGGCTGATGGCGCTCGGCGTCCTCGCCGGCGCCACCGTCCCCCAGGTCGGACCGCTCGCCCGGACCCGGTCGGTGGCCCTCGCCCGGCGGTCCGGGGCGGACGACCGGCTCGTCGGCGCGGTGCTCTCCTTCGAGGGCACCCTCGACGAGGTGTCCTTCGTCCTCGGCCCCGCCTTCGTCGGCCTCGCCGCGGCCCTCGCCCACCCGGCCGGCGCCCTCCTCGCGGCCGCGCTCCTGCTCCTCGTCTGCGGCTCCGCCTTCGCGCTGCACCCGACGGCCCGGGCCACCGCCCCCGAGCCGTCCGCTTCCACCCGGAAGAGTGCCGCCGAACGGACGCGGCTGCCGGGACCGGCGTACGCCCTGAGGGGCACCATGGTGCTCCAGGGCGCCATGTTCGGCGCCTCGCAGGCCGGGATCACCGCGCTCACCGAGGAGCTCGGCGCACCCGCCCAGGCCGGCCTGGTCTACGCGGCCATGGGCGTGATGAGCGCCGCCGTCGGGCTCTCGATGGCGGCCGTCCCCGCCCGCGTCGGTCTGACGACCCGCTGGCGCGCCGCCACCGCCGGGCTCGTCGTGCTCTCGGTGCCGCTGCTGTTCGTCGGTTCCCTCGGTGCGCTGTACGCGGTGGTCGTCGTCCTCGGCGCCGCCTACGCCCCGCACCTCATCACGGTCTTCGGACTCACCGAGCGGACCGTGCCCGCCGCCCGGCTCGCCGAGTCCATGGCCTTCCTGACCAGCGGGATCGTCGGTGGCCAGGCCCTCGCCCTGGCGATCTCGGGCCGGCTGGCCGAGGGCCACGGCGCCCCCGCCGCCTTCGCGGTGGCGGTGGGGGCGGCCGTGGCCTGCGCGGCGCTTTCCTGGTCGGTACGGGTGACGGCTCCCGCCACCGTCGTACGGGAGGTCAGGCCGGCCGCCGCAGAACGGTCAGGCTGAGCGGCGCCAGCGTCACGCGCTCGCCGCCCGCGAGCTCCGGGCCCTCCCGCGGCGGCATGCCCTCCGGTTCGGACGTGTCCACGACCGTCCGCCAGCACCGGCCGTGGCTGTCCGGGACGGCGAACTCCAACTCCTTCGCCGAGGCGTTGAACATCAGCAGGAAGGAGTCGTCGGCGATCCGCTCGCCCTGCGGACCCGGCTCCGAGATCGCGTTGCCGTTGAGGAAGACGGTCAGTGCCTGGGCGTGCGCCGCCTGCCAGTCGCGGGACGTCATCTCCTCGCCCTCGGGCGTGAACCAGGCGATGTCGGTGAGCTCGTCGTGGGTGCCCTCCACCGGCCGCCCGTGGAAGAAGCGGCGGCGCCGGAAGACCGGATGGTCGCGGCGCAGCCGGACCATCGCGCGCGTGAAGCGGAGCAGCGTGCCCTCGGTCTCGCTGTTCTCCTTCGGCCAGCGCACCCAGGAGACCTCGTTGTCCTGGCAGTACGCGTTGTTGTTGCCGCCCTGCGTCCGGCCGAACTCGTCGCCGTGGCTGAGCATCGGCACGCCCTGCGACAGCATGAGCGTGGCGAGGAAGTTGCGCATCTGCCGGGCGCGCAGCTCGGCGATCCCGACGTCCTCGGTCTCGCCCTCCGCCCCGCAGTTCCAGGAGCGGTTGTAGCCCTCGCCGTCCCGGTTGCCCTCGCCGTTCGCCTCGTTGTGCTTGTCGTTGTACGAGACGAGGTCGCGCAGCGTGAAGCCGTCGTGGCAGGTCACGAAGTTGACCGAGGCGAGCGGGCGCCGGCCGTCGTCCTGGTAGAGGTCGGACGAGCCGGTCAGCCGGGAGGCGAACTCGGCGAGCGTGCGCGGCTCGCCCCGCCACAGGTCCCGCACGCAGTCGCGGTACTTGCCGTTCCACTCGGTCCACAGCGGCGGGAAGTTGCCCACCTGGTAGCCGCCCTCGCCGACGTCCCACGGCTCGGCGATCAGCTTCACCTGGCTCACCACCGGGTCCTGCTGCACCAGGTCGAAGAACGACGACAGCCGGTCCACCTCGTGGAACTGGCGGGCCAGGGTGGCCGCCAGGTCGAAGCGGAAGCCGTCCACGTGCATCTCGGTCACCCAGTACCGCAGGCTGTCCATGATCATCTGGAGCACGTGGGGGGAGCGCATCAGCAGCGAGTTCCCGGTGCCCGTGGTGTCCGTGTAGTACCGGGGATCGTTCGAGAGCCGGTAGTACGAGGGGTTGTCCAGGCCCCGGAAGGAGAGCGTCGGCCCCAGGTGGTTGCCCTCGGCGGTGTGGTTGTAGACCACGTCGAGGATGACCTCGATGCCCGCCTGGTGCAGCGCCCGCACCGCCGACTTGAACTCCAGGACCTGCTGGCCCCGGTCGCCCCAGGACGCGTACGCGTTGTGCGGGGCGAAGAACCCGATCGTGTTGTAGCCCCAGTAGTTGGACAGCCCCGCGTCCACCAGCCGGTGGTCGTTCACGAACTGGTGAACGGGCATCAGCTCAAGCGCCGTCACGCCCAGTTCCTTCAGATGGCCGATGACCGAGGGGTGCGCGAGCCCGGCGTACGTGCCGCGCAGCTCCTCGGGGAGGTCCGGGTGCAGCATCGTCAGGCCCTTCACATGGGCCTCGTAGATCACCGTGTGGTGGTACTCGGTGCGCGGGCGCCGGTCGTCGCCCCAGTCGAAGTACGGGTTGACCACGACCGAGGTCATCGTGTGCGGGCCCGAGTCGAGGTCGTTGCGCGCGTCCGGCCGCCCGAACGGGTAGCCGTACACCGCCTCGCCCCACTTCACCCGGCCCGAGACCGCGCGCGCGTACGGGTCGAGGAGCAGCTTCGCCGCGTTGCACCGCAGCCCGCGCTCCGGGGCGTACGGGCCGTGCACCCGGAACCCGTACCGCTGACCCGGCATCACGCCCGGCAGATAGGCGTGCCGGACGAACGCGTCCGTCTCGCGCAGCTCCACCGCCGTCTCCGAGCCGTCGTCATGGAGCAGACACAGCTCGATCCTGTGGGCGGCCTCCGAGAAGACCGCGAAGTTGGTGCCCGCTCCGTCATAGGTGGCGCCCAGGGGGTACGCCTGTCCCGGCCAGACCTGCATGGATAAGACTCTTCCTCTTCTGTCCGGGTTTATGAGGTGTTCTTCGGCCAAATCCTGCCCGAAAGAGGGGCAACCTCCTAGGACTTCGCCCCGTCCTACCGGGTGACCGCAGGACCAAGAGGGGGATAGAGGGGGAAGTGTGTACGAAATAGCACGCCGCCATCTGGGGAAGGTGGTGGCCGGAGCGGCCATGGCGGTGACGGGAACCGCCGTCGCGGTCGCGATCACCCTGCCGGCCCCGGCGGGGGCCGAGGACACGCCGGGCGCACGCGGCACCGTCGCCGCGGGGGCGGACGCGGCCGGCGCGGCCGGCGCCTCCGGAGGTGGGACCGCCGGGCAGGGCGAGGCGGGCACGCAGGCCGCCGGCTCCGCGCCCGCACCGGCGACGGTGGCGCCGCCGCCGGTCGAGGGGGCCAGGGGAGTGGGCAGCGACCCGCTCACCGACGACGAGCTCGCCCGGGCCGAGCAGCTGGCGCTGACCCCGCCCGCGGCCGCCGCCCAGGAGAACGTCGAGGGCGGCCGGGGGCCGCAGCACCTCGCCACCGAACTCGCCGACCCGCAGCCGGGGGACGACACGCGCCGCGCCGACGTGCGCTTCTACGACTACGCGCGGGACGAGCTCATCACCCGGACCGTCAACCTCGACACGGGCAAGGTCGAGAGGTCCGGCGCGCAGAAGGGCGTCCAGCCCTCCGCCCACCCCGAGGAACTGCGCGAGGCACTGGAACTGATCCTCGCGAGCCCGCTCGGCAAGGGCGTCAAGGAGGACTACGAGGACGCCACCGGCAAGGAGCTCACCTCCACCGCCCAGCTGTGGTTCAACGGCGACGCCTACCGCCCCTACCGCGAGGCCGACGTGCCCCCGCAGCTCGTCCGCTGCGGCGAGCACCGCTGCGTCCGGCTCGTCACCAAGGTCCTCAACGGGGCCTGGATCGACACCCGGAACCTGATCGTCGACCTCTCCGCGAGGACCGTCACCCGCGTCGGCTGACCACCGCCGCCCCGGTCCTCTCCCGCCGCCTCTCCGTACGAGGGAGTACGTTCCCATGTCCACCCAGCACAGCCCGTCCACCCGACAGAAGCGGCGCGCCCGCGGGCGGGGCGCCGCCCTGACCGCGGCGGCCCTGCTCGGCACCGCCACGGCCGCCGCCGGCCCGGCGACCGGCGCCACCGCCGCGCCCACTCCGCCGCCCCCGCCCCGCACCGCGTACGCGGCGGGTCCCGACTGCTCCTCCGCCTACCGCATCATGCAGAAGCTCGACGGCGGTGCCAGTTGGCGCATGTGCTGGCGCTACAGCACGGACGCCGGTCTCGTCCTCGACAAGATCACCTACCAGCCGCCCGGCACGGCCGCCCCCGCCAAGGTCCTCGCCAGCGCCCGGCTCGCCCAGATCCACGTGCCGTACGACGACGGCGGCTCCGAGTACGACGACCTCACCGGCGCCGGCTTCGGCTGGGGCCTCCAGGCCCTCAAGCCCGCCGAATGCCCCGGCGGCACCCTCACCACGATCAAGGTGCCCGAGGCCGGCGACGTCAAGGGCCTGTGCACCACGACCCGGGCCCGCGGCCACGCCTACCGCATGGCCAGCGACGGCGGCTCCAAGGTCTGGCAGGCCCAGGCCAAGGACCTGCTCGTCTACAGCGTGAACAAGGTCGGCTGGTACGAGTACATCACCGAGTGGCGGTTCTCCGCCGACGGCACCATCGGCGCCAACGTCGGCGCCACCGGCAGCCTTTCGCCGGTCGACTACAACGCCACCGACGGCCGCGGCTGGCCCATCGGCAAGGGCGCCCGCGGCTACGCCACCAGCCACGCCCACAACGTCTTCTGGAAGCTGGACTTCGGCCTCGACGGCGCCACCCAGGACCGCATCGAGCAGTTCGACTCCACCGTCACCCCGCCCCCCGCCGGCGGCGGCGGACCGACCGTGACGACCAAGCGCACCGTCGTCACCAAGGAACTCGCCGGGGACGCCAAGAACATGCGCTGGTGGCGCGTGGTCAGCGGCACCGGCAAGAACGCCGACGGCCACGCCCGCTCGTACGAGATCGTGCCCGGTCACACCGACACCCACGCGGGCCGCGGCTTCACCAAGCACGACGTGTACTTCACCCAGGCGCGCGCCTGCGAGCAGTACGCGAGCGACAACATCGGCAACTGCGCCCCCAACGCCGGTGACAGCGTGGACAAATGGGTCAACGGCGAGACCCTGACCAAGCCGTCCGTGTGGGTCAACATAGGGTTCCACCACATCGCCCGGGACGAGGACCAGCAGCCGATGCCCGTCCACTGGCAGGGCTTCCAGCTCGCCCCCAGGGACCTAACCGCTATGAATCCGCTCACTCCGCCCGATCTCGCCTCTCAGAACGGCCAGCCCGATCTGGGTAGTTGAGCAAGCAGCCTGACGATCCTGCTGCACCGCCTCCCGCTCGCGGAGTACCCTTCCTTGATCGTTGTCGGAGTGGTCGGAACGGGCTTCCAGGAGCAGAAGGCGGTGCGCGGGTGAGCTCGGGAGGTCTGGAGCTGCCCCCAGGTGACGCGGGTCACGAAGGGGGGCCGGCCGACCCCGCCGAGGCGCCGACCGGAACGGTCGCACCGCCCGGCGCGGTCACCGTCGCCCGGCCGGTGGAGATCGGCGCGGAACTCGACTGGGGCGCCGAGGCCTGGAGCGAGGTGCGCACCCGCGCCCAGCGAGCCGGGCGCGCCTACATCTGGCTGAACCTCGTCGAACAGCGGCTGCGGGCCGTGGTCGCCGCCGTCCTGCGGCCCGTGTACGAACCCGTGCACGGCGAGGAGTGGGTGGTCGCCGCGGCCGGCCCGGCCGGCCAGGAGTGGGTCCAGCGGGCGGTCGCCGTCCGCGAGGTCTCCCGCCGCAAGGGCTACCTCCTCGACCCCGCCGACGACAACGTCCTCAGCTTCCTCACGCTGCCCCAGCTCCGCGAGCTGATGGTGCAGCACTGGCCCTGCTTCGAGCCCTACTTCGACGACCGGCGCGAGGTCGAACTCGCCCTCGACGAGCTGGAGGTCACGCGGAACGTGGTCTCCCGCAACCGGGCCCTCTCGCTCACCGTCCTCGCCCAGTCCGAGCGGGCCTCCGCCCGCATCCTGGAGATCCTCGGCAGCGGCGCCGGAGTGCCGTCCGCCGACCGGCTGCCCGTGGACGCCGTCGAGGACCTCGTCGGCGACCGGTACGCCGACGTCGTCTCCGTCCACCCCGACCGGGTCCGGCTCCAGCGGCAGCTGCCCGCCGAGGACCTCTTCGGCGGTGCCCGCCGCCTCGACGCCACGGGCATAGGCCTGAACCTGCTCGTGCAGAACTTCTCCGGCCGCCGCATGGTCCGGCTCGCCGAGTCCGGCTGCCGGGTCCGGCTCCTCTTCCTCAACCCGGCGAGCAGCGCAGTCAAGCGGCGCGAGCGCGAGCTCGGCCTCAAGAAGGGCGAGCTGAGCCGCTCCGTCGAGATGAACATCCTGCACATGCGCCGGGTCCGCTCGAAGCTGCGCGACCCCGGCGCCTTCCAGATCCACGTCTTCGACGAGACCCCCCGGTTCACCGCCTACCTGGTGGACGGCGACGGCCCGGACGGCGTCGGCGTCGTCCAGTCCTACCTGCGCCGGGCCCGCGGCATGGAGGCACCGGTCCTCGTGCTGCGCGGCGGCGGCCGGAACGTGGTCCGGCACGGACAGTCCTCCCGTGACGGAGATCACGGACTCTTCGAGACGTACCGGGAGGAGTTCGAGTCGGTCTGGCTCGACTCCAGGCCCGTCTCCTGAGCCCCCGCCGGGGGCAGCCGGAGGCGTTGTCAGTGGTGCGTGCGAGGGTGGTAAGCACCACGGGGGAGATCACGTAAGGAGGACCCGATGGCTTGGCACGGCGACACGCTGGTCGGCTTCGACCTGGAGACGACCGGCACCGAACCGCTGGAGGCCCGTATCGTCACGGCCTCGATCGTCGAGGTCGACGGCGGGGGGCGGGTCACACACCGGCGGGACTGGCTCGCCGACCCGGGCATCCGGATCCCGGAGCAGGCCTCCGCGATCCACGGCATCAGCAACGAGCGCGCGGCGGCCGAGGGCCGGCCCGTGCGCGAGGTCGCCGACGAGATCGCGAAGACCCTCGCCGAGTACTGGGAGGACGGCGTCCCGGTCGTGGCGTACAACGCCTCCTTCGACCTCACCCTCCTCGCCGCCGAGCTGCGCCGCCACGGACTGCCCTCCTTGGAGGAGCGGCTCGGCGGGACGGCCATCGGCCCGGTCGTCGACCCGTACACCATCGACCGCGCCGTCGACCGCTACCGGCGCGGCAAGCGGACCCTGGAAGCCGTCTGCGCCGAGTACGGCGTCGTGCTCGAAGCCGCCCACCAGGCCGCCGCCGACGCGCTGGCCGCCGTCCGGGTCGCCGTCGCGATAGCCGAGCGGCACCCGCAGGTGGCCGGCCTCGACCTCGCGGAACTCCACCACCGACAGGTCGGCTGGTACCGCGCCTGGGCCGAGAACTTCCAGGCCTTCCTCCGCGGCAAGGGCGACGCCGAGGCCGTCGTCGACCCGACGTGGCCCCTGCGCGCGGCGGTGGCGGTTTAGGAGCGGGTGCTACGGCCCTGTCAGCCCAGCGGCAGGGTCAGGCGGGCGGCCGTGCCGTCGACCGACGTGATCGTGGTGGTGCTGCCGGCGGCGCCGGCGTCGGTCAGGGCGTCGGAGTAGAGCGCGTCCTTGCTGTTGACCACCAGCATGAGGCGGTGATCCGCCGCCAGGTCGTAGCCCGCGGCCTGGAGCCTCCAGGTGGCGGTGCGGTCCTGGCCGGGGGTCAGGTCGGTCAGCGTGAGCGGCTCGTGGGTGATGATGCGGGCCGTGTCGTCGGAGCTCACGTCGAAGAGGTAGGCCACGAGCGTCGTCGAGGCGGCGCTGCTGCGGACGGTGAGCGTGAGCTCGGGGACTCCTCGGACGCGCCGGGCCGTACCGTTCGCGCCGGCCGGGAGGGGGGCGCTGGTCCAGACGGCGAGGTGCTGGCGGTCGAACTTGTCCGTGGGGTAGGTCTTCGGGTTGCCCTTCCACTCGGCCTGGCCGGTGGCGATGAGCGCGTCGACCGCGGTGGCGTCCGTGAGCTGTCCCGCGGTGAACTCCCGCTTCCAGCCGGACTCCTCGTCCGCGGCGAGGCCGCCGTCGCGGCTGTCGGGGCCGACGGAGGTCAGGTACCAGTGTTCGGTGGAGGTGGTGACCTCCGCCCAGGAGGACGCGGACTCACGGCGTGCGGGTTCGGTGATGACGTTCTGGCCGGTGTCCGGGTCGGTCTGGGTCTTGTACGTGAACATGATCTGGTTGTTGACCGTGGGCCACGAGGGCACCTCGTTGGAGATGCCGAGCACATGGTGGTCGAGCCAGGCGAAGGCCTCCTCGACGGGAAGGTTCGGCCCGCTGAAGGGGATCGTCAGACCGGCGCCTTCGGGAGCGGCGTGGTCGCCGATCCACAGGTTCAGGTGCTTGGGCACGGTCAGCCGCTCGAAGTGCTCGACGACCTGGTTGACCGGGAAGAGCGTCTCGTGCCAGGTGTTGGAGAAGAACGTGGGGATGCCTCGGGCGTTGGTCTGGTCCGCGTACGACGAAGGCGCCCGCTCCGTGCCCCAGTCCACCACCTTGTCGAGATTCTCTCCGGCCTCGAAGTCCGCCAGGAGCTGAAGGGTGGCGGGGTCGAACTTCCGTTCCTTGGGGCCGCCGGTGAGCTTGACGAGGGCGTCCACGGCCTTCAGGTGCCGGGTGCCGTTGTCGTAGATGCTGGTGGCGAGGTTGCCCCAGGTGCTCAGGGCGACGACGGCGTCGACGCGGGCGGTCGGGTCGTGCGCCGCGACGAGCTGGCTGATGCCGGAGCCGTACGACTCGCCGAGGAAGGCGATCTTGCTCGGGCTGAGGTGCTCCTGCGCGTAGTCGATGACCGTGGAGCCGTCGGTCCAGTCGTTCTGCCCGGCGACGTCGATCGTGCCTCCGGAGGTGAACGGCGCGTCGACGTAACCGCCGCCGGGCAGCGGGAACGTCTGCCCGATGCCCCGCGGGGTGTACGCGAGGACGTGGTAGCCGCGCAGCGCGAGCTGGAGGTAGGTGTACACGAAGAGGGTCCAGCCGAGCGGCGTCCAGCCCGCCGGCACGATCACCACCGGGCGGGGCTCGTCACTCTTCAGCTTGATCGTGAATGCGGAAAGGCGCACTTCGTCCCGCGCGGTGATCCACGGGAAGCCGAAGGTCGCCTTGGCCCGCACCTGCTCCACCAGCTGCTGCAGCTCGGGAGTGAGCAGGGGCTGCTCCGTCGAGCCGCTCAGCGTGGCGACCAGAGCCTGCGCCAGGTTGACGGCGTCCGGGTCGAGCTCGGTGGCGGAGGCGTAGATGCCGTGGTCGGCGATCCCCGCCAGCTGGGCCTGGGTGACCGCGCCGATCTCGTTGTCGTCCTGCGGGTTGCTCACGAAGCCGTCCTCTTCACTGTGGCCGACCAGCCGGCCGGCGCCGGGTACCGGGGCGTCCCCGCCGGTTCCCGGGCCGGTGGGCCCGCGTGGCGAGGACGGCGGCAGCGTCCCAGCTCAGAGGTGATGGCAGCGCGGAAAATGGACACCGCCACCGCTCCCCGGGACGGAGTCGGACTCACCCTCCCGGCGGGTTTGAATATGCCCTTCCGTCGGCTCCGCCCACGGAAGCGGTCATCTTCTGTCGACCGTCCCACGGAAGCGGTCACCCGGGATCACGAGTGATCGACCGGAACCGACCTGTCAGCCGTTCTCCTTCAGGAAGGAGAGCAGCAGGTCGTTCACCCGCTCCGGCTGGTCCAGCTGAAGCCAGTGGCCGGCGTCCTCGACGCGCTCGTAGCGCCAGGAACCCCGGACGAACTCGCCCGTGCCGGCCATCGACCGCTCGGTCAGGAAACGGTCGCCGGTGGACCACAGGCCCATGACGGGCAGCGCCATCGGCAGCGGGACCACCGGCTGGTCGGCGCCGAACTGGACCTCCGGCGGGAGACCCGCACGGTAGATGTCCAGCGCGGCCGTGAGCGTGCCCGGGGCGCGCAGCGGCTCGATCACGGAGTCCGCGTCCGGGTGCTCGGCCAGCATCTCGCGGAGGTTGGCGAAGTCGTCCCGCGCCAGCCACTCCTCGGCGACCCCGGCCAGCTGGAACAGCAGCATGTACCAGGACCGCTGCTTCTGCTCCCAGCCGGCGGCCCGGATGGAGCCCAGGTGACCCACCGACAGCAGGCTCAGGCTGCGCACCCGGTCCGGGACCACACCGGCGAGACCCTGGACGATGCCCGAACCCCAGTCGTGGCCGACCAGATGGACCCGGTCGAGGTCCAGCCGGGCGAGGAGTTCGAGCAGGTCGCCGACGTGCTTCGCCGGGTGGAACGCCTCCGGGCCGCCCTCGGGACGGTCCGACGCGCCGAAGCCCCGCAGCGTGGGCGTCACGCACTGGAAGCCGGCGGCGGTGAGCGCCGCGACCTGGTGGCGCCAGAGGTGGTGGCTGTCGGGGAAGCCGTGCACGAGCAGCACGGCCGGCCCCTCGCCGCTCACCTCGACGTCGAGGGACACCTCGGACAACTGAACCCGCATATCGAAACCCCGTTCGCATCGGTCCTGTTCGCGCGGGGATCATGATGTCAGAACGGGTACCAGCGGACCTCGGTGTCGCCCTCCCGCAGCGAGGCCACCCGACGCTCGAATTCGGCCAGGGCCTTCGGATTCGCCGGGGCGTGCTGCGCCACCCACGCACAGCTCGCGGTCTCCCGCGCGCCGCGCAGCACCGCGCACCCCTCCCACTCCCGGACGTCCCAGCCGTACGCCTCCGTGAAGGCGTCGTAGGCGGCCGGGTCGAGGCCGTACCGGTCGCGGGAGAGGGCGAGCACCACGAGGTCGTGCTCGCGCAGATCCGACGAGAAGGTCTCCAGATCCACCAGGACCGGGCCGTCCGGACCGACGTGCACGTTGCGGGGAAGGGCGTCGCCGTGGATGGGGCCCGGCGTCAGACGCGGAGTCAGGGCGGCGGCCGCCGGGGCGAAGGAGTCGCGCCGCTCCCGCAGGAACGCCGCGTCCGCCGGGTCGATCGCGTCGCCCGCGAGCCGCAGCCACCGCTCGACCCCGCCCAGCAGGTCACGGCGCGGAAGGACGAGGTCCGCCGGCTCGGGCAGCGCGTGCACCGCCCGCAGCAGCGGGGCCAGATCGCGCGGCTCGGTCGGCCGGACCGCGTCGGGCAGCCGGTGCCAGACGGTGACCGGATGCCCCTCGACCGGACGCGGCTTCTCCTCGGCGGCCCGGACGGCGGGCACCCCCGCCGTCTCCAGCCACGAGGCCAGCGCGAGCTCCCGCTCCGCCCGCTCGAACAGCTCGGCGTCCCGGCCCACCTTCACCACCAGGCCGCCCACCGCGAAGACCGCGTTCTCCCCCAGGGCGAGCAGCCGCGCCTCCGCGACCGGCAACCCCGCCGCCGCCAGGATCTCCCGCGCCCGCGCCTCGTCCATCGACCTCTCCCTCACCCGTGTGTTTGCGCCAAAGTCTCCCATCCACGCAGCTCACGGCGCAGACCGCCTTGACGGTCCGACGGGCCGTCAGGACCATGGCGGGGTTCCCAAGGCGGCCGAGGCAGCGGACGGGGGTCGGATCGGTGAGCTCGCTGACCGCGACGAAGCGGCCGGACAGGACGCGCCCGCCGCGCGCCGGACGCGACGGACGCCCGCGCGGGCCCGACCTCGGCGCCTGGTTCCTGGTGCTCCCGGCCCTCCTGCCGATCCTCGTGCTCAGCGTCGGCCCGCTGCTCTACGGCATCGCGCTCGCCTTCACCGACGCCCAGTCGGGCCGCACCCAGGCCACCCAGTGGGTCGGCACCCTCAACTTCCAGGACCTGCTGCACGACACCCTCTTCTGGGACTCGTTCCGCATCGGCCTGCTCTGGGCCGTCGGGGTCACCGTCCCGCAGTTCCTGCTCGCCCTCGGCCTCGCCCTGCTGCTCGACCAGAACCTCCGCTTCCGCTGGCTGGCGCGGGCGCTCGCCATCGTGCCCTGGGCGATGCCGGAGGTCGTCGTCGGCATCATGTGGCGGCTCGTCTACAACCCCGACGCCGGCATCCTCAACGAGACCCTCCGGAACCTCGGCCTCGGCGAAGGCCACGACTGGCTCTCCGGCCTCGCCACCGCCCTCCCGGCGGTGATCCTCGTCGGCGTCTGGGCCGGGATGCCGCAGACCACCGTCGCCCTGCTCGCCGGGCTCCAGAACACCCCGCGCGAACTCCACGAGGCCGCGGCCCTCGACGGCGCCGGCGCCTGGCGCCGCTTCCGCGCCGTCACCTGGCCCGCGCTGAGACCGGTGGCCCTCGCCATCACCGCCCTCAACCTCATCTGGAACTTCAACTCCTTCGCCCTGGTCTACGTGCTGACCGGCGGAGGGCCCGGCGGCCGGACCCGGCTCCCCATGCTCTTCGCCTACGAGGAGGCCTTCCGCTACGGACAGTTCGGGTACGCCGCCGCGATGGGCTGCGTCATGATCGCCGCCGTCTCGGTGCTCATCGCCCTCTCCCTCGTACGCCGTCTGAAAGGGGACCAGGACCGGTGAGCGCCCTCAAGGCGAGCGGACCCGCGCGGATCGGCCAGTACCTCGCCCTCCTCGCGTATCTGGTCTTCCTCGCCTTCCCCTTCCTCTGGTTGGTCTCGACCGCCTTCAAGCCCGCCCCCGAACTGGCCTCGCTGCACCCCACCTGGATCCCGGAGGACCCCACGGCGGCCAACTTCCGGCAGGCCTTCGACGAGCAGCCGCTGCTCAGGGCCGCCGGGAACAGCCTGGTGGCGGCGGTCGCCGCGGCCGTGATCGCGGTGGCCGTCGCGACCCCGCTCGCCTATGTGACGGCCCGGCACCGCGGCCGGCTCGCCTCGGCCGCCACCGGCTGGGTGGTGATCAGCCAGGCCTTCCCCTTCGTGCTGGTGATCATCCCGCTCTTCCTCATCCTCAAGAACCTGCACCTGGTCAACAGCGTCGCCGGCCTCGTCATGGTCTACGTGGTCTGGTCGCTGCCCTTCGCCCTCTGGATGCTGATGGGGTACGTACGGGCCGTGCCGGCCGAACTGGAGGAGGCCGCCGCCGTCGACGGCGCCGGCCGGATCCGTACCCTCGTCTCGGTCACGGCCCCGCTGCTCGGCCCCGGGATCGTCGCCACCGCCCTGTTCGCCTTCGTCACCGCGTGGAACGAGTTCTTCTTCGCGCTCGTCCTCCTCAAGTCCCCGGAGAAGCAGACCCTGCCGGTCGTCCTCACCCACTTCCTCGGCGCCGAGGGAGTGGCCGACCTCGGCCCGCTGGCCGCCGCGGCCTTCCTCGCGACCCTGCCGTCCCTCGTCGTCTTCGCCGTCCTCCAGAGACGGATCACGGGCGGGACGCTGGCCGGGGCGGTGAAGTCATGAGACGCGCCCTCGTCCTCGTCGCCTTCCTCGCCCTGCTCCTGACCGGCTGCGGTGCGGGCGCCGACGGCCCCGACGACGGGGTCGTGCGGCTCCGCTTCCAGTCGCTCGCCTGGCAGAAGGAATCCGTCGACGTCAACAGGCAGCTCGTGAAGGAGTGGAACGCCGCCCACCCCGGCATCCGGGTCGAGTACGTCCAGGGCAGCTGGGACTCCGTCCACGACCAGCTCCTCACCTCCTTCGAGGGCGGCGAGGCGCCCGACATCATCCACGACGCCTCCGACGACCTCGCCGACTTCGCGTACGGCGGCTACCTCGCCGACCTGCGCCCGCTGCTCTCCGAGCGGCTGCTCGCCGACATCCCCGCCCGCAGCTGGGAGACCACCACCTTCGGCGAAGGCGTCCACGGCGTGCCCTTCCTCCAGGAACCGCGCGTGATCATCGCCAACCGGAGGATCCTGGAGTCCTCCGGCGTCCGCGTCCCCACCCCGGAACACCCCTGGACCTGGACCGAGTTCCGCGGCATCGCCCAGGACCTCACCCGGACCATGGGCCCCGGCCGCCACGCGGTCGCCTGGCCGCTCAAGGAGCCCGTCTCCGTCAGCCTCAACCTCGGGCTCTCGGCGGGCGGCCGGCTCTTCCACCGCGGCGAGGACGGCCGGGTCACCGTCGACCTCACCGAGGCCGACACCGTCGTCCCCGGCACGATCCGCGATCTGGTGGTCACCGATCGCACCGCCCCGCGCACGACGCTCGGCAGCGGCGGCTCCGACACCCTGCCCGGCTTCTTCGCCGGCAAGTACGCCATGGTCCCGCTGGGCTTCGCCTACCGGCAGCAGATCGCGCAACAGGCCCCCGAAGGCTTCGAATGGACGGTGCTGCCCGCCCCCGCCGGCGCCGCCGGACTCGCCCAGGGCGTCTCCCCGCAGACCCTGTCGATCGCAGAGGCCAGCCCGCACAAGAAGGAGGCGGCGGCGTTCCTCGACTTCTTCCTGCGCCCGGAGAACATGGTGCGGCTCGCCCTCGGCGACTGGATGCTGCCCACCGGCACGACCGCGCTCGCCGACCCCTCCCTGCACACCGCGCGCCACGGCTGGGCCACCGGGGCCGCGGTCGCGCGGCAGCTGCGGCCCGCGCCCGCGCAGTCGGTGCGCGGCTATCCGGAATGGAAGGACAAGGTGGCCACCCCGGCCTTCCAGGAGTACTACAGCGGCGCCATCGACGCCGGCGAACTACGCCGACGGCTGGTCACGGACGGCAACCGGGTCCTCGCCCGCTATCAACGCAAATGATGGATTCGCGATTACGAAACCTTGTTGAATAAGTCACAGATGAGTGAAGGGTCTTCTCCACGATCCCCTCCATCGGCCAGTGTTCGAACCGGCCACCGTGCCGCCCCCCACGAGGCGCGGTGGCCGCCTAGATTGAGTCCATGACGAAGACGTACGCGGCCCTGCTGCGCGGCATCAACGTGAGCGGGCACCGGAAGGTGCCCATGGCGGAGCTGCGCGAGCTCCTCGAAGGCCTCGGGCACGACGGCGTCCGCACCTACCTGCAGAGCGGGAACGCCGTCTTCAGCACCGCGTCGGGCGCCGGCGAGGACGAACTGAAGGACGTGCTGGAGGACGCGATCGAGGAGCGCTTCGGCTTCCGCGTCGACTGCCTGGTCCGCGGCGGCGACTACCTCGCCGCCGTCGCCGAGGCCTGCCCCTTCCCGGCCGCGGACCTCGAAGGCAAGCAGCTGCACGCCGTCTACTACTCCGGGCCCGCCGACCCCGAGCGCTTCGCCGCGATCGACCGCGAGGCCTACCTCCCCGAGGAATTCGCCCTCGGCGACCGGGTGCTCTATCTCTACGCGCCCGACGGCCTCGGCAGGTCCAGGCTGAGCGAGGCGGTCTCCCGCCCGTCCGTCGTCAAGGGTCTCGTCGCCACCGCCAGGAACTGGAACACGGTGCTCAAGCTCATCGAGATGACACGGGAGGAGTGAGCCCGAAGTGGCCCACCGACACGGCCCGTGATTGGACCACGGAGGCAGGCCACCCCATGGCTAGATTCACCTGTATGACGAGCACCGAGACCCAGCCGCGGAACCCCTCCCGCCCCACCGTCGACTTCTACTTCGACCCCGCCTGCCCCTTCGCCTGGATCACCTCCCGCTGGATCCTGGAGGTCGAGAACCACCGGGACATCGACCTCCGCTTCAAGGTCATGAGCCTGTACTTCCACAACGAGGGCAACACCCTGCCCGACTGGTACCGGGAGCTCGTCGACGCCTCCATCGGCCCGGTCCGGGTGGCGGTCGCCGCCGCCGAGCAGCACGGCGAGGAGATCCTGCGCCCGCTCTACACCGCGTACGGGACCCGCATCCACGAGAAGAAGCAGAAGGACTTCGACGCCGTCATCGCCGAGTCGCTCACCGAACTCGGCCTCCCGCCGGAACTCGCCGCCGCCGCCCACGACCCCGCCTACGACGAGCTCGTCCGCCGCAGCCACGACGCCGGCAAGGAGCCCGAGTCCGAGGCGTACGTCGGCACCCCGACGATCCACGTCGACGGCACCGTCTGGTTCGGCCCCGTCCTGCGGGCCATCCCGCGCGGCGAGCGCGCCGCCGCACTCTTCGACAGCTTCCGGGTCCTCGCCGGCGACCCCGACCTGTTCGAGCTCAAGCGCACCCGCACGGGCGGGCTCGACTTCGGCTGAGGGGGGTCCCCGGCGTGCCCGCCGTGGGGCCGCCTCCCGCCGCGGCGGGAGGCGGCCCGTCCGGCTCCTAGCGCGCGAAGCCGTAGTCGAGCAGCTTCTTGACGTCGGCCGCCCGGTTCGCCTCGGACGGCGCGCCGAGCACCGCACCGATGACCGTCTTGTTGCCGCGGGTGGCCGCGAAGACGAGGCAGTACTTGGCCTGCGGGCCCGAACCGGTCTTCACACCGATCGCGCCGCTGTACGTGCTCAGGAGCTTGTTCGTGTTGGTCCACGACATGTAGCGGTAACCGCCGGACCTGGTGGTCACCTTCTGCGACGTGGACTTCGTCTTGACGACGGTGCGGAACGTGGCGTCCTTCATCGCACTGCTCGCGAGCTTGGTGAGGTCCCGCGGAGTGGAGTAGTTGCTGCCATTGCTTATTCCGTCGAACGAGTCGAAGTGGGTGTTCCGCATCCCGAGCTTCCGGGCCTCGTCGTTCATCTTGCCGATGAACGACTTGATCCGGGCGGCCCGCGTGGTGCCGGTGCCGAACTTGTCGGCCAGGGCGTAGGCGGCGTCACAGCCCGACGGCAGCATCAGACCGTAGAGGAGCTGCCGCACGGTCACCTTGTCGCCGACGATGAGACGGGCCGACGAGGCGTTCTTGGCGACGATGTAGTCGCTGTACGCCTTGTCGATCGTGACCTTCGCGTCGAGGTTGAGGCCGCGCTGGGCCAGCACCACCTTCGCGGTCATGATCTTCGTGGTGGAGCCGGTCGACCGGCGGGTGTCCGCGGCCTTCCCGAACAGCGTGGCGCCCGTCCCGTTGTTCATGACGAACCCGCCCGGGGCGGTGATCGACGGGACGGCCGGCGCGGCGTGTGCCTGGCCGGCGAAGAGACCTCCGGCCAGTACGGCCGAGGCCGTGAGCGAGACGGTCACGGCACTGCGCACGCGGAGTGTCGAAGTGATCAAAGTCTTCTGTCCTCGGTAGGAATCGATGTCCTCCGGACCCGTGCGGGTCCGGTGCACAGAAGACGCGCGAAAGGCCCCGAAGGATGCGCACCCAAAGGCGTGAACTTGCTCTCGTGCCGAGAAAGTTCGCGAGGGGTCAGGCGGTACGGGCGACCGGCCGGCGTACCGCGTGCGCCCCGTCGTACCGGTCCAGGAGCAGACGCGCCAGCTCGGGGGACGGGCCGAGGACGTCGGCCAGGACGTCCGCCTCCGCGGCGCCGGCCGCGATGCGGTCCGGGAGACGGCCGGGCGCGATGACGTACGGGGCCACGGCCACCCGCCGCACGCCGGGCTCCGAGCGCAGGGCCCGGACGGCCTCCTCCGTACGGGGAAGGGATGCGGAGGCGAACGCGGGCCGCACGGAGCACCAACCGGTGCGCCGCAGCTCCCGCGCCGTTTCTGCGATCACCGCGATCGCCTCCGGGTCCGTGGAGCCCGCCGAGGCCAGGACGACCCCGGTCGCGCTCTTGTCGGCGGGCGTCAGCCCGGCCTCGTACAGCCGCCGCTCCACCGCCGCGATCAGCAGCGGCGAGGGGCCGAGGACCTCCGCCTGCCGGATGCTCAGGGCGGGCGGCGCCTGCCGCAGTACGGCGGGGATGTCGGCCTTCGCGTGGAACGCGCGGGTCAGCAGCAGCGGCAGCGCCACCACCTCCCGCACCCCGTCGGCCACGAGCCGTTCCAGCACTCCCGGCACCGAGGGCAGGTTGAACTCCAGGAACGCCGTCTCCACGCGCAGCCCCGGCCGCAGCGCACCGGCCCGGCGCACCAGCGCCTGGACGGTCGCCGCGTGCCGCGGGTCGCGGCTGCCGTGGGCGACGACGAGGAGGACGGGGCGGTTCACGGTCGGTCTCAGCTCTTCGTCAGCAGGCCGCGGCGACGGAGCACCGTGCGCTCCAGCGGGCTGAAGATCAGCAGGTCGATGGCGATGCCGACGATCAGGATCAGGATGATCGCCAGGAAGATCCCGGCCATGTCGATGTTGTTGCGGCCGTTCTCCAGGAGCTGGCCGAGGCCGAGGCCGAGGTCGGGGGAGGACGCGATGATCTCCGCGGCCATCAGCGAACGCCACGAGAACGCCCACCCCTGCTTGAGACCGGCCAGGTAGCCGGGGAGCGCGGCCGGCATCACGATGTACCAGGCGCCCTTGAGGCCCGTCGCGCCGAGCGTCTGGCCCGCCCGCAGGAACAGCGGCGGGACCTGGTCGACGCCGGCGACGAGGCCGTTGGCGATCGACGGGACGGCGCCGAGCAGGATCACCGCGTACATCATGCTGTCGTTGAGGCCGAGCCACAGGACGGCGGGCGCCACCCAGGCGACCGACGGCAGCGACTGCAGACCCGCGAGGATCGGTCCGATCGCCGCGCGCACGAACTTCACGCGGGAGACCAGCAGGCCCAGCGGGGTGCCGATGGCGAGCGCCAGGAGGAACCCGAACAGGGCCCGGGAGACGCTGGTCCACAGGACTTCGAGGAGGGTGCCCTCCAGCCACATCGTGGTCAGGCTGTCCCACACGGCGGACGGCGCAGGCAGCTTGAACTCGTCGGTGACCTTCAGGGTCACGAGGAGCTGCCACACCACGAGGACCAGAGCGACGGCGACGAGCGGCGGCAGGACCTTCTTGACCAGGACCTCACGGACCGGCGTCCGCCGGATCTGCACGCTGTCGAGCGCGTCAAGCCCCGCCTCGAGGCCGGCGAGATCGTCGGCCTTCGGGGACTTCGGGGCGGTTTCAGTGCTGGCCATGGCGGCGGATCTCCCCACGCAGGTGCTCGGTGATCTCGAGGGACAGCTCCGCGACGTCGGAGTCCTCGATGCGACGCGGCTGAGGAATGTCGATGGTCCACTCGTGCGCGATCCGGCCGGGCCGCGAGGAGAGGAGGACGACGCGCTCGGCCAGCCGCACGGCCTCGCGCACGTTGTGGGTGACGAAGAGCACCGACAGCTTCGTCTCCCGCCAGATCCGGGTCAGCTCGTCGTGCAGCACGTCCCGGGTGATGGCGTCGAGCGCGGCGAACGGCTCGTCCATCAGGAGCAGGTCGCTGTCCTGGGCGAGCGCGCGGGCCAGCGCGACCCGCTGGCGCATGCCGCCGGACAGCTCGTGGACCCGCTTGTCGTACGAGCCGCCGAGCCGCACCAGGTCGAGCAGCCGCTCGGTCTCGGTACGGCGGTCGGCCTTGGGCACCCCGCGCAGCCGCAGGGCCAGTTCGATGTTCTTGCCCGCGGTGAGCCACGGGAAGAGGGCGTGCTCCTGGAACATCAGGGCCGGCCGGCCGCCGGGGGTCTCGATGGACCCCGCGGACGGCCGGTCGAGCCCGGCGACCAGGTTGAGCAGCGTGGACTTGCCGCAGCCCGAGGCGCCCAGGAGGGTGACGAACTCGCCCGGGGCGACATCGAGCGAGATGTCGTCGAGGACGAGCTGCCCGCCGGCGGGTCCGCCGAAGGACTTGGAGACATGCTCGATGCGGGCGGCATGGGTCACCTCCGCACGGTCCTCGGCCTTGGCGAGCGTCGCGGTCGTGGCCATGGTCGTCACCTCCTGGTAATGCTGAACTCGGGCTGCTGCACGGGTGTCCGAAGCCGACTGCTCGGGGTACTACTTCGCGCCGAGACCGGCGTCGGAGACCTCGGGCTGCCCCGCGGCCTTCAGGACCTTGTTGAGCGGCTTCAGGTCGTAGATGCCGGACAGCTCGGGCTGCTTCAGCAGGCCGGCCTTCACCGCGTGGTCGGCCTGGGCCTGGAGCGTGGCCGCCAGCGGGTCGTTGATGAACTGGATGGACGGCCACGCGGCGTCGATCACCTTGGCGCCCAGCGCCTTGCCCGAGAGGTCCTTCAGCTTGGCGTTGGCCGAGGCCTTCGCCTTGTCCGGGTTGGCGTTGATCCACTCGTTGGTCTTCACCGTGCCGCGCAGGAACGCCTCGACGACGTCCGGGTGCGCCGCCAGGAACTTCTGCGACACGATGATGTTCGTGATGACGAACTTCTTGTCCGGCCACAGGTCGGACTCGTCGAGCAGGACCTTCGCGCCGTCACTGACCAGCTTCGACGCGGTCGGCTCGGGGACCCAGGCACCGTCGATCGCGCCGGAGGCGTAGGCGTTCGGGGTGACCTTGTTGTCCGTGCGGACCACGGAGACGTCGCCCTTGCCGCTCTGGGCGTCGACCTTCCAGCCCTTCTCGGAGATCCAGTTGAGGAAGGCCACGTCCTGCGTGTTGCCGAGCTGCGGGGTGGCGATCTTCTTGCCCTTGAGGTCGTCCAGGGTCTTGATCTTCGCCGGGTTCACCACGAGCTTCACGCCACCGGAGGCGGAGCCGCCGACGATGCGGAGGTTGGTGCCCTTGGTCTTGACGTAGCCGTTGATGGACGGCGAGGGGCCGATGAAGCCGATGTCGATCGAGCCGGCGTTCAGCGCCTCGATCTCGGACGGGCCCGCGTTGAAGGTGGTGGGCACCAGCTTCGTGCCGCCCAGCTCCTTCTGGAGGATGCCCTCCTGGTCACCGACGAGCGCGGTGGCGTGCGTGAGATTGGGGAAGTACCCGAGCCGTACGGTGTCGGCGGAGAGCTTGTCGCCCTCGGCGGCCACCTTCTTCTCGTCGTTCTTGGCCTCGGAGCCGTAGCCGCAGGAGGCGAGTGCGCCGATCAGCAGCGGCAGGACGGCGGCGGCGGCCAGGCCGCGGCGCAGGGTGGTACGGGTGGTGGCAGGCACGGGTGGTGTCCCCTCGATTCAACTTCTCAGCGAAGTCTGCGTTTATGTCGTTCGGGGTGGAGCGGGTGGAGCCGTGTCGCACCGCTCGCGCGGCGCATCGAGGTCAGCACGCACATCGCGCGACACCTCCCCGGCCCGCGCCGAGGGCGCCGGAGCCCACCCGGCCGCCCTCCTTCGCGAAGGTGGCGTAGAAGTCCTGGTTCATGTCAGAAGTCCCACCCTTCTTCCTCGTCCACCGCGGCGACGGCCTTGGTCGTGGCGAAGGACTCGCCCGCCATGCCCGCCGCGAGTGTGGTGCCGTCCGCCGGATCGATCAGCAGGAACGAACCGGTGCGCCGGGAGTCCGCGTACGAGTCGAGCGCGAGCGGCTCGGCGGTGCGTACGACGACCCGGCCGATGTCGTTGGCGACCAGCTGCCCGGGGTTCGGGTGCTGGGACAGGTCGTCCAGGGTCAGCCGCGAGGGGATGTCCTTGACGATCGCCTTGACCGTGCGCGTGGTGTGCTTGAGCAGGACCCGCTGGCCCACCGAGAGCGGCTGGTCGGCCACGTGGCAGACCGTCGCCTCGACGTCCTGGCTGGTGGCCGGGGCGTCACCGACCGGGGCGAGCAGGTCGCCGCGCGAGATGTCGATGTCGTCGGCGAGCCGGATCGTGACCGACTGCGGCGCCCAGGCGATGTCCACGGACTCGCCCAGCGCGTCGATGCCGGTGATCGTGGAGGTCTTCCCCGACGGCAGGACGGTGATCTCCTCGCCGACGCGGAAGGCACCGGCCGCGATCTGGCCGGCGTAGCCCCGGTAGTCGGGGTGCTCGGCGGTCTGCGGGCGGATCACGTACTGGACGGGGAACCGCGCGTGGCAGGCCGTCAGGTCGTGGCTGACCGGGACGGTCTCCAGGTGTTCGAGCACCGTCGGGCCGCCGTACCAGTCCATGTTCGCGGACGGCTCCACGACGTTGTCGCCGGCGAGCGCCGAGATCGGGATCGCGGTGATCTCCGGGACGCCGAGCTCGGAGGCGTACGTCGTGAACTCCTCGGCGATCGCGGCGAAGACGGGCTCGGCGTAGTCGACGAGGTCCATCTTGTTCACGGCCAGGACCACGTGCGGGACGCGGAGCAGGGCGGCGACGGCGGCGTGGCGGCGGGTCTGCTCGACGACGCCGTTGCGGGCGTCG
>NZ_JNWK01000043.1 GCF_000716445.1 Streptomyces wedmorensis
CGGGGCGGGCAGGAGCGACGGGTCATCCGGCAGGTGCTGCATCCCAGCATCCTTGCAGAACCCCTAGGGCCGGCCTTGATCGGCCGGACAGGACCTAGCGGACTGAGAGCTGCTGGGGATCGGCTGGTCGGAGGCTGACGCGGTGGGTCGGCCGGTCGGCCGCGCGGTCGGCTTCTGGGTGGGCGGCGCGGCAGTGCTGGTGTTGGCGAAGGAGGGTGTGACGGGTTGGCCGGGGACGGCAGCGACGTCGACGGATGTGGTCTGAGACCGGTAGCCGGCGGGGACCTTGGTCTGGGTGACGGTGTAGGTGGTGCCGGTCTTCTTCCCGATCGGGAGGGGTGCCTTGGCGGTGCCGTCCTTGCCGGTGGTCAGGGTGAAGGCGCCCTTGTCGTCCTTGGCGCCCTTCGGGACGACGTTGGCGACCGCGCCTGCCAGGCCCTTGCCGGTGGTCTTGTCGGTGACCTTGAGGGTGAGTGCGGCGGCCCTGTAGGGGTCGGTGATCGGCAAGTCCGCAGGTGGGCCGGGGACGATGACGACGTCCTGGTCGGGGACGGTGCCCAGGAGGGGGCTTCCGGAAGTGGTCTCCTTGAGCCGGGCGATGCCCGGTGCCAGGCCGGAGAAGGTCAGGGTGCCGTCGCTGCCGGTCTTGCCGTCGGCGATGGTCTTGCCGGTGGTGTCGAGCAGTTGAAATCCGGTGCCGGTGACGGGATTTCCTTCGGGGTTCGTCTTGATGATGCGCAGACCGCCGCTGTCCGTGGCCTCTGCCTTAGAGGGCATCTGATCTAGGTAGTTGGTGTTATGGGATGCTCTTGTGACTGTAGGCCGTAGCGCTCGTTGTCCGGGACGTGACACTTCGACGTGCGTATCGCAGTGACATCTCCGATGCCCGTTGGGCGTTGATCGAGCCCGTGTTCGTTGCTTGGCGGGCGGCCCGCTCAGGGCCCGGGCCGGCAGCGCGGGTGCATGATCTGAGGGAGATCGTGAACGCGATCCTCTACGTCAACCGCACCGGGATCCCGTGGGAGTACCTTCCGCACGACTTCCCGCCGTTCAAGACCGTCTACGACTACTACGCCAAGTGGGAGGCGGACGGAACCACCGAGCAGGTCCACGATCTGTTGCGGGACAGGACCCGCCGGGCAGCCGCCCGAACGGTGGAGCCGTCCGCGGCCGTGGTGGATGCCCAGAGCGTGAAGACCTCGGGGAATGTCGCCGAGGCGAGTCAGGGCATCGACACCGGCAAGAAGATCAAAGGGCGTAAGCGTCACCTGATCACCGACACCCTCGGCCTGGTCCTGACCGTCCTTGTCACTGCGGCTTCCGTCCATGATTCCGCCGGCGGCAAGCAGGCTCTGACCGAGCTGGCGGCGGCCCATCCGAGTGTGACCAAGGTGTGGGCCGACGGTGGCTACCAGACCAGCGTCATCCAGCACGGCGCCGGCCTCGGAATCGATGTGGAGGTGGTGCAGCGGCCGAGAGAGAAGGGCTTCCAGCCGCTGCCCAAACGGTGGGTGATCGAGCGGACCTTCGGCTGGCTGATGCAGCACCGCCGCCTGGCACGTGACTACGAGGCACTGCCGCAGAGATCCCGAACGATGATCCATTGGGCGATGGCTAACAAAATGAGCCGCGAACTCACCGGAGAATCTGCACCAACCTGGCGAATCGAAACGGACACCCCTCCCACAGTGGCGTGAACATTGATCAGATGCCCTCTAAGTGAGCTGGCGCGCGGCCGAATTCATCACCCAGCCCTTCCCTCGGGCATTGAACGGATCCGAGGCCCCGCCCCCGCAGTGTCCGACACACTGGCTCGATGAAGCTGTCACATGTCCGCTGCGAGAAGTGCGACCGGCCCATCGCCGTCGGCCCGGTCGCCGGACGCCTCAGCAATGGCTGCCTGTGGTGCCACGACCCCGCCCTGATGCACCGTGAGCCCGGGACGCTCCTCGTGTCCTGCGCCAGGTCGATGGAACTCCCGCCGAAGAGCCCGCCGAGCAGGACCAGGCGGAGCCGGAGGCGCCCGCACTGTTCTGACCCGCGGACCTCGGCTATCGGGGTCGCGGAACTCTGGTGCATTGAACAACGGCCGCTGTCACAGTGTTCTGATGGCAATGTTGCTCTCTGACCCGGAAGAGACGGACCGGGTCCTCATCACGCTGGCCTCCGAGGCGCACAAGCACGCCCGCCAGCACCTGATCGCCGCCCGCGCGGTCCTCGACGTCGGCATCTGGTCGGTCGCCTTCGCCAATGCGGCTCTCGTCCTCGAAGAGCTCGGCAAGGCCATGATCTGCACGTCGGCTCTCCTTCAGCCCCACGAGCAGCGTCTGGCGAACGAGGAGGTCTTCCGCAAGGCCTTCAACAGCCACGAGATGAAGGCGTTCTACGCCTTCATGATGCTCGGCATGATGAACGAGGAGATGCCGGAGGGGATGGAGGAGCTGTTCAAGCTGGCCCTCAGAGACGCGCGCCGCACGCACAAGAACAAGATGCGCGGCTTCTACACGGACGCCAACTCGTCGGGGCACGTGCTGAAGCCCAGTGACATCACGGAGGAGCAAGCCCGTCAGATACTCCAGGTCGTCGAGGCGGTGATGGCGCTCTCCGCCGAATCCGAAGAGGCCTTGGAGGATCCGGAGGTCTACATGCGGGTCCTCGGCCGGATGCGCCAGAGCGAGGCGTACCAGGCCGTCTACGCCGAGATGGACGACGACTCCCTCGCCGAGCTGGGAGCGCAGACCATCACTATGGCGCGGCTGCTCGTCCGAGCCGAAGTGCCCTTCCCGGAAGCCGTCAAGGGCACCTGGGCAGCGCCGTTCGTCGACGAGCTGATCGCGGACTGGGAGGAGCGCGCTACCGCTGCCGGCCTGCCGGCGAACTTCGTCGCCGACGAACTCGCAACCATGCGCATTTCTGCCGCAGCCGTCGAAGGCCCTGCCATGCCGACCCAGCCCGGAGCGAATGTGACCGAGGTCACGTGAAATCCGTACTGTAAAACGTACCAGCTCCCGCGGAAGGGGTGAACGGGGAGCGCCGCGCCCCCCGGACCCCGTGAGGTCGACGTGGGCAACAGGAAGTAGCCGAAGCACGGCCGGGGCAACAACGCCTGGTGGGACGCCGCCAAGCGTACCTGTAAGGCGATCCGCACCGAGTGGGTCGTGGAGGTGGGCCTGGTCATCATCGAGGCGGTGGCCCAGTAGCACCACCCGCAGAAGGGCCCCGGTGACCCCTGGGGCCCTTCTGTGCGCCCAGGCCACCGCGCCTCCGGCCGCCCTCCGCCGTACTACAGGCATCATTGAGCTTCTTCGAGTTGGCCACCGATCGGGTGATTGCGACTGAGCGCTTCAGCGTCGAGTGGGCGGCTGCAGCGTCCGGTGCCGGCAGCTTGGTGAGCCGGGACAAGGGTCCACTCGAGCTTGCCGGCCTGAACGCCAACCCGGAGGCAAGGTCGGTGAGCGACGATCAAGCTGTTGTCAGCAGCTGGCTCTAAGGTCGAAACCATGACATCAGACCTGGTCCAGGCCTCATGGACTCGCATCGACGCGTGGCTGCGCGAACACGCGCCCCGCACTTTCGCCACGCTACGGCCGCCCGCAGGAGACGAGGAGATCGTGGTAGCGCAACAGGAACTGGGGGTCACCTTTCCTCCTCACCTGGTCGCTTCACTCCTCCGGCACAACGGAGCGCTGGAGGGACCTGAGGCTTTCCGGTTCAGCTCGGGCGACCGGCTGCTCGGGGTGAGCGGAATCCTCGGGGACACCGGGTTCATGCGCGGCATCGGCCAGGGCATCGACGGAGAGGCCGAGTGCTACTGGCTTCACGGCTACGTGAAGTTCGGTTCTTACGACGTGACGTCGGACGGCCTTCTGGTGGACTGCCGTACCGGGCGGGACTCCTTCGGTGCGATCGGGCGGTTCTTCGACGAGACCGGCACCAGTTTCGGGCAGGCCGACTCGCTGGGCGAGTATCTGGCCGCAGAGGCCGACCAGCTTGAGCGCGGCCAGGACGCCGGTATCGTCACCTTCAACGGCCGGCTGTTCCGGGAAGCGCCTCTGCCTGCCAGGCCGAAGTACAGTGCCGACGAGCCCCTTCCCGCACCGGATGAGCAGTTGCCAGAGCTGGACCTGTCCTACAGTCCCACCGACCTCCTCCACGTGAGCTACCTGGACGGACACGAGGAACTCGGTGCACTGATCGCGACCCTGCCGTATGAGCGGGTGGTTGAGGCCGCGCGGAAGCAACTGCGCAGACTGGCGGTCGAAACGGGCCTGAACCACTACCCGGAGGTCAAGGCAGCCCTGGACGCTTGGGAGCGCGGTGCGGCCCCGCCACAGCCGGACCAGACCGGCCCGCTCGCCTTGCGACTCCGCACGGTGCTCGCGCAGGCCGACACCGGACGAGACCGCACGCGCAGGTGGGCCGCGGAGCAGATAGCGCTCGGGATCTGGGGGTCCCCGTACAGGTCCGTGTGCGAAAGCGCGAACATGCGAAGCCACTTCACTCTCGACTGGCGTGCGGATCTGCATGCGGACCTGGGCCATCCCTCCCTGCCACCGATACCTGACGACCGTTTTTGGGCGGCGCTGCGCAACCCTGTCATCGACTCCAGTTGGTACGCGGCCCAGTACACCCAAGATCAGGACTGACCCCAGGGGTTTTCAGCGCTGTCGCTCCAACGTGAGGATGGCCTTGACGATTGACGTCATGCGGTTGGGGCTGTACCGGGACCTGCGGGAGATCCGCCAGGACTTCAGGATCGCGACACCGCGTTCAACGGGCGCTCGCGCTGCGACCAACGCCCGGTTGAGGGTCTTTTCGGTAGAAGTGAGTTCCTGGAGTGGCTTGCGTTTGATGCCGGTCGTCAGCCACGGTCCTGCGCCTTGGTAGGCGAGATCGGCCAGGATGGGAACGCCCTGACGCTCGCAGATCCGGACCATGCGGTGGGTGCGGGCGGCAGTCAGGTTGTGTGTGCGGCCCGGCAGGGCGGGCGAGAGCCACAGCAACCGGCCACAGGGGTCGGTGACGACCTGCACGTTCACTCCGTGGCGCCGGTGCTTGTGGGAGTAGTCAGCCCGGCCGTCGCCGACCCCGTCGCACTCGGCGAGGGTGCCGTCGAGCAGGATGACGTCGGGACCGTGCTCGCGCAGCGTCTTGAGCAGAGCCGGTGCTCGTTCGGCAAGCAGGTCGACGGCCGCGCGGGTGCAGGCGTGGGCGGTGGACTCGCTAATCCCGAACCCGGCGGCAATCTTCGCCAGAGTGGTGTGCTCGCGTAGGTACACCATTGCCACCATCGCCCGCTGGGACGGACGGAGCTTGCAACGCCGGTCGCCCTCACGGGTGACAACCAGCATGGTGACCCACTCCACGAGCGCATGAGGCAGGTCGAGTGCGGATCGATCAGCCGCACTCTGCGCTTCCTGGCCCGGCACCTCCGTTCTCGGCGGGTGGAGATCGGGACCCGGTGGCGACGTCTCGCGGCCGGCCGACAAGCCCTGCTCGCTCTGGCCCACCTGCGGTGTGGCGATACTTGCGCCCAGCTCGCCACCGGGTTCCGCATCGGCATCGCGACGGTGTACCGCTACATACGTGAGGCCGTCGACATCCTGGCCAACCTCGCCCCGTGGCTCACCGAGGCGATGAGGTCGGCGCCGACGAAGGCGTTCGTGCTGCTGCTCGGGCAAGCACAAACCGCCACGGCATGAACGTCCAGGCGGTCCTCACCGATCCATTCGGCCGACTGCTGTGGGCAACCCCGGCACTGCCCGGATCCACCCACGATCTCCCCGCCGCGAGGACTCACGGAATCATCGACGCGCTCGCCGATGCGAGGCTGAAGTGCTGGGCGGACTAGGGCGTGTGTCGGAAGTGCTCTAGGTTGGCTGACGTGAGTGCGCGGGGGCGGAGTTACCGATATGTCGGACCGGTGGAGCTGAAGGCTGCGGTCCGGCCTGGCAGTGACGGGTGCCGGATCAGCTCAGCAGCAGAATTCGACAACTGGATCGCTGGGCGATCGGCGGCGGAGCTGGCCGAGCCGTTCACCTTCGTGGTCGGCACGGACGGTGTGCTCCGGCTGGCGCCGCGCCGGAGCGAGCACGTGGCCTGTGCCGGCGGAGACACGGTTCTGAGTGCCGGCGAGATTGGTTTTGTGCGCGAGGCGGGCAGGTGGGCCGTGAGCGAGATCAGCAACCAGTCCACCGGCTACTGCCCCGACATCGGTTCCTGGTCGGAAGTCGCTCGTGCTCTGGACGACGTAGGGCTCGAGCGCCCCTCCGGCCTCACCCACGAAGTGGTGTTCCGGCGATGTCCTGGCTGCCAGGAGCACAACATCGTGCGCGAGGACGACTTCGTCTGCGTCTTCTGCGGCAGCAATCTGCCGGAGACGTGGAACGTGGATCCCACGGTGTGATGGCCGAGGTTCACAGCCACTCGTTGATGGCAGCGACGAGGACAGTCGCCTCGTAGCGGACCGCGAGCTTGTCGTACCGAGTGGCGACAGCGCGGTGTCTCTTGAAGCGGTTGATCCCGCACTCGACCGCATGACGCTCGCGGTAGTCGACCGGGTCGAAATGCGGCGGCCGCCCACCGCGGGAGCCGAGCTTCCGGCGGTTGCGCGCTTGGTCGGCCTTGTCCGGGATGGTGCAGCGAATCCCGCGGCGGCGCAGGTAGGCGCGGTTCCTGCGGGAGGCATACGCTTTGTCCGCGCGGACCCGGTTGGGGCGGACGCGCGGCCGGCCCGGCCCGATGCGGGGTACGCGGACCTTGGCCAGCACCGGCTCGAACTGCGGTGAGTCCCCGCGCTGCCCGGCGGTCACCACGATCGACATGGGCTTCTGGCCCTGCTCGACGGCCAGGTGCAGCTTGGTGGTGAACCCGCCGCGCGACCGTCCCAGCCCGTGATCACCGGGCTCGGTAGACACACCGCCCGGCGGTTCCTTCTGCAGGTCACCTTGTTTGCGGGCCCCGGCCGCATGCTGATGAGCGCGGCACACCGTGGAGTCGACGCTCAGGTCCCATGTGATCGCACCTTCCGCGTCGGCCAGGGACTGGAGACGGCTGAGGATCCGCTGCCAGGTACCGTTCCGCTGCCACCGGCGGAACAAGTCGTAGACCCGGCTCCACGGCCCGTACTCGACCGGTACGTCTCGCCACGGAACACCGGTCCGGACCCGGAACCGTATGCCGTCGATCAGTCGCCGCCGAGGCCAGACGGGAGGCCACCCCGCCTTCGTCCCCTTCGGCAGCAACGCCTCCAGCGTTGCCCACTGTTCGTCCGTGAGATCTCCCCGACTCACGAACCGTGATCATTCACGCTCCAAGATCCACTTTCGATACACGACCTAGGGGCCCGAAAAGAGGCGCCTGACCTGGTCTTTTACCTGTCAGGCGCCTCTCGCTCACCCCGCATATCACGGGGTCGTGTTTGCATCGAAACTCCCACTTCACCCCACCGGTGTCCCGATCCTGACCAGCCCTTTAGGACCAGTCACGGACCAAAACTCCGGCTCAGCCCGCAGGGGCCTCACCTCGGCTGACGCGGTCCCACTCCTCCATGGACTGCTCGATGAGGCGGTTGGCCTGTTTCCGTACGCCATCCAGGAACTCATCAGAGCCGGGCTCGCTCCTTCGCTCTCGCCCGATCAACTGACCGCCCGCTGTAGCCCAGGGCGGTGACCCAACGGCCCACCCGTCACATGTGCATCGAAGCTCGGCGTTTCGGCCAAGGGCGGATCCTTCGGCGCCCAGGCCGAACAAGGGTCCGTGCGCCCCTTCACGCGAGTCGACCGCCGGTGTTGATCGGGCAGGCACCTGCCCGATCAAGGCCTGCCTTGGCTCCATCGCGGCCCGGCCGCGCAGGCTCCGCGCAAAAGCGGGTGTCACCAGATCCAGTGACACCCGCCAGGCGGGTGGTCACGCACAGCAATACCTTGATCGCGCTGCGCGTCGTGTCGCGCTCTCACAGATCGAGGATCAATGATCTTTCAGCAGTTCCTGTCCCGGGCTTCCTCCCGGTTCGGCTGGTGCGCCACCGCCCTCGGGCTGGCCGTGTCGGTAGCAGTGCCGGCCCAGCACGCCGCCGCCGACACCACCCCAGCGCGGCTCCAGTTGGTCCGGGTCGTCAAGGCGACGAAGACCGTCGCCGACTTCCAGCAGGTCCAAGTGGAGTGCCCCGACGGGACCTACGCCATCAGTGGCGGCACCGAGGCGGTGGCCCCCAGCGTCGGCTACGACGCCGTCGGCCTGGTCGGGAGCTTCCCCTACGCCCGCTACAACGGGAACAAGGCCAGGGGGTGGATCGGCAACGCCCGCAACTTCGGCAGGAATCCCACCACCGTGAACGTATGGGCGGTCTGCGCCATCATTCCCAGCGGCTACGAGCTGGTGAAGGCCACGCTCGTCCAGGTCCCGAGCGATCAGACCGTCACGGTCTCCTGCCCGGCGGGCAAGACCGCCCTCGGCGGCGGGGCCGAGATCCAGAGCGCCGGCAGCTCTCTCACCAAGAGCTACCCGTCGGCCTTCGCCGCGTCCGGACCGACGACATGGACGGTCGCCGGCCCCAACAGGTCCAACAGCGACGTCGGCGTACTCGGGTTCGTGACCTGCGCCGACCCCATCGCCGACAACGTGTGGACGACCTACAAGGTCAGCACGAACAGCCCGCCGGCGGGTTCCTCACCTGCCTCGACGGGCGGCGGGTCACCAGCGGCGGCGCCGCCGCGAACAGTCAGGAGCCGGTGCTCATCGCGTCCAGGCCCGGTCTGATGAGCGAGGGAGCCGACCGCGACGGTTGGTGGATCCATGCCGGCAGCCTCTGGGAGCCGATCGACGTTGACCTCCACGTGATGTGCAGCACCCGATAACGGACCACGCGGCCGACGACATCACGCGCCGCCGTGCTTGGTTCACGGCGGTCGCTACAGCGGCCTTGACCCACGCGGAGCCCGGCCCGCCATGGCCGAGCGACGCCGCAACAGGAAGCGTAGAGCCCGACCGCCGATGGAGAGCGGGGTCAAGCGGGGCGCCGCCGCGCGGTCGCCGTGACCCGGTGGCTGTCGCGGGCCACGGCGGCCGTTGCTCACGGCGCCGCCCCGGAGAGCGTCAGCGAGGCAGGCTGCCCGGGTCGGTCGCCCAGCCGGTGTCGGCCCGGTCGCTCACCACGAAGGAGAGCGAGCCGCCCCGGCGCACGAGCGAGGCATCCACCCATGACGACGTGTGGGGCGCGCCGTCCAGGGTCACCGACCGCACGTACGGGGTGGTGCGGGAGGCGTGGGGTGCGTCGATGGTGATCTCGGCGCGGTCTCCCGCTGCGGCGATGACGGCGCGGGGGAAGACCGGGGTGCCGAGGAGCAGGTCGCCCGAGCCCGGTGCCTTCGGGTAGATGCCGAGCGTGGCGAAGACGTACCACGCCGACATCGTGCCCAGGTCGTCATTGCCGGGGAGGCCTGCGGGGCCCGTTCCGTACACGGTGTCGACGATCTGGCGCACGGTCTCCTGGGTCTTCGACGGCTGGCCGAGCGCGTTGTAGAGCCAAGGGGCGTGGATGCCGGGCTCGTTGGTGGGGTCGTAGCGCAGCGCGTCGCCTCCGCGGACGGACCAGGAGCCGTCAGGCTTGTGGAAGAAGGCGTCCAGGCGGGTCGCTGCCTTCTCCCGGCCGCCCATGGCGGTGGCGAGTCCCTGGACGTCCTGGGGCACCATCCACAGGTAGGTGGCGGCGCTGCCCTGGGCGAAGCCGTGTTGGGAAACCGGGTCGAAGGGGGTCACCCAGGAGCCGTCCGCGTTGCGGGCCTGGATGTAGCCGGCGTCCGGGGTGGCGGCGGGGTTGAACACGTTCTTCCAGTAGCCACCGCGCTCGCTGAGCACCTGGTGCTCCTCTTCGTGGCCCAGCTGCTGTGCCCACTGCGCGAGGGCCGCGTCGGCGACGGAGGCCTCCAGCGTCTCGGCGGCGCCGCCCCAGCAGTAGCACTGGTCCTGCGGGGCGTAGCGCAGCTGCTTGTACGCGGTGAGGTTGGGGCGTGCGGCCTCGCACTGGCCGGGGCAGCCCGCGTAGGACAGTTCGGAAGGGTGCGGCACGGTGGCCTGGCGGTAGAGCGAGGCGAAGGCGCCCTGGACGTCGAAGTTACGCACCCCCATGGCGTAGAAGGTCGCCAGGGTCGCCGCCGAGGGATCTCCGGTCATCACATGGGTGGCTCCGCTGATGTGCACCCAGCGGTCCCAGACGCCGCCGTTCTGCTGCGCGAAGTTGTACAGCGACTGAGCGAAGTCGCCCGCCACGCGCGGCTGGAGCAGGGCGAGCAACTGCACCTGGGCACGGTACTGGTCCCAGCCGGAGAAGTTGCTGTACTGCGCCGCCTGGCCGTCGGCGAGCCGGTGGACCCTTCGGTCCATGCCCACGTAGCGACCGTCCCGGTCGCTGATCACGTTGGGCTGCTGGAGGGAGTGGTAGAGCGCGGTGTAGAAGGCGGTGAGACGGTCCTCATCCCCGCGGCCGACCCGTACCTTCCTGAGGACCTGGTCCCAGGACCTGCGGCCGGCCTGCGCCACGTCCTCGACGCCGGCGGCCGGGGCGATCTCGGTTCGCAGGTTCTCCTCGGCACCGGCCAGAGAGACGTAGGAGATACCGAGCCGCATGTGGACGACGGGGTCGGCCGACGTGTCGAAGGAGACGTAGCCTCCGGAGCCGCGGCCGGCCCGGCTCGCACCGGTCAGATAGCCCTCGCCTCCGCCGGCGCTGATGGACCCCGGGCTCAGCTCTCCGTCGTGCCACGTGCCCACGGTGGAGAAGGGACGGTCGAAGGTGGCGCTGAAGTGCAGGCGGTAGTAGCTCTTGCGGTTGTTGTTGGGGGTACCACCGTTGGCACGACGGCCGCAGAACGCGCCGGTCTCCACCCAGCCAGTGACCTTCTGTCGCGCGGTGTCGATGTCGACGTGCGCGTCCTCGCTGCCGTTGAGGGAGTTGGAGACCCGGAAGAGCAAGTTGGCGGGCCGGTCCTGAGGGAAGGTGAAGTCGGCGACGCCGGCCCGCTTCGTGACGGCGAGGTCAGTGGTGACGCCCGAATCGAGGCCCACCCGGTAGCGGCCGGGCTCAGCCTTCTCGTCGGCGTGCGAGAAGTTCGCGGCGTATGTGGCGTCCTTGGTATCGGCGGTCGGCGACGAGTCCACGTCCCCGACGAAGGGCATGATCGGCACGTCGCCCGCCGCACCGGGGTGGCAGCCCGCGCCGTTGACATGGGTGAGGGAGAAGCCGCGCAGCCGTGTGGTGGAGTACGAGTAGCCGTTGGCGGCGGCGGTGTTGGTCTGGTCGCCCGCGGTGCTGGTCGGCGACCAGCCGATCATCCCGAACGGCATGGTGGCACCGGGGTAGGTGTTGCCGCCGTTGGCCGTGCCGATCAGCGGGTCCACGTACGCGACGGGGTTCCGGACAAGGGGCGCCGGGACGGAGGCCGCGCTCGCCGCGGGACTGCCGAGCAGCGGGAGGAGCAGCCCGACCGAGACCAGGGCTGCTCCGAGGACGGTCGCCGGACGGCCCTCTCGTCTTCTTCGGATTCTTCGGAGCGCGTTCATGATGGAGCACTTCCTTCCCATGTGTTGGTCCTGCCGGGCTCGCGCGTCCCGGTGGCTTGGGGTGTCGTGTCGATCAGGGCCGGTCGAGTCCGGTCGTGGCGGGAACACCGTTCCCCCCGCCCCCTGACGCAGCGTCTCGCCTGCGGAGACGTAGACGGCACGGCTGGGCCCGAGGTCCGCCGCGCCCTCGGCTGAAGCGACGGTCACCGAGCCGACGAGGCACAGCAGGGGCTGAGGACAGCGGTGTGGGAGTGCGCGGCGCCTCTCCTCGTATGAGTGCGCATGGCGAAGCGGACGGCCTTCAGGAGTCTCGGGCGCGTCCACGTGCTTCTTCGTCAGCCCGCAGCGCAGGACGTCGTCGGAACTTGCCGTGATCTCCACGCCGAGGCCGTACAGATATATGTATGGACAACGCCTGTCTTACGGTTTCCGCGGGACTGTCCCCTCCGAGGTCGACCCCGATGAGCGAGGTCAACTCCGGTCGAGCCGCGAGGTCGTCGAGGAGCGTCGTGACCATGGCCGTCATCTCCTCGGTCGAGCCGTGTGCCGGCGTGGCGCACTGCGCCCGAGCCGACAGGCGACGGTTATCCACGGGCCCTCCGGCGATTTTGGTGCCGCCGATGTCGAGTGCTCCGTGCACGGGTGCGTCCATTCTGTCGCTCGATACTCCGGTACGTGGGCGCATGAGTGCGCTTCGGGCGGTACGGGGGGCGTAGGGTGCTGCGGCACGAGCGGCCGGAGGACGGGAGCGCGACGTGGGGTCATTTGATGAGCGGAGGCGGCCTCGGGTCGTCTGCGCAGGCCTCGGCCGCATTCTGCTCGGCCACGATGCTCGGAGGCAGGAGATAGGACGCAACGCCCCGGGAAACGTTGTCGTACGGCTCCGTGTCATCGATGCGCGAGTTGTCGCTCTTCTGGAGTGAGGCGACCATCGCGACGGTCTAGTCGACGCACGTGCAGATGTCCTTGTGATGGTGGAGTACTACTACTCTCCTGTCCCCTCCGGTCTGACGCGACCCCCCGCCTTGTCCCGGTGGGCGCCGCGTTCGTCACGGCCCTCGGCGCGCTGCCGGTTCCGTGGAGCGGCACCCGTTGATCAGGTGTCGCCGTCGTTCGCTTCCACCTCCAGGACCAGGCACTGCGCCGGATCCAGCAGCGGGGCCGCCAGCCCCAGGTCCGCGAGGATGGCGCCCCGGGCGCGGATCGTGCCGTTGGTGATCCAGGGGACGGCGGTGCTGGGGTGGGACTGGGTGAAGGGGAACTCCGGGCGGACTGTGACGGTGTAGGTGAGGTCCGGGGCGAGGCCGGGGAGGCGGAGGCGGGATGGGACGGAGTCCATCGACGCCGTGAGCTGGGCGAGGGTGAAGAGGGCGTGGCGGCGGTCCTCGGAGACGACGCCGTGGAGCCAGGCGGCGGGGTCCGGATGGTCGGCGTGGACGGTGGTGCCGGTGTGGAGGAGGGGGCGGAGGCGCTTGTGGAGCCGTACCCACGCCGTCAGTTGAGCGAGTTCGTCGTCGGGGCAACGGGTGAGGTCCCATTCGATGCCGGCGTGGCCGTACAGGGCGGTCGCGAGGCGGGTGGAGAGGGAGGTGACGCGTCCGGTGGTGTGGGCGCGGGCCTCGCCGACGTGGCAGCCCATGAGCTCCGGCGGGACGAGCAGGCCGGTCCAGCGCTGGATTGCCTGGCGTTCGAGCGGGTCGTTGGTGTCGGAGGCCCAGACGCGGTCGGTGCGTTCCAGGATGCCGTAGTCGATGCGCGCGCCGCCCGAGGAGCAGGACTCGATCTCCAGGCCGGGGTGCCGGTCGCGTAGTTCGTCAAGGAGCCGGTAGACGGCGGCCGTCTGGGCGTGGACCCCCGTGGTCCCGTCGTGGACCGCTTCCAGCAGGTCGCGGTTGTGGTCCCACTTGAGGTAGGCGATGCCGTACTCGTCGACGAGCGCGTGCAGGCGGGCGGCGATGTGGGCGTACGCGTCGGGGTGGGCCAGGTCGAGGACCTGCTGGTTCCGGGCGGCCAGGGCGGGCCGGCCCGGGGTGGTGAGCAGCCAGTCGGGATGGGCGCGGGCGAGGTCGGAGTCAGGGTTGATCATTTCCGGCTCGACCCAGAGGCCGAACTGCATGCCGAGTTCCCGCACCCGGTCGACGATCGGGTGCAGCCCGTCGGGCCACACCTGTGTGTCGACGGTCCAGTCGCCGAGGCCGGCGGTGTCGTCGCGGCGGCCGGTGAACCAGCCGTCGTCGAGGACGAAGCGTTCGACGCCGACGGCAGCGGCGCGTTCGGCGAGGTCGGTGAGGGTGTCGAGGCGGTGGTCGAAGTAGACCGCCTCCCAGGTGTTGAGCGTCACGGGCCGTGGGGTGCGGGGGTGGCCGGGGCGTGCACGAAGGTGCCGGTGCAGGCGGTCGGACAGGCCGTCGAGTCCGGCGTCGGACCAGGCGAAGTACGTCCAGGGGGTGCGGTGGGTCTCGCCTTGGCCGAGGCGGATCTCGCCGGGGCCGAGCAGTTCGCCGCCGCCGAGGACGGGGCCGTGTTCGGGGACGCGTTCGGCGTAGTGGAGGTGGTTGCCGCTCCAGCCGGTGTGGACGGCCCACACCTGGCCGTGCCGGAAGCCGAATCCGGGCTGTCCGACGGCGAGGAGGCCGGTGGCGTCGTGGCCGGTGCGGCCGCGGCGGGACTCGCGCAGGGTCAGTCCGTGGTGGAGCGGTCCGCGCTGGGGGCGGCGTTCGTTCGCCCAGCGGCCGGTGAAGTCGAGGACTTCGGTGGCCTGGTCGCCGGCCGGTAGCAGGCAGGCCGCGAAGTCGAGGGTGAAGGTGCCGGGACCGTCGTTGCCGAGGGTGTGGCGGATTCGGATGACGCCGAAGGCGTCCATCTCGACATCCGTGCGGACAGTCACTCCCGCGTCCGGGTCGGCTGCGGCGATCCGGAGGTGGCCTCCCCCGCGGTGCGTGGGGACGCAGACCACGGGATCGGTGAGGCGCAGGCGCAGGTGGGGGTGGGCGCCGTCGCGGTGGCCGGTGATGCCGGGGCGTCCGGTCCAGCCGTCGGCCTGGTGCGGGACGAGCCGCAGGGGTACGGGCTGGTCGACGGAGGCAACGGGCCATCCCGGGGTGAGGGCGAGCAGCAGCTCCTGGGGATCGTCCAGCTCGCCCGGGTCGGCGCCCCAGTGCAGGACGGCGGGGAGGTGGGGGCCCGAGGCGTCGAGGACCAGGGCGGACCCGGCCGCGGCGAGCACGGCCAGGTCCTGGTGGTGGTGCGGGGTCATGAGTGCGTTGTCTCCGGTGGGGTCGCCCGGGGGCGGGTCACAGGCCGATGACCGTGAGGTCGGCGCAGGAGGTCCAGGGGTTGCCGTTGACCTCCGACAGCGCGCGGAACCGCACGTATCGGCCGGCGGTGGCGGGGAACCGTACGGTCTTCAGGGTGGCGTCGGCGGCGAACGTACCGGTGGCGACGGGGCTGCCCCAGTTCGTGCCGTCGGCGGAGACGTAGAACTCGTAGCCGCCGACCCAGCCGTTCTTGGGTCCGTCCTGCCGCGGCAGGTAGGTGAACCCGGAGACCGTACGGCTGCTCTTCATGTCGAGCTGGATCTCGTGCGGGCAGGCGGGGTCCGGGTCGGTGTCCGACCACGCCGTGTGCCAGAACGTGGACATGTTGCCGTCCAGGACGTTGGTGGCCCGGGTGTTCTCGGCGGCGGTCTCCTGGCTGTCGGTGTAGGTCACGGTCCAGCCGTCGCGGGGCAGGACGTGCGGGCCACCGCCGTTGATCTGGACGTTGAAGTGGCTGGTCCCGTTCATGGTGAGGCTGAGGGTGAGCGTGCCGGTGGCGGCGTCCCAGGTCTGGGTCTTCGTGTACGGGCGCGTCATGCCCGCCTGGTCGTCGAAGGTGACGCGTGGCTGGCCGCCGTTCCAGGTGCCGACGATGGTCAGGGTGACGTTGCGGACGTCACGGGAGGTCTGGTCCGGCAGGGTGCGGTTGCCGACCGTGGTGATCGAGCCGTCGGCGTTGACGACCGGGTTGCCGGCGGCGTCGAGGCGAGGCGCCATGTAGTTCTGGCCGAAGGCGACGGTGTCGGCCTCGTCGACGACCTGGGAGATGGCGTCGGTCAGGTTGAGGCGGTAGTTGAAGACATGGACGCCGAGGTTGGAGGGGTTCTCCTGGATGATCACGCTGGCGTGTTCGTCGGAGCTGACGGTCACCTGCGCGCCGGGCACGTTGGTCAGGGGGATGACCGAGGCGGTCTTGCGCTGCTCCCACATGACGGGGTTGGTGTAGTACCACTGCTTGTTCGTGCCGTCGGAGCGCACGACCCAGCCGTTGCCGGTTCGGGCGTAGCCGGGGAACAGCCCGTCGTAGTAGCTGGTCGGCTGCTTGGAGGTGACGGTGGTGAAGCCGGTCAGGTCGGCGGCGGGCATCGTGGTGGGGACCAGCGAGACCATCCCGTACCGCCCGTCGACGGCCATGGCGTTGTTGACGGAACCGTTCCAGCCCGGCGTGGAGTAGGCGGCGATGCCCTTGATCAGGGCCTGCTGCTGGGCGGCGACCTGGGCGCGAGTGGGGATCTGGATCCAGCCGTTGAGGATGCTCTGGAGCAGCGGGTAGATGCCGAACTGTGCTCCGGCGTAACGGTTTCCGAGGGCGCCGTTGGTGAAGTACGAGGCTTCCGCGAGGAAGCAGGTCGCGCCCTGCGACAGATCGCGGACGATCGACTGGACTTGAAGCCCCTGCGGGTACTGGAGGATGAACTTCCAGTCCTGCCAGCCCTCGCCGCCGGGGAAGACGCCCTTGTTGTCGAGGCCCCACTTCCACCAGTCGGTGGACGAGCCCCAGTTGCCGATGTATCCGGTGAGCCACAGGCCCTTGAGCAGCGCGTCGGTGGAGTCGGTGGCCCAGGACTCCTTGTTGAGGAAGGCCAGGTTCTTGGCGTTCGCCTTCATGGTCGGCAGGAACCGGGCGTTGTTCTGCATGTAGTCCAGCATCATGCCGTGATTGCCGAAGATGTTGGTGTCGGTCCAGAAGAAGTGCATGCCCTGTTCGCCGACGAGGTTGAACAGGTCGATCAGGTAGTTGCTCTGGTCGATGCCGTTGTACAGCTCGGCCGCGTTGAGGCCGACGAAGGTCTTCGGGTGGGTCTGCGCCCAGGCCCGCCACTTGCTGACGGGAATGCCCTGGTTGCCGGTGGCGCCCTGGGCGACCTGCACGGTGACCGGGATGCCGGCCGCCTCGGCGGTGTCGAGCCGGGCCTGGATCCAGTCGGTCGCGGCCGGCACGTCGTGGATCTCGCTGCCGGGTATGAGGTTGATGTAGCAGTACGGCTTGAGGCTGTCCGGGATCGTGGCCCACAGCTGGACGAGCGTGCCCTGGTACGGCTCGTCGCTCTGCCCGAGGTTGACCAGGTGCGCGGGGTGCGTCTCGTCGATGGTCGCGCGCAGTGTCGCGGCGGGCTTGGCCTCGGAGGTCGCCGCTGCGGCGGTCCCTCCGAGGCCGAAGGCGCCGAGAAGGCCGGAAGCGGCCGTGCCCGCGCCGACGGCCGCGATCGCCGCGAGGAGCTGTCGGCGCCCCGGACCGGCGGGGCCGCCGGAACCGCCGGAACCGCCGACCGTACCCGCGTCGGACCTCGCTGAGGGGTGCTCGCGATCTGCCACCGCTGCCTCCTGCGTCTGGTGGGCCCGCCCTGGGGCCACGTCCTGGTGAAGTAGCGGAAACGTAGGCGACACGGGTTCATGACTGAAAGAGTTCGGAAACTCATCCGGGCAAGCCTTTGTATCCACAGGATGAATCAGGGTGAAAGCAAGAAAACACCTGCCCTATGCCTAGGTTCCGAAAGGTTGCCCCTCTCGCTTTCGGAACTGTTGCAGGCCCGGTGACGCGTCGTTTACGTTCCTGCCACCCGGTTACGAAAGCCGGATTCGAAACCTCCTTGCCATACCTTCGGGCGGGGCCCTCCCCGGGACCCGACCGGAAGGGCTTCCGAAGAGAGCACGCCATGTTCACGTTCGCCTCAGGTGACCGAGCCTCCGGGCGGACGACCACCGTGGCTTGTGCCGCCGCGCTGCACTCGCTGGGCGAGGCGACGATCAGCGAGCTCGCGAACGTCACCGGACTGTCCCGGCCGACGGTCCGGGACCGACTGGCCGAACTCCCCCACCTCGTGGAGGTCATCTCGGGGGCCGAGCACGGGGAGTCCCCGACGCCCGTGGGCGGCCGGCCCGCCTCCCGGTTCCGGTTCCGGGGCCGGCACGGCTTCGTGATCGGCGCCGAGATCGGCAAGCACGACGAGCGGATCCTCGTCAGCGACGTCGCCGGCAGGCTCCTCCACGTGGGCCGTCATCATGACCCCGAACCCCGATCCGGGCAGGACCGGGTCAGGGCGTTCAGGGGACGACTGGACCGCCTGGTGGCCTCCCTGAAGGCCACCCACGGCGACTGGCTCGGTCTCGGCATCGCGCTCACCGGCGGTGTCGGGCCGGACGGGCGGATCAGCTACGCCCCGCACTATCCGGATCTCCAGGGACTGTCCCCCGCGGAGGCCGGGCTGGTCTTCGGGGACGTACCGCTCATCGTCGAGCACGACCTGAACGCCGCCGCGATAGCCGAGCACGCCTACGGCGCCGCCCGCGGTGCCGACACGTTCGTCCTGGCCCTGGCCTGGCACGAGGTGGCGGCCGGTCTGGTCGTGGAGGGGCGGGTCCAGCGGGGCAGCCGGAACCTGGCCGGGGAGCTCAACCTGATCGACGACGGCCCGGTCGCGCCCGCGCACTGGGCCGACGTCGAATCGTTCCTGCCGGTCGTGGACGCCGCCGACCGTGGTGACCCGGCCGCGCAGGAGGAGTTGGATGCGTTCGCCGCTCGCGCCGCGCGCCACATCGCCTACCTGACCCTGGCGGTCGACCCCGAGGTGGTCGTCCTCGGCGGGCCGCTCGCCCACCGGGAAGCTCTCACCGACCGGATCGCGGCGCGTTTACACACCATGATGCGCAAGGCGTACCCGGTGAAGCTCGCGATCACCGAGAACCAGACGTTCGGCCCGGCGCTCGGCTCCCTGCAGCTCGCGCTCACGCACGCCTTCCACACCCTGCTCGGCGATCCCGCCTTCCCCGCACGGATCGACATGAGGCCCTTGAAGTCCGGAGCGTACGAGGGCGGCCGGGACGGCGTCCGTACAACCGCCGCCGTCTTGTAGCCGCGCACCCACCGGAACAATCCCGCATTTCCCCTTCCCCCTGAGCAGTACCGAGAGGAACCTCGTCATGCGCAGAATCCGGAGAATCGCCCTCATCGGAGCCGCGGCACTCACCGTGTCGGCCGTCGTCAGCGGCTGCGCCGGGGACGACGGCACCGACGCCAGCGGCCATGTGACGGTCACCTACATGCTGCCGAGCTCCTGGGTGGGCGTCCCCGGCTTCAAGGAGAACGTGCGGGCCTGGGAGCAGAAGACCGGCCACCAGGTCACGCTCGCCCCGGTACCGGACGCCAACTACGACGCGCTCGTGCAGGCCCGGATCGCCTCCAAGAACGGCGTCGACATCTTCGCCGGCCAGGACACCGCCAAGGACAAGGCCGCGATCATGCAGCCGGCCACCGGCCCGTGGGTGCAGCGGCTCAACCCGGACGTTCGCAAGGCGGTCACTTCCCCCGACGGCAAGATCTGGGGCACGCCCAGTGCCGACGGTCTCAACGCCACCGGCGTCCTCTACAACAAGGACGTCTTCGCCAAGGCCGGCATCACCGCCCCGCCCACCACCCTCGCCGAGTTCCGGGCCGACCTCGAGAAGGTGAAGAAGTCCGGCGTCACGCCGCTCCACCTGGCCGGCAAGGACGGCTGGACGCTGCTCCAGCACCGCAGCTCGGTCAACGCGAGCTTCATAGGCGCGGACAAGGACCTGGTCGCCAAGCTCGACGGCAACAAGGTGAAGTGGGCCGACACGCCGGGCTTCGACCAGGAGTACCAGGCGCTGTCCGACTGGGTGAACGGCGGGCTGACCAACGACGACGCCCTCACGTCGACATACGAGGCCTCCACCGCCGCCCTCGCGAAGGGCAGGGCCGGCGCGATCATCAACGGCAGTTGGGCGCTCGGGGAGATCGTCAAGTCGAACGCGGACGCGCACATCGGGTTCTTCCTGCTCCCGGCGGCGGACGGCCACAACACCCTCGGCCTGCAGAAGCCCAACATGCTCAAGGTCGCGAAGTTCTCCAAGGTCGCCCCGCAGGCCCAGGACTTCCTGAACTTCATGATCGCGCAGCCGCAGGCGCAGTCCTTCCTGGACGCCAACCCCGGTGTGTCCGCGTTCACCGACGTCAAGGCCGCCAAGCCCTCCGGCGGCGTCGCCGACCTGCAGAAGCTCGTCGACCAGGGCGGGTCCGTGCTGCCCTTCGACCAGCAGTCGGTGATCCCGCAGCCGCAGGACGACATCATCGCCGCCTACCAGGAGCTGATCGGCAAGCGCGCTGATGTCGCCGAGTTCGGCGACCGCGTCCAGAAGGCGTGGCAGAGCGCGGGCGCCAAGTCCGGCGCCGCCGGGTTCTGACCCCGCCCGAGATCGGAGACACCCAGTATGAGCCTCGCCGCCACCGGACGCAGAGAAGCGTCGCCCGGATCGGGACGGAAGCAGGGACGCGGAGCACATAGGGGAGACGGAGCACGCAAGAGCTCGGGGCGAGCCGACGGTTCCGGTGTGGTCCGCACCTACCGGTACGCGTTTCTCGTCCCCGCGGTCGCCGTCTTCACCGTCTTCTTCCTGCTGCCTGCCTTCTTCGGCATGTACCTCTCGCTCACCGACGCTTCGACCTTCGTCCCGGACACACGCTTCATCGGTCTGGACAACTACCGTCTGATGGCCGGCGACAGCTCAGTGCTGTGGAACGCCACCTGTAGCCAGTTCGCCTACGCCGCCTGCGTGACCGTCGGCAAGACGGTCCTGGGCGTGGCGATCGCCTTCCTCCTCGACCGCACCTTCCGCGGGGCCAGGTTCCTGCGGGTCGTCGTCTACCTGCCGATCATGTTCTCCACGATCGTGGTCGGCCTGCTCTTCGGCTACATCCTCAAGGCCGACGGCCCGCTCAACGTCCTCCTGAAGCCCTTCGGGCTCGCGCAGGACTGGTTCGGCAGCTTCGACCTGGCGCTTTACAGCGTCACCGCCGTCGACACCTGGATGGGCGTCGGCTGGACCGTCGTCCTCGTCCTCGCCGCCCTCCAGGCGGTTCCGGCGGAACTGATCGAGAGCGCCCACCTCGACGGCGCCGGCCCCTGGCAGGTGGCCCGGCACATCAAGATCCCGTACATCCGGCACGCCATCAATCTGGCAGCGCTGCTCACCTTCATCACCGGAATGAAGGCGTTCGACATGATCTACGCGACCACGGGCGGCGGCCCCGGTACGGCGACCGAGGTGCTCACCTCGTACGTCTACAAACAGCTCAACACCGGCGCCCTCGGTTACGCCGCCGCCGTCAACGTCTTCCAGTTCCTCATGATCACCGCCGTCGCCCTGGTGATCAACCGCTTCGTCCGCAGGATGGAGGCGACGGCATGACCCGCCGACCGGCCCGGCTCCGCGCCCGAAGGCTCCTCGCCTCCTCGGCCACGTACACCCTGGCGGCCCTGGTCGCCCTGGTCTTCCTCGCTCCGCTGTACCTGGTGCTGATCACCAGCGTGAAGGGGACCGCGGAGTCGGGGACGATGAGCTTCGCGCTCCCCGCCAGCTGGCACTTCGACAACTACCTCACGGTGATCACCACCGGCGACTCGCTCCAGGCCCTCGGCAACAGCGTCCTGATCGCGGTCGGTGTCACGGGCGGCACGGTCCTGGTGTGCTCGATGGCGGCGTTCGTGATCGCGCGCCGCCCGGGCCGGGTCACCGGCGGCGTCTACAGCTACCTGCTGACCGGGCTCGTCGCACCGTTCGCGTTCATCCCGGCGATCCGGCTCCTGCAGCAGATCGGTCTGGGCGGCTCGTACCTCGGCCTCATCCTGACGGACATCGCCGTGCAGATCCCCTTCATCACGCTGACCTACGTCGGGTTCATCCGGCAGCTGCCCCGCGAGATCGACGAGGCCGCGCTGCTGGACGGCGCGGGATCCCTGCGGCTGTTCTTCACCGTCATCTTCCCGCTGCTGCGGCCGGTCAGCTTCACCGCGCTGGTCCTGGTCTTCACCTATGCCTGGAACGAGTTTCAGAACGTGCTCTTCTTGATCCCCGACGCCGATCGGTGGACCCTTCCCATGACGGTGTTCACCTTCCAGACCACGCACAGCTTCGACTACGGGCTGGTGTGCGCCAACCTCGTCCTGACCATGCTTCCGGTGGTCGCCGTGTACCTCGTGGCCCAGAAGTACATCGTCAGCGGGATGGTCGCGGGAGCGGTGAAGGCATGAGCGAGGACCGTTTCGCACGCTCGGCGTGGTTCCGGCACGACCGCTTCGGGATGTTCATCCACTGGGGGCCGTACGCCGTCCCCGCCCGCGGTGAATGGCTCCGCTCCCACGAACGCGTCCCGCTCGCCGACTACCAGTACGCCGTCGACGGCTTCGGCGCCGAGGACTTCGACCCGCACACCTGGGCCGAACTCGCCGCCGCGGCCGGCCAGAAGTACGCGGTGCTCACGGCCAAGCACCACGACGGTTTCTGCCTGTTCGACACCGCACTCACCGACTACGGCAGCATGCACAACGGCATCGGCCGGGACCTGGTCGCCGAGTTCCTGGAGGCGTTCCGCGCCCGCGGCATCAAAGTCGGCCTCTACTTCTCACTGCTCGACTGGCGCCACCCCGACTACCCGCACCACGGCGACTGGGCGCACCCCGAGCGCGACAACCCCGCCTTCGCCTCCCACCAGCCCGACCTGGAGTCCTACCGGGCGTTCCTGCGCGGCCAGGTGAGGGAGCTGTGCACCAACTACGGCAAGCTCGACATCCTGTGGTTCGACTTCTCCTATGAGGGGATGGGCCCGGAGCAGTGGGGGGCCGCCGACCTCGTGGCGATGGTCCGCGAGCTCCAGCCGGACGTCATCATGGACAACCGTCTGGAGACCAGCGGTGAGGGCATGGGCTCCATCGTGACCGACGAGCCCACCCCGTACTGCGGGGACTTCGTCTCCCCTGAGCAGGTGATCCCGGTGGAGGGCTTCCACACCCCGGACGGCACCCCGGTGCCATGGGAAGCGTGCGTCACCCTCAACAACAACTGGGGGTTCTTCGCCGACGACGACCTGTGGAAGTCCCCGGGACAGATGATCACCAAGCTCGTGGAGTGCGTCGCGAAGGGCGGGAACCTGCTGCTCAACGTCGGCCCCGACGCGCGCGGCACCATCCAGCCCGAGGCCGCCGAACGACTGCGTCGGATCGGCCACTGGCTGGAGGCCAACGGCGAGTCCGTCTACGGGGCGGGGCCTGCCGGCCTCGGTACGCCCGAGTGGGGCTACTACACACGCTCCGGGTCGACCCTGTACGCCCACGTCCTGCGGGCCCCGATCGGACCGCTGCCGCTGACCGGTGTGCCGAAGGACGCGATCGAGCGCATCAGCCTGGTCGCCGACGGCCAGGAGCTGAAGCTCTGTGAGGAGTGGGTCGTGGCCTCGTACCCCGACATCCCCTTCGTGCAGTTCGGCGACGTCGGCCACTTCACGTATCCGCTGCCCGATTCGGTCGACACCGTCGTGAGGATCGATCTGAAGGACGACGCCACACCCGCGGAAGGTACCTCGTGAAGCTGCTGTGACCCGGGAGGGCGAACCCGGCCCCGGCGGGTGCGCCGGATTCGCTGCTCGCCTCTCACGGCGAGCCTGCCCGAGAAAGCACTCAGCCCGCGTCGCGAGACCCGCCCGGGGTGCCGGCGAGGCAGGCGAGGAGCAGCTCCTTGACGTCAGTGGCCCGGTAGCGCTCCCGCATGAGTTCGGGTGCGGAGCAGAGCAGCACGGGTGCGTGGGCGGGGTCGTCGGGGAGGCGGCCGTGGCTGCCGCGCACGCAGGACGGGTCGGTCGGGACCACGGACATGGTGCCGCGGATGCCGAGTTTCAGCTTGGCCAGGGAGACCGCGGCCCGCGCTATCACCAGCGGATCGGCGGGGTCGAAGAACAGCTCGGCGGGGTCGTAGCCGGGCTTGCGGTGGATCTCCACGCCCCGGGCGAAGTCCGGGGCGTGCGCGTCGTCCAGCCAGTAGTAGTACGTGAACCAGCTGTCGGCCGCGGCGACAACGACCAGCTCGCCCGAGCGGGTGTGGTCGAGGCCGTGCTTGGCCTGGGCCTCGCGGTCCAGGACTTCCTCGACGCCGTCGAGCTCCCGGAGCACCTCCCGGACGCGCGGCACGTCCGCCGGGTCGGCCACGTAGACGTGGGCGATCTGGTGGTCGGCGACGGCGAAAGCGCGCGAGGTCCACGGGTCCAGGTACTCCATGCCCTGCTGGCGGTGGACGTTCAGGAGGCCGGCCCGGCGCAGGGCGCGGTTGATGTCGACGGGGCGGCTGACCTCGGTGATGCCGTACTCGGAGAGCGCGACGATCGTCGTTCCCCGGGCGAGCGTCTCGGTGAGCAGGGGGGCCAGGGCCGCGTCGAGCTCGCGGGCGGCCTCGCGGGCCTGGGGCGACTCCGGGCCGTGGCGCTGGAGGTCGTAGTCGAGGTGCGGGACGTAGACGAGGGTCAGGTCCGGGTCGTGCCGGTCGAGGACGCGGCGGGCGGCGTCGATGATCCAGCGCGAGGACGTGAGGCCCGCCTTGGGCCCCCAGTAGTGGAAGAGGGGGAAGGTGCCCAGTTCCGCGGTGAGTTCGTCGCGCAGTTCGGGCGGGCGGGTGTAGCAGTCGGGGGACTTGCGGCCGTCGTAGTGGTAGACGGGGCGGGGAGTGACCGTGATGTCGACGTCCGCGCCCATCGCGTACCACCAGCAGATGTTCGCCACGGTGAGGCCGGGGCGGGTGCGGCGCGCGGTCTGCCAGACCTTCTCGCCACCGACGAGCCGGTTGTGCTGACGCCAGAAGGCCACCTCGCCCATGTCGCGGTCGTACCAGCCGTTGCCGACGATGCCGTGCCCGGTGGGCGGTTCGCCGGTCAGGAAGGTCGACTGGACCGAGCAGGTGACCGCCGGGAGGACCGTGTCCAGCTGTGCGGCGAAGCCGGTGTCGGCGACGGCGCGGAGGTGGGGCATGTGGGCGAGTACGCGCGGGGTGAGTCCGACGACATCGAGGACGACGACGCTCATGACGAGCTCCTGATCGGGTTCGAGTTCGGGAAGTCGGCCTCTGTCGGCGTGGCCGGGTCGGTGAGGCCGAGCGCAAGGAGTTCCCGGCGGGTCCAGTCGAGTTCGGCCGCGATGCCCGCTGCCAGCTCCTTCTCGTCACGCGGCGGCTCGGGCAGCACGGACCAGGTGTAGGTCTCCACTTCGAGGTGCGTGGTGCGCGGCCGGTCGGGCGTGAGCAGGGTGGCCAAGGTGTCCTTGAGCACCGGCCGGGTACTGGCCAGGGGCGGCGTGGGATCGGCGTGCACGGGGATGTGGAAGTGGGAGCGCCACGGCGCGTCGTCGCTGAGAGCACCCGCGCCGGTCAGCGCCGCGGGCAGGTCGTCGACGCCTGGGGCCGGAGTACCCGCCCGGCAGGTCTGGTGGAGGAACCGGGGCTCGTCGAAGGCGCCGAGAGCCCGCCGTACCTCGGGGTCGGCGGGTGTCTCCGCGTGCAGGGCGCAGGAGACCTGGGCCTTGACCACCCCGATGCCTGCCTGGGCAAGGCGTGCCAGCGCCGTCCCGGGGTCCTCGAAGGCGACGGCGAGGTGGCAGATGTCCAGGCACACGCCGAAGTGCCCCGGATCCAGGCCCTGGAGGTGCTGGACGGCCTGCGCGGTCGTCTCGACGACGCACCCCGGTTCCGGTTCGAAGGCGATCCTGATCGTGCGGCCCGTCCTGCGGCGGAGCTCGGCGAGCTCGCGGCCGAGTGCGTCCACGTGCCGTAGGGCACGGTCCTGGTGGTCCCGGGTCCAGCCGGCGCGCCAGCCGAGCGGGAGCGTGGAGACGCTGCCGGTGGTGACGTCGTCGGGCAGCAGCAACGCGAGAATCCGTGCGAGATTCGCCGTGTGCTCCCAACGCGCCCGCTCCGACCAGTCGGGACGGTAGACCGTGTGCTTGACCACCGGCTGGTGGAAGCCCTGGTACGGGAAGCCGTTGAGGGTGACGACCTCCAGGCCGCGCCGGGTGAGCTCGGCACGCAGCCGGAGCGCCGCATCCGGGTTGGCCGCCAGGTCGGCGGCGACGCGGTGGGCGAGCCAGAGGCCGATGCCGAGGCGGTCCGCGCCCAGGTGGTCCCGTACGGCGACGGCGTAGGTGTCGAGCTGGGCCAGGATCCCGTGCAGGTCTTCGGCCGGGTGCACGTTGGTGCAGTAGGCGAGGTGGACGAGGTCGCCGCCGCGATGCCGTAGGCGCATCAGCTGCCGCCCCTGCGCACGGAGTTGCCGGCGAAGTCCGCGGCGTCCGACGGGCGGGCCCCGGCGCCCTCGGCTTCGAGGGCGAGGCGGCCGCTCTGGGCGTAGAAGGCCACCGGGTTGTGCCAGAGGACCTGTTCGACGTCCTCCTCGGTGAACCCCGCCGTACGCATCGCGGAGGCGGTGGCCGCCGTGCGCAGCGGGTCGCTGTGGCCCCAGTCGGCCGCCGAGTTGACGAGCATCCGGGAGGTTCCGTACTCCTGGAGGATGCGGACCATCCGGTCGGGGTCCATCTTGGTGTCGGGGTAGATGGAGAAGCCCATCCAGCAGCCGGAGTCGGCGACGAGGGGCACGGTCACCTCGTTGAGGTGGTCGATCAGGACCCTGCCGGGGTCGATGCCGGATGAGCGTACGAGCTCCAGCGTGCGGGAGGTGCCGACGGCCTTGTCACGGTGCGGGGTGTGCACGAGGGCCGGGAGCCCGTGTGCGTCGGCGAGGGCGAGCTGGATGGTGAAGGCGTGCTCCTCGGTGTCGGTCATCGAGTCGAAGCCGATCTCGCCGACGGCGACGACGTTGTCCTTGAGCAGGTAGCGGGGCAGGTCGTCGAGGACGGGTGCGCAGCGGGGGTCGTTGGCCTCCTTGGGATTGAGGGCCAGGGCGCAGAAGTGCTGGATGCGGTACTGGGCGGCGCGGTAGGGCTCCCAGCCGAGCAGGGAGTCGAAGTAGTCGCGGAAGCTGGCCGCCGAGGTGCGCGGCTGGCCGAGCCAGAAGGCGGGCTCCACGACGGCCCTTACGCCGGCCGCGTGCATCGCCCGGTAGTCGTCGGTGGTGCGGGAGCTCATGTGGATGTGCGGGTCGAAGATGCGCATGGCTTCTCCTTTCGGGCGGGTCAGGCCTGGGCCGGCAGGGTGTCGGGAGCGGGCGGCGGGTCGAGCCGTTCGTGTACGTCGTCGGGTACGGCCCGCCCGGCGGCGGTGCGTTCCGCGGCGAAGGCCGCCAGCATGCGGGTGAGCTCGGGGCCGCTGCGCCGGTCGAGACCGGCCACGGCGTCGAGGGGGACGCCGAGGAAGACGCACTTGAGGACGGCCTGGCGCCACTGGCTCTGGCCCAGGTGGCGGGCGGCGTACGGTCCGACGGCGGCCGTGACGAGCCGGGCGTCGTTGGTGCGCAGGGCGTCCTCGATCAGGGGCGTGGCGTGCGGACCTAGGTGTCCGGCCGCGTCGAGGAGCGGGAGGGCGCGGAGCACGGCGAGCCGTTCGGCGGCGTCCCCTGACTCGTACAACTCCGTGAGGATCACCGCCAGTTCGCCCTCGCGTGCGGGGAGGGCCTGGAGCAGCTGGGCGCGGGTCACGTCGCCGGGGACCGGTGCACCGCCGCGTGCGGCGACGGGGAACAGAGAGGTGATCGCGGCGGGGTCGGAGCGGAGCCGGTCGAGTGCCTTGCTCGTCCAGGGTGGGGTGGCGGCGGCGCGCAGCGCGTTCAGTGAGCGCAGGGCGGTCTGCGGGCCGCTGTGGCTGTGGCGGGGCAGTTCGACGCCGACGATCCCCTGGTATCCGGTCTCGGACAGCGCTTCCAGGACGGACGGGAAGTCAACGTCCCCCTCGCCGAATTCGAGGTGGTCGTGGACGCCACGGCGCATGTCCTCGATCTGGACGCTGACCAGCCAGGGCGCGGCCCGCCGGACGCACTGGGCCGGGGTCTCCTCCTCCAGGCACTGGCAGTGCCCGATGTCCAGGGTGAGGCCGAAGGTCTCCGGGTCGCCGAGGGTGTGCCGCAGGCGCTCGTACCCGGCCAGATCGGAGACGAGCATGCCGGGTTCCGGCTCGAAGCCGAGGCGTACGCCGGCCTCGCGGGCGATCTCCACGAGGGTGGCGCAGCCGTCGGCGAGGAGGTCCCAGGCCTGGTCGTGCGAGGTGCCGGGGCCGAGGACGCCGCTCCACAGCGAGACCGCGTCCGCTTCCAGCTCGGCGGCGATCCGCACGGCCCGCGAGAGGAAGTCGAGGCGGTGGGCGCGGCGGGCGGGGTCGAGGTCCAGGAGGGTGGGGGCGTGTTTGTGCCAGGGGTCGAGGAGGTAGCGGGCCCCCGTCTCCACCACGACGCCGAGCCCGAGGGCGGAGAGTTTTCGGCGCGTGTGCGCCAACCGCTGGGGCAGGTCGGGCGCGTACGGGTCGAGGTGGGCGTGGTCCAGGGTGAGCGCGACTCCCGAGTAGCCCAGTCCGGCAACGACCTCCAGGGCCTCGTCGAGACGGTGGTTGGCCAGGCCGTTGGTGCCGTAGCCGAAGCGCAGCGCGGTCATGTCGGGGAGACCTTCCGGGAGAGACGGCGGGCGAGGGGGTAGGCCGCCAGGAGCGGCAGGACGGCTCGGGGGGAGCCGCTGCGCGCGGTCAGTGCCGCCTGGAGCGGGACGAGGGCGTGGATGCCGGCGGCGACGACGCGCTGGAGGCGGGCGGCGTCGGGGCGGGCGACCGCCTGGAGCTGGGCGGGGAGGCAGGCCGCGAGGTAGCCGCCGAGCAGCGCGGTGGTGGCGGCACGGCGGGCACGGCTCGTGTCCCCGGCGGTGGAGGCGGCCGTGGTGAGGCACAGGGCAACGGAGGTGGCGAGCGCGGCGGCTGGGAGCGACGCGGCGGCGCCCTCGACCTCCTTCCGGCTCACGGTGGTGAGGGCGTACGTATGGCCTGCGACGGTCAGGGCGGCCGGGAGCGCGCGGCGCCACGCGCCGCTGCCGGCGCCCATGAGGACGTCGAGGCCGCGCGCGGCGGCCATGGCGACGGGGCCGTAGGAGGTGTCCTTGAGGCGCAGGTCGTACGCCCAGCCGGTGGCGGCGAGCGGCACGGCGGCGCCGAGGGCGCGCCGGCCCCCGGCCACCGCGGCGAGGGCGAGTCCGGCTCCGGTGAGCGCGGTGGCGACGGCGATCGCGGTACGGGGAGCGACCCTGCCGGAGGGGATGGGGCGCCCGGGACGTTCCTCGGCGTCCACCTTCCGGTCGGCGTAGTCGTTGAGGGCCATGCCCGACCAGTAGAGGCAGACGGAGGCCGCGGCGAGGCCGGCCGTGTTCGCCCGGAGGGGCCGGCCCGCCGCGGCGGCGCCGGCGAGGACGTCACCGGGAACGGTGAGCGCCGCCGGAGCTCTGACGAGTTCGAGGAGGGCGCGCGGGTCGGTCATCGGGCGCCCTCCGCGTACCAGGTGCTCAGCCGCTCGAACTGGGTGACGAGCCGGTGGTCGGGGACGGTCCCCTCCGGGCCGACGGGGTCCTTGAAGAAGAAGCCGAGCTGTTCCTGCGGTCCGGCGGCGCCGGTCTGCCGGGCGCGGGCGAGGAACCGGACCAGGTCGAGGACGAGGGGTGCGGCCAGGGCCGAGTCCCAGCCGTCCCAGGTGAACTGGAGCGTCATGGAGGCGCCGAGGAACCCCTCGAAGGCGATGTGGTCCCAGGCCGTCTTCCGCTCCCCCATGCTGGGGACGTAGTCGATGTGGGTGAGCCCTTCGACGCCGGTGCCCAGCAGGGCGGCGAGCCCGCCGCGCTTGGAGGCGTTCTTGCTGGCGGCGGCTTCCGGGTCGGCCAGGGTGGCTCCGTCGCCGCCGCCCAGCAGGTTCGTGCCGGACCAGGACCGCACGCGCAGGGCCCGGTGGGCGAACAGGGGCGCGAGGGCCGTGCGGACGAGGGTCTCGCCGGTCTTCGCGTCGCTTCCGGCGTAGGGCAGGCCGAGGTCCTCGGCGAGGCGGCGGAGGGCCGGGATCCGCATGCCCGGTGACGGGGTGAAGCCGATGTGGGCGCAGCCGGCGCGCAGGGCGGCGTAGGCGTACAGGGAGCTGGGCGGCAGGACGTCGGCGCTGGTGGTGAGGGCCTGTTCCAGGGCTTCCGGGTCTTCGTGGGCGGGATGGGGTACGGCCGGGGGCTCTGTGGAGGAGACGTCGACGACGACGACGTCGCTCAGCCGGTGGCGGCGGCGGAAGGCGACCAGGTCCTCGACGAGCGCGGCGGCGGTCAGCGCCTGGGGCGGTCCGCCGGCCTCGTTCCGTACGCCCGGCCGGATCTCGGCGTCGGCGGCGTGAAGGGCCCCGGCGACGGGCCCGAGCAGTGCCGCCGAGAACGCCCCGGCCTCCGCGAGCTGCTCGGCACGCTTCGGCAGCGGGGTCTCGGTGACGTCGTGCCCGCCGAAGACGAGGCGGTCCAGGGCGGGCAGCCCGCTGCCGGCGAACTCCGGCAGCTGGGCGACCATGCCGGTCGGGGGGACGAGACCGGCGGAGACGGCGGCGGCGCCGATGACGGCCGTGGTGGCGACCGAGCCGCGGGCCCCGACCAGCCAGACGCCGATCCGCCCGGAGTCCCGCGCGGTGCCCTGAGGGGCCTCGGGGGCTCTGCCCCGCGGGGCGCGCTGCGGGCCGTCGGTCCCGGTGCCCTGCGCGGCGTCGGGGGCGCTGTCCCGTGTGGTCCGGCGTGCGGTGTCACTCATGGTCGGCTCCTGAGGCGGAGGTGTCGAACGCGGCGTCGAAGGAGGCGGCCGGGGGGCTGATGCGGGACAGGTGACGCAGGAAGGTCACGGCCTCTGCGGCGCCGGCCAGGCGGTCCATGCCCGCGTCCTCCCATTCGACGGAGAGGGGGCCGGTGTAGCCGACGGTGTTCAGCGCGCGGAGGCACTCCTCCCACGGAACGTCTCCGTGGCCGGTGGAGACGAAGTCCCAGGCCCGGCGCGGGTCGCCCCAGGGAAGGTGCGAGGAGAGCCGGCCCCGGCGGCCGTCCCGGGCGCGGATCTTCGTGTCCTTGCAGTCCACGTGGTAGATGCGGTCGGCGAAGTCGAGGATGAAGCCGGCCGGGTCGATGTCCTGCCACATCATGTGGGACGGGTCCCAGTTGAGCCCGAAGGAGGAGCGGTGGCCGATCGCGTCCAGAGCGCGCCGGGTGGTCCAGTGGTCGTAGGCGATCTCGCTGGGGTGGACCTCCAGGGCGAACCGGACGCCGTGCTCCTCGAAGACGTCGAGGATCGGATGCCATCGGTCGGCGAAGTCGCGGTATCCGGCGTCGATCGTGTCGGCGGGGACCGGCGGGAACATGGCCACCGTGTGCCAGATCGACGATCCGGTGAAGCCGACGACCGTGTCGACGCCGAGCAGCGCCGCGGCCCTCGCCGTGTCCGCCATCTCGCGGGCCGCGTTCCGGCGTACCCGCTCCGGATCGTCGTCCCAGAGCCGGCCGGGCAGGATGGCCCGGTGACGGGCGTCGATCGGATGGTCGCAGACGGCCTGGCCGACGAGGTGGTTGGACACGGCCCAGACACCCAGGCCGTACTGGTCGAGGACCGCGCGCTTCTTCGGTACGTACTCCGGGTCGGCGAGGGCGCGGTCGACTTCGAAGTGGTCGCCCCAGCAGGCGATCTCGAGGCCGTCGTAGCCCCACTCGGCGGCGAGCCGGCACACCTCCTCGAACGGGAGGTCGGCCCATTGCCCGGTGAAGAGGGTGATCGGACGTGTCATCGGGGTTTCACTCCTCGTGCGCGTGCGGGGTGGTGAGAGTCAGCGGGGCTGCCGCCGGGGGCCCGGCACCCGCTGGATGTGCGGGCGCCGGGCCGGAGGGCGGCTCAGGTCCCGTCGGATCGGGTCAGGTCGGTCCGACGGGACGCGATCAGCCGGTCTTGGTGAACTTCCACTGCTGGTTGGTGCCGCCGTTGCAGGTCCACTGGATCAGCTGGACGTCGTCGTCGGTGGACTGCCCGGGGACGTCCAGGCACTTGCCGCCGGAGAGCGACACGACCCGGTAGACGCCCGTCCCCGCGGACTCCAGCTTCCAGCGCTGGTGGTCACCGGTGCCGCAGGTCCACTGACGGGCGAGCGCGCCGTCCTGGGAGACCTGGTCACCCGGCACTTCCAGGCATTTGGCGCTCAGTCCCGAGACCAGCCGGAAGGTTCCGTCCCCGGCGTCCGTGAGCTTCCACTGCTGGTTGGTGCCGCCGTTGGCCGCGTACTGGATGACCGCTGCGCCGTCCTCGGTGGAGGCCGACCGCACGTCGACGAGCTTGCCGCTGGACACGCTCGTGAGCGTGTACGTGCTTCCGTTCTCCGGGCCCGGCGGGTCCGTCGGCGCGGCGTCGCCCCGCCGCAGGAAGGTCAGCGAGTCCAGGTCGAAGGGGCTCCCGCCGGGGGCCTTGAACACCGCGTAGACGGTGTGCGTGCCCCGCGGGTCGGTGACCTTCACCGGCGTGAGGTGCTTGTAGTTGTCCCAGCCTCCCGTGCTCGGGACGGGGGTGGAGGCGATGAGCTTGCCCGTCGGCGAGCCGGCGCGCAGTTCGATGGAACCACCGGTGGCCGACGGGGAGGACACCCGGAAGCTCACCTTGTCGATGCCGGTCATGTTCATCGGGGTGAAGGCGATCCAGTCGCCGTCGGAGATGTCGCCGACGCGCTTGCCGCCCTCGGCTCCGCCCTGCTCGACGATCCGGACCCCGGACTTGGCCGTGGCGTACTCGGCCTGCTTGTGCCGGGGCTGCAGGGTGATGCTGGTGGTGCCCTTCAGACCGCCCGCGTCGGTGTAGTCGGCGGAGAGGACGAAGAAGGTGTTGGCGTCGGCGTCGTGACCGGAGGCGCTGGTCTGGATCGTTCCGGAGCAGCCGGTGAACTGGCCGGTGTCGTGGCTGTGGCTGTCGTGTCCGAGCGCCGCGGTCACGACGACCTTGGAGCAGTCGATCCTGCGGTCCTCGGGGTCGGTCACGGTCACCTTGTAGGCGATGCTGTCACCGAGCTGGATGAAGCTGCCGTCGGGCGGATTGGTGAAGGTGACCTTGGGGCGGGTGTTGCCCACGGTCACGGGGACGTTGGCGGTGGCGGTCTTGCCGCCCGCGTCACGGACCGTCAGCCGGGCGGTGTACTGCCCGTTGGTGGTGTAGGTGTGCGTGGGGTTCTCCTCGGTGGAGGTGGCTCCGTCGCCGAAGTCCCAGGCGTACGTGAGGGCGTCGCCGTCGGGGTCGCTGGAGCCCGCCGGGGAGAAGGTGACGGGGAGCGGGGCCTGTCCGGAGTCCGGCGTCGCGGACGCCTTGGCCAGCGGGGACCGGTTGCCGGCGACGTAGTCGATGCGATAGATGCCGTCGTCGGTGTTGGAGTGGCCGAAGCCGTTGCCCCACTCGGCGATGTACATGGCGCCGTCGGGGCCGAACTTCATGTCGATGGCGGCGTGCGGGTCGATCTGGGCGACCAGCGGGTTGATCTTCAGCAGCTGGCCGTCGGAGTCCAGGCGGAACTCCTTGAAGTAGTTGCGGCTCCACTCGTAGAAGAACGGCGTCTTGTCGTAGTACGCGGGGAACTTGCGCTCCGAGGTGCTCGCCGGGTCGTAGTGGTAGAACGGGCCGCCCATCGGGGCGCCGCCGCCGCTGCCGAGCTCGGGGAACCGGGTCGAGGCGTGGTAGTCGTACCAGACGGTGGCCGCCTTGGCGGCGGGCAGGTCGGTGAGACCGGTGTTGTTGGGCGAGTCGTTCTTCGGCGCGGAGCAGTCGAACTTCGCGCCCGAGGTGTTGGTGGTGAAGTCGTAGTCGTTGAACGGGGTGTTGTTGCCCGTGCAGTACGGCCAGCCGTAGAAGCCGGGCTCCTTGACCAGGTTCCATTCGACCGTGCCCTCGGGGCCGCGGTCGGGGTTGGCGGCGCCGGCGTCGGGGCCGTAGTCGCCGAGCGATATCCAGCCGGTCTCCGGGTCGACCGCGAAACGGAACGGGTTGCGGAAGCCCATCGCGTAGATCTCGGGCCGGGTCTTCGCCGTGCCCGCCGCGAAGAGGTTGCCCTGCGGGACGGTGTACGTGCCGTCGGCCTCGGGGTGGATGCGCAGGATCTTGCCGCGCAGGTCGTTGGTGTTGGAGGAGGTGCGCTGGGCGTCGTAGTGCTCCCGGCCCTCCCGCTCGTCGATCGGGGCGTACCCGTCGGAGGCGAAGGGGTTGGTGTCGTCGCCGGGGCCTATGTACAGGTTGCCGCCGGGGCCGAAGTCGAGGTAGCCGCCGGTGTGGCCGGGCTCGTCGACCTCGCGGTAGGCCGGAACCTCGATGACCTTCTTCTCACTGGCCATGTCCAGCGTGTCGTCGGCCTTGACGGTGAAGCGGGAGACCCGGTTGACCTCGGCCGTGCCCGTGGGCGAGTAATTGAGGTAGATCCAGCGGTTGGTGACGAAGTCCGGGTCGAGGGCCAGGCCGATCCCGCCGTCCTCGCCGCCGTCGTAGACGTCCAGGACGCCGGCCGTGTGCGTCTCCGAGACGCCGTCGTGCTCGTGGATGACGTGGACGGAGCCGGAGCGGGAGATGTAGAAGACCTTGCCGTCGTCGGCGACGTCCAGGGCCATGGGCTGGTCGGGCGCGCTGTCGAGGGCCACCTTCTGGTAGCGGTTGGTCACCGTGCCGCCGCAGTCGCCGGCCGCGGCGCCCGCGGCCCACTGCAGGCCGCCGAGCAGGTGCTGCCGGAACAGCGGCTCGGAGTACGAGGAGGTCTGGTGGCCCATCGCGGTGGCCCACACCTTGCCGCCCTCGGCGACCTGGCACCAGGAGATGGGGTGGTCGGCGCCCATCTTGGCGCCGCCCGCGTCGTAGGTGGTCTCGTCGGCGGTGACGAGGACGTGCACGTTGCCGCGCGCGCTCTTGTCGAAGTTGTACCACTCCTCGGCACGTACCCAGCGGTCCGGCAGCCCGGCGGTGGACGGGTGCACCTTGTCGGCGACCTTGGCGGTGCCCTGGACGATGGCGGAGTGCGCGGTCATGTGCGCACCCCCCATGACGACCTGGTCCCACCAGGGGAACTCCGCCTCGATGTTCATGTCGGTGGCGTTGTGGACGGCGACGACACCGCGTCCGCTGCGCACGTAGTTCTGCATGCCCTGGCGCTCGGCGTCGTTGTCCCAGACCATGCCGGAGGTCTGGAACATGATGACGGCGTCGTAGGTGTTCAGCCCGGCCGAGGCGAAGACGGCGGAGTCCTCGCTCTGGTCGAGCTGGAAGCCGTTGTCCACGGCGAGCTGCTGGAACATCGCCACGCCGGCCGAGATGGAGTCATGGCGATAGGCGCCGGCAGCGGTCTTGGTGAACAACAGCACCTTGAACGTCGGCTCGGCGACGGCCCGCGGTGCGGCGGCGGCCTGCTGGACGGGGAGTTGGAGGAAGAGAAGGGCGAGGAGCGTCATGGCGACGGCCGAGAGGGCACGCCTCATGCGTGAGGATTGCACTGCTTGGTCTCCCTGAGACGGAGGGTCGGCTGGGGTCAGTGCTCAGAGGGTCCGCAGGAATGCCAGTCCGTCGGTGGCGAGGGCATCCTGGGAGGCGGCCAGGGGCCGCCAGATGGAGGCGGCCGTGGCGATGGCCGCGTTGTCCGGGGTGAAGGACTCGATGACGAGCGGGCCTTCGTAGCCGCTCTCGTCGACTGCGGCGGCGAAGCCGGACCAGTCGAAGTGGTCGGCGCCGGGGGCACCGCGGTCGGTCCCGCACACCTGGAGGTGGGCGATCCTGGAACCGGCGTCCCGGACGGCCTGGATCGGGCTCCTTTCCTCGATGTTGAGGTGGTAGGTGTCGAGGGCCAGCCCGCAGTGCTCGGGCAGCGCCTCCAGGGCCTGGTCGACGGTGTTGATCAGGCTGGTCTCGTAGCGGTTGAGCGGTTCGACGCCGATCCGCACACCTCGTTCGGCTGCGTGGTCCACGACGGGCGTGAGGTTCTCCCGCAGCTCCGCGTAGACGGCGGCGCGTTCGCGGGCGTCGAGCTTCCAGGTGCGGCCGACCGAGGCGTACGCCGGTCCGCTGACGGCCGGGGCGCCCAGGGTGACGGCGACGTCCACGCAGTGCCGCAGGTAGTCCTGGGTCTCGCGGATCGTCTCGGCGGAGGCGGCGACCAGTTCGCGGCCCGGCGGCATGACGAGGACGACCGAGGCGGCGAGACCGAGGCGTGCGAGGAGTTCGGCGGCCCGGTCGGGATCCCAGTCGCCCGGGCGCTCGACGGGAAGTTCGATCGCGTCGAACCCCCAGTCGGCGATGTGGGGGGCGAGCTTCTCCAGGACGGTGTCGGTGAGGGGCGAGGCCCAGACCCAGGTGTTGACGCCGAGGGAGCGCATCTACTTGCCGCCCCACTTCTGCGGGTATCCGGGCATGGCTTCGCAGCCGCAGAGCGCGTAGTGCAGGGGCGGCATGCCGGGTTTGAGGTAGTCACCGAGGCTTTCCTGGGTGACCTTGGGCTGCGGCAGGTTCCAGACCTTGGGCACGCTCTCGCCCTTGAGGATCTTGAGGGCGGCGATGACCGGAGTGCGCCATTGGTACGTGGGGTAGGTGGGGGCGACGGCGGTCAGGTCGGCGTCCTTCCACTTCTGGAGGAAGTCCTGCTGGTCCTCGCCGTTGATCGGCGGGACGGGCACGCCCGCGTCCTCGAAGGCCTCGACGGCGGCGACGGAGGTGGCGCCGGCATCCATCCAGACACCGTCGATCTTTCCGAAGCGCTGGATGTAGTCACTGACGACGACCTTGGTCTTGGCGGCGTCGCCGTCGGTGAACTCGACTCCGACGACGTCCAGTTCACTCTTGTCGAAGGCGATCTCCGCGGCCGACCAGCGGGTCTCCAGGACGTCGACGCCGGGCAGGATGCGCAGGGCGAGGACCTTGCCGCCGGGCTTCACCTCGTCGATGAGGAACTCGGCGGCGTCGGCGCCGAACGCGTACCCGCCGATCGGCTTGATGAAGGTGACCGGGCAGTCCGTCTGGACTCCGCGGTCGAAGACGATGACCGGCACCTTCGGGCAGGCGCCCTTGACGGCGGGGGTGAGCGTGGCGGTGGTGTTGGGCGAGACGATCAGCGCGTCACAGCCCTTGGCGGAGAGCTCGGCGATGTCGGAGATCTGCTTGTCGTCCTTGCCTTCGGCGTCCAGGACGGTGAACTCGGCGATCTCCTCGTGCAGGGCGACCTCGGCCTGCATCGTCTTCCAACCCACTTGGCGCCAGGGGTTGTCGGTGGCCGCGTTGGAGAAGCACAGGTGGTATTGCCCGGTCTTCTTGTACGCGGCCGTGTCGACCGGCTGCGGATCGATGGCCTGCTCCCACGGCTTGTCGGCCGGCCCGGTCGGCTGCTTGGCGCGCATGGCGAGTTGGGCGTCGTAGTCGGCCTGGACGAAGAACTTCGACTGGTCGCCGGTCTTCTTCTTGCCGTCCCCCGAGCCCTGGGAGGTGGCGCCGCCGGAGGCCGCGGGTCCCTCGGGCAGGTCGCTGGAACAGGCCGTGAGCGGAAGCAGAGTGGCGAGCACGGCACCGGCGAGCGCGCGTCTGGGGGTGAGTGACATGGAGATCAGCCCTTCGCGTGGGTGGGGTCGGGGGTGGTGTGGGTGGTGGCGTTCGTGGCGCGGGCGCGGGCCGCCCATGCGGGGAGGTTCAGAGCGCCCAGGGCGATGGCGGCGATGAGGATGACGCCCTGGACTGCGGATTCGAGGGCGCCCGAGATGCCGTACAGGTTGAGCAGGGTGAACAGGGCTTCGAGGGTGAAGGCTCCGGCGATGGCGGCCACCACCGAGCCGCGGCCGCCGCCGAGGACGACGCCGCCGAGGACGACCGCGGTGATGGCCTGGAACTCCAGGCCCTGGCCGACCTGGGCGGAGACTCCGGCGAACCCGCCGAGGAGGATCGCGCAGACCGCGGCCGACGCTCCGGAGAGCACGAACGCGATCGTCTTGGTGAGGGGCACCCGTACGCCCGAGAGCGCGGCGGCGCCCGGGTTGTCGCCGGTGGCGACGAGGGTGCGTCCGAAGTCGGCGCGCATCAGGAGCACGACGGCGGCCACGACGGCCAGGAGGATCAGGACGGACCACGGTACGGGGCCGAGGTCACCGCGCCCGAAGGTGCGGAACTGTTCGGTGAGCGCGCCGCGCGGGGCGCCGCCCGTCCACAGGAACACGGCGCCGGCCAGGATCAGCATCATGCCGAGGGTGGTGATGAAGGAGGGGACCCGCAGGAACGTGGTCACCGCCCCGTTGACCAGTCCGACCAGCGCGCCGAGGACGAGCAGCAGGGCGATGACGGGCCAGGTCGCCCCGGGGTCGCCGTCGATCAGCCGCGCCGCGATCACGACTTCGGCGGTGACGAGCGAGCCGACCGACAGGTCGAACTCTCCGGAGACGATGACGAAGTACTGGCCGGCGGCGAGGATCGCCAGCGGCGCGGCCCGCTTCACGAAGGCGAGGAAGCCGGGGAGTTCGAGGAAGTACGGGTTGGCGACGGCGATCGCGACGAGCAGGACTGCGAGGACTCCGAAGATGGGCAGGGTGCGTCTCATCGGGCGAGCCTCCGGCGGGCGTAGATCGCCAGGGCGGCGACAAAAACAAGCCCGCGGACCACGTCCTTGGCGAACGAGTTGATCTCGAGCTGGTTGAAGACGCTGTCGAGGACGGCCAGGAGGAGCACGCCTCCGGCGGTGCCGGCCACGCCTCCCCGGCCCCCCGCGAGGGCGGTGCCGCCGAGGACGACCGCGGCGATGGACTCCAGGTCGTAGCCTCCGTCGCTGCCGACGGTCGGCGCGCCGGCGCCGAGCCGTGCGGCGAGCAGGAGACCGGCCATGCCGGCGCACAGCGCGCAGAGCACATGGGCGGCGACGACGACCCGGTCCGTGCGTACTCCGGAGAGGCGGGCGACCTCGGGATCGCCTCCGACGGCGTAGATCCGGTAGCCGAGGGTGGTGCGGCGGAGCAGGAACCAGGCGGCGAACGCGATGGCCGCCCAGAGCAGGGCTGATACGGGGACGGGGCCGACGCGGTCGTACCCCAGGTGCTGGAAGGACTCGGGCACGCTGCCTGCGGGGCCGTCGTACCGCTGGTCGAGTACGCCCTTGATGATCAGTGAGATGCCCAGGGTCGCGATGAACGCGTGCACCTTGAGACGGGTGATCACCAGTCCGTTCACCAGGCCGACGAGGGCGCTGACGGCCAGAACGGCGCCGACCGCGGGGAGGACCCCGTAGCCGGCCATGGTCTCGGCCGCGACCAGGGAGACCAGGCTGACGAGGAAGGCGACCGAGAGGTCCAGGGAGCCGGCGAGGATCACGAGCGTCTGGCCCACGGCGACGATGCCGAGCGCGGCCGAGCGCTGGAGGATGCCGACGGTGTTCGCCTGGCTGAAGAACTGGCCGCCGTCGGTGAGGAAGAGGATCCAGGCGAGGACCGTCAGCGCCACGAGCGCCAGGTAGACGGGGCGGGCCGGGCTGTCGGCGCCGAGGTCGCGGAGACCGCGCGGAGCCGAGGTCCTGGGCAGGGGGGTGTGCAGTTCCTGGGTCATGATCCGGCCGCCAGTTCCATCACGGCTTCCTCCGTCGCGCCTGCGGGCAGTCGACCGGCGATCCGGCCGTCCCGCAGGACGAGGATCCGGTCGCTCATGCCGATGAGTTCGGGGAGCTCGGAGGAGACCATCAGGACGGCCATGCCGCCGTCGGCGAGTTCTCGTACGAGCTCGTGGATGGCCGCCTTGGCACCGACGTCGACGCCTCTGGTCGGCTCGTCGAAGAGCAGCACCCTCGGGGCGACGGTCAGCCACTTGGCCAGGACGACCTTCTGCTGGTTGCCGCCGGAGAGATAGCGGACCTCCTGCTCGGGGCGGGGCGGGGCCAGCCGTACCCGTTCGAGCAGCTGGAGTACGGTTCCGCCGGCGCGTCCCTTGCGGGCCCTCGCCACGAGCAGCGCGTTGTCGCGGACCGACTGGTGCAGGGCGAGCCCTTCGGACTTGCGGTCCTCGGTGACCAGGCCGATGCCGGCGGCGATGCCGTCCCGTACCGAGCGGGGTCTGCGCGGGGTCATCTCGCCCCGGGTGAAGGGCTCCGCGCCGAAGAGCGCCTTGACCAGTTCGGTGCGGCCGGCGCCCTGGAGTCCGGCCACGCCGACGATCTCCCCGGCGCGCAGCTCCAGGTCGATGCCGTCGAGCCGGTCGTTGCCGCCGCCGCGGACCGCGAGCAGGACGTCTCCCGGGGGCCGCTGGGCGCGGGGCGGGTAGTAGTCGGTGAGTTCGCGGCCGACCATCAGCCGGACCAGGTCGGCGGTGGTGATCCGGTCGATGGGTTCGGTGGCGACCTTGGCGCCGTCCTTGAGGACCGTGACCCGGTCGGCGAGGTCGAAGATCTCGCGCAGCCGGTGGGAGATGTAGAGGACGGCGATGCCGCGCTCGCGCAACTGGCGGACCAGGCGGTAGAGCAGTTCCACCTCGTGTTCGGCGAGGGCCGCGGTGGGCTCGTCCATGACGACGATCCGGGCGTCGACGGAGAGCGCCTTGACGATCTCCACGACCTGCTGCTGGGCGACGGAGAGCCGGCGGACGAGATCGCGGGGGCCGAACGAGTCCTCGCCGAGCGAGGCGAGGAGCTCGGCGGTCGTGCGCTCCATCGTTTCCCGGTCGACGAGACCGCGGCGGACGGGTTCGCGGCCGAGGAAGACGTTCTCGGCGACGGTCCGCTCGGGCAGCAGCGTCAGTTCCTGGTAGATGATCGAGACTCCGGCCCGCTGGGCGTCCAACGGGTGCCCGAAGGCCAGGGCGCGACCCTCGATCTCGATCGTGCCCTCGTCGGGGGTGTGCACCCCGGCGAGGATCTTCATGAGGGTGGACTTGCCGGCGCCGTTCTCCCCGATGAGGGCGTGCACCTCGCCGGCCGCCACCTCCAGGTCGACCCCGGAGAGCACCCGGGCGCCGGGGAAGCTCTTTCCGATCCCGGTCATCCTCAGCACGAGACCCACCCGCCGGTCCGTGCCGAGTCGAGGATCGCGTCGGTGACGACGGCGGCCCGGGCGCCGTCCGCGAACGTGGGCAGTCCGTCCCGGTGCTCCCCGCGCACCGCGGCGTAGGTGTCGGCGACGAAGGCGTCGAAGCAGTCGTGGAAACCCTGCGGGTGCCCCGCCGGGAGCGGCGAGTAGGGCAGGGCGGCTTCGGTGAGGGTCAGCGGGTCCCGGACGAGGGCTCTGGAGTCGGTGCGGCCGCCGAGCCACAGCTGGTCGGGGTGCTCCTGGTCGAAGGCGAGACTGCCGGTGGTCCCGGAGATCTCCAGGAACAGGCGGTTCTTGCGTCCGGGGGCGACCTGGCTGATCGTCATCGCGCCGAGGGCTCCGGACACGGTGGTGAACTGGACGGTGGCGATGTCCTCGGTGCGTACGGTCCCTCGGCCTGCCCGCTCCGGGACGACCACGGCGGTCTGGGCGCTGACCTTGGTGATCCGGTCGCCGGTGATGAACTCGGCCAGGTCGCACCAGTGGGAGCCGATGTCGCCGACCGCTCGGCCGGGACCGCCGAGTGCCGGGTCGACGCGCCAGTTGTCGTCGGTCGACTCCAGGAGCCAGTCCTGGAGGTAACTGCCCTGGACAAGGCTCACCTTGCCGATCTCGGCGAGCCTGGCGCGGGCCTCCCGGACCATCGCGTGGAAGCGGTAGGCGAACGGGACGGTGGCGACGAGCCCGGTCTGGGCGGCGCGTTCGGCCATGAGCGCCGCGGTCGGTGCGTCGGTGGCGAGCGGCTTCTCGCAGATGACGGCGAGCCCGGCGTCGAGCGCCTTCAGGGCCAGGGGCGCGTGGAGGTGGTTGGGGGTGCAGATGTGGACGACGTCGATGCGGCCGGAGCCGATGAGCTCCTCGGCCGACTCGAAGGCGAGCTCTGCTCCGAGGAGCCTGCCGCCCTCGAGCGCGGCCTCGGCGCTCGTCGCGGCAACGCCGACGAGCCGGGCACCGGCCTTGGCCACGGCCCGGGCATGTACCCGGCCGATGAAGCCAGTTCCGACGATACCCACCCTGAGTTCCGCCAACTCTCGTCTTATTTCAAGCATGTTACGGATCGTAGGAAGGACTTATGACGACGGTCAAGAAAAAGTGCGAAGTTCGATACCGTTAATGGGGCGCGACGACATCGAGACGGCGAGGAGACGGGGCATTGACCACAGAGGTGGCTGGAGCGGGTGCACTGCTGGCGATCCTTCGGGACGGCCGCGCCCGCACGCGTACCGAACTGATGCAGCTGACGGGGCTCGCCCGATCCACGGTGTCGCAGCGCCTCGACGCCCTGCTCGACCAGGAATGGATCGCCCCGGCCGGCGACGCCATCTCCTCGGGCGGCCGGCCCGCCGTGGCGTTCGCCTTCAACGACGAGGCCAGGCTGGTGCTCTCGGCCGACCTCGGCGCCACGCACGCGCGGATCGCCCTGACCGACCTGAAGACCCGGGTACTGGCCGAACACACCCAGGACATGCCGATCTCCGAGGGGCCCGAGCACGTCCTCGGCTGGCTGCTCGACGCCTTCGGCGCCCTCCTCGACCAGAGCAGCCGCACCCTCGCCGAGGTGTGCGGCGCAGGAATCGGACTTCCCGGGCCCGTCGAACACGGCACCGGACGCCCCGTCAACCCGCCGATCATGCCCGGCTGGGACGGCTTCGACGTGTCCCAGTGGCTGCGCGAACGGCTCGGCGTCCCCGTCCTGGTCGACAACGACGTCAACATCATGGCGCTCGGCGAGCACTGGGCTGCCGGCGACGAGTGCGAGCACCTCCTGTTCGTGAAGGTCGGCACCGGAATCGGCAGCGGCATCATCACGGAGCACCGCCTCCACCGCGGCGCCCAGGGGGCCGCCGGCGACATCGGACACATCAGGGTTCCTTCCGCCGGGGACCAGCTCTGTCGGTGCGGCAACACCGGCTGTCTGGAGGCCGTCGCCGGCGGCGCCGCCCTTGCCGCGCGACTGCGCGCCCTGGGCGAGGATGCCGCCGACGCCCGAGGGGTGGTCCATCTGGTGCGCTCGGGAAGCCCGTTGGCCGTCCAGCTGGTCCGCCAGACCGGCCGGGACATCGGCGAGGTTCTTGCCTCTCTGGTGAACTTCTTCAACCCGGGCGTGATCGTCGTAGGCGGCGACCTCGCGGACGCGGGCGAGCACCTTCTCGCGGGCATCCGCGAGGTCGTCTACAGCCGCTCCCTGCCACTGGCCACGCAGCACCTGACCATGCGCGGCCGCCTCCTCGGCGACCGCGCGGGCGTCGTCGGCGCCGCGGTCATGGTGATCGAGGACGCCCTCAGCCCGGGGGCGGTGGACCGCTCGGTCACCGCGGGCTGAGGAGCCTCACCTCCGTGGCGGCACCTCAGCCGAGCGGAGACCCGTCCGCGCCGAGGGTGTCGCGCAGCCACTGCTCGACTCCTGCCACATGGACCGTCGCCCAGGAATGCGCGAGATCGGGACGACGACCGGCGATGGCCTCGAAGATGGCCCGGTGCTGCTGCCGGGTCCGCTCCACGGCGCCCTCCTCCGTCACCCCGCGCCATGTCCGCGCTCGCGCGGTCGGCCCGGAGAGTCCCTCGATCAGCGAGCAGAGCACGGTGTTGCCCGAACCGACGGCGATCGCGCGGTGAAAGGCGAAGTCGTTGGCGATCAGTTCCTCCAGCGAGGCGTCCTCGGCGAGGTCGTCCAGCACCTCCCGCAGCGCGGCGATGTCCTCGTCGGGCATGACGCGTGCGGCCATGGCAGCGGCGGCGGGCTCCAGGATGCGGCGGACCTCCAGGAACTCCAGGACGGTGTCGTCCTGGTGGAAGTCGACGACGAAGCCCAGCGTGTCCAGCAGCAGTTGGGGCTGCAGACTGGTCACGTACGTGCCGTCGCCCTGGCGCACGTCGAGCACCCGGATGAGGGAGAGTGCCTTGACCGCCTCCCGCAGGGAGTTGCGCGACAGACCGAGCCGCTCGGCGAGATCGGCCTCCTTGGGGAGCTTCGAGCCGGGGCCGAGCTCGCCACTCACGATCATGGCCTTGATCTTCTCGATCGCCTCGTCCGTGACCGGCACCCGCTCCACCTCCCTCGCTCCTGCTCCATGCAGCATAGTCCTCGCTCCCGCGGTCGCCTCGCTCAGCCGGGGCCGACAGTGCCGTGCTCACCCGGGCGCGGGGCGCCCGTCGCCCACCGGTGGCCGACCGGTCCCCTCGAGTCCGTAGACACGGATCGCGTTGCCGCGGAACACCGCGTCCTTCTCCGCCGTGTCGAGCGCGTGCACGAGTGTCTCGGCGATCCCGACGACCGTCGCGTAGTCGGCCGCCAGGGTGCAGACCGGCCAGTCGGAGCCGAACAGCAGCCGACCCGGGCCGAAGGCGTCGAGCGCTGTGTCGGCGTACGGCACCAGGTCCTCGGTGCGCCGGGCTCCGGGGGCGGCCTCGGTGACGAGGCCGGAGAGCTTGGCGACCGTGTTGGGGAGGGCCGCCAGACGACCGAGGTCGGCCGCCCAGGGGCCGGGCTCGCCACCGGCGATCGGCGGCTTGCCGAGATGGTCGAGGACGAACGTCAGGCCTGGGACCCAGGCCGCTGCCGCAGTCGCGGCGGGCAGCTGGCGCGGCGTGACGACGAGGTCGTACACGAGCCCCGCCTCCGCGACGGCGGCCAGTCCGCGCCGTACGTCGGGACGGAGCAGCCACTCGGGGTCGGGCTCCTCCTGGACCTGGTGACGAATGCCGACGAGACGGTCTCCCCCTGGCCCCTCACGCAGGGCGGCGATCGCGTCGACGACGCCCGGCGCGGTGAGGTCGACCCAGCCGACGACTCCCGCGATCAGGTCGCTGCCGGCCGCGAGGGTCAGCATCTCGGGCGTCTCCTCGGGGACGCAGACGGTCTGTACGAGGACGGTGCCGACCACGCCCGCCGCCCGCGCCTCCGTCGCGAGGTCGTCCATCGAGAAGCTGCGGGCCAGTGGGGCGAGGGCGTCGCCGGTGATCCAGGGCTGCGACCGGATCGCCAGGTCCCAGACGTGATGGTGGGCGTCGATGATCTCCCGGGTCGTCACAGCCGCCACACCACCGGGAGTCCGGCCTCGGCCCCCGCCGAGGAGTAGTCGTGGACGGTGTCGAGGAGTTCAGCCATCTCCGCCTGCCAGGCGATGTTGACCGGGAGGGATTCCAGCTCCGCCAGGAGGCGGGCGTAGTCCTCGCAGTCGAGTACGTGGAAGAGCTCGCGGTCGCTGCGCCAGATGGTCCACGACGTGACGCCCGCGGCCCTGATGGCGGCGGTGAGTTCGGCCGGTACGGCGCGGTGGGCCGCCTCGTACTCGTCGATCCGGCCCGCGCGGAGGCGGGTGTGCAGGGCGATCCTCATGGCTGCTCCGTGGGCGTGGGGTCGACGATGACGACGTCCAGGGCGCGGGGACCGTGGACGCCTTCCACCCGGTCGAGTTCGATGTCGCTGGTGGCGGACGGGCCGGAGACGAAGGTGAGCGGGTGTTGTGGGTCGAGGCGGGCGAGGGCGTCGGGGAGATCGTCGGCGATCTGCTCGGCGCGGACGACGCACAGGTGGTAGTCGGGGACGAGGGTGAGGGCGCGCCGGCCCTGGCCGGGGCCGGTGTCCAGGACGATCGTTCCGGTGACCGCGATCCCCGCGGCGGCCAGCGTGATCGCTCCGTCCAGGGCGTCCAGCTCGGGGACGTCCAGGGGCTCGGCGTGCCACTTCCACGCGCCGGTCGGCAGCATGGCGGCGGGGAACCCCCGGGGCACGGCCAGGTTCCGGGCGCCGCGCCCGCCGAGCGCCGCCGCGAGGGCGAGAGGGAGCCCGGCCTCGTCGGTCCGGATGACGTTCGCGCGGTAGTCGGCGACCCGTTCCGCGAACAGGGCGACGACGTCCTGCCCGGGCTCGACGTGGCGGCGGCGGTAGGCACGCGGGACGGGCACGTCCTCGGGCCGTTCCTCGGCTGCTACGTCGGCGAGGGCGGCGCGGATACGGCCGAGGACGGCGTCGCGGCTGCTCACGGGCGCTCCTCCTTCCGGTTCTTGCGCCACCAAGTGCGGAAGGACTCCGCAGGCGGTGCGGGAGTGTCGCGGGTGTCCGACCAGCCGCTGAGCGGTCCCGGCAGGCGGCCGATGCGGCCCTCGCGGGCCAGGACCTTGCCGCCGAGGGCGGCGGCGCGTTGCGCGGCTGCGAGCAGGCGCGGGGAGTCGAGGACGGTGGCCGCCGCCTTCATGGCGAGCGCTTCGGCGGATGCCCTGCCCTTCCCCTCGACCGCCTTGACGCGGAGGTGGGTGAGGACCTCCGGGATGTTGATCTTGACGGGGCAGGCGTCGTAGCAGGCTCCGCACAGGGTGGAGGCGAAGGGGAGGGAGGCGGCGTTCTCCACCCCTACGAGTTGGGGGGTGAGGACGGCGCCGATCGGCCCGGGGTAGACGGAGCCGTAGGCGTGGCCGCCGGTGCGCTCGAAGACGGGGCAGACGTTCAGGCAGGCGGAGCAGCGGATGCAGGCGAGTGCCTGGCGGCCGGTCTCGTCGGCGAGGGTGTCGGTGCGGCCGTTGTCGAGCAGGACGAGATGGAAGTCCCGGGGGCCGTCGCCTTCGGTCGTTCCGGTCCAGGTCGAGGTGTAGGGGTTCATGCGCTCGCCGGTGGAGGAGCGGGGCAGGAGTTGCAGGAACACCTCCAGGTCCTGCCAGGTGGGGATCACTTTCTCGATGCCCATGACCGTGATGAGGGTCTCGGGCAGGGTGAGGCACATGCGGCCGTTGCCCTCGGACTCGACGACCATCACGGTTCCGGTGTCGGCGACGGCGAAGTTGGCGCCGGAGACGGCGACCTTGGCGGTGAGGAACTTCTCCCGCAGGTGCAGGCGCGCGGCCTCGGCGAGCTCACGCGGGTCGTCGCTCAGATCCTCGGGGGCGGGCTGCCCCCAGTGGCCCATCTCGGCGACGAAGAGGTCGCGGACCTCGGTGCGGTTCTTGTGGATCGCGGGGACCAGGATGTGGGAGGGCCGGTCGTCGCCGAGCTGGACGATGAGCTCGGCCAGGTCGGTCTCGTAGGCGGTGATGCCGACCTCGGCGAGGTGTTCGTTGAGGCCGATCTCCTGGGTGGCCATGGACTTGACCTTGACCACCTCCGACTCGCCGGTGGCGCGGACGAGTTCGGTGACGATGCGGTTGGCCTCGGCGGCGTCGGAGGCCCAGTGGACGGTTCCGCCCGCCGCGGTGACCGAGGCCTCCAGCGCCAGCAGGTAGTGGTCCAGGTGGCGTGAGACCCGCTTCTTGATCGCGGCGGCGGAGTCGCGCAGCTCCTCCCAGTCGTCCAGCTCGGCCGCCACCGCGAGTCGCTTGTCGCGGATGGTGCCGGTGGCCCGCTTGAGGTTCGCACGCAGCTGTTCGTCCGCGAGGGCGGTGCGTGCCGCCTCGGGGAAGGCCGGGGAGCCCAGCCAGATCACGCCGCGGCTCCGGGGATCGCTCACCACGGCTCTCCCTCGGTGCTCGCCAGGATTTCGGCCAGGTGCATGCTCCGGACCCGGTCGCCCTGTCGGGAGAGGCCGCCGCCGATGTGCAGGAGGCAGGAGTTGTCGGCGGCGCACAGCACCTCGGCGCCGCTGGCGCGGACGGCGGCGGTCTTGTCGGCGAGCATGACGTTCGACGTGTCGGCGTTCTTGACCGCGAAGGTGCCGCCGAAGCCGCAGCAGGAGTCGGCGGAGGGCAGGTCGACGAGTTCGAGGCCGTCGACCGCGCTCAGCAGGCGCTGGGGCCGGTCGCCCAGCCGCAGGCCGCGCAGCGAGTGGCAGGTGGGGTGGTAGGCGACCCGGCGGGGGAAGTGCGCGCCGACGTCGGTGACGCCCAGGACGTCGGTGAGGAACTCGGTGAACTCATGCACCCGGGGCATCAGTTCGTCCACCTGCCGCTGGAGGGCGGTGTCCCCGTACTGCTCGGCGAGGAGCGGGTGGTTCTCCCGTACCATCCCGGCGCAGGACGCGGACGGGGTGACCACGGCGTCGTACTCGGCGAAGGTCCGGGCGAAACGGGTCACCAGCGGCGCGGCGTCCCGGCGGTAGCCGGTGTTGAAGTGCATCTGCCCGCAGCAGGTCTGCTCCGTCGGGAAGTCGACGGTGTGGCCGAGGCGTTCGAGGACGCTCACCACGGCGCGTCCGCTGCCGGGGAAGAGGGTGTCGTTGAAGCAGGTGATGAACAATGCGACGCGCATCAGCCCGTCCCCTCGGGGGTCGGGACGTCGGCGGGGAGTAGTCCGCGTTCCTTGAGTTCCGCCCACAGCGCGGCCGGCACGGGGGTGCGGACCATGGCGGCGGCGTCCTGCGCCTCGGCGGCGCTGCGCGCCCCGACCAGGACGCTCGTGACGGCCCGGTGCCCGAACGGGAAGCGCAGGGCGGCGGCGCGCAAGGGTACGCCGTGGTCCTCGCACACGGTCCTGAGCGCGATGGCGCGGGCCAGTACGTCGTCGGGGGCGGTGACGTAGTCGAAGGTGGCGCCGGGGCGGGGGTCGGCGAGCAGTCCGGAGTTGAAGACGCCTCCGACGACCACGTCGACCCCGCGCTCGGCGGCCAGGGGGAGGAGTTCCGTGAGCCCGCGCTGGTCGAGCAGGGTATAGCGGCCGGCGAGCAGGACGGTGTCGATGTCGGTCTCGCGGACGAAGCGGGCGAGGAGCCCGGCCTGGTTCATGCCGACGCCGATCGCGCCCACGATTCCTTCCGCGCGCAGCGCCTCCAGCGCGGGATACGCCTCGGTCAGAGCCTGCTCGGCGTGGTCGTCAGGATCGTGTACGTAGACGAGGTCGATCCGGTCAAGACCCAGCCGCTCAAGGCTGGCCTCCAGACTCCTGCGTACGCCGTCGGCGGTGAAGTCCCAGACTCGCTCGTGAGTGGCCGGGACGGCGAAACCGTTGGCCAGGTCGTCGCCGGTCGTCTCCGTACGGGGGCTAAGCAGCCGGCCGACCTTGGTGGAGACGACGTACTCGTCCCTGGGCAGACCGCGCAGCGCGGCGCCGAGGCGCCGTTCGGACAGGCCGAGGCCGTAGTGCGGGGCGGTGTCGAAGTACCGTACGCCGCCTTCCCAGGCGGCCGACACGGCCTGCTCCGCCTGGGCGTCGCTCACCGGGGTGAACAGGTTCCCGATCCCGGCGGCACCGAAGGCGAGTTCGCTCACGCGCAGTGTGCCGCGGCCGAGTGGATTGTCGCGCAGGCTCATGGCTTCGGCTCCGGGCGCAGGCGCAGGCCGGCCATTCCGCCGTCGACGGCGAGTGCGGTGCCGGTGACGGAGGAGGCGGAGGGTGAGGCGAGGTAGGCGATGGCGGCGGCGACCTCGTCGGCGGTGACGAGCCGGCCGGTGGGCTGGCGGGCGTCGAGCGCCGCGCGTTCGGCGGCGGGGTCGGGCGCCTGGTCGAGGAGCCGGCCCACCCAGGGCGTGTCGACGGTGCCGGGGTTGACGCAATTGACGCGGATGCCCTCGCGGACGTGGTCCGCCGCCATGGCGAGGGTCAGGGACAGGACGGCGCCCTTGCTCGCCGAGTACAGCGCGCGCTGCGGGAGTCCCGCGGTGGCAGCGATGGAGCAGGTGTTGACCACGGCGGCGGCCGTCGAACGGCGCAGGTACGGGAGGGCGGCGCGGGTGGTGCGGACGATGCCGAGCACGTTCACGTCCAGGACACGGTGCCACTGCTCGTCGTCGTTGTCCTCCACGGTGCCGGCGGCGCCGATGCCGGCGTTGTTGACGAGGATGTCGATGCCGCCGAGCCGTTCGGCCGCCCCCTCGACGGCCGAGCGGACGGAGGCATCGTCGGCGACGTCGGCGGTGAAGCCGTGCAGGGGGCCGCCGGCGCCGCTCGGGTCGAGGTCGAGGACGGCGACGTCCGCCCCGCGCTCGTGCAGGAGCCGGGCGGTGGCCAGTCCGATACCGGAGGCGCCTCCGGTGACGAGGGCGGTGAGTCCGCCGAGGTCGAGGGTCATGCCGGTTCCTCCGTGTCCGCACCGGCCGTGGTCGCGGCGGCTGCATCGGCTTCGGCCGCAACGACTGAGGCTGCTTGGGCTGCGGCGTCCGCAGCCCAGAAGGTGCCGTGGGGATAAGTGAACGTGTCGATGGTGCTCTGGTACAGGGTGGCGGAGAAGCCGGGCGTGGTGGGTGCCCGGTAGTGACCGGCCTCGATGACGACGGGGTCGACGAAGTGCTCGTGGAGATGGTCGACGTACTCGACGACGCGGTCCTCGACCGTGCCCGACAGGGCCACGTAGTCGAACATCGAGAGGTGCTGGACGAGTTCGCACAGGCCCACGCCGCCCGCGTGCGGGCAGACGGGTACGCCGAACTTGGCGGCGAGCAGCAGGATCGCGAGGTTCTCGTTGACACCGGCCACGCGGGCGGAGTCCAGCTGGAGCACGTCGATGGCGTCGGCCTGGAGGAGCTGCTTGAAGACGATCCGGTTCTGTACGTGCTCGCCGGTGGCGACCTTGACCGGGTGGACGCCCTGCCGGACGGCGGCGTGACCGAGGATGTCGTCGGGGCTGGTGGGCTCCTCGATCCAGTACGGGTCGAACTCGGCGAGCGCCCTCGTCCAGGTGATGGCCTCGGCGACGTTCCACCGCTGGTTGGCGTCGATCGCCATCCGGATGTCCGGTCCCACTGCCGCGCGGGCGGCGCGGCAGCGGCGGATGTCGTCCGCCAGGTCGGCGCCGACCTTCAGCTTGATCTGGGTGAAGCCGTCGGCGACGGCCTCCCGGGCGAGGCGGGTGAGCTTCTCGTCGGAGTAGCCGAGCCAGCCGGGCGAGGTCGTGTACGCCGGGTAGCCCCGCTCGCGCAGCCGCATTGCCCGCTCGCGCGCGCCCTGCCTGCCCTTGGTCAGGAGCTCCAGTGCCTCGGCGGGTGTCAGGGCGTCCTCGATGTAGCGGAAGTCGATCTGCCCCACCAGCCATTCGGGTTCCGCGTCGGCGAGGAGCCGCCACAGCGGCTTGCCCTCGCGTTTGGCGGCGAGGTCCCACACCGCGTTGACGACGGCGCCGATCGCCATGTGCATCACGCCCTTCTCGGGGCCGAGCCAGCGCAGCTGGCTGTCGCCGATCAGGTCGCGGTACAGGGAGCCGGGGTCGGCGCACAGCTCGTCGACCGGCCGGCCGAGCACGTGCTCGCGCAGCGCGCCGATGGCGGCGACCTGGACGTCGTTTCCGCGCCCGATGGTGAAGGTGAAGCCGTGGCCTTCAGCGCCGTCTTCCGCGTCGGTGCGCAGGACGAGGTAGGCGGCGGAATAGTCGGGGTCGGGGTTCATCGCGTCGGAGCCGTCGAGCTCGCGCGAGGTGGGGAAGCGTATGTCGTACGTGTCGAGGGCGGTGATCCGCGCGGCGTGTGCGCTCAACGTGGTGCCTTTCAGGCGTGTGCGAAGGTCTGACGCTGGGTGCCGAGGCCGTCGATGGACAGCTCGACCACATCGCCCGCGCGCAGGTAGGGGGTGCCGGGCAGGCCGAGGGCCACGCCGGCCGGGGTGCCGGTGTTGATGACGTCGCCGGGGTTGAGCACCATGTACTGACTCAGGTACCAGACGACGTGGGTGACATCGAAGATCATGTTCTTGGTGTGGCCGTTCTGGCGCGTGTCGCCGTTGACGGCGAGCCGGAGGCCCAGCGCCTGGGGGTCGCCGGCCTCGTCCGGGGTGACCAGCCACGGCCCCAGCGGGTTGAACGTCTCGCAGGACTTGCCGAGGTCCCACTGCCCGGAGTACTCCAGCTGGAACTCCCGCTCCGAGACGTCGTTGCTGATCGCGTACCCCGCGACATGGCCGAGGGACTGCTCGGGCGAGCTGAGGTACTGGGCGCGGCGACCGATCACGACGGCGAGCTCCACCTCCCAGTCCGTCTTCACCGAACCGCGCGGGATGAGCACCTGGTCGCAGGGCCCGACAACGGTGGCCGGATCCTTCATGAACACCACCGGCCGCTCCGGCACGGGGACGCCGGTCTCCGCGGCATGGTCGCGGTAGTTGAGCCCGATGCACACGATCTTGCCGGGGCGGGCGACAGGGGCGGCGATCCGCTGTCCTTCCGTGTCGAGGGGCGGCAGCGTGCCTTCCGCGAGCGCCCGCCGGACGCGGTCGACGCCGTCGGAGGCGAGGAACGCCCCGTCGATGTCGGCGGTGAGTCCGGTGAGCGCGTGGACGGTGCCGTCGTCGCCGAGGACCGCCGGGATCTCTGCCCCCGGGTCACCGACGCGCAATAGCCTCATGGTCCGTCTCCTGTCCTTGTGTCGGGAGGGCGAGCTGTCGCCTCACCAATACATCGGATGAATCTGCTTGCCCAGGACCATACGAGTCCGAGCCGCGCGGCCGCAAGAAGACATCCGATGTCTGTGGATCAAATCCGTCCATCGCCTCCCACCGGCGCGGTTCACCAGCAGGCGACCCGACTTCACCACCCCAGCCGAGCACGCGAGGAAGCGGTCACGAGAGATCCGCTCCCACCTCTTGTCAGCCGGGTTCCCGGCTCGTATGGTCCTCGTTACCCGGAAGTCATCGGATGACTTCAGAGGCGCGATCCACGTCGTAGGCCCCCAGAACCACCAGGTCACCCGCCTCTCCCGCGGTCCTCCCCCGTCGCCCCGGACACCACTGGCTCACGCCCACCCCGCACGGGTACGCCGGCATCCCAGCAAGGAGATCCCCAGCATGAAGCCCCGCTCCGTCAGAATCGCGGCCATGGCCGCCACCGTGGTCGCCGTGGCCGGTCTCGGTACCGCCTGCAACCGGGAGGGCGCCGACTCCGGCTCCGGCGGCAAGGCCGCCATCGGCATCGATCTCCCGCGGGCGGACTCCGACTTCTGGAACTCCTACGCCCAGTACATCGGCAGCGAGACCAAGGCCCTCGGCCTCGACACGCTGCCGGTGAGCAACTCGCAGAACGACGTGACCAAGCTGGTCGCCAACGTCCAGGTCCTCCAGAACACCGGCGCCAAGGCCGTTGTCATGGCCCCGCAGGACACCGGTGCGATCGCCTCCACCCTCGATCGGCTCGAAGCCGCGAAGATCCCGGTGGTCAGCGTCGACACCCGCCCCGACAAGGGGAACGTCTACATGGTGGTGCGCGCCGACAACAAGGCGTACGGCACCAAGGCCTGCGAGTTCCTCGGCAAGCAGCTCGGCGGCAAGGGCAAGGTCGCCGAGCTCCAGGGGGCGCTCGACTCCGTCAACGGCCGCGACCGGTCCGAGGCCTTCGCCGCCTGCATGAAGGAGAAGTTCCCCGGCATCCAGGTCATCGAGCTGGCCACCGACTGGAAGGGCGACGTCGCCTCGGCGAAGCTCCAGTCGACCCTCACCGCGCACCCGGACCTCAAGGGCGTCTACATGCAGGCCGGCGGCGTCTTCCTGCAGCCGACCCTCACCCTGCTCCAGCAGAAGGGCCTGCTCAAACCGGCCGGAACGCCCGGGCACATCGCCATCGTCTCCAACGACGGCATCCCGGCCGAGTTCGACGCGATCCGCAAGGGCCAGATCGACGCGACCGTCTCCCAGCCCGCCGACCTGTACGCCAAGTACGCCCTGTACTACGCCAAGGCGGCCACCGAGGGCAAGACCTTCAAGCCGGGCCCCACCGACCACGACTCCACCATCGTCGAGCTGCCCAACGGTCTGGAGGACCAGCTTCCCGCCCCGCTGGTCACCAAGGACAACGTGGACGACAAGTCCCTCTGGGGCAACACCATCGGCTAGGCCCTCTCTTCCGGAGCTTGCCGGTCAAGCCCCGCCCACAGGCCCCGTGAGCGGCGGGCGGTCACACAACGCCCCGCCCGCGCGCCCACCGCTCACGGTCACCGCGGAAAGGAAACCCCCCGCCATGGCGGACTCCAGCCCCGTCCGGGCCCCCGTCGTCGAAGCCGACGGCATCAGCAAGCGCTTCGGCGTCACGGTCGCGCTCAAGGACGCCCGCATCAGCGTCGCACCCGGCGAGTCACACGCCCTGGTGGGCCGCAACGGTGCCGGCAAGTCCACGCTCGTCTCCCTCCTCACCGGCCTGCAGAGTCCGGACACCGGCACCCTGCGGTTCGGCGGGGAGCCCGCCCCCGCCCTCGGCGACACCCGTGCCTGGCGCTCCCGGGTCGCCTGCGTCTACCAGCGCTCCACGATCATCCCCGCCCTCACCGTCGCCGAGAACCTCTTCCTGGACCGGCAGAGCAACGGGCCGCTCCGCCCCATCAGCTGGAAGCGACTGCGACACCGCGCCACGGAGCTGCTCGCCGAGTACGGAGTGGACGTCGACCCCGACGCGCGCGCCGAGGACCTGACGGTGGAGCAGCGCCAGTTCGTCGAGATCGCCCGGGCACTGTCCTTCGGCGCCCGGTTCATCATCCTCGACGAACCCACCGCGAAGCTCGACGCGCGCGGGATCGACCGGCTCTTCGGCAAGCTGCGCGCGCTCCAGGAGCAGGGTGTCGCCTTCCTGTTCATCTCGCACCACCTCCAGGAGGTGTACGAGCTGTGCGGCACGGTGACCGTCTACCGGGACGCCCGCCACATCGTCACCGCGCCCGTCGCGGAGCTCGACCGGCGGGCCCTGGTGGAGGCGATGACCGGTGAGAGTTCCAGGAGGGCGGAACCCGGCCGGCCGGTGAGCGGCACCAGTCGGCCGGACGGGCCTGCCCTGCTCGACGTGGCAGGCCTCGGCCTGTCCGGCAGCTACCAGGACGTCTCCCTCACCGCGCACGCGGGTGAGGTGGTGGGGCTGGCCGGAGCCGCCGCCAGCGGCAACGTCCGGCTCGGCGAGACCCTCGCCGGTCTGCGCCGGCCCGACAGCGGCACGATCACCGTGGCGGGCCGCGCGGTCCGCACCGGGCAGGTCCCCGCCGCGCTGGCGGCCGGCATCGGCTTCGTACCAGAGGACCGGCACATCCAGGGCCTCGTCCCACAGCGGAGCGTCGCCGAGAACGCCACCCTGACCGTGACCGGCCAACTGGGTCCGTACGGCCTGGTACTGCCGTCGAGGACACGGGCCTTCGCCGAGCGCATGATCGACGACCTCGACATCAAGACTCCCGGCCCCGCCGCCCCCGTCACCGCCCTGTCCGGCGGCAATCAGCAGAAGGTCGTCATCGCCCGCGCGCTGGCCACCGCGCCACACGTCCTGGTCGCGATCCGTCCGACCAACGGCGTGGACGTCAAGTCCAAGGAATCCCTGCTCGGCACCGTCCGCCGGGTCGCCGACAAGGGCCGGACCGCCGTGATCGTCTCCGACGAACTCGACGACCTGCGCGTCTGCGACCGGGTCGTGGCCATGTTCCACGGCCGGGTGGTAGCGGAGTTCGCGCACGGATGGAGCGACGAAGAACTGGTCGCGGCCATGGAAGGCATGGCCGTCCCGACCGAGAAGCCGACCGAGAAGGAACACCATGTCCCCCACCCTTGAGTTGCGCGAGCCGCCGACGGCCACCGTCCCCGAGTCCGCCGGCAGACGCTTCGAACTGGCACGGTTCCGCGATCTGTCGCTGGTTCCCGTGCTCCTCGTCCTGGGCGTCATCGGTTTCATCGTCTCGCCCGCCTTCCTCACGTCGGACAACCTGCTCGGCGTGGGCCAGCAGGCCACCGAGCTGAGCCTGCTGGTCCTGGCTCAGGCGTTGATCCTGATCATCGGCCGGATGGACCTCTCTCTGGAGTCCACCATCGGCCTCGCGCCGGTCGTCGCCGTGTGGCTGGTGCTGCCCGACTACGGGGCGAGGTTCACCGGCCTCGGGCTGTTCCCGGAGTGGACGTCCGTCCCCCTCTGTCTGCTGGTGGGCGCGATCATCGGGGCGATCAACGGGTTCCTCATCCTCAAGCTGCGGCTCAACGGCTTCATCGTCACGCTGGGCGGGCTCACCCTGCTCCGGGGTCTGCAGATCGCCATCTCCGAGGGGCAGTCGATCGTCAACGTGCCCGCCTCCTTCAGCTACCTCGGGCGCGCGAGCTGGTTCGGCGTCCCCGCGGCGGTGTGGATCTGCGCGGTGCTGTTCCTGCTCGGCGGCTCGGCTCTCGCCTGGCTGCGGCACGGACGCGCGCTCTACGCGATCGGCGGCAACGCGGAGGCGGCCCGCGCCGCGGGCATCCGCGTGGACCGGATCGTCTGGACGGTGCTCATCCTGGGCAGTCTGCTCGCCGCCTTCGCCGGCATCCTCTACACCGGCCACTACGGCTCCATCTCCGCCGACCAGGGCAGCGGCTGGATCTTCCAGGTCTTCGCGGCCACCGTCATCGGCGGTGTCAGCCTGAACGGCGGCCGTGGCACGCTCTTCGGCGCCCTCACCGGTGTGCTGACGCTCCAGCTCGTGGTCAACGTCATGACGCTGGCCGGCGTACCACCGCTGTGGAACCAGTTCCTCAACGGCGCGATCATCATCGTCGCGCTGATCATCTCTCGCTTCGCCTCCGGCGAGAAGCAGGAATGACATCACGCCCCCGGGGCGGTCGGCGAGCCGTCGGAGCGGCGTGTCCCCTCAGGGACGCGCCGCTCCGACGTCACTCCCTGCCGTCCCCCTCACCCCGCCCATGAGGGAGTCCCACGATGGCCGTGACCGACCAGGCGATCGAGAAGATCAAGGAGATGATCGTCCGCGGTGCTCTCCGGCCCGGTGCCAAGCTGCCGAACGAAGCCGATCTCGCCGACCAGCTCGGACTGTCCCGCAGCTCGCTGCGCGAGGCCGTCCGGGCGCTCACCGCGATGCGTATCCTGGTCCCCCGGCAGGGCGACGGGACGTACGTCTCCGGGCTCGAACCGCACATTCTCCTCGAATCCCTGTCCTTCGCCGCCGACGTCTCCGAGGGCCACACGGCCCGTCAGCTCCTGGAGGTGCGGCGCCTGCTGGAACCCCAGGTGACCGCGCTGGCGGCCGGCCGGCTCTCCGCGGAACAGCTGGGGACGCTGCGTGCCGTCCTCGACCAGTGCGCAGCGGACATCGGCATCGAAGAGTTCGTCGAACTGGACATGGAGTTCCACCGGATCATCGCCGACGCCGTCGGGAACCCGGTCCTCTCCACCCTGCTCGGCATCCTCTCCACCCACACCCAGCGGCTGCGCATCGTCCGGGGCACGCGCTACGCGCCGGCCCGGCAGCAGGCACACCGCGAGCACGAGGCCATCTGGCGCGCGCTCGCCTCGGGTGACGCCTCGCTCGCCGCGAGCGCCAGCGCCGTGCATGTCGCCGCCGTCGAGCACTGGCTGACGGACGGCACGGCGGCAGACTCCCCCGGCCTCGCCGTGCGCACCCCCTGACACGGAGACGGCGCCCCGACACGCAGAACGGCGCCCGCCGGAAGGCGGGCGCCGTTCGCCGTGGGTGGCTCACTCGGCCAGAGCGAGTCTCCACTTCTGGTTGGCGGCCGTGCTGCACGTCCACTGGATCAGCTGGACGCCGTCGGCGGTCGAGGCCCCCGGCACGTCCAGGCATTTGCCGCCGGCGGACACCAGCCGGTAGACGTCGGCCCCGACGGACTCGAAGCGCCATTGCTGGTGCGTGCCGGTCGAGCAGCCCCACTGCCGGATGACGGCGCCGTCGGTACCGGTCGATCCGGCCGGCACCTCCAGGCACTTGCCGCTGTGTGCGGCGGCCAGGGTGAAGGTCCCGCTCCCGGTGTCGGTGAGCCGCCACCTCTGGTTGGCGGCGCCACCGGGCGTGTACTGGATGACCGCCGCGCCGTCGGCGGTGGAGCCGTCCCGGACGTCGGCCGCCTTGCCGCTGGACATGCTGGTGAGGGTGTACGTGCGGCCGTTCTCCGGCCTCACCGCGCGTGTCCCGGTGACGCGGTACGTGTGGCCCGCGACCGCGGCGAAGGTGATCCGGTCACCGGAGGCGGAGACCGTCTGCGTCTGGCCGGTCGCGGTGTCCACCAAACTGTACGGGTGGGTGAACAGTGCGTCGCGAACGGCGAGTTGCCCGCTGTCTCGCGGTGCGAGGGTGAACTCCGTGCTTCCGTCGGCCTGCCAGGTGGCGCCGACCGTCACGTCACCCCGCGCCTTGAGGCCGCTGACCGAGCCCGCCGACCAGGCGGCGGGCAGGGCCGGCAGCATCCGGATCTCGCCGTTCTGGCTCTGCACCAGCATTTCCGTCATGCCGGCGGTGGCACCGAAGTTGCCGTCGATCTGGAACGGCGGATGGGTGTCGAACAGGTTGGTCAGGGTGCTGCCTCGCAACTGCTCGACGAGCAGCTTGTGCGCGTGGTCGCCGTCGAGGAGTCGCGCCCAGAAGTTGATCTTCCAGGCCTTGGACCAGCCGGTGCCGCCGTCGCCCCGGGCCTTCAGGGAGACCTTGGCGGCTGCCGCGAGCTGGGGGGCCGTGTCGGGCGAGATCTGGTGGCCCGGGTGAAGCGCGTAGAGGTGGGAGACGTGCCGGTGGGTGTCGTTCGGATCGTCCAGATCGGCCTTCCACTCCTGGAGCTGCCCCCAGGAGCCGACCCGCAGGCCCGGGTCGAGCCTTCCGAGCGCGGTGGTGAGTCGGCCCTGCAGCTCCGTGTCCGTGTCGAGCTGCTTCGCGGCGGCGAGGGTGTCGGTGAACAGGCCCTGGACGATCTGCTGGGCCATGGAGGCACCGGCCGTGAAGTCACCGTGCTCGGGCGAGTAGCTGGGGGTCACGACGAGCTTGCCGTCGCGGGGGTCGGTGCGCAGGTTCGCCAGCCAGAATTCGGCCGCGCCCTTGAGCAGCGGGTAGGCCCGGTCGCGCAGGTACGCCTGGTCCTTGTCGAACTGGTACAGGTCGTAGACCTGGGAGGCGAGCCAGCCGTTGGCCTCGGGGAACCAGAAGGCGGTGGACCAGTCGTGCACGCCGGTGAACCCGAAGGGATTGGTCTCGTTCTGTACGACCCAGCCGGGAGAGCCGAACATCTCCGTGGCGCTGACCGTGCCCGCCTGCCTCAGGTTCTCGACGAACGCGGTGAACGGCTCGGCGGTCTCGGCGAGATTGGCCTGGGCTGCCTGCCAGTAGTTCATCTGGACGTTGATGTTGGTGTGGTAGTCGGCGCTCCACGGCGGTGAGGTGGAGTTGTTCCACACGCCCTGCAGGTTCGCCGGCAAAGACCCGGGCCGCGAGGAGGCGATGAGCAGGTAGCGGCCGTACTGGTAGAACAGCGACTCCAGGGCGCGGTCGTCGGAGGAACCGCCACCCGCGTAGGCGGCCAGGAGCTGGTTGGTGGGCTTGTCGGGCATGACCCCGCCGATGTCGAGTCGTACCCGGTCGAACAGCGCTCGGTGGTCGGCTATGTGAGCGCTTTTCAGGCTGTCGTACGAGCGGGCCGCTGCCGCGTCGACGGCGGTCGTCACCTTCGCGTGCGGGTCCGCTCCGCGGTAGGCCGGGTAGGACTGGGCGTAGTCGGTGCCGGCGCTCATCACGAAGGTTGCGCTGTTCGCCCCGGTCACCTTGACCTGTCCGTTGCCGGCGGTGACCGTCCCGCCGTCGGTCATGACGCGGACCTGGGACTCGAAGGTCATGCCGTTGTCGGCGAGCTTGCCCCGAATGGTCAGCCGCCCGCCGTTCGCGGTGGCGGCGAAGTCGCTGCGGGGTGAGGTGTAGCGCAGGGTGAAGGACATCTTCCCGGGACGGTTCGCGCTCAGCCGTCCGGCAATCACGTTGCCGGGGTGGCTGGCGAAGTACTCACGGGTGTAGGCCACGCCCGAGCTGGTGTACGTGACCTTGGCGAGGGCGTCTTCGATGTCGAGGGACCGCCGGTATCCGGTGCCGGACGCGGCGCCACCCGCCATGTCCAGGCGCAGGTCGCCGAAGGTCTGGTGTGCACCGAAACCGGTCTTGGGCTGCCCGAGCCTGCCCGCCACCCAGCCCGGGTCCGCCTTGCCCCTGGCATCGATCTCGTCGACGACCTCCTGAAGCGCGGTCGGTCTGGGCGAGGCCCAGTTGCCGAAGTCGTAGCCGGGGGAGCCGGGGCCGCCGGTCCACAGGGTCTTCTCGTTGAACTGCAGCTGCTCCGAGCTCACGCCCCCGAACACCATGGCGCCCATGGCCCCGTTGCCGATGGGCAGCGCTTCCTTCTCCCAGTCCGCCGCCGGCTGCGCGTACCAGAGGGTGTACGGGTCGGGTGCGGCGGCAGCCGACACGGCGGGCGTCTCGCCGGTGGCGAGCACCGCCGCCACCAGTGCCGTCGTCAGAACACCGGCCCAGGCCGGCCTCCACCATCGTCGTCTCATCTCTCAGGCCTCCTGTAGCGAACCGAGCGCGGCTGTCCGAAGGGCTCAGTTGCAGCACCGGAGTCTGCAATACATCCGATCTATGAGGCAATACCTGTGCAGGAGCATTCACAAGACACCGCCTTGACGCCTTTTACGATTCCCGCACCAGCAGAATCATCGGATCTCTTTTGGTCACGGCAGGGGCGGAACCGGTGTCACCGGAGAGGCGGCCCACCTCGGACCCGACCCGCCCCGACGGCCAAAAGCCGCGGCCGGCCGGCGTCGCGGGGTGCGCCTCTGCGTGCTGCCGGCGAGCGGCAAGGACGAACAGGTCCAGCGCCGGACCCGCGTTCACCGAGGTCACGGCTCGCTCGCGCATGCGCTGTGCAGTCGGTCAGCCACGCCGAAGTGCGGCGGGCAAGCGGTCAGCGCGCCAGCCGGGTGAGGGCGGCGAGCACCGGTGCGACGCCGTCCTCCACGGCCAGGCGGTCGGCCAGCGCGCGGGCA
>NZ_JNWK01000044.1 GCF_000716445.1 Streptomyces wedmorensis
GTATCGGTGCGGGTCAGGGCTCAGGGGCGGGGGCGCCGCCGAGGGCGCCGTCCCGTGTTCCCACCCGTCCCGCCCTGCGGGACGATTGCCCACACGGTGGGTGGGTGGCGGGCGTAGGCCCGCACGGGGGCGTGGTGGGCGAAGGCCCGCACGGGGGAGTGGTGGGCGAAGGCCCGCACAAGGGGGCCCGTGGGGTCCCGGCCCGTACGGGGGCGGGCCGGGGCTTCGCGGGGGTCAGGGCTTTGGGGCCGGGGGGCGGCGGAGTTCTGGGGGGAGGACGTCGGGGAGGGGGCCGAGGGCCGCGAGGGCGGCGGAGGCCCGGGGGGCGTGGAGGGGCGAGAAGCGGGGGTTGATGCGGAGGGCCTCGGCGAGGTGCCGCCGGGCCGGCGCCGTCTGGTCGAGGGCGCGTTCGATCTCGGCGCGGTGGTAGGTGAAGAGCGCGCTGCGCAGCCCTTCCTCGGTGGCGAGCTTCGCGTAGCCGAGGGCTTCCCGGGTCGCGCCCGACCGGTGCAGCGCCCAGCCGAGCGCGTCGGCGGTGTGGACCGAGCGGTGGCCGCGGGCCCATTCGGCCCGCATGCGCACGGCCGCGGCCGCCGGGTCGCCGTGGTCCGCGTCGAGCAGGCCGAGGGTCACCTCGGCGCCCGTCCAGGTGCCGGTCCGCAGTTTCGCGTACAGGGCCCGCGCGTCGGCGTCCCGGCCGAGGGACTCGTACAACTCGGCCGCCTCCAGGAGGTACTCGGGGCGCGGCAGCCGGGCGAGGGCGGTCCGCCAGGCGCGCAGGGCCTCGTCCGTGCGGTCCTTGGCCGCGAGCGCCCGTGCCCGGCCCGCGAGGGAGGGCCCGTGGTCCCGTACGAGCCGTAGGGCGGCCCCGTAGCGCTCCAGTGCCTCGTCCGGCTCGCCCCGCTCCCACGCGAGGTCGCCGAGCCGGGACAGCGACGCCGCCTTCTCCGCTTCGGTCTCGGCGAGGGCCGCCGCGTCGAGGGCCGCGGCGTCGGCGTCCTCGCGCCAGCCCCGGTCGCGGTACGACTGCGCGGCCCGGGTCCGTACGGACGCGCCCGCGTGGAGCCCTTCCAGGGTTTCCAGCGCCTTGCGGGCCGCCTTGTAGTCCCCGAGGCCGTTGTACGCGTCGATCAGCACCGGGTACGCGGGCCAGCGCCGCGGGTCCGCCTTCCGGACCCGCTCGCCCCATTCCTTGGCGGTCTTCCAGTCGCCGCGCGCCCCCGCGAGCGCCCCCAGTCCCAGCTGCGCGTCCAGGTTGCCGCGCGCGGCGGGCCGCTCCGCGAGGGAGCGGCGCAGCGCCCGCTCGGCACGGGGGTAGTCCCGTACGTCGCCGACGCGTGTCCCCCGCTCGGTGTACGCGGCGCCGAGCTCCGCCCAGGACATCTCGTCGTCCGGGTGGGCGCGCAGCCACTTCTCGCGGTCGGCGATCAGCGCGGCCAGGTCCGGCAGGGCGGCCTGCGCGCCCGCGTGGGCCGCGATCGTCGCCCGCTCCGCCGGACCCGGCGGGGGCGGCGGGCCCTGGCCGGCCAGTTCGGGGACGTACAGCAGCGCCGTCGCCGCGAGCACGGCGGCCACCCCGGCCCCGAGCACCGTCCGCGACACGTTCTGGGGTTTCATGGCGCTCACTGTGCGCCCGCACACGCCTGTACGAAGAGCACACGAAGCGGCCGCCCCGGCGGGTTCACACCGATGGCCCCGGGTGCCAGGCTGGGACACATGGACGATCTTCTGACGCGGCTGCGCGCCGGTCTTCCCGCCGAGGCGCTGCTCACCGACCCGGACGTGACGGCCTCGTACGCCCGTGACATGGCGAGCTTCTGCGCGGCCGGCGATCCCGCCGTCGTGGTGCTCCCGCGGACCGTCGAGGAGGTCCAGCACGTGATGCGGACCGCGACCGAACTCCGCGTCCCCGTCGTGCCCCAGGGTGCCCGTACCGGCCTCTCCGGCGGCGCCAACGCCTCCGACGGCTGCATCGTGCTGTCCCTGGTGAAGATGGACCGCGTCCTGGAGATCAGCCCGGTCGACCGGATCGCCGTCGTCGAACCGGGCGTCGTCAACGCCGTGCTGTCCCGGGCTGTCGCCGAGCACGGCCTGTACTACCCGCCGGACCCCTCAAGCTGGGAGACGTGCACCATCGGCGGGAACATCGGCACCGCCTCCGGCGGCCTGTGCTGCGTCAAGTACGGGGTGACCGCCGAATACGTCCTCGGCCTCGACGTCGTCCTCGCCGACGGCCGGCTCCTGTCCACCGGCCGGCGCACCGCCAAGGGAGTCGCCGGATATGACCTGACCAGGCTCTTCGTGGGGTCCGAGGGCAGCCTCGGGATCGTCGTGCGGGCCGTCCTCGCGCTCAAGCCGCAGCCGCCCGCCCAGCTCGCGCTCGCCGCCGAGTTCCCGTCCGCGGCGGCCGCCTGCGCGGCCGTCTGCGCGATCATGGAGCGGGGCCACACCCCGTCGCTGCTCGAACTCATGGACCGCACCACCGTCCAGGCGGTCAACAAGCTGGCGCGCATGGGTCTGCCCGACACCACCGAGGCGCTGCTCCTGTGTGCCTTCGACACCCCGGACCCGGCTGCCGATCTGGCCGCCGTCGGGGAGCTGTGCGCGGCCGCGGGCGCCACCGAGGTCGTACCGGCCGCGGACGTCGCCGAGTCCGAGCTCCTCCTCCAGGCGCGCCGGCTGTCCCTCACGGCCCTGGAGACGATCAAGTCCGCGACGATGATCGACGACGTGTGCGTGCCGCGGACGCGGCTGGCCGAGATGCTCGACGGCACGGCGGCGGTCGCGGAGAAGTACGGCCTGACCATCGGCGTCTGCGCGCACGCGGGCGACGGCAACACCCATCCCGTCGTGTGCTTCGACCACACCGACGAGGACGAGTCCCGGCGGGCGCGGGAGTCCTTCGACGAGATCATGGCGCTCGGGCTCGCCCTCGGCGGCACGATCACCGGCGAGCACGGCGTGGGCGTCCTCAAGAAGGAGTGGCTGGCACGGGAGCTGGGGCCGGTCGGTCTGGAGCTCCAGCGCGGCATCAAGGCGACCTTCGACCCGCTGGGGCTGCTCAACCCCGGAAAGCTGTTCTGAGGCCCGTTCAGGGCGCTGTACGGAGGTCACAGCTCGCCGTCCTGCGACTCGTCCGACGGCCACGGGTCGCGCAGCCACAGCTCGTCGGTGACCACGGTGGTCGCCAGGAGCTCGGCCAGCCCTTCGTCCATGCCGAGCCGCTCGGACTCGGTGCCCGGCGGGACGGCCCGCAGGGTGCGCTCCAGCCAGGCCGACACCTGAGCGGAGGGGGCTTCGAGCAGGGCGTCGCCGTCGGGCGAGGAGAGCGCCATCAGGATGACGCTGCGGCCGTCGACCTTCGTCGGCCAGATGCGGACGTCGCCGTGGCCGCACGCCCGGAAGACGCCCTCGACGAGCAGTTCGCGCGCGAAGGTCCAGTTGACGGGGTGCTCCGTGCCGACGTGGAAGGTGATGTGGACGGCGTACGGGTCGTCGGTGCGGTAGGCGAGCCGGGCGGGCACGGGGATGGCGCGCTCGGGGGAGAGCACCAGCTTCAGTTCCAGCTCGCGCTCGACGGTGGTGTTGTCGGTGTTCTGCATGGTCGTGCTCCCTGTCTCGGACGGTCCCGGGCGGGCCTTCACAGGGAGAGAGCGGGGTGCCCGCGGTTCATTACGCGCCTTCGGGAAGTTTTTTCCGGGAAGTTTTTCCGGGCGGCCCACCGGGCAGGATGCATCGGCCCGAACATCACCGGGAGTGATCGATTCCGTTACGAGTCCCCCGAAGGCGGTCTTTCTCGCGGTCTCTTTGTTCCCTCGGGGACGTTCTTCGTTACTGTCCTCCTAGGGCGCGGCACGCCCGGCGCGCGGCCGTGCGGATCAAAGGCGTTGTGACTGAACGGAGTCGGGGCAGTGGCTACTCCTCCCGGAGGCGGCGAAGAGGTACCGCAGGCGGGGTACTACCCGGACCCGTCGATTCCCGGCTACATCCGGTACTGGAACGGCGGCGCCTGGGTGCCCGGTACGAGCCGGCCCGCGCCCCAGGGGGGCGAGGTCCCGCCCCACCCGCCCGCCTCGGCCATCCCGGCCGGCCCCATCCTGGCCTCCGGACCGACGCCGACACCGGTCGCCGCTCCCGTCCCCGCCTCCGTACCCGAAGCCGTCCGGCCCCCGGTGACTCCGGAGCCGGTACGACAGGCGGAGCCCGTACGCACCCAGGCCCCCGTGACACCGAACCCGGTGCCGACGCCGAACCCGGCGACACCGAACCCGGCGACACCGAACCCCGTGGCCGCGCATCCCGCGACGCCGACCCCTCCGACGGCGCCCGATCCCGTACGGGCCCCGGCCCCCGTGCCGCCCGCCGCTTCCGTGCCGGCCCAGCACGCGCCCGCCGCGGCCCGGCCGCAGCCGAGGGCCGCCGCCCCGGCGCCGGTTCCCACGGTGGAGGAGACCGGACCCGTCTTCTTCGACGAGGAGCCCGCCGCTCCGGAACCCGCCTCGGCCTGGCAGGCGGACAGCTCCCGCCAGACCGGCTTCGGCGGCGACCTCGACCGGAAGGTCTCCTGGGGCGCGCCCCGGGCCGCCGACCCGCGGACCCCGGCGGAGTGGCCGGTCGCGGGCGGGAGCGAGCCCGAGGCGCGGGACGCCGCGTCCGCGCGGGTGCCCGACCCCCGGGCGACCGGCGGCGCCGCCCGCCTGGGCGGGATGCCGGTCACGCCGGTCCCCACGCCCTCCCCGACGCCCCGGCAGCCCCAGCCGGAACCCCGGCGCTCCCCCCAGCCCCGGCCGGCTCCCCAGCCCTCCCCGGCGGCCGCGGCTCCCGTGACCCACCCGGCCCCCGCTCCCGCCCCGGCCCCCGCTCCCGTGTCCGACCCCGCGCCCGCGGCACCCTCCTGGGCACAGCAGCAGCACGCCCAGCCCCAGGAGCAGCAGCCGGTCGTCCCCTGGAAGCCGCCGGTCGAGGACGTGTTCCAGCAGGCGGCCCGCGAGCAGGCGGCCGCCCGGCCCGCGGGGCTCGGCAGGCGTCTGCTGGCGCGGTTGATCGACACCGTCGTCCTCGGCGCGCTGGCCGGCGCCGCCGCCTTCCCGTTCGTGACGGCCGCCCTCGACCACATCGACGGCAAGATCGAGGCGGCCCGGCAGTCCGGCGTCACCGTCCAGGTCTGGCTGCTGGACTCGACGACCTCGGTCCAGTTCGGCATCGCGCTGGCCGCGTTGTTCGTGATCGGCGTCCTGTACGAGGCGCTGCCGACCGCCAAGTGGGGCCGCACCCTGGGCAAGAAGCTGTGCGGCCTCGAGGTGCGGGACATCGAGGCGCACCAGCCGCCGACGTTCAGGAAGGCCCTCGTCCGCTGGCTCCTCTACAGCGTCCTCGGACTCCTCGTGGTCGGCGTCCTCAACGTCCTGTGGTGCCTCTTCGACCGCCCGTGGCGCCAGTGCTGGCACGACAAGGCGGCCCGCACCTTCGTGGCCCGGTAACACCCCACAGCGGGCCGTCCCCCGAACGGGCGACGATCTTTTGCGGGGTCGTCGCCCCCGGGATGCACTGCCCCCATGAGCACCGACCAGCCGCCGCCCGGACAGCCGCCCGACGACGACCCGTTCCTCAAGAAGCCGCAGGAGCCCCCGCCCCCCTCGGCCGGCCAGCCACCGCCCGATGGGCCGCCACCCGACGGCCCCCCGAGCGGGCCGCCGCCGGGGAGCCCGTACGGCTCCCCGTACGACAACATGCCCCCGCCCCCGCCTCCGTACGGGAGCGGCTACGGCGGTGGTTACGGCGGGACGGATCCGCTCTCGGGGATGCCGCCGCTCGCCGACTCCGGGCGCCGCATCCTCGCGCGGCTCATCGACTGGCTGATCATCGCGATCCCGCTCGCGATCATCGGCATCCCGTTCGACGTCTACGAGCGGGCAACCCGGGACGGCAGCGACTTCGGCGACACGGTCAACAGCTTCAACGGCGGGAGCCAGCTGGTCTTCCAGCTCATCACGATCGTGGCGTACGTGGCGTACGACACGGTCATGGGGGCCAAGGACGGCCGGACCATCGGCAAGAAGCTGATGAAGCTGCGGGTCGCGATGCTCAACGACGGCTCGACGCCCCCGATGAGCCAGTCGCTGCTGCGGGCCGTCGTCCTCTGGCTGCCCGCGCTGATCTGCTGCGCCTGCCTGTGGCCGCTGCTCCTGCTGATCCTGATCCTGGTCGACAAGCCGTACAAGCAGGGTCTGCACGACAAGGCGGCGAAGACGGTGGTGGTCTCGGTACCGCAGTAGAACGGACGAAACGTCACGAACCGATCCGGGTATCGGCCCCCGCGCCCACGCGCGCGGCCGGTACCCGGATCGTTTCGTTCCCGGATGCCGGAGGAACCGTGGCGGTGCTCTTGACGGGCCTCGTCCGTGCGGGCATCGTCGCCGCCACGAGGATGCCGAGCAGGAGACCGGCGGCGCAGATCACCGCGATGCCGAGGGTCGTCGTCACACGGGAGAGCAGCAGCAGGGCGACGGTCGCCAAGACGACGGTGGTCGAACCATAGGCGAGCTGCGCGGCGTTCGGACGCTGCATGACGGGTACCGCCCTCTCGGGACATCGGCTCGACTCTATGACGGTGGATGCCCGAGCTGGGTCGGAAGTAAGCGTGACCTTACCCACGGTGTGGTTGCACGGGGGGCGCACGGGGTCACGACTTGCCCAATTCTCGGCCGTGATGCGCCTGCTGAGCGTCCGGATATCGGAATCCGGCTCCCGCATAGTGCACTTGGTATGTGCAAGTCAAGATCTGTCTTTTCTTGTCTCACTCCGGTCGAATGTCGTCACTTGTGACGCGCGACCCCGCCGGACGGACACCCCACCATTCGGTCCGAGGGCGGCGGGCGCCGGGGAGGAACACACCAAGTGACCAACAGACGACGGGCGATCAGAGCGTCCGCAGTCGTCGTGGCGCTCGCGGCCACCGCCGCCACCGCCTCGACCTTCACCACCGCCTGGGCCGACAACCACGGAAGCGTGCAGCCGGCCGGCATCCAGACCGTCGACAAGACGACGGTCGACCACGACCTCGCGGGTCCGTTCAGCGAGCAGCAGGCCCAGCAGCGCAAGGCCGCCCTGGAGCAGGTGCTCAACGGCGAGGCCAAGGTCGAGAAGCGGGGCGGTTCTCAGGTCGTCAAGCTCGGCAGCAAGAAGTACGTCGAGCTGGGCCGCGAGAAGACCGACAAGATCTTCACCATCCTCGTCGAGTTCGGCGACCAGGTGGACAACACCACCCTGGTCGACCGCAAGGACGACGACACGCCGGAGCTGAAGCCGAAGTTCGGCGGCACGCCCGGCCCGCTGCACAACGCGATAGCCAAGCCCGACCGTGCGAACGACAACTCCACGGCCTGGCAGGCGGACTACAACCAGAAGCACTTCCAGGACCTGTACTTCGGCACCGGCAAGGACGCCAAGGGACAGCCCAAGCAGTCGCTGAAGACCTACTACGAGAAGACCTCGTCCGGCCGTTACTCGGTCGACGGCACGGTCTCCGACTGGGTCAAGGTCCCGTACAACGAGGCCCGTTACGGCTCGAACTACTGCGGCCAGAGCAACTGCGCCAACGTCTGGGACACCGTCCGCGACGGTCTCAACGCCTGGGTCGCCGACCAGAAGGCCAAGGGCCAGACCGACGCCCAGATCAAGGCCCAGCTGGCGACGTACGACCAGTGGGACCGCTACGACTTCGACGGCGACGGCAACTTCAACGAGGCCGACGGCTACATCGACCACTTCCAGCTCGTGCACGCGGGCGAGGACGAGTCGGCCGGCGGCGGCGCCGAGGGCACGAACGCCCTGTGGGCCCACCGCTGGTACGCCTACGGCACCAACGCGGGCAAGACCGGCCCCGAGAACAACAAGGCCGGCGGCACCCCGATCGGTGACACCGGCATCTGGGTCGGCGACTACACGATGCAGCCGGAGAACGGCGGCCTCGGCGTCTTCGCGCACGAGTACGGCCACGACCTCGGCCTGCCGGACCACTACGACACCGCGGGCGGCGAGAACTCCACCGGGTTCTGGACCCTCATGTCCTCGGGTTCCTGGCTCGGCCAGGGCAAGGACTCCATCGGTGACCTGCCCGGCGACATGACCGCCTGGGACAAGCTCCAGCTCGGCTGGCTGAACTACGCCAAGGTCAACGACTGGCAGCGCTCCACCAAGACGACCCACAAGCTGGGCGTCGCGGAGTACAACACCAAGAACCCGCAGGCGCTCCTCGTCGAGCTGCCGAAGAAGCAGGTCACCACCGATGTCGTCGCGCCCGCCGAGGGTGCCACGCAGTGGTGGAGCAACATGGGTGACGACCTCAAGAACACCCTGACCCGCTCCTTCGACCTCACGGGCAAGACGTCCGCCTCCCTGGAGCTCCAGGGCTGGTACGACATCGAGCTCGACTACGACTACCTCTACACCGAGGTGTCGACCGACGGTGGCGCCAACTGGACCGCCCTGGACGGCACCGCCGACGGCGTGGCCATCCCGAAGGACGCCTCCGGCGCCCCGGCGCTGACCGACGTCTCCGGCGCGCACAAGAAGCTCGTCTACGACCTGGGCGCCTACGCGGGCAAGAAGTTCGACCTCCGCTTCCGCTACCAGACGGACGGCGGCGCGGGCGGCAAGGGCTTCACCGCCGACGCCATCACGCTGACCGCCGACGGTGCCGCCGTCTTCTCGGACAACGCCGAGAACGGTGACAACGGCTGGGTGTCGAAGGGCTTCTCGCGCATCGCGAAGGGCTTCACCAAGGAGTACGAGCAGTACTACATCGCGGAGAACCGCCAGTACGTCTCGTACGACGCGACCCTCAAGGTCGGCCCGTACAACTTCGGTTTCACGGGTGACAAGTCCGGCTGGGTCGAGCACTACCCGTACCAGAACGGCCTGCTGATCTGGAAGTGGGACCTGTCCCAGAAGGACAACAACACCTCCCAGCACCCGGGCGCCGGTCTGGTCCTCCCGATCGACGCGCACCCGAGCCCGCTGAAGTGGTCCGACGGCACGCTGATGCGCAACCGCGTGCAGTCGTACGACGCGCCGTTCAGCCTGTCCCGCACGGACGGCTTCGCGCTCCACAAGGCCGGCGTCTCGACCTGGGTCCCGTCCCAGGCCGGCAACCCGACCTTCGACGACCGCAAGGGCGTCTACTGGTTCGCCGAGACCCCGCGTGCCGGTGTCCAGGTAACTGACACCAACACCAAGATCCAGGTCGTCAAGGAGCCGAAGGATGGCCAGACGATCACGGTTCAGGTCGGTCCCTCGACCAAGTAATTCGTAAAACCGCAGGTCAAAGCATGATCGGCCGTCGCCCTCTAGCGGGCGGCGGCCGATCGTGTTTAGGTGCCTCTGACGCTTTTCTTATTGACATCTGATCCACGGGGGAGTGGTTCCGCATGCCCAACGGAGGGTTCTGCAAGCTGCCGGGCGGCAGCGTGGTCGTCGCGATAGGGCTCCCGAGCCCGGCCCGCGACGGGGCCACGGTCCGCTTCCTGGTGCACGCCGCGAACCGGGCCCGCGCCCTGACCAGGCTGCGGAACCTCGGCCTCCGGGCGGTCTACCTCCGAGGCAACTCCGAGCCGCCCACCCCGGACGAGATCACCGCCGTCCTGCACCACCCCGACGGCCTGCTGTGGAAATCCACCCCGGGCACCGCCCAGGAGCTCTGGCACCCCGTCCGCTCCCTCCCGAGGGAGCCCGCGGCGTAGCCGACGGGCCACCGGCCCCGAGCCCCCTCACGCCCCTCCGGGAAGCGTGAGGGCGTCGATCCTGGCCGCGAGGTCCGGGTGGGCGGCGACCAGGTGGGGTCGGGCGGCGGTCAGGGGGGTGAGGAGGTCGGCCGCGTCGTCGTGGGCGAGAGCCGCGTGGAGCTCGCCGAGCGGGCGGCGGGCGGCGGGGGCGAGGTCGTCGAGGGCGGTGATCTGGCCGGCGAGGCGGCGCAGGTCGGCGGCGTTGCCGCGGGCCCAGGTGGCCGTGGTGCGCTCGGCGGCCCGAGCCTGGCGGGTGGCCGTCACGCGCTGCTCGCCGGTGCTCCCGGCGGGGCCGGGGCGGCCGCGCAGATAGCGCCGCTCGGCCGCCTGGCGGCTGGCGACGCCGAGGGGCTGGGCGAGGTCCGCCCAGCTCGCGCCCGCATCGCGGGCGGTTTCGATCAGGCCCGTCTCCCATCCCGCGAGTTCCTCGCGCACGTGCCGCAGCAGCGTCAGGGAGGCCAGGGCCTGCTCCGCGCCGGGGCCGCCGTCCCCGGGAGCGTCCGGGGAGTCCCGCTGGGCGTCGCGCAGGACGTCGCCTATGGCCGTGAGGGCTGCCGCGGCGGCGAGGAACGACGCCGGGCCGTATGCGTACGCGCCGGGCTCCGGTGGCGGTTCGGCTGCGGTCACGGGCACCTCCCGCAGGTTGTCATCATGTCGACGACATCTTGTTTGTCATCCATTGGATGACATGTTACAACGGTGTCAGTGAGGCGCATTGGCAGTTACTGCCTGAACCTGCTGGAGGTGTTTTCACGATGTTGATGCGCACTGACCCCTTCCGCGAGCTGGACCGGCTGGCACAGCAGATGATGGGACCGGGCACCTGGTCCCGCCCGTCGGCGATGCCGATGGACGCCTACCGCGAGGGCGACGAGTACGTTGTGGCCTTCGACCTTCCCGGTGTCAGCGCCGACGCGATCGACATCGACGTCGAGCGGAACATGCTCACCGTCAAGGCCGAGCGCCGGCCGACGGCGAAGGCCGGCGACGTGCAGATGGAGCTGTCCGAGCGGCCGCTGGGAGCCTTCTCCCGCCAGATCGTGCTCGCCGACACCCTCGACACCGAGCGCATCGAGGCCGACTACGAGGCGGGCGTGCTCACCCTTCGCATCCCGATCGCCGAGCGCGCCAAGCCCCGCAAGATCTCCATCGGCGTCGGTTCCGACCGCAAGGAGATCTCCGGCTGACACCGGCCGGACACGCGCGGAGGACGGGCACCCGATCTCCCCTCGCCCGCCCTCCGCACCCCTTGGGCAGTCCGAAGAGGAGAAGGGGGCGGCAGAGATGAGTCCGCGAGGCGCGGCGTTCCTCGACGACGTGAGGGAACGCGGCGCATACGACACCACCGAGGAAGCCGAGCGCGCGACCCGTGTCGTGCTCGCCCTGCTCGGCGCACACCTCGTCGGCGACGTCCGCGTCCATCTCGCGGCGCGCCTGCCCGAGGGCTTCGCCCTGATCCTGCTCAACCCGCTGCAGAGCGTCGAACCGCTCTCCCCGGAGCGGTTCGTCCGGGCGACCGCCGCCTGGATCGAGGGCGCCACCGAGCGGACCGCGGCATGGGACGTCAGTGCCGTGCTGTCCACCGTCGCCGACGTCGCGGGCGATGACCTGCTGGGGCAGATCCTGTTCCAGCTGCCCGTCGGCTACGACCTCCTCTTCGGTCACCCCCAGCCCATCTGAACGAGACGGGTGGTGCCGCACCCTCCGGCACCACACCACCCCGACCACCCCCTGCTCCACGAAAGGCATGCACCGCAGTGATCTCCGACGCGCGCGTATCGCATGAGCACCGGCAGCCGTACGGGACGGCGTACGAGCAGATGCTGGAGAAGGTCCGTTACGAAGGCGCCTACCCCACCCGCGAGCGGGCCGACGAGGCCGTCCGCATGGTCCTCGGGGGGCTGGGGCGCCAGCTGACCGGCGACGAGCGCGTCGACCTCGCCGCCTGCCTGCCCCTGGAGGCCGCCCGCGCCCTCACCGCGCAGGTCCCCGACCTCGAGCCCCTGACGGGCTGGGCCTTCGTCAAGGACCTCGCGGCCCGCAGCGGCGCCTCCCCGGCCGCCACCCGCTGGGACACCGGATCCGTCTTCGCCGCCGTCGCCGCCCACGCCGGTCCCGACCTCGTCACCCGCATCCTGAACCGGCTCCCCACCGGCTACGCCCTGCTGTTCGGCCGCGCCGAACTCGTGTCGGCCGCCTAGGGCCTGTCCGGCATGGTCGGCAAGACACCCCCTGGGGTCCCGCCGGAGGGACTCAGGCGACGACCGGCCTGCCGGTCAGCTCCACGCCCGCCGTCCGGAGCTCCTCGAGGGCCCGGTCGGTGGTCTCCTTCGCGACGCCCGCCGTGAGGTCGAGCAGCACCAGCGTCCGGAAGCCCTCGCGGGCGGCGTCCAGGGCCGTCGCCCGCACACAGTGGTCGGTGGCGATCCCGACGACGTCGACCTCGGTGACCTCGCGGGCGCGCAGCCACTCCGCGAGCGTCACGCCGTTCTCGTCGAACCCCTCGAAGCCGCTGTACGCGGCGGAGTACGCACCCTTGTCGAAGACGGCGTCGATCGCCCCGCTGGCGACGGCCGGCGCGAAGTTCGGGTGGAAGCCGACGCCCTCCGTGCCGGCCACGCAGTGCACCGGCCAGGACGACACGTAGTCCGGGTCCTCGCCGGCCGGCGCGAAGTGCGCGCCCGGGTCGACGTGGTGGTCCCGGGTGGCGACCACGTGCCGGTAGGAGGTGCCCGCCGTCTGGCCGACCAGGTCGGTGATGGCGGCGGCGACGTCCGCGCCGCCCGTCACCGCGAGGCTGCCGCCCTCGCAGAAGTCGTTCTGAACGTCCACAACGATCAATGCGCGGTGCATGGCGGGTGTCCTTAGCGCGTCGGATGGGGGTGGGGCCTCGGGGACGGGTTCGAGCCTAGAGACTTCCCCCTCCCGGCGGGAGGGGGCGTCCCCGAGGACTCCGCCGGGTGCTCCCGCGGGAGCACCCGGCGGTGCTACAGGTACTCGGTCGGCAGCACCGGCTCGCCCCGGGAGAGCTGGATCGCCGACATCGGCAGCGCGCCGAGGGCCGCGATGTGCCGCGACCTGGCCGCCTCCAGCGGCTCCCGGGCCACCACGTCGCCGCCCTTGACCAGCTCGACCAGGAGCTGGTGGTCGGCGAGCTCCGGCGGGACCGGGCCGGTGCCCACGACCTCCGCCTCGGCGACCCCGTCCGCGTCCGGCCTGCGGGCCGCCCACTTGCGGCCGCCGACGGACGCCTTGCCGCCCACGGACTTCTTCGCGACCGGCACCAGGGGCGCCTTGAGGTCGGCCGACGCGGCCCGCGCCACCAGCTTGTAGACCATGGAGCAGGTCGGGTGGCCGCTGCCGGTCACCAGCTGCGTCCCCACCCCGTACGCGTCGACCGGAGCCGCCGCGAGCGAGGCGATGGCGTACTCGTCGAGGTCCGAGGTGACCACGATCCGCGTGCCGCGCGCGCCCAGCTCGTCGAGCTGCGCCCGCACCCGGTGGGCGACGAGCAGCAGGTCGCCGGAGTCGATCCGTACGGCCCCCAGCTCGGGCCCGGCGATCTCGACGGCGGTCCGGACGGCCTCGGCCACGTCGTAGGTGTCGACGAGCAGGGTCGTACCGCGTCCCAGGGTCTCGACCTGGGCCCGGAAGGCGTCCCGCTCGCTGTCGTGGAGCAGGGTGAAGGCGTGGGCGGAGGTGCCGACGGTCGGGATGCCGTAGCGGAAGCCGGCCGCGAGGTCCGAGGTGGAGTCGAAGCCGCCGACGTACGCGGCGCGGGAGGCGGCGACGGCCGCCAGCTCGTGGGTGCGCCGGGCGCCCATCTCGATCAGGCGCCGCCCGCCGGCCGCGGCCGACATGCGGGAGGCGGCCGCGGCGATGGCCGAGTCGTGGTTGAGGATCGAGAGGATCACCGTCTCCAGGAGCACGCACTCGGCGAAGGAACCCTCGACGCGCAGCACGGGCGAGCCGGGGAAGTACACCTCGCCCTCGGGGTAGCCCCAGATGTCGCCGGAGAAGCGGTAGCGGGCCAGCCACTCCAGGGTCGGCTCGTCGACGATCCCGCGCTCGCGCAGGAAGCCGAGGACGGCCGGGTCGAAGCGGAAGTTCTCGACGGCGTCCAGGACCCGTCCGACGCCCGCGAGGACTCCGTAGCGACGCCCCTCGGGCAGTCGCCGGGTGAAGACCTCGAAGACGGAGCGCCGGTCGGCGGTGCCGGCCCGCAGGGCCGCCTGGAGCATGGTCAGCTCGTACTGATCGGTGAAGAGCGCGGTCGACGGCACGTCCACCGGCAGCCCAAGGTCCGCAGCGTTCATGTCAGCGATGCTAGCGCAGAAATCGTCAGAGTGACGATTTCTATCGTCACGGGTGTGCCACATCCGTGACGCGCCGTACGCGTGCCGTGCGCGCCCGTGCGCGCGCCCCGTTTGTGCGACGGGCCCCCAGGGGTGACAACATGGGGTGAGTGAGCGTCGCGCCTATTGAGATCGAACGTACGGAATCCGCCGAGGAGGTCTCCGCGGTCGCCGAACCCGACGTGCCGTGGGTGACCCTCGTGCACAACGATCCGGTCAACCTGATGAGCTACGTGGAGTACGTGTTCCAGTCGTACTTCGGCTACTCCAAGGACAAGGCGCACAGGCTGATGCTCGACGTGCACAACAAGGGCCGCGCGGTGGTCTCCAGCGGCACCCGCGAGGAGATGGAACGCGACGTGCAGGCGATGCACGGCTACGGCCTCTGGGCGACCCTCACCCAGGACCGCTTCTGATGGCCGGCCAGTTCGAGGCCCTGCCCGGCGGCGGCGCGGCCGTCGCGCTCGACGAGGTCGAGATCTCCATCCTCCGCTCCCTCGCCGTCCAGCTCGTGGAGCTGATCGGGCCGGGCGACGAGCCGTCGGTGGACGCCGACCCGCTGGCCGCGCTCTTCTCCGAGGGGCCGAGCGAGCCGCCGTCCGACCCCGCACTCCGGCGCCTCTTCCCCGACGCGTACGGCGACGACAGCGAGGAGCTGCGGGCGGCCGCGTCCGACTTCCGCCGCTACACCGAGAACGACCTGCGGGCCCGCAAGCGCGACGACGCCCTCCTGGTGGTCCGCACCCTGGACGGGCTCTCCGCCGACGCGGCGGGCGAGGGCGGCGCGGTCCTGAAGCTGACCCCCGACGAGTCCCGGGCCTGGCTCGGTGCCCTCAACGACCTCCGGCTGACCATCGGGACGCGCCTGGAGGTCACGGACGACGAGGAGAGCGAGCGGCTGTACCGGCTGCCGGACTCCGACCCGCGCAAGCCGATGGTGATGGCATACCTCTGGCTGGGGGCGCTCCAGGAGTCCCTCGTCGCCACCCTGATGCCGTAGCGGGGTCTCCCCGACGGCGCGTGTTCGCTCAGCGGACGCTCAAATCCGGATAACGAATGCGTTATCAGAGCGTCCGCCGCGTCATCTTGAGTTCCTTTTGTCCGTATTTTTTTGTGGCGCAGGTCACGCCGAACTCCCTCGATCACCTCCCACGTCGTGATAAATCTTCACGACCGCTCGGGGACGCCACCCCTGTTCCCGAGGGCGCTTGGACCGGCTGACCGCCGGTGGCACTCCATCCACATCCGGGGGGATCAGGATCTGATCCGCAGCAGACGCACTCGCAGTCGCGCGGATCAGAATGGAGAAAGGCGCACCACCATGACCTCAGTGCAGGTCGACAAGCAGCACGACGGCAATGAGGCAGAGGACTCCGCCTCGGGCGAGGGTTACCACCGGGCACTCGGGGCCCGCCAGATCCAGATGATCGCGATCGGCGGCGCCATCGGCACCGGCCTGTTCCTCGGCGCCGGCAAGGGCATCTCCATCGCGGGACCGAGTCTGATCCTCGCGTACGCCGCCGCGGGCCTCGTCATCTTCTTCATCATGCGGGCGCTCGGCGAGCTCCTCATGTACCGCCCGGTGTCGGGCTCCTTCTCGGAGTACGCCCGGGAGTTCATCGGTCCCTTCGCGGGCTTCGCGACCGGCTGGACGTACTGGCTCTTCTGGGTCGTCACCGGCATCACCGAGGTCACCGCCGCCGCGACCTACATGACGTACTGGTGGGACATCCCCCAGTGGCTCTCCGCCCTCGTCTTCACCGTGATCCTCTACGGTGCCAACCTGATCTCCGTGAAGCTCTTCGGTGAGCTGGAGTTCTGGTTCTCCATGGTCAAGGTCACCGCGATCGTCGGCATGATCCTGATCTGCGCCGGCATCCTCACCCTCGGCTTCTCCGACGCCGGCGACACCGCCTCCGTCACCCACCTGTGGGACCTCGGCGGCTTCTTCGCCGGAGAGGACGGCATCTTCTCGACCCTGATGACCCTCCAGATGGTCATGTTCGCCTTCCTCGCCGTCGAGCTCGTCGGCGTCACCGCGGGCGAGTCCAAGGACCCGAAGACGGTCCTGCCGAAGGCGATCAACACCGTCCCGTGGCGCATCGCCGTCTTCTACGTCGGCGCGCTGATCATGATCCTGTCGGTCGTCCCGTGGACCGAGTTCAAGCCGGGCGTCAGCCCGTTCGTCGCGGCCTTCGAGAAGATGGGCCTCGGCGTCGGCGCCGCGATCGTCAACTTCGTCGTCCTGACGGCGGCCCTGTCGTCCTGCAACTCGGGCATGTACTCCACCGGCCGCATGCTGCGCGACCTCGCGCTCAACGGCCAGGGCCCGAAGGTCTTCACCCGCCTGACCAGGTCCGGGACCCCGCTGGTCGGCACCACCTTCTCGGCCGCGCTGATGATGGTCGGCGTCTGGATCAACTACCAGTGGCCCGGCGAGGCGTTCAACTACGTCGTCTCCTTCGCCACCATCTCCGGCATGTGGGCCTGGATCGTCATCCTGATCTGCCAGATCCGCTACCGGCTCAAGGCCGACCGCGGCGAGCTGCCCCAGTCGCCGTTCAAGGCGCCCGGCGGCATCTGGTTCAGCGTCTTCTCGCTCGCCTTCATCGGCATGGTCGTCGTGACCATGGCCATGGACGCCGGCAACCGGGTCGCGCTGTACGGCGCGCCGGTGTGGGGCCTGATCCTCGGCGTCTCCTACCTGGTGCTCAAGGCCCGCAACCCCGAGGGCGCGGCCTTCGCCAAGCGCCCCTGACGGACATCCGTCCAACATCCGGGCCGCCCCGTACCACTCCTCGGTACGGGGCGGCCCGTCTGCTTATCCTGTCGGCATGCTGACCATCACCCGGGCCCTGTACGACCGGATCGTCGAACACTCCCGCGCCGACCACCCCGACGAGGCCTGCGGCGTGGTCGCGGGCCCGGTCGGCAGCGGCCGCCCCGAGCGGTTCATTCCGATGCTGAACGCCGCCCGCTCGCCCACCTTCTACGAGTTCGACTCCGCGGACCTGCTCAAGCTCTACCGCGACATGGACGACCGGGACGAGGAGCCCGTCATCGTCTACCACTCGCACACCGCCACCGAGGCGTACCCGTCGCGCACGGACATCTCGTACGCCAACGAGCCCCACGCCCACTACGTCCTCGTCTCCACCGCCGACACCGACGACGCCGGGCCCTTCCAGTTCCGCTCCTTCACCATCGTCGAAGGCGTCGTGACCGAGGAAGAGGTCCGGATCGTCGAGGCCTACGCTTGAAGTGCTCTCCCGGCTGAAGCCGGGAGATTCCCGCCTACCTCGCGGTAGCGGGCTTGACGCGCTCAGCGCGCCTGACGACTGCCCTTCCGGCAGCCGGGATGAGCGCGAGGCCCATCCGGTACAGATGCAAGACGTTCCGGGCCCCGTTGTGGTCGGCGTTGCCCGACCAGCCGCAGTCCGGGTTCTTGCACACGAACACGGCCTGCGACTCCCGGCTCCCGGGCGTGGTGAAGCCGCACGCCGAGCAGCGCCGGGAGGTGCCGGGAGCCGGGACCTTGGCCAGGACGCCACCGCGCTGGGCGGTTTTGTACGCCGGCATGGTGACCGTGCGCCCCCATGCCTCCTGGCTGATGGAGCGGTTCAGGCCGGCCTTCTGGGTGACGCGCCTCCCCGGTTCTTCGGCGGTCCCCTTGGCGGACTTGACCATGTTCGTGATGGTGAGTGCTTCGACCACGACGGTGCCGTAGGTGCGGGCGATATGGGTGGTCGTCTTGTGCTGCCAGTCCAGGGCCCTGCGCTTGGCTTTCGCGCGGAGTCCTGCGATCCGGTCGTACGTGTGATGCGGGCGGCGGCTGGTGCGCGCGCCAGGCTTGCGGTGCCGCTTGCGCCGCGCGGCGCGCTGCTCCAGGTGCAGGAGCTTGGCCTTCTCCTTGCCGGTCAGCCATTCGCCGTGTTCGTACGTTTCGCCATTCGAGAGGGCAATGGGCACGGTGATGCCCACGTCGATGCCGACGTCCGGTCCCTGGTGGGGGTCGGGCTTGCTCTGAAGGGTCTGGGCGCGAAAGGCGATGTGCCAGCCGAGCGCATCCTTGACCAGCCGGGCCCCGGTGATCCGGTTCTCCGCGCTCGCGCGCTTGCCGACGGGCAGGTCCTTGGTCCACCGGAAGCGAACCCGGCCCACCTTGGGAACGCTGACCATGCCCCAGCGGCGGTGCACCCGGACGATGTTCAGGTCACGTCCCTGCGGAATGTCCACAGACATCGCCGTACGGAATCGATTCTTGAAGTTCGGGGCGTCGGCGCGGCCTTCCCAGCGGAGCAGGGCAGGGAAGCGGGAGCGGCCGGCCGAGGCGCGTGCCGGGAACGAGTGGCTTCGCGATGGTGCCTGCGTCCCGCAACGGCAGCCAGGAATCCCCTCCTCCAAGAGGGGGCAGTCAAGTGTCCGATTCTGTGGCATGCATGTCCGTACGGACATGGCGGGGGTGGGGTTCCGACGGCGAGGCTTGTCCCCATGAACCCGACGACGCTCATCCCCGACAGCAAGCTCGCCACCGCCGTCACCGAACTCGTCCGCGACACCACGAGCGACCTCGTCTACGACCACTCCCGCCGCGTCTACCTCTTCGGCGCCCTCCAGGGCCGGGCCCGAGGTCTCGCCTTCGACCCCGAACTCCTCTACGTCGGCGCGATGTTCCACGACCTCGGCCTCGGCGAGGAGCACCGGGGCAGCGGGCGCCGCTTCGAGGTCGACGGCGCGGAGGAGGCCGCCGCGTTCCTTCGCGCGCAGGGCGCCGACGAGGACGCCGTCCGCCGCGTCTGGACCGCGATCGCCCTCCACACCACCCCCGGCGTCCCGGAGTTCATGGAACCGGAGGTCGCGCTCGTGACGGCGGGCGTCGAGTACGACGTGCTCGGCATCGGCTACGACGACCCCGCCGTCGTCACCTCCGAGGACCGGGCCGCGATCGTCGCCGCCCACCCCCGACCCGACTTCAAGCGCCGGATCCTGGAGGCCTTCGCCGAAGGCATCGCCCCCAAGCCGGACACCGCCTTCGGCAACGTCAAGGCCGACGTCCTGCACCACTACGTCCCCGGCTTCGTCCCCGGCGACTTCGTGGCCACCATCCGCGACTCGTCCTGGCCCGAGTGAGACACTGGCCGGGACCCATGGGCGGCAGGACCCAGGAAGCCGGTGCGATCCCGGCGCGGTCCCGCCACTGTGACCGCCTCCCCGAGGAGGCGGAAGCCAGGAACTGACCTGCCGCCCCTCACCACCGATCGGGGACGTGGAAATCCCCGGAGGAGGCCTGTTCCGGCATGTCCTGGCGCCGCCCGCTGCTGTCCGCAGCCGTCCTGATCCCGCTGCTCGCCGCCTGCTCGGCCGCCCCCGAGGCCGCCGCACCGCCCGCGAAACCCGCCGCCGGATTCCCGTACACCGTCACCAACTGCGGTGTGCAGCACACCTACCAGGCACCGCCCCGGCGCGCGGTCACCATGAACCAGCACGTCACCGAGATCATGCTCGCCCTCGGCCTGGAGAAATCGCTCGTCGGCACCGCCTACCTGGACGACGCGATCCTGCCCGCGTACGAGAAGGCGTACGACAGCGTGCCCGTCCTGGCGAAGGAGTACCCGTCGAAGGAGGCGCTCCTCGCCGCGAACCCCGACTTCGTGTACGGCGGCTACTCCTCGGCGTTCTCCGCCAAGGACGGCCGGAGCCGCGACGACCTCGGCCGCTCCGGCATCGCGACCCGCCTCAACACCGAGTACTGCCCGACCGGTTCGCCCTCCGTCGACGACCTCTACCGCGAAGTCCGCGAGACCGGAAGGACGTTCGGCGTGCCCGACCGGGCCGAGGCGTGGATCCGGCAGGCCCGCACCACCGTCGCCGCGACCGAGAAGCGACTGAAGGCCACCCGGCCCGTCTCCGTCTTCGTGTACGACAGCGGCGACAAGACCGCCTTCACCGCCGGCGGCAAGGGCATCGGCAACGAGCTCATCACCCGCGCCGGCGGCCGGAACGTCTTCGCCGACCTCGACAAGGCCTTCGGCGACGCCACCTGGGAACAGGTCGTCGACCGCCGCCCGGACGTCATCGTGATCTACGACTACGGCTCCACCACCGTCGAACAGAAGAAGAAGCGGCTCCTCGACGACCCGGCGCTCAAGGACGTGCCCGCCATCAGGAACCACCGGTTCGCCGTGATGCCACTCTCCGACACCGTCCTCGGCGTCCGCGTCCCCGCCGCCGTCGACAAGCTGGCCGCCCAGCTCCACCCCGCCGCCCGATGACCACGACCCTCCGCCCGGCCCGGACCCCCGTCCGGGCCGCGGCACCCCCGCGCCCCGCCCGGTACGCCCTGGTGGTCACCGGACTCCTCCTGGCCCTCGCCGCCGCCGCGGTCGCCTCCCTCGCGCTCGGCTCCGTCCGCGTACCGCCCGGCCAGGTCCTCGACGCCCTGACCGGGCGCGCGGGCCCCTCCCCGTACCGGACGATCGTGCTCGACGTACGACTGCCCCGGGTCCTCCTCGGCGTCGTCGTCGGGGCCGGACTCGCCGTCGTCGGCGCCGTCCTCCAGGCCCTCGTCCGCAACCGGCTCGCCGACCCCTTCCTCCTCGGGATCTCCTCCGGAGCCTCCGCCGGAGCCGTCCTGGTGCTGGTCATCGGCGTCGGGGGAGGGGTGACCACCACCCTCGCGCTGCCCGCCGGCGCCTTCGCCGGCGCACTCCTCGCACTCGTCCTCGTCTACGGGCTCGCGCGCCGCGGCGGGACCATGACCGGCTCGCGACTCGTCCTCGCCGGAGTCGCCGTCTCCTACATCCTCTCCGCCCTCGCCACCCTGCTCCTCGTCGTCGCCGGCCGGCCCGAGCAGTTCCAGGAGGCGATGTACTGGTCCCTCGGCGGCCTCGGCAGCGCCCGCTGGGACACCCTCGCCCTGCCCGCCGCCGTCCTCGCCGTCGGCGTCGGCGTCCTCCTCGCCCTCGCCCGCCCCCTCGACCTGCTCCTCACCGGCGAGGAGGGCGCCACCGTCCTCGGCCTCGACACCGCCCGCTTCCGCGCCGCCGTCTTCGTCCTCGCCTCCCTCGTCACCGCCGTCATGGTCGCGGCCAGCGGAGCCGTCGGCTTCATCGGCCTGATGGCCCCGCACGCCGCCCGCCTCGCCGTCGGCGCCCCGCACCGCCGCCTCCTGCCGGTCGCCGCGCTCGGCGGCGCGCTCGCCCTCGTCCTCGCCGACCTCGGCGCCCGGACCGTGGCCGCGCCCCAGGACATCCCCGTCGGAGTCCTCACCGCCCTCACCGGCGGCCCGCTCTTCCTCTGGCTGATGCGCCGACACCCCGAAGGAGCACCCCGGTGACCGAGCTCCGCCTGCACGGACTCTCGTACGAGGACCGCCTCCGCTCCGTCGACCTCACCGTCCGCCCCGGCGAGACCGTCGGCCTCATCGGCCCCAACGGCAGCGGCAAGACCACCCTCCTGCGCTGCGTCTACGGCACCCTCGCCCCCACCGCCGGCCGCGCCACGCTCGACGGCGACGACCTCCACGCCCTCGGCGCCAAGGCCCGCGCACGCCGCGTCGCCACCGTCCCCCAGGACAGCGCCACCGAGTTCGAACTCACCGTCCACGAGCTCGTCGCCCTCGGCCGCTCCCCGCACAAACGGTTCTGGGAGGGCGACACGGACGCCGACCGGGAGCGGGCGGCGGCCGCCCTGGCCCGCGTCGGCCTCACGGAACTCGCCGACCGCCCGTACCCCACCCTCTCCGGCGGCGAACGCCAACGCGCCCTCGTCGCCCGCGCCCTCGTCCAGGCCCCGGCCCTCCTGGTCCTCGACGAACCCACCAACCACCTGGACATCCGTCACCAGCTCGACGTCCTGGCCCTCGTCCGCACCCTGGGCACCACCAACCTGCTCGCCCTCCACGACCTCAACCTCGCCGGGGCGTACTGCGACCGCCTCTACGTCCTCGAACGCGGCAGGATCGTCACCGGCGGCACCCCCGCCGAGGTCCTCACGCCCGCCCTCCTCGACGCCGTCTACGGGGTCGAGGCCGAGGTCATCCCCCATCCGAGGACCGGCAGCCCGACCGTCGTCTACCTGCACGGTCCGCCAGGCGGTCAGGAACCATCCATCATGTGAGATCACATTCCGGAACCCGGACCGGGAATCGATACGATGAGCCCATGGTTTCCCACGACGTGAGCGAAGAGACTCCGGGCACAGTCATGCTCGTCGGTCGCCTGCACGTCGACCTGTGCCGCCTCGCCAGCGCGATGTGTACGACCCGCGCTGCGTTCTGAGCGACCGGCGAGAACGACCGGCCGAGCGCACCTCACCGCACGACCCCCCTTCCGCGCGGGGGCCCCAGCCACGCGCCCACCACGCCACTTCCGACAGGAGCCCACGCCATGGCCATCGAGGTCCGCATCCCGACCATCCTCCGCACCTACACCGACGGCCAGAAGGCGGTCGAGGGCAGCGGTGACACCCTCGCCGAGCTCTTCGCCGACCTGGAGTCCCGGCACAACGGGATCGAGGCCCGCATCGTCGACGGCGGCAAGCTCCGCCGCTTCGTCAACGTCTACCTGAACGACGAGGACGTCCGCTTCCTCGACGGCATCGACACCAAGCTCTCCGACGGCGACAACGTCACGATCCTGCCGGCCGTCGCCGGCGGCATGGTCTGATCCACATGCGCTACGACTCCTCGCTGGCCGCGGTCGGCAACACGCCGCTGGTCCGCCTCCCCCGGCTCTCGCCCTCGGACGACGTCCGCATCTGGGCGAAGCTGGAGGACCGCAACCCCACCGGTTCGGTCAAGGACCGCCCCGCGCTCCACATGATCGAGCAGGCGGAGAAGGACGGCCGGCTCACCCCCGGCTGCACCATCCTGGAGCCGACCAGCGGCAACACCGGCATCTCCCTCGCCATGGCCGCCAAGCTCAAGGGCTACCGCATCGTCTGCGTCATGCCCGAGAACACCAGCGAGGAGCGGCGTCAGCTGCTCGCCATGTGGGGCGCGGAGATCATCTCGTCCCCCGCGGCGGGCGGATCCAACACGGCGGTACGCGTCGCCAAGGAGCTCTCCGCGGAGAACCCGTCCTGGGTGATGCTGTACCAGTACGGCAACCCGGACAACGCGGGCGCCCACTACGCCACCACCGGCCCCGAGATCCTCGCGGACCTCCCGTCCATCACCCACTTCGTCGCCGGCCTCGGCACGACGGGAACGCTGATGGGCGTCGGCCGCTACCTGCGCGAGCACAAGCCCGACGTCAAGATCGTCGCCGCCGAGCCGCGCTACGACGACCTCGTCTACGGCCTCCGCAACCTCGACGAGGGCTTCGTACCCGAGCTGTACGACGCCTCCGTCCTCACCACCCGGTTCTCCGTCGGCTCCGCCGACGCCGTCACCCGCACCCGCGAACTCCTCCAGCAGGAGGGAATCTTCGCCGGCGTCTCCACCGGCGCCGCCCTGCACGCCGCCATCGGCGTCGGCAACAAGGCCCTCAAGGCCGGCGAATCCGCCGACATCGCCTTCGTCGTGGCCGACGGCGGCTGGAAGTACCTCTCCACCGGCCTCTACACCGCCGCCACCACGGAAGAAGCCATCGCCACGGTCCAGGGCCAACTCTGGGCCTAGGGCCTGTCTGACGATTCCCGTCAGGTCCGGCCCGCCCGGCACGCACGCTCGCCGCACGGCCGAAACGCCCCAGTGGCTCCGCTACGAGGGCGCCCCGGCCGCACGCCGATCGCACGCACCGAACGACCCGGCCTGATCCGACGCGAACGAGCCCGAACCCGCACCCGCGGGCTCCGCACCCCTGAAACCAAGGGCGCGCTACCGCGCCAGATGGCGGACCTGGTCCCACACGACCGGGTCCGCCGTCCCCACCCTCCGCCGGAACTCCCACACCGGCACATCCCGCAGCTCGTCCGTCTCCAGGAAACTGGGCCGCCCCTGCGCGTCCCCCACCGACCCCGGCGGCAGCGCGATGACCCCCGGCCGTTCGTCGTGGTACTTGCTGGTGATCTTCGCGACCAGCGCACGGTCGCCCCGCAGCGCGAGGACCAGACACGGACGGTCCTTGGACCCGGGCCCGTCCTCGTACGGCACGTCGGCCCACCAGATCTCACCCGCCCGCGGCAGCCGCTCCGGCAGCCGGCCGCGCGGTGCCGGCCGGGCCGGGGGACGGGTCCGCCCCGACGGCCTCCGTCCCGACGGCCCCCGCCGCGGGCGGCGCGACGACCGCTTCCGTCCGTCGGCGAGCGCCACGGCGAGCGCGATCACCACGACCGCGACCAGCGCGGGCCACCACGACGTGTCCATACCTCAAGACGGTACCGGCGCGAGGTTCGCTTCGCCGTGGCGGTCCGCCATCCATCCGAACCGGTGACAGAGCCCGTGAGTTCGCCCACAACGGGCCACCACGAAGGAGCGACAGGCCCGGGTGCGCCTTACGCTCGACAGATCGCACAGCCTCCCCCTCCCTCAGCGCGCTTTCCGTACCCGTCCACGGAGGTTCACGCTCCATGAAGCTCACCGTCGTCGGTTGCTCCGGGTCGTTCCCGTCCGCGGATTCGGCCTGTTCGAGCTACCTCGTCGAGGCCGACGGCTTCCGGTTGCTCCTCGACATGGGCAACGGCGCCCTGGGCGAGCTGCAACGACACATCGGTCTGTACGACCTCGACGCGATCTTCCTCAGCCACCTGCACGCGGACCACTGCATCGACATGTGCGGGTACTTCGTCGCCCGCTACTACCGGCACGAGGGCGGACGCTGCGACGCGATCCCGGTCTACGCGCCGGAGGGTGCCGAGCAGCGGCTGACCACGGCGTACGCGGACACCCCGTCCCCCACCTCGATGAGCGAGGTGTTCGACTTCCGCACGCTGAAGTCGGGCAGCTTCGAGATCGGCCCGTTCTCCGTCCGTACGGAGAAGGTGTGCCACCCGGTCGAGGCGTACGGCATCCGGGTCGAGCACGGCGGCCGCTCGCTGACGTACTCCGGGGACACCGGGGTCTGCGAGTCGCTGCACAAGCTCGCGGACGGCACCGACCTCTTCCTCTGCGAGGCCTCCTTCACCCACGGCAAGGAGGACATCCCGGCCCTCCACCTCAACGGCCGGGAGGCGGGGGCGGAGGCGTCCCGCTCGTCGGTAGGGCGGCTCGTCCTCACCCACATCCCCCCGTGGACCGACGGCGAGCAGAACCTGGCGGACGCCCGCGCGGTCTACAAGGGCCCGTCGGAGTTGGCCCGGCCGGGCGCGGTGTACGAGGTCTGAGCCACGGGAAGGGCCCCGGAACCTGACGGTTCCGGGGCCCTTCCGCTGCGCGGGCGAGGCTCACGCCTTGGTGAGGTCCTCGATCTCCTCGTCGGGCTCGCGGCCCGGGGTGGGGAGGTTGAACTTGGTGATCGCGAAGCGGAAGACCACGTAGTAGATCGCCGCGAAGACGAGACCGATCGGGATGATCAGCCACGGCTTGGTCGCGAGGTTCCAGTTGAGCAGGTAGTCGATGCCGCCGGCGGAGAAGGTGAAGCCCGCGTGGACGCCGAAGGCCCAGGTGACGGCCATCGACACGGCGGTCAGGACCGCGTGGATCGCGTACAGGACCGGCGCGATGAACATGAAGGTGAACTCGATCGGCTCGGTGATGCCCGTGACGAAGGAGGTCAGCGCGAGGGACACCATCATGCCCATGACGGCCTTGCGGCGCTCGGGACGAGCGGCGTGGGCGATGGCGATCGCGGCGGCCGGGAGGCCGAACATCATGATCGGGAAGAAGCCCGACATGAAGATTCCGGCGCTCGGGTCACCGGCGAAGAAGCGGTTCAGGTCACCGTGGACGACCTCGCCGGCCGCGTTGGTGAAGTCGCCGATCTGGAACCAGGAGACGGTGTTCACGAACTGGTGCATGCCGACCGGGATCAGCGCGCGGTTGATGAGGCCGAAGAGGCCGGCGCCACCGGCACCGAGGCCGGTCATCCACTCGCCGAAGCTGGAGATGCCCTCACCGATGGGCTCCCAGACCAGACCGAAGACGACGCCGACGGCGGTGCCGACGAAGGCCATGATGATCGGGACGAGACGGCGGCCGTTGAAGAAGCCCAGCCAGTCGACCAGCTTGGTGCGGTGGAACTTCTGCCACAGGACGGCGGAGAGCAGACCCATCAGGATGCCGCCGAGGACGCCCGGGTTGTTGAACGTCGCGGCGACGTCGACACCCTTGTTGGCGGTCGTGTTGACGACGGCGTCGGTGATGGGGAAGGCCTTCAGCACGTTGCTGTAGACCAGGAAGCCGACGAGTGCGGCCAGGGCGGTGGAGCCGTCCGCCTTCTTGGCGAAGCCGATGGCGACACCGATGCAGAAGAGCAGGGGCAGGTTGTCGAAGACCGCGCCGCCGGCGGTGGCGAAGACGGAGGCGACCTTGTCCCAGCCGAGACCCTTGTCGCCGAAGACGTCGGGCTGGCCGAGACGGAGCAAGATACCCGCGGCCGGCAGTACGGCGATCGGCAGCTGCAGGCTGCGACCGACCTTCTGCAGGCCCTGGAACAGGCCGGATCCGCGCTTCTTCGCGGGAGCGGCGGCCTGGGCGGTGGCCGTACTCATCAACTTCCTCCAGTAAGGCAAGGCGCCGCCCGGGGACATGAACACGGGGGAGGCGACGTCTCGTGGAACGCGGTGGTCTGGACCGCGTGGTCTACACCAATGAGTGGTGTAGACCAGTTTTAGCACGTGAGACTTAGATAAGGAACCTGCGAATTTTGCGGGCTCGCCCATAGCCTGAAATGCACGACATAAGGCCCCCGGACGGTGAGGTCCGAGGGCCTTTCGCGGGGCTTACGGGTGGGGCGAAAGCCCCGAAACGGTCAGACTTCGCGGGGTGATCGCGGCGCTACCTGACGTTGTCGCGCCGGCTCACTTGACGTTCTCGCGCTCCATCTCGTCCCCCACCTCGTCCGGCTCGCGGCCGGGCGTCTGGAGGTCGAACCTGGTGATCGCGAAGCGGAAGATCGCGTAGTAGACGACCGCGAACGCGAGACCGATCGGGATGATCAGCCACGGCTTCGTCGCGAGGCCCCAGTTGATCACGTAGTCGATCAGACCGGCCGAGAAGCTGAAGCCGTCCTTCACGCCGAACGCCCAGGTCACGGCCATCGACACACCCGTGAGGACGGCGTGGACCGCGTAGAGCAGCGGGGCGATGAAGAGGAACGAGTACTCGATCGGCTCGGTGATGCCGGTGACGAACGAGGTCAGCGCGACCGACAGCATCATGCCGCCGACCTCCTTGCGCCGGTGCGGCTTGGCGCAGTGGGTGATCGCCAGCGCGGCCGCCGGAAGCGCGAACATCATGATCGGGAAGAAGCCCGTCAGGAACTGACCGGCGTTCGGGTCGCCCGCGAGGAACATGGGGATGTCACCGTGGACCACCGAGCCGTCCGGCTTCTCGTACGTGCCGAACTGGAACCAGATCGGCACGTTCAGGAACTGGTGCAGGCCGATGACGAGCAGCGCCCGGTTCGCCACGCCGAAGATGCCCGAACCCCAGGCGCCGAGCCCGACCAGCCAGTCGCTGAAGTTCTCCAGGGCGTCACCGATCGGAGGCCAGATCCACAGGCAGAGCGAGGCGAACGCGATCGCCACGAAGGTCATGATGATCGGGACGAGGCGCCGGCCGTTGAAGAAGCCCAGCCAGTCGACCAGCTTCGTGCGGTGGTACCGCTGCCACAGGTACGCGGTGAGCAGGCCCATGACGATGCCGCCGAAGACGCCGGGGTTCTGGTACGTGTAGGCGGCGTAGACGTCCCCGGGTGCCAGGCAGGCGCCGCCGATGTCCTTCGTGCCCGGGGGGCAGTCCTTCGGGAACTGGCGCAGGACCGTGTAGTAGACGAGGAAGCCGACCACCGCCGCCAGCGCGGTCGAGCCGTCCGACTTCTTCGCCATGCCGATGGCGACACCGATGCAGAACAGCAGCGGCAGACCGAGGTTGCCGTCGAGGAGGGCGCCGCCCGCGCCGGCCATCACCGCGGCGACCTTGTCCCAGCCGAGACCGTCCGCGCCGAACACGTCCGGCTGGCCGAGCCGGTTGATGATGCCGGCGGCCGGAAGGACGGCGATGGGGAGCTGGAGGCTGCGGCCCATCTTCTGGAGCCCCTGGAAGAGGCCGCCCCAGGACACGGACCTCTTCGGTTTCGGTGCGGCCGCGGCGCTGTCGGTACTCATCGGCGTCCTCCCTGCCCGGAACGACCCGGGTCCGCATCTCGTTGCACACTGGTGTAGACCAGTTGCGGTAGGCTCCGGGAGCCCGCTGAGGACAGGCCGCCGGTGATCGTCATCATTCGGCAGAACGGCGGCACGCGCTCGCGAAGTTGGGCCAACCGTGGGTTACCGTGACAAAGCGGACCACCGGTGCGCCGAGACGCGCATACGCGCGAACGGAACGGACAGGGAGAAACACATGGCCACCAAGGCTGAGAAGATCATCGCCGGGCTCGGCGGCATCGACAACATCGAAGAGGTCGAAGGCTGCATCACCCGCCTGCGCACCGAAGTCGTCGACGCCGCCCTCGTCGACGAAGCCGCCCTGAAGGCCGCCGGCGCCCACGGCGTCGTGAAGATGGGCACCGCCATCCAGGTCGTCATCGGCACCGACGCCGACCCGATCGCCGCGGAGATCGAAGACCTCATGTGAGCGTGAGCCGTCCGCTCACTTCCTGACGAGGGCCCGATCCGGCAGGGGAACGGGCCCTCCGTCATGTCCCGCTACGCTCGTCCCATGTCTCGCATCGACGGCCGTACCCCCGAACAGCTCCGCCCCGTCACCATCGACCGCGGATGGAGCAAGCACGCCGAGGGCTCCGTCCTCATCTCCTTCGGCGACACCAAGGTGTTCTGCACCGCCTCCGTCACCGAAGGCGTACCCCGCTGGCGCAAGGGCAGCGGCGAAGGCTGGGTCACCGGCGAGTACTCCATGCTCCCCCGAGCCACCAACACCCGCGGCGACCGCGAATCCGTCCGCGGCAAGATCGGCGGCCGCACCCACGAGATCTCCCGCCTCATCGGCCGCTCCCTGCGCGCCGTCATCGACTACAAGGCCCTCGGCGAGAACACGATCGTCCTCGACTGCGACGTCCTCCAGGCCGACGGCGGCACCCGCACCGCCGCCATCACCGGCGCCTACGTCGCCCTCGCCGACGCCATCGCCTGGGCCCAGGGCAAGAAGCTCGTCAAGGCCGGCCGCAAGCCCCTCACCGGCACCGTCGCCGCCGTCTCCGTCGGCATCGTCGACGGCGTCCCCCTCCTCGACCTCTGCTACGAGGAGGACGTCCGCGCCGACACCGACATGAACGTCGTCTGCACCGGCGACGGCCGCTTCGTCGAGGTCCAGGGCACCGCCGAAGCCGAGCCCTTCGACCGCAAGGAACTCAACGCCCTCCTCGACCTCGCCTCCGGCGGCTGCGCCGAACTCGCCGAGATCCAGCGCAAGGCCCTCGAAGGAACCCTCTGACACCTCGCTGCGTCCTGTCGGGCGGGCACCCGGGTACGATCCGGGCGCCCGCCCGTCCGCTTGTACGCCAACTCGTACGTCTCCGGGGAGGACCCGACTTGAAGCGCCGACTCGCACTCGCCATGGCCACGGCCGCCACACTCACCACCGTCCTGAGCGGCTGCGGAGCCCTCGACACCGCCATGGACTGCGTCAAGACCGCCGACGCGATAGCCACGTCCGTGCAGAACCTCCAGCAGGCCGTCTCCAACGCCTCCAACGACGTCACGCAGATCGAGGAGTCCCTCAACTCGATATCCACCGAGCTCGGCAACCTCAAGAACACCACCGACAACGCCGACCTCTCCAAGGCCGTCGACGACCTCACCAAGGGCGTGGAAACCGTCCGCACCGCCGTCAAGAACGGCGACACCACCCCCGACATCACGCCGATCACCGACGCCGCCGGCGAAGTGGCCAAGGTCTGCACCCCGGGATAATCAGGGCATGACCCGACAGCGACTGATCCTCGCCACCCGCAACGCGGGCAAGATCAAGGAACTCCACGCGATCCTCGCCGACGCAGACCTCGACCTCGAACTCGTCGGCGCGGACGCGTACCCCGACGTCCCCGACGTCAAGGAGACCGGCGTCACCTTCGCCGAGAACGCCCTCCTCAAGGCCCACGCCCTCGCCCGCGCCACCGGCCTCCCGGCCGTCGCCGACGACTCCGGCCTCTGCGTCGACGTCCTCAACGGCGCCCCCGGCATCTTCTCCGCCCGCTGGGCCGGCACCCACGGCGACGACCGCGCCAACCTCGACCTGCTGCTCGCCCAGCTCTCCGACATCGCCGACGAACACCGCGGCGCCCACTTCGCCTGCGCCGCCGCCCTCGCCCTCCCCGACGGCACCGAACGCGTCGTCGAAGGCCAGATGCGGGGCGTCCTCCGCCACGCTCCCGTCGGCACCAACGGCTTCGGCTACGACCCGATCCTCCAGCCCGACGGCCACGACGTCACCTGCGCCCAGCTCTCCCCGGCCGAGAAGAACGCGATCAGCCACCGCGGCAAGGCCTTCCGCGCCCTGGTGCCGGTGGTGAAGGAACTGCTGGGCTGAGCCCCGGCATGCGAACGGCCCAGCGGCAATCTGCGCGCTGGGCCGTCATCGGTACGCCCGGTCGGATTCGAACCGACAGACACGACCACCTAAAGATCGCCGCTCAGCCCTTGGCGTACGGGCGCGTACACGTTCCCTTACTTTACCCGGCGTCCTCCCCGACACCAGGTGTCGGTCGTCGCATGGCAGTTGGGGCAGAGCAGCCGCAGGTTCTCGCGCCGGTCGTCGCTCCAGTCCCCGTTGATGTGGTCGACCTCCAGCGTCATCGGCTTGCCGAGCCACGCAGGGCCGACGCCGCACCCGGCGCACTCCTCGGGTACGCCCACCTCGTTCAGTGCGCGACGCAGCAGGTGGGTTCTCGTCCGCCGCTTTCCGCAGTGCCGTACGAGGATCTCGTCGGGCCGCCGGACCGGAGTAGGTCCCGGTTTTCCCCGCTGGTGCGCCTGACCCAGGAAGTGGGACGTGCTGAGCCCGTCCTCCGCGACCCATTGGCGAAAGAGCGTGCGCATCCGGCCACTGGGCGGCTTGCCCAGAGCGCGCAGGGCGCCCGCCACGGAGGTCGCCCCTTCGACCGCGAGGCGAAGGTCTTCCGCTGCTGGGCGAGGTGGTCGCCCACCCCGCCGTCGGTGCGGGAAATGAGAGATGTCGATGTCGTAGTGGGCGATGCGTCGTAGCAGGTGGCGACCCAGATTGCCGTACGGCTGCGTGCCCAGAAACGCGATGACCTCGTTGATGTCCGCGGATCGCGCCACCGCCTCGGCCAGCAGCTCACGGGTGTACCGCACACCGGCTGTCATCCCGCACGCCTCTTTCCGCGCCCCCGGTAGCCGTCCGTCGTCGAGTGGCAGTTCGGGCAGAGGAACCGCAAGTTCTCGATCCGGTTGTTCCGCCAGTCCCCGTCGATGTGGTCGACCTCCAGAGGGAGCGGCCGGCCGAACCAGACAGCCTTGTTGCCGCACAGAGCGCACTGCCGGCGAACGCCGGATTCCGCCATCGCCCACGCGATCCGATCGCGTGGCACGCGCCGAGTCCGCGGGCCGGTCTGCTCGACCAACAGCGCGGCGGGCGTACGCGGCCGCCTGGTCTCACCACGCCGGGACGGCGGCCGGAAGTGAGAGGTGTCGATCCCGTAGGCCTTGATGCGCCGACTGATGTGCGTGTGCTGCCCGCCGACGACATCCACCCCCAGTCGACGCAGCACCTCGCACATGTTCGTAGAGGCGGCCGCCGCCTCCGCCAAAGCCGCCCTCGTCCACCGCGTGCCCTCCCGCTCGAAGTGCGACGTATCCACCCCCAGTTTCCGCATGCGGTCGTGCAGATAGCGCCGGGACCCGCTTCGCGGATCCACCCCCAGCCGCTCCAGCGCCTCGGTCAGCGTCCGCGCTCCCAGCGTCGCCGCTTCCAGCCGTTCCTTCGTGTACGTGCTCGTCCCCATCGGGCCCCCTCCGCCCCGGCCGCCCGTTCGCAGCCTCGTACGGGCTAACGAGTCGAATATCGGACAGTTACGCCATATCGCGTACCTCTATCGCGTCCGGAATGCGGAACGGCCCGCGCCGCCCTTTCGGGGGTGCGGGCCGTTTCGGTGGAGGGGTGGGTGTCAGATGCCCAGGTCGCGGATGATCTTGGCGACGTGGCCGGTGGCCTTGACGTTGTAGAAGGCGTGTTCGATCTTGCCGTCTTCGTCGACGACGACGGTGGAGCGGATGACGCCGGTGACGGTCTTGCCGTAGAGCTTCTTCTCGCCGAAGGCGCCGTAGGCCTCGAGGGTGGCCTTGTCGGGGTCGCCGACGAGGGTGACCTTGAGGTTCTCCTTCTCGCGGAACTTGGCGAGCTTCTCGGGCTTGTCGGGGGAGACGCCGATGACGTCGTAGCCCGCGGCGGCGAGGACGTCGAGGTTGTCCGTGAAGTCGCAGGCCTGCTTGGTGCACCCGGGGGTGAGGGCGGCGGGGTAGAAGTAGACGATGACCTTCCGGCCCTTGTGGTCCGCGAGGGAGACCTCGTTGCCGTCCGCGTCGGGAAGGGTGAAGGCGGGGGCGGTGTCGCCGGGCTGCAGTCGCTCGCTCATGGCTTGCTCTCCTCGGAATGTTCGCGGTACGCGTTCAGAGCCTAATGGGGGTCTGGCGCGCCCCGGTGGCGGTAGAACTGACAGACTGACCGCAAACGACCGGATCACGACTACGGAGGCAGCGCGGTGTCGGACGTCAGGACCCCTGCGCAGATCGAGGCGGACATCGTCCGCCGGCGCGAGCAGCTCGCCGTCACTCTCGACGAGATCGGTATTCGGGTGCACCCGCAGACGATCATCGGGGACGCGAAGGCCAAGGTCGCCTCGACGGTCGACCAGACCGTCGGCCGTGCCTTCGTCGCGGTCAACCGTGTCGTGTCGGATGTGAAGGCACGTTTCACCCATGAGGACGGCGCGCCCCGTCTGGAGCGGGTCGTCCCGGTGGCGGTCGCGGCCGTCGCGGTCGTCGGGCTGCTCGTGGCGTCCTCGCGGAAGCGCCGGGGATGACTCCTCCCGGCTACGGACGGCGCGCCCGGGCAGGTAGGTTCGGTCCGTGAGCGACAACACGCACGACAAGCTGCCCATCCGGATGCTGCACGACCGGGTCCTGGTCCGCACCGACTCTCCGGAGGGCGAGCGGCGTTCCGGTGGCGGCATCCTGATTCCGGCGACGGCCGCTGTGGGCCGTCGGCTGTCCTGGGCCGAGGTGGTCGCGGTCGGCCAGAACGTCCGTACCGTCGAGATCGGCGACCGGGTGCTGTACGACCCCGAGGACCGCGCCGAGGTGGAGGTGCGGGGCGTGGCGTACGTCCTGATGCGGGAGCGGGACCTGCACGCGGTGGCGGCGGACCGGTTCCAGGGCGCCACCGATTCGACCGGGCTCTATCTGTAGGGACTTTCCGAAGGCCCTGGTGACCGCCGTCACCAGGGCTTTTGCGTTTTCTTTGCTAGCCTGGAGACACCCGACGAGACGCGCCGTACCGGGATGACGAAAAGACGACGCACTCCTGTTGTCCGTCTCGCGGAGGTGTCGTCGTCATGGCCTGGGTTCTTCTCGTCGTCGCGGGTCTGCTCGAGGTCGGCTGGTCCATCGGCATGAAGTACACCGAGGGCTTCACCCGGCTGTGGCCCAGTGTGTTCACCGGTGCGGGGATCGTCGTCTCCATGCTGCTGCTGTCGCAGGCGGCGAAGACGCTGCCGATCGGTACGGCGTACGGCGTGTGGGTGGGTATCGGCGCGGCCGGTGCGGCGGTGCTCGGCATGGTGGTGCTCGGTGAGCCGGCGACCGCCGCCCGGATCTTCTTCGTCTGTCTGCTGCTGGTCGCCGTGGTGGGTCTCAAGGCGACCTCGGGTCACTGACGGGGGCCGGCGCGCGGGGCCTCGGGCTGCGTGAGGCGGCTCCCGGTCCCGCCTCGCCCGTCACGTACTCCTCCTCCTTCTCCTCCTCATCCGTGCCGTCCGGCACCGGCGGTACCTCGGGCATCTTCTCGGTTTCGGGCATCTTCTCGGCTCCGGGCATCAGCCGGAGGTCGAAGTCCTTGGGGGCGGTGCCGGCGAGTGCGTTCCGGGTGAACTGCCCCCAGATCGCGGCGGGCGGTCCGCCTCCGTTGACGCGGGGGAGCCCGAGGGCTCCGTAGAGGGGTTCCTGGCGGCCCGATTCGGGGTCCTGGCCCATGAGAGCGACGACGGTGGCGAGTTCGGGCGTGTAGCCGGCGAACCAGGCGGCCTTGTCGTCCTCGGCGGTGCCGGTCTTGCCGGCGGCCGGGCGGCCGGCGGCCTGTGCGGCCGTGCCGGTGCCGGTCTCGACGACGCTGCGCAGGATGGCCGTGGTGGTGTCGGCGGCCTCTCGGCTGACGGCCTGCCGGGCCGTGCCGCCGGGCAGGGCGATCTCCCGGCCGCCCTTGGTGACGGAGGAGACGAGGGTGTACGTGCCGTGCCGGCCGTGTGCGGCCAGCGTCGCGTACGCCGCCGTCATGTCGAGGACGCTGGCGGTGGCGGTGCCGAGGGCGATGGACGGGGAGGCGGTGAGGTCGGGTGTGGAGTGCGGCACGCCGAGGGCGATCGCGGTCCGCCGGACGTCCGCGGGGCCGACGTCCACGGCCATCTGGGCGTACACGGCGTTCACGGACAGGTCGGTGGCGGCGCCGACGGCGATCTCCCCGTAGCTGGCGTCGTCCTCGTTGGCGGGGTCGTACAGGGCGCCGTTCCATCCTTCCACCGGGCGCCGGTTGGTGCCGTCGTAGAGCGTGTACGGGGTGATGGGCAGGCCTTGCTGGGTCTGGGCGCCGCTCTGCACGGCCGCGGTGAAGACGAACGGCTTGAAGGTGGAGCCGACCTGGTAGTCGCGGCGGGTGGCGTTGTTGACGTACTGCTGGGTGTAGTCGATGCCGCCGTACAGGGCGAGGACCCTGCCGGTCGCCGGTTCGACGGCGGCGGCCCCGACGCGGACGTTGCGGTCGGCGGGCGCGCGGGCCGGGTCGAGCCGGGAGATGACCTGGTCCTCGACGGCCTGGACGAGGGCGTCCTGCTTGGCGGGCTCCAGGGTGGTGGTGATGCGGAAGCCGCCGCCCGCGAGGGTCTTCTCGTCGACGATCCCGTGGTCGGTCAGGTACTCCTCGACGGCCTGGACGAGATAGCCGCGCTGACCCGAGAGGGCGGTGGCGGGGCGGGCGGTCTGGGGGGCCGGGAAGCGGGCCGCGGCGCGGTCGGCGCGGCCGAGCCAGCCTTCGGTGACCATGCCGTCCAGGACGTAGTTCCAGCGGGCGACGGCCTTGGCCCGGTTCTCGGGGTGGGTGGTGACGTCGTAGGCGCTGGGGGCTTTGAGGAGCGAGGCGAGGTAGGCGCCTTCGGCGGTGTCGAGGCGTTCGACGTCCTTGCCGTAGTAGGCGCGGGCGGCGGCCTGGACGCCGTACGCGTTCCGGCCGAAGTAGCTGGTGTTGAGGTAGCCCTCCAGGATCTCGTCCTTGCTTTTCTCGCGGCCCAGCTTGATCGCGATGAAGAACTCCTTCGCCTTGCGGGTCAGGGTCTGTTCCTGGCCGAGGTAGTAGTTCTTCACGTACTGCTGGGTGATCGTCGAGCCGGACTGGCGGCCCTTGCCCGTGACGGTGTTCCAGGCGGCGCGGACCATGGCCTTGGGGTCGACGGCGCGCGAGGCGTGGAAGTCGCGGTCCTCGGCGGCGAGTACGGCCTGCCGGACGGTGAGCGGCACCTGGTCGAGGCGGACGTTCTCGCGGTTGACCTCGCCGTCGCGGGCGAGGGGGCTGCCGTCGCGGTAGAGGTAGACGTTGGACTGGGCGAGGGCGGCGGCGTTGGCGGGCGGGATCTCCACCAGGAGGTAGCCGGCGGCGAACGCGCCGGCCAGCAGCAGCGTGCCCAGCAGCAGGAGCCCGAAGAGGGTCCGCAGGGCGCGGCGTACGCGGTGCGGCCGTCGCCTGGGCCGCTCGTCCGGTCGCGGGGAGGGGAGGGTGGGGTCCCTCGGTTCCCAGCCCGGGCGGGATGGCCGGGGAGTGTCGCTCGTACCTGAGGAAGGGGACATGGCATCACATACTGCACCGAATAGGACGAAACTCCCGAACGCGACCCGATCCTGACGGGAAATCCGCTCGCGGCGGCACGGCGCACCCCGCTAGGGTCGTGCGCTTCGCTGTGATTCATACCGATAGGTCGTACGGAGGGGGAGCACCATGCTGCGGCTGTACGCGACGGTGGCCGCGGGCGGTTTCCGGCGCCACGCCACCTACCGGGTGGCGACGGTGGCGGGGGTGTTCACCAACAGCGTGTTCGGCTTCATCCTGTCGTACACGTACATCGCCCTGTGGGACGAACGCCCCATGCTCGGCGGCTACTCCATGGACGACGCCCTCGCCTACGTGTGGATCGGGCAGGCCCTGATCACCGTCTGCGGGCTGATGGGCGGCGGCTTCGAGGACGAGCTGATCGAGCGGATCAGGACCGGGGACATCGCCGTCGACCTGTACCGCCCGGCCGACCTCCAGGCCTGGTGGTTCTCGGCCAACGCCGGCCGGTCCGCCTACCAGCTCCTCGGCCGCGGCGTCGCCCCCATGGCGATCGGCGCCCTCGTCTTCCGCTTCACCCTGCCCTCGGGCCCCGGCGCCTGGCTGGCGTTCCTCGTCGCCGTGGCGCTCGGCTCGGTGGTCGGCTTCGCGATCTGGTACGCGGTCGCGATGAGCGCCTTCTGGCTGCTCGACGGCCAGGGCGTCGTCCAGGTCGCCTGGCTCGGCGGCCTGTTCTTCTCAGGGATGCTGCTCCCCCTCAACGTCTTCCCCGGCACCCTCGGCGAGGTCGCCCGCCTCCTCCCCTGGGCGTCCCTCCTCCAGGTGCCCGCCGACGTCTACCTGGGCAGGTACCAGGGCCGGGCGCTGGCGGGGGCGTACGCCTTCCAGGCCTGCTGGGCCCTGGTGCTGCTCGGCGCGGGACGGATGGCCCAGGCGGCGGCGACACGGAAGGTGGTGGTGCAGGGTGGCTGAGGGCGGCGGTGACTCCCTCCGGGCGTACGGACCGGCGACGGAGGACACGCGGACGACAGCGGGTCACCGGCCGACGGCGGACGCGGGTCGTGGGGCCCGGCCGACGGCGGAGTCCGATCGTGGGGCCCGGCCGGCGACGGAAGCGGGTCGTGGGGCCCGGCCGGCGACGGACGCGGGTCGTGGGGCCCGGCCGACGGCGGACGCGGGTCGTGGGGCCCGGCCGACGGCGGACGCGGGTCGTGGGGCCCGGCCGACGGCGGACCCGGGTCACGCCTACCGGCCGGTGGCCGACTCCCTCCGTACGTACCGCATGGTGGCGGGCATGTGGATCCGCTCCACGATGACGTACCGGGCGTCCTTCGCGCTGACGGTCTTCACCAGCTTCTGCGTCACCTTCTTCGACTTCGTCGTCATCCTGCTGATGTTCGGTCAGGTGAGGGGCCTCGGCGGGTTCTCGTTCGCGGAGGTCGCCCTCCTGTACGGGCTGACGGGCACGTCCTTCGGGATCGCGGACCTGACGATGGGCTCGCTCCAGCGGATGGGCAAGCGGGTCAGGGACGGCTCGCTCGACACGTTCCTGATGCGTCCGGCGCCGCTGCTCGCCCAGGTGGCGGCGGACAAGTTCGCGCTGCGGCGGTTCGGCCGGGTCGCGCAGGGGCTGATGGTGCTCGTGTGGGCCTTGGTGCTGCTCGACGTGGCGTGGACCCCGGTGAAGGTGCTGCTGCTGCCGATGACCGTGGTGTGCGGGGCGGTGATCTTCGCCGCGGTGATGGTCCTCGGGGCGTCGACGCTGTTCTGGATGCAGGACGCGGCGGAGGTGACGAACTCGTTCACGTACGGCGGGAACACCCTCCTCCAGTACCCGCCGACGATCTTCGCGCAGGAGCTGGTGCGGGGCGTCGTGTACGTCGTACCGCTGGCGTTCGTGAACTGGCTGCCCGCCCTCCACATCCTCGGCAGGCCCGCCCCGGCGGGCATGCCGGACGCGGCGGCGTTCGCGTCGCCCCTGGTGGCCGCCGTCTGCTGCGCGGTCGCGGGCCTCGCGTGGCGCGCCGGAATCCGCTCGTACCGATCGACAGGAAGCTGAGACGCTCGTGCCCTTCATCGAACTGGACACGGTCGAGAAGATCTTCACCGTCCGCCGCAAGACCGGTCTGATCCGACGCGAGAAGCGGGAGGTCAGGGCGGTCGACGGCATCTCCTTCGGCGTCGACCGGGGAGAGATGGTCGGCTACATCGGCCCGAACGGCGCGGGCAAGTCGACCACGATCAAGATGCTGACCGGCATCCTCACCCCCACCGGCGGCCGGCTGCGGGTCGCCGGCATCGACCCGGCGCGCGAGCGCACCCGGCTCGCCCAGCGGATAGGAGTGGTCTTCGGCCAGCGCACCACCCTCTGGTGGGACCTGCCGCTGAAGGACTCGTACCGGCTGATGCACCGCATGTACCGCATCCCCGACGCCCGCTACCGCGAGAACCTCGACCGCTGCGTCGACCTCCTGGACCTGGAGGAGCTGCTCGACGTCCCGGTCCGCCAGCTCTCCCTCGGCCAGCGGATGCGCGGCGACATCGCCGCGGCGCTCCTCCACGACCCGGACGTGCTCTACCTCGACGAGCCGACCATCGGCCTCGACGTCGTCTCCAAGGCGCGGGTGAGGGAATTCCTCCGCGACCTGAACACCACCCACGGCACCACGGTCCTCCTCACCACCCACGACCTCACCGACATCGAGCAGCTCTGCTCCCGGGTCATGGTCATCGACCACGGACGCCTGATGTACGACGGCGAACTCGCCGGCCTGCACGCCGTCGGCGAGAGCGAACGCCTCCTCGTCGTCGACCTGGAACGCGAGCTCCCGCCGATCACCGACGTCCCCGGCGCCCGCTTCGTACGATCGGAGGGCCCCCGGCAGTGGCTCGCCTTCCCGGCCACCGCCTCGGCGGCCCCACTGGTCGCCGCGGTCGCCGCGCGCCATCCCCTGCTCGACCTCTCGGTGCGGGAGCCGGACATCGAGGCGGTGATCGCGAAGATGTACGGGGGAACTCGGGAGGAGCGCCGGGAGTCCCTGATGTAGGAGGTCGAGTGCATTGGTGAGTTTCTCGTACACGGCGGCGGACGAGGAGAAGAGCAGAGGCGTCCGGCGGATGAAAACGCTGGCGACGGCCCTGCTGGCGGCGGTCGCCGTGATCTACGCCCTGGCCACCTGGGCGGAGAACGCGGGCTGGGGCGCCTGGACGGGCTACGTCGCCGCCGCGGCCGAGGCCGGCATGGTCGGCGCGCTCGCGGACTGGTTCGCGGTCACCGCCCTCTTCCGGCACCCGCTGGGCGTACCGATCCCGCACACGGCGATCATCCCCAAGAAGAAGGACCAGCTGGGGGCCTCGCTGGGCTTGTTCGTCGGCGAGAACTTCCTCTCCGCCGACGTCGTACGGGGCAGACTGCACGCCTTCGGCATCGGCGGCCGCCTCGGCGCCTGGCTCTCGGACCCGGCGCACGCCGACCGCGTCACGGCGGAGGCGGCGACGGCCCTCCGGGGCGCGCTGACGGTCCTGCGCGACGCGGACGTCCAGGCGGTCGTCGGGGAGGCGATCACCCGGCGGGCCGAGGCGGTCGAGATCGGACCGGGCCTCGGCAAGACCCTGGAGAAGATCGTCACCGACGGCGCCCACCGCCGCGCCGTCGACCTGGTGTGCACCCGGGCCCACGACTGGCTGGTGACGCACGGGGAATCGGTGATGGACGCGGTGCAGGGCGGAGCACCCGGCTGGACACCCCGCTTCGTCGACCGCCGCATCGGCGAGCGCGTCTACAAGGAGCTCCTCCGCTTCGTGACCGAGATGCGGGACATGCCGGGCCACCCCGCGCGCGGCGCCATCGACCGCTTCCTCGCCGACTTCGCGTCCGACCTCCAGGCCGACACGGACACCCGCGCGCGGGTGGAACGGCTCAAGTCGGACCTCCTCGCCCGCCCGGAGATCCAGGACATCATCGCCTCGGCGTGGTCCTCGGTCCGCGCGCTGATCATCGCGGCGGCTGAGGACGACCGCAGCCAGCTCCGCCTCCGCGCCCGCGCCTCCCTCATCTCCCTCGGCGCCCGCCTGTCCACGGACACCCGCCTCCAGGAGAAGGTCGAGGGCTGGGCGGAGGACGCGGCGGCCTACGTGGTCACCACGTACCGCCACGAGATCACGTCCCTCATCACCGACACCGTCGCCGGCTGGGACGCCACCCAGACCTCCCGCAAGATCGAGGCCAACATCGGCCGCGACCTCCAGTTCATCCGCATCAACGGCACCGTCGTCGGCGCCCTCGCCGGCCTCCTGATCTACACGGTGAGCCACGCGGCGGGCGGCTGAGGGGGCGGGGACTTCTCGCTACTTCTGGCGGGTGACGGCCCAGGAGGCGGCGGCGACGGTCCCGGCCACGGAGAACACGGCGGGCCAGGCGCCGATCTTCTTGGCGAGTGGATGGGACCCGGCGAACGCGGCGACGTAGGCGGCACCGAGCCCGGCGGCCACCTTCGCCCCGCCCACCTGCTGCCACTCCCGCACGGCGACGGCCCCGGCCCCGGCGAGCACGACCCCACCGAGGGGCCGCTTCTTGGTCCACCGGGCGACGGCATACCCACCGACGAGCCCGACGGCGGCGACGGCGGGGGAGGGGATACGGGGCATGGCGGGGGCCTTTCTGTCGAACGGGTTGTCGTCCCCCGAGCCTACGAGGGTGCCGGAACGGGCGGGACACAGGCCGAGCAGAGGGTCTCGTCGGCGACGGGCCGGAAGAGCATGGGCTGGATGTGTTCTCCGGAGCACTCGCGGGTGCCGTGGAGCCGTGCGGAGAGCAAGGGCCGAGGCGAGGGCGAGGGCTGGAGCGGCGGTACGTCGCGGAGCAGGTAGCGGACGAGGCCGCCGGGTCGGTGGACGGACGTCCCGGCGCCGGGGAGGCCGCGGAGGACGTGTTGGTGGACGTCGGTGGGGGTGTGTCCGGCGTCGAGCCAACGGACGGCGAGGCGGATGAGTTCGTCGCGCATGGCGGGCGGAATGTGACGAAGGGCAGGGGAGAGGAGAGGGAGGGCGCCGACGAGGGCGCGGGCGTCGTCGAGGTGGGGGCTCTCGGCGGTGTCCGTCCGGGCGGGAAGGTAGGAGGTGTCTCCCTTCGGGTCTTTCTTTGGATGACCGTCGGCCGGCGGGGTCGTCGGCTCACCGGCGGCCGGTTTCCGGGGACTCGGTACGACCTGCGGGGATACCCGGTTGGCACAGGTGAGGAGGGGCGTGCGGGCGAGGAGCTTGACGGCCTCGTCGGCGGTCAACGGGGAGCTGGAGACGAGCTGTTGGGTCATCCAGCGGCCTCCGGGACCTTGCACCCGCCGCTCGTGGACGAAGCCTTCCTCCTTGAGCTGCCGCTTGGCTCGGGTGAATGCGCATGCCCCGATCCGGGCACGTTCGGCAGTTCGGGAAAGTGACTCGTGGGCCCCTTGGGGGAGGGAGAGCTGCCAGGTCAGAATCCGGACGGCGTCGGAGCTGAGCCGAGGATGCCGAATGATCTCGTGCGAGAACTGGCTGAAGGCACGGGAGGGCGCGTTAAAGTGCCGGTAGATCACGGTGGACTCCACTTCCACAGGTGGTTCAGGCCCTCGCCGATGGGTGCAACCGTCGACGGGGGCCGTTTTGCGCGACCGTACGTCACTACGTGCGTCCAAATAGCCACATGAGGTGAAGATCGCCCGTGTGAGTGACGGGCGGGCCCAACGGGCGGGGGAGCAGGCGGGCTTCTGGCGTGGCCGCCCTCTTCCCAAGTGTGGCGGCCTCCATCACCGCCTCAAGGGTGCTCCTCCGTCGCGTCGGCTCCGCCGATTCCGTTGCGCTCCACCCTTGACTCGGCGGCGGAGCCCGCCTTTTCGCACTCGGAGAGTGGTCCCACCAGAGGCCCCCGAACCCGGCCGCCCGAAGAACCTTCCGGCGAAGCTAGCCGCCCCGTACGGCGGCGTCCTCGCCGACCTCAGCGTTCGGAGGCGTCGCGCCAGTAGTCCGCGAGCATCTCGCCGGGCCAGGTCGGCTGAGTGACGGGCCCCTGAGGGAGCATCTCGCGGAACACCGCCACCAGGTCGACGATCTGAGTGCCGTCATCCGCGTCGAGGTCAGTGACGTGCAGGTCGCGTCCGTCGACCTTGACGAGTTTCGGGAAGGACGTAGCCAGCCTGGCCGGGCGCCGATGGTTGTGGTGAACGAAGGTGCCGGTCGCCGGCCACGCGGGGTTGTCGCGGGGACTACGCGCATGCAGCGCGACATCGTCCGGGGAGCCGAGGTTGAAGAACCACGTCACCTGGAGGTGCGAGAAATCCTCGATGCCCTGCAGGGTCTCCACAGGGAATTCCGGCCGCAGCCGGATGATCGACTCCACGCCCCCCTTGAAATCGTCGAGTCGCCCGACATGCCCCCCGACTACATCGGCAATGACCGGCACCTCAATGATCTGCGCAGCCACGGGACGCCCTTCTTCCTTCTCTGCCAAGCCACTTGAGAGGCCTGGCGGCCTCGGCGCCGTCAGGTTACTCGGCGCAGTGCGAGCCGGGCTCGCTCGTCCACATCGGCGGCAGAGGGGATTCCGCGGTAGCGGAGCGGGGACAGGACCGTCCGCATGGTGACGACGGCTTCCCGTGCCCTGCCGGACTGGACACCGTCCATGGCGTCCAAGGCCCGGGACCAGGTTTGGCACGCTGCATCGATGTTGCCTTGCCCAGCCTGGACGGTGCCCATATAGCCGAGCGTGACGGCGTGGGTTCGGCTGAAGGAATCCGTTTTGCGGTGTCGAACACTGGCTCGGAAGTGACGCAAGGAACCGTCGAGGTCGCCCAGGGCCCACAGCGTGCGGGCGGTTTCATGAGCGAGCGACGCGTCCTGGAAGAACCAGATGCGCTGAGGTTCGTCGTCGCCTGCGGTGGCCTGGTTGAGGTCGGTTTCGGCGCGGTGGATCGCGGCGATGGCGTTGCGCCGCTGGCCGTCCCCGGCCAACGCTCTCGCGTGGACGATGCCGATCAAGGCGCGCTCGCGAGGGCTGGCGTGGGCATACCTGTTGCGCTCGACGGAGGCGGAAGCGAGATCCAAGGCCGCCCTGGCGTGTCCCAGGTCTATGGCCTGATGGGCCATGGCACGCAGGATGTGTCCGGCGAGGGGAGCGTCGTCGGCTTCGGCTGCGAGCTTGAGCGCGAGGGTGAAGTAGCGGCGTGCGGGCTCGTGCTGGGAGGCGTCAAAACTCATCCAGCCGGCCACGTACACCGCTTCGGCCGCTGCCGAATAGAGCGCCCGACGGGAGTTTTCACTGCTGAAGACTCCGCTGACGTACCGGGCGACGTCGTCGACGATGTACTGGTAGAGGGCAGTGCGACCGTCGACGCCACCGTGCCGTTGATCGCGCCGGGCGAAGAACTCGGTCATCTCGCGAACGGCCCGCACTTCGGTCTCCCCGACTCGCCGGTTCGGACCGGTCGCGCGTGAGCGGGCCCGCTGCGGAGCTTCGTCCCACCAGGGATCTCGGGGCAGGACGAGTCCGCCGAGGGAGTAGACGGCGGCGCCGGTGAGAAGTCGGCGGCGTTCGCGGTCCATGCTGTTTCTCCCCAGGTCGACCAGAGCCGTCAGCGTGTCGGTGTCCCACTCGGACCCGGTGACCGTATCCGAGGCGGTTCCCGCGAGGCCGATCTCCCCGAGTGTGAGAGGGCGCCCCAAACGCCGCGACAGAGTTTCGCGCAAGATGTCAGCGGCTCGGCCTCTGGGACGCGTGCCAGCGATCCACATGGCGATGTGTGAGCGCTTCACGCTGAGGAGTTCGTCGACGCCGGCCTCAGCTGCGACGCGTACCACCGCGGCGGCTACTACGGGCTGCGACCAGCCCGTTTCGGCGATTACCGCGGCGAGTTCATCGTTTCTGCGCGCCATGCTGCGCCCCTGTTCACAAGAGAACAATCTTTGACGGGTTTGACGGCGTCGGGGCCCGCGCGGGGATACCCGCCCCTCGCGAATCACGGTTCGCTGAGAGGACACAAAACCACCAACCGACAGCGGCGGGAGGGCAACGCGTGAGTTTCAGCCACGTGGGTGATGAGGTGGGCCGAGCGCCCGCGATCTCGTCACCGACGACACCGGCCTCGCCCCCTTCGCGTCCAGAGCCGGCTGGCGCAGAGCGTCGTGGTGGGAAGGCCCTCCGCGTACGCGAGTGGCCGGAACCCCCGGCCCTCAGACCTCTCGCGGTCGCGGCTGCTACGTCGTGTCCCACGGGTCACCCGGCCTACTCGCAGACCCTCCCGCGCGAGGCGCGAAGCGCAGCGGTTGCTCGCCGGTTGGTCCGAACGGCATTGACGCTATGGGGTCTGGATTCCTTGACTGAGGACGCGACGCTCGTGATCACCGAGCTGGTCGCCAACGCGGTCGACCACAGTCGACTCCCCTCGATCCGAGTGACCGTGTCCCGCCCGACCCCGAACGGAATTCGCCTGGGCGTGGTCGACCGCTCCCGAACCGTCCCAACCTTGCGAACGGACCCCGAAGCCGACCAACTCCGAGGCCGAGGCCTCACCCTGGTCGACACACTCACGAACAGCTGGGGCACGGAGCTGTACCGGTGGGGCAAACAAGTCTGGGCCGAGCTGCACGAAGAGGACGCGTGAAGGACGGATGGCCCCGCTCCTTCCCGCCCTTGGTCTGCTGGGCGAAGAGCAGCGAGTTGCTGGTGAGGGAAGTGGATCTGTCGACTATCCGGTGGCGATGGCCGAGTAAGTCCACACTTCGGCCGGGATCTCGTGCTTCAGCTTCCAGGTGATCCCCATGGGCTTGCTGCCCTTGTGATCGACATAGTCAGCCGGGCCGAGAAGCATCCAAGGCTGTGGCCCGCCGATGTCCGTCTTCTTGTATCGGCGGACGAAGAGGAGCACGTGAGAGCCGATGTCCTTGTGGGTTCGGTAGCGGATGCCCGTGGGAGACGTCTCCGACGTTTGGTTCTGGGACTCCCAGTGGAAGAGGCTGTCGTTCACCGCGTAGTCCCGATAGCGGGTCTGCGGAGAGAAGTCCTTCTCGTCCTTCTCTAGCGTGACGAGCAGCGCGTCCGTCTGGATGCCCTCGCACCACTTGACCCCTTCGCGGAAATGGCCCGGCATGAAGCCGCCTATGAACGACTCTCCCAGCGCAGGGAGGATTTCTTCCCGGCTGTAGGAGGCGTGGACCGTCAGCGGAAGGTCAGCGAGGACGCCGAGGAGCGGGACCGGAACGTGATCGGTTCGGTCAAGGGCGTAGGCCAGTACCTGGCGAAGTTCGTCACGGAAGGCATGCTGCGAACGTAGCGAGCCCAGCGCCTCCTGGTACTGAGTGAAGCCGCCTCCCAGAGGCCACAGCGAGAAGTAGAGCATGCGGGCGTAGGCCTGCTCGATCTCGTTGAGCTCGTTGTAGGAAGGGGCGTCGTCCGCAAGGAGCTTCGTGTACACCGCGACCCGTCGAGGGTCGTCGACATGAAGGAACGCGGACACGCGCTTCAGAAGAGCTGCTTCGCCTTCGGGGACGACGGTTGCGAGCAAGCCTGAACGGCGGAGCAGACCGGTCCAGGAGTTTCCGCCGCGATAAATTTCCTTGAGCTCGCGTCCGCTCTCGACGAGGTACTCGGAGAGTCGGGACTCGCCGTACCGGGCTACCTCGCGCGCAAGCTGGGTGACGTTGACGCTGATCTGGCTGCGGATGTTGTCGATGATCAGTTCCTTGGCCTTCGACTCAAGGATGATCTGGCAGCCGGACGGCAGCTGTGGGAAGTCGTGCTCGATGGAGTCGAGAAGGCGATTGCGTGTGAGGTTGGTCAAGGCGCGGAACTGTTCCTCGAAGCGGAACTCCTTGCGGTGCTGACCGATGAAGTCCAGCACGGTGAGAACCGCTTTGCCATCCGTACGGCGGAGTCCGCGGCCCAATTGCTGAAGGAACACCGTGGAACTGGAGGTTGGGCGCAGCAGGAGGAGGGTGTCGACATCCGGGATGTCCAAGCCTTCGTTGAACAGGTCAACGGAGAAGATCACCTGGATCTCGCCGGCGCGAAGGGCAGCCAGCGCGGCCTTACGATCTTCCTGGGGAGTCTCACCGGACAGGGCCACCGCCTTGAGGCCTGCGCGGCGGAAGAACTCGGCCATGAAACTGGCATGAGCAACGGAGACGCAGAAGCCGAGAGCACGCATGGCTCCCGGGTTAGCCACCTTGTCTTGGACCGCCTGAACGACGAGCCTCGCCCTAGCCTCATGACCGGTGAACAGCTTGCTGAGCGCTGACGAATCGTAGGACCCTCGCTTCCACGCGACGGCGCTCATGTCGGTGTTGTCGCTGATCCCGAAGTAGTGGAACGGGCTGAGGAGATCGTTCTCCAGCGCCTCCCACAGCCGCATCTCCGCCGCGATGCGACCGTCGAAGAACTCATCCTGGACGTTCCGGCCGTCCATACGCTCGGGAGTCGCCGTGAGCCCCAGGAACTCCAGAGGGCGGAAGTGCTCGATGATCTTCCGGTACGTCGAGGAGACCCCGTGGTGGAACTCGTCGATGACGATGACGTCGAAGTGCTCGGGGTCCAATTCCTCCAGCCTCTGCGTCTTCAGAGACTGAACGCTTGCGAAGACGTGCTGCCACCCTTCGGGTGAGAGCCCACTGTGTAGCTCCTCTCCGAAGTTGGCGTCCACGAGCACGTCTTGGTACGTGCGGAGCGACTGACGCAGAATTTCCTGCCGGTGAGCCACGAAGAGCAAGCGCAGGTCGCGGCCGTGCTCCTGCCGAAGGCGCTTGTAGTCCAGCGCGGCCATGACGGTTTTTCCCGTACCGGTCGCGGCTACGAGGAGGTTGCGGTGCCGGTCGTGCACTTCGCGTTCCACCTGGAGGCGCTCCAGCATGTCCCGCTGGTGGGGGTACGGCCGCACCTCCAGACCGGAGAGAGTGATCCGCTGGTCTGATGAGCCCTTGCCCCGGCCTGCCACCTGAAGCGCTTCGCTGAGTCGCACACCATCGCTATCGGGGTCGTACGCCTCGAAGGAAGGGTCATTCCAATAGGCGTCGAAGGTTGCCTCGAACTTGCGGATGACGTCCGGGGTCGCCACGGACGATAGGCGGACGTTCCATTCCAGGCCGTCGAGGAGAGCTGCCTTCGACAGGTTGGAGCTACCGACATACGCGGTGTCGTACCCGCTGTGTCGCCTGAAGAGCCAGGCCTTGGCGTGCAGGCGGGTGGAGCGGAGCTCGTAGTTGACCTTGACCTGGGCGTTGAATCGCTGGACGAGACGGTCGAGCGCTTGCCGCTCCGTGGCTCCGATGTACGTCGTGGTGATGACGCGGATGGGGACACCCCGCGCATGTGCTGCTTCCAGTGACTGTTCTATGACCCGTAGACCGTGCCATTTTACGAACGCGCAGAGAAGGTCAACACGGTCAGCTGTGGCTAGTTCTGCCCGCAGCTCGAAGCCCAGGCTGGGGTCTTCCGGTGCATTGGTGAGGAGGGCAGCCTCCGCCAGTGGGGTCGCAGGGCGGATCCGGTACACGCCCTGGGCTTCCTGCTCCGCGATCGCAAGGAGCTGCCGGGGACCATCGGCAACGAGCTCCACCCACTCTCGGGCGCCCTCGATGGTGTTCATCGATTCGAGGATGTGGTTGGCCGCATGCACATGCTCTTCTGCGGGCAGCCCCTCCAGCGTGCGACGCACCGTGTCAGCTACGTGCTTCGCGAGTACGCGGGGGGAAGACTCAGGGCCGACAACATCGTCGATCGCATGCCAACCACGATCCGCAAGCGCCTTGAGCTGAGCTTCGAGCCGCAGGGTCATCAGCTGCTCGTAAAGGCCGGAAACCGGCCCGCTGGAGTCCGACAGCTCGCTCATCGTTTTCCCCTCCCTGATCAACCGCCCCATTGGTATCAGGTGCAGCTGACAGAGTCTCGACGATGCGCTATCCCGGTGAGCTGGTTACTGCGCCGCGTGGCACTCCCCATACGTCCGCCCCGAGCCGCACCAGCAGGAAGACGAGCGTGCCGGTGGCCACCCCGTGGCGCGGCCCCTCGCCGCCAGGGTCGTCGCGTATTGGGGGAGGAGGTCCGGGTTTGAGGGGTGGGTGGATTCGGAGGCGGCGAAGGCTTCGTAGGAGGGGACGGTGGCGCGGACGATGCCGAGGTTGGGGGTGCCGGCCTGGGCGAGTTCGCGGAGGGAGGCTTCGAGGTCGGTGAGGTGGGCGCGGTAGGTGGGGTACTCGGCTTCCAGCTCGGGGTACGCCGCGAGGAGTTCGTCGAGTTCTCGTTCCGGCCAGTGGAGGACGGCGACCGGGAAGGGGCGGGAGAGGGCGGTGCGGTAGGTGCCGAGTTCCGAGCGGAGGCGGGTGATCTCGGCCTGGAGTTCCGCGGGGTCGGAGGAGCCGAGGGACCAGAGGCGCTTGGGGTCGTGGAGTTCGTCCAGGGGGACGGCCGCCGTGTGGAGGCGGTCCGCGAGGTCGTCCCAGGTGTCGTGGGGGAGGGCCAGCATGCGGCGGATGCGGTGGCGGGTGGTGAGGAGTGACCGGGTCGCGTGCGGGAGGTCTTCCGGGGAGCTGACGAGCAGGGCCGCCGCCTCCGTGAGGGTCGACTCCGCCGCTTCCAGTTCGTCGTGCGCCTCCAGCGTCTCCGCCGTGGTCTCCCATGCCGCCGCGTCCGCGGGCTTCGCGCGGCGCACGCCCTCGATGATCGCGCGGGCCTCGGCCTCGTGGCCGTACTCCCACAGGTTCGCCGCCTTCAAAGCCCTGATCAGGTGCGGGTTCGCCGGCTCCCCGGTCAGCAGGGCGTCGTAGAGGGCGGTCGCACCCGGGCGGTCGTCCGCCAGTTCCAGGTGGGCCGCGGCCTGGAGGTACAGGGGTTCCCGGTCTCCCGGGTACTGCGCGGCCGTGCGCAGCAGGCGCTCGGCTTCGGTGGTGTGGGCGGCAGGAGTGTCGGGGCGCATGTTCTCCACCGTACTGCTGTACGTGCCTGGAGAGTTGGCGCCTCAGCGCTTATCGTGCCCCGCGTGCGGGCCAGGGTGCGGGAGCGGGTGCCGGTCGTCGTCCAGGGGCGGGGGCGTCGTCGTACGGGCGCGCGCGTGTTGTGGGTGTGCGCCGAGGCGGTCGTCACCTGCGGGGTCGTCGTCCTGCTTCTCGTCGTCCACCAGTTGTGGTGGACGAATCAGGAGGCCCGTGCCGAGGCCCGTGGGCAGGTGAGTGCGCTGGAGCGGGAGTGGGAGATGTCTCCTCGTGGCGACTCCGGTGGGTGGCCTGCCGAATCCGTGGACCCCGCCGGCCCTGTCGATCCCGTTGTTCCCCCGGATCCCGTCGAGTCCGGGGAGACGGGGCGGTCCTTCGAGCCCGGTGAGGCCCTTGGGGGCGGCGGTTCCGGGCGCGGGGCCTCCGAGGCCTTCGCCGTGCTGCGTATCCCCCGGATCGGTCTGACCGCACCCGTGGCGTACGGCGTGTCGAAGCGGTCCGTGCTCGACAAGGGGTACGTCGGGCAGTACCGGGGGACCGCGGGGCCGGGGGCGGTGGGGAACTTCGCGCTCGCGGGGCACCGGAACACGCACGGGGAGCCGTTCCGGTACATCAATCGGCTCGCGGTCGGCGACGAGATATCCGTGCGTACGCGGGCGCGTACGTACGTCTACCGGGTCGATCAGGTTCTGCGGTCGACCTCGCCGCGTGACGTCGGGGTCATCCGGCCCGTGCCGCGGTCGATCGTGAAGCCGTCGTACGGGTACGGGGCGCCGGGCGCGTACCTCACGTTGACGACGTGCACGCCGGAGTTCAGCAGCGCCTACCGGTTGGTGGTGTGGGCGAAGCTGGTGTCGGCCGGGTGACCGGAGGTGGGTCGCGCCCGTGAGGGCGGGGGTCGCCGGGGCGAGGAGGGCCGTGTCGGGGCCCGTCTCGGCGAGGGTGGGAACTCCCGAGGGTCGCCGCGCGTCCTCACGGTGAGACGCGGCGCGGTGGCGCGCCGATCGCGACGAGCTCGGCGAGAAGGGGGTGGTGGTGATGACGGCCAAGGGCCTGGTCCTGCGTGTCCTCGCGCCGCTGTTCTTCCTGCTCGCGCTCGCCGACCTGCTCCTCTCCGACGGGGCGAGCGTCTCCGCGGCCGTGGCCCTGGCCGCGACCACCGTCGTGTGTGCCCTGATCGGGGCCCGTACGGCCCCGGCCGTGCCGCCCACCGCGGTCCGTACCGCGATCCGCGACCGGGAGCGGCGCACCGCCTTCCTGCCGCAGCGGGACCCGGACGCCGCCGGGCGGAGAAGACCGCGGGCTCCTGGCCGTCGCCTTCCGACGGCCGCGTAGGGAGCCACCGCACATCACACCGGACAGGCCCGCACGCGGATCCGTCATGCCGAGGAACGACATCTCACCGGCACGACGAGACCCCACGGAGGGCTCCCCATGTCCGTCTTCGCTTCCCTGGTCGAGCGGCTCGCCGACCTGCTCCAGCCGATCTTCGCCACCACTGCGATGGCCGCCGCGATCGTGCTCTTCACGATGGCGGTACGGCTCGCGATCCACCCGCTGTCCCGGGCGTCGGCGCGCGGTCAGAAGGCCCGTACCCGGCTCGCGCCGGAGCTCGCGGCGCTCCGGAAGAAGCACGCGAAGAATCCGGAGCGCCTCAGGAAGGCGGTCACGGAACTGCACGCGCGGGAGAAGGTGTCGCCGTTCGCGGGGATCCTGCCGAGCCTGCTCCAGGCGCCCGCGTTCCTGCTGATGTACCACCTGTTCTCGGGCGACCGGATGGCCGGGCACAGCCTGTTCGCCGCGCCGCTCGGGGACCACTGGGCCGACGCCCTCGCGGACGGCGGGGTCTTCGGGCAGGCCGGCCGGGTCTACCTCGTCCTCTTCGCGCTCGTCGCCGCCGTGGCCACGTTCACGTACCGGCGTACGAAGGCGCAGCTCGCCGCCCAGCCCCTCGACCTGGGGCAGCCCACGCCGGGGGCGGGTGCGATCGCGAAGGTGATGCCGCTGCTTGCCTTCGCCACGCTGATCACGGTTGCCGTGGTGCCGCTCGCCGCCGCCCTCTACGTCGTCACGAGCACGACGTGGACCGCCGTCGAGCGGGCCCTGCTGTTCCGCACGGAGGGCCCGGAGGGGGCTCCCGAGGCGGTTGCTACTCGCGCGTAAGGGTCCAGTGTGTGAACGGGGTCTTGCAGAGTGACCCGTTCTCTTGGAGGATCGACCAATCCTCCGATGGCCGCACTCCATCGGCCGGGGCACCGCGGGCCCGTCCAGGGCCCACCTCGACCACAGGGAGAAGACCATGAAGCTGCTGCGTGTCGGGCCGCCGGGAGCCGAGCGTCCCGCCCTGCTCGACCAGGACGGAACCCTCCGCGACCTGTCCGCCCTCGTCGACGACATCGACGGCAGTCTGCTCGCCGACGCCTCCGCCCTCGACCGCGTCCGGGCGGCGGCCGGCGCCGGCGTGCTGCCCGCGCTGGACGCCACCGGGCTGCGCGTCGGCCCGCCGGTCGGCCGCATCGGCAAGGTCGTGTGCATCGGGCTGAACTACCACGGTCACGCGGCCGAGACCGGCCAGGCCACCCCCGCCGAGCCCGTCGTCTTCCTCAAAGCCGCCGACACGGTCGTCGGCCCGGACGACACCGTGCTCGTACCGCGCGGCTCCGTGAAGACCGACTGGGAGGTGGAGCTCGCCATCGTCATCGGCCGCACCGCCCGCTACCTGGAGACCGACGAGGAGGCCCTCGCGCACGTCGCCGGCTACGCGGTCGCCCACGACGTCTCCGAGCGCGAGTTCCAGATCGAGCGCGGCGGCACCTGGGACAAGGGCAAGAACTGCGAGACCTTCAACCCGCTCGGGCCCTGGCTCGTCACCGCCGACGAGGTGCCGGACCCGCAGGCGCTGGGTCTGCGGCTCTGGGTCAACGGCGAGCTCAAGCAGGACGGCCACACCTCCGACCAGATCTTCCCGGTCGCGGAGGTCGTCCGGTACGTCAGCCGGTTCATGACCCTCTACCCCGGCGACATCATCAACACCGGCACGCCCGGCGGTGTCGCCATGGGGCAGCCGGAGCCCAAGCCGTACCTGCGCCCCGGCGACGTCGTGGAGCTGGAGGTCGACGGCCTCGGCAGGCAGCGCCAGGAGCTCAAGAGCGCCTGACGCGCCTGACGCGCCTGACGCGCCCGAGGCGGCGGCGCAGGTCGCGCCGCCGACTACGGCGACACCGACGGTTACGGGGGCGCCGGCGGCCACCACGGACCGGACGGCCGCCTGCCCGACACCGGCGTCGGCACTGGCGCCTGCCCGGCACCGGCGTCGGCGTCGGCACTGGCGCCTGCCTGGCACCGGCGCCTGCCCGGCACCGGAGCCGGCGCCGGGAAGATCGTCATGGGCGCCACCGCGGTCGGCCTCGCCCTCGGCGGCGGCGCCCTGGTGTTCGTCAGCCGCCGCCGTCGGCGTACGAGCCGAGCAGGCGTTCCAGCGCTTCGACGACCATGGCGTGGTCCTCGGCCTGCGGCAGCCCCGAGACGGTGACCGAGCCGATCACGCCCGCGCCCTCGACCGCGACCGGGAACGAACCGCCGTGCGCGGCGTACCGGTCGGGGTCGAGGCGCGAGGACGCCTCGAACGTCGTCCCCTTGGCGCGGAAACGGGCTCCGACCAGGAACGAGCTGACGCCGTACCGTTCGACGACCCGCCGCTTCCGGTCGATCCAGGCGTCGTTGTCCGCGCTGGACCCCGGCAGTGCGCAGTGGAACAGCTGCTGCGCGCCCCGCCGGATGTCGATCGCGACGGGCGCCCGGCGCTCCCGCGCCATGCCGACGAGGAGGGTGCCGAGCGTCCAGGCGTCCTCGTGCGTGAACCGGGGGAGGGTCAGGCGGGCCTCCTGGGCCTCGATCTCCAGGACCTCCGGGCTGCTCACAGGGCCACCGTGACGCCGTCGCGGGCCGAACGCCCGGCCGCCTCCAGGACGTCGAGGGCGGCGGCCGCCTCGTGGGCGGTGACCGGGACGGGGCCGGTGCCGCGCAGGGCGGCGGCGACGGCCGCGTAGTACGCCGGGTAGTCGCCGGGCAGGGACTCGACCGGGGTGCCGCCGCCGGTGAGCGGGGACTCGCCGGCGCCGAGCCGGCCCCACAGCTCCGGCGGCTCCACGCCCCAGACCGTGCCGGGGACCGGGCGGAGGCCGTCGCGCAGGGCGGCCTCCTGGGGGTCGAGGCCGTACTTCACGAAGCCGGCGCGCTGCCCGAGGACCCGGAACCGGGGGCCGAGCTGGGCGGTGGTGGCGCTCACGTACAGGTGGGAGCGGACCCCGTTCGCGTGGGTGAGGGCGAGGAAGGTGTCGTCGTCGGCCTCGGCGCCCGGCCGGCGCACGTCCGACTCGGCGTACACCGAGACCACCGGGCCGAACAGGACGAGCGCCTGGTCGACGAGGTGGCTGCCCAGGTCGTAGAGCAGGCCGCCGATCTCCTCGGGGGCGCCGGACTCGCGCCAGCCGCCCTTGAGTTGCGGACGCCACCGCTCGAAGCGGGACTCGAAGCGCTGGACCTCGCCGAGCGCGTCCTCGTCGAGGAGGCGGCGGAGGGTCAGGAAGTCGTTGTCCCAGCGGCGGTTCTGGAAGACGGAGAGGAGCAGGCCCCGCGCCTCGGCGAGGGCGGCGAGCCCGCGCGCCTCGGCGGCCGTGCCGGCGAGCGGCTTGTCGACGACGACCGGGATGCCGGCCTCGAGGGCGGCGGTGGCGATCGCCACGTGCGTCCTGTTCGGCGAGGCGACGACGAGCAGGTCGAGGGCGTCCGCGCCCTGCTCCCACAGCTCCTCGGGGCGGGCGGCGACCCGGACGCCGGGGTACGCGGCCCGGGCCTCGGCGGCCCGTTCGGGGTTGCCGGTGGTGACGGCGGCGAGGGCGAGGTCCTCGGAGGCGGCGATCAGCGGCGCGTGGAAGACGGATCCCGCGAGGCCGTAGCCGACGAGTCCGACGCGGAGCGGGGTACGGGGGGCGGTGCCAGTCATGCGTCTCACTTAAGCAACGCTGTTGCCAAAGTGCAAGCGGCAGCGACAATGGGGGCGTGAGGAAATACCTGGTGGGAGTCAACGTGCCGGCCCTGCGCAGCCACAACGCCGCGCTCGTGCTCGACCTGCTGCGCACGGCGGGAGAAGCGGGGATCAGCCGCCTGGAGCTGGCCGAACGGACCGGACTCACCCCCCAGGCCGTCAGCAAGATCACCGCCCGGCTCCGGGCCGAGGGCCTCGCCGCCGAGGCCGGCCACCGCGCCTCCACCGGCGGCAAGCCCCGCACGGTCCTGCGCCTGGTGCCGACCGCCGCGTACGCCGTCGGCGTCCACCTCGACCGCGACGAACTGACCACCCTCCTGACCGACCTCTCCGGCACGGCCGTGACCCTGCGCCGCCGCCCCCTGGACCTCGGGGCGGGGGCCGGCCCGGTCCTGGACGCCGTCACCGCCGAGGTGAGGGCGCTCCTCGACGCCGTCCCGCCCGGCGGGACCGTGCTCGGCGCCGGGGTCGCCATGCCCGGGCCGCTGGATCACCGCGCCGGGGTGCCCGGCCGGGTGACGGGCTTCCCCGAGTGGGACGGGCAGCCCGTGCGCGAGGAGCTGGCCCGGCGCCTGGGCCTGCCCGTCGTGCTCGACAAGGACACCAACGCCGCCGCCCTCGGCCTCGCCCTGCGCCCCGCCGCGCCCGGGTCCTTCGCGTACGTCCACCTCGGTACGGGTCTCGGCGCGGGCCTCGTCCTCGGCGGCGCGCCGCTGCGCGGGGACAGGACCGGCGCGGGCGAGCTCGGCCACCAGACCGTCCAGCTCGACGGGCCCCCGTGCGGCTGCGGCGGGCGCGGCTGCCTGGAGGTCCTCTGCCTGGCGGCCGTGGCGCGCGGCGAACTCCCCGAGGCCGCCCGCATCCTCGGCGCGGGCGCCGCCAACCTCGTACGCCTCCTCGACATCGACCAGGTCCTCCTCGGCGGCCGCGTGGTCCTCGCCGCCCCCGACGTGTTCGCGGAGGGGGTCCGGGAGGTCCTGACCGGGCTGGGCCTCACGGCCCCGGTGTCGGTCGTGACGGACACGGGCGCGGGAACGACGGCCGGTGCGGGCGCGGGAACGAGGGGCGCGGGAACGAGGGGCGCGGGAACGAGGGGCGCGGGAACGAGGGGCGCGGGGACGAAGGGCGCGGGGACGAGGGGCGCGGGGACGAAGGGCGCGGGGACGACGGCCGGTGCGGGCACCGAAGCGGCGGCGGAGTCCGGCACGGCGGCGGATTCCGGCACCACGGCGGCGGCGTCCGGCACGGGTGTCGGCGCGCCCGGTGCCGTGGCGGAGGGGGCCGTGTGGCTCACCCTCGGGCCGATCTTCGGACAATAGGCTGATCGGGCGGAACATTCGGGCCGTCCAGGGGTGCGCGCGGTGTCGCTGCCCGCTCCGCCCGCCCCGGCATGGCAGCGTCGCGGCCGACCCGCACGCCCGCCCCGCGAGCAGCAAAGGCCCCGCACATGGCCACAGCCCCCCAGTACCGGAGTCGCCGGCCGCGCACCCCGCGAGCCACGACCGCGGCGGCCACCACGGCGGTCCTGCTCACCCTGGCGACTCCGGCGGTCGGAGCCCCCGCCCCGGACCCGCCCGCAGCCCCCACCTGCGGCGCCGCCCCCGACACGGGCTTCCCGATCGGCACGCGGATCCACGGCGGGCCGGCCGACTACCCGGCCGGCGGGCCCTTCCAGGAGTGGCGGCTCGACCTGACCAACACCACGGACGGGTCGTGCTCGGACATCCACCCCGTGCTCGTGCTCGCGGACGGCGCGCGCACCCTCCGGCCCGCCCAGATCCGCTTCGAGTTCTACGACGCCGGGTCCGCGCGCTGGCGGCCGGTGGCCTTCGAGGCCACCGAGGAGGCGGAGAGCGTGGGCGCGTTCACCGACTTCGGCGGCTTCACGGTGCCCGCGGGCGAGACCCTCACCGTCCCCGTGCGGCTGGCCTTCGGCGCGGACGCGGCCCCCGACGAGGTCGTCGTCAACGCGGCGGTCGTCCAGCGCCGCGGCGAAGACGGCGACTGGATCGGCGAGTCGGGCGACTACCGGCTGACCGTCGGCCCGGCCGTTCCCACCGGACCTGACACATCCGGCCCCTCCGAGGTGCCGGGGAAGGAGACGAAGCCGCCGGCCACGGCCCCCGGGGCCAAGGACCCGACGGCCCCCGGGGCCAAGGACCCGACGGCCCCCGGCGATCCCGGGGAGCGCCCTGAACTCGCCCGTACGGGACGGGGCTCCGACCGTGACGTGCTGGTCCTCGCCCCGTTCGCCGCGGCCCTGGTCCTCCTCGGTGCGGTGCTCGTCCGGGCCGCCCGGCGCGCCCGGCACCGCTGAGCCACCCTCCGTACACCTTCCCGTTCACGCCCGTCTGCGACCATCCATCCCGTGAACTACCAGACCACGCCAGGAGCCCCCGTCCGTTCCGGTGTCCCCGAGCACGGCCGTGTCCCCAAGTACTACGCGGTCAAGGCGAGACTGACGCTGCTCGTCGACGAGTTGGGCGAGGGCGGGCTGCTGCCCACCGAGCGCGACCTCGCCGTCCGGTACGAGGTGTCCCGCGAGACCGTCCGGCAGGCGCTGCGCGAACTCCTCCTGGAGGGGCGGCTGCGCCGCCAGGGCCGGGGCACGGTCGTCGCGGGACCCAAGCTCGAACAGCCCCTGTCGCTGGCCAGTTACACGGAGGGCGTGCGCCGCCAGGGCCGCCGGCCCGGCCGCAGCCTGATCTCGCTCGACCGCTTCCCCTGCCCGGAGGCGCTCGCCCCCGAGGTCGGTGCCGAACGCGGCGCGCCCGTCTGGCACATGGAGCGGGTGCTGCTCGCCGACGACGAGCGGGTCGGCCTGGAGAGCACGTACGTCTCCGAGGCCCGCGTCCCGCACCTGGACGCCGAGTTCGACCCGGACTCCTCGTTCTACGCCTATCTCCACGACCGCCTGGGCATCTCGTTCGGCGACGCGGACGAGCGCATCGAGACGGTGCTCGCCACCCCGCGCGAGGCCCTCCTGATCGGCACCCCGCCCGCCCTGCCGATGCTGCTGCTCCACCGGGTCTCCCGGGACACCGAGGGCCGGCCGCTGGAGCGGGTCCGCACGCTCTACCGGGGCGACCGCTTCAGCTTCACCGCCCATCTGGGGCGGCAAGGGTGACGAAACGGCAGGTCGCGGAGCGCCGTTGATTACGTATAGGTAACGGGTCTGGTCCAAGCTTGGCGGTCTGTTCACCGTTCTGTTGCCGCCCGGATTCGTCCGGTCCACACATCGGCGCGACCGTTTTCGGCATGAAGGTGATCGTCGTAGGAGCCGGCGTGGTGGGAACCATGCACGCCTGGCACGCAGTGGAACGCGGCCACGAGGTCGTACACATCGAGCGCGAGGCGGAGGCACGCGGGGCGTCCCTCCGCAACTTCGGCCAGATCTGGGTGAGCGGGCGCGCGGGCGGGGAGGAGCTCGACACCGCCCTGCGCGCCCGCGAGCTGTGGGAGGGCATCGGCGCCCGCGTCCCCGGGCTCGGCTTCCGGGCCATCGGCTCCCTCACCCCCGTGCGGAACGCACTCGAACTCGCCGTCGCCGAGGCCGCCCTGGCCCGCCCCGACGCCGCCGCCCGTGGCTACAAACTGCTCACGGCCGACGAGGCCCGGGCGGTCAACCCCGCACTGCGCGGGGCGTTCGAGGCCGCGCTGTGGTGCGAGCGCGACGCCGCCGTCGAACCCCGCCTCGCCCAGCTCGCCCTCCGAGAGGCCCTCCTGGCCACGGGGAAGTACACGTTCCTGCCCGGTCGCGAGGTCCGGGACGTCGTGGGTGAGAACGCGGTCCGCGACGACCACGGGGACGTCCACACCGGCGACGCCGTCGTCCTGTGCACCGGCGCCTGGCTCTCCGGCCTCGTCCGCGAGGTCGCCGGAGCGATACCCGTCCGCCGCGTCCGGCTCCAGATGATGCAGACCGAACCCCTCGGCGAGCCCCTCACGACCTCCGTCGCCGACGCCGACTCCTTCCGCTACTACCCGGCGTACGCCTCCGAGGCCCTCGACGCCCTCGCCGCCGGGCAGCCGCAGGACCCGACCGCCGCCGCCCACAAGATGCAGCTCCTCATGGTGCAGCGGCTCGACGGCGGGCTGACCATCGGCGACACCCACGAATACGAGCACCCCTTCGCCTTCGACACCCTCGAAGACCCCTACGAGCACCTCATCCGCGTCGTCGAGTCCTTCCTCGGCCGCCCGCTGCCGAAGATCCGGCGCCGCTGGGCCGGGGTGTACGCGCAGTGCGTCGACACCAGCCGGGTCGTGCACCGCCAGCGGGTCCGCGACGGTGTGTGGCTGGTGACCGGACCCGGCGGCCGGGGCATGACCTGCTCGCCCGCCATCGCCGAGACGACCGCGAACGAACTGGGCTGGTGACCTTGATGAACACGAACCCGAAGAACCCGATGAACCTCGTCGTCCTGGACATGGCCGGCACGACCGTCGCCGACGGCGGCCTCGTCGAGCAGGCCTTCGCGGCCGCGGCCGAGCGCCTCGGCGAAGACCCGGCCACGATGATCGACTACGTCCGCGCCACCATGGGCGAGTCCAAGATCTCCGTCTTCCGCCACCTCTTCGGCGGCGACGAGACCCGCGCCCGGCAGGCCAACCTCGCCTTCGAGGAGGCGTACGGAGAGCTGGTCGCCGACGGCCTCGTCTCCCCGGTCCCCGGCGCGGCCGAGGCGATCGCCGCCCTGAAGGACCAGGGCCGGACCGTCGTCCTCACCACCGGCTTCGCCCGGGTCACCCAGGACGCCATCCTCGACGCCCTCGGCTGGCGCGACCTGGTCGAGCTGACCCTCTGCCCGGCCGACGCCGGCGGCCGGGGCCGCCCGTACCCGGACATGGTCCTCGCGGCCCTCCTCCGCACCGGAGCCGTGGACGACGTCCGGCAGACCGTCGTCGCGGGCGACACCTCGTACGACATGCTCAGCGGGGCCCGCTCGGGCGCCGGGATCGTGGCGGGCGTCCTCACCGGCGCCCACGGCGAGGCGGCGCTCGCGGAGCACGGCGCCACACACGTCCTCGCCTCGATCGCCGGACTGCCCGAGCTGATACGGGAGTCCGAGGCATGACCAGCGGCATCCGCTTCGACGGCGTCACCGTCACCTACGGGAACACCACCGTCCTCGACTCCCTCGACCTGACCGTCGAGCCCGGCGAGGTCATGGCCCTCCTCGGCCCCTCCGGCTCCGGCAAGACCACCGCCCTGCGCACCGTCGCCGGCTTCGTCCGGCCCGCCTCCGGGCGTGTCCTCATCGGCGACCGCGACGTCACCGCCCTCCCGCCGTACCGCCGGGGCATCGGCATGGTCGTCCAGCAGTACGCCCTCTTCCCCCACCTGCGGGTCGACGCCAACGTCGCCTTCGGCCTGAAGGCGCAGAAGGCGCCGAAGGCCGAGATCCCGGGTCGCGTCACCGAGGCCCTGGAGATGACCGGCATGGCGGCCTACGCCCGGCGCTACCCCCGGGAGCTCTCCGGCGGCCAGCAGCAGCGCGTCGCCATCGCCCGCGCCCTCGCCATCCGCCCCCGGGTGCTCCTCCTCGACGAACCGCTCTCCGCGCTCGACGCCCAGCTCCGCTCCGGCATGCTCGCCGAACTCGCCCGACTGCACCGCGAGCTGCCGGACGTGTCGATCCTGTACGTCACCCACGACCAGGTCGAGGCCCTCACCCTCGCCGACCGGATCGCCGTCATGGACAAGGCCCGGCTCCAGGACTGCGGCACCCCGCAGGACCTCTACCGCCGCCCCCGTACGGAGTTCACGGCGTCGTTCGTCGGCAACGCGAACCTGCTGCCGGTGACCGTCACCACGGACGGCGTCGCCTTCGAAGGCACACGCCTGGAGGTGGCCGCGTCCGAGGCCGCGCCCGGCGCCGGCGCGACCCTCTGCGTCCGGCCGCACCTCGTCGGCCTCGGCCCGGGGCCGAACGCCCTCAGCGGCCGGATCTCCGAGGTCCAGTGGCGCGGCTCCACCCACCGGCTGTACGTCGATGTCGGCGGACACCGGGTGAAGGCGGACGTGCGGGAGCTGCGGGAGACGCCGGCGCTGGGAGCCGAGGTGACGCTGCACTTCGCGCCCGAGGACGGGGTGCTGCTGGGCGCGGGGGTCACCGATGGGTAGCCGCGGCATCGGGCTCGGTGAACGGCCCCCGGCGACCGGTGTCGCGCCCGCCCCTCCCGCTCCCGCTCCCGCGGAACGTATGCCCACGACGGGGGCGAAGGACGACGCCGGCCGGTCCCTCCCCTCGTGGGTCTGGGCGCTGCCGCCCGTCGCCGTGCTCGCCGTGGTCTTCCTCTACCCCCTCGCGCTCGTCGTGCGCGAGTCGCTCGCGCCCGGTGCGTACGCCGACGTGCTCGGGTCCGAGTCGTTCCGGGACGCGCTGGTCACCACGGTGTGGCTGGCCGTCGCGTCCACCGCGGGGTGCCTGGTGCTCGGCTTCGTGCTCGCCGTGGTGATCGCGTTCGTGCCGTTCCCCGGCGCGAAGGCGGTGTCGAAGTTCATCGACGTCTTCCTGTCCTTCCCGTCGTTCCTGATCACGCTCGCACTGCTGTTCCTGTACGGGACGGTGGGGATGGCGAACGGGCTGTGGACGGACGCCACCGGCGACGCGACGGGGCCCTTCCGGTTCCTGAGCACGCCGTGGGGCGTGCTGCTCGCGGAGATCACGTACTTCACGCCGTTCGTGATGCGGCCGCTGCTGGCCGCGTTCTCGCAGCTGGAGACCGCGCAGCTGGAGGTGGCGTCGTCACTGGGCGCCCGCCCGCTGCGGATCGTCCGGCAGGTGATCCTGCCCGAGGCGCTGCCCGCGCTCGCGGCCGGCGGGAGCCTCGTCCTCGTCATGTGCCTCAACGAGTTCGGGATCGTCCTCTTCACCGGAGCGAAGGGCGTCACCACGCTCCCGATGCTCGTCTACGGGAAGGCGATCCTCGAATCGGACTACGCCGCCGCGTGCGTGGTCGCCGTCGTCAACGTCGCCCTGTCCGTGGGGCTCTACGTCCTCTACCGGGGGGTCAGCCGCCGTGCTGGTGCATAGCCGTACGGGCAGATGGACGGCGTGGGCCGGCTTCGCGGTCCTCTTCGTCCCGCTCTTCGCCCTGCCCCTGCTCGTCATCGTCGCCGCCTCGTTCTCCACCCACTGGTCCGGCGCCTTCCCCTCCGGCCCCACCACCGCCCACTACACCGCGGCCGTACGCGGGGAGTCCCTCCAGGCGCTGACCACCAGCCTGGTCACGGCCGTCACCGCGAGCGTGGTCGCGCTGACCGTCGGCACCTGGGCCGCGCTCGCCGCGGCCGCGCTCCGGAAACGCGGCAGGCGGGTGCTCGACGCCCTGTTCATGCTGCCGGTCGCCGTGCCGTCCGTGGTCGTCGGGCTCGCCGTCCTCGTCGCGTTCTCGCAGCCGCCGGTGCTCCTCAACGGCACGCGGTGGATCGTGATCCTCGCGCACACCGTGCTCGTCACGGCCTTCGCGTACCAGTCGGTCTCGGCCGCCCTCCTCCGCCTCGACCCGATGTACGAGCAGGCGGCGGCCAGCCTCGGCGCCCGCCCCGCGTACGTGCTGCTCCGGGTGAAGCTGCCGCTCCTGCTGCCGTCCCTGAACGCGGCCGCCGGGCTCTGCTTCGCCCTGTCCATGGGCGAGTTGAGCGCCACGATGATGCTCTACCCGCCGGACTGGACGCCGCTGCCGGTCCTCATCTTCACCGCCACCGACCGGGGCTCCCTGTTCACCGGCTCGGCGCTCGCCGTGGTCCTCATGACCGCGACCCTGCTGGCCCTGCTCGCCGTCTCCCGCATCCGCACCAAAGCCTCGTACCGCTGAGACCCAGGAGAGAACAACGTCATGCTTACGTACGCCAAGCCGATCGCCGCCGTCACCGGCGCCCTCGCCCTCGCCTCCACCCTGACCGCCTGCGGAGGCTCATCCGCCGCCTCCGACGAGAAGATCGTGACCGTCTACAGCGCCGACGGCCTCAAGGGCGAGGCGGGCGACGGCTGGTACGACAAGGTCTTCGCCGACTTCGAGAAGCAGACCGGCATCAAGGTCAAGTACGTCGAGGGCGGCTCCGGCGAGATGGTGCAGCGCGCCGTCCGCGAGAAGAGCAACACCCAGGCCGACGTCCTCGTGACGCTGCCGCCCTTCATCCAGCAGGCCGACGCCAAGGGCCTGCTCAAGGCGTACACCCCGAAGGGTGCCGACCAGGTCGACGGCGGCGACAAGGCCGCCGACGGCAAGTGGATCTCCGTCGTCAACAACTACTTCGGCTTCGTCCACAACAAGAAGGAGCTGCCGACCGCGCCGAAGACGTGGGAGGAACTCCTCGACGCCAAGTACAAGGACAGACTCCAGTACTCCACCCCGGGCGTCGCAGGCGACGGCACCGCCGTCCTGATCAAGGCCATGCACGACTTCGGCGGCCAGGAGCCGGCCATGGCCTACCTGAAGAAGCTCCAGGCCAACAACGTCGGCCCGTCCTCCTCCACCTCCAAGCTCGCCCCCAAGACCGACAAGGGCGAACTCCTCGTCGCCAACGGCGACGTCCAGATGAACTTCGCCCAGTCCAAGTCCATGCCGAACCTCGGCATCTGGTTCCCCGCCAAGGACGGCGGCAAGCCCACCACCTTCGCCCTGCCCTACGCCGCCGGCCTGGTGAACGAGGCCCCGCACACCGAGAACGGCCAGAAGCTCCTCGACTTCATGCTGAGCGAGGCGGCCCAGCGCGAGGTCAGCGCCATCGGCGGCGGCTTCCCGGCCCGCAAGGACGTCAAGCCGACCGACGCCAACGCCATCGCACTCGCCAAGCTCATGGACGGCGTCGAGATCTTCGAACCGGACTGGTCCGACATCGACAAGAACCTCACGACGTACGTCGACGCGTGGAAGTCCGCGACCGGAAGCTGAGAGTTCACCGTACGGCCCCTGGAACACCCCGCCGTATTGCGGAAAGATAACGGGTACGGACCAACGCCCTTGAGAAATCAAGGGCGTTGGCGTGTGTCCGTACCCCCGTCACCCCTTACGGAGGACTCCGACATGCCGATCACCGGCATCCCCCGCCGCACCGTCCTCGCCGCCGCCGGCGCCACCGCGGCCGTCGCCGCGACCGGACTCGCGGCCGCCCCCGCGGCCCAGGCGGCCGTCGCCGCCCCGACGCTCCCGAACGGCACCAGCATGGACAAGGTGCTCGTCGTCGGCATGGACGGCCTGCGGTACGACCGGATCGACGCGGCCAAGGCGCCCACCCTCAAGTCCCTGATGGCCAACGGCACCTATGGCCGCTCCCTGCTCTACGCCAACCCGATGGCCGCCACGTCCTCCGGCCCCGGCTGGTCGACGATCTCCACCGGCGTCTGGCCCGACAAGCACGGCGTGAAGGACAACACCTTCACCGGCAAGAACTACGGCCGCTACCCCGGCTTCCTGGCCCGCCTGAACCAGGTGCGGCCCGACCTCTCCCTCTTCGCCGCCGTCGACTGGCCCGAACTCGACACCCACGGCACCGTCACCCCCGGCGCCGACGCCAAACTCGTCTACGACAACAACTACGCCGTCAACGACCTCCTCATCACCGACATCACCGAGGACGTCCTGCGCAACCAGAACCCCGACGTCCTCTTCGTCTACTTCGGCGAGACCGACGAGATAGGCCACGGCTACGGCGCCGCCAGCCCCAAGTACCTCGAAGCCATCGACGTACAGGACGGCTACCTCGGCCGGCTGCTCGCCGCGATCCAGGCCCGCCCCGCCTACGCCACCGAACGGTGGACGGTCATCGTCGCCACCGACCACGGCCACACCGACGGCGGCGGCCACGGCGGCTCCACCATCGAGGAACGGCGCACCTTCGTCCTCGCCCAGGGGCCGGGCATCGCCGCCGGCGCCCGCCCCATCGACACCCGGCTCGTCGACGTCGCCGCCACCGTCTTCCAGCAGCTCGGCATCGTCCCCGACCCCTCCTGGGGCCTCGACGGCAAGCCGATCCAGCTCCGCTCCACCGACCCCTTCGACGCCCTCTACGGGACCCTCACCGGCCGCGTCGACGAGACCGGCATCCCCACCGGAGTCCTCGGCTTCACCCGCACCGCGCCCAGCGGCTGGTCCGTCATCAACAACGCCATGGGCACCGGCGGCATGACCGAGTGGCGCGGCTGGTCCTTCGCCACCGACGAGTTCTGGTCCCGCGCCCAGCGCGACCAGTCCCGCGAACTCAACGTCCGCGCCCGCGGCGTCTTCGCCGTCGCCGACTCCGACGAGTGGGCCGACAAGGCCTTCTCCGGCACGTACGACTCGACCCTGGTCACACCGGCCCACAGCGTCTCCGGCGCGTCCACGGTGACCCTCGACTTCACCACCCTGTACCGCCAGGAAGGCGCCCAGACCGCCCAGGTCCTGGCCAGTTTCAACGGCGGCACCCCGACGGTCGTCCGCAGCTACACCTCCGACGTCGTCTCGCAGCCGCAGTCCCTCACCGTCGCCGTCCCCGCCGGCGCCTCCAGCGTGAGCTTCCGCTTCCGCTACACCGGCGCCAACAACTGGTACTGGACGATCGACGGGGTCAAGATCAGCGCTTCCTGACTACCCTGGGGGGCGTCGCCACAGCGCTGTCGCGGCGCCCCCAGCACACCGCACGTCTGTACGGCAGGAGTCCCGCACCCATGGCAGAGCGCAAGCCGATCGAATCCTGGCTGACCGACATGGACGGCGTCCTCATCCACGAGGGCGTGCCGATCCCCGGCGCCGACGCGTTCATCAAGAAGCTGCGGGAGACCGGGAAGCCCTTCCTGGTCCTCACCAACAACTCGATGTACACGGCCCGAGACCTGCACGCCCGCCTCATGCGGATGGGCCTCGAAGTCCCCGTCGAGAACATCTGGACCTCGGCCCTCGCCACCGCCAAGTTCCTCGACGACCAGCGCCCCGGCGGCACCGCGTACGTCATCGGCGAGGCCGGCCTCACCACCGCGCTGCACGACATCGGCTACGTCCTCACCGACCACGCCCCGGACTACGTGGTCCTCGGCGAGACCCGCACGTACTCCTTCGAGGCGATGACCAAGGCCGTCCGCCTCATCAACGCCGGCGCCCGCTTCATCTGCACCAACCCCGACGAGACCGGCCCGTCCCTCGAAGGCCCCCTCCCCGCCACCGGCTCCGTCGCCGCCCTCATCACGAAGGCCACCGGCAAGGAGCCGTACTTCGCGGGCAAGCCGAACCCCCTCATGATGCGCACCGGACTCAACGCCATCGGCGCCCACTCCGAGTCCAGCGCCATGATCGGCGACCGGATGGACACCGACATCCTGGCCGGCCTGGAAGCGGGCATGCAGACCTTCCTCGTGCTCACCGGCCTGACCACGCAGGCGGAGATCGACCGCTTCCCGTTCCGCCCGTCGAAGATCGTCGACTCGATCGCGGACATCGTCGACCGCGTCTGACGGACCCCGCGCCGCCGCCCTGCGGATGCGAAGAGCGCCGATCCGGGTGACCCTGCCAGTACCAGGAGGTCACGATGCGTTCAGGTCCGCTTGCTCTCCGTGCCGCAGGAGCGGCGCTGGTACTCGTGCTGGCACCCGCGGCCGGCAGCGCGTACGCCCACGACGGGGTGAAGGTCACCGTCACCCCGTCCACCGCCTCGCCCGGCGCCGACGTCGACGTACGCGTCCACGGCTGCAAGGGCACCACCGGTGCCGCGAAGTCCCAGGCGTTCGTCGCCGACGCCGAGCTCACCGGCCGCGACGGCGGCAAGAACCCGCTCTTCGGCGACACCACCATCAGGTCCGGCCTCGAAGACGGCACCTACAAGGTCAGCGTCACCTGCGACGGCCACGACCACCCGGACGTCGGCACCGTGCGGGTCCGCCACGACCAGCCCACCCACCGGCCCACCCACCAGCCCACCCACCAGCCCACCCACCACGCGACCCCGGTCGCCCCGGTCCGCGCCGGCGGCGGCGGCACCGCCGCCTTCGCCGCCCCGGCCGCCCCCGGCGTCGCCCAGACAGCCGGCGACGGCGGCCTCGGCACCCCGTACACCCTCCTCGGCCTCGGCATGGCCGCCGTCGCCGCCGTCGCCGTCGCCTTCCGCAGCTCCCGCCGGCGCGCCGCGGGCTCCGGTGCGGGTACCGGTACCGGTTCCGGTTCCGGCGAGCAGTGACCGTGTCGTCCGGAACCCGCCCGGCGGGCAACGGGCGACTCGTCACCGGCGTGGCCTGGGCCCTCCTGCTGCTCGGCCTCTGGCTCTGGGGCCGCGGAGTCACCGAGGGCCCCGGCGGCCTCTCCGCACCGACCACCGGCGACATCGCGGCCGTCGGCCGCCCCCTCGGCGCGGCCCTCCCACCGGCCCGCGACCCCCTGCCCGCCGTCGAACCCCGCCGCGTCGAGATCCCCTCCCTCGGCATCACCGCGCCCGTCGTCCCCCGCGGCCTCGACAGCACCGGCGCCATCGACCCGCCGCCCTTCGAGATGCCGCACACCGTCGGCTGGTACGGCCCCGGCACCCGCCCCGGTGCCGCCGGCGCGGCCCTCCTCGTCGGCCACGTCGACACCGACACCCGGCCCGCCGTCTTCTACGGCCTCAGCGCGGCCCGCCCCGGCGCCAAGGTCCTCGTCACCCGCGCCGACGGCTCCCTCGCGGAATTCACCATCGACGACGTCCGGGTCTTCCCCCGCGACCGTTTCGACCCCGCCGCGGCGTACGGCTCCCGCGACCCCCGCCGCTCCGAACTCCGCCTCATCACCTGCGGCGGCACCTTCGACCCCACCACCCACACCTACACCGCCAACGTAATAATCTCCGCCTACCTGACCGGCCCCTGACCCCACACCCGCACCCCCGCGCCCCTCCCGGACCCGCACCCCCTGCGCCCCTCCCGCACCCGTCTGCCCCGCGACTCATCCGGGCCCCCGCCCCCACCTTGTGCGGCCCTTCGCCTCCCACCGCGGGGCCCCGCCCCGTAGGGCCCGCGCTCGCGTGGGCCTTCGCCCACCGCACCCCCCCCGTGTGGGCCCGCGCCCGTTGCCCCCCGGGGCGGGCCTGCCGCCCGCTTGCCCGCGCCGTCGTGGGCCTGCGCCCGCCCGCCGCACCTCCGTGTGGGCAATCGTCCCGCTGGGGCGGGACGGGTGGGCACACGGGACGGCGCGCTTGGCGGCGCCTCCGCCCCTGATGCCTGGACCCGCACCGGTACGGCGTCGCACTCCGGGTGCGGGTTCGGGCGCGGAAGCCTGGGCCCGGCAAGGGGCGCCGTCCGTTGTGCCCACCCGTTCCGCCCCAGCGGAACGATTGCCCACAACGAGGGGCGGTGCGAGGGGCTCCGCCCAGGCGGAACGAGGGCCCGCATCGGGGTGGGGCGCCGCTCGCGACGGGTAGGGGTGCCAGGGCGGGCGGATGTCCGAGTCGGTGATCGAGGGGCCGGAATGTCCGCAGGTTCGTACGGGTGCCGCGCGGCCACCACCCGCCTCACCCTCCCCGTCGCCACCCTGCTCCCGCTCGGCGCCGCCGCTACCGCACCGGCGGCGGGCCCCGCACCCTATTGGGTGAATCCCGACGGGAAGGCGCATCGCGCGGCCGAGGCGCGTCGGGCGGCGGGCCGGGTGGGGGAGGCGGAGCTTGTGGGGCGGATCGCGGCGCGGCCGCAGGGGGAGTGGGTGGGGGAGGGGAGGGGAGGCCGGAGGAGGAGGCGAGGGCGTTGACGGGGGCGGCGACGGCGGCGGGCCGCGAGGCGGTGCTGGTGCTGTACGACATTCCGAACAGGGATTGCGGGGGTATTCGGCGGGCGGCGCCGCGAACGCGGGCGCGTACCGGACGTGGGTGGACGCGGTGGCGCGGGGGATCGGGTCGCGGCGGGCCACGGTGGTCCTGGAGCCGGATGCCGTGATGCACGTGGTCGACGGGTGCACGGACGCGCGGCTCCACGGGGAGCGGTACGAGCTGCTGAAGGCGGCGGTGCGCCGGCTGAAGCGGCAGCCGGCCACCGCGGTCTACCCGGACGCGGGCAACGCGGGCTGGGGCGAGCCGGCGGATCTGCGGCTGCCGCTGGGGGAGGCCGGGATCGCCGAGGCGGACGGCTTCGCTGTCAATGGCGCGAACTTCTGGACGACCGAGGTGAGCGTCGCGTACGGCGGGCGGCTCTCGGCCCTGGTGGGCGGCAAGCCCTTCGTGATCGACACCAGCAGGAACGGAAACGGCCCGTACACGGAGGGCGACCCCGCCCAGACCTGGTGCAATCCGCCCGGTCGCGCTCTCGGCGCCCCGCCCACGCGGACGACCGGGGACCCGCTGGTGGCGGCGTTCCTGTGGATCAAGCGCCCCGGCGAGTCGGACGGAGAGTGCCGGGGTGGTCCCGGGGCGGGGGAGTGGTTCGACGCGTACGCCTTGGAACTGGCCCGCAACGCCCGCCAGTTCGCGTAGATCGGGAGAACGACCGGGGCCCCTCACCATCGGTGAGGGGCCCCGGTCTCGCGTGCGCCGCCAGGGACTCGAACCCCGGACCCGCTGATTAAGAGTCAGCTGCTCTAACCAACTGAGCTAGCGGCGCCTGCTGACAAAGAGAACTCTACCTGACCTGGAGGCGTGCTCCTGACCAATACCGGTCGCCTCCGGCCTGTCGGATGGTCGTATCAGGCCTTCGATCCGTCAAAATGCGATTTGTCCAGACAGTTGAGACACTGGCGCCCAAAACAAGGGTCAAAAGATCTTGACGAGTGTGGAGGGGAATCGCATGAGCGTGCCGGTCTTCGAGGAGTTCGAACCCGCGGCCGACTGCGGCTGCCCGGGCTGCGCCCGGCACCGTCGTGACCTCGCACTGGGCCTGCCCGTCCGGTCGGGCGGCCATCCCGCCGCGCACGGCGCCCGCCGCGCCCTGGTGCTGGTGACGGCGGCCGGAGTGGTCCTGGGCGGGGGCGGGGCCGGTGCGGCGTCCGCCCTCCCGCGCCCGGGGGAGCCCGTCGCGCCGGTGGGACCGTTCACCCCGGCGGGCGCGGGGACCGCCGCGTCCGGTGCGGCCGGCGCGGCGGAATCCGACGCGACGGCCGTCGACTCCGCGGTCGACGCGACGGCCGTCGACTCCGCGGTCCTGAGGGAGGCGGCGGGACCCGACACCACTCCCTGGCCGGGACCCGAGAACCCGCAGGGCGGGCGAGGGCCGCTGCACGGAGCGCCGGGTCCCGGGTCCTCGGCCCCGAACCCGCCCGCCGACCAGGCGTCGGGCCCGAACCCGAACCCGAACGCGACGCCGGCGACCAGCCAGATCCCGACGGGCTCGCTGCGGCAGACGACCCGGGCCGACATCATCAACCGCGCCAAGCTGTGGGTGACCGCGCAGGTCCCCTACTCCATGGAGAAGTACTGGTCGGACGGCTACCGCCAGGACTGCTCCGGCTACATCTCGATGGCCTGGAACCTCCGCAGCAACGAGTGGACCGGCAGCCTCGACCGCTTCGCCGACCGGATCGACCGCACCGAGCTCCAGCCCGGCGACATCCTCCTCTTCCACAACCCGGCCAACCCGACCCGCGGCTCGCACGTCACGATCTTCGGCGGCTGGACCGACTACACCCACACCTCCTACATCGCGTACGAGCAGACCAAGCCGCGCACGCGGAAGCAGGCGACGCCCATGGCGTACTGGGAGAACTCCGACCGGTACGTCGCCTACCGCTACAAGGGCGTGGTCAGCGGCGGCAGCGGTACGACCGGCGGAGGACCGACCGCGACGCCGACGCCGTACCCCGGCGCCGCGAAGTTCGGTCCGGGTGCCAACAACGCGTACGTCACCCAGCTCGGGAAGCTCCTCGTCGACCGCGGCGGCAAGAAGTACTACAGCAAGGGACCCGGCCCGAAGTGGGGCGCGGCGGACCGCCGCGCGACCCAGGCGTTCCAGCTGGCGCAGGGGTGGAAGGGCAAGGAGGCGGACGGCCTTCCCGGCCCCGAGACGTGGAAGCTCCTCGTGACCGGCGGGGGCAGGAGCATCGGCGGATCGGGTGGTTCGAGCGGCCCGAGCGCGAATGCGACGGGGTTTCCCGGGCGTGGCTACTTCCGTCCGGGCCAATCCAACGCATATGTGGAGAAGCTGGGCAAACAACTGGTGAAGCGGGGCTTCGGCAAGCACTACCTGTCGGGACCCGGTCCGCGCTGGACGGAGGCGGACCGCCGCAACGTCGAGGCGTTCCAGCGGGCACAGGGCTGGCGCGGCGGAGCGGCCGACGGCTACCCGGGCCCGGAGACCTGGCGGCGATTGTTCCGATGACCCCGAGAACATGAGGTGGACCCCGAATGACCGCATCGACCCCGAACCCCGCGGACTCCGGCGCGGCCGCCTCCCGTGACGCGGCCCGCACCGCGAGACGCCTCACCGACGGCGCCCTCCCCCGCACCTCCCCACCTCCGACGCCCCATGCTCCTGCCGGGCCTGCGGCTCGGCCCAGTGCCGATGCGGATGCCGATGTCGGTGTCGGTATCGGTGCCAGTGCCAGTGCCAGTGCCAGTGCCAGTGCCGGGGCCGAGGCCGAGGCCGCGGGCGGGGCCGTGTCCCCGCCGTCCGGCGATGCCGCCGGACCCGCCGCCTCGACACCCCACAGCACCCCCGCGGCCGCGACTCCCACACCCGACGCCCCCGCTACGGCCGTGACCCCCGCGCCCGTCGGCGCCGCCGAGACCGCGCCCGCGCCGTCGCCGTCCGTGTCTGCACTTGCCCCTTCCTCCACCTCTACCCCTGCCTCTGTGTCTCAGGGCGTCGGGACGGGCGCTGCGGCGTCGGTGGCCGCGCTCGTCCCTCAGGGCGTCACGGAGGCAGGGGTCCCGGCGTCCGGTGTCGCCGGGACCGCGGGCACCACGGTGGCGATGGCAGCGACGACGGCGGCTCCGCGGGCCGAGGACCGTCCGCCCGCTCCGGGGACCGCGGGCTCGCCGCTCCCCGGAGCCGCGGCGCGAGAGGGACTTGCTGCCCGGCGGGTCTCGGAGACGGGGACTGCCTTCCGTGCGCCGGAGGGGCCGAAGGCCGCCGCCGAGGCGGCTGGGCCCGTCACGGCGCCGGTGGTGTCCGGCGCGGCCGGGCGGATGGGCGGTACGGCGCCCGGGCCGGTCGCCGGGCCGGGTACCGGAGGGTCCGGGCGCAAGACGGCAGAGGCGTTCGCGTCCGCTGCCGTGCGGACCGGCGGCTCGCCGGCGATCCCGGTGGCAGGTACCACCATGGACCCCACCACAGGCACCGCCATCACCGTCACCAAGCCCCACACCCTCACGAAGGCAAGCGGCAGCACCCCCATCGCCGCCAAGTCCGGCGGCATCACCTCCATCGCCGCCAAGGCGAGCGGCAGCACCCCTATCGCGGCCAAGTCCGGCGGCATCACCTCCATCGCCGCCAAGGCGGGCGGCAGCACCCCTATCGCGGCCAAGTCCGGCGGCATCACCTCCATCGCCGCCAAGGCGAGCGGCAGCACCCCCATCGCCGCCAAGTCCGGCGGCGACACCGACACCGGCATCGCTCCCGCTCCCCACTCCCCGGCCCCCCTCGACGACCGTCTGCCCGACTTCGGGTGGATCGCCGGTGCGAAGGTGGGTGTCGTGGCCGTGCCGGTGGCGGCCGTGGTGCGGGTGGCGCGGCGGAAGAACGTGATCGGGGCGGAGACGACGGGGTCGATTCCGGTGCACCTGCTGTTCAGGGACGAGCCGGAGGGCGTGGTCGCGGGGGCGATGGGTGACGACGGCGGGCCGGACACCGTGGCGATGGTCAGGCCCGTGCCGGCGAAGGGCTCGGCGTCGGCGAAGAACGGGGGGAGGCCCGCCATTCCGGCTCCGTCGAAGGTGCAGGGGTCGGTCGCGCCGCCGGCAGGGCAGGGCGGGCGGGACAAGCCGGGGAGGCGGAAGAGGGAGTCGCGCCCCGAGGCCGGGGTGGAGGTCGTGGGGAAGCCACGGCAGGCGGAGTCCGTGGCGGGGGCGAGGCCCGCGCCGACGGCGGATCCCGGGTTGGTGGAGCGGCCGGCGCCGGTGCTGCCGGGCTGGGTCGGGGTGGTGGCGGGGGCGCTGGCGATCGTGGGGTCGGCGGGGGTGGTGTGGTGGACGGGGGCCGTGCCCGAGGAGGCGGCGCGGATGCTGCGGCTGCCGGTGCGTCCGTACAACGGGATCCATCTGGGGCAGTGGGCGCTGCTGGCGCTCGGCGTGGTGGTGACGCTGTTCGCGCTGGGCGGTCTGGGGCGGGGCCGGGTCGGCTACGCGTGGGTGCTGACGCTGTTCGGCGACTACCGGGGCACGGTGCGGCGGACGGGGCTGGTGTGGGTGAGCCCGCTGTTGCTGCGGCGCAGGGTCGACGTACGGCTCCGGCACTGGCGGAGCGAGCCGCTGTCGGCGGTGGACGCCAAGGGGACGGCCCTGGACGTGGTGGTCCTGGTGGTGTGGCGGGTTCGGGACACCGTCCGGGCGGCGCTGGGGGTCGACGGGCACGAGGAGTACCTGCGGGAGCAGGTGGAGGCGGCGATGGCACGGGTGCTGTCGCAGCTTCCGGCGGACGTGTTCCACGAGGACGCGCCGACGCTCCGGGACGCGGAGGCGGTGGGCGAGGCGCTGACGCGGATGCTGTCGGCGGAGTGCGCCCCGGTGGGCGTGGACGTGTTCTCGGTGCAGCCGACGCGGATCGAGTACGCCCCGGAGGTCGCGGCGGCGATGCAGCGGCGGCGGATCGCGGCGATCGACGCGAAGCACCGGGACAGCGTCCTGACGTCGGTGGTGGACGCGGTGGACGACGTGGTCCACCGGCTGACCAGTCGTGGTCTGGTGGAGCTGGACGACTACGAGCGCAAGGCGCTGGTCAAGGACCTGACGGTGGCGTTCTACACGGGCCGGACGGCTCCCGCCGAGGGGGCGTGAGGGGATGGACATGTTCAACTTCCGTCCATACCTTGGTACTTGGTCCAGACCAAATTGAGTCACCCGCAAGACCGCACGCGTGCAGCACGACCCAACGGAACTCCCCACGTTCTCCTGGAGCGACAGCATGCGCAACAAGTCAGTCGGGGCGGCGGTGGTGGCGCTCGGCGTCGCCGGCGTCACCCTCCTCGGTACCGGCAGTGCCGGTAGCCACGGCTACACCGACTCGCCGATCAGCCGCCAGAAGCTCTGCGCCAACGGCACCGTGACCAACTGCGGCCCCATCCAGTGGGAGCCGCAGTCGGTCGAGGGCCCGAAGGGGTTCCCCGCCGCCGGTCCCGCCGACGGCAGGATCTGTTCGGCCGGGCTCACGCAGTTCGCCCAGCTCGACGACCCCCGGGGTGGCGCCTGGCCGACGACGAGCCTCACGGCGGGGCAGAGCTACAGCTTCCGCTGGCAGTTCACGGCCCGGCACCGCACCACCGACTTCAAGTACTACATCACCAGGAACGGCTGGGACCCGACCCAGAAGCTGACCCGGGCCGCGCTCGACCCGCAGCCGTTCCTGACCGTCCCCTACAACAACCAGCAGCCGCCGGCGACCCTCTCGCACTCCGGGACCATTCCGGCGGGCAAGACGGGCCGTCACCTGATCCTGGCGGTGTGGACGATCGCGGACACCGCGAACGCGTTCTACGCCTGCTCGGACGTCAAGTTCTGACCGGTCGGCCGGCCGGAAGCCGTGGAGCTCCGGCCGGCCGTCGGGTCCGGGGCGTTCAGTTCTGACGATACGTCAGTTACAGTCCGGCCCATGAGGGGTGCGGACACCGTCGCGGAGCTCGTACGACGCCAGTGGGGCGACCAGCGGATCGGCCTGAGGGACGAGCACCACACCCTCACCCACCACCAGGTCGCCGCCGGCGCCGCCGCGCGGGCCGCACTGCTCGTGGACCTGATGCCGCCCGTGCCGGGGGGCGAGCCGCACCTCGGCATCCTGCTCGACAACACGCCGGAGTACCCGCTCTGGCTCAGCGCGGCGGCCCTCGCGGGGGCCGCCGTCGCCGGGATCAACCCGACCCGGCGCGGCGCCGAACTCGCCCGGGACATCCGGCACACCGCCTGCCGGGTCCTGGTCACCCAGCGCACCCACCTGCCCCTCCTCGACGGGCTCCCGCTGCCCGGCGTGCGCATCCTGGTGACCGACACCGACGCCTACCGGGAACTCCTCGCCCCCTACGCCGGCGCCCGCCCGGGAGACGCGACCCTCGGTCCCGTACGCCCCGACAGCCGCTTCCTGCTCTCCTTCACCTCCGGCTCGACGGGGGCGCCCAAGGCCGCCCTGTGCAGCCAGGGGCGGCTGGCGGCCGCCGGAGCCTCCCTCGTCTCCCACTTCGGGGTCGGCCGGGACGACGTCCACTACGTCTGCATGCCGATGTTCCACGGCAACGCCGTCATCGCCGACTGGGCGCCCGCGCTCACGGCCGGCGCCGGGGTCGCGCTGCGGGCCCGCTTCTCCGCCTCCCGCTTCCTGCCGGACGTACGCCGCTTCGGCGCCACCTACTTCACCTACGTCGGCCGGGCCGTCCAGTACCTGCTCGCCACCCCGCCCGCCCCCGACGACCGCACGCACCCGCTCCGCCTCGGCTTCGGCACCGAGGCGGGGGCGGTGGACGCGGCCCGCTTCCGGGAGCGCTTCGGGGTCCCGCTCGTGGAGGGGTACGGCTCCTCCGAGGGCGGCGCGGCGATCCAGCGGACCCCCGACACCCCGACGGGCGCGATCGGCCGGGCGGCGCCGGGCGACGACCTCGCCGTCATCGACGCCGAGACCGGCGAGGTCTGCGCCCCGGCCCGCTTCTCGCCCACCGGCCGGCTCCTCAACGCCTCCGAGGCCGTCGGCGAACTCGTCAACCGCGGCCGCTCGCCCTTCGAGGGCTACTGGCGCAACCCCGAGGCGGAGGCGGCCCGGCTGCGCGGCGGCTGGTACTGGACGGGCGACCTCTTCTACCGGGACGCCGACGGCTTCCTCTACTTCGCGGGCCGCACCGACGACCGGCTGCGGGTCGACAGCGAGAACCTCGCGGCGGCGATGATCGAGCACATCCTCGCCCGCTGGGACCGGGCCGCGGGAGTCGCCGTCTACGCCGTGCCCGACCCGGTCGCGGGAGACCAGGTCATGGCGGCGATCGCGCTGCGCGAGGGCGCCGCCTTCGACCCGGCGGCCTTCGCGGCCTTCCTCGCCGCGCAGGCGGACCTCGGAACCAAGATGCCGCCGCGCTTCGTCCGCGTGATGCGCGAGCTTCCCCTCACCGCCACCAACAAGATCCACCGGGTGGCGCTGCGGCGGGCCGCGTTCCGCTGCGAGGACCCGGTCTGGTGGCGGCCGACGCCCAGCGCTCCGTACGAGCGCCTGACGCCGGCGGCGACGTCCGCGCTCCTGACGGAATACACGACCCACGGCCGCACTCCGCCATAGCCGACACCCCCGCCCGTGCTCCCACCCGGCAGGCCTGCGCCCACCGCCGCGCGTGCTCCCACCCGGCAGGCCTGCGCCCACCGCCGTGTGGGCAATCGTCCCGCAGGGCGGGACGGGTGGGCACACGGGACGGCGCGCCTTGGCGGCGCCTCCGCGTTCCGTGCCCTGACCCGCACTCCAGTGACGGCGCACATCCGGTGCGGGTTCAGGCGCTGAAGCCTCTGGCGCCGGCAAGGGCGCCGTTCCGTTGCGCCCACCCGTCCCGCCCCTTGCGGAACGCCTGCCCACAACGGGGGGTGGGCCCAGCCATACCCCCGGTCCGCCCGGTAGGGCCATCGTGCTGCGCCCGCCCGCGCCCTAGCGTTGGCGCCCATGGAACCCCGTACGTGCTGGCAGGCACTCACCCGGACGCGCTTCCCGCTCGGCTCGTGGCCCTGGAGGGCCGCGGGATACCTGGCGAGCGGCGGGATCGTCGGAGCCGCGGTGTGCCTGGTGTACCTGGTGCTCGGGGTGTTCTCGCTGTTCGTGGTCGGGCTGCCGCTGCTGCTGCTGTCCGGGCCCGCCCTCGGCGGCGTCGAACGCCGCCGGCTGCGGCTGGTGGACCGGGACCCGGCACCCGACCCGCACCGGGTCCCCGCCGCGCCGGGCCTCGCCGCGTGGCTGCGGGTCAGGGCGGGGGAGCAGGCGACCTGGCGGGAGCTCGCGTACGGGCTGCTGCTCGCGACCGTGCTGTGGCCGCTCGACCTGCTCGCGCTCGCCGTCGGCGTCGGCCTGCCCGTCGCCCTCCTCGGCGCGCCCGTCCGGCTGGCCGTGGACGGCCAGGAGACGAAGGTCGTCAAGGCGTACCTGGTGACGTCCTACCCGGAGGCCTTCGCCGCCGCGCTCCTCGGCGCGGTCCTGCTCGTGGTCCTGGCCTACCCGCTCGCCGCCGTCGCGGGGGCCCGCGCGGCCCTGGCCCGGGCCCTGCTCACGCCCCGGGAGGGCGACGGGGGCGGCGCCATCGGGGAGGTCATCGCGTCGCGGGCCCGGCTGGTGGACGCCTTCGAGGCCGAGCGGCGGCGGATCGAGCGGGACCTGCACGACGGGGCGCAGCAGCGCCTGGTCGCGCTGACCATGACCCTGGGCCTGGCGCGTCTTGACGCCCCGGCCGGCGGCCCGCTGGCCGAGCAGCTGGCGAAGGCCCACGCGGAGGCGGGGCGGGTGCTGACCGAGCTGCGGGAGCTGATCCACGGCATCCATCCGCAGGTCCTGGCGGACTACGGGCTCGGGCCGGCGATCGTCGACGCCGCGGACCGGTCCGCCGTGCCGGTGGACACCGACGTGGAGCTGCCGAGGCTGCCGACGAGCGTGGAGAGCGCCGGGTACTTCGCCGTCTGCGAGGCGCTCGCCAACATCGGCAAGCACAGCGGGGCGACCCGGGCGGCGGTCACCGCCCGGCATGCCGACGGCGTGCTGCGGCTGGCCGTCGAGGACGACGGGCGGGGCGCGGCGGATCCGGCCCGGGGGAGCGGGCTCACCGGACTCGCCGACCGGATCGCCGTCCTCGATGGCACACTGACGATCATGAGCCCGCCGGGCGGGCCGACCGTCCTGCGAGTGGAGATCCCGTGTCCCGCACTGCCCGAAAGCTCCGCGTCGTCCTCGCCGAGGACAGCGTCCTCCTCCGGGAGGGGCTGATCGGCCTCCTGGCCCGGTTCGGCCACGAGGTCGTCGCCGCCGTCGGCGACGCGGACGGGCTGCGCGAGGCGGTCGCCGCCCACGACCCGGACGTCGTCGTCACCGACGTGCGGATGCCGCCCGGCTTCCAGGACGAGGGGCTGCGTGCCGCGGTCGCGCTCCGGGCCGGGCGGCCCGGTCTGCCGGTGCTCGTCCTCAGCCAGTACGTGCAGCGCAGCTACGCCGCCGACCTGCTCGACACGGGCGACGGCACCGGCGTCGGCTACCTGCTCAAGGACCGGGTGGGGCAGGTCGAGGAGTTCCTGGACGCCCTGGCCCGGGTCGCGGACGGCGGCACGGTCGTCGACCCCGAGGTCGTCCGGCAGCTGCTGCGCCGGCACCGGGACCCCCTGGACGCGCTCACCCCGCGCGAGCGGGAGGTCCTCGGCCTGGTCGCGGAGGGCCACTCCAACGGGGCGATCGCCCGCCGCCTGGTCGTGACCGAGGCCGCGGTCGGCAAGCACATCGGCAACATCCTGGCGAAGCTGGACCTGCCTCCGGCCGAGGACACCCACCGCCGCGTCCTCGCCGTCCTGACGTACCTCCGCGCCTGACGCCCGCCCGGGGGCCCGCGCAGGGCCCCCGGGCACGACAAGAAGGCCCCCTCGCTTGCGCGAGGGGGCCTTCTCTGTCTGTGCGCCGCCAGGGACTCGAACCCCGGACCCGCTGATTAAGAGTCAGCTGCTCTAACCAACTGAGCTAGCGGCGCCTGCTGACAGAGAAAATACTACCTGGTCCCGAGGGGTGCTTCCGACCACCCCGCGGGACCGGGTTTCTCCGTGTCCTCAGATCGCCAGGGAGAGCACCACCGGAGCGGCCCTGCGGTTGAGCGTGTCGGCCGCGGCGCGGAGCCGGTGGGCGTGCTCGATCGGGAGGGAGAGGGCCAGGCAGCCGACGGCCGAGCCCGCCGTGAGCGGGACGGCGGCGCAGACCGTGCCGACCGCGTACTCCTGGAGGTCGAGGACGGGGACGGTCGCCGGCTGGCTGTCGAGCTTCGAGAAGAGGATCCGCTCGCTGGTGATCGTCCTGGAGGTCAGCCGGGCGATCTTGTGCCGGGAGAGGTGGTCCCGCCGGCCGTTCTGGTCGAGCTGGGTGAGCAGGCACTTGCCGACCGTGCTGGCGTGCGCGGCCGAGCGGAAGTCGACCCACTCGTTGACTTTGGGCGTGCGAGGGCCGTCGGCGAACTGGGTGATCTTCACTTCGCCGTCGATGTATCTGCTGATGTAGACCGCGGCACCGACGGAGTCGCGCAGTTCGGTCAGGGTCTCCTGGAGTTTCGCCTCCAGGGCCTCGCGGCGGGTCAAGCCGGAGCCGAGGAGGACGAGGGAGTCCCCGATCACGTACGCGCCGTCGGCCACCTGCTCGACGTACCCCTCACGCCGGAGCATGAGGAGCAGTGAGGACAGGTGGGCCACGGGCAGGCCGGTCTCGCGCGCGATCTGGACGTCCGTCACTCCGCCACCGTGCCGTGACACCGTCTCGAGGACGCGCAGGGCGTATTGCACCGAGTGGAACGGCGCGGTGGGCTCGGGCTTCAGCGCCACGGTTTCCCCCTACCAGGTTGTGACCGCAAGCTTTCGTACCACGATAGCCGCCAAGGACCGTTTACGGGGCGGCTGTTGGCGAGAATGATGCGGACGATCCGGGCCCTACGCTGGGGCGCGCCACCCTGGCATATGCCCACGTCATGAGTGCCGTGGAGAGTCTGAGGTCAGGGCGGTGCGCGACGGTGCTCGTGAGCGCGTTCGGCCGGTGGCGAACGGGAGATTTTTTACGGGGAAGCGGACCCGGCCACGGCTCTCCGGGTGGCCGAGAACCCTCGGTGGCCCCCGGAATAACCGGAGACACCCTCCTGTTGTAGCCCTGATGTATCCGAGACGCGTTCGGCTACGCATCCGGAGAGGTGTCCGTCCGGGTGCCGCGGGGCGCGCCCGGACAAGGATTCGCACATGGGCCGAGGAGGGTCTCGACGGTGACCGACGCTATTCGAGGAGAGGCGCGGGGCAACGCGCCCGTACCGCTGTCCGTGCTGGACCTGGTGACCGTCGGCAGCGGGCGGACCGCGACCCAGGCGCTGGCGACCAGCGTCGAGCTGAGCCGGCTCGCCGAGCGGCGCGGCTTCCACCGCCACTGGGTGGCCGAGCACCACTCGATGCCGGGAGTCGCCTCCTCCTCCCCGGCGGTGATCCTCGCCCACCTCGCCGCCCACACCCGCCGCATCCGGCTCGGGTCGGGCGGCGTCATGCTCCCCAACCACGCCCCGCTCGTCATCGCCGAGCAGTTCGGCACCCTGGAGGCCTTCGCCCCGGGCCGGATCGACCTCGGGCTTGGGCGCGCGCCCGGCACCGACGGGGCCACGGCGGCGGCCCTGCGGCGCACGGACACCCTGAACGAGGGCGCGGACGACTTCCCGGAGCAGCTCTCCGAGCTGACCCGGTTCCTGGACGACGACTTCCCGGACGGGCACCCGTACGCCCGGATCCACGCCGTGCCCGGGCCGGTGCAGGGCCCCGAGGGGCGACCGCCGGTCTGGCTGCTCGGTTCGTCCGGCTTCAGCGCCCGGCTCGCCGGCCTGCTGGGCCTGCCCTTCGCCTTCGCCCACCACTTCTCGGCGCGGAACACGATCCCGGCGCTCGACCTCTACCGGGAGTCGTTCCGGCCCTCGGCGGTCCTCGACGCCCCGTACGCGATGATCGGCGTCTCGGCGCTCGCGGCCGACGGGGCGGCGGAGGCCCGCCGCCAGGTCCTCTCCGGCGCCCTCGCGATGCTGCGGCTGCGCACGGGACGGCCGGGTCTGGTGCCGACGCCCGAGGAGGCGGAGGCGTACGGATTCAGCCCCGCGGAGCGGGAGTTCGTGGACGGCTGGCTGGCGAACGTCGTGTACGGCACCCCGGACGAGGTCCGTACGGGCCTGGACGACCTGCGGAAGCGGACGGGCGCCGACGAGCTGATGATCACGGCCAACGCGCACGGAGGGGACGCCCGGTTGCGGAGCTACGAACTGATCGCGGACGCGTACGACCTGCCGGAGCTGCCGGAGCTGCCGGAGCTTCCGGAGGGGTAGATCCGGCCCGAATCCCGGATTCCGGCAGCGGGTTGGTTCGTTCCGGAACCGCCCCCGCCGCACCCCTAAGTGAACCTTAAACCGCTCGTCACCGATGGTGGCGGGCGGTTTCTTTTTGTGCTGCACCCCTCTGACAAGGGCTTTCGCCGTCAAATTGGTCTAGTCCTCAATCTGGTTCAGACCATTGACGTGCCGTTCACGCGGCGGCTATCACTTCCTCAGCTCTTGTACGGCACCACCCAGTACTCCCCCCATCGGAGGCCGCACGTGCACCCCCGTAAGCCCTTGATCGCCGCGCTGCTCAGCTCGGCCCTCGCCGCCGGCGCGCTCGCCGCGACGGTCGGCCTCGGTTCCGCCCAGGCGGCCGACACGTCGACCACCGCCTCTGCGGGCAACGTGCGCATCGCGTACTACGACCAGTGGAGCGTCTACGGCAACGCGTTCTACCCCAAGCACCTCGACACCCGGGGCATCGCGAGCCAGCTGGACGTCATCAATTACTCGTTCGGCAACATCCACCCCACCAACCTCACCTGTTTCGAGGCCAACAAGGCCGCGGGTGATGACAACAACCCCAACGCGGGTGACGGTGCCGGCGACTCGTACGCCGACTACCAGAAGTCCTTCAGTGCGGCCGACTCCGTCGACGGCGTCGCCGACAAGTGGGACCAGCCGATCGTGGGCGTCTTCAACCAGTTCAAGGAACTGAAGGCGAAGTACCCCCACCTGAAGATCAACATCTCGCTCGGCGGCTGGACCTACTCGAAGTACTTCCACGACGCGGCCCTGACGGACGCGAGCCGCAAGAAGTTCGTCGCCTCCTGCATCGACCAGTACATCAAGGGCAACCTGCCCGTCGAGGGCGGTTACGGCGGCGCGGGCACGGCCGCCGGCATCTTCGACGGCATCGACATCGACTGGGAGTACCCGGGCTCCTCCGGCGGCCACCTCGGCAACCACTACGGCCCCGAGGACAAGCAGAACTTCACGCTGCTCCTCGCCGAGTTCCGCAAGCAGCTCGACGAGTACGGCGCCGCCAACGGCGGCAAGAAGTACCTGCTGACCTCGGCCCTCCCGGCCGGCCAGGACAAGATCAAGTACATCGAGACCGACAAGATCGGCCAGTACTTGGACTACGCCAACATCATGACGTACGACATGCACGGCGCCTGGGACGGCGACGGGCCGACGTACCACCAGTCCCCGCTGTACCCCTCCCCGAACGACCCGACCGACGTGATCGCGCCGGGCACGGAGAAGTACAGCATCGACTCCGCCATCGACTCCTGGATCGACGGCAACCCGACGTACGGCATCACCGGCGGCTTCCCCGCCAACAAGCTCACGCTGGGCTACGAGTTCTACTACCGCGGCTGGAAGGGCGTCCCGGCCGGCACCACCAACGGCCTCGCCCAGACCGCCACCGGCGGCTCCAACGCCCGCCCGCTCAGCCAGCAGGCCGGCATCGCGCACTACAAGGAGCTCGGCGGCATCGTCGACAACGCGTCGACGACCTTCTGGGACGACCAGTCGAAGTCCTCGTACTTCTACAAGGACGGCGAGTTCTTCACCGGCCTGAACCAGCGGTCCATCCAGGCCCGGGTGGACTACGCCAAGCAGCGCGGCCTGGCCGGCGCGATGATGTACTCGCTCCTCGGCCTGGACGAGAACGCCACCCTGCTGAAGCAGATCAACACCGCGCTCGGCGGCACCACCGCCCCGCCCACCACGACGCCGCCGACCACCCCGCCCACCACGCCGCCGACCACCCCGCCCACCACGCCGCCGACGACCCCGCCCACCACGGGCTGCGGCTCGGTCCCGGCGTACGTGGCCGGCACGGTCTACAACGCGGGCAACGAGGTCTCCCACAACGGCCGCAAGTGGAAGGCCAAGTGGTGGACGCAGAACGAGACCCCCGGCACCACCGGTGAGTGGGGCGTCTGGCAGGACCTCGGCGCCTGCTGAGCGCCTGACCTCCCTCCGGCCTGACCGGCCGAACCCCGCATGACCACTGCCCCCGCCCGGAATGTCCCTCCGGCCGGGGGCAGTTCCATGCCCGGGCCCGGTCAGACCGGAAGCGGCTCCGAGCCGATGAGTTCGGCGATGCGGTCCGGGGCCACCGCGCGCGAGTACAGCCAGCCCTGGCCGGTGTCGCAGCCGATCCGCCGCAGCCGGTCGGCCTGACCGGAGGTCTCGACGCACTCGGCGGTGACGGTGAGGCCGAGCCGGTGCGCGAGGTGGACGAGCGCCTCGACGATCAGCTCGTCCGCCGGGTTGGCGTGCTCCTCGTCCTGGAAGCCCCGGACGAAGGAGCCGTCGAGCTTGAGGACGGAGACGGGGAGCCGGCTCAGATACGCCAGGTTCGAGTAGCCGGTGCCGAAGTCGTCGATGGCGATCCGCACGCCCATGTCGCTCAGCGCCTGGAGCGCCTGGAGCGGCCGGCCGGCCGAGCCCATCACGGCGGACTCGGTCAGCTCCAGCTGGAGCAGGTGCGGGGCGAGCCCGGTCTCGGCGAGGATCCCGGCGACGTCCGCGACCAGGTCGGAGTCCCAGACCTGGCGGACCGCCACGTTGACGCTCACGAAGATCGGGCGCTCGCGCGGATGGTCCTTCTGCCACTGGCGGGCCTGACGGCAGGCGGTGTCGAGCACCCACCGCCCGAGCTCCACGATGGAGCCGTCCTCCTCGGCGATCCCGATGAACCGATTCGGCGCGAGGGAGCCGAACTGCGGGTGGTTCCAGCGCACCAGCGCCTCCACCCCGCGCACCGCCCCGTCCGCCAGGTCCACCAGGGGCTGGTACTCCAGGGCGAACTCGCCGAGCTCCACGGCCGGCCGCAGGGTGGAGGAGAGCGCCTGCCGGGTCATCCGGTGCGCGTTGCGCTCCGGGTCGAAGAGGGTCCAGCGGGCCTTGCCGTCGGCCTTGGCCCAGTAGAGCGTGGTGTCCGCGGCCTGCATCAGCGCGGTCGCCGTCGTCCCGCGCGCGGAGCGCTCGACCACGCCGATCGACGCGGAGACCGAGAGCCGCTGGCCCGCGAGGTCGAACGGGTGCTGGAGCGCGCCGAGCACCGAGCCCGCCAGATCGGCCAGTTGCTCCGTGCCGGTGGAGTCCTCGACGAGGATCGCGAACTCGTCGCCGCCGAGCCGTGCCACGAGGTGGCCGCCGCTGCGGGTGTAGCCGTCGCGGTCCGCGCACTCCGTCAGACGGGCGGCGACGGCGGCGAGGAGCCGGTCTCCGACCCGGTGGCCGAGGGTGTCGTTGACGGCCTTGAAGCCGTCGAGATCGAGGTAGCAGAGACCGATCCGCCCTGTTCTGCCATACCCGTACGACTCGTATGAACGGTCCGGGCGGTGGGCGGAGGCGACCGACTCGTCCTCCTCCGGGGCGTCCGGCACGGCGGCTTCCAGGGCGGCGGACAGCCGCTCGAAGAACAGCGCCCGGTTGGGCAGCCGGGTCACCGGGTCGTGCATCTGGAGGTGGCGCAGCCGTGCCTGGAGCTCGCGCCGGTCGCTGATGTCGGAGATCGACAGCAGGACGCGCCGGCTGTCGGGCACGGGGGCGACGGTGATCTCCGCCCACAGGGAGCGCCCGTCGGGGTGCTTGAGGCGCCGGGTGCAGCGGAAGCGCGAGCGGCGGCCGCCCAGCACCTCGCGGTACGCGTGCCAGGTGCGGCCGTCGGAGGCGAGGTCGACGAGGTCGGCCGCGGCCTGGTCCCGGAGCGCGCCGGGTTCGGTGCCGAGGAGCGTGCCGAAGGAGTCGTTGGCGGCGACGACGGTGCCGCCCTCGTCGACGACCGCCATGGCGAGCCGGGAGACCTGGAAGGCGGCCCGGCAGTCGCGGAGTTCGGCGTCGGTGCGACCCGCCCGCCCCGTGGAGTCCGGGTACCGGGCGTGACGCTCCGTGAGCGCCCGGTCGGCCGCGTGCTGCTCCGGCGGCTCTGGGTGCACCGGTCCTTCGGGGGTTCCGTTCACCGCTCGCTCCCGTACTGCAGTCGGGCCGGTCACATGTGGTCGGGATGGTCGGCCAAGGAAGAGTGAGCCGATCATAGAGCCCGTGCGGGGGAGCCTTCCAGCTCCGGGGCGCGTGCGAAGGGCGCGCACCCGTGTGGGGAAGCCCACCCCCGTGCGCCGCCCGATCGTTTCTGCGCGGGTCTGACACGGGTCGACGACGACCTGACCGAATGTGACTTTCCGTGAGCTGAAGCGCGTCCGTGTTGCGTCGACCGCGCGGTGCGCCCTCACTCGACCGGGGCAGCGGAAACGTGCGAAACCTCGCAAATCATCACAAGGTGGGTGGGGTGTCCCGCATTCCCGATCCGGAGGTCCACGTGAGGGGTCAGCAGCCACCCGGGGGAGTGGAACGCTCGCGGCTGCGTGCCGGAGCGGCGGCCTTCACCTCGCTCGCCGCCCTGGCCGCCACCGGTCTCGTCGCCGGCCCCGCCGTCGGCGCGCCGACGGCCGGTCCCTGCGCGCTGCCCCGTACCGCGGCCCACCACTCGCTCGGCCTCGACACCTGGAACGACTCCTACCCGCGCCCGGCCCGCAGCCTCGACGCGGTCATGATCTTCCTGTCCTTCCCGGACTCCGACCCGCTCACCGAGCCGGCCGAACTCGCCGCCGACCACTTCCCCGCCACCAGTGAGTTCTTCGACCGGGCCTCCTACGGGCGCTTCACCCTGCACCCGCACCCCCGGTCCGCCTGGACCCGGATGCCGAAGGAGTCGGGGGAGTACGACATACGGCGGGACTGGGACGCCGGGAAGCGCGCCGCGTACCTCCGCGACGCGATCGCCGCCGCCGACGCGGACGTCGACTTCTCCGCGTACGACATCGTCTACCTGGTCGCCGACCCGGACGCGCCCGGCGTGGACTCGGACGCCACCAAGGTCGTCAACCTCGACCGGCCCCTGGAGGTCGACGGCACCGAACTCAAGCGGGTCGTCACGGTCTTCGAGCGGCACCCGCCCGACCGCAACGTCCTCGCCCACGAGACCGGCCACGTCTTCGACCTGCCCGACCTCTACCACCGGCCGGTGGACGGCAAGGGCGACTGGGACACCCATGTGGGGGACTGGGACGTCATGGGCAGCCAGTTCGGACTCGCCCCCGACATGTTCGGCTGGCACAAGTGGAAGCTCGGCTGGCTCTCCCGGGCCCAGGTGAGCTGTGTCCAGGGCGCCGGCACCCGGGTCGTCAGCCTGGAGCCGAGCGACGCCCCGCCCTCGGCCGGCGGCACCCTCGGCACCCGGCTCGCCGTCGTCCGCACCGGCCCCGACAGCGTCCTCGCCGTCGAGGCCCGCAGCGCCGAGGGCAACGACGCCGAGACGTGCACCGAAGGCGTCCTCGTCTACCGGGTGCGGGCCGACGCGGCCTCCGGCGACGGCCCGGTCGAGGTCGTCGACGCGCACCCGCGCACCGAGGCCTGCTGGGACCGCTCGGTCTACCCGCCGCTGGCGGACGCCCCGCTGGAGGAGGGCGAGACCCTCACCGTGCCCGGGACCGGCGTCCGCGTCGAGGTCACGGACCGGACCGAGGCGGGCGGCTGGACGGTACGGATCACCCCGCCGGCCGTCGGCTGAGGAGCCGCGGTCGGCGTCCGCGCCCGGAACACGAAGAAGCCCCCCGCTTTCGCGAGGGGCTTCTTCCGTCTGTGCGCCGCCAGGGACTCGAACCCCGGACCCGCTGATTAAGAGTCAGCTGCTCTAACCAACTGAGCTAGCGGCGCCTGCTGACGTCGTAGACATTAGCATCCGGATCGGCGGGAGGAAAAATCGATACCCGCACGTCGGCGGCGGAGGCCGCCCGGGCGGCCCGCACGCAGGCCCACAGCACGACCTCGGGTCCCGGCAGCCACGGGTGCCGGGTGTCCGGGGCGACCAGCCAGCGGGGCCCGGAGGCGTCGGAGGACGGCACGAGCGGCGGCACGGTCACCGCGTCCCCCACGCCGTGGCACAGCGGCCGCGGAACCGCCTCGCCCCACTCCTCCCAGTCGAGGAGGGCCGGCAGCCGCTGGGCCGTTCCCGGCGCGGCGAACAGCATCATCCGGCCCCGGTGCATGGCGACGGGCCCCGAGCCCGGACCCTCCTCCCACAGCCGGTCCAGCATCCGGCGCCCGAAGACCGGGTCCACGTTGACGACGTCGAAGACCGTCCCGCAGGGGAGCGCCGCCGGAGAGGAGGGACGGGCCTCCCAGCGGGTGAGCGCGGCCCCGTGCCCCCCGGCGGCCGAGGCGAGCCACGTGGCCCCGTCGGCGGTCACCCGGGCCGTCTGGTGCCGTCCCTCGTCACCCTCCCGGAGGAACCGGAAGACGTCGTGCGGGGTCTCGTCGCGCAGCCAGGTCGTCATGCGTCCAGATCTACCCGCCGTAACCGGGCGGTTTCCGAGGGTTCCCGGAATCCCGGACGCGAAGGCCCCGCGAGGAGTATCGTGCGCCCCGCATATGCCAGGGGGCGCGTGCGGGACGCACACGCGCCGACCCCCCGCGCGGGGGCGCCGGGGGTGCCGGGGCGCACGGTGCTCCGGAGGCTCACGCGCCCCGGAGGCTCACGCGCCCCGGGGGCTCAGGCCTGATCCTCCGCGGGGCGGCCGTTCGTACGGATCAGGTCGCGGCCGAACTCGATCATCTTGACCGCGTAGTCCTCGGTCCACTGGGCCCGCTCGGCGACGGCCGCGGGAGTCAGCCGGTCGAACCGGCGCGGGTCCGCCAGCTGGGCCGCGGCGATGGCCTGGAACTCGGTCGCCCGGTCCGTGGCCGCGCGGAACGCGAGCGTCAGCTCGGTCGCACGGGCCAGGAGCTCCCGGGGGTCCTCTATCGACTCCAGGTCGAAGAAGTGCTCCGGATCGGCGGTCGCCTCGGCAGGCTCGAAGACCAGCGGGGCCGGCCGAAGCCGCCGCTGTCCGCTCCGCTCCGCGGATTCCGCCATCGTCCTTCTCCTCCTCGCACAGGCACGGCCCGGAATCCCGGGCCGTCTTCCATTGTCCCGCGTCCCGCAAGAGCGTGAACCCTCCGCCGCGCGCCCCCGGAAAGCTTCCGATCCCCGGGCCGGCCGGGGCCGTCAGCCGTCGAGGCCGCGCAGCAGCAGGCGCAGCCCGCCGAAGAACTCCTGGTCGGGGCCCACCTCGCCGGCGGTCCGCGCCGTCTCCGCCAGGTGGGGGAACCGGTCCTCGGGCAGCCCGGCGATGACCGCCGTGCCCTCGCCGGCGAGGGGCCCGAGGTGTTCGAGCTGGATCGCCCCGGTGACGTACCCGTGGAGCGCGCGCAAGGCGACGACCCGCTGCCGGCCGTCGATCCCCGCCTCGGTCAGGATGCCGAGCACGGTCTCCGACCAGCGCAGGCCCGCGGCCGCGTGGTGCCGGTGGGCGAGGGTCAGCGGGACGGCCTCCGGGTGGCCGGCCACGGCGTCACGCAACCGCCCGACCATGATCTCGATCCGCTCCCGCCAGGGCGTGTCAGGGGCGGGCGGGGTGGCGTCGACGGAGCCCAGGACGCGGTCGACCACGAGCCCTTCCAGTTCCTCGCGGTCGCTCACGTAGCGGTAGAGCCCCATGGGGCTCATGCCGAGTTCCTTGGCGACGGTGCGCATGGAGAGGGCGGCGAGCCCGTCGCGGTCGATGACGGCGAGGGCCGCGGCGGCCAGTCGGTCCAGGGTGAGGGAGCGGGGTCGAGGCATGACGGTTGACAGCGTACGCCATACGCCTACGCTGTTAGGGGTACGCCGTACGCCTACGAAGTGGCGAGGCGCCGCAAGGCGTCCGTGACCTCCCCTGCCCTGCCTCCCAGCCCCGCTGTCCTCCATGACCCCGTGTCCCACGAGGAAGGTGCCCCATGCACACGCCCCGGTCCCGCACGTCCCGGTCCCGCACGTCCCAGCACTCCGGCAGCCCGCTCCGCAGCGGCCGCTGGGAGTCCGGGCGTTCCGTGCCCGCCCGGACGCTCACCCCGGTCCTCGGCCCCCCGCTGTCCCTACCGGACCCCGCGCGCCCCACACACGTGCAGTTCCGCCGCTTCGCGGGCTGCCCGGTCTGCAACCTCCACCTGCGGTCGGTGGTCCTGCGGCACGAGGAGATCGAACGGGCCGGGATCCGTGAGGTGGTCCTCTTCCATTCCCCCGCCGACGAGCTCCGCGAGCACGTCGCCCATCTCCCGTTCGCCGTCGTCGCGGATCCGGCCAAGGCGCTGTACGCCGAGTTCGGGGTGGAGGCCCACCGCAGGGCCCTGCTCGACCCGCGCGCCTGGCCGGCGATCCTCCGGTCCCTGCTCCGCGGCGCCTGGGAGCTGTTCCGAGGGCGGGGGCGGCTGCCCGCCACCTCCCAGCCGGGCGGCCGCCTCGGCCTTCCCGCCGACTTCCTGATCGCCCCGGACGGCCGCGTCGCCGCCGTGAAGTACGGCGAACACGTCTACGACCAGTGGTCGGTCGACGAACTCCTCGCCCTGGCCGCCCCGCTCAGGGAGTCCAGCTGACCCGGTGTTCCGCCAGATGGGAGAGGACCGCGTGGTTCGCCTCCCAGCCGTCGGGGAACGAGACCGCGGCCCCCAGCTGGACCGGTTCCGTCGACGGATGCTCGTCGAGGAGCTCCGAGACGCCCGCGCGGCAGACCACCACACAGGCATGCCGGTGCCGGGAGGCGAGGACGCACAGCCGGCCCGTCTCCAGATGGAAGGCGGTGGCGTCCGGACGGCCGGACAGCGGGTGGAGGACGACCGTCACGTCGTACTCGCGGCCCTGCAGGCGGTTCGCCGTGTCCACCGTCACCCCGGTCACGCCGAGCGCGGCCAGCGCCGCCCGGACCGCCGCCGCCTGATCGCGGTGGGCGGTCCCGACCGCGACCCGGTCCGGAGTCAGCGCCACCGGCTGCTCCGACTGCTCCGAGACCGCGACCCCGCCCCGGTCGAGCAGCCGGCGCACGACCAGGGCGACCGCGCCGACCGCCTCCGGGTCGGTCCGCGGAGTGCGCCGGGCCGGCAGTTCGAGCAGGCCCCAGCCCGACTCGGCCGCCTCGTCGAGGACCCGGTCGGGCCCCGACCCGTCCGACGGCACCGAGAACGAGAGCTTCCGGTCCTCGGGCCCGGTGCCGCTGCGGAACGGAGTGAACGGGTAGAAGGCGTCCGAGACCAGCGGCGCCGCCGAGGCCGGCAGCCGCCACGACACCGGCAGCCGGTGCTGCGGCAGCTCCGGATTGTGCGCCAGGAGCGTGGAGACCGCGCTCGCCGAAGGGTCGTACGACAGCCCCGCCCACTGCTCCGCACCCACCACCGAGAACGGGTCGAGCTGCCCGGGGTCACCCACGAACAGCGCCCGCTCGAACAGCCCCGCCACCGCGAGCAGCGCGTCCGAGCGCATCTGGTACGCCTCGTCGACGATCGCGTGCGCCCACGGCTCGACGTTCTTCACGTGCGCCCACTTGGCGGAGGTGGACAGGACCACCGGCAGCCCGGCCAGCTCACCCGCCTTCGCCGACTTCCGTACGTTGTCCAGGTCGTCGAGCGCCTTGTCGTACGGGTCGCTGTCGTTCGAGTGCAGCCGCCCCACCTCCAGGCCCGGCTCCTTCGCGGCCAGCCGCAGCACCAGGTCGTCCACCTGCGCGTTCGTCTGCGCCACCACCATCAAGGGGCGTCCCGCGGCGGCCAGTTCGAGGGCCGCGCGCACCACCAGGGTCGACTTCCCGGCCCCCGGCGGCGAGTCGACGACGACACCGCGCGACGAGCCGTGCAGGGTGTTCGCGAGGATGCCGGCCGTAGCCCGGCCCGCGGCGGCACCGGGGTCGAACGGCTCGACCCGCACCGCGGGTCCTCGCGGGTCACGTACGTCCTCGGGGATCAAAACACGTCCTCAGGGGTCACGGCGTCGGGCAGTTCGACGGCGTCCGTGCGGGGTGGGCCGCCGTGGGTCCAGGGCGTCTCCTCCGGATCGGGCAGCTTCGGGCCGACGCGCTGCTCGTGCTCGAAGAGCGTCCAGGAGATCCGCTCGCCCTTCTCCGGCACGGAACCCTCCGCGGGCTCCCGCGACCGGCCCATGCGGTCCAGGACACGGAGCACCAGGGAGCCGTCCTCCTCGTGGCGCACGAACTCCGCCGCCTGCGGCTTCCCGTCGAGCGACCGGAACACCTTGGTCTTCTCGCCGAGGTGCGGCCGGTCGTCCGTGCGGACCGCGAGGAGCGGACGCGGCGCGGGCCGCTTCGACTCGGTCCAGGCCATCGTCACCTCGACCACCTCGGCGGTGAACGCCTCGCCCGCGAGCCGCCGACCGGCGAGCACCAGCGGGTCGTCCAGCGCCTCCTGCGCCTCCAGCTGGCCCTGCGCCTGCTCGCGGGCGGCGAGCTTGGAGGCCGCCGTCACGGCGTCGTCCCGGCGCGGCTGCGGCGGCTCACCGGCGGTGACCCGGTCGCGGTGGCCGGTGAAGGACCAGCGGTCGCGGGTCCAGCGGTCCTCGACGCGGGACCCCTCCGGCAGCTCCCGCAGCAGCCCGACCGCCCGCCACACGGCGTCCCAGGTCGGCTTCAGCTGCGACGCCACCAGCCGGCGCAGCTCCCGCTCGGCCGCGTGCAGCTCGCCCAGGCCCCGGTCGGCGGCCTCGCCGTCCTCGGCCGCGCCGAGCGCCTGCCGGGCCCGGTCGTACCGCTCGATCGCCGGTGCGAGGAGCCGGTTGTCGAAGGCCGGGTCGGTCGCGGGCCCGGCCGGCGGGCACAGCAACTGGCCCTGGGCGTCCCGGCCCACCTCGGCCCGCAGCGCCGCCTCGGCGCCCGGCTGCCCTTCGGTCGGATCGATCCAGGCCAGCAGCGCGCCCAGGTGCTGGTCCTCGAGGGAGGACTGGCCGGTCGCCCAGTGCCGGTTGAGCAGGTCGGTCGCCGCGAGCAGCAGCGAGGAGCCGGGCACCCGGGCCCGCTCGCCGAAGTGGGTCAGCCAGCGCCCGAGCAGCGGCACCCGCGGCGGCGCGGGGAACGGCGTCTCGGGGTCCTGCTCGGCCGTCCGCCGGAACCGGGTGGACCGCCCGAGCAGCCGTACGTACTCGATGCCCGCCCGGCTCGGCACGATCAGCTGCGGCGCGTCCGCGCACAGCTCGACCTCCACCTTCACCTTCTTGCCGCTCTCGGGGTCGACCTCGTTGCGCTCCGCCGCCTCGACGACGTCCGTGAACGAGTCGACGTACGGCAGGACCTCCTCCGCCAGGTCGGCGAGGAACGCGAACCGCAGGTCCCGGTCCCGGGGCTGGGCCACCACGAGCAGCCGCGGCTCCTCGGGATCGGTGCCGACGAGCGCGCCCAGCGGGGCGCCCGCCTCGCCGGCGGTCGTCAGCGGCACGAGGACGAGCGGCCGCTCCGACAGACGCCGGTGCCGCACGGTCGCGAGGGGCTGCGCCCGGCCCGACTCGACGGCCTCCATCCGGGCCAGCATGGAGATCAGCGACATCCCGGGCCCTCCGTCCCCGCCAGGGCCTTCCCGCCCGGGAGCCCCGCCGTCGCCAGCGCCTCCGCGCGCAGTGACCGCGCCCGGCGCAGTGCCGCGACCGCCGGGTCCGCCGGATCGCCCTGCTCGCCGCGCGCCGCCGCGAGGACCGCGCCGACCGTCGTCAGGCCGCCGAGCTCGGCCCGTACCGAACGGCCCAGGGTCTCCACCGCGCCGGCCTCGCGGGCCCGCGACCGGCAGTGGAAGGCCAGCTCGCAGGCGGCCAGGCACTCCGGCGCGTACTGGTGGGGCACGCATTCCACGGACGCCGCCAGCTCCTCGGGCGAGCGCTCCGCCACGTCGAAGCTGACGCCCTCCGGCACGGCGGCGGCGATCTCGTCGATCCGGGTCAGCCGGTCCAGCTGGCGGCGGGTGACCGACCGCTGCTTGCGCACGTCGACGACCGACGCGGTCGGCACGTTCGAGAAGTCCTTGGGGCAGACGAGGACGACCGAGTGCGCCACCCGCGCGCCCTCGGTGCGCGCCGCCACCCGTTCGAGCGCGAGCACGTACACCGCGGCCTGCCGGGCCGCCGCGCCGACCTTCGCCGCGTCGGCCGAACCGTCGATCATCGGGAACGACTTGATCTCCACGACCGTCCACCCGCCGTCCGGGCGGACCACCACGGCGTCCGGTTCCAGATAGACCGGCGAGCCCGCCACCTCCAGGGCGAGCAGCGGATGGTCGAGCAGCGTCCATCCGCCGGACCCGGTCGCCTCCCGCAGCGCCAGCGCCGTGCGGGCCGTGCGGCCTTCGGGTCCGGCCGCCGCCAGATCGGGCACGGAGACCTCGCCCGGTTCCTCGGCGCCGATCAGGCGCAGCAGTTCACGGCCGCCGTCCGCCTTCACCTTCGCCTCGAAGGAGTTGCCCCGCACGATCGCGAACTGCGACTGGCCGAAGGGGGCCGGTGAGCCGAGCTTCGCGGCCAGCACGGACTTGTCGACCCCGGCGCCGTCGAGGAGGGCCCGCCGCCGGCAGCCGGGGTTGGCGGCCAGCGCCGCGAGGGCCCGCGCGTCCAGCGGGCGCGGCACGACGGCCGGTCCGCGCAGCTCAGCGAGCAATCGACGTGTCGTCTGCGGCGGTAGGGACGGACCGCTGTCCGGGGATGCGCTCACCCGGGGAAGTCTCCCATCCGCCACTGACAACGGGGGGAGCTTCCGGTTCCCGGCCCCGCCGCCCGGCGACCCGCGGCACGTGCGCGGCGAGGAACAGCCCCGCCCCCATGACGGCCACCCCGGCGACCGCGTCGAGCAGGTAGTGGTTGGCGGTCCCCATCACGACCAGCGCGGTGACCAGCGGATACGCCACCCCCAGCGCCTTCGCCAGTGGCGTCCGCCCGTACCGCCACAGCATCACCCCGCACCACAGCGCCCACCCCACGTGCAGGCTGGGCATGGCCGCGTACTGGTTCGTCATCCCGCCGAGCCCGCGCGGCGCGCTGGCCTCGCCGCCCCACCAGCCGTACGCACTGAAGTGCGCCATCGTGTCGGTGAAGCCGTACACCGGGTCGAGCAGCCGGGGCGGGCAGGTCGGCAGCAGGGTGAAGCCGACCAGGCCGAGGAGGGTGGAGACCATCAGCCAGGTGCGGGCGGACCGGTAGTGCGCGGGGCGGCGACGGAACAGCCACACGAGGATCGCCGGGGTCACGAGGTAGTGCAGGGAGGCGTACGCGAAGTCCGCCGGGATCCCCAGCGCCGGGACGTCCGTGAACAGCCTGTTCAGCGGGTGCTCGGCGTCGATCCCGAGCGCCTCCTCCCTCCGCAGGATCGCGAGCCCGTTCTCCACGGCGGCCGCCTCGTCGCCGCGCACGAGGAGCCGCCCGCCGGTGTACGCCGCGTACACGACGGCGATCAGCGACAGCTCGGCCCACCACCGTGGCTTGCCCATGGATGAAGTCCCCCCAGAAGATGTCCGCCCCGGGGAGGGGACGCCGGACGCCCCCGGGGGGTTGCCCGGGCGTCACCGGGAATTCGGCTGGGCGATGATGGGAGAGGCACGTCCGCACCGTGAACCCCTGGAGCGTCCTTCCCATGGCACCGCGCATCCTGCTCGCCCGGCACGGCCAGACCGAGTGGTCACTTCTCGGCCGGCACACCGGCAGGACCGACATCCCGCTGCTCGACGAGGGGCGGCGCGGCGCGAAGCTGCTCGGTGAGCGCCTGCACCGCGGATCCTGGCAGGGACTGCCGGGCGTCGAGGTCCGCACCAGCCCGCTCGTGCGGGCCGCCGAGACCTGTGAGCTCGCCGGTTTCGGCGAGCGGGCCGAGCCGTGGGACGCCCTCATGGAGTGGGACTACGGCGCGTACGAGGGGATGACCCCGCCCGAGATCCAGGCCGTCCAGCCCGGCTGGTTCATCTGGCGCGACGGCGTCCCCGACGGCGAGACCCTCGGGCAGCTCTCGGACCGCGCCGACGAGGTCGTGAACCGGGTCCGCTCCGCCGACGGGGACGTCCTGGTCTTCGCGCACGGCCACATCCTGCGCTCCATCGCCGCCCGCTGGCTCGGCGAGGACGTGTCCTTCGCGTCCCGCATCCGCCTCGACCCGACGAGCCTCTCGGTCCTCGGCTGGGCGTACGGCGCCCCGGCGCTCGAGCGCTGGAACGACACCGGCCACCTGGAGTAGGACCGGAGGGCGCCCGGCGCGCCCGGCGCGCCCGGCGCCCTGTCGAGCCCGGACCGGGCCGACGCCGATCACCCGACGTCGATCGCCCGGACCCGCAGGCCGGCCCCGCCCGCAGGGTCCGCCCGGGTCCGCCCGGGTCCGCCCCGGTCCGCCCCGGTCCGTACGGATCCTCAGCGCGAGGCGAGGACCCGGTTCGTCTCGGCGAGCATGCCGCGGATGCGGGCCGAGGCGATGCCCTCCATGGAGTCCGCCACGCGCCGCGCCTCCACCGCCGCCTCGTCGAGACGCCCGGCGTACGCCAGGTCCTTGGCGAGGTGGGCCCGATAGAGCGCCAGGTTGCGGGCGAAGTGCGGATTCTGCAGGACCGTGGCCCGGTGGGCGTGGCGGGCCGCCCGCCCCCATTCGCCCAGCGCCGACCAGCACTGCGCCTCCAGGGCCTCCCGCTCCGGCTCGCCGAAGAAGGACATCCACTCGGGGTCGCCGTCGGCCGGACCCCGGTCGAAGAAGCCGTGGGCGCGGCCGAGGGCCTGCTCGCAGGCGGAGCGGTCGCCGAGTCCCGCCCACGCGCCCGCCTCCCGCAGCGACAGCAGCGACCGCAGCCGCGCCGAGTCCAGCGGCTGCGCCGCCCGCAGACCGGCCTGCGCCGCCCGCACCGCCTCGCGGTACCGGCCGGTGTCCCTGGCCAGGAACGAGGTGTTGCAGAACGCGTGCGCCTCCAGAGCCGCGTTCCCTGCCACGCGCGCGGTGGCGAGCGCCTCGGCGTAGTGCGAGCGCGCGTCCTCGTGGCGGCCCGAGTCGTGCGCCAGCCAGCCGACGGAGAGGGAGAGCTCGCCCGCGCCCGCGTGCAGCCGGTCCTCGGTGGAGCGGCGGCCCATGGTGCCGGTGTCGAGCAGCGCGTACGCGGTGCGCAGCGGCTGGGCGGCGACCTTGTAGAGCCCGTCGGCGCCGTGCCGGTCGTCCAGCAGACGGATCCGCCGTACGGCGTCCTCGACGGCCCGCACCTCGGCCTCGCCGATCCGGTGGGTGCCGCGGGGGGCGGGGATCGCGACGGCGGGGCCGCCGAGTCCGAGCGAGGCGGCCGCCAGGGTGGCGGAGCCGCTCGTCATGAATGCGCGACGCAGCACGTCGCTCTCCTCATCGTTCCGGGTGGTGATGGTGGCGGGAGGCGCTGCCCCGGCCGGGACGGCCTGCCGCCGGCCGCGCACCGTCTCCCGCGCGGAGAACCCCAGGTCGGCGAGGCCGAGTCCGGGGAACATGTGCAGGAAGACCCGCTCGTACGCGTAGTTGGGGCAGCGGATCTCCCCCGCTTCCACGCGCCCGATGTAACGGGCGTCGCACGCGACCTGTTCGCCGATCTCCCGCGCCGCCCGGCGGACCGCCGCCGCGAACTCCGCCGGCGAGTGCTGTCCGCGAAGCCGGCGGAAGGCGAGATTGGGAACTGCCCGTGACGTCGCCATGGCGAGCCCTCTCCTGGTGCTGCCGGGTGTCCGGCGGCAAGAACGTACCTGCTGTGACCGGATGCGTACGCTGAGTTTGGCTACAAATCGGATATCTCGCCTGCGATCTGCCATGAACTGCCATCCTTTGCGGCGGCATGGCGCCGTAGCCGTTGACGCGCACGGGCGTTGAACCGTAAAGGAGAGACGGCTCGTGTCTCCTCAGGAGCGAGGAGGGGTCCCATGTCGGAGATCGGTTCGCAGTCGGCCACGCGGCACGCGTCCGCGCCGGACGACGACGCCCCCCAGTCCGCCGCCGAACCCTGGGACCTGGTCACGGTGCCGGTCCGCCAGGGACTCGAGGCGGTCGACATCCTGCGGCGCGGCAGCGCCCCCGCCGTCGGTCCCGTCGTGCACGACGGGACCTGCGACACCCTGGGCTTCCTGGTGCCGCCCGGTACGGCCGCCGCCTGGGACATGCCGGGCAGCGCCTGTACGCGGACCTCGGGGCGCGGCCTGCGCCTTCCCGAGCTGCCGGAGCTGCCCGAGCCCGCGGGCGACACCCCACGGCCGGCCGGCTGGCTGCTGCCCCCCGGCGACACCGACCCGGTCACCGACCCGGTCGTCCTGCGCGAGGCGCTCGGCGAGGCGGCGCGGCTGATCGAGGCGGCCGACGGCTGTCGCTGAGCGGCCCCGTGCGGCGGCGGGGCCCATCTCGGGCGGGTCCGTCCCGAGTGCCCCGATAATGGGGCCGTGGCCAGGAACAAGCAGCGTGACCGGGCGGCGGCGGCCGTCTCCGTCGTCGAGACCGTCGACGGCGGTCTCGCCGAACTCATACCCGACCGGGAACGTCCGCGCGGCTGGACGCTGCTCATCGACGGCGCCCCGCAGTCGCACGTCGACCTGGACGACCCGGCCCACCTCGCCTTCGAGTACCAGCGGCGCCTCGGCCACATCGCCGACCTCGCCGCCCCGCCGAACCGGCCGCTCCAGGTCGTGCACCTCGGCGGCGGTGCCTTCACCCTCGCCCGGTACGTCGCCGCGACCCGGCCCCGCTCCACCCAGCAGATCGTGGAGCTCGACGGACCCCTGGTCCAGCTCGTCCGCCGGGAACTGCCGCTCGACGCGGGCGCCCGCATCCGCGTCCGGTCCACCGACGCCAGGGCCGGGCTCGCCAAGGTCCAGGACGGCTGGGCGGACCTCGTCATCGCCGACGTGTTCAGCGGCGCCCGCACACCCGCCCATCTGACCAGCACCGAGTTCCTCGCCGAGGTGCGGCGGGTGCTGCGGCCCGGTGGCTTCTACGCGGCGAACCTGGCCGACGGCCCGCCGCTGACCCATCTGCGCGGCCAGATCGCCACCGCCGCCGCCGTCTTCCCGGAGCTGGCGCTGACCGCCGACCCGACGGTGCTGCGCGGCCGCCGCTTCGGCAACGCCGTGCTGCTCGCCTCGGACACGGCGCTCCCGGTGGCCGAGCTGACCCGTCGGGTCGCCACCGACCCGCACCCGGGCCGGGTGGAGCACGGGCGGGCGCTCGCCGACTTCGCCGGGGGAGCGGCGCCGGTCACCGACGCGAGCGCCAAGCCGTCGCCCGTACCGCCCGCGTCCGTCTTCCGCTGAGACCGCCGGGCCCGTGCGACCGCCGGGGCCGGTACGCCTGCCGGTTCCGGGAGACCGCCGGGCCCGCGCTACGCCTGCCGGTCCTCGATCTCGACGCGGGGGGCGCTGTCGTGCCAGAGGCAGAAGACCGACAGTTCGCGGCCGTCCTTGGTGAAGGTGACCCGGATCCAGGTGGGCTGCTTCCACACCTGCATCTGCCAGCCGGAGGCGGGTGTCGCCGAGACCAGCTCGGCCGAGGTCTCCCCGAGGTCGAAGGTGACCCGGCCGCCGTCGACCGGATAGCTCTTCACGCCGTCCCCGGACCCCGGGCCTGAGTCGGAACCGGAGTCCGTGGCGGGCGTGCTGGGGGCCGCCGTGGTCGGCTTCGGGGTGCGGGAGGGGGTCGCGGACGGGGTGGCGGCGGTCGTACGGCTCGCGCTCGGAGTGGCCGTCGGGGCGGCCGGACCGGAGGGTTCGGCGGGCCCGGGGCCGTGGGGCGACGAGGCCAGCGGGTCGCTGCCGGAGGCGGCCGTTCCGACGCTGGTGCCGGGTGGCAGCGGCAGCGCGCGCGGGGGGTCGTAGACGGTGCCGGACAGCACGGTGTGCACTCCCCACCAGGACAGGGTGACCGCCGCGCCGGTGGCGAGCGACCAGGCCAGGGCGTGAACGAGTCCTCTTCGCACCGGGACATAGTGCACCACCTGGCGAAGGGCCGTACCGGAGGGTGGAGATTGCTCTCACGTTCCCCCGAATGGCGTACGGTGCGCCCCATGGCAAGTGTGCTCGTGGTCGAGGACGACCAGTTCGTGCGCTCGGCCCTCATTCGGCAGCTGACCGAGGCCTCCCACACGGTACGGAGCGTCGGCACGGCTCTGGAGGCGCTGCGCGAGGTCGCCCATTTCCGCTTCGACGTCGTGATCCTGGACCTCGGTCTGCCCGATCTGGACGGGTCGGAGGCGCTCAAGATGCTGCGCGGGATCACCGACGTACCGGTGATCATCGCGACCGCCCGGGACGACGAGGCGGAGATCGTGCGGCTCCTCCACGCCGGTGCGGACGACTACCTGGTGAAGCCCTTCTCGGTCGACCACCTGTCGGCCCGGATGGCGGCCGTCCTGCGCCGGGCGCGGTCCTCGGCGGGGGACCTGCCGCCGTCGAGGGTGATCCGGGTCGGCGGGCTCACCGTCGACCCGCTGCGCCGTCAGGCGGAGCTGGACGGCGCGGCGTTGGACCTGACGCGGCGCGAGTTCGACCTGCTGGCCTTCCTCGCCGGGCGGCCCGGTGTGGTCGTCCCGCGCAAGGAGCTGCTCGCCGAGGTGTGGCAGCAGTCGTACGGGGACGACCAGACCATCGACGTACATTTGTCATGGCTACGGCGGAAATTGGGTGAAACGGCCGCCCGGCCGCGCTATCTGCACACCCTGCGCGGGGTGGGCGTGAAGCTGGAACCGCCCCGGGAGCCGCAGCCGTGAGATGGGCGCTCGTCAAGGTGTCCCTGGCCGTCACCGTGATGGTCGTCGTCGCCTTCGCCGTACCCCTCGGGCTCGTCGTGAAGGAGATGGCCCGCGACCGGGCGTTCTCCAACGCCGAGCGGCGGGCCGCCGGGCTCGCCCCCGTCCTCGCGATCACCACCGACCGCGACGAGCTGGACAAGGCCGTCGCGACCACCGAGGACGGGGCCACCGGACGGCTCGCGATCCACGTGCCCGCCGCCGAACCCGGCGCGGAACCGCTGGAGATCGGCACCCGGCGGGCCGGCGCCGAGGAGCTCGAGGCGACCCGCAGCCTCGGCCGGGCCTCGATCGCCGAGGTGCCGGGCGGCTTCGCGCTGCTCCAGCCCACCGCGCTCAGCAGCGGCCAGGTCGCCGTCGTCGAACTCTTCGTCCCCGAGGGCGAGGTCACCAACGGGGTCGCCACCGCCTGGCTGGTCCTGGCCGGTGTCGGCGCCGCCCTGATCGTGGGCTCCGTCGCCGTCGCCGACCGCCTCGGCATCCGGATGGTCCGGCCCGCCCAGCGGCTCGCCGGCGCCGCCCACGACCTCGGCGAGGGCAGGCTCGGCGCGCGGGTGCCCGAGGAGGGGCCGCCGGAGCTCAAGTCGGCGGCCGTCGCCTTCAACTCGATGGCCGACCAGGTCGTCCAACTCCTCGCCAACGAACGCGAACTGGCCGCCGACCTCTCCCACCGGCTCCGCACCCCGCTGACCGTGCTCCGGCTCAACGCGGCCTCACTCGGCTCGGGCCCGGCCGCCGACCAGACCCGTGCCGCCGTCGAGCAGCTGGAGCGAGAGGTCGACATCATCATCCGCACGGCCCGGGAGGCGAAGCCGCAGACCCAGGCGACCGGGCCCGGCGCGGGCTGCGACGCCGCCGAAGTGGTGCGCGAACGGATGGACTTCTGGTCGGCGCTGGCCGAGGACGAGGGCCGCCGGGTGCGGGTCGCCGGCGTCGAGCGTCCGGTCCGCATCCCGGTCGCCCGCCCCGAACTCGTCGCCGCGCTCGACGCCCTGCTCGGCAACGTCTTCCGCCACACCCCCGAGGGCACCGCCTTCTCCATCGACCTGCACAACGGCGACGACGCCGTCATCGTCCTGGTCTCCGACGCCGGACCCGGCATCGCCGACCCGGCCGCCGCACTGGCCCGCGGCAACAGCGGCGCCCGGGCCGGGTCCACGGGCCTCGGCCTCGACATCGTGCGGCGGATGGCGGAGACCACCGGCGGCGACGTCCGCATCGGCCACTCGGTCCTCGGCGGCACCGAGGTCCGCGTCTGGATCGGGCTCGACGGCCGCCGCGGCGCCGACGCGGGCCGCCGCGGGCACCGCCCGGCGCGGCGCAGGCGCGGCGGCACGGGGACCCGGCGGGCCGTCGACGGCTGACCGGCGGGGCGTGCCCGGCACGGAACCTTTCCTGGTTCCGATGCCTTCCTTAAGCGGACCGTAAGAATCCCGGCCGGCGTCCCGCTACGCCCATTTGTCCGGTTCCCGCTCGCTAGCGTGCTGCCGCACCCCACCACCACCCCCGGCACGCAGAGGCAGGCACGCGATGGGCACGAGTTCGCACCGGCGCAGGTCGACCACCAGGACCAAGGTCCTCGGAGCGGTCGTCGCGGCGGCCGTCGTCGGCGGCACGGCCGTCGCCCTGACCGGCACCGCGCAGGCCGCGGCCGTCGGCGCCGCGTACACCAGGACCAGCTCCTGGACCGGCGGCTACACCGGCCAGTACGTCGTCACCAACGAGACGACCGGCACCCAGTCGGACTGGACCCTGGAGTTCGACCTCCCGGCCGGCACGACCATCGGCTCCCTCTGGAACGGCGAGCACACCGTCTCCGGCCGGCACGTCACCGTGAAGCCCGCGAGCTGGAACCGGCAGCTGGCACCCGGCCAGTCCGTCACCGTCGGCTTCGTCACGGCGGCCGCGGGCGAGGCCGGCGACCCGGCGAACTGCCTCATCAACAAGGCCGCCTGCTCGTCCGGCGGCCCGGCCCCCACCCCCAGCGGCCGCCCCACCGAGCAGCCCACCGCGACCGCCTCCCCGTCGGCGACCGCCACCGCGAAGCCCACGCCCACCGCCACGGCCACCGCGAGCCCGAAGCCGACCGCGACCGCCACCGTGACGCCCACGCCCACGCCCACCGCGACCTCGACGGGTGCCCCCGCCTCGGCCGCGAAGTACGCCCCGTACGTCGACACCTCGCTCTACCCCGCGTACGACCTGCTCGCGACCGCCGACGCCACCGGCGTCAAGGAGTTCAACCTCGCCTTCATCACCTCCGGCGGCGCCTGCGCCCCGCTGTGGGGCGGGGTCACCGACCTGGCGAACGACAGGGTCGCGGCCCAGATCGGCGCCCTGCGCGCCAAGGGCGGTGACGTCCGCGTCTCCTTCGGCGGCGCCGCCGGTCACGAGCTGGCCCTGAACTGCTCGACCTCCTCGGCGCTCGCCGCCGCGTACGGCAAGGTCGTCGACCAGTACCGGCTGACCAAGGTCGACTTCGACATCGAGGGCGCGGCCCTCCCGGACACCGCCGCCAACACCCGCCGCTCCCAGGCGATCGCCCAGCTCCAGAAGTCCCACCCGGGCCTGAACGTCTCCTTCACCCTGCCGGTCATGCCCGAGGGCCTGACCCAGCCCGGCGTGGACCTGCTCGCCGACGCCAAGCGGAACGGGGTCCGCGTCGACGCGGTCAACATCATGGCGATGGACTACGGGCCGGCGTACAGCGCCGACATGGGCACGTACGCGATCCAGGCCGCGACCGCGACCCAGGCCCAGATCAAGGGGGTCCTCGGGCTCTCCGACGCGGCCGCCTGGAAGGCCGTCGCCGTCACCCCGATGATCGGCGTCAACGACGTGGCGAGCGAGGTCTTCAAGGTCGACGACGCCACCCAGCTGGTCGACTTCGCGAAGTCCAAGGGCATCGGCTGGCTCTCGATGTGGTCCTCGACCCGGGACAAGCAGTGCGCCGCGGGGGCCGTGAACTACGCCGACGCCACCTGCTCCTCGATCCTCCAGCAGCCGCTGGCCTTCACGAAGGCCTTCGCCGCCTACAAGTAGCCGCCCCCGGCCCCGCATCCCCCGGCCCCGCATCCCCAGGCCCCCCACACCCCCCAGGCCCCCCACACCGCGCGCCCCGGTCGGAGTCACCCCACCCGCCGACCGGGGCGCGCACCCCTTTCCGCCCTCCGTCAGGAGACGGGCGAGGTCTCCCGTTCGTCGTCGTAGTCGTCGCAGATCGCCCGGGCCCGACGACGCGGCGGACCCGCCGAGCGGGCTCGTGCTCGCCCGGGTGGTCCGCCCTGGCGGGGGTCCGAACGACCGGGTCGTGCGGCGGGCGGGTTCTCCGGTGGGCCTTCATGCTGGAGGGGAGTCGTGTCGATGGCACCGCGGAGTCGGCGGTCGGAAACCTGCTGGAGGCCGGAATGCGCCGAACCGAGGACGGTGCGGCCCGGAGGGCGGAGCGTCGCGAGCACGCCGACTACACCGGCGCCGTCTACGGGTCCATGCTCGCGGCCTCCGTCGTCGTCGGTGCCGGCAGCCTGGGCCAGTTTCCGCGCATCGAGCTCGTCGTGCTCCTTCTGCTCACCGGCGCCGTGTTCTGGATCGCGCACGTGCACGCGACGCTGTTCGGTGAGCGGCTGGCGCAGCGGTCACCGAGCCGCCGGATCGTGCTGCGCGCCTGCCGTGACGAGTGGCCGATCCTCAAGGCGGCGATCCCGCCCGCCGTGGCGGTCGCGGTCAGTCCGCTCCTGGGCCTGGACATGGCCGGTACCCTCTGGCTGGCACTCGGAGTCGCGATCGCCGGTCAGATCGGGTGGTCCGCGGCAGCCGCCCGCCGGGTCGGAGCCTCATGGCGCGAGGTGACTGTCACCGCCACGGTCAACCTGGTGCTCGGCCTGTTCATCGTCGCCTTCAAGCTGCTGCTGAAGCACTGAAGCACTGAAGCACTGAAGCACTGAAGCACTGAAGCACTGAAGCACTGACGCCGACGTGGACGCGATCGAGCGCACCGCAAGCGGCGAGCCCGGACCCGTCCCCCGCAACGCCTCACGCCTGAAGGCGGGTCGCCGCGGCCACTGCGCGCACCGGACGTGGACGAAGAGGGCGCGGACATCGCTCAGCCCTTCACCGCGCCCCGCATCACCCCGCCCACGATGTGCCGTCCGAACAGCGCGAGCACCACGAGCAGCGGCAGCGTGCCGAGCAACGCCCCCGCCATCACCACCGACTGGTCGGGCACCGCCCCCCGCCCCAGACCCGTCAGCGCCACCTGCACCGTCGGGTTCCCGGTCTGCGTCAGCGCGAGCACCGGCCAGAAGAAGTCGTTCCAGGCCGCCACGAACGACAGCATCCCGAGCACCGCCATCGCCGGCCGCGCCACCGGCAGCACCACGTGCCACACCGTCCGCGCCGTTCCCGCTCCGTCCATCCGCGCCGCCTCCAGGAGTTCGGACGGCAGCGCCCGCCCCAGGTGCTGGCGCATGAAGAAGACCCCGAAGGCCGACACGAGCGACGGCAGGACCACCGCCTGGAGCTCGTCCGTCCAGCGGAGCCGCGCGATCAGCAGATAGAGCGGGACCACCCCCAGCTGGGGCGGGATCAGCATCGTCGCGCCCACGAGCAGGAGCAGCGTGCCCCGGAACCGGAACCGCAGTTTGGCGAAGGCGAAACCGGCGAGCGTGGCGAACAGCACCGTGCCGGCCGCCACCGTCCCGGCCACCACGGCGGTGTTCGCCAGCGCCTCGCCGAGCCGGGCGTCGGTCCACGCGATCTCCACGTTCCGCGGCAGGTTGCGCCCGAACCGGAAGGGCGGCGGGGTGGCCGCGAGCCGGGTGTTCGTCCGCGAGGCCGCCACCGCCGTCCACACCAGCGGGAACAGGGAGACGACCGCGAACAGCGTGAGCAGGGTGTACGTACCCCAGCCGGCCCGCACCGTCCTCATCGCCGCCTCCCGTCACGTCCGGACCGTCCGGACCGCGCGTGTCCGAGCCCCTCGCGTGCGGACTCCCGGCGTGCGAGCAGCGCCCGCGCCACCCGGACCGCGCCGAACACGACGACCAGGATCAGGAGCATGGTCCAGGCGATCGCCGCGGCCCGCCCCAGATGGAGGTTCACCCAGCCCTGCTCGTACAGGTAGAGGCCCAGCGTCTGGAACTGGTGGTCCGCGCCGCCCGTCGCGCCCGCCCCGCTGCCGAACAGCAGCGGCTCGCCGAAGAGCTGCGTCGCGCCGATCGTCGACACGAGCACCGTGAAGGCGATCGCCGGCCGCAGCCCCGGCAGCGTCACGTGCAGGAACTGGCGCCACCGCGAGGCCCCGTCGAGGGACGCCGCCTCGTACAGCTCGGGCGGGACGGTCTGCATCGCCGCCAGATAGATCAGCGCGTTGTAGCCGGTCCAGCGCCAGATCACGATCGACGCCACCGCGAACTTCGACGCCCACGGCCCGTTCTGCCAGTCCACCGGGTCGAGGCCGGCCAGCCCGAGCGCCCAGTTGGCCATCCCGTGGTCCCGGCCGAAGAACAGCGCGAACACCAGGGTCGCCGCCGCCACCGACGTGGCGTACGGGGCGAGCGCCACGACCCGGAACACCCCCCGGCCCCGCAGCCGCACGTCGAGCAGGTGTGCCACGCCGAGCGCGAGCAGCAGCTGCGGGACGGTGGCGAGGATCCCGATGGTGACCGTGTTCGCCAGGGCGTTCCAGAAGAACGTGTCGTCGGCGAGGCGCGCGTAGTTGTGCACCCCCACCCACTGCCGCTCGTCCGGCGCGGTCAGCTCCATCCGGTAGAGCGACGCCCAGGCGGTGGCGGCCAGCGGGAACACCCCGAAGGCGCCGAAGAAGACGAAGAACGGCGCGACGAGCACGTACGGAGTCCAGCGCGAGCCGGTACGGACGCGTCGGGGCGCGGCACCGCGGCCCGCACGGCGGGCGCCGCGGGCCCTGCCGCGGGGGTCCGGCCCGTCCGCCGGTCCCGTCGCGGTCCTCGTCCGCGTCATGCCGGCCGCTCCGGCCGGCGCGTCGTCCGTCATCCGGGTCACCGGTCCAGCGCGTTGTCGATCGCCTGCATCGCCGCGTGCCAGGCCGAGTCCGGCGCGCGGCCCGTCTGGTCGACCTGGAGCATCCCGACGTCGGCCAGGGTCTGGGAGACCAGGGCGTCCTTCGGCCCGATGGGGGCCCGGGGGACGCCGAGCGCCGCCCTGGCGAAGATCGCGCCGACCGGCGCGTCGCCGAAGTAGGGGTGCCGGGCGTCCGCGACCTCCGGGAGGGCGTAGGCGGCCGAGGCGCTGGGGAAGCTGCCGCGCCGCGCGAAGAGCGTCGCCTGCTGGGCGGGCGCGGTCAGCCAGGCCGCGAGCCGGGCCGCCTCGGCGCGCCGCCGCCCGGCGGACGGCACGACGAGGAAGGAGCCGCCCCAGCTGCCCGGCCGGGGCGCCGGGGCCACGTCCCACCTGCCCCGCCCGGCCGGTCCCGCCTTGTCCTCGATGTAGCCGAGCATCCAGGCGGGACAGGCGATGGTCGCGAACGTCCCGTTCGCGAAGGCCTGGTCCCAGCCCGGGGTGAACTGCTGGAGCCGGGCGGTCAGTCCCTGCCGGGCGAACGCGGCCGCGAGGTCCCAGGCCGCCCGTACGGCGGGGTTCTCCGCCACGATCAGGTCGCCCCGTTCGTCGTAGTACCGCAGGGCCGCGCTGCCGGTGACCGCCGCCAGGACCCCGGACGCGGAGTCGGTGAAGACCGTGCCCTCCGGGGCCCGCTCGCGGTAACGGAGGCCCGCCGCCAGGTACTTGCGCCAGTCACCGGCCCACAGCCGCCCGACGGCGTCCCGCTCGGTCGGCAGTCCGGCCCGCGCGAAGAGGTCCTTGCGGTAGCAGACGGCCTGCGGCCCGATGTCGGTGCCGAGGGCGAGCGTGCGGCCGTCGGCGGCGGTGCCCTGCGCCCACTTCCACGGCAGGAACGCCCGCCGGTCGACGCCGGGGGCCGTGCCGAGCTCGTCGAGCCGCTCCGCCTGGGTGGCGAGCACCTCGGCGATGTTGCCGACCTCGACGGCCTGGACGTCGGCGAGGCCGGAGCCGGCGGTGAGGTGGGTGAGCAGCTGCGGGTAGTAGACGTCGTTGCGGGTGAGGGAGGTCTGCCGGACGGCGACGTCCGGGTGGAGCCGCATGTACGCGTCGTAGAGGCCGGCCTCCTGGAAGCCGAAGGTGCCGAACACGCCGACGGTGAGGGTGACCGGTCGCCCGCGGCCGTCGACCGGGTCGCGCGCGGAGACCGGGCGCGGCTCGGCCGGGTCCATCGCGCAGCCGGCGGCGGGCCCCAGGCCGAGCAGGAGGGCGAGGGCGAGCCCGTACGCCCCGCCGCGCGTCCGTCTCCGTCTCCACCCCATGGCGCCCGACCGTAGTGCGGCGCCTTCCGCGGGGCCGGGGACAGCTCGCCGGGAGGGCGGAACTCGCCGCTCCCGCTCACCCGTTCGGCCGACGATCGTCGAACGTCTTCGACGACGTCGGGACCTTGACCGTGTTCTGACGTCCACTCAATAGTGGGAGCGCTCCCATTCAATCTTCGACAGGACCCCCATGCGCAGAACACGTCACCTCCTGGCGGGGCTCGCCCTCACCGCCGGGCTCCTCGGGACGGCGGCACCCGACGTCACGGCGGCACCGGCACCCGCCGACCCCGCCGCCACGAGCACCTCGTACAGCTGGAAGAACGTCCGGATCGACGGCGGCGGCTTCGTCCCCGGCATCGTCTTCAACCGGGCCGAGAAGAACCTCGTCTACGCCCGCACCGACATCGGCGGCGCCTACCGCTGGAACCAGGCCACCGCCACCTGGACCCCGCTCCTCGACTCCGTCGACTGGGACCACTGGGGCCACACCGGGGTCGTCGCCCTCGCCACCGACAGCGTCGACCCGAACCGGGTGTACGCGGCCGTCGGCACGTACACCAACGACTGGGACCCCGGCAACGGCGCCGTCCTGCGCTCCGCCGACCGGGGCGCCACCTGGCAGCGCGCCGACCTCCCCTTCAAGCTCGGCGGCAACATGCCGGGCCGCGGCATGGGCGAACGCCTCGCGATCGACCCGCACCGGAACAGCGTCCTCTACCTCGGCGCGCCCAGCGGCAACGGCCTCTGGCGCTCCACCGACTCCGGCGCCACCTGGGCGAAGGTCACCTCCTTCACCAACCCCGGGAACCACCAGCAGGACCCGACCGACACGAGCGGCTACAACTCCGACGAACAGGGCGTCGTCTGGGTCACGTTCGACGAGTCCACCGGTACCGCCGGCACCGCCACCCGCACCATCTACGCCGGCGTCGGCGACAAGGACAACGCCGTCTACCGCTCCACCGACGCCGGCGCCACCTGGACCCGGCTCCCCGGCCAGCCCACCGGCCACCTCGCCCACAAGGGCGTCCTCGACGCGGCGAACGGCCACCTCTACCTCGCGTACAGCGACAGGGCGGGCCCGTACGACGGCGGCAAGGGCCAGGTCTGGCGGTACGCCACCGCCACCGGCGCGTGGCAGAACATCAGCCCCGCCGCCGAGGCCGACACCTACTACGGCTTCAGCGGCCTCACCGTCGACCGGCAGCACCCCGGCACCGTCATGGTCTCCGGCTACAGCTCCTGGTATCCCGACACCCAGATCTTCCGCTCCACCGACAGCGGGGCGAGTTGGACCAGGGCCTGGGACTACACCTCGTACCCCGACCGGACCGAGCGCTACACCATGGACGTCTCCTCCGCCCCCTGGCTGACCTGGGGCGCCAGCCCCGCTCAGCCCGAGAAGTCGCCGAAGCTCGGCTGGATGACCGAGGCCCTGGAGATCGACCCCTTCGACTCGAACCGCATGATGTACGGCACCGGGGCCACGCTCTACGGCACCACCGAACTCGCCCGGTGGGACACGGGCGGGAAGTTCACCATCAGGCCGATGGTCCAGGGTCTCGAGGAGACCGCCGTCCTCGACCTGGCCTCCCCGCCCACCGGGGCACCGCTCATCAGCGCCCTCGGCGACATCGGGGGCTTCCGGCACACGGACCTCACCAAGGTCCCGTCGATGATGTTCACCGGACCCAACTTCACCTCCACCACCAGCGTCGACTTCGCCGAGACCGAGCCCGACACCGTCGTACGGGCCGGTCACCTCGACGGCGGCCCCCGCGTCGCCTTCTCCACCGACAACGGTGCGAACTGGCGTGCCGGACAGGAGCCTTCGGGCGTCACGGGCGGCGGCACCGTCGCCGCCTCCGCCGACGGCAGCCGCTTCGTGTGGAGTCCGGACGGCACCGGCGTCCACACCGGCACCGGAGGCGCCTGGACGGCCTCCACCGGCATCCCGGCGGGCGCGACCGTCGAGTCCGACCGCGTCGACCCGCTGACCTTCTACGGCTTCAAGTCCGGCACCTTCTACGTCAGTACGGACGGCGGCGCGAGCTTCACCGCGAAGGCCACGGGCCTCCCCGCCGAGGGCCCGGCCCGCTTCAAGGCCGTCCCCGGCAGGAAGGGAGACATCTGGCTCGCCGGCGGATCCACCGCCTCCACGTACGGCCTCTGGCACTCCACCGACGGCGGCGCCGCCTTCACCCGCGTCGCCGGAGTCGACCAGGCCGACACCGTCGGCTTCGGCAAGGCCGCCCCGGGAGCCTCGTACCCCGCCCTCTACACCAGCGCGCGGATCGGCGGCGTCCGCGGCATCTTCCGCTCCACCGACGCGGGCGCGAGCTGGGTCCGCGTCAACGACGACGCCCACCAGTGGGGCTGGACCGGCGGCGCGATCACCGGCGACCCCCGGGTCTACGGCCGGGTGTACGTCTCCACCAACGGACGCGGCATCGTCTACGGCGACACCACCGAGACCGGCGGCGGGGACGGCGGCACCGACCCCGGCACCCCGCCCACCGGCACCTGCAAGGTCGCCTACGAGGTCGTCAACCAGTGGCAGGGCGGCTTCCAGGCGGACGTCACCCTCACCAACACCTCCACCACCGCCTGGACCGGCTGGAAGCTCGGCTGGGACTACCCCGCCGGCCAGCGGATCGGCCAGATGTGGAACGCGACCCCGGCCCGGACCGGCACCGCGGTCACCGCGCAGAACGCCGCCTGGAACGGCTCCGTCGCCGCCGGCGCCTCCGCGTCCTTCGGCTTCACCGGCAGCTGGACCGGCACCAATCCCGTACCCGCCGCCTTCACCCTCGGAGGCGCGACGTGCTCCGTCGCCTGATCACCGCGGCGGCGCTCCTGGCCGCCGCCCTCACCACCCTGCCCGCCGGCGCCGCCTCGGCCGCCGACACCCCGCTGCGGGACCTCGCCGCCGCCCGCGGCGTCCACCTCGGCACCGCCGTCACCTCGGGAAGGCTCACCGGCGGGTACGCGGACGTCGCCGGGGGCCAGTTCGGCCCGGTCACCCCGCCCGCCCCCGGTGTGTGCTCCGTCACGTACGCCGTCACCGGCCGGTGGACGGGCACCAACCCGCCCCCGGCGGCCTTCACCTGCACCTGAGGCACACGAAAAACGGCCGAGGCCCCGGTTCTTCCGAACCGGGGCCTCGGCCTTCAGGGTGAGTAACGGGACTCGAACCCGCGACATCCTGGACCACAACCAGGTGCTCTACCAGCTGAGCTATACCCACCATGACCGGCGGTTTCCCCGAAGGTTTCCCTGACCGGCCGAGAAGAAGTCTACAGGGTCCTGGAGGGTGCTCGCGCCCGCGTTTTCCCGAGCGGGTTTTCGAGGGCGCGAGCGGGCGGCTATTCGGCGGGCAGGACGTGCCGGGCCGCGATCCGCTTCGCGGTCTCCGAGTCCGGGCCGGGCTGCGGGACGAAGATCGCCTCGCGGTAGTAGCGCAGCTCGGCGATGGACTCGCGGATGTCGGCGAGCGCCCGGTGGTTGCCGTTCTTCTCCGGACTGTTGAAGTACGCCCTCGGGTACCAGCGGCGGGCCAGCTCCTTGACCGAGGACACATCGACGATCCGGTAGTGCAGGTGGCTCTCCAGGGCCGGCATGTCCCGTGCGAGGAAGCCGCGGTCCGTGGAGACCGAGTTCCCGCACAGCGGCGCCTTGCCCGGCTCCTTCACGTGCTCGCGGATGTACGCCAGCACCTGCGCCTCGGCGTCGGCGAGAGTCGTCCCGTCGGCGAGCGCGTCGAGCAGCCCCGAGGACGTGTGCATCTGGCGCACGATCTCGGGCATGGTCTCCAGGGCCGCGTCCGGCGGGCGGATCACGATGTCCACGCCTTCGCCGAGCACGTTCAGTTCCGAGTCGGTGACCAGTGCGGCCACCTCGATGAGTGCGTCGTCCGTCAGCGAGAGCCCGGTCATCTCGCAGTCGATCCACACCATGCGATCGTTCATGTGTCCACCTTAGGGGCTCCAGGGCCTGCCCGAGCAGGCCGACGGGCGCCCGGGGAGGTGTCCCCGGGCGCCCGTCGGTTCTGCGGTGCGCGGCTTGTGGCCGTGCGGGTCTTCGGTTACGGCGCGCTGCGCTGGCCCGGCAGGGAGGCGCGGCCGGGCGCGTAGGCGTCGGACTGCGGCTTGCCCGGGTCGAGCGGCGAGCGCCTGACGCCTGCCGGGACCTGGACGGGCACGACCGGGTCGAGCACGGCCGTGCCGGCCTCGCCCTGCGGCCGCCGGGCGCGGTACGCCGCCCGGTAGGCGGCCGGCGAGGAGCCGAGCTGGCGCCGGAAGTGGCCGCGCAGCGCCACCGGGGAGCGGAAGCCGCACCTGCCCGCGACCTCGTCGACCGAGTAGTCGGAGGTCTCGAGCAGCCGCTGCGCCTGGAGCACCCGCTGGGTGATCAGCCACTGGAGGGGGGCCGAGCCCGTCAGCGAGCGGAACCGGCGGTCGAAGGTCCGCCGTGACATGTACGCGCGGGCAGCCAGGGTCTCCACGTCGAACTGCTCGTGGAGGTGCTCCAGCGCCCAGGCGACGACCTCGGCCAGCGGGTCGGCGCCGATCTCCTCTGGTAAAGACCTGTCGAGGTAGCGCTCCTGACCGCCGCTGCGCCGCGGCGGGACGACCAGCCGGCGCGCCAGCGCGCCCGCGGCCTCGGTGCCGTGGTCGGTCCGCACGATGTGCAGACACAGATCGATTCCGGCCGCGGTGCCCGCGGAGGTCAGCACGTCCCCGTCGTCGACGAAGAGCTCCCGCGGGTCCACGTGGACCGACGGATAGCGCTTGGCGAGCGTCGGCGCGTACATCCAGTGCGTGGTCGCCGGGCGGCCGTCGAGCAGGCCGGCCGCGGCGAGGACGAACGCACCGGTGCAGAGGCCGACGATCCTGGCCCCCTCCTCGTGCGCGCGGCGCAGCGCCTCGAGTGCCTCCGGCGGCGGCGGCGAGGTGATCGACCGCCAGGCGGGGACGACGACGGTCCCCGCGCGGCTGATCGCCTCCAGGCCGTACGGCGCGGTGAGTTCGAGCCCGCCGGTGGTGCGGAGCGGACCGTCCTCGCCTGCGCAGACGAGCAGCCGGTAACGGGGCACTCCGGCGTCCTGCCGGTCGATGCCGAACACGGAGAGCGGGATGGAGCTCTCGAAGATGGGGCCGCCACTGAACAGCAGCACCGCGACGACTTCGCGACGGCGGCGCCCGGACAGCTTCCGTGCGGCCTCCGGTGCGGCGGAGTCCTGGCTCATGACGCTAAGCCCCCCTCGGTGTTCGCGTCTCCCTGGTCGTGTCGCTGCTGCACGTTTCCCCTCGGTTTTGCACGAGACCCCAGTCTTCGGTACCCATGATCGAATCTACTGTGTCCCGTGGCGCCGGCGTGACAAGTTCTCCATCCGGTGGATTGTCGACAAGGCAACTTGGCGTGAAGCGATCGATCGCGATGTCTCCCCTCCTCCGGGCGCGCGACAGCGGACGCGACGACGAACGACCCCGTACATGGGGGGTACGGAGCCTGGGGCCAGGGCGCTCGGCGGTCCCTGTACCGGGGTTGGGCAATCGTTCCGCCAAGGACTCGCCGACACGTTGAACTTGGCTGAAAACATATGGGGTCGGGTGTACGAACCTGTCAACTCCAAGGGGTGTGGAGGCGACCCGTACCCCGCTCAGGCCCGCTCGCGGCGCCCGCGGCGGGCGCCCTCGGAGCGTAGTCCGCGCTCCGAGCGGCGCAGCAGCACCCGGCAGGCCGCCGTCACCGAGACGAGCCCGAACGCGGTCCCGGCGGCCCCACCGAGCGAGGTGCCGTAGACGACGAGCACCACCGGGACCAGCGCGCAGCAGAAGACCGCCCAGCGGACGACGTCGTCGGCCGGGCCCCCGGCCCCCGCCCCCGTGACCGCCGCCGTCCCCGTGACCGCCGCCGTCCCCGGGTCCGGCTCCGCGACGGCGACGGCGACGGCGGTCGGCGAGGGGGCGGGGGCCCGGCGGCGGCCGCGGGGCGCGCCGAGGGTGGGGGAGGGGGCGGCGGAGGTCTGGCCGGCGGCGGTCGATGGTGCGGGCACGGGCGGTCTCCCTGCGACGGTGGGCTGGACCTGTGGCAACGAGGAATGGAACGTTCCGGTCACTCTGGGCGACGTCCGTTTGGCCCCCGTACGGACGCCTGTAGGGCACAACCGGCATTGCCAGATCCCGAGCCGCTCGTGCATGCTCCCTGGGACGCCGCGCGCGAGCGGTGCGCACGCCGGGAGTGACACGGCGGGCTCTGGGCAGGAGAGGAGTGGCGCCGTACCCTTGGGGGTATGGGGTTGGGAAGATGATTCCCGGACACAGCTCCGCCGTCACCCGTCGTTCGTCCCCTTCTTTTCCCCGTCCCTTCCCACGAGGACCCTCTTCGCCGAGACACCGATGGCCGGTCACGAATTCCCCGAACCCGCGGACCGCAAGCGCGTCGCCGATTCCACGGTCGACCCCCTGGCGGTAGAACAGCCACGTCACGCCTGCGACCCGGCCTTCCGGCACGGGGTCGTCGTCGGCTTCGACGGCTCCACGTCCAGTGAGCGAGCCCTCGCGTACGCCATCGGCATGGCCAGGCGCTCCGGATCGGGCCTGATCATCGTGCACGTGGCCAACCGGCTGCCCACCACGGTGTGGGCCGGCTGTGAACCGCCCGTCTTCGTCGACGTGCCCGACCACCGCACCGAGGTCCTGGGCCTGGAGCTGGCCTGCGCCGAGCACCTCTCCGAGGTGCCGTGGATCCTCGTCGAGCGCGGCGGGGACATCTGCCACGAGCTGGAGGAGGTCGGCCGCGAGTACTCGGCCGACGCCATCGTGGTCGGCTCCACGCACGGGATCGTCGGGCGGATCTTCGGCTCGGTGGCCGGCCGCCTCGCGCGCCGCGCCCAGCGCCCCGTCATCGTCATCCCGTAACTCTTCCGAGGGAACCCGGCGACTCCCCCGCGGCTCCGCGGCGGTGTGCGGGGACCCGCGGCGAGGCCCGTCGTGCGAACCCTGCGTAACGGTCGCGCGACTCCCGCGCCGGGCTCGCGCCGGCCGGTCGTCCCGTGCCCGAGGCCCCCTCCCGCCCCGGACGATCCGTCAGGCCTCTCCCTCAACTGCCGTCATCCGGCCATAAATTCGGCCTTCCTCAGGTGAATTGTGTGCTTGTGAAGGGTACATAAAGGTCACCGGATCACAGCAGCTCACGCAGCACGACTGCACACTGAAGGGAGCCCGCCGTGGACAACGAAGTCGCCGCGGGAAACACCGCCTCCACTCTCGGACACCTCGCTCTCGGACTGACCCTGCTGGCCTTCGGCCTGGGCGGCACGGGGGTCATCGACAACGTCGCGGCAGCGGATGCCGCGGGCCTCGCCACCTGGGTCGGTGGGGTCACGCTCTTCCTCGTCGGTCTCCTCGCCCTCCGGGCGGGCGACAAGGGAGAGGGCACGGCGTACGCCGGGCTCGGCGCCTTCTGGTTCACCTGGGGAACCGGGGTCGGCGGCGCCGGCTCGGCCGACGCCGCGGGTCTGTTCCTCCTCCTGTGGGCGCTCCTCGCGCTCACGCTGACCATGGCCTCATCGGGCAGCGGACTCTTCGGACAGGGCGTGTACGGGCTGCTGTTCGTCGCGCTGCTGCTGCTCGGCATCGGCGCCCTCGTCGACAACAGCGGCCTCGGGAAGGCGGGCGGCTGGGTCGCCGCCCTCGCCGGCCTCGTCGCCTGGTACGGCGCCACGGCGGCGGTGGCGGGCTGGCCGACGTCGCTCCGCCGCGCGGCGAGCGCTCCGGCCGCCGGCTGACGCCACGGGTCCGGTGACCCCGTCACCGAACCCGGCCCGGGCAGGAGAAAGACAGCGGTCCCCGTGCACCTGGGTGTGCACGGGGACCGCTGCGTGGGTCAGGCCGAGTTCCGCCGGGGGACAGGCCCGGCGGTGCGGCTCGGGGGGACAGGCCCCGAGGCCGCCGCTACTCGACCGTGACGGACTTGGCCAGGTTGCGCGGCTTGTCGATGTCGCGGCCCATGGCGAGCGCCGTGTGGTAGGCGAGGAGCTGGAGCGGGATGCCCATCAGGATCGGGTCCAGCTCGTCCTCGTTCTTCGGCACGACGATGGTGTGGTCGGCCTTCGCCTGCGGCTGGTGCGCGACCGCGAGGATGCGGCCGCTGCGGGCCTTGATCTCCTCCAGGGCGGCGCGGTTCTTCTCCAGCAGGTCGTCGTCGGGGACGATCGCGACCGTCGGCAGGGCCGGCTCGATGAGGGCGAGCGGGCCGTGCTTCAGCTCGGAGGCGGGGTAGGCCTCGGCGTGGATGTAGGAGATCTCCTTCAGCTTGAGGGAGGCCTCCAGGGCGACGGGGTAGCCGCGCACCCGGCCGATGAACATCATCGACTGGGCGCCCGCGTACTCCGCGGCGATCTTCTTGATCTCGTCCTCGGTCTCGAGGATCTCGCTGATCTGCGCGGGCAGCTTGCGCAGGCCCTCGATGATCCGCTTGCCGTCGGTGACGGACAGGTCGCGGATGCGGCCCAGGTGCAGGGCGAGCAGCGCGAAGGCGGTGACCGTGTTGGTGAAGCACTTGGTGGAGACGACGCAGACCTCGGGGCCGGCGTGGACGTACACGCCGCCGTCGGCCTCGCGGGCGATGGCGGAGCCGACGACGTTGACGACGCCGAGGACGCGGGCGCCCTTCCGCTTGAGCTCCTGGACGGCGGCGAGCACGTCGTAGGTCTCACCGGACTGGGAGACGGCGATGTAGAGGGTGTCGGGGTCCACGACCGGGTTGCGGTAGCGGAACTCCGAGGCCGGCTCGGCGTCGGCGGGGATGCGGGCCAGCGACTCGATGAGCCCGGCGCCGATGAGGCCGGCGTGGTACGAGGTGCCGCAGCCGAGGATCTTGATGCGGCGGATGGAGCGGGCCTCGCGGGCGTCCAGGTTCAGGCCGCCGAGGTGCACGGTGGAGAAGCGGTCGTCGATCCGGCCGCGCAGCACGCGGTCGACCGCGTCGGGCTGCTCGGAGATCTCCTTGTGCATGTACGTGTCGTGGCCGCCCATGTCGTAGGAGGCGGCCTCCCACTCGACGGTCTCGGGGGTCGCGGTGGTGGAGGCGCCCGCGACCGTGTAGGTGCGGAAGTCGTCGGCCTTGAGGGTGGCCATCTCGCCGTCGTCGAGGGTGACGACCTGGCGGGTGTGGGCGATCAGAGCGGCGACGTCGGAGGCGACGAGCATCTCCTTCTCGCCGATGCCGAGGATGACCGGGGAGCCGTTGCGGGCCACCACGATGCGGTCGTTGAAGTCGGCGTGCATCACGGCGATGCCGTAGGTGCCCTCGATGACCTTGAGCGCCTCGCGGACCTTGTCCTCGAGGGTCTCGGCCTGGGAGCGGGCGATGAGGTGGGTGATGACCTCGGTGTCCGTCTCGGAGGTGAAGACGACGCCGTCGGCCTCCAGCTTGGCGCGGAGCTCCTGGGCGTTGTCGACGATGCCGTTGTGGACGACGGCGACCTTGTTCTCGGGGTCCAGGTGCGGGTGCGAGTTGATGTCGCTCGGCGCGCCATGGGTGGCCCAGCGGGTGTGGGCGATGCCGGTGGTGCCGGTGAAGCGCTTGGGGACGCGGGCTTCGAGCTCACGGACCCGGCCCTTGGCCTTCACCATCTTCAGGCCGGTGGCCTTCGGGCTGGTGATGACCATGCCGGCGGAGTCGTAACCCCGGTACTCGAGGCGCTGCAGGCCTTCCAGCAGCAGCGGGGCGACGTCGCGCTTACCGATGTAACCGACAATTCCGCACATAAAGGTGAAACCCCTCCAGATCGGTGAGTGTGCCCGGCCGTGACTCAGCCGTAGACGATGCGCCGCAGCTGCCGGAGCGACAGTTCCTGCGGCGCCACGGCCCGGTGCGGCAGCTCGCCCGAGATCCGTTCGAAGATCTCGGCGTTCACCGCCCCGCCGGACTGCAGTTCGCGGTGGCGGCGGCGGACGAACTCCTCGGTCGTCTCGTCGAAGTACGCCAGCACGTCGAGCACCACCCGGGCGGCCTCACCGCGCCGGAGCGCGGTGCTGCGGACCAGGTGGTCGATGAGGTCGTCATGCGACGGGCGGCGTTCGAGCACTCGTCGATATTGAGGGGTTCCCCGGGCGGAACGCAAGAATCCTGCCCGAAATCGGGCAGGGGTGCCGCGATTGCCGACCGGAAATGGCTTATTGGTCCAGACCTCGACGGAATGTGAGGGGGGCGGTACGCAAGGTGACAGAGCGGATATACAGACAGATACATACGGACGCGCCGATCGCCCGAAGGGGAGCTTGCCCGTGACACAGCGCCGAAGGATTCCACGACTGATCGGTTCCCTCCTCCTCGTCGCGTCCGCCGGCGTCGCCTGCGGCGAGGCCTCCGCGGACACCCGGACCGCAGCCGCCGAACCCGAGGTCCGCCCGCTCGGCCGGATCGTCCCCGTCCCCGCCTCCGTCGCCCCCGGCGGCGAGCCGTACACCCTCACCCGCGCCACCCGCATCGGCGTCGACGGCACCTCCCCCGAGCCCAGGGCCGTCGGCCGCTACCTCGCCGGGCTGCTCCGCCCCGCCACCGGCTTCCCGCTCCCCGTCGTCGACGACGCCGCCGCCCCGGGCGGCATCCGGCTCCGGCTCAGCCCCGACGACACCGCGCTCGGCGACGAGGGCTACCGGCTCACCTCGGGCCCCGACGGCGTCACCCTCACCGCCCACGAGCCCGCCGGCCTCTTCCGCGGCGTCCAGACCCTGCGCCAGCAGCTGCCCTCCGCCGTCGAGCGCACGACCCGCCAGGCCGGCCCCTGGAAGATCGCGGGCGGCACCGTCACCGATTCCCCCCGCTACGCCTACCGGGGCGCGATGCTCGACGTCTCCCGCCACTTCTTCACCGTCGACGAGGTGAAGCGGTACATCGACCAGCTCGCCCTCTACAAGATCAACACCCTCCATCTGCACCTCTCCGACGACCAGGGCTGGCGCATCGCCGTCGACTCCTGGCCGCGCCTCACCGCCCACGGCGGCTCCACCGAGGTCGGCGGCGGCCCCGGCGGCTTCTACACCAAGGACCAGTACGAGGAGATCGTCCGGTACGCCGCCTCCCGCTACCAGGAGGTCGTCCCCGAGATCGACATGCCGGGCCACACCAACGCCGCCCTCGCCTCCTACGCCGAACTCAACTGCGACGGCGTCGCCCCGCCCCTCTACACCGGCATCAAGGTCGGCTTCAGCAGCCTCTGCGCGACCAAGCCCGTCACGTACGACTTCGTCGACGACGTGATCCGCGAGATCGCCGCCCTCACCCCCGGCCGCTACATCCACATCGGCGGCGACGAGGCCCGCTCCACCAGCCACGCCGACTACGCCGCCTTCATGGACCGGGTGCAGCCCGTCGTCGCCCGGCACGGCAAGACCGTCATCGGCTGGCACCAGCTCACCGGCGCCACCCCCGCCCCCGGCGCCCTCGTCCAGTACTGGGGCCTCGACCGCACCCCCGCCGCCGAGAAGGACCGGGTCGCCGAGGCCGCGCGCGGCGGCACCGGACTGATCCTCTCGCCCGCCGACCGCACCTACCTCGACATCAAGTACACCCATGACACCCCCCTCGGCCTCACCTGGGCCGGGACGGTGGAGGTCCAGCGGTCGTACGACTGGGACCCGGCGACCTACTTCCCGGGCGTCCCGGAGACCGCCGTCCGCGGCGTCGAGGCCCCCCTCTGGACCGAGACCCTCGCCACCCCCGCCGACCTCGACGTCATGGCCTTCCCCCGCCTCCCCGGCATCGCCGAACTCGGCTGGTCCCCGGCGTCCACCCACGACTGGGACAGCTACAAGCTGCGCCTCGCGGAACAGGCCCCCCGCTTCGACGCCCTCGGCATCGCCTACCACCGCTCCCCGCAGGTGCCCTGGCCGGCGGAGTAGCACACCCACCGAAACGGAACGCCCGGCCGGGGGAGACCCGGCCGGGCGTTCCGCTTCGGTGCGGCGGTCGGACGGGGCCGTCTCCCCGCCGGTGGGTCAGAAGGCGCCGTTGAGGCCCCACCACTCGCCGTCGGTCGTATCGCCGGCCGCGAAGGCGCCGGTGCCGAGGCCGCGGTAGGCGACCAGCCACCCCGGGTTCCCCCGGGAACCGCCGAGGACGTAGTCGCTGTTGGTGACGGTCGAGAGATCGGGGCGGCCGTCGCCGGTGGTGTCACCGACCGCGAGGAACGTGTCCATCGCGTTCCAGCCGCCGGTTCCGATCAGCTTGCGGGTTCCGAGGCCACCCGAAGCGGTCCCCGGGTAGGACCAGAGCCTGCCCGTGGACCTCTCCCGGGCGATCACGTCCACGCGGCCGTCGCCGTTCGTGTCGCCGGGGCCGACCAGGGCGTTCATGGCGTTCCAGCCGCCGGTTCCGAGCAGCTTGCGGGCCCCGAGACCACCGGAGGCGGTGCCGGGGTAGAGCCAGAGCTTGCCCGTGGCCTTCTCGACGGTCAGCACGTCGGGGCGGCCGTCCCGGGACAGGTCCCCGACGCCGGCGATCCGGCCCATGGCGTTCCAGCCGCCCGACCCGATGAGCTTGCGCGTGCCGAGCCCGCCCGTCCCCGCGCCGGTGTACAGCCACAGCCTGCCGGTCGAGCCCTCGCGGGCGAGGACGTCCTCGCGGCCGTCGCCGGTGAAGTCACCGTGGCGCACGAAGGCGTTCATGGCGTTCCAGCCGCCGGAGCCGACCAGTCGGCCCGAGCCGTCGCCGGGCAGGAACCACAGCCGCCCCACCAGGTCCCGGGCGAGGACATCGGCCCTGCGGTCACGGTTCAGGTCGCCGAAGCCGGCCGCCGTGGGCGATGCCACCGCCTTCCACGAGGGGTAGGCGGGTCGGGAGCACTCGCGTTCCGTCCGGACGAACTTCAGCGAGGCGATCGTGGTCATCGGTCCCGTGGTCCAGGAGCCGTTGACTGCCGGATCCTCCGACCAGTAGCCGTCGTACCACCTGTACTCCGGGGACTCGTACAGACAGGTGTACAGCGACGTCCGGTTGATGTACGAGCCGAACCGGGTGCCCCACGAACCCATCGTGGCCATGTTCGTCTTCGTCTTGAGCATCGACCCCTTCGCGTCCTCCTGCGTCCAGGCGCAGAAGTAGCCCGCCGGGCAGTCCGACACGGCGGCCTGGGCCGGCGCCGCGGTGCCGACGGCGACGCCGCCCAGGGTCGCGAGGCCCAGCAGTGACGCCAGACCGCGCTTGATCATCGTGCGCATGTGTTCCCCTTTCGTCAGGTGAGACCAACGACCTTCCGGAAGGTTGTACGAGCGGGAACGCGCCCACCCGCGTCGGGCGGGCGTGGAACAGATGTGAGCCCCGGCGGAGGACCGTACTCCGGCGGGGCTCACATCGGTCTTCGGACCTGGGGAGGTCAGGCGAAGCGGGCGATCGGGTTCACCAGGTCGCCGACGAGCTGGAGGGCCGCCGACGGGTCCGCCAGGTCGACCATCTGCTTGTTGTTGCGCAGCTGGAGGCGGTTGAGCGCGGAGAGGGCGAAGGTCTCCGCGAACATGTCGTACTGCGCGAAGCGGTCCGAGAGCTCCGGCTTGGAGGCCTGGTAGGCGTGCACGCAGTCCGCGACGGCGCGCCAGAACGAGTCCTCGTCGAGGACGCCCTCCGCGGCCAGGGTCGCGCCCAGGAAGCGGAAGAAGCAGTCGAAGACGTCGGTGAAGACCGAGAGGAGCTTCATGTCCTCGGGGATCTCGGCACGGACGCGCTCGACGGCCGGCGGCAGCACCGCCGCCGGGTCCATGACGACGATCTCCTCGGCGATGTCCTTGAAGATCGCGCGGGAGACCGTGCCGTTCTCGTCGAGGACGAGGATGACGTTCTCGCCGTGCGGCATGAAGGCCAGGTCGTAGGCGTAGAAGCTGTGCAGGACCGGCAGGAGGTAGGCGTCCAGGTAGCGGCGCAGCCAGACGGCCGCCTCCAGGCCCGACTCCTTGATCAGGGCGCCCGCGAAGGACGCGCCCGCGTGGTCCACGTGGAGGAGCGAGGCCATCGTGGCGAGGCGCTCGCCCTCGGCGAGGGACGGGACCGGCGACTCGCGCCAGAGGGCGGCGAGCATCTTGCGGTACGGGGAGTAGCGGTCGGTGGCGGCCTCGTACTCGAGGTGCCGGTAGCCGACGGCGGCGCGCTCGCGGATGATCGAGAAGCGGGCCGCGGCGAAGACGGAGTCGGACTCGATCAGCTGGTGCAGCCAGTCGTTGATGGCCGGGGTGGCCTCCATGTAGGCGGCCGAGAGGCCGCGCATGAAGCCCATGTTCAGGACGGACAGGGCCGTCTTGACGTAGTGCTTGGCCGGGTCCGAGGTGTTGAAGAAGGTACGGATGGACTGCTGGGCCAGGTAGCTGTCGTCGCCCTCGCCCAGGTACACCAGGCGCTGCTGGGCGACCTCGGCGGCGAAGGTGACGGACAGCTTGTTCCACCACTGCCACGGGTGGCAGGGCATGAGGAGGTAGTCGGCCGGGTCGAGCCCGCGGCCGGCGAGGGTCGCGGCGAAGCCGTCCACCGCCGCGTCGCCGAGCTCGGCACGGACGAAGGCGTCGTACTCGATGTCCGCGCCGGCGGTGAAGGTGGCGCGGTCGCGGCGGGCGGCCAGCCAGATCAGGTGGAGGGGGCTCGCGGCCTCGGGGGCGTACGCGCGGAACTCGTCGACGCCGAAGCCGAGCCGGCCGTTGTTGGCGACGAAGCAGGGGTGGCCCTCGGTCATGCCGGTCTCGATGGCCTGGAAGCCGGCGTGGGCGAGCTCGGCGGCGGTGACGGGCGGCTTGGTCGCCTTGTAGGCCGTGCCGGCCAGGGTGGAGGAGATCTCCTCCAGGTAGACCGGGAGGATCTCGTCGCTGAGGCCGAGGGAGCCGCGGAGCTCGGTGATGAAGACGAGCGCGTCGAGCGGGAGCTGCTCGTCGCCGCGGTGGCGGCTGATCGACTCGGGGTAGACCTGCCAGTGGTCGAGGGCGAACCGGTCGGCGGTGAAGCGGTACTCGGTCGTGCCGTCGTCGCTGAGCACCTGGTAGCGGCTCTCGCCCAGCTCCTGCGGGTTGAGCAGCCGCTCGTGGGCGAACTCGGCCAGGCCCTTGCGGATCAGCGCGCGGTTGGCGGCGGCCCAGCGCTCGGGGGTGAGGTGGGCGACGGGGTCGGTGAGGGTCATGCCGCCACCGCCACGGCCGCCTCGAACTGCGCGCGGGTGCAGAAGCTCAGCAGGGCCTTCTTCTCCGGCTTCTGGATCTCGCGCTCGGGCACGAAGCCGACGGCCTCGTTGAGCGCGTGGACGGCCTTGTTGGAGACGTCGGGCTCGACGACGACCCGCTCGGTCGCCGGGTCGGCGAACAGCTCCGCCATCACGGCGGTGATCACCCGGCGGGTGAAGCCGTGCACGGGGGTGTCGGTGGGCGCGACGAGGAAGTGCATGCCGACGTCGCCCGGGAGCGGGTCGTAGAGGCCGACCAGTTCGAGGTGCGCGGGGTCGTACCGCTCCATCAGGAAGGCCGGCTCGCCGTCGATCAGGCCGATGAAGGCGTCGTGGTGCGGGTGGGCGGTGATCGCCGCGTACTCGCGCTCGACGTCCTCGGGCGTCGCGCCCTGCATCATCCAGAAGGAGGCTTTGGGGTGGGTGACCCAGGGATGGATCAGCCGGGCGTCCTTCGACGGGTCGAAGGGGCGTATCTGGACGGTCATGCGGCGAACTCCTGGAAAGCGATGGACTTCTCGACGGGGTAGTACTCGTATCCCAGCATCGCGCCGATGATGTACGCGTTGCGGTACGCCCCCATGCCGAGGTCGGGCGAGGTGATCGAGTGGGTGTGCACGCCGGCGTTCTGCAGGAAGACCCCGCGGCCCGTGGTGTCGATCGCGTAGTTGCGGGCCACGTCGAAGCGGCCCTGGCCGTCCCAGTTGAGGCGGTCGCGAACCGGTTCGAGGAAGGCCGGGACGGCGTACTTGTACCCGGTGGCGAGGATCAGGCCCTCGGTCTCCACGGTGAAGTCCTTCTCCTGCTCCTCCTGGCGGAAGCCGAGCGTGTACGTGCCGGAGGCGTCGTCGTACGCGGCGGTGTGCAGCGCGGAGTTGGTGAGGAGCCGGGTGGGGACGGGGCCGTTCAGGTTCTTCTGGTAGAGCAGGTCGAAGATGGCGTCGATCAGCTCGCCGTCGATGCCCTTGAAGAGGCCCTTCTGCTGGGTCTCCAGGCGGTAGCGGGTCTGCTCGGGCAGCGCGTGGAAGTAGTCCACGTACTCCGGGGAGGTCATCTCCAGGGTGAGCTTGGTGTACTCGAGCGGGAAGAAGCGCGGGGAGCGGGTCACCCAGTTGAGCCGGTAGCCGTGGACGTCGATCTCCGACAGGAGGTCGTAGTAGATCTCGGCGGCGCTCTGGCCGCTGCCGACCAGGGTGATGGACTTCTTCTTCTGGAGCGCCTCCTTGTTCGGGAGGTACCGCGAGTTGTGGATCAGGTCGCCGCCGAGGTCCGCGCAGGTCTCGGGGACGTACGCGGGGGTGCCGGTGCCGAGGACCAGCCGGTGCGAGCGGAACGTTTCGCCGGCCTCGGTGGAGACGACGTACACCTGGTCGGCCTCGTCGAAGGTCACCGTCTCGACGGTCGTCGAGAAGCGGACCGAGGAGAGCTTCCCGGCGGCCCAGCGGCAGTAGTCGTTGTACTCGGTCCGCAGCGGGTAGAAGTTCTCGCGGATGTAGAACGAGTACAGCCGGCCCTTCTCCTTCAGGTAGTTGAGGAAGGAGTACGGCGAGGTCGGGTCGGCCATCGTGACCAGGTCCGACATGAACGGGGTCTGGAGGTGGGCGCCTTCGAGGAACATCCCCGAGTGCCACTCGAAGTCCGGCTTGGACTCCAGGAAGAGGCCGTTCAGCTCGTCGATCGGCTCGGCCAGGCAGGCGAGTCCGAGGTTGAACGGACCGAGCCCGATGCCGATGAAGTCGTGGATCTCAGCCGTCTCAGGCGTGGACAAGGTTCTCTCCCAGGTACTGCTCGGCGTGGCCGGCGATCAGATCGAGGACGGCGGCGATGTCGGCCGCGGTGGTCTCGGGGTTGAGCAGGGTGAACTTGAGGTACTGGCGGCCGTCGACCTTCGTGCCGGCGACGACGGCCTCGCCCGAGGCGAAGAGGGCCTTGCGGGCGTGGAGGTTGGCCCGGTCGACTTCCTCGGGGGAGGTGGCGGCCTCGGGGACGTAGCGGTAGACGAGGGTGGAGAGCTGCGGCTCGACCACGACGTCGTAGCGGGGGTCGGCGGCGAGCAGGGCGTGGCCCTCCCGGGCCAGGTCGCACACCTCGTCGAAGAGCTCGCCGACGCCGTCGGCGCCCATCACGCGCAGCGTCATCCACAGCTTGAGCGCGTCGAACCGGCGGGTCGTCTGGAGGGACTTGTCGACCTGGTTCGGTATCTGCTCGGCGACCGTGCGCCGCGGGTTCAGGTAGTCCGCGTGGTAGGTCGCGTGGCGCAGGGTGGCGCCGTCGCGGACCAGGACGGCGGAGGAACTCACGGGCTGGAAGAAGGACTTGTGGTAGTCGACGGTGACCGAGTCGGCCCGCTCGATGCCGTCGAGGAGGTGGCGGCGGGTCCGGGAGGCGAGCAGGCCGCAGCCGTAGGCCGCGTCCACGTGCATCCAGGCGCCGTACTCCTCGGCGAGGGCGGCGATCTCGGGCAGCGGGTCGATGGAGCCGAAGTCGGTGGTGCCGGCGGTGGCGACGATCGCCATCGGGACGAGGCCCTCGGCGCGGCAGGCCTCCAGCTCGGCGGCGAGGACGACGGACTGCATCCGCTTGTTCCCGTCGACGGGGACGGAGACGACGGCGTCGCGGCCCAGGCCGAGGAGGGTCGCGGACTTCTGGACGCTGAAGTGGCTGCACTCGGAGGAGAAGATCCGGAGCTTCGACAGGTCGTCCGTCTTGGCCTCCTCGCGGGCCAGCAGCAGCGCCTGGAGGTTGGACTGCGTGCCGCCGCTGGTGAAGACGCCGTCGGCGGCCGGGCCGAGGCCGATCCGGCCGGTGGTCCAGTCGATCAGCTTGCGCTCGATGAGGGTGCCGCCGGCGCTCTGGTCCCAGGTGTCGAGCGAGGAGTTGACGGCCGAGAGGACGGCCTCGCCGAGGACGGCGGGGATGACCACCGGGCAGTTGAGGTGGCCCAGGTAGCGGGGGTGGTGGAAGTAGACGGCGTCGCGGAGGTACACGTCCTCCAGCTCGTCGAGCGCGGCCGAGGCGTCCCCGAGCGGCCGGTCGAGGTCGACGGCGTCGATGACGGGCGCGAGCTCGGCGGGCGTCACACCGGTGAAGGGGCCTCGCGTCGCGGCGAGTTTGCTCGCCACCCGCTCGACTCCTTCGGTGACGGAGCGCCGGTAGCTCTCCGCCGTGGTGTCGTTGAGCAGGTGGGAGCGCATGTGGGGGCCCTTTCGGGAGGGAACGCCGGGAATGCCTGGATCGCCGAGCGATCAACAGTAGTTAGGTTAGCCTAACCTAATTTTACAGCGCAATGGCCCCCCGGTCCCGAAGGATCGGAGGGCCGTCGCGCAAAGCGCCCGAAGGGCCGTCAGGCGTCTTCCTGCGTCTCGTCCGGGACCTCGCGCAGCGCGTCCTCGGACAGCCCCTTGCGCCAGTAGCCGACGAACGTCACCCGGCGGCGGTCCAGTTCGCGCTCCCGGACGAAGTGCCGGCGCAGCGCCTTGACCGAACCGGACTCGCCCGCGATCCAGACGTACGGGGACTCGCCGGGCAGTTCCGCCCCGCGCACCGCGTCCACGGCGGAGGGCGCCCCCTCCTCCCGTACGAGCCAGGTGACGGTGGCGTCCGCCTCCGTCGCCAGCTCCATGCGGTCGCCGGAGTACGGCACCTCCAGGAACACCTGTGCGCGGGTCTCGGCCGGCAGCCACTCCAGGATCGCCGAGGCCGCCGGAAGGGCCGTCTCGTCCGCCCAGATCAGCACGGAGTCGGCGTCCTCGGGCAGCCGGAACCGGACGCCCGTGTTGTCCGCGACCGCCGGGCCCAGCACGACCACCCGGTCACCGGGCTTGGCGCGCCCGGCCCAGCGGCAGGCCGGTCCGCCGTCCTCGTGGATGGCGAAGTCGATGTCGATCTCGTGGGGTTCGGTGCGCTGCTCCCGCACGGTGTACGAGCGCATCACGGCCCGCTCGTCGTCCGGCATCGCCCGCCAGGCCCCGAGGATCGCGTACATGTCCGGGTCGTCCAGCGGCGGCAGGGCGGGCGCCTCCTGTCCCGGGTGCGGCAGGAAGAGCGACAGCGACTGGTCGCGGCCCCCGGCGGCGAAGCCCTTCAGGTCCTCTCCCGTGAAGGTGACGCGGACCAGGGACGGCCCGAGCCGTCGCGTCCGGTCGACCTGGAGGGCGAAGAACTGGAAGGGGGCCTTCTCGGCGTTCGTCATGGGGCAGGACACCTTCTGGGTGGCTCGGGCGTTGCGGGGCACGGCGAAGTCGCCTCCGTGCGGGCCGGGTCGGCCCGGGCAGATCAAAGATAGGTTAGCCTAACCTCATTCTGATCGACAGGGTGGGGGCCGTACACGACTGTGAGGCCCGCCACCTGGGGGTGGCGGGCCTCGCGGGCGTCGTCCGGGTGCTCAGACGAGGTCGCTGGAGAACCAGTTCCAGCTGCCGAAGGTCGTGCTGTCCCACGGCTTCACCGGGTCGGCGAAGCCGGTGCCCGTGCTGGTGAACTTCCACAGGCCGGTGCGGTTGGTGCCGTCCGCCTGCCGGCCGTAGTTGTAGAGGACGCCCACGTCGGCCCTGCCGTCGCCGTCGAAGTCGCCGGCCGTCACCTTGCTCGCGGCCGCGTTCCAGCTGCCCGTGCCCGAATCCCACTTCTTGGACGGGTTGGTGAAGTCGGTGCCGGTGCTGGTGAGGGTCCACAGCGCCGAGACGTTGCGGCTGTCCTCGGTCTGGCCGTTGTCGTAGAGGATGCCGACGTCC
>NZ_JNWK01000045.1 GCF_000716445.1 Streptomyces wedmorensis
TGGGGCGGAACGGGTGGGCACAACGGACGGCGCCCCTTGCCGGGCCCAGGCTTCCGCGCCTGAACCCGCACGGACAGTGCGGTGCGCAACGGGTGCGGGCCAGGGCAACAGGGGCGGAGGCGCCGCCGAGGGCGCCGTCCCGTGTGCCCACCCGTCCCGCCCCAGCGGGACGATTGCCCACACGGGGGTGCGGCGTGGCCAGCCCACGCGGCAGCGGGCGCGGGCCCACATGGCAGCGGGCGCGGGCCCACGCGGGTGCGGGCCGCCCGGGGGCGGGGCGGCAGGCCCACGTGGACGTGGGCCACACGGGGGTGTGGTGTGTCAGCCCGCACGGCAGCGGGCGCGGGCTCGCACGGGGGTGCGGCGTGGCAGCCCGCACAGGGCGAGGGGACAGCCCAGGCGGGTGGAGGCTCGGATGGGGGCGGGCGCGCACGGGGTGGGCGGCGGCCCAGGCGGGTGGAGGCTCGGATGGGCGGGCGGCGGCCCAGGGGCGTGGAGGCCTGTGCGGGGGGCGGGGTGGTGGGGTTAGGGACGGAGGCGGAGGCCTCGGGGGGTGGCGTGGAAGCCGGCGGATTCGAGGGGGCGGGAGAGGGGGGAGGTGAGGGAGGTGGTGCCGTTGACGCGCTCGACGGTGACGGTGCCGAGGGAGCCGAGGCGGGCGGCCGCGGCGAGGGCCTCGGCGGCGGCGGTGAGGGCGGGGTCGTCGGGGGCGGTCGCCCAGGAGAGGAGGGTTTTGCCGCCGCGCTCCATGTAGAGCGTGAGTTCGCCGTCGACGAGGACGACCATCGCGCCGGCTTTGCGGCCAGGCTTGTGGCCGGCGCCGGTCGGGGGCTCGGGCCAGGGGAGCGCGGCGCCGTAGGCGTTCGCCGGGTCGGCCGCGGCGAGGACCAGGGCGCGGGGGCCGGTGGCGGCTTCGGCGCCGCGGTCGCGGGCGGTCGCGGCGGCGCGCAGCCGGTCCACCGCGCCGTCCATCGCGAACTGGGCCGCGCCGAGCCCCTCGACGACATAGCCGCGGCGGGCCTGGCCGCTGTCCTCGAAGGCGGACAGGATGCGGTACGTCGCGGAGAAGCCGCCTTCGACGCCCTCGGCGGCCACCGCGCCGCGGGTGACGACGCCGTGCCGGTCCAGGAGGGTGCGGGCGAGGGCGTGGGCCCGGTGGGTCCGTTCGGGCTCGGCGGGCGGCAGCAGCGACCAGCGGCCGGAGACCGTCGGCGGGCCGGTGCGGGAGGCCGGGCGGGCGGCCGCGGTGAGGGTGCCGTACCGGCCGCGGGGGACCGTGCGGCGTGCGCGGTGGGCGGTGGAGCCGGCCGTGCGGCCCGAGCCGAGCAGCGCGCGCAGCGGGGCCAGGGTGTCGTTGGTGAGCCGGCCCGACCAGGCCAGGTCCCAGAGGGCGTCGGCGAGCTGGGGGTCGGTGGCGTCCGGGTGGGTGGTGGCCCGGATCTGGTCGGCGATCTGGCGGAAGAACAGGCCGTACCCGCCGGAGAGGGCGGTGAGCACCGACTCGTGCAGTGCGGACAGCTCCAGTGGGTGCGGGGGCGGCAGGAGCAGGGGTGCCGCGTCCGCGAGGTAGAGCGAGACCCAGCCGTCCTTGCCGGGAAGCGACCCGGCACCCGCCCAGAGGACCTCGCCGGTGGTCGTCAGCTCGTCCAGGAGCGCAGGGGAGTAGTCCCTGACCCGCGACGGCAGGATGAGCTTCTCCAGGGCGGAGGCGGGGACCGGAGCGCCCTGGAGCTGCTCGATCGCGCGGGCGAGGCCGTCGATGCCGCGCAGACTGTTGCTCCCCAGGTGCTGCCACTGCGGCAGGAAGGTGGCGAGGGCCGCCGGGGGCACCGGTTCCAGTTCGTGGCGCAGGGCCGCCAGGGAGCGGCGCCGCAGCCGGCGCAGGACGGTGGCGTCGCACCACTCCTGACCGATGCCGGAGGGGTGGAACTCGCCCTGGACCACGCGGCCCGACGCGGCGAGCCGCTGGAGGGCGCCGTCGGTGACGGCTGCCCCCAGGCCGAAGCGGTGGGCGGCTCCGGAGGACGTGAACGGGCCGTGGGTGCGCGCGTACCGGGCGAGGAGGTCGCCCAGCGGGTCCTTGACCGGTTCGGTGAAGGCCTCGGGCACGCCGACGGGCAGGGCCGTGCCCAGGGCGTCCCGGAGCCGGCCCGCGTCCTCGATCGCGGCCCAGTGCTCCAGGCCCGAGATCCGGACCCGGATGGCGCGCCGCGCGGTCGCGAGCTCCGGCGCCCAGCCCGGCTCGGCGCCCCGCTCGGCGAGCTCGGTGTCGGTGAGCGGCCCCAGGACCCGCAGCAGGTCGGCGACGCCCTCCACGTCCTTGATCCGCCGGTCCTCCGTCAGCCACTGGAGCTCCCGCTCCAGCTCGGTCAGGACCTCGGGGTCCAGCAGTTCGCGCAGCTCCGCCTGGCCGAGGAGCTCGGCGAGCAGCCGGGAGTCCAGGGACAGCGCGGCCGCCCGCCGCTCGGCGAGCGGGGAGTCACCCTCGTACAGGAACTGCGCGACGTAGCCGAAGAGCAGTGAGCGGGCGAAGGGGGACGGCTCGGGGGTGGTCACCTCGACCAGTCGGACGCGGCGGGCCTCGATGTCGCCCATCAGCTCCGTGAGCCCGGGGACGTCGAAGACGTCCTGGAGACATTCGCGGACCGCTTCGAGGACGATCGGGAACGAGCCGAACTCGCTCGCCACCTGGAGGAGCTGCGAGGCGCGCTGCCGCTGCTGCCAGAGCGGGGTGCGCTTGCCGGGATTCCGCTTGGGCAGCAGCAGGGCGCGGGCGGCGCACTCGCGGAACCGGGAGGCGAACAGCGCGGAGCCGCCCACCTGGTCGGTGACGATCTGCCCGATCTCGCCCTTGTCGAAGAGGGCGTCGGCCGCGCCGATGGGCGCCTTGTCGGCGTCGTACGTCGTGTCCAGGTGCCGGCCCGGGTCCACCGGTTCGTGGTCGAGGAGGTCGAGGCCCATCTCCAGGCCCATCAGGTCCGCGTCCGGCAGGCGCAGCACGATGCCGTCGTCCGCGTGCATCACCTGCGCGTCCATGCCGTACCGCTCGGCCAGGCGGGCGCCGAGCGCCAGCGCCCAGGGAGCGTGCACCTGCGCGCCGAAGGGGGAGTGGATGACGACCCGCCAGTCCCCGAGCTCGTCCCGGAAGCGCTCGACCAGGATCGTCCGGTCGTCCGGCACGTGCCCGCAGGCCTCGCGCTGCTCCCTGAGGTAGGCGAGGACGTTGTCCGCGGCCCAGGCGTCCAGGCCGGCGGCGAGCAGCCGCAGACGCGCGTCCTCGTCGGAGAGGGCGCCGACCTCGCGGAGGAACGCGCCGACGGCACGGCCCAGTTCGAGGGGCCGGCCGAGCTGGTCGCCCTTCCAGAACGGCAGCCTGCCGGGCACCCCGGGCGCGGGCGTGACGAGCACCCGGTCCCGGGTGATGTCCTCGATGCGCCACGAGGTGGTACCGAGCGTGAAGACGTCGCCGACGCGCGACTCGTACACCATCTCCTCGTCGAGCTCCCCGACGCGGCCGCCGCCCTTCTTGGGGTCCGAGCCCGCCAGGAAGACGCCGAACAGGCCCCGGTCGGGGATCGTGCCGCCGGAGGTGACGGCGAGTCGCTGCGCGCCGGGCCGTCCGGTGACCGTCCCGGTCACCCGGTCCCACACCACGCGCGGGCGCAGATCGGCGAAGGCGTCCGAGGGGTAGCGCCCCGCGAGCATGTCCAGGACGCCGGTGAACGCCGACTCCGGCAGCGACGAGAACGGCGCCGCCCGGCGCACCACGGCCAGCAGGTCGTCCACCTGCCAGGTGTCGAGCGCGACCATGGCGACCAGTTGCTGGGCCAGGACGTCCAGCGGGTTGCCGGGGATCCGCATCGACTCGATGGAGCCGGTGCGCATCCGCTCGGTGACCACCGCGGCCTGCACCAGGTCGCCCCGGTACTTGGGGAAGACCACGCCCGTCGACACCGCGCCGACCTGGTGCCCCGCGCGTCCCACGCGCTGGAGTCCGGAGGCGACCGAGGGCGGCGACTCGACCTGGACGACCAGGTCGACCGCGCCCATGTCGATGCCCAGCTCCAGGCTGGAGGTGGCGACCACGGCGGGCAGGCGGCCCGCCTTCAGGTCCTCCTCCACCTGGGCGCGCTGCTCCTTCGACACCGAGCCGTGGTGGGCCCGGGCGAGCAGCGGCGGGGCGCCGTGCGCCGCTCCCGACTGGGCCATGACCTGGGCGGGGGGAGCGCCCTCGGGGAGCGGCTCGCCGGTCGCCCGCTCGTACGCGATCTCGTTCAGCCGGTTGCAGAGGCGCTCGGCCAGGCGGCGGGAGTTGGCGAAGACGATCGTCGACCGGTGGGCCTGGACGAGGTCGGCGATCCGTTCCTCGACCTGCGGCCAGATCGACGGCTTGTCCCCGCCCTCCTTGCCTTCGGACGCCGGTGAGCCTCCCAGCTCGCCCATGTCCTCGACGGGCACGACCACGGAGAGGTCGAACTCCTTGCCCGACGGCGGCTGGACGATCTCCACGGCGCGCTTCGGGGAGAGGTAGCGGGCCACCTCGTCCACCGGGCGGACCGTGGCCGACAGGCCGATCCGGCGCGCGGGGCGGGGCAGCAGTTCGTCGAGCCGCTCCAGGGAGAGGGCCAGGTGTGCGCCCCGCTTGGTGCCCGCGACCGCGTGGACCTCGTCCAGGATGACCGTCTCCACGCCAGACAGGGCCTCGCGGGTCGCGGAGGTCAGCATCAGGAACAGCGACTCGGGCGTGGTGATCAGGATGTCCGGGGGGCGGGTGGCGAGTGCCCGGCGCTCGGCGGGCGGGGTGTCACCGGAGCGGATCCCGACCCGGACGTCGGGCTCCGGCATCCCGAGGCGCACCGACTCCTGCCGGATGCCGGTCAGGGGCGAGCGCAGGTTCCGCTCGACGTCCACGGCGAGGGCCTTCAGCGGTGACACGTACAGCACGCGGCAGCGCTTCTTCGCGTCGGCGGGCGGCGGCGTGGAGGCCAGCGCGTCCAGGGAGGCGAGGAAGGCCGCCAGCGTCTTGCCCGAGCCGGTCGGCGCGACGACCAGCACGTCGGAGCCCTCGCCGATGGCCTTCCAGGCGCCTTCCTGCGCCGCCGTGGGCGCGGCGAAGGCCCCGGTGAACCAACCACGGGTCGCGGGGGAGAACGAGTCGAGCGCGGACCTGACCATGCCACCCATCGTGCACCCCGCCACTGACAACCGCCCGGACCTGTGGAAAACCGTGCCGCGACCCCGCCGGGACCCGCGGGCGCCCCCGCGTCGAGGACGCCCGGACCCGGGGCAGAAGTCTCCGCCGGCCCCCGGGCGCAGAATGGGAGGCATGACGAGTGGGGAGCGGGCGCGCTACTGGCAGTACTCCGAGCTGCCCGGCGTCGACCTGCTGCACGCCCACTACATCCGCAAGGCGTTCGCACGGCACACCCACGAGACCTTCGTCCTCGCCGCGATCACCGAGGGCGTCGAGGCCTTCCACTACCGCGACGAACTCGTCCACGCGGGTCCCGGGCAGATAGCCCTGGTCAACCCGGACACCTCGCACACCGGGCACGCGGGCGTGCCCGAGGGGTGGACGTACCGCACGATCTACCCCGACGCGGAGATCGTCCGCTCGATCGCCGCCGACACCCTCGCCCTGCGCGGCTCGGCCGGCTTCACGACGCCCGTCGTCGACGACCCGTACGCCGCCCGGCTCGTCGTCGGCGTCCACCGGGCCGCCGAGGAGGGCAACGCGCTCGCGGCGGACAGCCTGCTCCGGCTCGTCACGGCCCGCATGCTGCGCAGCCACGGCGGGCTGATCACACCGCTCCCGCCCCGCTCGGCGGGCGCTCGGGACGCGGCACGCGCGCGTGCCGTCCTGGAGGAGCGGATGGCCGAGCCGCCGACCTTGGAGCGCCTCGCCGGGGACCTGGGCACCAGCCCCTTCGCCCTCCTCAGGGCCTTCCGGTCGGCGTACGGGATGCCCCCGCACACGTGGCTCACGGACGCGCGCGTACGGCGGGCCAGACGGCTCCTCGACGCGGGGACGCCGCCCGCGGACGCGGCCGCCGCCGTGGGGTTCACCGACCAGTCGCACCTCAACCGGCACTTCACCCGCAGCGTCGGGGTGCCGCCGGGCGCCTACCAGCGCGCGCGTGGTGTGCGCGGGAGCGGTGGGCAGGGTGTGCGGGACGAGCCGACCGGGCCGTGAAGGCGGGCGCAAGAACGTACAAGACCGGCCGCCTCGGACTGTCGTAACGTCCCTGACGTGGCAGAACAGACAGCTCCCCCCGTCATACGCGACCCCGGCACACCGGCGAAACCCGACGCGGCGGTCGTGCGCGACGCCCTGGGCGTCGGTGTCGCCGTCGGCCTGTCCGGGTTCGCCTTCGGCGTCACCTCGGCGGGCGCCGGACTCGGCCTCCTCCAGACCTGCGCGCTCAGCCTGCTCGTCTTCACCGGCGCGTCGCAGTTCGCCCTCGTCGGCGCGCTCGCCGCGGGCGGCAACCCGTTCACGGCCGCCGCCGGGGCCTTCTTCCTCGGCACTCGCAACGCCTTCTACGGGCTTCGGCTCTCCCAGCTCCTCGCCCTGCCGAAGGCCGTCAGGCCGTTCGCCGCGCACTGGGTGATCGACGAGACGACCGCGGTCGCCCTCGCGCAGCCGTCCCGCCGGGCGGCGCGCGTCGGCTTCACCGTCACCGGCCTCACGCTCTACGTCCTGTGGAACGTCACCACGCTGCTCGGGGCGCTCGGCGCCGAGGCACTCGGCGACACGGCGGCCTGGGGCCTCGACGCGGCCGGTCCCGCCGTCTTCCTGGCCCTGCTCGCCCCCATGCTCAAGACGGCGACCGAGCGGGCCACCGCCGGCATCGCCGTCCTGCTCGGCCTCGGGCTGCTGCCCGTCCTGCCCGCCGGCGTCCCGGTCCTCGCCGCGGCCCTGGCCGCGCCCGCCGTGCTCTGGTTGCGGGGCCGGCGGGCGAGCGCCGCACCCGGTGGCGCCGAACGGACCGACCGCGCCGCCGAGGCGGGCCCGGAGACGAAGGAGGAGGACTCCCGATGAACGTGTGGATCGCGATCGGCCTGACCGCCGCCGGGTGCTACCTGATGAAACTGGTCGGCCTGCTCGTCCCCGCCGGAACGCTGGAGCGGCCGCTCGTGCAGAGGCTCGCGGCCCTGCTGCCCGTCGCCCTGCTCGCCGCGCTCACCGCCCAGCAGACGTTCAGCGCCGGCGGCTCGCTCGTCCTGGACGCACGGGCAGCCGGGCTGGCCGCGGCCGCCGTCGCGCTCGTCCTGCGGGCCCCGTTCCTGGTCGTCGTCGGCGCGGCCGTCGCGGTCACCGCGGGGGTGCGGGCCCTGGGCTGGTGAGCGGGAGACGAACGGCGGCGACCCCGGCCGCCGGGTCGCCCGGGGCCACCGCCGCCGGGCTCAGTCGATGGAGCGGCCGTGGGCGCGGAGGGTGCGCAGCGCCTCGACCGTGACGATCGGGCGCCACTCCAGGGCGGAGCCGGGGGCCCAGGCGCGCCAGCGGATCGGCCAGCCGCCGTCCTCCTGCTGGTCCGCCGCGAGCCGGTCCAGGGAGCGGGCCATCTCCTCGTCCGTGAACCAGTGCGCCGCCAGCGAGTCCGGCACGCGCGCGTAGTCGTGCGGGAAGTGGTGCTCACCGGGCGCGTACCCGTCCGCGACCGGGTAGTCGTCCGGCCGGTCCGGGTCCAGGACGGCGAGCCGCTGCTCGCGGACCAGTCGGCCCAGCCGGTCGGCGGCGGCCTCGGCGCGCGAGCGGTCCGGGGCTCCGTCGAGGAACGCGACGGCGGCCTGGACCTCGTACGGATGCGATTTCTCCAGCGACTCGACGGCCGCCCAGCAGAACTCGGTGGCCCGGAACAGCCAGGCGTGCCAGACCTGGTTGCGGTGCAGCAGCCCGACCACGGGACCGGTCGCGAGCAGGGAGCTCGGCGGGGAGTCGACGACCGGGACGAACGGCGCCGAGGGGTAGTCGGCCTGGGACGGGTGGATCGCCGGCAGCGCGCCGTCGTGCGTCGACACGTCCGTGAGGTAGCGGCAGATCCGCTCCACGCGCAGCCCGCCGCAGCGGCCGATGGAGTCCAGGACCCGCAACGCGTGCGCGGTGTGGAGGGGCTGGCTGACCGGTCCGCGGAGATCGGGTTCGAGCGCGTGGCCGTAGCCGCCGTCCTCGTTGAGGTAGGCGAGGAGGGCCGCCTCGACCTGGTCCGGGCCGCCGCGCAGGAAGTGGTAGGCGAAGCGGTGCTGTTCGAGGACCCGGGCCGTCAGCCAGACGAAACGCTCGGCGCGTGCCAGGGGGGTCGAGGGCGGGGAGGAGAGGGGTTTTTCGGCCATGCTCCGACCGTAGGGCGGAAAGTCGCGGTGACAAGGCCTGAGGAGCGGGCTGCACTCTTGGGAGCGGGATACTGGAGTCATGCGGTTGACGATTTTCTGGGAACGGATGGCGGACCACTTCGGTTCGTCCTACGCCGAGTCCTTCGCGCGGGACCACGTGATGGCGGAGCTCGGCGGGCGGACGGTGCGCGAAGCGCTGGACGCCGGCTGGGAGGCGAAGGACGTGTGGCGGGCGGTCTGCGCGGCCGTCGGCGTACCGGCCGACAAGCGGTGACCGGCCGGCGAACGGCCGGGTGACAAGCGGCGATGTGCGGGGCCCCGGGTGGAATGTCCGCGCGGTGCGCGAGACTGGCGGGGTGGCCCCGACTGACGACAGCGACAAGACAGAACCGACAGCCCCCACCGAACCGGCGACGCCCACCGAACCGACGGCTCCCGCGGACGTGACCGCCGGCTCCCGCGAGGGGACCGGCGAGGTGAGCGACAGAGGCGCTCTGGAGCCCTCCGCCTCCGGGGCCGTGGCGGCGCCGCCCGCGCCCTCGGCGGCCACGGCGGCGCGGATGCCGCGCTGGCTGCCGCGCGCCCTCGTCCTGGCCCTCGCGCTCTACTCCTGTTTCCTGCTCGGCAGCTGGGCCTTCCACCAGCTCGTCGGCCTCCTCGTCAACATCCTGCTCGCCTTCTTCCTCGCCCTCGCCATCGAGCCGGCGGTCGGGCGGATGGCGGCGCGCGGGATGCGCCGGGGCCTCGCCACCTTCCTGGTCTTCCTCGCCGTCCTGGTCTTCGGCGTCGGCTTCGTCGTCCTCCTCGGGTCGATGCTCGCCGGCCAGATCGTCGACATGGTCGAGAACTTCCCCAAGTACCTCGACTCGCTGATCAACTGGATCAACCAGAGCTTCCACACGGACCTCTCGCGGGTCGAGGTCCAGGACAGCGTGCTGCGTTCCGACTGGCTGCAGAAGTACGTGCAGAACAGCGCGTCCGGAGTCCTCGACGTCTCCGCCACCGTCCTCGGCGGCCTGTTCCGGCTCCTGACGATCTTCCTGTTCTCGTTCTACTTCGCCGCCGACGGGCCCCGGCTGCGGCGCGCCCTGTGCTCCGTCCTGCCGCCCGCCCGCCAGACCGAGGTGCTGCGGGCCTGGGAGATCGCGGTCGACAAGACCGGCGGCTACCTCTACTCACGCGGCCTGATGGCCCTCATCTCGGGCGTCGCGCACTTCGTGCTCTTCGAGATCCTCGGCGTGCCGTACGCCCCCGCGCTCGCCGTGTGGGTCGGCCTGGTCTCGCAGTTCATCCCGACGATCGGCACCTACCTGGCCGGCGCGCTGCCGATGCTGATCGCCTTCACCGTCAACCCCTGGTACGCGCTGTGGGTGCTTTGCTTCGTCGTGGTCTACCAGCAGTTCGAGAACTACGTGCTCCAGCCGAAGCTGACCTCCAAGACCGTGGACATCCACCCGGCGGTGGCCTTCGGCTCGGTCATCGCGGGCACGGCGCTGCTCGGCGCCGTCGGCGCGCTGATCGCCATCCCGGCCGTCGCCACCCTGCAGGCCTTCCTGGGCGCCTACGTGAAGCGGTACGACGTCACCGACGACCCGCGCGTCCACGGCCACCGGCGGTACGGCGAGGCGGTGGTGGCCCGGCTCCAGAAGGCCCTGCACCACAAGAAGGAGTCCTCGCCCGACGAGTCCTGACCGGGCCCCGCGCGCGTGGGTCAGAGGTAGGAGGGCCGGGTCACCCGGTGCCGGAAGGCGTGCCAGGTCCAGGCCTGGACGGCGACCAGGAGCGGGGTGACGGCGAGCAGGGCGGGCACGAGCAGGGCGAGCGTGGCCGGGGCCGCCGTCCGCCCGGCCAGCGGGAGAGCGGTCCCCGCGGCGAGCGGCAGCCCGGCGAGCAGGACACCGGTGAACGCGAAGGACCACCACGGGCGCCCGGTGCGTCCGACGAGCCGGCGGGCCCGCTCGTACGGCGGTCCCGTGAGCCGGAGCGTGGCGAAGCCGAGGCCGTGCGCGGCGAACAGCGCCGCCACGGCGAGCGCGGTGAGGGCGGCCGTCGGGCCGGTCGCCGACGCGTACGGCCGTCCTGTGAGCAGGGCCGCGAGCAGCCACCCCCAGGAGAGCGCCACGGTCCAGCTGCCGCACGTCACGGCGGTGTCGCAGCCCGCGCGCCAGCGGGGGCCCGGGCCCCGGCCGCGCGACCAGAGCCCCGCGTCCCGGACGATCCAGCCGGTCAGGAGGGCCACGAGGACCGGGAACTGGCCGCTGAGGAGCTCCCCTTCGAGAGTGGGGAAGCAGCCGACGAGCACGCCCGCGGCGGCGACCAGCCAGACCTCGTTGCCCAGGAAGAAGGGGGCGAAGGAGGCGAGGACGAGGCGCCGCTCGCGGTCGTCCCGGCCGAGCCAGGGGGTGAGCATGCCGGTGCCGATGTCCGCGCCGGCGAGCACGAACCAGCCCGCGGCGAAGAAGGCGAGCAGGGCGATGGACAGGGTCTCCACGGGGACTCCTCGGGTGTTCCTCGACGGGGGCGGCGTCAGTAGCGCGGTGCGGGCAGGGCGTCGGCGGGGTCGGGCCCGTCCGCCGCGCCGGAGGGCCGCTCGTCGTGGCCGAGGCCGGACTCGACGGGGCCGCGGCGGGCGTGCCGGGTCAGCAGCCAGGCGTTGAGCACGGCGAGCAGGACGAAGACCGTGGTGAAGACGGCGAGGGAGAGACGCATGGTGGCGGGGGAGAGGTCCGAGACCGCGTCCTCCGTCCTGAGCAGCCCGTAGACCACCCAGGGCTGCCGCCCGGCCTCCCGGAAGACCCAGCCGCCGATCATGGCCAGATACGGCAGCGGTACGGCCGCCATCAGGGCGAGGTGCCACAACCGGAACCGGAAGACGACCTTCTTGAAGCAGGCCAGGATCACCCCGGCGAAGCACAGGTACATCATCAGCGCGAAGGCGATCAGCATCACGAGACCGCCGCCCCGGGTCCAGGCCTCCGACGGCACGTAGTCGCCCGGCCCGAAACGGGCCGTCATCTCCGTCTGGAGCCGGGCGATCTCCGCCGCCTCGCCGCTGAAGACGGCCGACTTCATCGGCTGGAACGTGGCCAGGACGCCGAACTGGAGCCCGCCGAAGACCGCCGCCGCCATCAGCGCCGGCGCCGACAGGAACACCCCGATCCGCAGACTGCGGCCGAAGAACTCCCACTCGGGGGTGCGCCGGAACAGGTGGTACGCGCTCACTCCGGCCATGAAGAACCCTGCGGTGAGCAGGGCGCCCGCCAGGACGTGCCCGAAGGCGAGGAGCGCCGACGGGTTGGTCAGGACCGCGACCGGGTCGTCGAGGACCAGCTCGCCGTTCTCGGAGCCGTACCCCACCGGGTGGTTGAGGAAGCCGTTGGAGACGAGGATCCAGTACGCCGAGAGGTAGGCGGTCAGGCAGACGATCCAGATCGCGGCCAGGTGGGCCCAGCGACCGAGCCGGTTCCAGCCGAAGATCCACAGGCCGAGGAAGGTCGACTCGACGAAGAACGCCACGATCGTCTCCACGGCGAGCGAGGCGCCGAGGACGTTGCCCGCCTCGTGGGTGAGCCCGCTCCAGGCCATGCCGAACTGGAACTCCATCACGAGGCCCGTGACGATGCCGACCGCGTAGTTGATCACGTACAACTGGCCCCAGAAGCGCACCATGCGCGCGTGCAGCGGCTTCCGGCTGAGGGTGGCCCTGGTCTGGAGCACGGCCACGACCGTCACCAGCCCCAGGGTGAGGGCGACGAAGAGGAAGTGGCCGCCCGCCGTGAGGGCGAACTGCAGCCGCGCGAGATCGAGTACGTCCTGATTCACCCGGTCAGCGTGGGCGCACGGTCAGGTGCCCGGCGTCACCCCACGGAGGACACCCGCCGTACCCCGTCGGTTGCGCCGCCCCACGCGCGCGTACCCCAGGAGTCGTCCCTGGCCGGTCCCGTCCCCTAGGGGTGTCCTGTGCCGGTCGGGGCCGGGCCCGCGAAGCCTGGCACCGGGGTGTCCGAAGCATCCCGCCGGATTCGGCACGCCCCGGCGTCAGGCCAGCCAGCCGGGGGTGATCATTCCGGACTCGTACGCCAGGATCACCAGCTGCGCCCGGTCCCGTACGGCCAGCTTGGTCATGATGCGGCTGACGTGGGTCTTGGCGGTGGCGGGGGAGAGGACGAGCCGGCCGGCGATCTCGTCGTTGGAGAGGCCCGCCCCGACGAGACCCAGGACCTCGCGCTCCCGCTCGGTGAGGGCGTTCAGCCGGGGGCTGGGGTCCGGCTGCCGCCCGACGAGCCCGGCGAACTCGGCGATCAGGCGGCGCGTCACGGCCGGTGAGATCAGGGCGTCGCCGCGCGCCACCACCCTTACCGCGTGAAGCAGTTCCATCGGCTCGGTGTCCTTGACGAGGAACCCGGACGCGCCGGCGCGCAGCGCCCCGTACACGTGGTCGTCGGCGTCGAAGGTGGTCAGGATGACCACGCGGACCCCCTCCAGGCGCTCGTCGGCGGTGATGCGCCGCGTGGCCTCGAGGCCGTCGAGGACCGGCATGCGGATGTCCATCAGGACCACGTCCGGGCGCAGTTCACGGGCGAGACCGATCGCCTGCTCCCCGTCCCCCGCCTCGCCCACGACCTCGATGTCCTCCTCGTCCGACAGGATCGACCGGAAGCCGGCCCGGACCAGGGTCTGGTCGTCGGCGAGCACGACGCGGATCATCGGGGGTCCCCTTCGGAGGAGGCGGGCGGAGTACGGGGTGACGCGGGCGGAGTGCGTGGCGGCTCGTCGGAGCCGGGCCGGGGTCCGGGCGCGCCCGGCGGGGCAAGGGGTAGCCGGGCGTCCACGACGAAGCCGCCGCCGTCGGCGTTCCGGGCGGTGAGCTGCCCGCCGAACGCGCGGGCCCGTTCGGCCATGCCCCGGATGCCGCTGCCCAGCGGCCCGTCCTCCGGCGCGCCCACGCCGTCGTCGGCGATCCGCAGGCGCACCGCGTCCGCGCCCCAGTCGAGGGTGACGCGCACGGTTCCCGCGCCCGCGTGGCGGGTGACGTTCGTCAGCGACTCCTGCACGATCCGGTACGCGGCCAGGTCGACCGGCGGCGGCAGCGGCACGGGGGTGCCCGTGGTGCTCGTACGGACGTCGAGCCCGGCGCCGCGGGCACGTTCGACCAGGTCGCCGAGGAGCGCGAGACCGGAGGAGGCCGGGGCGGTCGGGGTGGCCTCGTCGGCCCGGCGCAGCATCCCGAGGGTCGCCCGGAGCTCGCGCAGCGCGTCCTTGCTGGTGGCCTTCACGGCCTCGAGGGCCTCGGTGGCGGTGGCGAGACCCGCCTCCGGGGCCGGTCCCTTGCCGAGCCGGTGCAGCGCCGCACCGGACTGGACGTTGATCAGCGAGATGCTGTGGCCGAGCACGTCGTGCACCTCCCTGGCGATCCGCAGCCGCTCCTCGGTGGCACCCTGCCGGGCCCGGGCCTCCTGCTCCCGCTCGGCGGCGAGTGCCCGCTGCTCCACCTCGTGCAGATAGGCGGTCCGGGTGCGCTGGGCCCGGCCCACGGCGACCAGGCTGATCAGCCAGCCCGCCAGCATCGCGAGCGAGGTGTCGTCGATCTGCCGGTGCCCGGGCTGCTGCCGGATCTCGCCGACCCCCACCGCGAGCAGCGTGACGGCCGCGAGCGCGACGGCGGCCGCGAACCGGCCCTCGGCGGCGGTCGTGTACAGCGCCAGCGCGAAGGCGATCATGAGCGGGCCGTCCTGGGCGGACAGCGGGTAGTAGACGACGCAGGCGAGGAGCGTGACCACGGCCACGGCGACGGGCTGCCGCCGCCGGAAGTACAGGGCCCCGCAGCCGACCAGGATCAGAGCCCAGCCGAGCACCGTGCGGAGCGCCGGCTCGCTCGCGTACCGCGCCGAGACCAGCGTCCAGACCGCGACGACGAGCAGCACGACACCCGCCACGAGAGCGTCGGCCGTCCGCGGCGACGTGCGGCCGCCGCCGGGGGCGCGGAGGGGGAGGGGCATGCGTCGAAGGATAGGGGGCGGCGACGGCTCGGCGCCGGGACCGGCCAGGGCGCGGAGGGGCGAGGGAGCGGAGTTGTGCGCGGGGACGAGGGGCCGGAGTTGTGCGCGCGGGCGAGGGACCGGAGTCGTGCGAGCGGGCGAGGGCGGCGGTCGTTGCCGGTGTGGCGGGAGGCCAGTAGCGTCGTGGCGCCGGAGTGGCGACGACGCCCGGGTACGGCCGGGGGACGGGGGCGGAATGGCCGAGTGCGACGTGGTCGAGAGCGACGTGGAACTGGCCGACGGAAGCGGGCTGCACGTCTACGACACCGGGGACGGCGGCTCAGGCGACGGACTCGTCGTCTTCTGGCACCACGGAACGCCGAACATCGGCGCCCCTCCCGAGCCCCTGTTCCCCGCCGCCGCCCGGCTGGGGATCCGCTGGGTCTCGTACGACCGCCCCGGCTACGGCGGATCCGGCTCCCGCCCGGGACGGGACGTCGCGTCGGCCGCCGCCGACGTGCGCTCCGTCGCCGACGCGCTGGGCATCGGCCGCTTCGCGGTCATGGGGCACTCCGGTGGCGCCCCGCACGCGCTCGCGTGCGGGGCCCTGCTGCCCGAGCGGGTCATCGGAGTCGTCGGCGTGGCCGGGTTGGCGCCGTACGGCGCCGAGGGACTCGACTGGTTCGGGGGGATGACGGAGTCCGGCGCGGCGGCCTTGCGCGCGGCGGCGGAAGGGCGGGCGGCGAAGGAGGCGTACGAGGCGACCGCCGCGTACGACCCGGAGATGTTCACCCCGGCCGACCACGAGGCGCTCGCCGGCGAGTGGTCCTGGTTCGGCGACGTCGTCGGTCCGGCCATGGCGTCGGGTCCCGGCGGGCTGATCGACGACGACCTGGCGTACGTCGCTCCGTGGGGCTTCGACCCCACCCGGATCGCCGCGCCTGTGCTCCTGCTGCACGGCGGCGAGGACCGCGTCGTGCCCGACTCGCACGCCCGCTGGCTGGCCGGCCGCTGCCCCACGGCGGAACTGCGTCCGAGCCCGCCCGACGGACACGTCTCGGTGCTCCGGAGCGGCGGACCGGAGGCGCTGGAATGGCTCGCGGAGGTGGCGGGCACCGCTCGCTGAGGCCGCTCGGCGCCCCGTGCGAGAAGGACGCGTACGGGCCGCGGGAACGTCGGCGCACACGGCCCTGGCAACCATTCCGGCCCCGCACGGGTCCTCCACGCCGAGGCCCTGGGCGGGCCACGTGGTGGGTGAGGACGGGGGAGCGCCGTGGGAGTCCGACGGGTAGCGAAGGGCATCGGCGAGTTCCTGCTGGAGACGGTCGGGGAGGCCGTCGCGGACCTGATCCTCACCCTGCTCGCCTGCGCTCTGCTCGCTTGCCTGGTTCTGATCGCCCACCTGAGCTGGTCCTTCAGCCCGCGCTTGACCGTCGCGGGCGCCGGACTGCTCAGCCTGGTCCTCGCCCACGGCGCCTGGAGGACCTTCCGCGATCCCACGAAGGGTCGCCGCCGCCGGCGCCTCGCCGCCGTGACCACGGCCGTCTTCACGTTGACCGCCTCGACGGGCTTGTTCCTGTTTCTCTACAGCACAGGGTGCGACTGCCTGTGACAGCGGTTCCGCACCGCCTCGCAGCCGCTCGCGCAGGGGCCGAGGGGTGGGCGTGGCGCGCTTGACACTGAAATCGAACATCCATTCTCATGGGAGTCCGGCCCTTGGGAACACTGGGTTGTCGACGAGTTGTCCACAGGCCGGAGGGGACGTCGGGGCCCATTGTCAGTGGCAGGGGTTAGCGTCTTTCACATGAAGCGATCGACTCAAGCAAACCGGGTGGAACCCATGGCAGGAACCGACCGCGAGAAGGCGCTCGACGCCGCACTCGCACAGATTGAACGCCAATTCGGCAAGGGCGCCGTGATGCGCATGGGTGACCGTACCCAGGAGCCGATCGAGGTGATCTCCACCGGATCGACCGCGCTCGACATCGCGCTCGGTGTCGGCGGCCTGCCGCGCGGCCGTGTCGTGGAGATCTACGGCCCGGAGTCCTCCGGTAAGACGACCCTGACCCTGCACGCCGTGGCCAACGCGCAGAAGGCCGGCGGCCAGGTCGCCTTCGTGGACGCCGAGCACGCCCTCGACCCCGAGTACGCCAAGAAGCTCGGCGTCGACATCGACAACCTCATCCTGTCCCAGCCGGACAACGGCGAGCAGGCCCTCGAGATCGTCGACATGCTGGTCCGCTCCGGCGCCCTCGACCTGATCGTCATCGACTCCGTCGCCGCGCTCGTCCCGCGTGCGGAGATCGAGGGCGAGATGGGCGACTCGCACGTCGGTCTGCAGGCCCGACTGATGAGCCAGGCCCTCCGGAAGATCACCAGCGCGCTCAACCAGTCCAAGACCACCGCGATCTTCATCAACCAGCTCCGCGAGAAGATCGGCGTCATGTTCGGCTCGCCGGAGACCACGACCGGTGGCCGTGCGCTGAAGTTCTACGCCTCGGTGCGTCTCGACATCCGCCGCATCGAGACCCTCAAGGACGGCACGGACGCGGTCGGCAACCGCACCCGCGTCAAGGTCGTCAAGAACAAGGTCGCGCCGCCCTTCAAGCAGGCCGAGTTCGACATCCTCTACGGCCAGGGCATCAGCCGCGAGGGCGGCCTGATCGACATGGGCGTGGAGCACGGCTTCGTGCGCAAGGCCGGCGCCTGGTACACGTACGAGGGCGACCAGCTCGGCCAGGGCAAGGAGAACGCCCGCAACTTCCTGAAGGACAACCCCGACCTCGCCGACGAGATCGAGAAGAAGATCAAGGAGAAGCTGGGCGTCGGCGTCCGGCCCGACGCCGCGAAGGCCGAGGCGGCGACGGACGCGGCGGGCGCCGCGGACACGGCCGGCGCGGACGACGCCAAGACCGTCCCGGCACCCGCGACCAAGACCGCGAAGGCGACCAAGGCCACCGCGGTCAAGAGCTGAACCGGTGACCGGTCGCACCGAATGGCCGGGTGACAGCCCCGACTCGTCGAGGGCCGAGAAGGAGCTGTCACCCCAGGATCCGGCTGAGCGGGCGCGAGCGATCTGCCTGCGCCTGCTCACCGGGACCCCGCGCACGCGAAAGCAGCTCGCCGACGCGCTGCGCAAGCGGGAGATCCCCGACGACGTGGCGGAGGAGATCCTCTCCCGCTTCGAGGACGTCGGGCTCATCGACGACGCCGCCTTCGCGGGAGCGTGGGTGGAGTCCCGCCACCACGGCCGGGGCCTCGCGCGCAGAGCCCTCGCCCGGGAGCTGCGGACCAAAGGCGTCGAGCCGACCCTCATCCAGGAGGCGGTGAGCCGGCTCGACTCCGACCAGGAGGAGGCCACTGCGCGCGAGCTGGTCGCCCGCAAGCTGCGCGCCACCCAGGGCCTCGACCGCGACCGCCGCCTGCGCCGGCTCGCCGGAATGCTCGCCCGCAAGGGATACCCGGAGGGCATGGCCCTCCGCGTCGTCCGCCAGGCGCTGGAGGCCGAGGGCGAGGACACGGACGGGCTGGACGAGTCCTTCTGACACGGGGGGACAGAAGGACTCGTCCAGCCTGCGGGGGAGCCCGGCCCGGGGTCGGACGCCGGGGGCCGGGAAGGCGACGGGCAAGTCCCGTCGGCCCGGGGGCGGGCGCCGGACGGCCGGGGGGCGGCCTGTGGTCAGGCGCGGCCGGGACGGTCGTGTACGGCACGGCGTCCGGTCGGGCCGAAACGCCCGGCGGAGGCCGCCCGCAGCTCGGTCGGCCCGTGGTCAGGCGCGGGTGGCCGGCAGGAGGACGGGGAGGCCGGCGGCTTTCCAGGCTTGGAAGCCGCCGATGAGGTCGGTTGCCCGGTGCAGACCGAGGCGGCGTAGGGACTCGGCCGCGAGGGAGGAGGCGTAGCCCTCGTTGCAGAGGACGACCACCCGGAGGTCGTGGCTGTCCGCCTCCGCCGCGCGGTGGCTGCCCAGGGGGTCCAGCCGCCATTCCAGTTCGTTGCGCTCGACGATCAGCGCGCCCGGGATCAGGCCGTCGCGTTCCCGCAGGGCCGAGTAGCGCGTGTCCACCAGGAGCGCGTCGCCCGCCTCGTACGCCTGGTAGGCGTCGCGGGGCTCGATCCGGTCGAGGCCCGACCTGACCTGCTCCAGGAGTTCGTCGATGCCCACGCGGCCGTCGACCGCTCGTCCGCCGTCGCCCACGTGTGCCGTTCCCGTCCCTGCTTGTCCGTCGCCCACGTGTCCCGTTCCCTGCCTCGCTTGTCCGTCGCCCACGTGTGCCGTCCCCGTCCCTGCTTGTCCGTCGCCCACGTGTGCCGTCCCCGGCCTCGCTTGTCCGTCGCCCACGTGTCCCGTTCCCGGCCTCGCTTGTCCGTCGCCCACGTGTGCCGTCCCCGCTCGTCGCTCGTTCACCGCTCGGCCGATCGACGTCTCGTCGCTCACTGCCAGTCCTCCGGGCGCTCGACCTGCTCGAGGCGGAGGACCGGGCCCGTCCTGCTGAACCGCCGGATCAGCGGGAGCGGCGGGTAGTACGCGTGCACCGAGACCGCGTGGGTGTCCTGGGACTCGTTGAGCACCTCGTGCACGTGGTGGCGGCCGAAGGCACGGCCCCCGCCCTCCGCCAGCCGGCGGGAGCGGTCGAGGCCGTCGGCCAGTTCCAGGGTCTTCCAGCCGCTCGCGGGCAGCCGGACCGCGAGGGCGTTCTCGGTGAGCGTGCCCCGCGCGGTGGCGAAGGCGCCGATCGACTCGGCGTGGTCGTGCCAGCCGGTGCCCGTGCCGGGCGGCCAGCCGATGAGCCAGGCCTCGCTGCCCCCGGGGCCGTCGAGGCGTACCCAGGTGCGGCCCTCGGGGTCGAGCGGCAGCGAGTCGACGAGTTCCCGGTCGGCGGCCGTGCGGCGGACGAAGTCGAGCAGATCGGCCGCCGTCGGCCCGGCGGACGCGCTGGAGGCCGTACCGGGGCTTGGGGCCGTACCGACGCCGGGGGTCGTACCGACGGGAGACGCGGAGGGGGTGTCCGCGGTAGGGCCGAAGGGGGTGTCGGAGTCGGTGGGGGAGGGCGTGGAGGCGTGTGGGGACACGGGTGACCGTCCTGAGGTTCGCGAAGGGCGCGACGGCTCACGGCGGCGCGGACGTCCGGACGGGCGTCGGCGGCGGGGCGCGCGCGGGAAGGAGGCGAGATCAGCAGGAGGGGCGACACACGCAGCCCGCGTAGCGGACGAGGTCCATGTGGACCCGCCGCCACAGGCGCGCAGAGGTGTCGGTCACGCTCCGGAGTACACCATGCGCGCCCGCGGGAATCAATGCATGTCCGCCGTGCGGTCACCGGCGGCGGACACGTCGGCGGCGGGGACCTCGGTGGGCACCTGGGCGGTGGGGGAGCCGCCGCGGGCCGCATCTGCCGCCGCGTACAGCTCCTCCGGGAGGACCCCGGAGAAGGAGGCGACGAGGTGGCCGTCAGGCCGTACGAGCAGGACGGCGTGGGCGGGGGCGCCCGGGTATGCCTCGGTGACCAGGACCTCGGCCTTCGTCGGAAGGGCGGCGACGGCCTCTTCGAGCCGGGGCATGACACCCGCGCTGCGCCAGTGGCGGCGGTCCCACACCCCGGTGCCGGGGGCGACGAGGACGACCAGGAGCCGGCCCTGGCCGAGCCGGTCGCGGAGCCGTACGGTCGTGCCGTCCGGGGCGGTCACGCGGACGTCCTCGACCGGGGCGCCCGGCGGAGTGCCGACCGGCGTCAGCCCGTCGGAGTACGGAGGCGCGAGGGGGGAGTGCGGGTACGCGGGGGGCGCGCCGAGCGGGCCGCGCCCCACGTGACCCTCGGTCAGCAGGGCGTCGTGGCCACGGGACGAGCCGGGGAGGTACGTCCGCAGGCCACCGCCGCCGCGCAGCGCGGGCAGCGACTGGTCCGCGGCGCGCAGCCGGGAGGCGACGGCCGTCCGCCGCTCGCTCTGGTAGCTGTCGAGCAGCCGGTCCGAGGCGCCGTGGTGCCAGGTGAGGGCGAGTTTCCAGGCGAGGTTGTCGACGTCGCGGAACCCCTCGTCGAGGCCCTGCGTGCCGACCGCCCCGAGCAGGTGCGCCGCGTCCCCGGCGAGCAGCACCCGGTCGACGCGCCAGCGGCGGGCGAGCCGGTGGTGCAGGGTGTGGACGCCGGTGTCGATGAGCTCGTACGGGGGTGTCACCCCGTCGCACCAGCCGGCGAGGGTCTCCCGGATCCGGGAGACCAGCGCGTCCGGGGTGACCAGGTCGCCGCGGGGCGGGAGCAGCCAGTCGATCCGCCACACCCCGTCGGGCAGCGGGCGGGCGGTGATCTCGTCGGGGGCGCCCCGCCACGGCGGCTGGCGGTGCATCAGGGCCTCGCCCGGCCAGGGGAGTTCGGTGCGCAGGGCGGCGACCGCGTGGCGTTCCACCGCCGTACGGCCCGGGAAGCGGATGCCGAGCAGCTTGCGCACGGTCGAACGGGCGCCGTCGCAGCCGACGAGGTGGCTGCCGCGCCACCAGGTGCCGTCGGGGCCCCGGGTGTGGGCGGTGACCCCGTCCTGGTCCTGTTCGACGGTGTCGAGCCGGGCCTCGGTGACGAGCCGGATCAGCTTCTCGCGGCCGATGGCGTCGCGCAGCCCGCGTGCGAGGGCGTGCTGGGGGATGTGCAGCGGGGCGGCCGGAGCGGCGGGCGCGGCCGGGTCCTCGGCCCACTCCTCCGTACCGCTGAGTCCCAGGTCGAGGGGGAGGTGGCGGAGCAGCCGGCCGCGGCGCATGCTGCGCCAGCCGACCCAGCGGACCCCCTCGTCACGGAGGGTGGTGCAGCCCAGGCGCTCGACCATGGCGGCCATGTCGGCGCGCAGCAGCACGCTGCGGGCGGGGCGCGGCTCGTCCTTGCCGGGGCCCTCGTCGAGGACGATGCTGGGCACGCCCTGGGCGGCGAGCGCGAGGGAGAGCGCGAGGCCGACCGGCCCCGCGCCCACGATGATCACCGGGTCCACGGCGCGGCTCCTGTAGGCCGGACGGTCATGGGGGCAGCACAGCTGAGTGTGGCACGAGCCCGGTGGTTGATCACAGACCGTATGCAACCCACTGAGGGTGCTTGCGTCAAGCGACGGGGTGGGCGCGGTGCGGTCGACATCGAGTCGGTACCGCTCCGGCCCACCCCTGTGGTCCCGGTGGCCTCTTCGGCGTCAGGCGTCGCTGACGGCCTTCGACTTCTCATCGGGGGCTCCGGCCTGGGCCGGGAGGGTCACCGCCGCGGACTTCCGGCCCTGTCGCAGCCGCTGCTCCAGGCGGCCCGCGAAGCTGGTGAGGGCGAAGTTGATGACGATGTAGATGAGAGCGATGACCGTGAGCGTGGCGATCGTGTTGGCGCCGTAGTTGGCCGTGATCTGCCGGTTCTGGCTGAGCAGCTCGGCGAAGCCGAGCAGGGCGCCGCCGAGCGCGGTGTCCTTGACGATGACGACGAGCTGGCTGACCAGGGCGGGCAGCATGACGGTCACGGCCTGCGGGAGCAGGACGTACAGCATGGTCTGGCCCTTGCGCATGCCGAGCGCGACGGCCGCGTCGCCCTGGCCCCGGGGCAGCGAGAGCACGCCGGCCCGGACGACCTCGGCGATCACCGAGGCGTTGTAGAGCACCAGTCCGGTGACCACCGCGTACAGCGGGCGGAAGTCGGAGCTGACGGTCGTGAACTCCCGGTAGGCCTGGTTGGCGAACATCATCAGGAGCAGCACCGGAATGGCGCGGAAGAACTCCACGAGCGCTCCGACGGGCACCCGCACCCAGCGGTGGTCGGAGAGCCGGCCGATGCCGAGGGCGGCGCCGAGGGGAAGCGCGATCAGGATGGACAGGCCGGCTGCCTTGAGGGTCTCGGTCAGACCGGGCAGCAGGTACGTCGTCCAGACCTCGGAGTCGGTGACGAACGGACTCCACTTGTCGGCTGCCAGCTGGTTCTTGTCGGCGAGGGCGGCGAGCACCCACCAGCCGACGAGGCCGAGGGCCGCCAGGAAGACGATCGTGTAGAGGACGTTGCGCCGCTTCGCGCGCGGGCCGGGGGTGTCGTACAGGACGGAGCTCATCGCTTCACCGCCAGTCGCTTGGCCGCCCAGCCCAGGATCAGGCCGGTGGGGAGGGTGAGGACGATGAAGCCGAAGGCGAAGACGGCGAAGACCGCGAACAGCGCGTCGGCCTCGTTCTCGATCATCTCCTTCATCAGGAACGCCGCGTCGGCGGCGCCGATCGCGGCCGCCACGGTGGTGTTCTTGGTGAGGGCGATCAGAACGTTGGCGAGCGGGGTCACCGCCGCGCGGAACGCCTGCGGGAGGACCACCAGGGTGAGCACCTGGGTGAAGCTCAGGCCGAGCGCGCGGGCGGCCTCGGCCTGGCCGGCCGGGACGGTGTTGATGCCCGAGCGGAGGGCCTCGCAGACGAACGTGCCGGTGTACGCGACGAGTCCGAGTACGGCGAGCCGGAAGCCGATGCCCTCGGAGCGTTCACCGCCGAGCGTGATGAGCAGCGTCTGGTTGAGGCCGAGAAGGCAGGCGACGAGGACCACCGTCAGCGGAGTGTTCCGGACGATGTTCACGTAGGCGGTGCCGAAGGCGCGCATCAGCGGCACCGGGCTGACCCGCATGGAGACCAGGGCGGTGCCCCAGATCAGCGAGCCGATCGCCGAGTAGAGGGCGAGCTGCGCCGTCACCCAGAAGGCGCCGAGCAGGTCGTACTGCCCGGAATCAAGAAAGTCGAACACGATGCCCGCGCTCTCCCCTGGTGGTCGGTCGGTGTGACGGCCGGTGCGTGGGCAGCGGCCGGTGCCGGTGTGACGGCCGCCGCCGGGCGGCGGCCGTCACGGCCGGAGCGGGTCAGGTCAGTTCTCGACCTTCGGCGCGGCCTCGTACTTGTAGCCGGACGGGCCGAAGTGCTGCTTGACGAGCTTCTCCCAGGTGCCGTCGGAGACCATCTTCTCCAGCGCCTTGTTGATCTTGCCGCGCAGCTCGTCGTCGCCCTTCTTGACGCCGATGCCGTACTTCTCGTCGCTCATCCGGAGGCCGGCGAGCTTGAACTTGCCGGCGTGCTCCTTCTGCGAGGCGTAACCCGCGAGGATGGAGTCGTCGGTGGTCAGGGCGTCGACGGCCTTGTTCTCCAGGCCGGTGAGGCACTCGGAGTAGCCGCCGAGCTGCTGGAGGTCGGCCTTCGGAGCCAGCTTGTCCTTGACGTTCTGCGCGGAGGTCGAGCCGGTGACCGAGCAGAGCTTCTTGGTGTTGAGGTCCTCGACCTTGGTGATCGAGCTGTCGTCGGCGCGCACGAGCAGGTCCTGGTGGGCCAGGAAGTACGGACCGGCGAAGTCGACCTCCTTCTTGCGCTTCTCGTTGATCGAGTAGCTGGCGACGACGAACTTGACGTCACCGTTCTTGATCAGGTTCTCGCGCTCGGCGCTCGGCGCCTGCTTGAAGTTGATCTTGTCCTCGGCGTAGCCGAGCTCCTTGGCGACGTAACGGGCGACGTCGACGTCGAAGCCGGCGTACGTGCCGTCCGGGGTCTTCAGGCCCAGGCCGGGCTGGTCGAACTTGATGCCGACGGTGATCTTGTCACCGTTGCTCCCGGAGTCGGAGCCGCCGCCACAGGCGGTGGCGGTCAGCGCGAGGACGACGGCGGCCGCGGCGGCGGCGGAGGTGCTGCGAAGCTTCATGGAGGAAAGTCCCTTGAGTAGGCGTGAGTTGGGAAGCGTAGATCCGAACTCGCTCAGTGGTGAAGGATCTTGGAGAGGAAGTCCTTGGCGCGGTCGCTGCGCGGGTTGCTGAAGAACTCCTCGGGCGCCGCCTGCTCGACGATGCGGCCGTCGGCCATGAAGACGACCCGGTTGGCGGCGGACCTGGCGAAACCCATCTCGTGGGTGACGACCACCATCGTCATGCCGTCCCGGGCCAGCTGCTGCATGACCTCCAGGACCTCGTTGATCATCTCGGGGTCGAGCGCCGAGGTCGGCTCGTCGAAGAGCATGACCTTCGGGCCCATGGCCAGCGCGCGGGCGATCGCCACGCGCTGCTGCTGGCCACCCGAGAGCTGCGCCGGGTACTTGTCCGCCTGGGTGCCGACCCCGACCCGGTCGAGCAGGGCACGGGCCTTGGCCTCCGCGGCCTTCTTCTCCGTCTTGCGGACCTTGATCTGGCCCAGCATCACGTTCTCGAGCACCGTCTTGTGCGCGAAGAGGTTGAACGACTGGAACACCATGCCGACGTCGGAACGCAGCCGGGCGAGCTCCTTGCCCTCCTCCGGAAGGGCCTTGCCGTCGATGGTGATGGTGCCGGAGTCGATGCTCTCCAGCCGGTTGATCGTGCGGCACAGCGTCGACTTGCCGGACCCGGAGGGTCCGATGACGACCACGACCTCGCCGCGCGTGATCGTCAGATCGATGTCCTGGAGGACATGCAGTGCGCCGAAGTGCTTGTTCACGCCGGACAGTACGACCAGGTCGTCCGCGGCGCGAGGGGTGTCCTCGGGACCCTTGGACACTGACTCTCCGCTCATCGGCCTCTTGCTCCGTCCTCCTCGGTTGGGGAGGACACTAGAGACCTGATGTGACGACCGTCATCACATCTGAGCGGAAATTGAGGATAACGATCCGGCCGCGACCGGGCACGGTGTGTGAACGCCCTGCCCGGAGCCGTACCGGCTGCATAACGGAAACGGCGGTGTCACAGGGGGACACTTGACTGTGACACCCATGTTCGGTGTTCATGCCCTGGTACCACCTGGTACACAGAGAGCCGCCATCGACAGGTCACCACGGAGGAGGTACGCATGCGACTGCTGCTCGTCGAGGACGACGACCACGTCGCCGCCGCCCTCTCCGCGATCCTCGCTAAGCACGGCTTCACGGTCACGCACGCCCGCAACGGTGAGGAGGCCCTCCAGGCGGTCCTGCCCACCGCACAGGGCGAGCGCCCCTCGTACGGGGTGATCCTGCTCGACCTCGGCCTGCCCGACCAGGACGGCTACCAGGTCTGCGGCCGCATCCGGAAGCTCACCACCACCCCCGTGATCATGGTCACGGCACGTGGCGACGTCCGCTCCCGGATCCACGGGCTCAACCTCGGCGCCGACGACTACGTCGTCAAGCCCTACGACCCCGGCGAGCTCCTCGCCCGGATCCACGCCGTCAGCCGGCGCAACGCCGGACCCGAGGAGGGCACCGGCCCCACCGGCGCCGCCGACGGCACGCATCTGCACCTCGGCTCCGTCACCATCGAGCTGCCCACCCGCCGGGTCAGCGTCGACGGCGAGGCCGTGCCCCTCACCCGCAAGGAGTTCGACCTGCTCGCCCTCCTCGCCCAGCGCCCCGGAGTCGTCTTCCGCCGCGAACAGATCATCAGCGAGGTCTGGCGCACCAGTTGGGAGGGGACCGGCCGCACCCTGGAGGTGCACGTCGCCTCCCTGCGTTCCAAGCTGCGGATGCCCGCGCTCATCGAGACCGTGCGGGGCGTCGGCTACCGCCTCGTCGCCCCGGCCGCGTAACTCCGAACCGTGCGCACCCGACTCCTCCCGCTCCTCATCATCCTGATGGCCGGGGTGCTCCTCGCCCTCGGCTTCCCCCTCGCCGCCAGCCTCGCCGCCTCCGAGCAGCAGCGGGTCGTCGTCGACCGCCTCGACGACGCCGCCCGCTTCGCCGCCCTCGCCCAGTTCGTCAACGAGAGCAACCCCGGCACCGACGAGCGGCGCACCACCCTCAGCGGCGAACTCGCCAGCTACCACGACGTGTACGGCATCCGGGCCGGGATCTTCTACCGCGACAACCGCGCCATGGCGGCCGCCCCCGAGGACTGGGTCGTCCCGGACACGGGGGAGGGCAGGCGCGCCTTCAAGGAGGCGCTCCTCGGCCGCCGCAGCCACGACCCGCCCCAGGTGTGGCCCTGGCAGGGCCACGCGCGGCTCACCATCGCCTCCCCGGTCGTCCGGGACGGCGACGTCGTCGCCGTCGTCGTCACCGACTCGCCCACCGGAGACCTCCGGCTGCGCGTCCTGCGCGGCTGGCTGGTGATCTTCGCCGGCGAGGCCGCCGCGATGCTCCTCGCGGTCGGCGCCGCCTTCCGGCTCACCGGCTGGGTCCTGCGGCCGGTGCGCGTGCTCGACTCCGTCACCCACGACATCGCCACCGGGCGGATGAACTCCCGCGTCGCCGCGACCGGCGGGCCGCCCGAACTGCGGCGCCTCGCACGCTCGTTCAACGAGATGGCCGACAACGTCGAGGAAGCGCTCGAACAGCAGCGGGCCTTCGTCGCCGACGCCTCCCACCAGCTGCGCAACCCGCTGGCCGCGCTGCTCCTGCGCATCGAGCTGCTCGCCCTGGAACTCCCCGAGGGCAACGCGGAGATCGCGTCCGTACGGACCGAGGGCAAGCGCCTCGCCCAGGTCCTCGACGACCTCCTCGACCTGGCGCTCGCCGAGCACGCCGCCGCCGAGCTGCGGCTCACCGACGTCGGCGCGCTCACCGACGAGCGCGTCGCGTCCTGGCGGCCCGTCGCCGAGGACAAGGACGTCCTGCTCTCCGGTGAGTGCGCGGCCGTCACGGCCTGGGCCGATCCCGTGGCCCTCTCCAGCGCCCTCGACGCGGTGATCGACAACGCGCTGAAGTTCACCCCCGCCGGAGAGGAGGTCGCGGTCTCCGTCGCGGTCTCCCCGGGCGGGGAGAGCGTCGACGTCGTCGTCGCCGACCGGGGGCCCGGCCTCACCGAGGACGAGCTCGCCCGCGTCGGCGACCGCTTCTGGCGCTCCGGCCGGCACCAGAACATCAAGGGCTCCGGGCTCGGCCTCTCGATCACCCGCGTCCTGCTCACGGCGGGCGGCGGCGGCATCGCCTTCGCCCCGAACGAGCCCCACGGCCTCCGCGTGACCGTCACCGTCCCCCGCCACGCACCCGCGGACCGGGGCGGGGGCCCCGGGGCGGGTCAGGGTTTCACGAAGGCGTAGACGTACGGGCGGGACATCGAGTTCTCAGGGCTTCAGGGCTTCAGTGCTTCAGTGCTTCAGGGCTTCAGGGCTTCACCGAGCGGTAGTAGCGGCGGGCGCCCTCGTGGAGGGTGAGGGGCTCGGTGTAGACGGCGGTGCGGAGGTCCACGAGCTGGGCGGGGTGGACCTGGGCGCCGATCCGGTCGCGGCTCCGGATCACCGTGCGGGTGAATCCCTCGACGAGGTCCACGTCGGCCTTGGCGGTGGTGACCAGGAGGTTCGCCACGGCCAGCGTGTCGATCGGCCGGCCGTCCTGCGCCTGCGCGTACGCGTCGGCCGGGATCTCCGCCGACCGGTAGTGGCGGGTCGACGGGCCGACGTCGTGCAGCCGGTCGACCACCTGCGCGTCCAGCGGGATCAGCCGGACGAGGAAGCGGTCGGCGAGCGCCTGCACGGCCTCGGTGGGCAGGCCTCCCGACCAGAAGAAGGCGTCGAGCCGGCCCTGCTCCAGGAGGTCGGGCATGGTGTCGATGCCCGCCGCGACCGGCTCGATGTCCCGGAGGGGCGTGATCCCCGCCGCCGCGAGCACCCGGTCGGCGATCAGCCGTACGCCGGAGCCGTCCTGGCCGACGCCGACCCGGAGGTTCTTCAGGTCCTGCACCTTGCGGACGGGGGAGTCCCTGGGGACCACGAGCTGGACGTAGTCGTCGTAGAGCCGTGCACAGGCGCGCAACTGTTCGAAGCCGGGTCGGCGCTCCCGTTGGTACTGGGCCACGGCGTCGGCCGTGGCGATCGTGAAGTCGGCCTCGCCCGATGCCAGCCGGGCCAGGTTCTGCTGCGAACCCTCGCTGTTCGTGAGCCGTATCGACACCTCGGGCAGGTCCTGGGCCAGAGCCCCCTTGAGGAGCTCCCCGTACTGCTGGTAGACGCCGGTGGGGACACCCGTACTGAACGTGACCGAGCCGCTCGGGGCGGGGGGCCCGAAGGGGACCAGCCACCACACCAGCACCCCGCACACCGCGAGCAGCGCGGCCGAGACCGCCAGGACACGGCGGCGGGCGGCACGGGAGAGCGAGGCGAACATGCCGCGATCCTGCCAGCTCACCACCGGCCCTGACCAGGCTCGACCCTGTGAGGAGTGCCGCGCGGCCCCGGCGAGGGGGCCGCGCGCGGGTGCGGGCACGACTGCGCGGTGTGCCCGGCCGCCGGGCCGGGGCCGGCGCGCACGGCCGGTCCCCGGGGGCGCGCCGACGCCCGCGCGGGACTGCGCGGCGCCCGGCGCGCCTGGCCGGGCGGGTGTCAGTAGGCGAAGGCCGACTTGCCCGTCATGGTGGTGGCGACCTGGGTGATGCCGCTGCCGGGCGGGAGGGCCGTGGTGGTGCCGGTGGGGTTGGCGGTCGAGCCGTCACCGAGCTGGGCTGCGCCGTTCGCGCCCCAGCCGATCACCGAGCCGTCGTCGAGCGCGGCGATCGTGAAGTCGGCGCCGCCCGCGATGCTCTGGACGCCCTTGAGGGCGTCCAGGACCACCGGGGTGGTGCGGTTGGCGTTCGTGCCGTCGCCGAGCTGGCGGTCGGTGTTCTTGCCCCAGCCGGCCAGGCTGCCGTCGTCGAGGACGGCGAAGCCGGACGCCGAGGTGGCGAAGATCCTGGCCACGGCGTCGAGGTAGGCGACGTCGACGGGCTTGTTGCTGTCGGTGGTGGAGTCGTTGCCGAGCTGACCCTCGGCGCCCTTGCCCCACGCCTTGACGGCGCCGTCGGCGGTGAGCGCGAGGACGTGGTCGCAGCCCACGGCGATCGACTCGACGTCGGCGAGGTCGGGGACCTTCTGCGGGGTCTCGCGGGTGGTGTTGTTCCCGGTGCCGAGCCGCCCGTTGTCGCCCTTGCCCCAGGTCCAGACGGTGCCGTCCTGCCGCAGGGCCACGCTGAAGTCGCAGCCCGCGCCGACGTCCTTCACCTTGTCCAGGCTCTGCACGGGGATCGGGACCTTGTACGGGCTGGTGGTGTCCTGGCCGGTGCCCAGCTGCTTGGAGGCGTTGCTGCCCCAGGCGAGGACGCGGCCGCTCTTGACGGCGAGGGCGTGGTTGAGGCCGGCGGAGACCTCGCTGACGCCGGAGAGGGCCGCGACCGTCCCCGGGAAGGACTGGGCGGTGGTGGTGCCGTTGCCGAGCTGCCCTGTGGTGTTGTTGCCCCAGCTCTTCACGGTGCCGTCCTTGAGGAGGGCGACGGCGAAGGGGTTGGCGGCCGCGGCCGCGCCGCCTCCGCCGGCGGACAGCTCCCGGACGTCGTCGCGGGTGATGCCGGTGACGGCGGCGGGGGTCTGCTGGGCGAGGACGCTGCCGTTGCCGAGCTGCCCCTGGGCGTTCTCGCCCCAGGCGCGGACCCAGGGGTCGGTGCCTGCGTGGGTGGCGTGGGCGGGGAGGGCGGTGGTGGTGAGGGCCGCGAGGGACAGCGCGGCGAGGAGGGTGAGACGCAGGGGTGGGGTCATCTGCGTGCCTTTCGTTCGGTGGGATCAGTAGGCGTAGCTGGTTGTCCATGAGGTGGAGGCGGGGACGCGGGTCGTGCCGCTTCCGGCGGGCAGCACGCCGACCGGGGTCGCGGAGACCGTGGTGCCGGGCTCGCCGAGCTGCCCGGAGCCGTTGTCCCCCCAGGCGAGGACGGACTGGTCGTCGAGGACGGCTACGGTGTGGTGCCGGCCGAGGGACAGTGCCGTGACGCCGGTGAGCGAGGGGACGGGCACCGGGGTGGTGCGGTCGACAGAGCTGCCGTCGCCGAGCTGGCCGTACTGGTTCCAGCCCCAGGCGCGGACGCCGCCGTCGTCGAGCGTCGCGAAGGTGTGGTACCAGCCGGCGAAGACCCGGACGACGCCGTGGAGCTCCTTGACCTCGACGGGGACGGGGCTGTTCTCCGTACTGTCGATGCCGAGCTGGCCGTTGGCGTTGCGGCCCCAGGCCCGTACGGTGCCGTCGGCCAGGAGGACGACGGAGTGCAGGCACCCCGCGGCCACGGACACGACGTCCTGGAGACCGGCCACCCTCTTCGGCGTGTTCTGGCTGGTGGTGGAGCCGATGCCGAGCTGGCCGCTCTGGTTGGCGCCCCAGGTCCAGACCGTGCCGTCCTCGCGGAGCGCCACGGCGTGGTCGCAACCGGAGGCGATGTCCTTGACGCGGTCGAGGCTCTGTACGGCGACGGGGCGGGTGATCGGTGGATCGGTGCTCTGCGCGGTGCTGCCGTTACCGAGCTGGCCGTGGGCGTTGTAGCCCCAGGCGAGGACGCGCCCCTTCCGGACCGCCAGGGCGTGCCGGTGGCCCGCCGCGACGTCGGACACCCCGTCGAGCCCGGCGACGGAGCCGGGGAACCCCCGCTCGGTCGTCGTGCCGTCGCCGAGCTGCCCGCTGTCGTTGCCGCCCCACGAGCGCACCGTGCCGTCCTGGAGTACGGCCACCGCGAACGGCCGGTTGGAGCTCGCGCCGCCGGCTGCCAGCTCGCGCACGTCGTTCCGGGCCAGGCCCCTGACCGGCGCCGGCGTTCGCTGGTCCAGCGTGCTGCCGTTGCCGAGCTGTCCGGCGTTGTTCAGGCCCCAGGCCCGTACCCAGGGATCGCGGGGTTCGGCGTGGGCCCGGCCCGTGAGCGCCACCAGGACGAGGGCCGTCGCGAGGCCGCGCACGTAGGCGTACGTCATGCCGTTCACCGGCCTCAGTACGCGTACGTCGTGTTGCCGCCCAAGGACACGGCCACGTCCTTGATCGCCGAGCCCTCGTTGAGGATCTTCACCGACTCGTAGCGGGAGACCGTCGTGCCGTTGCCGAGCTGGCCCTCGCCGTTGTGGCCCCAGGCGAAGACGTCGTCGGCGGTGACGGCGACGCCGTGCCGGGCGCCCGCGACGAGGTGCTGGACGCCTTCGAGGCGCGGGATCTCGACGGGGGCGGTGCGGTTGGTGCGGGAGACGTTGTCGCCGAAGGCCTCGTCGCCCTCGAGGAGCTGGCCGTACTGGTTGTTGCCCCAGCCCCAGACGTGGCTGTCGCTGGTCTTGACGTAGTTGTGGAAGGCGCCCGCCTCGATGTCGGAGACGCCCTCGACCCAGTCGACGTCGACGGGGAGGGTGGAGGACTGGGTGGAGGAGTTGCCGAGCTGACCGTAGAGGTTGTAGCCCCAGGACTTGACCGTGTCGTCGGCGGTCAGCGCGAGGGCGTGATGGCAGCCGGCGTCGACCTCGACGATGTTCTCCAGGCCGACGACCAGCCGGGGTACGGAGCTGGTGGCGCGGTTGCCGGTGCCGAGCTGGCCGTGGATGCCGCGGCCCCAGGCGTACACCTTGCCGTTCTCCAGGAGGGCGAGGCTGAAGTCGCAGCCGGCCGAGATCTGCTTGACCTTGGGCATGCCCTGGACGCGGTCGGGGACGGTTCGGCTGTCGCCGGTGCGGTTGTTGCCGAGCTGGCCGTAGGCGTTGTCGCCCCAGGAGTAGACCTGGCCGGCGGTGTCGAGGGCGAGGGCGTGCTTTCCGCCGGCCGCGATGTCCTTGATGTTGGTCAGGCGCGGGACGGTGGTGGGCACGGTCTGGTTGGTGTTGCCGCCGTTGCCGAGCTGTCCCGAGGAGTTGTGACCCCAGGACTTGACCGTCTTGTCGGTGCGGGCGAGGGCGAACGAGTCGGCCGACGAAGTGCCGCCGGCCGAGACCTGGTCGACGTCGCCGCGGAAGAGGCTGGTGACCGAGGACGGGCTCAGGCTGTCGGACAGGGTGCCGTTGCCGAGCTGGCCGGTGCGGCCCGCGCCCCAGCTCAGCACGGTCGGGTTGCCCTCGTTGGCGCTCGCGGCGGGGGCGAGGGCCGGTACGGCGGCGAGCGCGGCGGCTGCGGTGACGACGACTGCGGTCGCCCAGGGCCTCCGGGGGAAGGGCGTACGCAGGGGACTGCGGCGTGTACGGGACATGGCTCTGCTCTCCTTCGATGGGGACACACGGGAGCGCTGCGCCCGGTCGGCCGGTGGCTCCGCGGGGGAGGGCGGAGGCGCACACGGGTCGGGCGCGGGTCATGCGGACAGGCCGTGCCGGGCCCTTGGGCATGGGGCGCCCACGGCCGGGTGCGGCGACCGGGACGGGCCGCCGGGCACATGAGCAGACTGACCGAGAACGATCACCGCGGCGAGTCGGACCCGCTGAAACACCCGTCTGACGGACGCCCGTTCGGGGCCGTGCTCCCGGGGGCGCGTTCGCCCTCCGGAGGCACTCCGCCGGGGCCGTCGCGGTCGGATCCGGCGGGCCGCCGAACGGCGGCGGCCGGGGGAGTGAGGACCCCCGCCGCGCAGGGCCGTCCGCCCTCTCGGCCGTCTCCCCGATTCCCTACGAAAGGGTGGACCGGACGGCCAGGGTGCGGCTCGCCGGCACCCCTGACCAGGCCCTTCGGGGCGGCCCCGAGTGCGCTCCGCCGAAGTGGTGAGCGGGTCCGCGGGCACGCGCCGCGCCGTGTGTCGTGCCGGGGCACCGGGGCCTCGGCGGCTAGCGTCGGAACGCGCTCGGTGATCTTGAGGGCAGTCCCCTGTCCGCCCCTGGCAACGCGCCCGAGCCGCCCCAACCCACCCCTGTCCCAAGGGAGTTCTCATGCCCGCGCTGAAGGCATCGGCACGTCGTGTGCTGACCGCCGCCGTCCTCGCCGCCACCCTCGCCCTGCCGATGGCCTCCGTCGCGCACGCCGAGGAGTGCAAGCCGGACGACCAGGTCTGCCTGGACAAGGAGGCCAACGCCAAGGAGGCCAAGGAGATCGAGGAACAGCAGAAGAAGACCCAGGAGGCGGCCGGCCAGGCCGACAAGGACATCAAGGCGGCCGGGGACAAGCTCAAGGAGTGCCCGCCGTCCTCGTCCTCCTGCATGGGCACGCTGACCGGCGGCAAGGGCGCCGCCGAGGAGCAGGGCGTCAAGGACATGACCGAGACCATCTCCTCGTACGAGCCGGAGCCGTCGGACAACGCGGCGCAGGCCGTGACCTCGACCTGCGAGTCCTTCCCCGACTCGCTGCCCCAGGGCTCCACCGACCCGGGACAGTCCCCCTTCCCGGTCGACCAGCTCTGCAGCCTCCTCGGCGGCTGAGCCGCACCGCACCCCACACCCAGTCCCGCTCCCCTCCGTCCCGAAGGGATCCCCCGTCATGCCCGCGTGCCGCCCCCGAGCCGCCCTGCTGCCCGCCCTCTCCGTCCTCCTCGGCCTCGCCGCCGTCCCCCTCGCGCCGCCCGCCGGCGCCGCCCCTCTCGCCGCGCCGCGCGGCGCCGCTGCCGAGGAGGGCCCGGGCGAGACCCCCGTCCCCCGCGCCCTCACCGCCGACGGACGCCCGGCCAAGGTCGCCGACGTGCTCAAGCACTGCGGGGCCGCACGCTCCGCCTGCGCCTTCACCATCGACCCGAAACTGAGCCGCGAGTACGTCACCGCCGTGAAGTCGCTCGGCAACGCGGTGATCAACTGCACCCAGAGCGACATGGCCGTCGACCGGACCGTCACCCTGAAGACCGGCAGCACCGACAACATCGGCGGCGAGATCTCCGGGAAGATCACCGCCGAGGGCGCGGTCAGCGCCTCCGGCGAGGTCACCACCAACCTCTCCAACGACATCACCAGCGAGAACAAGACGCCCAACCTCAAGGACGGCCCGACCTCGACGAACGGGACGAAGACCTCCGTCGCCGGCGGCGCCAAGGTGTCCGGCTCCCTGAGCGCCAAGCTCGCCTTCGAGGCCGCGTTCAAGGCCACGTACTCCAAGTCCTGGACCATCGAGAACACCGAGACGACCGTCTACAAGACCACCGTCAAGGCGCACGACATGCTCGTCTTCGGCGCCAGCGCCGCCATGCGGCGCGTGGTCGGCAGCCTCGTCGCCCGGACCGGACAGCGGATCATCGGCATCGTCGTGGACAGCCCCTCGATGGTCACCAGCAGCAACTTCATCGCCCAGACGTACGCGGCCCCGGCCGGCGTCTGCAACGGCACGCGGCCCGCCGGAACCACCGCTCCCGCCCCGGCCCCCGGCCCCGGCCCGGCCCCCGCGCCCGGCCCCGGCCCGGTGACCGCGGCCGAGGTCCCCGCCGTGCGGGCCGTGCCCCCGGGCGCGGAGCCGAAGCGCGTCGTCGTCCTGCCCGCCGACGCTTCCTGACCCGGGAGGAGAACCCGCCATGTACCGCACCACGCTCCCCGCCCTCGTCGTCCTCGGCGCCGCCGGACTGCTCCCGCCCCTCGTCCCCCTCTCCTACGCGGCACCGGCCGCCGCCCCCGCCGAGCAGGCCGTCCCGGTCCTCAACGGCGACTTCGCCGACCCGGTCATGAAGGGCGACGGCCCCACCACCGTCGGCATCGACTTCTGGACCGGCCTCAACCAGCGCTACTCTCCCGCCGCTTCGGGCCGCACCGACGCCTCCCACGGCGTGGCCCTGCAGAAGGACGGCAACACGCTCAAGCAGCGGCTCCGCGGAGTGCGCGCCGGGTCGCGGGTGACCGTCACCTACGAGGACAGCCCCGCCGTCTCCAAGGAGTGCACCGGCGCCGAGGTCGTCGACGGCCAGCCGTACGAGGTCACCGCCTCAGGCGGTCCCGTCCAGCAGGTCACCACGGCCGGCGACCCCGACCGGGTGAAGGGCACGCCCGGCAGGGGCCGCTGGACCGGCCGCGCCTACGTGTTCACCGCCGGCGAGAACGAGCCCGTGCTCACCTTCACCTCCCGGGTCACCGACTCCCGCACCCACGTGACCTGTTCGCCGATGATCGCCCGCATCCGCGCGGTCGAGGTGCCGCCCGCCCTCGACAGGACCGTCGACAAGACGCGCCTCGGCACCTCGGAGGCGTACAAGGGCAACGACCGCGAGAGCACCCTCCACAACGCGGCGGCAGCCTGCAACGGCGAGAACGCCTGTGTCTTCCGCCCGGACGCCCGGATGTCCTTCCGCTACTACGACAAGGCGCGGGTGGTGGGCGAGGCCTTCGTCAACTGCACCCGCAACACCCTGGAGCACAGCCGGCTCCTCGCGTACGCCGAGCGCAGCCACGACAGCATCGCCCAGACGTACGCCGAGGCCGGCCTGGCACTCAACGAGGTGGCCCGGCTGCCCACGAGCGGCGACCGGGTGGAGGACGAGAAGCGGGCCAGGGAGCGGCCGATGGCCGCGCAGTTCGCCCTCGCGTACGAGAAGGGCTGGCAGCGGCCCTGGCAGTGGTTCAGCAGCGACCAGCGGACGGTCGTCGAGCGGATCCAGCCCGGCGAGGTGAGCTGGGTCGAGCTCCAGCCGAGCCGCGAGCGGGTCGAGGGCTGGTTCGTCAGCAAGAAGGACGACTACCGGCTGCACGCCGTCATCGACGGCCCCTCCCGGGCCGTGCCCGACCGGCTGCTCCAGCGCACCGGGCCCATGTCCGAGGCGGAGAAGCAGCGTTGTGCCGCCGCCCGGCCCATGACCACCACCCCGGTGGGCGCGTCCGAGCCCGCGAGCTCCAGCGACAAGGGCCTCCTCAAGACGCTCGCGCCGACGGCCCCGGGTGCCCGCGCCTCGGCCCGGAGCATGCCGCTGGAGTGACCCTTCGAGGGACCGGAACCGGGGCCGGAAAGGCAACCGGGGCCGGAACCGGAACCGCGCCGCCTCACCCCGCTGACATGGCGGTGAGGCGGCGCACCACCTCGTCCCGGCCCAGGGCGCCGGCCACGGCGAACAGGTCCGGGCTGCGGGTGGCGCCGGTGAGGGCGACTCGGAGCACGTTCGCGACCTGCCTCGGCGGTCCCGCCCAGCGGTCCGGGTCCCGGCGCCAGGTGGTGGTGTCCGGGGCGAAGCCGTGGCGTACGGCGAGCGCGCCGAGCCGTCCGTACCACTCGTCGGCGGAGGACGCGGCCGGTTCGGCGGCGAAGTCCGCGGCGATCGCGCGCACCAGGTCCGGGGCGAGCCCGTCGTAGCGGTCGTCCCCGGCGGCCGGCGGCGTGCCGAAGAGCTCCGCGAAGAAGAAGCCGTAGCGGTCGCGGAAGCGCGACCAGCGCTCCAGGTCCTTCCGGGCGGGCGCGCCCGCCGGCCGGCCCGCCGCCACGGCCGCGAGGGCGAGCCGCTCGTGCCGGGCGAGGACGGACGCGAGCTCCGGGTCGTACTCCTCGGCCCAGGCGAGGAGCTGCGCGTACACCTCCTCAGGGGCCAGCGAGGCGATGAACTCCCGGCTCAGCGAGTGAAGTTTGGGCAGGTCGAGGAGGGGGCCCGAGGGGCGCATGCCGTCGAGACGGACGGTGGCGGCGAGTGCTTCGGCCGTGGGGACGTCCATCAGCCGGATGTTGGCGAGACCGCGCAGGTAATGCTGGACGGCGGCCGGCGGATAGCCGGCGGACAGGTAGTAGTCCACCGACGCCTCGGGGTCCTTGCGCTTGCTGAGTTTGCGGCGCGAGGCACCCTCGGCCTTCATCAGCGGCGCCAGGTGCGCGTACGAGGGCGGCTCGAAACCGAGCGCGGTGTGCAGCTGGAGGTGGACCGGGGTCGAGGAGAGCCACTCCTCGCCGCGCACGACGAGGGTCACCCGCATCAGGTGGTCGTCCACCACGTGCGCGAAGTGGTAGGTGGGCAGGGGCAGTTCCTCCTGCGAGGACTTCAGGAGCACGATGTCGTTGCCGTTGTCCTGCATCGTGACGGAGGCGCGGATGCGGTCCGCGAACCGGACCCGGCCGGGGAACTCGTACGGGCAGCGGAACCGCACCACGTACGGCTCTCCGGCCGCGATCCGGCGTCCCGCCTCCTCCGGGGCGAGCGTCCGGCACGGTGCCCAGCGGCCGTAGTAGCCCAGCGGGGACCGGCCCGCCCGCTGCTCCTCGCTACTGCGGGCGAGCCGCTCCCTGCCGCAGAAGCAGGGGTAGGCGCGGTCCCGCCGCAGGAGCTCGCGCACATGGCTGAGGTAGACGTCCCGGCGCTCGGACTGGAGGTACGGTCCCCACTCCCCGTCCCCGGCGGCCGCGTCCCTGGCAGCCCCGTGCCCGGCAGCCCGGACCCCGGCGCCGCCGCCTTCGTCGGGCGCGAGCCCGAAGGCCCCGAGCAGGCGGGAGAACTCCTCGGCGGCGCCCGTGACTTGGCGCGAGCGGTCGGTGTCCTCGACGCGCAGGACGTACACGCCGCCGGACTGGTGGGCCAGTGCCCGGGCCACGGCCGCCGTGTACAGGCCGCCGATGTGCAGGTGTCCGGTGGGGCTCGGGGCGAACCGCGTCACCTCCGCGCCGTCCGGCAGGTCGCGCGGACCGAACCGGCGCTCCCAGTCGGCCGGTTCCGGCAGATCGGGCGGGAACATCGCGTTGATGACGGACAGGTCGAGCACGGTGGACTCCCTCCTGGCGTTCCTGGAGAGATCCACCGTAGGCCGGTGACCGGCCGGATCGAGGGGTGCGGGGGCGGGAGGCTGCGGAACCCCGAACCCTCTTCGGCGTTGTGGGCCGCGAGGGCCGTGCCCGGTCAGTAGCATCCCGAGGACCGTTCCGTACGACACACGAGCACGAGGAACAAGGGGGTGCGATGGGCGGCACGCGCGCGGTGGCCCTGCTGGCGCTCGGCTCCTTCGCCGTCGGGACCGACGCCTACGCGATGGCGGGGCTGCTCCCGGCCGTCGCCGCAGACCTGGACGTCTCCGTGCCGCTCGCCGGACAGTCCGTCACCGCCTTCACCCTCTGCTACGCGCTGGCCGCGCCGCTGTTCTCGGCCGTACTCGCCCGCCGGGGCACCCGTACGGTCATCGTGACCGCACTGGTCGTCTTCGCCGTCGCCAACGCCGGGAGCGCGCTCGCGGAGTCGTACGCCGGACTCCTCGGCAGCCGCGCCCTCGCCGGCGCCGGAGCCGGCCTGTTCACCCCGGCGGCGGCCACCGCCGCCGTCGCGCTCGTCCCGCCCGAGCGGCGCGGGCGCGCCCTCGGCCTGGTCCTCGGCGGGATGAGCGCGGGCACCGTCCTCGGGGTCCCGCTCGGGCTGTTCGTCGCGGCGGACTCCGGCTGGCGGGCGGCCCTGTGGCTGATCACCGGACTCGGCCTGGTCGCGCTGCTCGGCGTCGCGACGGCGCTCCCGGCGGTCCGGGGAGCCGCGGCGCCCGCGCTGCGGGCCCGGCTCGGCGCCCTCACCCGGCCCAAGGTCGCCGTGGTCGTCGCCGTCACCTTCACCCAGACCGTGGCCGGCCTCGGGCTCTACACCTACCTGGAACCGGTCCTGCACCGGGTCGCCGACGTGGGGAGCACGGTCCCGTACCTGTGGGTCTGGGGCATCGGCGGAGTCTGCGGCAGCCTCCTCGCCGGCACCCTCGTCGACCGGACAGGGAAGCCCGCCCTCCTCGCGGGCACGCTGCTCGGCACCCTCGGCGCGGCCCTGGCCCTGCTGCCGTGGGCCGGAGCCGTACCCGGTCTGGTCCTGGTGCCGCTGCTCGTCTGGGGCGCGGTCGGCTGGGCCTTCGTCGTCCCGCAACAACACCGGCTCCTCGCGGGGGAGGGAGACGGCGGCGCCGCCGTCGGCCTCAACAGCTCCGCCACCTACCTCGGCGGGGCCGTCGGCTCGGCGCTCGGCGGCCTCGCCCTCGCCCACGGGCTCGACGCCCGCTGGCTCCCGCTCCCCGCCGCCGGGGTCGCGTGCGCGGGAGTCCTCTTCCACCTCACCGTGGCCCGGAGAGTCGCCCGCCGCGACACCGGGCCCGGACCGCACCTCCCGGACGACGTCACGCACGGGGGCGGAGCCGCGGACGCGACCGCGGCCGAGCCCCTGGAAAGGAACACGCCATGAAATTCGGCGTCAATCTGCCCAACTACGGGCCCGAGGCCACCCCCGACGCCCTCGCCGACTGGGCGCTGCGGGTCGAGTCGATGGGCTACCACTACGCCATGGTCTCCGACCACGTGGCCCTCACCCCCGACGTCCAGCACCTCTTCCCCGCCCCGTTCTACGACCCCTTCGCGACCCTCGCCTGGCTCGCCGGGGTCACCAGGACCGTCGGACTGGGCACCACGGTGACGATCCTCCCGTACCGCCACCCCGTGCACACCGCCCGCGTCGCCGCCAACATCGACCGGTTCAGCAACGGGCGGCTCGTGTTCGGCGCCGCGGCCGGCTGGGCCGCCCGGGAGTTCGCCGTGCTCGACGTGCCGTACCGCAAGCGCGGCGCGATCAGCGACGAGTACCTCGCCGCCATCAAGGCCTGCTGGGCCGACGAGGTCGCCTCCTTCGACGGCGCCCACGTCTCCTTCCGCGAGGTCCACACCGGGCCGCTGCCCGTGCAGCGCCCCGGGCCGCCCGTCTGGGTCGGCGGGCACAGCCCCGGCGCGCTGCGCAGGGCCGTCCGGCTCGGCGACGCCTGGCACCCCACCTCGACCTCCGGGGACTGGCTCCTCGGCGTCGGTCTCCCCACGCTCCGTCAGGTCGCGGAGGAACAGGAGCGCCCCGTCCCCGGCCTCTGCCCCCGGATCAAACTCCGGGTCACGCCCCGGCCGCTCGGACCCGGCCGACTCCTCGGCGAAGGCACCCTCGCGCAGATCGCCGACGACCTCGGGCTGCTCCAGGACATCGGGGCCCGGGCCGTCGTCCTCGACCCCACCTACCCGGGCGACCGGCGCGAACCGGGCCGCACCGCGCGGGACCTCGACGTCCTGGAGACACTGGTCAAGGAGGTCATCGACGTGGACGCCGGCTGCGTACGATGACCGAACGGCGGGAGCGGGAGGGGGTGCGGGACGTGACCGATCCGGACCTGCGCAAACTGCGCGTGCTGCGGGAGCTCAGCGAACGCGGCACCGTCAGCGCGGCCGCGCGGGCGCTCCACCTCACCCCGCAGGCCGTCTCGCAGCAGATCAGCGCCCTAGGGCGGGAGTTGGGCGTACCGCTGACCGAGCCGTCCGGGCGCCGGCTGCGGCTCACGGGCGCGGCACGGATCGTGCTCCGGCACGCCGACGCCGTGTTCACCCAGGTCGAGCAGATGCGTGCGGAGCTCGCCGCCCACCAGGGCGGTGAGCGCGGCGAAGTGGGCGTGGCCGGCTTCTCCACCACCCTGTCGGCGCTCATCCTGCCCGCCGTCGCCCGGCTGCGGGAGACCCGGCCGCTGCTGCGGACCTCGCTCGCCGAGGTCGACCCCCCGGAGAGCTTCTCCCTGCTGCACCGCGGCGAGACCGACGTCGTCATCTCCGCGGACACCACGAGCAATCCGGGCCCCACGGGCGACGACGGCCGCCTCGACGGCCGGTTCCACCGGGTCGCGCTCTGCGCCGACCCCTTCGACATCGCCCTGCCGCAGGGCCACCGGCTCCTCGGCAGCCCGAGCCTGCGGCTGGCCGACCTCGCCGACGAGACCTGGATCTTCGCCACCACCGGCATGTGCCACGACATCGGGGTCGCCGCCTGTACGGCGGCCGGGTTCACCCCACAGGCCTCCCACGCCATCGGCGACTGGGACGCCACGCTCGCGGCGGTGCGGCTCGGCCTCGGGGTCGCCCTCGTCCCGCGCCTGGCCAAGCCGGCGCCGCGGCCCGAGGTGACGATCCGCGCGTTCAGCGAGCAGGCCCCTTCCCGCACGGTCTTCGCGGCCGTACGGGAGGGCAGTCAGACGTCCCCGGAGATCGCCGCCGTCCTGGACGCGCTCCGCGCCGTCGCCCGGGCGGCCGTCGCCGCCTGACCAGGCGGAACGCGATTCGCCACGGCTCGTGGACGGTACCGTCCACGAGCTGTTGCTGGACCCGCCCGGACCCCGGTGCGAGGCTCGTTGCCGTACCGCGGACCGCCGGGCGCGCGTCCCCGTCTTCTCCTCCCTCACTCCTCTTCTCGTAGAGCGGGAAACACCCATGTCCAAAGCCACGTACACGCGGCTGGCCGCGCTGAGCCTGATCTGGGGCTCCGTCTTCCTCTGGATCAAGATCGCCGGGTACGGCTTCTCGCCCGTGCAGATGGTCCTGATCCGGCTCGCGCTCGGCGCCGTCGTCATCCTCGCCATCGGGTACGCCAAGGGGCTCCGGCTGCCCAAGGAGGCGGCCACCTGGGGCCATCTGACCGTCGCCGCGCTGCTCGGCAACGCGGTGCCGTGGACCCTGTACGCCGAGGGCGAGATCGACGGCTCCAGCAGCGTCGCCGCCGTGGTCAACGGCAGCGCGCCGATCTGGACCCTGGCGGCCGCCCTGCTGCTCGGCCAGGAGAAGAAGGTGTCCGGCTTCAAGGCGGGCGGGGTCCTGCTCGGCCTGGGCGGCACCGCGCTCATCGCCTCGCCGTGGAACTCGGCCTCGGCCGGCACCGGTTGGAGCATCCTCTGCTTCGTGCTCGGCTCCATCAGCTTCGGCGCCAGCTTCGCCTACATGGGCAAGTTCCTCGTGGGCAGGGGCATTCCGCCCCTGATGCTGGCGGGGGGCCAGCTCAGCGCGGCCACCGTGCTGCTCCTGGTCGCCTTCCCGTTCCTCGGCCTGCAGACCGTGACCTGGCGCGCCGACTCGGTGATCGCGGTCCTCGTGCTCGGCGTGGTCTGCACCGGCTTCGCCGCCCTGCTCAACTTCGAGCTGATCATCAAGGACGGGCCCACCGTGGCCTCCACCGTCACCTATCTGATGACCGCCGTGGCCGTGGTCCTCGGCGCCGTCGTGCTGAGCGAGCCGCTCGGCTGGACGGTGTGGCTCGGGGCGGCGGCGGTGCTCGCCGCCACCGGCCTGCTCCGGCGCAAGCCGAAGCCCGCCCCGGCCCCGCCGGCACCCGAGGCCGCCCCCGTGACGACGGCAGCGGCGGCCGATTAGCGGACCACCGTCGAAATCCGGCACCGCAAGGCGATACCCGGCCGTTTTCGGCGGCCGGGTGGACCCCATTCCCCCCTGAGATCCAGGAAAATGCCGATCCGTCGACCGCAACATTGTGTTCATTCTTCGGGCCGGTGGCGGGTGGTAGCGTCGGAAACGGAAACACCCGGCCTTTATGGGGAGTCGTACGTGGCTTTTGTGGTCGAACTCGTTTTCCGTGGCAATGAAACGGACCGGTTGGGTTTCGGAGAGGCCCACCGGATCTACTGGAAAAGGATGGCGGCGCGCGGCATCCTGCTCGGTGGCGGCCCTTGGCGGGACGGCACCGGCGAACTCCTCGTCTGTGAGGCCGCCGACCGCCGCACCCTCTTACGGGTGCTGTACGCCGACCCGTACGCACAGGCCCAGGTGATCGGGGAACTGCGGGTCCGGGAATGGAACGCGGTCATGGGACACGTGGTCCTGGCCGGCCTGGAGCGCTCCACCGGAGGCGCCGGCACCCACGAGCGAATACGCGGGGGCGTTCCGGCGCCCGTCGCACCGATCGTCCCGGCACGCGCCCGCGAGGAGCTGACCGCCCACGAGCGCCGCATCGCCACGATGATGCTCGACGGCCTGACCAACAAGCAGATCGCCGAGTCCTTCACGGTGTCCACCCGGGCCGTGGAACTGCACATCACTCGGATCTACCGCAAGCTCGACATCCGCAGACGCGCCCAACTGGCCGCTGCCATAGACCGGTTCGAGGCCGCGCTGGCCTGCTGACCCTTCGGTCGCACTCCCGCACCCACACGCTCGCACGATGGGATCCACCATGCCGCTGGTCGAGTTGACCGTTCCCGAGGGCACCCTCTCCGAAGCCGCCGCCGGAGTCCTGCAGCAGCAGGTCGCCGACTCCGTGCTGACGGCCATGGAGCTGCCCCACACCGACTTCTTCGCCGCCGCCACCTGGGTGTACGTCCGCGAGGCCGCCAAGGGCCTCGCGACCACCGGGGCCGGCACGCCGCCGGGCGTCCTGGTGGTGGTCACGCCACTGGAGGGGTTCCTCACCCCGGAGCGGAACGAGGCCCTCTCCGTCGAGGTCACCCGGCACGTCCGGGACGCCGTCGGGCCCGACACCGTGGTCTGGCTCGTCGTCCACGAGGTCCCGGAGGGCAACTGGGCCGTGAACGGCGGACTGACCCGCCGGGCGAAGATCGACGAGTTCGTGGCCGAGGCGGCCAGGGCCCGCTGAATTCCGCTTTCACATCCCGGCGACGGCGCCGCACCGCATTCACGGTGCGGCGCCGTTCGTATTTCCGCATTCCGCATTCCGCGGCGGCCCTGCGGGTGCGGAATCCCGTATCGATGCGCGGACCGTTCCGGCCGTACGGTCGTGTCATCGACAACGACGGATGGGAGGGACTCGTTCATGGCTCTGCATTCGGCGCCTCGACTCGGCGTGGTGGTTCCCTCGGGAAACGCCGCGGCCGAACCCGAGATCGGCAGCCTCGTAAGCCCCGAATTCAATGTGCACACCTCGCGTTTTCCGGTGCTTCCCGGAAAGGACCTGCGCGGCCGCCTCGAGAAGTACAACGACCTGCTTCCCGAAGTGCTGGCGAATTTCGGTGGACTGCGCCTCGACGCGACCGTCGTCGCCTGCACCGGTTCGCACTACCTCCTCACGCCCGAGGGAGACCGGGCCCTGTGCGCGGAACTCTCCGAGCGGGCGGGAGCCCCCGTACGATCCGCCGCGCTCGCCATCCTCGACACCGCGCGGGCCGTGGGCGCCGAGCGGCTGGTCCTGATCTCGCCGTACGAGCCCTGGCTCACCGAGCTGTCCCGGGCCTACTGGGAGTCGGCCGGCCTCGAGGTCGACCGGGTCGTCAAGATCCGGGCGGGCGCCCGCTTCTCCCCGTACGACGTCACCACCGGCGAACTCGTCGCACAGGTACGGGAGGCCGAACTGCCCGAGGACGCCGTGCTGCTGTTCACCGGCACAGGCATGTTCACCTTCGACGCCCTGGCCGAGCTCGGCCGGGACGGCGCGCACACCCTCCTCACCTCCAACCTGGCGAGCGCCTGGTGGGCCCGGGACGCCCTCGGGCTCCCGGCGGAAGGTGCGGACGCCCACCCGCTGCTGCGCCGGCTCGCCGAGCGGACCGGAGCCCGCTCCGCGGCCGGTTCCGCCGTCGTGGCGTCGTCGTGAGCGGCGGGCCCGTCCCGGGAGGAGCGGCCGGACCGCACCCGACCGGCCGACCCGCGGCCCTCCCGCCGGTCGCCGTCGTCGGCGCCGGCCCCGTCGGGCTCGCCGCCGCGCTCGTCCTGGCCCGGTCCGGGGTGCCGGTGACCGTGTTCGAGGCGCGGGAGGAACTCGCCACCGAGTCGCGCGCCTCCACCTTCCACCCGGCCACCCTCGATCTGCTCGACGAACTCGGCGTCGCCGCGGCACTGCGCCGCCAGGGCCGTACCGTCGACCGCGTCCAGTGGCGCGACCTGGACGGCCGTGTCCACGCGGAGCTGCGCTACGCCGTGCTCGCCGAGCACACCGCGCACCCGTACCGGCTCCACGTCGAACAGGCCCGGCTCACCCCGCTGCTGCTCGCCGAACTGACCGCGACCGGCCTCGCCGACGTGCGGTTCGGGACCACGGTCACCGGAGCCGAGGAGACCGGCGCCGGGGTGCGGCTGAGGGCCGAGGACGCGGCGGGACGGGTCACCCGCACCCGCCACCCGTACGTCCTGGCGGCCGACGGCAGCCGCAGCCGGCTGCGCGAGCTCGCCGGGCTCCCGGGAACGGCCGAGGAGTACCCGGACTACGCGCTCCGGGTGGTCACCGAGACCCCGCTCGACGAACTGGTGCCCGGCCTCGCCCCCTTGGCGTACGTCCGCGACCCGCGGGCCTCGTTCAGCGCCCTCGGGATGCCCGACCACTGGCGGCTGATCTTCCGGATCCCGCGCGGCACCGACCGGGCCGACGTGCTCGCCCCGGACGCCGTACGGGCCAGGGTCGAGCAGGCACTGCCGGGCGCCGCCGGCCGGGCCGTGCGCGTCGCCGACGCGCACACCTACCGGCTCGCGCGCTTCCTGCTGCCCCGCTACCGGGCCGGCCGGGTGCTGTTCGCCGGGGACGCGGCGCACCTGACCTCCACCGCGGGCGGCATGAACATGAACTGCGGGCTGCACGACGCGGTGGAGACCGGCCGGGCCCTCGCCGCCGTCCTGCACGGCGACACCGCGGGAGAAGCCCTCGTCGACGAGGCCCTGGAGCGGCGGCGCTCCGTCGTCGAGTCGGCGGTCCTCCCGCGCAGCGAGGCCCGCACGGCGGGCCTCGCCGACCCGGCCGGACTCCCCGCCCGGCTCGCCGCCCTGCGGCGCACCGCCGCCGACCCCCGCTCGGCCATCGACTACCTGCTCAAGGCATCACTTCTCGACGTCGCACCACGACCCCTGAAAGGTGACGCACATGCGGATCTGGTTTCACAAGCACACCGTTGAGGGACGCCTGCCGCTGCTCGACCAGTGGTACCGGGAGCACCTCGACGCGATCGCCGCACCCGGCACCACCGTCGACATCAAGACCCTCCCTGCCGACACCTACCCCGACCGCACGCCCTTCGGCCTGGTCGGCCACCACTCCGCCCAGGTCCTCTTCAGCCGGCACTTCTCCGAGTCCGCGCTCGTCGCGGAGCGGGAGGGCTACGACGCCTGGGTGATCGCCGCGGGCCAGGACCCCGGTCTGCGCGACGCCCGCCACCTCGCCTCCATCCCGACCCTCGGCTACGGCGAGACGGCGTTCTTCCTCTCCGCGCTCACCGGACAGCGCTTCGGCGTCCTCGGCTTCATGCCGCCCCTGGAAGAGCCGATCCGGGCCAACATCCGCCACTACCGCCTGGAGTCCTCGCTCAGCTCGTACGAGGTCGTCCCCGGCGGCTGGGACTCCGTACACCGCTCCCTCGAAGGGGACTTCGACGAGTTCGTCGAGGTGTACTCGGCCGCAGCCGAACGGGCCGCCCGGGCCGGCGCCGAGGTCATCATCCCCGCCGAGGGCATCCCCAACGAGATCCTCTGGCACCTCGGCATCCACGAGCTGCACGGCCTCCCGGTGATCGACCCGGCCGGACTCGCCGTGAAGCTCGCCGAAACCCTCGTCCAGCTCGGCGAGTTGAAGCTCTTCCAGCGCAGCGGCCACGGCTACTGGTTCAGCCGCCCCGAGGAGCCCGTCGCCAAGCACCTGGAGCAGGTGTTCCTCGGCGAGGCCCTCTAGGAGATGCCGTGTCCGTGTCCCCGCACCCGCACCCGCTCCCGCACGCCGCCACGCCCTCGAAGGAGTCACGCTCATGACGTACGACGCCTACGGCCGCAACACCGCGGCCACCGACCCCGCCGCCCCCTACTACCGTCCCCGCAGGCTGCGCCGCACACCCGCGCTGCGCCGCTTCGCCGCCGAGACCAGGGTGGGCCCCGCCAACCTCGTGCAGCCCCTCTTCCTCCGCGAGGGCCTCACCGAACCGCGGGAGATCCCCTCCATGCCGGGCGTCTTCCAGCACACCCGTGACACCCTCCGCAAGGCCGCCGCCGAGGCGGTCGCCAACGGGGTCGGCGGGCTCATCCTCTTCGGCATCCCCGAGCACAAGGACCCCACCGGCACCGGCGCCGTCGACCCGGACGGCATCCTCCAGGTCGCCCTGCGCGACGTCACCGCCGAAGTCGGCGACTCCACCGTGATCATCGGCGACATCAACCTCGACGAGTACACCGACCACGGCCACACCGGCGTCCTCGACGCCCACGGCGACGTCGACAACGACGCCAGCATCGAGCTGTACGCCCGGGCCGCCGTCGTCCAGGCCGACGCCGGCGCCCAGATCGTCGCCCCCAGCGGCATGATGGACGGCCAGGTCCGCCGCATCCGCGAGGCCCTCGACCGGGCCGGACACCAGTCCGTCGCCATCCTCGGCTACTCCGCCAAGTACGCCTCGCACTTCTACGGCCCTTTCCGGGACGCCGTCGAGTCCACCCTGCGCGGCGACCGCAAGGGCTACCAGCAGTTCCCCGGCAACATCCGCGAATCCCTTCTGGAGGTCTCGCTGGACGTGGCCGAGGGCGCCGACCTGGTGATGGTCAAGCCCGCGCTCGCCTACCTCGACATCGTCCGGCTCATCGCCGACCACGTGCAGGTGCCCGTCTCCGCCTACCAGGTCTCCGGCGAGTACTCCATGGTCGAGGCGGCCGCCGCCAAGGGCTGGATCGACCGCGACCAGGTCGTCCGCGAGAGCCTCGCCTCCATCCACCGCGCCGGCGCCACCCAGATCATCACCTACTGGGCCTCCGAGTTCGCCCAGAGCCTGGACCGGTGACCCGGTGACCTCGTCCGCAACCATGCTGGTCCTCGGCATCAGCCACGCCAGCGCCCCGCTCGACCTCCTGGAGAGACTCGCCGGCACCGACCGGCCCGCCGAGGACCTCGTCTCCGACGCGACCTCCGTCGACGGCATCGACGCCGCCGTCGTCGTCTCCACCTGCAACCGCCTGGAGATCTACGCCGAGACCCGCGGCGGCCCCTCCGGCCCCGGCGAACTCGGCGACCTCGGAGAACTGTTCGCCCAGCACACCGGCGTCGACCGCGACGAGATCGCCCCGCACCTCTACAGCCACCACGCCGACGGAGCCGTACGCCACCTCTTCGCCGTGGCCTCCGGACTGGAATCCGTCGTGGTCGGCGAGGACCAGATCCTCGGCCAGGTGAAACTGGGCCTCGAACGGTCCCAGCGGCTCGACCGGACCGGCCGGGTCCTCGCCAAGGCCGTCCAGACCGCCCTGCGCGTCGGCAAGCGGGCCCGCAACGAGACCGGACTCAACGAGGCCGGCCGTTCGCTCGCCACCGCGGGACTCGGCTTCTTCGAGCGCGAGGTCGGCTCGCTGCACGGCAAGACCGCCCTCGTCATCGGCGCCGGCGCCTTCGCCGGGGTCGTCGTCGCCGCACTGCGCCGCTCCGGCCTCGACCGGGTGCACGTCGCCAACCGCACCCCCGACAAGGCCCAGCGCCTCGCCGACACCACCGGAGGAACGGGATACGGCCTGGAGGACGTACCCCGGCTGCTCACCGAGGTGGACGTGGTGGTCGGCGCGACCGCCGCCACCGGCCACCTCGTCACCGCCGGGCACGTCGAGGAGGCGCTCGCCGCCCGGGACGGCCGCGAGCTGTTCCTGCTCGACCTGTCGCTGCCGCACAACATCGCGCCCGGCGCGGCGGAGCTGCCCGGCGTCACCTTCGTCGACCTGCGCCGCATCGCCGAGGAGGGCCAGGAGGACGAGATCTCGGCGGCCAGCGTCCAGGCCGCGCACGAACTGATCGACGCGGAGGTCGAGCAGTTCCGCACCGGCCTGCGCCTCGCCGGCGCCAAGCCCGTCCTCACCGCCCTCCGCACCGCCGCCACCGAGGCGGCGGAGGCCGAACTCGACCGGCTCGAACGCCGCCTCGACGGGCTCGACGGCGCCGCACGGCAGGAGATCGGCCGCAGCGTGCGACGGATCGTCGACAAGGCACTGCACCAACCGACCGTCCTGGTACGGGAACTGGCGGCCGACCCGGACGGCGCGCGGCACATCGCCGCCTTCACCCGCCTCTTCGCCGCCGCCGAACCCCACGGCGACGACGGCGACCGGACGAACGACCCGAACGAGAAGAAGATCGAGGCCATCGCATGAGTGACATCTCGGCCCTCTGGGAAGCCGAATCCATCGCCGTCATCGGCGCCAGCGAGCGTCCCGGCGCCCTGGGCCGCAAGCCGCTCGACTACCTCCTCCGGTACGGCTACAAGGGCCGCGTCCTCCCGGTCAACCCGCGCTCCCCGGAGATCCTCGGCGTCCCCGCGTACCCCAGCGTCAAGGACGCCCCCGGACCCGTCGACCTCGCGCTGATCATGGTCTCCGCCGAGCGGGTCCCCGGCGCCGTCGACGACTGCGTGGCCGCCGGCGTCAAGCTCGCCGTCATCGCCTCCTCCGGCTTCGCCGAGACCGGCGAGGAGGGCGCCCGCCTCCAGGCCGAGGTCGTCGCCAAGGCCCGCGCAGGAGGCCTGCGGATCATCGGCCCCAACTGCATCGGGGCCGTCGGCTACGAGAACCGCGTCCTCGCCACCTTCAGCCCCCTCTTCGGCGCCGAGTCCGTGCCCTTCGAGCCCGGCACCCTCGCGTTCGTCTCCCAGAGCGGCGCCCTCGGCTTCGGCGCCGCCAGCCTCGCCCTGGAGCGGGGCCTGCGCCCCGGCTGGGTCGTCAGCACCGGCAACGACGCCGACGTCACCGCGCTCGAAGTCCTCCGCGAACTCGCCGCCGTCCCCGAGGTCACCGGCCTCCTCGGCTACCTGGAGGACACCCCGGACATCGGCACCCTCCGTGAACTGGCCGGCTCCGGCAAGCCCGTCGCCCTGCTGAAGTCGGGCCGCACGGAGGCCGGCGGCCGCGCCGCCGCCTCGCACACCGGCGCCCTCGCCACCGACGACCGCGTCCTGGACGCGACACTGCGCGGCCTCGGCATCGTCCGCGTCGACGACATCGACGAACTCCTCGACGTCGCCCGGGTCTTCGAGTCCGAGCGGCGCCCGGCCGGCAACCGCGTCGCCGTCGTCACCACCTCCGGGGGCTCCGGCATCCTCGCCGCCGACGCCGTCGAGGCCCACGGCCTGGAACTCAGTGCCCTCGAACCCCGCAGCAAGGAGGCGCTCGCCGAGATCGTCCCCGCCTTCGGCGCGATCGACAACCCCGTCGACATCACGGCCACGGTCCTCAGCGACCCCTCGCTCTTCGACCGCTCCCTGGACGTCCTGATCGCCGACGACACCGTCGACATCATCGTCGCCGCCTTCTGCGTGATGGCCGGACCCGACGTCGAGAAGGCCGTCAACGCCCTCTCCCGGGCCGCCGAGAAGGGCGGCAAGCCGATCCTCGTCGCCCGCACCGGCGCCGACTTCCTCGCCCCGGACGCCCCGCGCGACCTGCGCGAGGCCGGACTGCCCGAGTACCCCACACCGGCCCGCGCCCTGCGCGCCGCCGCCGCGCTCTGGGAGGTCAGCCGGCCCCGTACGCTGCCGGACGCCCCGCGCCCCGGGACCGTCCCCGGACCCGGTGCCGAGGCCACCGAACCCGAACTGAAGCGGCTGCTCGCCGAGGCCGGCGTCGCCGTGCCCAGGGGGCGGATCGCCGAGGACGCCGAGGACGCGGCCCGCGCCGTGACCGAAACCGGCGGCAGCGCGGTGCTCAAGGCGGTGGTCCCGGGCCTGCTCCACAAGACCGAGGCCGGCGGCGTCGAGATCGGCGTCACCGCCGACACCGCGCCCGCGGCGTACGCCCGGCTCGCGGCGCTCGGCGGTCAGGTGCTCGTCGAGGAACTGGTCCCGGACGGCGTCGAGCTGATCGTCGGCGTCCACACCACCGACCTGGGCCCCGTGCTCACCGCCGGACTAGGCGGCATCTTCACCGAGGTCCTCGACGACGTCGGCCACCGCCTCCTGCCGCTGGCCCCGGGCGAGGGCGCCGAGCTCCTCGCCGGGCTGCGCGGCGCGAAGATACTCGCCGGCGCCCGCGGCCGGGCCGCCGTCGACGTCGAAGCCGCCGCCGAACTCCTCCACAAGGTCGGCGAACTCGTCCAGGACTGGCCGGCCGGCTTCGCCCTCGACCTCAACCCGGTCCGCGTCCTGCCGAAGGGCGCGGTCGTCCTGGACGCGGCGCTCACCGTCGACACCCCCGCGTCCGACGCCCCCGAGGAGGCCGGCCGATGAGCGGCACGGAGACCCGCAGCAAGGCGCTCTTCGAGCGGGCCCGCAAGGTCACCCCCGGCGGCGTCAACTCCCCGGTCCGCGCCTTCGGCGCCGTCGGCGGAACCCCGCGCTTCATCGCCTCGGCCGAGGGCCCGTACCTCACCGACAGCGACGGCAACGAGTACGTCGACCTCATCTGCTCCTGGGGCCCGATGATCCTCGGCCACCGCCACCCGGCCGTCGTCGAGGCCGTCACCCGGGCCGTGGAGCGCGGCACCTCCTTCGGAGCCCCGTCCACCGGAGAGGTCGAACTCGCCGAGGAGATCGTCGGCCGGGTCGCCCCCGTCGAGCAGGTGCGGCTCGTCAGCTCCGGCACCGAGGCCACGATGTCGGCGATCCGCCTGGCCCGCGGCTTCACCGGCCGCGGTAAGATCGTGAAGTTCGCCGGCTGCTACCACGGCCACGTCGACGCGCTCCTCGCCTCCGCCGGCTCCGGCCTCGCCACCTTCGCGCTGCCTGACACCCCCGGCGTCACCGGCGCCCAGGCGAGCGACACGATCGTCCTCCCGTACAACGACCTCGCCGCCGTCGAGAAGGTCTTCGCCGAGGTCGGCGACGAGATCGCCGCCGTCATCACGGAGGCCGCCCCGGGCAACATGGGCGCCGTCCCACCGCTGCCCGGCTTCAACGCCGGCCTCAAGGAGATCACCGCCCGCCACGGCGCGCTGTTCGTCTCCGACGAGGTGATGACCGGCTTCCGGGCCAGCCGCTCCGGCTGGTACGGCCGGGACGGCGTCGCCCCCGACCTGCTGACCTTCGGCAAGGTCATGGGCGGCGGCTTCCCGGCGGCGGCCTTCGGCGGCCGCGCGGACGTCATGGCCCACCTCGCCCCCGCCGGACCCGTCTACCAGGCCGGCACCCTCTCCGGGAACCCGGTCGCCACCGCCGCCGGCCTCGCCACCCTCCGGAACACCACCCCCGAGGTGTACGAGCGGCTCGACCAGGTCTCCGGAACCATCGGCCGCGAGGTGTCCGCCGCCCTCGACAAGGAGGGCGTGGCACACCGGGTCCAGTACTCCGGGACGATGTTCTCGGTCTTCTTCAGCGAGGACGAGGTCGTCGACTTCGACGGCGTCCGCGCCACCGAGTCGTACCGCTACACGCCCTTCTTCCACGAACTGCTCCGGCAGGGCGTCTATCTGCCGCCCTCGCCGTTCGAGGCCTGGTTCGTCTCGGCCTCGCACGACGACCGCGCGGTCAGCCGGGTCGTCGAGGCGCTCCCGGCGGCGGCCGCCGCGGCCGCCGCCGCGAAGCCCTGACGCCAGGGCCGCCGCCAGGCGAAAGCCCCCGTGGTCGTGGACCACGGGGGCTTTTCCCCGCCCGTTCGCGTACGCGGCGCCCGATGTCCCATCCGGCGCCGCCCGATCACTCGGCCAGGTTCACGAGGACCTCGACATTTCCGCGAATCGCCTTGGAGTAAGGGCACCGCCCGTGTGCGGCATCGGCCAGGCGCCGCGCCTCGGCGGCGTCGAGACCCGGCAGTTCGACCGTGAGGACCACCGAGAGGCGGAATCCGTCCTCCTCCTTGTGCAGCGACACCTCGGCGGTCACGGTGTCGTCCGCGAGCGCGGTCCTCGACTCGCGCGCGGAGACCCGGAGCGCACTGTGGAAGCAGGCGGCGTACCCGGCGGCGAACAGCTGCTCGGGGTTGGTCGCGGTGCCGGAGCCCCCCACGGCCTTGGGACTCGACAGCGGAAGGTCGAGGAGCCCGTCGGAGGAGCGCACGACGCCGTTGCGCCCGTCTCCGGTGGAGGCGACCTCGGCGGTGTAGACGACGGCCATGTGTCCTGCCTTTCCGAATCGGAGAAGGGGGAATTCCCCCAGCCTTCCGCCAGTCTCGAACGCCGCCGAATTCAGGGCGCTACGGAATTCCGCAGTCCTCTCCGATACGCGCCGAATTACCGTGGGAGAACACCACAGACCGGTAAATTCAAGGGAGTTGGCCATGGCGGGACCGCTGACCGGAGTACGGGTACTGGAATTCGCGGGCTCGGCGCCCACCGCGTACGCCGGCACCGTCCTCGCCGACCTCGGCGCCGACGTCGTACGCGTCGACCGGGCGCCCGCCACCGCGCCCGCACCCGACGGCGGCCGCGCGCCCGAGAACCCCCTCTCCCGGGGCCGCCGTTCGGTCGCCCTCGACCTCAAGAGCGCCGAGGGAGTGGAAAGGGCGCTGTCCCTAGCCGAGCACGCCGACATCCTGGTCGAGGGATTCCGCCCCGGCGTCGCCGACCGCCTCGGCATCGGCCCGGAGCCGGCCCTCGCCCGCAACCCGAGACTCGTCTACGGACGGGTCAGCGGCTGGGGCCAGGAGGGGGAGTGGGCCGGCCGAGCCGCCCACGACCTGGCGGTCCTCGCCCTGACCGGCGCCCTGGACACCGACCCGGTCACCGGGGCCCCGGTGCCGCCGCCGTCCGCGTACCTCTCCAGCTTCGCCGGCGGTGCCAACGTCCACGTGCAGGGGCTGCTCGCCGCGCTCCACGCGCGCGAGCGCTCCGGCCGCGGCCAGGTCGTCGACACCGCCCTCGCGGACGGCGCCGCCCTGATCGCCACCCTCGTCCACCAGTGGCGCGCCGTGCCCGGCAACAACACCGTCACCGACGCCCCGCACTACGCGCTCTACCGCGCCGCCGACGGCCGCCACCTGGCCGTCGCCGCCATCGAACCCCGGCTCTACGCGAACCTCCTGGACCGACTGGGCCTCGCGGACGCCGAGGACCTTCCCGACCGCGCCGACCCGGCGGCCTGGCCCGCGCTGCGCGCCCTCATCGCCGGCCGCTTCGAGACCCGGGACCGGGAGCACTGGGTGAAGCTCTTCGACGCCGTGGACGCCGGCGTCGCCCCGGTCCTCACCGCGGCCGAGGCCGCCGAACACCACCAACTCGCCGCCCGCGGCGCCTTCGTGGAGATCGGCGACACCCTCCAGCCGGCCCCCGCCTCCCGCTTCGCGGCCACCCCCGCCGACGCGCCCGGCCGCGCCCCGCTCCCCGGCGAGCACACCGAGGAGGTCCTCGCCGAGTGGCGAGCGTGACCGGCCGGGCGGCGGTGCCGCGCGGCGGGCGGTGGGTGCGAAGCGGCCGGATGGCGGTGCCGCGCCGGGCGGCGTGGTGTCCGGCCGGGTGGGGCGGTGCCGCGCCCCGGTCGGTGGGCCGGGGAGCCGCCGGGCGTTCACGACTCCAGATAGCGCAGCACGGCCAGGATCCGGCGGCTGTGGCCGTCGGTCCGGCGCAGGTCCAGCTTGTCGAAGACGGAGTTGAGGTACTTCTCCACCGCGCTCAGCGAAAGGTGCAGCTGCCGTCCGATGGCCGCGTTCGTGTACCCCTGGGCCAGCACCTCCAGGACCTCCCGCTCGCGCGGGGTGAGCCGGGCCAGCGGATCGGCACGGTCGCCGCGCACGACCAGCCGCCGTACGACCTCCGGGTCGAGCGCCGTGCCGCCGGCGTGGATCCGGTCGAGCGCGTCGAGGAACTCCTCGACCTGCGCCACCCGGTCCTTGAGCAGATAGCCGACCCGGTCCGCGCCGGTGGCGAGGAGCCGGGCCGCGTAACTGGGTTCGACGTACTGCGAGAGGACCAGCACCCCCGTCCCGGGCAGCCGCTCGCGGATCTCCACGGCCGCCCGCAGCCCCTCGTCGGTGTGGGTCGGCGGCATCCGGATGTCGGCGACGACGACGTCCGGCCGGCGCGCCTCGACCTCCGCTACCAGGGACCCGGCGTCGCCGAGCGCCGCGAGGACCTCGTGGCCCTCCTCGACGAGCAGCCGGACCAGACCCTCCCGCAGCAGGGTCGAGTCCTCGGCGATGATCACGCGCACGGCAGCTCCGCGACAAGAGTGGTGGGTCCCCCGAGGGGGCTGTCGATCCGCAGGACGCCGTCGAGCGCGGCGACCCGGCTGCGCAGGCCGGTCAGTCCGCCGCCGGCCGGGTCCGCGCCGCCCGTGCCGTCGTCCTCGACCCGCACGGTGAGGAGCGGCCCGTCGCGGGACACCCGTACGGCGACGGCCGAGGCCGAGGAGTGCTTGGCGGCGTTGGTGACGGCCTCGGACACCACGAAGTAGGCGGCCGTCTCCACCGGCCGGGGCAGCGGCTCGTCCCCCGCCTCGTAGCGGACCCGCAGCGGGACGGCGCAGCGCTGCGCCACCCCGCCCAGCGCTTCTTCGAGCCCCAGGGCGTCGAGCGCCGACGGGTACGCCCGCCAGGCGACGTCCCTGAGCTCGGACAGGACCTCCCGGGCCTCCCGGTGCGCCTGTTCGAGCAGCGCGTCCGCCTGGCCGGGGTCCCGGTCCCGGCTCCGGCGGGCCCGGCCGAGCAGCATCGCCAGGGCCACCAGCCGTTGCTGGACGCCGTCGTGCAGGTCGCGCTCGATCCGCCGGCGCTCGGCGTCGACGGCCTGGACCACCGCGGCCCGGCTGACCGCGAGCTCGTCGATCCGCCGCCGCAGCAGTTCCCCCTCGGAGGGGCCGAAGCACTCCCGGGCGAGCCGGGCGTCGAGGGCGGCCAGCGCGTACAGGCCCTGCACGTCGAGGAAGAGCAGGACGCCGCCCAGCAGCAGCTGGGTGAGCAGCTCCTCCCAGCCGAGCGTCCCCCGCACCAGCCCCCGGGCCAGCAGCCCGGCCAGCACGACGCCGAAGGCCAGCAGCCCGAGGACGATCCCGCACACCAGGCCCGTCCAGCCGCGGACGGCCAGGTAGCGCAGCAGTCGCCGCCCGGACGTCTCGTACGCGTCGGGGAAGCGGTCGCCGAAGAAGACCCGGCGTCGGCCCCGCTCCAGCGCCGCCGGCCTCCGGGCCCCGGCCACCAGGATCTCCAGCGCGTACGGCCGGGTCCGGGGCCACAGCAGGAACGCTCCGAGGGCGGTTCCGGCGGCCAGGAAGTACAGGACGCCGAGCAGGCCGCTCAGACATCCCAGGACGACACCGACGGCCCTCATCGACCTCAAGTGGGCGCCCGTTCGCGCCCGTTCGCCTTCCCCCACGGTTCCCGAGCCTAACCCCGGCGCCGCTCCCCGGGGTACGGGCTCCGGGGCGGCCCTCACGACGTGCGGCGGTGCTGCGCGCGCCCCCGACCCCGGAGGCGTACCGCCAGATACGCGCACAGCGCCACCGCCACGAGCGCCAGCACGGCCTTCGACAGCACCCCCACGTACCCCTCGACCACGTCCCACCCGTCCCCGAGCCAGTAGCCGGCGAGCACGAGCACGCTGTTCCAGACCAGGCTGCCGAGTGTCGTGAGCATGAGGAAGACGGGCATCGGCATCCGCTCGACACCGGCCGGCACCGAGATCAGACTGCGGAAGATCGGCACCATCCGGCCCAGGAACACCGCCTTGGTGCCGTGCCGGGCGAACCACCGCTCCGTACGCTCCAGATCGGAGACCTTCACCAGCGGCAGCCGCGCCCACAACGCGTGCATCCGCCGCCGCCCGAACAGCGCGCCGATCCAGTACAGCGCCATCGCGCCCACCACCGAACCGAGCGTCGTCCAGAACAGCGCCGACGCGAGACTGATCACGCCCTGCCCGGCCGCGAAGCCCGTCAGCGGCAGGATCACCTCGCTGGGCAGCGGCGGAAACAGGTTCTCCAGCGCGATGGCGAGCCCGGCACCCGGCCCGCCCATCGTGTCGACGAGCCCCGCCGCCCACCCGGCGACACCGCCCGCGGGCTCCTGCGCGATGCTCGCGCTCGTACTCGTCATGCCCGCAATCGACATGCTCGTGATCGTCACGATGAGGACTCCAGATCGGCGAGAGTGACTTCCCGAGGCCCGTCGCCCCGGCCATCCCAACCTAGAAATCCCAGCTCAGCACCGGTACGCGGCTTCCCCTCCACCTCCCTGCGGAAAACCGCAGGGACCCCCCGCCCGTCCCGGGGCCCTTCCGAAGGCCCGGCGAAACGCCCCTCCGGACCGCCTACTCTTGGGGGAATGACCAGCAGCAGCGACCGGAGTCCCGCAGTGAGCGTTGAAGGATCCAAGACCTACGAGATTCGCACCTACGGGTGCCAGATGAACGTCCACGACTCCGAGCGGCTCTCCGGTCTGCTGGAGGAGGCGGGTTACGTCCGGGCCCCCAAGGGTGCCGACGGCGACGCCGACGTCGTCGTCTTCAACACCTGCGCGGTCCGCGAGAACGCCGACAACAAGCTGTACGGCAACCTCGGCCGGCTCGCCCCCATGAAGACCACGCGGCCCGGCATGCAGATCGCCGTCGGCGGCTGCCTGGCCCAGAAGGACCGCGAGACCATCGTCAAGAAGGCCCCCTGGGTCGACGTGGTCTTCGGCACGCACAACATCGGCAAGCTGCCGGTCCTCCTGGAGCGCGCCCGCGTCCAGGAGGAGGCGCAGATCGAGATCGCCGAGTCCCTGGAGGCCTTCCCCTCCACGCTGCCCACCCGCCGCGAGTCCGCCTACGCCGCCTGGGTCTCGATCTCCGTCGGCTGCAACAACACCTGCACGTTCTGCATCGTCCCGGCCCTGCGCGGCAAGGAGGAGGACCGCCGCCCCGGCGACATCCTCGCCGAGATCGAGGCCCTGGTCGCCGAGGGCGTCTCCGAGATCACCCTGCTCGGCCAGAACGTCAACGCGTACGGCTCCGACCTGGGCGACCGCGAGGCCTTCTCCAAGCTGCTGCGCGCCTGCGGCCAGATCGAGGGCCTGGAGCGCGTCCGCTTCACCTCCCCGCACCCGCGCGACTTCACCGACGACGTCATCGCCGCCATGGCCGAGACGCCGAACGTCATGCCGCAGCTGCACATGCCGATGCAGTCCGGCTCGGACTCGATCCTCCGGGCGATGCGCCGCTCGTACCGGCAGGAGCGTTTCCTCGGAATCATCGAGAAGGTACGCGCGGCCATCCCGCACGCCGCCATCTCCACCGACATCATCGTGGGCTTCCCCGGCGAGACCGAGGAGGACTTCGAGCAGACCATGCACGCCGTCCGCGAGGCCCGCTTCGCGAACGCCTTCACCTTCCAGTACTCCAAGCGCCCCGGCACCCCGGCCGCCGACATGGAGAACCAGATCCCCAAGGAGGTCGTGCAGGAGCGCTACATGCGGCTCGTCGCCCTCCAGGAGGAGATCTCCTGGGAGGAGAACAAGAAGCAGGTCGGCCGCACGCTCGACGTCATGGTCGCCGAGGGCGAAGGCCGCAAGGACGGCGCCACCGACCGCCTCTCCGGCCGCGCCCCCGACAACCGCCTCGTCCACTTCACCAAGCCCGACGAGGACGTCCGTCCCGGCGACGTCGTCACCGTCGAGATCACCTACGCCGCCCCCCACCACCTCCTCGCCGAGGGACCCGTCACCGCCGTCCGCCGCACCCGCGCCGGCGACGCCTGGGAGAAGCGCACCTCCGCCCCCAAGTCCCCCGGCGTCCTCCTCGGCCTCCCCCAGATCGGCCCCCCCGCCCCCCTCCCCACCCCCGACACCCCCGCCTGCGCCTCTCACTGACCCCCACGCGGGCCCCCGCCCCACGCGACCCCCGCACCCTGCGCGGGCCCGCGCCCTAGGCGGGCCCCGCACCCTGCGTGGGCCCGCGCCCTAGGCGGGCCCCGCACCCTGCGCGGGCCCGCGCCCATCACCCCGCCGCGTGTGGGCCCCGCACGGGTGGGCCTTCGCCCGTCGCCCACCCCTGTGTGTGTGGGCCTCCGCCCGCTGCCGTGTGGGCTGGCCACGCCGCACCCCCGTGTGGGCAATCGTCCCGCTGGGGCGGGACGGGTGGGCACACGGGACGGCGCCCTTGGCGGCGCCTCCGCCCCCGTTGCCTGAACCCGCACCACTAGGTCGGCGCGTACCCGGTGCGGGTTCGGGCGCGGAAGCCTGGGCCCGGCAAGGGGCGCCGTCCGTTGTGCCCACCCGTTCCGCCCCAGCGGAACGAATGCCCACAACGGGCGGGGTGCAGGCCCAC
>NZ_JNWK01000046.1 GCF_000716445.1 Streptomyces wedmorensis
TTATCCGACAGGATCAACTCGGCCTTCGGCCGCCCCGTACGTGCCATAGGGCAAGCCTATACATCTGAACAGAATTCCTGACTCAGAAGACTAGCGGGCAGGTCTGGCCATGGAGCATGGATCAGTCGCCGGTGAAGCCCCAGAAACACAGCTCTGTCGGGCGGCCCTCGGCGCCGTAGACGATCGTGCAGCAGCCGGAGCCACGATCGAACGGCGGGAACCATCCATCCCCGGCCCGATTCAGGGCCTGCTCGACGACCTCTCGCACGGGCTGCGCCGTCCCGAACAGTTCGACGGCTTCCGCCGCTTCGACCACTCTTACGTCGCCGGGCTCCTCCATGTCCTCCTCGCAGCGGACCACGCGTTCGACGTCAAGCACCGAATGCGCTGGTTCCTCCTCCAGCCAACCGCTCGCCGTCAGCGCTGCCAGCGTCTCAACGCCCGCTTCCCGGTAGTACTCGGCATCGCGGGCGAAGACCGCCTCGCGAAGATCGTTCAGAGCGACTTGTTCACTCGGCCGGAAAGGCGTGAAGTACGACCATCTACTCGCTCCCATGCGGGCGAACTCTACCGAGGACGTATGACAGGAGTACTCGGCATGCCACATCGCGATGTGATCGCCCGGACAGCTTCCAGGCCGCAGCCGCCGTCTGCCTCCATGAGGTAGCCGTCGTACCCGTCCTGGGCGACTGGGCCGACGACCACAAGAACAACTGCTCCAACGGCAACGTCATCGACCACACGGGCCTGTAGACGTCACACCCGTGACGTGTCGCTCGCGGCACACCAGCCCCCGCACCACAAGAGCGTGCCGCAGCCGTCCACGCCTTCGCTCACCGGCCCGGGCCGGGCCTCGACCACGCCACGTGCGCGTGTCCGCTCGCCGAGACCGCCGCCCAGCAGCTCTCGACGGTGGGCACGCCAGAGACGCAGTTCAGCGGCCTGGACTCAGCCTCCGTTCAGCGGCGACGGACACTTCCGCGACGTTGCGTGCGCTCAGCTGTCGACGCGGACCGTTCCGCTCATGCGCTGGGAGCGTGGCGCAGCATGTCGAGCAGGCGGAATTCGCGGATGAGCACGGCGGTGGCGCGGTGGGGCTTGCTCTGCGCTTCGCGGGTGAAGGCGTCGCGGAGGAAGGGGGTGAGTCCTTCCGCCGGGTGGGTTTCGAGGATCAGGTCGAGGGTGTGTGCCGGGATCTCGTCCAGGCGGAGGCCGAGGACGTCGGCGGCGGAGCCGAGGTGGATGCCGGCGACTTCGGGACGGTGGTCGTCGCCTGTGGCGAGGTCGAGGTGGAGGCGGATCCCGTCGTGGACCAGGTCGGCGAGTCCGGGGGGGCGCGCCGTGCCGGACGAGCGCCTCGTGGGCCACGGCCGCGCCGTGTTCCTCGAAGGGCGTCGAGGGGTGCTCCCAGGCCGGGGTGAGGGCCAGGTCGTGGAGTGCGGCGCCGAGGTAGAGGGCCTCGCGGTCCGGGGGCAGGCCTCGGCGGTGGAGGATCGCCTCGGCGTAGGCGTACGTGCGGTGGCAGTGGGCCACCAGTGCCGACGGCGCGGCGGCGCGCAGCATCCGCTCGGCGAGGTCCGCGAGCGGGGTGTCGGGGCGCCGGGCGAGTGCGGGGGCGGAGCTCATGGGTTCTCGGTCTCCTGAGGGGTGACGGCCGGATCGGGCGCGGCCGTGCTGGTGAAGTGCCGGCGGTACGTCTGCGGCGTGACGGAGGTGTGGCGTTTGAACGCGCGGTGGAAGCTGTGAACGGAGCCGAAGCCGCGGCGTGTGCCGACGGCCGCGAGGGTGAGGTCGGTGTCCTGGAGCATTCGGCGTGCGGCGTGGACGCGCTGGGCGTCGAGATAGGCGGCGGGTGTGCTGCCGGTCTCGCGGACGAAGACCCGGGCGAACTGGCGTTCGCCCAGTCTCATCCGGGCGGCGAGGGCGGGAACCGTCAGCCGTTCGGCGAGATGCGCGTCGATCCAGGCGAGGAGCTCCGCGATGTCGGCACGGGCCGTGCTCTGCCGCTTCAGGGGCGCGCTGAACTGGCTCTGGTCCCCGGGCCGTTGCAGGTACATCACCATCCACTTGGCGGTCGACAGCGCATGCCTGCGACCGTGGTCGTCGGCCACGAGCGCCAGGCTCATGTCGATGCCCGCGCTCACCCCGGCCCCCGTCCACACCGGGTCGGCCCGCACGTAGACGGCGTCGGCGTCCACGGTGACGTCCGCGTGCCGCTCGGCCAGGGCCTCGGCCGTGGCCCAGTGCGTCGTGGCCCGCCTGCCGGCCAGCAGCCCCGCAGCGGCGAGCGTGTGCGCACCGGCGCAGACCGACACCACCCGTCGTACGCGCGGTGCGACGCGTGCGACCCAGGTCAGGACCTCGGGGTCGACGACGGCTTCGACGCCATCGGGACGGATCCGGAGCCCGCCGGGCACGACGAGAGTGTCCACTCCCTCGCCGTCCGAGTCGGCGAAGGCACTGTCGGCCAGCAGACGAACCCCGCCCGCACAGTGCACCGGCGCAGGTCCGGCACCGACGAGCTCGACGGTGTAACCCCGTCCGGACCGGCCCAGCAGACGGCTCGCCGCGGAGAAGACCTGCGCGGGGCCCGTGACGTCCAACGACTCCACTCCGTCGAAGACGGCAAGCACGATCCTGCGCGGCTGACTTATGCGGCCCATCCTCAGCCGGGCCGCAGATGACTGCAATGACACGGATATCGCAGATCCAGACACCCGCCGGGAGAACCGGCCGTCGAAGGCGATCTCGAAGGCGTTCAGGGCGGTCCTCCATCGCGGGGTCCAGCGGGTCGTCCCTCTGGCCGGGGGCCTCACTCGTCTGGCCCTGTTCGATGGCCGGTGCGGCAGCGAGCGGGAAGCGTGGTCCGTACTTCAGGGGCCGGAGGGAGACCTCCAGCCCGGGAACCGGCTGGAAGAGGCTTGTCGTGGCGAATGGCCTGGTGGACTTCGAGGATGGTTTTCCGGTGGCGCAGAGTGCGGCTGCCGCGCGGGGCCGGCGGGATCTGCGGCGGGCGGTCGAGGCGTACCGCTTCTTCTATCCGACGGTCTCGCTGGAGGGGATCTTCAAGGGGACCCGGGACGCGGGCGCGGTCGACAACGAGACGGCGCTGCTGTTCATCGCCCGGCCGCACCACACCGGCTTCACGCTGAACTCCGACACCCCTTACTCCGGTGGCGTCCTCGACCTGCGCAAGAGCGGGCCGATGGTGATCGAGCTGCCGCCGGGACCGCTGATCGGGCTCGTGGACGACCACCACCACAGGTGGATCGTGGACGTGGGGCTGCCCGGCGCGTACGGGGCGAAGGGCGGCAAGCACCTGCTGCTGCCGCCCGGCTACGACGGGGACGTGCCCGAGAGCGGGTACGTCGTGGCGCGCAGCGACACCTGGACGGCGTTCTGCGCGCTGCGGGTGCTGCCGCTGGGCGGGGACGTGGCGACGGCGAACGGACTGCTGTCCTCGGTGCGGTTCTATCCGCTGGACCGGAGCGACGACCCGCCGGCGTACACCTTCACCGACTACAGCGATCGTGCCATCGACTGCACCTGCCTGGCCTGGGAGGACAACCTGGAGTTCTGGCGGGTTCTGCACTCGGTGATCGACTCCGAGCCCGCCGTCGAGGAGATGCGGCCGATGCTCGGGCTCCTCGCCGAGCTGGGCGTCGAGGCGGGCCGCCCGTTCGATCCCGACGAGCGGACGGCGGCCCTGCTGACCGAAGCCGCGCGGATCGGGCGCGACGAGATGCTGGTCTCCGCCTTCGCCTCCGACCGGCCCGACCGGACGGTCTGGCCGGACCGGTCCTGGGAGTGGGCGGGGCTGCGGCCGGAGAACGGCACCTTCGAGAGGGAGGGGTCCCTGGACGTCGAGGCCAAGGACCGGTGGTTCGCCCAGGCGATCGTGGCTTCCCCGGCCATGTTCCGCCGGGCCGTGGGGCAGGGCTCGCTGTACTGGCTCGGCCTGCGGGACGCCACCGGGAACTACCTCGACGGCAGCCGTACGTACCGGCTGACCGTCCCGCTGCCGGTACCGGCCGGCCTGTTCTGGTCCGTGACCGCCTACGACGCGCGGACCCGGTCCGAGGTCGTGGCCGAACAGGGCCAGGCGGCGCTGCGGTCACTCTTCGAGAAGCTTGAGCCGGCGGACGGCGCCGACAGCGTGGACCTGTACTTCGGACCGAGCGAACCTCCGGGTGCGGAGGGACGGTGGATCCAGACCGTCCCCGGCCGTGGCTGGTTCACGTACTTCCGCATCTACGGACCGGAGCAGCCTGCGTTCGACGGGTCGTGGAAGCCGGGTGACTTCGAGCCGCTCGAAACCTGACGGCCGAGCCCTTCCGGAGTGGGGCGTCCGCCTGCGGACGCCGACGCCCCTCTCCGGAACCTGACCAGCCAAAACAGTCGGGGCTCCCTCGGGCTCGCCGTGCTGCTTCTCCATGCCGTCGGTGACGGCGACCACGTCCGCGTCCACACGGGGATCGAGGGTGTGTGGGAAGCGGCGGTCCTGGCTCACGAGCGGGATGCCTTCACCCGGCACGTACTGGACGGCCACGGGCTGCTCGAGGATCGGCTCGTGGCCTGGCGCGACGACGCGATGGAGGGTGAGGCCCGATGACCGACACCGGATTCGCTCAGCGGTCGACGCGGACGACGGCCGGGGGTGCGTAGCGGCCGGTGAGGATGTCGGGGGTGGGCAGGTACTGGCGCAGGATGAGGCGGAACAGGACGCCGGGTTCGGTGGTGGGTAGCCAGTTGGACTCCTTGTCCGGGCCGGGGTTCTCGCGCTGGAGGTAGAGGGTGAGGGAGCCGTCGGGGCCGAAGGCGAGGTCCTTGGTGAGGCTGCCGAGGTGGTAGCGGCCGATGGGGTTCTCGACGAGGAAGCCCTGCGGGTTGAGGTACATGGTCAGCGACCAGAAGGCGTCCACGGGCGGGAAGTCGTCCGGGCCGAAGCGGAGTTCGTAGCGGTGCTCGCCGGAGAGCGGGTCGCCGTCGCCGTCGAGGACGGCGCCGATGTAGTACGCCTCCTTCGCACGGTTGGCGAGCAGGCCGATCTGGGCGATCTCCAGGCGGGAGAAGTAGTCGGTGCCCCAGTCGCCGATGGTGTCGACGTCGACCATGACCCAGCCGTTGTGGGACGGGCCGGCGAACGGCATGTCCGCGTACAGGTCGCGCAGTCCGTCCGCGACGGCCCGCCGCAGGCCGTCGACGGCCGTGGGGTGGAGCCGGGAGGGGTCGAAGGGGCGGTGCGGGGTGATGCCGATGCGGGCGAGCAGGCCGAGGACGCCGGCCTCGGCGGCCGGGGGCGGGCTCGCGCTCAGGCAGTCGGCGAGCATCCGGTGGAAGTCCAGCGGATCGCCGCCCTCGCCCCGCCAGTCACGGGCGGGCGGGTTGGCCGAGGGGTCGGGCTTGGGGGTGGCCGGGTCGGCGGGGCGCAGGGCGATCCGCTTCTGCAGGGCGACGGCGGCGGGGACGTCGTCGTCGAGGATCGTGACGCGGGCCAGGAGGCAGACGAGGGGGGGGGTGGGGGCGGTGATGACCCGGGTGATGCCGTCGGGGACGGTGCCGCGCCAGCCGGGCCTGGCCAGCAGGAAGTCGCCGCCGGTGGTGTCGCCCATGCGGGTGCCGACGTAGGCGAAGCTGTTGGTGTACACGTCCAGGAGCTGCACGGTGAAGTACCGGTCGGTGACGGGCGGGACGGCGAGGACCACCGCGCCGCCGGACAGGTCGACGAAGGCGCGCGAGTACGGGGCGTCGACGATCGGCGTGACGAAGTACGTGTCCCCCGGCTCCGCGCGGCGCGGGGTGTGGTGGATCTCGTTGATCGCGCCGAGGTGCGTCGGGGCAGACGTGTCGACGTGCCACTCCCACAGGCTGCGGTGCATCTCCAGGAGCGGGAAGCCGTAGCGGAAGGCCGCCATGCCGAGCCAGTACCCCTCGTCGGCCCGCGCCTTCTCGTGGGCCGTGGCGATCTGCTGCTTCAACGTCTGCGCGTCCATGCGGACTCCGATCCGTACGCCGAGAGGCGGACGTAAGCCCTCTGACGGTCATCGCATTCCGGGGTGTCCGCAACCGCGCCTCGCGACCGCGGGGTGGCCGGGGAGGCGTCACCCGTTCGGCCCTGCCTCCGTTGCGGCCCCCCGAGCGGACGGAAAGGCTCGTGCACACCGCCTGCCGTGGCGGGGGCGGAGCGGGGCCGGTACGGAGGAGGCAGCGATGGGTGACGCCGTCGGGCAGATGCTGGCGTCGGCGGTGGGCATCGCGATCAGCCCCCTTCCGCTGATCGCAGTGGTGCTGATGCTGGCCACCCCGCGCGGCAAGGTCAACGGCACGGCGTTCACGCTGGGCTGGATGGTCACGCTCGGAGTGATCACCACCGTGGTCGTCCTCGCCGGCTCGGGCGCCGGTGCCGACGACGGAGGCACACCCGCCGACTGGACGTACTGGCTCAAGCTCGCGCTCGGCGTGCTCTTCCTGCTCATGGGCGCCAAGCAGTGGAAGGACCGCCCGAGGGAGGGACAGGAGCACACGCTGCCCGGCTGGATGCGGGCGATCGACCACTTCACCCCGGGCAAGGCGGCCGGACTCGCAGCCCTGCTGTCCGGCGCCAACCCGAAGAACCTGGTCCTCGCGGTCGGCGGCGCGGCCTCCATCGCGAGCAGCCCGGCGAGCGGCGGCGGCAAGGCCGTCGCCGGCGTCCTGTTCGTCCTGATCGGCTCGGCCTGCGTCCTGCTGCCCCTGCTCGTGTACGTCTTCGGCGGCAGCAGGTCGGCCGCGGTGCTCGGCGGCTGGAAGACGTGGATGGGCGAGCACAACAGCGCGATCATGACGGTGGTCCTCGTCGTGCTCGGCGCCAAGTACGTGGGAGACGCGATCAGCGGACTCGCCTCGTGACGTTCGCGCCGGCCCGGGCCCGGCTGCGGGCACTCGGCACGCCGAAGCCCTCCGACGTGTCCGCCGGCCTCGCCACCGGCCTCTTCTCCATCCCGGAAGGCATGGCGTACTCGGCGATCGGCGGCTTCAACCCGGTCGCCGGCATCTACGCCGGCGTCGTCCCCACCCTCCTGGGCTCCCTCTTCGCCCGCACCGTCCTGATGGTCACCACCCTCACCTCCGCCCTCGCCCTGACATCGCAAAGCGTCGTCAAGGAGGCCGGACTCGACACCCTGGACACGGGCAACGTCGCCACCCTGGCCGTCATGGCCGGAGCAATCATGCTGCTCCTCGGCGTGCTGAGGCTCGGGGCGATCATGTCGTTCGTCTCCAACGCCGTCATGACAGGCTTCTCCACCGGCATCGCCCTGCAGATCATCACCGGCTCCCTCAAGGACGCCACCGGCTACAAGCCGGCCGGCCACAACAAGCTCCTCCAACTCGGCGACTGGATCATCCACATCGGCGACTGGAAGCCCGCGGCCGTGTTCACCGCCCTCGCCGCGGTCGCCGTCTGGGCCCTGGTGCGCCTGGTGGAACGGCTGAAGCCGGTGGCCGTCCTGGTCGCCCTGCTCGTGGTCAGCGTGGCCGTCGGCATCCTCGGCACACACGTGGAACTGGCCGGCGACATCGGCCCGATCCCCGGTGCCCTGCCCGCCTTCACCGCCCCCGACCTGACGGCTGCCGGCGCGCTCCTGCCCGGTGCCTTCGCCGTCGCCCTCGTCGGACTCGCCCAGGCCGCCTCCATCGGGCCCAGCGTGCCCAACCCCGACGGCACCAAGTCCTCCGTCAACGGCGATTTCGTCGCCCAGGGCCTCGGCAACATCGGCGGCGGCCTGTTCGGGGCGCTGCCCACCGGCGGCTCGATGTCCCGCACCGGCGTCGCCGTCAGCGCGGGCGCCCGCACCCGATGGACCGGCATCTTCGCCGCGGTGTGGCTCGCGCTGCTCGTCCTCACCCTCGGTTCGCTCGCCGAACGCATCCCGATGCCCGTGATCGGCGGCCTGATCATCGTGATCGGCTGCGAACTGATCGTGGGCCGCCTCCCGGACATCGCCCTCGTCCTGCGCACCTCCCCGCTGTCGTCCACCGCGATGACCGTCACCTTCCTGGCCACCACCCAGCTCCCGCTCCAGCAGGCCATCGTCATCGGAGCGGTCCTCTCGCTCCTCCTCTACTGCGTGCAGGCAGCCCGCCAAAGCCGACTCCACGCGCTGGAGGAGGACGGCGACGGCCGGTGGCGGGTCTCCGACGTCCCGGACCGGATCGAACCCGGCACCCTCACCGTCCTTCACTACGACGGCATCTCGCTGTTCGCCGAGACGCCCCGGATCGACGAACAGTGGCCCAACACCACCAACGCGCGCGGCGCGGCTGTGATCCTAGGTCTGCGCGGCGTCCCCGACGTCCCCTCCTCCGCTGTACTGAAACTGCTGCAACGCTACGCACGCGATCTGCACACCCACGGCGGCCGCCTCTACCTAGCGGGTGTCGAACCCCGTCTCCAAACCGTCCTCCGTCGCACCGGCGTCACAGCGGAACTCGGCGAGGACGCCGTCCTGCCCCCCACAAGCGACATCTTCGGCGCTCAGCAGGAAGCCATTGCCCGCGCCAGGCAGTGGATCGAAGAAACCACACGCAAGACACAGAACAGTTGACGCTCCGGCGCACCCACGCACACGAATGTCCATGTTGGGATCGCCGACAGTCCTCCGCGGTCTAGCTTGATCTTTTAACCTGTACGGCGGGGTCGTGGGGTGGGTGACTTCTTGGTCAGGGACGTGGTGGTGCTCGTCTTGCGGGGTGTGTGGACGTCGTGTCGCGGGGTGGGCCGGGTGTTCTTTCGGCCGGGAGGTCGTCCGGGTCCTGGGCGGGTGGGTTTCGGCGCTCTGGCCGGGCATCCGGCCTTCAAGCGGATGTGCCGGAAGTCGCGGCGAACACGTGCCGGGGTGAGCCTGTCCGCGCGAACGGGCCTCTCACCTCAGCCGTCATCAAGAACGGCTGCGCGACGATGCCCCGTACGGACGGGTCGAAGTCGGCGAAGAAGAGCCTCGCCAGCTCCAGGCGACTCTCGTGGATCACGTGATCGCGCAGTGTGGCCGACCGCGAAATCCTGGACCCTACAGCGCAGATGTGGGCGCCCCTGGGGTTCTGGGATGGACGTCAACGAGATGGTTTGGCTCATGGACGTGCCGGACAAGTGGCCAGTCAAAGCCTGGCTTCGGCAGCACTCGTGGGGCGAGTTACCGTGGGCACCGTGCGACTGGTCCATCGGGCCGGAGCCGAGTCTCTCCCCGGCATCAATGCGAACTCGGGTGGTTTGCCCTGAACCAACTGGCCCGCCCTCACGTATGAGGGCGGGCCGTTGCCGCTGGCCGTGCGTGGGCACGGGGTGCGGGTTTTCTCAGTGATGCCTACTGCCTGGTGGGGCCGAAGGTCAGTGGACGCCGAAGTAGGTGAACTCCTCGCCCTTTTCCCAACCGCTGTCCGAGCAGGAACCGGTGAAGATGGTGCCGTAGACGGACGGAACGCCGGTCGCCGAACAGTGCGAGGTGAAGCCGGCGCCGCCGCCGTCGAAGCCGCCGATTCCGACACCGTCGTGCGCGAGCGCGCCGCCCGCGCCGACCAACACGATGCCCACGGCCAGGACAGACGCGACCAGAGAACGCATAACCACTCCTCAGAATCTTCGAATGACGTGCCGGAATGTGCCCGTCGCGCGGTCAAACGCGACAGCGGGCAACGAGATACGGCATCTCACTCCAATGCCGGACAAGGGATTAGGGGGCCGCTGACGTGCAGAAACGATGCTTTCCAAACGTGCGTTGATAATTTCCCCCGCCTCGGCAAGTCGGCCATTGTCACCCTCGCGCCGCTACGGCCTTCCGCCTGCGCCTCCTTGCACGCGGTGCTCGCGCGTTCCGCGGATTACGCCATTGGCGTGAGCAGCTTGTGCGCATTCGAAGCGCCGTCCTCTACTCCGACCCTCCTGAACGATCGCATCCTCGGACTCTGTCGAACGATGGGCTCCGCTGGCAGGTCATGAGGACGAGGGGGCCGATGGCGCGTCGGTCGTCACGACCGACCAGAGTCGTCGAAGTCGTCATCGCGCTGACCGATGCGGCATGGCCTTCCGGTAGAGGAACCTCCGAGCATCCATTCATCCCTGTGCCCAGGTGGCGACCGTTCTCCTTTGACTGGCCTGGAGCCACGGGCACGCTGAGACGGAGGACCGGCAGTAGTACCGGCGTCATGCGAGCCGGGACTGTTCCAGGAGCGAGGGCCCGGCGGCTAGATGGGCTGCGATGCGGGTGATGGTCCGGGGGTTGTCCTCGAAGAGGTGGGCGTGCATGCCTGTGGATTGGGCGGCGGTGATGTTGACGGCGACGTCGTCGATGAAGAGGCAGTGTTCCGGCTGTACGTCCAGGGTGGCGCAGACGGTTTCGAAGGCCCGGGGGTCGGGCTTTTCGATGCCGATCTCGTGGGAGTAGACGATCTCGTCGACGAGTTCGTCGAAGTGGTACAGCGTTGTTTCCCGTTCTCGGGCGCCGACGAAGCTGTTGCTCAGGATGCCCAGTCGGCAATGGCCGCGGAGTCCGCGCACGTAGTCGATGAGCTCGTCGTTGGGCGTGCCCAGGTACTCCGTCCAGAGGTCGGCCATGAAGGCGTCGGTATCCGCGGTGGAGAGGTCCAGACGAGTTGCCAGCTGTTCGTGTACGTCGCGCTCGCTGATGGTTCCGAGACTGCCGGCGTGCCACACGTCGTGCATTCGCGCGTTCACGGTGCCGGGTGGGAGGTGCAGGCGTTGTTCCCACCGTTGCACCCATCCCGTGTCCGGTGTGAACTCCAGTACGCCCCCGATGTCGAGAATGACGCAGGTCGTCGTCACGTGAACTCCCCCTCTTCGTCCTGGCTGACCCGCGAGCGTGGGCCGCGCGCTGGTGTGGACGTCGGGGGACCCTCTCCTGCCACTCCTCCTCGGCAGCGAGCTCACGGCTGGGCTGAATCGGCGGGAGGTGGCGGTAGTGCCTTGGCAGGGGTGACAGGAGTCGAACCTGCGACATCCGGTTTTGGAGACCGGCGCTCTGGCCATCTGAGCTACACCCCTTCGGTGTGCGGATAGCTTCGCACTCCGGTGGCCTCGCGTGCCAGCCAATATTTCGGTCGGCCGGACGAGGGGCAGGCAGGGGCGTCCTTGTGAGGTGCCTGCCCGCCCGGAACGGGAATGTGCGGGTGGCGTCGAGTGGTGATACTGGTCCGATGATCGACGTACCACTCGCTGTATGGGATTCGCTGAACGGGCTGGCCTTCGGGGACGCGTTCGGTGACCGCTGGTTCGGGATTCTGCGTCGGGAGGGCGTGGAGCGGCTGGAGGCGCGTACGTTGCCGGCGGAGGCGTTGTGGAGGTGGAGCGACGACACGGCGCAGGCTGTCGTTCTCGTGCGGGAGCTCGCCGAGGGCGACGGGATCGTGGACCTGGATCGCCTCGCCGCGGGGCTTGCTGGGGCCTATGCCGAGGACACGCACCGTGGGTACGGGGCGTCGATGCACGACGTGCTGCGGCGGATCGGTGCGGGCGAGCCTTGGCAGGGAGTGGTCGCAGGGCAGTTCGGTGGCCAGGGTTCCTGGGGGAACGGGGCAGCCATGCGTGTGGCGCCGCTGGGTGCGTGGCATGCCGACGACCTCGGCACGGTCGTGGAACAGGCCGCGCGTCAGAGTGCGGTCTCGCATCACCATCCGGAGGCCGTCGCCGGGGCGGTGGCGGTCGCCGTGGGTGCGGCGCTGGCGGCTCGTAGTCGGGGAGGTCCCGCTCCGGCGCGACAGGACTTCCTCCACGCCGTCGCCGAGCAGCTCCCGGTGAGTGATGTCCGGTCGGGAGTGCGGATCGCGGCGCGGATGCCGGACCGCACTTCGGTCCGGCACGCCGCGGAGGTGCTCGGTTCCGGGTACCGCATGTCCGGTCCCGACACCGTCCCGTACGCCCTGTGGTGTGCCGCGGGGCACCTCGACGACCTGCACGAGGGCCTGTGGTTCACCGTCGCCGGACTTGGCGACATCGACACCACGTGCGCCATCGCGGGCGGCGTGATCGCGGCTCGTACGGGTGTGGCCGACCTTCCTCAGGCGTGGCACGCGGCCCGCGAGCCGCTACCGCCGATCGTGTCCGGGCGAGGGCACCTGTCGGGGTGACCCAAGGCCGTACCCGCCGAGGCTCGTCACGTGCCGGGGGCAAGTGCCGGCGGGTGGCCCCGGGCCCTGGGTTCATCGGCGTACGGGAGCTTCCATGGGCGCCGTCCATCCATCGTCCAGGTCGGCGGCCCGTGTCCGCTGCCAGGGTTACGCCTGGCAGGTCAGGTCGCGTGTGGGGAGCTGACCCGTGCGCAGGTAGGCGTTGACGTGGTCGTCGACGCAGGTGTTGCCGTATTCGCCGTACAGGCCGTGCTGACGGGCGCCCTGGACGGTGAGCAGTCGGGAGCTCGGCCATTGGCGGCGCATGGCGGTGGCGCCGGAGTAGAGGGTGCGGGGGTCGCCGGTGGCGTTGACGAGGAGGGCCGGAATGTCGTTGTCGAGCTGGGTCGGTGGCTCGGTGGGGCGGTCCCAGAATTCGCACGGGGTGATGTTGTTGGCCAGGGGCCCGGTGAGGGAGGAGACCTTGCGGGACTTCTCGACGGCGCGCCAGTAGGTGCCGACGCCTCGTCGCTCGGCGACGTCGCCGCAGAGGATCGCGGTCATCTGGCTGGAGGGGGCCGATCCCGCTCCGGTGAGGAGGAACTCCAGTTGGCCGGCGAGTGCTTCGGACGGTTCGACGGGCTTTCGGTCCGCCGCGCGCGCCAGGATGCGGGCGGTGTCGGCGAGGGCGGTGCGGCGCTCGTCGAGGTCGCTGCCGAGGCCGCCTACGAAGAGGGACGGAAGGACGTGCTCGTCGAGCTGGTACGTCGTGCCGATCCTGAGCGGTTCCTGCGCGGCGGCGGCGAGTATGCGGTTCACCGTCGCCAGGACCTCGCCTCGCGTGGCGCCCAGGCCGAAGGTGTCGTGCCGTGCGGCCGCCCATGAAGCCCACGCGCGTAGGGCGGCCTCGTTGGCCGTCTCGGCGCCGCGCAGGAGGGTCTGGTTGTACTGCTCCGGGGTGTTGACGCCGTCGAGCACCATGCGGTCGGTGCGGCCGGGGAAGAGCTGTGTGTAGACCTCGCCGAGATAGCTGCCGTAGGAGTAGCCGAGGTACGAGAGGGCGCCTTCGCCGAGGGCCGCGCGGATGACGTCCATGTCGCGGGCCGTGTTGCGGGTGGTGACGTGCGGCAGGACGTCGCCGTGCGCGCGCTTGCACTGCTTGGCGAGTTCGCGTGCGACGGTGACCTCGTCGCGGTACGCCGCCAGGTTGGACCCCGCAGAGCGGAAGAAGGCGGATCCAAGGTCCCAGCCGCAGTCCAGCGGGGTGCTGCGGCCGACGAAGCGCGGGTCCATGCCGATCAGGTCGTACCGGCCTGCGACATCTCCCATCACCTTCGGCTTGGTGAGGGGCATGTGGAGGCTGGGGCCGGCCGGTCCGCCGTCGTTGAGCAGCAGCGCGCCGACGCGGTGCGCTGCGTCCGTGGCCTTCAGGCGGGATACGGCGACGGTGATGGTGCGGCCGGCAGGGTCGGTGTAGTCGAGCGGGACGGTGACGTCGGCGCATGCGGCGCCGGCGTCGTCCAGTGCCCGGCCGAGTGCGTCGGAGGCGTCGAGGGAGCACGTGTGCCAGTGGAGTCGCTGGCTGTGGAAGCGGGCCAGCGGGTCCTGGTCCGTGCCGGTGGTGCCGTTCGCAGAGGCAGGGGTCAGGGTCGCTGCGGAACTGGTGCCGGTGGAGTCGGTGGCGGTGGTGGTCGTCGTCGCGGACGTGGTGTCGGTGGACGTGGTGGCGCCTGCGGCCGTGGTCGTCGCGGTGGCGGTGAGCACCACCGCGCATGCCGCGAGCAACCGGATGCGTCGGGAAGTTGACATGCCATCACGCTAGGACGGTGGTCACCACTGTTCACTCCGGGAAGTCCCCGAAACGGCTCGGGGCCTCCCCTGAGAAAACCCCGGCCTGGCCGTGCGTCGAACGTGCTTCTTGTGCTGTGGTTGATCACGCTTCATGGGCCGGAGAGATCTCGGCCATCAATGGGTGGCCGCGATCAGCACACCTGCCTACAGCTCGTAGTCCTGGGCCAACTCCTCCCAACGAATGCTGCGAAGCGCAAGATCAGCGTCCTCTCCTGCCGGCACCTCCGGGCCGGGCTGGAACCAGGCGACCACGAGGGTGGAACCGTCCATTGCCCGGTCAAGCGGCGCGGAGTCGAAGACCCCGACGCAGAACACGGAGGGCAGCACCTCGACGGGACCGAAGGCACCGGCGGCCTCGTCCGGGTAGTGGCGGGAGGGCGGAACGAAATGGACCGGCGTGGAGGAGAATGCGCCTTCGGCATGGCGCTGGAGCCAACTGACCTTGAGGTCGTTGATGCGCTTGCACGGGTAGCCCTCCAGCATCCCCGCGTAGGTCGAAGACATGCGTAGCTCGGTGAGCCGGATCGAACGACCGGACGAGAGGACTATGTGACCCAGTGACATGCCGCCACCCTATGCACAAGATTCACTTCCGACACACCGCCCGGGTGGGACCGAAGTTGACCACCAGGGGGCAGGCGGCGGAGGAAGGGTGAGGTGGTCCGCACATCTGCGGACGCGGCATCAACACAGCGTCGACCGAGCGCCGCTGACTCGTGTGTGCGTCGGGGATTGCCCCGGCCGGCGGGGCGTTCTTGTTGATCATGTTCTGGCTGATGGGCAAAGTCAGAGGTGCTGCCCTGAGTCGGGGTGGGGGCAGGGGTCGAACTCATCGATCAGGAGGGGTCGGAGTGCCGGGGCAGCCTGAACGGCACGCTGGGGGTGGCGATCGGAGTGAAGGGGCGGATCACCTGGACAAGCGAGACGGACTTCGACACTCCGCTCGGTCTGTCGATGGGCCGCGGGACCGTGCTGTGCGCTGAGGTGGACGGCTGGGAGCAGCACTTGTGCACGACCCATGTCGCCAATTTCGGCGAGGACGTCAAGGCGGGGAGGCTGGCGGCCGCGACAGCCGACCAGTACTACAAGGAGCAGATCGACACGGTCGCCGCGGTGGCAGGGAGCTTTCCGTCGGTGGTTCTCGGTGGGGACTTCAACACGAGTGTCCAGGACCGGCTCCAGAAGCTCTACAGCATGATGTCGGAGTGCGATCAGCGGTCGTATCTCCCGGGTGACGCGGCCAACGAGATCACCAAGGTCACGCGCGCGATGGAGGTGAACGACGGCAATCCGGCGGGTGAGCCTGTGGATTACGCGATCACTTCGCAGGGCGAGTTCCTGACGTCGAAGATCGACTATCTGTTCTCCACGGACGGGTTCACCGGCTGTGACTCGTGGACGAGTCTGGGCGACTGGACGGACTACTCGGACTCGGTGCAGCCCGACTGCAGGCTCAAGCCGGGTGACAAGTCGTGGCTGCCGAAGTGCACGCCCGGTGCTGAGGCGTACTCCGATCACACCCCTGTCTACGGCCGGACCCAGGGTGGGCCGAAGCTGTCGTGGGGGCTGGACTCCGCCGGTGGGCTCATGGGTGGTTCTGGTGGGTACACCGGTCGCTGACCGGAGGCGGTTCCTGGAGCGCGGAGCACGGTGGTTCGCTCGCGCTGAACGGCTCGGACGGTGCTGTCACCGCGGGCGGGCCCGTGATCGATACCCGGCGGAGTTTCACCGTTTCAGCGTGGGCGAAGGTCGACGTGGACGCCGGGACTTCGGTGGTGCTCGCGCAGGACGGGCAGATCATCAGCGGAATGATGCTGTGGTTCGACAAGCCCGACAGTACGTGGCGGTTCGGCATGCCGAAGACGGACAGTCCGACCTGGAACGTCGACCAGGCGCGCGCCCCCGCGACGGTGGGCGTGTGGACGAGGCTCACGGGAACGTACGACGCGGCCGCCGAGACGGTCACTCTCTACGTCGACGGTGAGAAGAAGGGCACGGCCACGCACACCGCTCCTTGGGCTGCGGCCGGGCCGTTCGTCGTCGGCCGGGACAAGGTCAACGGTGTGAACAACGCCTACTTCAAGGGGTCGGTACAGCGTGTCGAGGCCTTCGACTACGCCATGCGGGACGCACAGGCCTCCTCTCATGCCCGCACGATGACCGCCCCCACCGGCAAGGGCACCGCGATGAAGGACGCTCCCTACGTCTCGCTGTCACAGGGCTGCCACGGTCCGGTCGAGCAGTTCCAACTTGACTTCGGCACCGCGACCAGCCTCACCCCGACGCTGAAGAGCTACGTCGTGCACCCCGATCCGTCCCGGCAGATCTGGGCCGAGTTCTCGATCTGGGACACGACCGACCCGAGCCGGCCGCAGCCCATCGTGTTGGGCGGGTCCGGGTCGGCGAGCGGCAAGGTGACGGGGCGCGGCGCCGTCTCCGTCACGGCCCCGCAGCTCGTCCCCGGGCACAGCTACGGGTGGCGGGTGCGTGCCAACGACGGCACCACCACGTCGCCTGTCTCCGCGGACTGCCACTTCACGGCCCCCGCGAGCTGACCTGCGGAGGATCTCCGATCCGGCGTCGCCCCGGGGCACACGGTGTGCTCCGGGGCGACCCCGGTGGGGGTGCCCGAGTGTCCGGGGTGCCCCGGTTCCCCGGGTGCCACGGCGGGATGACGGAACGCCGCATGGTGACCGCCCGTTCGGGGTGTGCGGCGAGGGGGGTGGGCTGCGCGATGTGGTGGGTGCTGCGGCGGTGGGTAGTGAAGGACTCGGTGCTGTCCGACGGGCGAGGGCGCCGTGAGCGGGTGATCGAGGGGTGGGGGTTCGTGCCGGATCAGGGGGCGGGGGTCGGTTACACCGAGGTTCCGGATCAGGAGGTGCGCAGTCTGCGGGTGCGGCACTGTCGGCTGCACACCGCGGCGGGCGAGCCGGTCGCCGAGTTGGAGGCGGTGTCGTTCCGGATGCGGTTCGGGGCCGTGGACGTGGCTGCGGAGGGGATCGGCGGGGTGGAGACGCGGCCCGCGTTCCGGCGTCGTGGGCACATGGGGCGGTTGATGCGTCGGGCGTTGGCCGGCATGGCGCAGAGGGTGGACGTCGCTTTCGTGTCCGACGGTATCGAGGGGGTGTATGAGCGGTTCGGTTTCGTCGGGGCCGTCGCCGAAGGGCATTTGGTCGTCCCCGTGCGCAATGTGGAGGGGGCGGTGGGCGACGGTTCGGGGGCTGCCGCTCCCGGCGTGCATGGTTCGTCCGCGGAGGACCTTCCGGCGATGGTCCGTCTGTTCAACGCCGCGCACGCCCAGCGGCCCTGGACGCACGTACGGCACGAGGGGTGGAAGCGGCTCGTGCCCCAGACGACGTGGAAACCGGGGTCGCGGACCCTGGTCGTGCGGTCCGGCGGTGCCACCGTCGGCTACGCCGTCTTGGAGGGACGGGCGTTCGGCGACCCCCTGGGCACGCTGACCGTGGAGGAACTGGTGGCCGCGGACGCCGACGCGACACGCCGCCTGCTTCTGGCCGTCGCCCGGCTGTGCTGGGAACGACGACTGGGCCAGTTCACGGTCAGGGAGCCGGCGGACGGTCTCACGGGACGGGTCGCGCGCCACATGGGCTGCACGTATCAGCAGGGGTTCGCGGCGAGCGGCGGGATGATGGCCGCCGTTCTGAATCGCTCTTCCCTGGTACGGAGCCTCGAGCCGGAACTGCGGCGCAGGGCGGGCGTGCGAGAGCCGGACAAGGCCTATCTTCAGGCGTTCGACGCGCTGCGTACCGGCGGTCTGCTCGCCGACGACCGGGTGTTGATCCGGCTGCTGCTCGGCCATTGGTCGGTGGAGGAGGCGTACGTGCACGGCTCGGTGGTCGCCGACCGGTACCGGGATCTGTGCACGGCTTGGTTTCCGGGCGGTGGTACCCCGAGCCTGCCGACCCCCTACGCGCATCGTCTGGACCGGTTTTGAACAGCGCGGAGGTGCTGCTCATCGGGGGGCGGGCCGGTGTCGGCAAGACGACGGTGGGGTGGGAGGTGTCGGCGTTGCTGCGTGCTTCGGCGGTCGCCCATGCGGTCGTCGAGGGTGACTTCATGGGGCAGGTGCATCCGGCGCCGGCGGGTGATCCGCATCGGGAGGAGATCACCGAGAGCAATCTGACGGCCGTGTGGGGGAACTTCGCCCAGCGTGGTTACCGGCGCCTGATCTATACGAACACGGTGAGCGTGCTGCCCGAGGCGACGGGCATGTTCGAGCGTGCCATGGGGGCCGAGGTGCGGATCGTGCGTGTTCTGCTCACCGCTTCCGACGCGACCGCTCGGGCGCGGCTGAGGGGCCGGGAGCTCGGGTCGGAGCTGGAGCAGGAGCTGGTGGGCAGCCTGCGTAAGGCGCGGTTGTTGGACCGGCGTGCGCCGGTGGACACGGTGCGCGTGGGGACGGACGGGCGGTCCGTCGGGGACATCGCGCGGGAGGTGGTGGCCGCCACCGGTTGGACGGCGGCCGGGGTGGACGGCGTCGGCCGGTCGTGAGTGGTCCGTCGACCCGCGGCGTCGGTCGCCGGGGTTGACCGCCGGGTGGTGGTGCTGTCCGTGGTGGTGCTGTCCGTGGTGGGCCGAGCCGCGGGCTTCGCGGATGTGGTCGAGGCGATCCCCGCGCGAAGGTCGGGCTTCACGGGTGCTGTCGGGGCGATCCCCGCGCGCGGAGCCGCGGAAGTTACGGGACTCCGACGACGGTCTCGCACTGCGTCGCCGAGTCGAAGGGGCCTGTCTGGCCGTCGCAGTGGTCGGTGGCGGCGCCGCCGTCGAGGCGGTCGTTGCCGGGGCCGGCGAGGATCCGATCGTCGGCTTCGCCGCCGCGGAGGACGTCGTGTCCGCCGGCGGAGCCGACGATGGTGTCGGCGTCGAAGTTGACGTTGTCGCCGAAGAGAGTGTCGGCGCCGCCGCGGCCTTCGAGGGTGTCGTGGCCGGCGGCGGTCACGGAGGTGCTGCCGACCGAGCTGTCGCCGACGAGGAGCTCGTCCCCTGTGCCGCCGAGGATGCGGTCGTGGCCGGCGCCGGTGGCGGGGCCGCCGGCCGGGTCGTTGATGTTGTGGTCGCCGAGGGCGAAGAAGCCGCCGTCGGTGCCGAGGTCGATGAGGTCGTCGCCGCCGGCGCCGTGTGCCGCCGTCACGCCCTCGCTGTCGCCGATGGCGATGTCCCCGGCGCCCGCGCCGGGGAGGAGGACGTCGTCGCCGGCGCCGGTCGCCGAGCCCTCGATGGGGGCGACCGAGTCGCCGATGAGGCCGTCGTCGCCGGTGCCGCCCTCGATGCGGTCGTTGCCGCCGCCGCTCGCGTTGCCGCCGCCCAGGGTGAGGCTGTCGCCGTCGAGGTGGAGGTCGTCGCCGGGGCCGCCGTAGAGCCGGTCGTTACCGCCGCCGGTCGCGTCGCCGTTGTCGGACTGGGAGTCGCCGAGCAGGTTGTCGGCACCGTTGCCGCCGTACAGGATGTCGTGTCCGCCGCCGACCGCCGGGCCGTTCTCGACGTACACGTCGCCGTTCACGTCGTCGTCGCCGTCGCCACCGTCCAGGCGGTCGTTGCCGAGGCCGCCGGAGACCAGGTCGTTGCCGCCGAGGGCGCAGACGGTGTCGTTGCCGCCGAGGCCGTCGATCGTGTCGGCGCCGGTGGAGCCGACGATGACGTCGCTGCCCGGGGTGCCGGTGATCGTGCCGGAGCCGGTGATCGTCGCCGGCAGGCCGAAGCAGGTGGGCGGGGCGGCTGCGACGGCGGTCACGGGGGTGCCGAGGAGCAGCAGGGCCGCGGTCGCCAGACCGGTGGTGAGCGGACGGGCCATGGACGACCTCCGTGCGTCTCTTCGGTGTCGGCGCCGGGCGGCGCCCGTTCCGGACACTAGGTGTGCCGCGCCGCCGCGGCGACCGTGGCCCTGGCAACCGAGTGAGGGCCCGGGGCCGTATGAGTGGCGCCTGGGTCGTGCGAGGCACCGCCGGCACCGCTCGTCGTCGCAGCCGCCGGCGAGCCCGTACGCGGTGTCGCCGGCGGCCGCGGCAGGTCGGGCGTGGCGTGGGGTGGGTGGGTCAGCGTTCCTCGCGCAGGCCCCAGGGGGACCCGTACACGTCGAGGAGGTCGAGGAACGGCCGGGGCGGGAGGGCCTCGGGGCCGAGGACGCCGCTCGCCTTCCAGGCGCCGGTGGCGATCAGCTCCAGGGCGACCACGGGGTTGAGGGCGGTCTGCCAGACCACGGCCTGGGAACCGTACTCGCGCATCGTCCACTCGTTGTCGACGACGTGGTACAGGTACACCTCGCGCGGCGATCCGTCCTTGGTGCCCTTGACCCAGGTGCCCGCGCAGGTCTTGCCCTTCATGCGGTCGCCCAGGGTGGCGGGGTCGGGCAGGCAGGCGGCGACCACGTCGCGCGGGGAGACCTGGACCGGCCCGTCCGCGCCGGGGACGGTGACCTTGGCCGTGGAGTCGAGGCCCAGTTCGTGGAGGGTCTTGAGCTTGGTGATGAAGTCGTCGCCGAGGCCGTACTTGAACGTCACCCGGCGGGCGTCGAGCCACCGGGGCATGAGGAGGACCTCCTCGTGCTCGACGTTCACGCATTCCACCGGGCCGATGCCCTCGGGGAACACGAACACCTCCGGTTCGCTGAAGGGTGCCGTGGTGAACCAGCCGCGGCCCTCCTCGTAGACGACGGGCGGGTTGAGGCACTCCTCGATGGTGGTCCAGATGTTGAAGGACGGCGCGAAGTCGTAGCCGTCGACGGTGAGGTCGGCGCCGTCGCGGACGCCGAGCTCCTCGATCTCGTCGAAGAGTTCGTCGGCGGCGTACCGGGCGAAGACGTCCGAAAGGCCCGGCTCCACGCCCATGCCGACCAGAGCGAGGCGGTCGGCGCTCTCCCAGGCCTCGGCCAGGGCGAACTGCTCGTCGCCGAGCTTGACGCCGCACTGTTCGTACGGAGCGGTCGGGTGCGGCACGGACAGCGACATCGCCATGTCGAGGTAGTGCACGCCGGCGGCGAGCGCGCTGTTGAACAGCGGCATCACGAACCTGGGGTCGGTCGCGTTCAGCAGGACGTCACAGCCCTCCTCGACGAGCAGGCGTCGGACCGCCGCCTCGTCGGAGGCGTCCACACGACGGGCGCTGAACCGCTCCTCACCGTCGCCGAGCGCCGCCACGGCGGCCTCCGCGCGGGCCAGGTCGTAGTCGGCGACGACCATGCTGGTCAGGAAGTCACGCCGGGCCGCGATACGGGTGACGGCCGTTCCCACGCCGCCCGCACCCACCAGAAGCACACGCATGTCACACACCCTTTCGTCGAGGCGGCCCCGGCGGCGGCCGGGGATGTCTCGATGCAACACGACGTCCTGCTTTAAGGTCTACGGCGTTGGCATAAGGATCGGAGAGGCGGTGGCGCGATGCCGAAGAAGGTCGTCACGGAGGCGGAACGGCGCAGGCGGCGCCCCACCCGACAGGGCACCGTGCTGTCGGAGCGGCTGATCGTCCAGACGGCGCTGCGCATGCTGCGCGAGCACGGCGCCGCCGGTCTCAGCGCCCGCCGGCTCGGCACCGCGCTCGGCGCCGACCCCAGCACCGTCTACCGGTACTTCGCCGGCCTGGACGGCCTCACCCGGGCCATCGGCGAAGAGCTGATGGGCCGCGCCCTGGACAGCTGGACCGCCACCGGCACCTGGCGCACCGATCTCCGCTCCCTGGGCCTCGCCATCCACGCCTCCTACCTCGCCCACCCCCAGGCCGCCGTCCTGACCGCCAGCCGCGTCACCGGCCGCCCCCGCGAGATCGAAGTCGACGAGACCATCCTCGGCATCCTCCGCGACGCCGGCTTCACCGACACCGACGCCGTCGGGATCTACCACGCCTTCATCGACCTCGCCCTGGCCTTCGCCGCCCTGGACGCCGGCGCCCTCGCCATCAAGGACGAGGTCCGCGAGGCCGACGAACACATGTGGACCTCCACCTACGCCCACCTTCCCCCCACCACCCACCCCCACATCGCCGCCACCGCCCACCTCCTCGCCGACCGCATGAACCACAGCGCCTACCCGGTCCTCCTGGACACCCTCCTGAACGGAGCGGACGCCCGACTGACCTCGACGCGCGGCCAGGACGTGTGATCCTTCGGCGTGCCGACGTGGGTACGTCCCTGGTCGGGCCGCATTGTCGGGTACGCCCGGGCGCGCCCGGGGATCCGGCCCTCAGAGCCGCGTCATGGCGTGTCGGGCCCGCGACCCGCGACGGTCACGCGAAGGACGGCCACCGGTCGGCTGCCCACGCCCGCCAGTCCGCCCAGCCAGGGGGCGGGCCGGCCGCCTCGCCGCCTCCCAGCTCCGACGCGTCGGGCTCCTCGAAGTGCGACCGCCCGTACATGATGTCCGCCTCGGTCATCGGGAGCGTCTCCGCACGAGCGGTGGCCCAGCGATGGGCGATCCGCGCGCGTTGGGTCTCCTCGTCCACCGCCAGATAGACGATGCGGAAGCACGCGCCTTCGGCCTCGACGAGCCAGCGGATCGCGGACCGTTCGTCCCGGGACCAACAACCGAAGTCCACCACCATGTTGGTCCCCGCCTTCACCGCCTCCAAGGCGAGCCAGAGCATGCGCCCCTCCAGCACGTCGCGCTTGCCGTCCGCCTCCGCCTCGCCGAACAGGGGAATCATCCACTCGTCAGGCGTCAACCGCAGCGCGCGGTGCTCCTCGGCGAGCTGCCGGGCTCTCGTGGTCTTTCCGGCCCCGGGGAGGCCGACCATCAGGAACAACGTGGTCACGTCGGGATCGTGTCAGGGTCCGAGGCGTACGACGACCGATTTCTCCACCGGATCACGGGCGGGTCGAGGGCACGGTGTCAGCGCCGGTGCCGTGCGCACGCCGGTGCGCTTAGGGTCGCGGGATGCATTCTCATCCGACTTTCGAGAACCCTCCCGCGCTCCCCCACGAAGTCGTGGCTGGGGCATGCCGCTCGGCGCTTCGGGCACCTGAGTGATGAAGCCGTGGCGCTGGCCCGGTCGTTGGCGGCACGGGCGGAGGCGGACCCGACGGATGTGGACGGCCGGGCCGGGGACGGTTACGACGATGTGCGGAGCTTTCTGCGGCTGTGGTGAGGGCCGGTCAGGAGACGTCGAGGGCGCCGACGAGGCCGGCGGTGGTGAACTGCGCCGCGTCGTCGAGGACGAGGAGCAGCACGGCGGCGGTGCCGGCCGCGACGGTCAGGCTCAGCGCACCCCGGGGACGCTCGGAGAGCCAGGAACGGACCAGGGACACGAGGGGGCACCTCTCGCCTCGGGAAGGACCACGAACAGGCACGACGTATGACATTCCAGACCTCGGCTCGGGCAGGTGACCCGCTCGTCGTGGCCGCCGGATTCCCGGCCCGTGCATGCGCCGATCCGGGCCTCTGCGGGCCCCGCAGCCGGGTCGCGTCGCGCGAGGCCGTGTGCTGTGCTGGAAGCAGCCGCAGGAAGGCACGCCGATGCGTCGCAGCCGGATCTCCGCCTTCGTCACCGCCCGGCCGCCCGCCCCTACCGGAGTCGGCGGAGGGCTGTTGCCCGCGCGGGATCTGGCGGGCGCCTGGATTCTGGTGGTCCTCATCGCGGTGCCCGCGTGGGTGCTGACGGTCGGGCAGGCCCGGGACATGGGGATCGAACCCGGCACGATGGGGATGGCGCTGCCCCTGTTCCTGCTGCTCTGGGTGACGATGATGGCGGCCATGATGCTGCCCTCCATGGCGCCGGTGGCGATCACGTGGGTACGCGGGATCGGCCGGCAGTCGTCGGGCTGGACCCGGGCCCTGCGCACCGCCGAGTTCGTGGGCGGTTACCTGCTGGTGTGGACCGCGTTCGGACTGCTCGCCTACGCGGCCCTGGCGTTCACCGGCGGCCTGGTGGACGACCACCCCACGGCCGGTCGCTGGATCGGCGCCATCGCCTTCCTGCTCGCGGGCCTGTACCAGCTGGGTCCCCTCAAGCACGTCTGCCTGCGGCACTGCCGGGACCCGCTGAGTCATCTGGTCCGGTACGCCGGCTTCCGCAGACCGGCCCGTGACCTGCGGGTGGGCGTCCATCACGGTGCGTACTGCGTCGGCTGCTGTGCGGGGCTGATGGTCGTCTTCGTTCCGCTCGGCATGATGAACGTGGCGGCCATGGCGGGACTGGCGCTGGTGATCTTCGTGGAGAAGCTGTGGTCCCGTGGCGTGCTGCTCAGCACGGTGGTGGGCGTCGTCTTCCTCGTCCTGGCGGCGCTGGCACCGTTCCAGGACTGGATGCTGCCGGGGCTGCAGGGGTCGATGCCGTCCATGGACGGCATGTGAGCCGACGGCATGCGAGCCGCCTGGGACGTGTCCCTGCGGGTCCGTGGGTGCCTGTGCGTGCTCGTGAGTTGCCTGCGAGTTCCTGTACGTGTCCGTAAGTGCCTGTGCGTATCAGTTCATGCCTGTACGTATCTTTTGGTACCCGTTCATGTCTCGTGACGATTCCGGTCCCTCCGCGGTGCTGCCACGCCGTGCCGTGGGGTGCAAGCTGGAAGGGAGGCCGTCTTCCGATCCGGGAACGGGCTCGGGACACGCGGTCTCGCCACTCCGAGTGAGCTCCTCCGAGTTCGGCTGGAGGGAAGCGAGATGACAGAGCAGGCCACCAGCGGCACGCGCTGGCACCTGGCCGGCGACTGGTTCGACGTGTGCAAGTGCGCCATCCCGTGCCCGTGCACGTTCGCGCAGCCCCCGACCTACGGCGATTGCGAGGGCGTCCTGGTGTGGCACATCCGGGAGGGCAACTTCGGCGAGGTACGGCTCGACGACCTCAATGTCCTGATGCTCGGCTCCTTCGAAGGCAACCCGTGGGCCGGTACGCATACCGACCCGTACGCCGCGGTGTTCCTCGACGAACGCGCCGACGATCGGCAGCGAGCGGCGCTCGGGGCGGTCTTCGGCGGTGAGGCGGGCGGCTGGCCGGCGGAGTTCGGGCAGATGTTCCACCCGGAGATGCGGGGCATGGACGTCGTACCCATCCACGTGGAGATCGACGAGGACCTCGCCACCTGGCGCGCCGAGATCCCCGGCCGCGTCACCGCGACCGCCGAGGCGCTCACCGGGCCGACCACCCCGGACGGCGCTCGCGTCCAGGTCCACAACGCCCCGGGCGCCGAGGTCGGGCCGGGCCAGGTAGCCACGTGGGGACGGGCCACCGTCGACCGCGCGGACGCGTTCGGCTTCTCCTGGGACCGCACCGGGAAGTCGAGCAAGTACTTCCCGTTCGACTGGAGCGGTTCTGACTGAAACGGCCGGGACTGAAACGGCCGGGACTGAAGCGGCCGTGGCTGAAGCGGCGGCCGCCCGGCTCGGCTCGGCTCGGGATGGGCGATGCCCCCGTTCAAGTCACTCGTCCTCTGGCGCCCGCATGCCTCGGGCTCGGGCGGTCTTCGTCGACGTGTCGGAGGCGAGGAGGTCAAGGACCTCGAGGGCTCGGGTCGGCTGGGTGGAGGAGGTGAGGACGCCAGCGCTGAAAAGGGAGCTGATGGCGGTGTCTCCGGGGAGGGGGCCGATGACCGCGACGCCCGGGAGGTCCATCAGTTCGCTGTGCTGCTGGAAGGCGAGGTCGGCCTGTCCGGAGGACAGCAGGTTGCCGGCGGGCACACCCGGCGGCGCCTGGACGAGGCGGCCTGCGAGCGTGTCGGTGAGGTCGAAACGGCTGATCAGGTCGATGAGGGCGGTTCCGCTGGGGCCTGTGGAGTAGGCGATGCTCCGCGCGGAGAGCAGGGCGGTACGCAGGTCGGACGCGGAGCCGAGGGCCGGGATCGGGGCCCCCTCCGGCACGGCGGCGACGACCTGGGAGATCCACAGGGGGCGCACGGTGTCCGGCAGGAGGTGTCCTTCCTTCGCCAGCGCGGACAGGGCCCCGTCGGCGAGGACGAGGAGGTCGGCCTCGGCGCCCTCGCGTACGCGCCGCGCGGTCTCGACGCCGCCGGCGGCCTCGAATCGAACGGGGATGCCGTGCGCGTTGCGGATGTGCTCGGACAGCTCGGCCAGGATCGGCCGGGTCGCCATCGAGGAGAGTCCGGAGATCTCTCGGTTCACAGAAGCCTCCATGGAGTGCGGCGGGCGGTACGGCGGGCAGTCGGGGCTGCTCGGCGCCGGTCTGCGAGACTGGCCGCGTGAGCGCGACCCAGATCTCGGCGGCAGGAAAAGTCCTCAAGGTCCTCTCGGCCTTCGACCGTGAGCATCCCTCGCAGACCCTGTCGGAGGTCGCTCAGCGTACGGGTCTCGCTCTGAGCACGACGCACAGGGTGGTGGCGGAGCTCGCGAGCTGGGGCGTGCTGGAGCGCGGTGAGGAAGGGGCCTGGCATGTCGGGCTGCGTCTCTGGGAGATCGCCTCGGGGTGCCCGCGCACGCAGATCCTGCGCGATGTGGCGCTGCCTTTCATGCAGGACCTCTACGAGGTGACCCACGAGAACATCCAGCTCGCGGTGCGCGAGGGCACGGAGCTGGTGTTCGTCGAACGGATCGCCGGGCACCGGTCGGTGGAGCTGCTGACCATGGTCGGGACCCGTTTTCCGATCGCCTCCACCGGGATGGGCCGGGTGTTGCTGGCGCACGCGCCGCGGGAGATCCAGGAGGAGGTTCTCGACTCGCCGCTGAGGGCCTGGACTCCCCACACCGTCGTCGACCCGAAGGCGCTGCGCACGCAGCTGGACCGGATCCGCCGCGAACAGGTCTTCGTCAGCGACCGTCAGCTCTCGGAGAGCACGGTCGCGGTGGCCACGCCTGTGCGGATCGGCCGGACGGGGCCGGTCAGCGCCTCGTTGGGGATCGTGATCACGGCGGACGGCGCGAGCCGCGCGCGCAGCCTGCGGGAGCCGCTCCTGAGGGCCGCGCACGGAATCTCCGACGAGCTGGGCCGCCGTACGCGCACGACTGCCTGAAGTGCCGGGGTACGCGTGCCACTCCCTGACCCGCCGGCGTCCGCGTACGACTTCCTGACCTGATGGCGTACGCGTACGACTGCCTGACGTACCGGCGCACGCGTGCCACTCCCTGACCCGCCGGCGTCCGCGCACGACCGGCCGGCTTGCGGGTCGGCTTCCGCCTGACGGAAACGCGGGCGACCGGTCGTGGCCCTTGCTGTCAACGTTCGACGTGTTCGGACCGTTCACAGTTGCTCAGGAGATGCCATGGCTGATGCCGTCGTCGACACCGTCGCCTCGGTTCCCGTCGCCGTCGTCGGTGCCGGCCCAGCGGGGCTGATGCTGGCGCACCGGCTGGGGCTCGCGGGAGTCGACACGATCGTGATCGACACCCGCACCCGGCGGGAGATCGAGACGACGCAGCGGGCGGGCATCCTGGAGGCCGACGCGGCGCGGGACCTGGTCGAGACGGGTGTATCCGACCGGATTCTGCGCGAGGGGCACGAACACGAAGGCACGGAACTGCGGTTCGGTGGGCGGGCGTACCGGATCCACTTCAAGGCGCTGGTCGGCGAGTCGGTGTGGCTGTACCCGCAGACCGACGTCTTCATCGATCTGGCGGACGCGCGGGAACGGGACGGCGGTGCGGTCCATTTCGGTGTCAGGGACACCGAGGTCCTCGATGTCACGACCGCTGCTCCGCGAGTGCGTTACACGGCGTCGGACGGGTCCCGGCACGAGATCCGCGCGCGGTACGTGGTCGGTGCGGACGGCTCGCGCAGCATGTGCCGCAACCTGGTGCCGGAGGACCGGCGGGTGCGCTACGGCAAGGACTACCCGTTCGCGTGGTTCGGCATCATGGCCGAGGCGCCGATGAGCGCGCCCGAGCTGGTGTACGCCCACTCGGAGCACGGGTTCGCGCTGATCAGCCAGCGTACCGAGCGCGTGCAGCGGATGTACTTCCAGTGCTCTCCCGACGAGTCCGTCGACGCCTGGCCGGACGAGCGCGTGTGGGAGACGCTGCAGGCGCGGGTCGCCGGCGATGACGGATTCCGCCTCAAGGAGGGCGCGATCCTCGAGAAGTCGGTGCTGCGGTTCCGGTCGTTCGTGCAGGAGCCGATGCGCTGGGGTTCGATGGCGCTCGCCGGGGACGCCGCGCACACGGTGCCGCCGACGGGTGCGCGCGGGCTCAACCTCGCGCTGCACGACGTGAAGGTCCTGGCCGACGTGCTGGTCCGGGCGCTCGGCGGCGAGGGCGAGGCGGCGCTCGACGACTACCAGCCGCGCGCGTTGCAGCGGGTGTGGCGGGCGCAGAACTTCTCCCACTGGATGACCCAGTTGCTGCACACGGCGCCCGGCGGCTCGGCGTTCGACCTGCGCCGCCAGCTCGGCGAGCTCGACAACGTCGTCGGCACCCGCGCCGGACGCGCCTATCTTGCCGAGCAGTACACCGGCTGGCCCGTCAGCGCGCGGGCCTGACCTCGACGACCTCAGGAGACAACTCATGATCATCGACTGCCACGGTCACTTCACGACGGCGCCGCCGCAGCTGGCGCAGTGGCGGGACCGGCAGGTGGCGGCCGTCGGGTCGCCCGCGGACGCGCCGGACCCCGACGACCTGGTCATCGGCGACGACGACCTGCGCCGGGCGATCGAGGACAACCAGCTGCGTCTCATGGACGAGCGCGGCAGCGACCTGACAATCTTTTCGCCCCGGGCCAGCTTCATGGCCCACCACATCGGCGACTTCCAGGTCTCCTCGACCTGGGCGCGGATCTGCAACGACCTGGTCCACCGGGTCAGCACGCTGTACCCCGACCGCTTCGCGATGGGTGCGATGCTGCCGCAGTCCCCCGGTGTCGACCCCGCGACCTGCGTGCCCGAGCTGCGCCGCGCCGTCGAGGAGCTCGGTGCGGTGACGATCAACCTCAACCCCGACCCGTCGGGGGGCGGTTGGACCGCGCCGCCGCTCACCGACCGCAGCTGGTATCCGGTCTACGAGGCGATGGTCGAGTACGACATCCCCGCCATGATCCACGTCAGCACCTCGTGCAATCCCGCCTTCCACACCACCGGCGCCCACTACCTCAACGCCGACACGACGGCGTTCATGCAGTTGGTCCAGGGCGACCTGTTCGCCGACTTCCCGACGCTGCGGTTCGTCATCCCGCACGGTGGCGGCGCGGTGCCGTACCACTGGGGCCGGTTCCGCGGCCTGGCGATGGCGCTGGGCAAGCCGGATCCCGAGGCGCTGCTCGACAACGTCTTCTTCGACACCTGCGTCTACCACCAGCCCGGTGTCGACCTGCTGACCCGGGTGATCCCCAGCCGGTCCGTCCTGTTCGCCAGCGAGATGATCGGCGCGGTCCGCGACGTCGACCCGCGCACCGGCCACCACTTCGACGACACGAAGCGGTACGTCGACGCCACCCCGCACCTGACGGACGAGGAGCGTGCCGCCGTCTACTCCGGCAACGCCCTGCGCGTCTACCCCCGTCTCGCCGCCCGCCTCGCCGCGGCCGGCCGCTGAACCCAGGAGAAGTACGCATGCAACACACCGAGCTCGGCATCGTCCACACCAGGACCGAACGGGCCGATCCGGAGGCCGTCGCCGCACTGTCGAAGTTCGGCGTCGCCACGATCCACGAGGCCATGGGCCGGGTCGGACTGATGCGCCCCTACCTGCGGCCCGTCTACCCGAAGGCCCGGATGTGCGGCACGGCCGTGACCGTACTGCTCCAGCCCGGCGACAACTGGATGCTCCACGTCGCCGCCGAGCAGATACAGGACGGGGACGTCGTCGTGGCGGCCTGCACCACGGAGAGCGAGGACGGTTTCTTCGGCGAGCTGCTCGCCACCTCGTTCCGCGCCCGCGGCTGCCGGGGCCTCGTCATCGACGGCGGTGTCCGCGACGTCGCCGACCTGGAGGGGATGGACTTCCCGGTCTTCTCCCGCGCGGTCAACGCCAAGGGCACGGTCAAGGCCACCCTCGGTTCCGTCAACGTGCCCGTGGTCTGCGGCAACGCCCTCGTACGGCCCGGTGACGTGGTCGTCGCGGACGCCGACGGCATCGTCGTGGTGCCGCGCGAGCGGGCCGCCGAGGTGGCGGCCGCCTCCGCCGCGCGCGAGGCCAAGGAGGAGGACAAACGCGCGCAGTTCCGGGCGGGCACGCTCGGCCTGGACATCTACGGGATGCGCGGCCCGCTGGCCGAGCTCGGACTGCGGTACGAGGACTGACGATGACGACGAGTTCCGAGAAGACCCCCGGCTGGCTGGACTGGTACGCGGATCCGAGCAGGCCGCGGTTCCGGCTCCCCGAGGGCGCCGTCGACGCGCACTGCCACGTCTTCGGGCCCGGCGCCGAGTTCCCGTACGCGCCCGAGCGCAAGTACACGCCGTGCGACGCGTCCAAGGAGCAGCTCTTCGCGCTCCGCGACCACCTCGGCTTCGCCCGCAACGTCGTGGTGCAGGCCACGTGCCACGGCGCGGACAACTCCGCCATGGTCGACGCCCTGCGGGCGTCCGGGGGACTTGCGCGGGGTGTGGCGACGGTACGGCCCGACGTCTCGGACGCCGAGCTGCGGGAGCTGCACGAGGCCGGTGTACGCGGCGTGCGGTTCAACTTCGTCAAGCGGCTCGTCGACGCCGCGCCGCGGCAGGACCTGCTGGACGTCGTGGAGCGGATCGCGCCCCACGGGTGGCACGTCGTCGTCTACTTCGAAGCGGCCGATCTGGCCGACCTGCGTGACTTCTTCCTGTCGATCCCGGTCCCGGTGGTCGTCGACCACATGGGGCGCCCCGACGTCGCCGAGGATCCGGACGGCCCGGAGTTCGAGGCGTTCCTCGACTTCATGCGGGCGAGGCCGGACATCTGGTGCAAGGTGAGCTGCCCTGAACGGCTGTCGGTGAGCGGGCCGCCGGCCCTCGACGGTGAGCGGTCGGCGTACCGCGACGTCGTCCCGTTCGCCCGGCGCGTGGTCGAGGAGTTTCCCGACCGGGTGCTGTGGGGCACCGACTGGCCGCACCCCAACCTCACCGGTCACATGCCGGACGACGGGCTGCTCGTCGACTTCGTCCCGTGCATCGCGCCGACGCCGGAGCTCCGGCACAAGCTGCTCGTCGACAACCCGATGCGCCTGTACTGGCCGGACGCCGGCTGACCTTCCTCACGATGGGAACCTGACCATGTCACTGGACAAGACCTACCGGCTGGTCCCGGGGACGACCGTCTTCGACGCCGAGCAGTCCGCCAAGGGCTACCACCTCAACCAGTTCTGCATGTCGCTGATGACCGCGGAGAACCGTGCGGCCTACCTCGCGGACGAGCGCGGCTACCTGGACGCGTGGCCGTTGCGGGAGGAGCAGAAGCAGGCGCTGCTCGACCGCGACCTCAACGCCGCGATGCGCGAGGGCGGGAACATCTACTTCCTCGCCAAGTGGGGTGCGACGCTGGGGTTCTCCTTCCAGCAGATGGCGGGCTCGATGACCGGGATGACCGAGCAGGAGTACCGCGACATGATGGTCGGCGGCGGCCGCCCGGTCGAGGGGAACAGGATCGACCACGCCGTGCTCGACGCGGCCTACGCGGACCGGAAGGCCCCTGCCGAGCACGCCACGATCACCGGCGCCGTCTTCACCTCGCACGTGCCGGCGATCGGTGCGGCGATGGACCACGACAAGACGGACGAGCCGTACTGGAAGCCGCTGTTCGAGGGGTACGACCTCTCCAAGGATTGGGAGAAGGAGAACCTCCCCGACGTGGTCTTCCTGGTCTACAACGACCACGCCTCCTCGTTCGACCTGTCCCTGATACCCACGTTCGTGCTCGGTACCGGTGCGGCGTATCCGACGGCGGACGAGGGGTACGGGCCCCGGCCCGTTCCCGGCATCGAGGGCGACCCCGACCTCGCCGCGCACATCGCGCACTCGCTCATCAGGGACGACTTCGACCTGACGCTCGCCAACGAGATGACCGTCGACCACGGCCTGACGGTCCCGCTGTCGTTGATGTTCGGCGACGTCGAGAAGTGGCCGTGCAAGGTGATCCCGTTCCATGTCAACGTGGTCCAGTACCCGGTGCCGTCGGGCGCCCGCTGCTTCGCCCTCGGTCAGGCACTGCGGAAGGCGATCGAGTCGTACGACCGGCCGCTGAAGGTCCAGGTGTGGGGCACCGGCGGCATGAGCCACCAGCTGCAGGGATCGCGCGCGGGCCTGATCAACCGCGAGTGGGACAACGCGTTTCTCGACCGGCTGGTCGAGGACCCGGCCGGTCTCGCGCGGGTGCCGCACCTGGAGTACGTCGAGGAGGCCGGCTCGGAGGGCATCGAGCTGGTCATGTGGCTGATCGCCCGCGGCGCCCTGAGCGACGTCGACGGCTCCGGCCGGGTCGAGGTCAAGCACCGCTTCTACCATGTGCCCGCGTCCAACACGGCCGTCGGCCACCTGATCCTCGAAAACCACCCGCGGGCCGAGCAGCCCGCCGAAGGAGTGAACTGACATGACCGACGACCGAACCCTGCGGGTGGCCCTGGCCGGCGGAGGAGCCTTCGGCGCCAAGCACGCGGCCGCGCTCCGGCGGATCGACGGCGTCGAGGTGACCGCCGTCGTGAGCAGCACCCTCGAAAGGGCGCAGAAGTTCGCCGCGGAGCAGGGCGTCGGCCGCGGCGTGGCGTCCCTGGACGAGGTGCTGGCGATGGACGACATCGACGCCGTCATCCTCGCCACCCCGACGCAGATGCACGCCGCGCAGACGCTCGCCTGTCTCGACGCGGGCAAGCACGTCCAGGTCGAGATCCCGCTGGCCGACTCCCTCGCCGACGCGGAGGCCTGCCAGGCCGCGCAGGAGCGCACCGGGCTGGTCGCGATGGTGGGGCACACACGGCGCTTCAACCCGAGCCACCAGTGGGTGCGGCGCCGGATCCAGGCCGGTGAGTACGGCATCCAGCAGATGGACGTGCAGACGTACTTCTTCCGCCGCACCAACCTCAACGCGCTGGGTCAGCCTCGCTCGTGGACGGACCACCTGCTGTGGCACCACGCGGCGCACACCGTCGACCTGTTCGCGTACCAGACGGGCTCGCCGATCGTGCAGGCCAACGCGATCCAGGGCCCGATCCACCCCGAGCTCGGCATCGCGATGGACATGTCGATCCAGCTGCGCGCGGAGAGCGGCGCCCTGTGCACGCTGTCGCTGTCGTTCAACAACGACGGGCCGCTCGGCACGTTCTTCCGCTACATCGGCGACACCGGCACGTACATCGCCCGCTACGACGACCTGTTCACGGGCAAGGACGAGCCGATCGACGTCAGCGGTGTCGACGTCTCGATGGACGGCATCGAGCTCCAGGACCGCGAGTTCGTCGCCGCGATCCGCGAGGGGCGCGAGCCGAACTCCTCGATCGCCCAGGTGCTTCCCTGCTACCGGACGCTGGCGGCCCTGGAGGCACAGCTCGCCGCCGCCTCGGGCTCGTGAGCACGCCGCCGACGGCCGGGCCGGGCCGTACACCGCGCCGGATCGGGCCCTTCGAGGTCCCGTCGATCGGCCTGGGCTGCATGAACGTCAGCCACGCCTACGGCGTCCCCGCGACGCCGGAGGCCGCCGAGCGCCTCCTCCGGACGGCACTGGAGGAGGGCGTCACCCACTTCGACACGGCCGCGCTCTACGGCTTCGGCGCCAACGAGGAGCTGGTCGGCCGGGTGCTCGCCGCCCACCGCGAGCGGATCGTGCTGGCCAGCAAATGCGGCATGACAGGTGTCGACGGCCGGCGCGTCATCGACGGGCGACCGGAGACCATCCGACGTACCGCCGACGAGGCGCTGGCCCGGCTGCGCACCGACGTCATCGACCTCTACTACCTCCACCGCCTCGACCGGGCGGTCCCGGTGGAGGAGAGCGTCGGGGCGATGGCCGAACTCGTCACGGCCGGCAAGGTACGCGCGCTCGGCCTCTCCGAGGTGTCCGCACCGACGCTGCGCCGGGCGCACGCGGTGCATCCCATCGCCGCGCTGCAGAACGAGTACAGCCTCTGGTCGCGCAACCCCGAGCAGGGCACCCTGGCCACCGCCCACGAGCTGGGCGTAGCCCTGGTGGCCTTCAGCCCGTTGGCCCGCGGGTTCCTCACCTCGGCGCCGCCGGACCTCGGCGGGCTTCCCGCCGGCGACATCCGGCGGGGCATGCCCCGTTTCGACGACCGCCACTACCCCGGCAACCTGCTCCTGCGGCGCGAGCTGGAGCGGATCGCCGGGGAGGCCGGCGTCACCCTCGCACAGTTGGCCCTGGCGTGGGTCGTCTCGCGGGGTCCGCACGTCGTCGCCATCCCCGGTACCCGATCGGTGTCCCACCTCCGGGAGAACCTGGCGGTACTCGACGCCGTCGTACCCTCCGAGGTCCTCGACGCGGCGGGCCGCGTGCTGAACGCCTCGACCGTCCACGGGCCCCGCTACAACGAGGCCGCCCTCGCCGAGATCGACACCGAACGCTGCGGACGCGCGGGCTGAGCCAGGTCCGGGGCACCGGGCCGACCTCCGGGTCGGTACCGTGCCCCGGGCCTCGTCGGCACGGGCCTCTTCGGCCCGGGGCACGGGGCGCGGGGCGCGGGGCCCCAGGATGTCCCTCGACGAACCGCCGTCGGGACCGATCGTCGTGATCGACGCCGAGCGGATCGTCCACACCGAGCGCTGGCTGCCTCGCGAGGGCTTCGCACCGCGTCGGTTCTGGACCCGGTCGGACGGCCGGCAGGGATCCGGTCGCCGCCCGCGTCGGATCCGTGACCCGCATCCGGGGCCTATCCGCGGCCCGTCGTCGTCGGTCGCCAGCCGCAGCGGCCGGTTCCGTCCCTGCCGCTCCTCGGCCAGGATCCCGCCGCTCACCAGGCGGTCGAGGTGCGCGCTGGCCGTGGACCGCGCGACGCCGGCGGTGCGGGCCGGCTCCGACGCGGTCCAGGCCCGGCCGTCCAGCAGCGCCAGGAAGAACGCTGCGCGGGTGCGGTCCGCGAGGAGCCCCGCGAACTCGGCGAGGTCGGGACCGGCGGCGTGGGTTCCGTGGAAGTCGGTCACCCGTAGAGTCTCGTGCGGTGACAGTTCGGCCGTCGACGAAGGGTCCCGACTCTAGGGTCACGGTCATGACGACAGCGACTCACACGCCCTCGCACACGGTGATCACCCCGAGCATTCTCTACTTCGGCACTCCGGTCGCCCTGCTGACCACGGAGAACGAGGACGGCTCCGCCAACCTGGCGCCGGTCTCCTCCGCGTGGGCGCTCGGGCAGACAGTGGTGCTCGGCCTCGGCGCCGACGGCCGGACCGCGGCGAACCTCGCCACTCGGCCGGACCTCGTGATCAACCTTCCCTCGCCCGATCTCTGGGAGGCCGTGGAGCGGCTCGCCCCGCTCACCGGCTCCTTCCCCGTGCCCGAGGCCAAGCGGGTACGGGGCTACCGCTACGAGCCCGACAAGTTCACGGCGGCCGGCCTCACCCCCGTACCGTCCGAAACGGTGCGCGTGCCGCGCGTCGCCGAGTGCCCGCTCCAGCTGGAGGCCCGGGTCCGGCACAGCTCACCGGACGCCGAGGGTCACTTCCTGATCGTGGAGTGCGGGGTCGTACGCGTGCACGCCGACCGGCGGATCGTCGTGCCGGGCACCCAGCACGTCGACCCCGCGCTCTGGAGCCCGCTCATCTTCAACTTCCGCCACTACCAGGGCCTCGCTCCCGAACTCGGCCACTGCTTCACCTCCGAGACCCCCACCGGGCGATGACGGGCGCGAGGCGCGAGCGCGTACGGCTCGCACCGGTCGCCGCGGGGGTGGTCGTCACCGTCTTGGACGGCCTCACGCATCGTCGGCAGCAGGTCCACCATGGCGAGCAACTCGTCCAGGTCGACCATGCCGTCACCGTCCGTGTCGACGTGGGCCGCGAGGAGGTCCCACCAGCCGAGCATGACCGAGTCCACGCGCGCGGCCAGTTCGGATCCCGGTCGCACGCGGGGCAGGCCTCTCCAACGTTCGGCGAGGGCCTCGAAGTCGCTCCGGTCCAGGTAGCCGTTTCCGTCGGCGTCGAACGCCCGGAACATGTTCACGAGTTTGTCGCGCTGGAACTCACTGGCCATGGTCGGTCCTCCTGTCGGGGTCACCGTCGATCCTGCCCGTGCCGACTCCCGCCCCAACGGCGCCTGACGGCACGAAAGGGCGCGCCCGCCGCCCACTCGCGCACCCGACACCTCGCGCGCTCCCGTTTACCGGCTCCGGTCCACCCGGGGGACTGCCGAATGCCGGACCGAGAGAGACGGAGAAGTGTCTTGCGTCCCGCCGTCCTCCTGCAGTGGGCTGTCCGCCATGAAGAAGCGAAGTGTTGCGGCACTGACTGCGGCCCTGGCCGTGGCACCCCTTCTGGCAGCCGGAGTACCGGGTCAGCGCGCGATGGCCGCCGAATCCGGCGCCGACGGTTCCTCGTCCCGCGCCGGATCGACGGTCCTGCGCGGGATCGACCTGGATACGGTGACGATCCCCGAGCTCCAGGCACGCATGAGGCGCGGTGACCTGACCTCGTCGCAGCTGACCCTCGCGTACCTCCAGCGCGTCAAGACCGTCGACCCGAAGATCAACGCGGTCCTGCGCACCAGCCCCACGGCGCTGAGCCAGGCGCTCGCCAGCGATGTCCGACACCGCCTCGGAAAGGTCCGCGGCCCGCTCGACGGCATTCCCGTCCTGCTGAAGGACAATGTGAACACCCGCGACATGCCGACGACCGCCGGCTCGCTGGCTCTGGCCGGCAGCCCACCCACCACGGACGCCGACCTCGTCACGAGGCTGCGTGCGGCCGGGGCCGTGATCCTCGGCAAGGCCAACATGTCGGAATGGGCCAACTTCCGCGCGGCCAAGCCGACATCAGGCTGGTCCGCGGTCGGAGGGCAGACCCACAACCCGTACGTCCTCGACCGCAACCCCTGCGGCTCGTCCTCCGGATCGGCCGCCGCGCTCGCCGCGTCGCTCGCGCAGGTGGCGATCGGCACCGAGACGGACGGTTCCATCGTGTGCCCGGCCGGAATGAACGGCGTCGTCGGCCACAAGCCGAGCCTCGGACTCGTCAGCCAGTCCGGCGTCGTCCCGATCTCCGCCGAGCAGGACACCGCCGGCCCCATGGCCCGCAACGTCATCGACACCGCCCTCACCCTCTCGGTGATCAGCGGGGCCGACACCGCGGGCACCGACGCCGCCTTCGGCCTCACGGCGGCCACGCAGCCCGCGGGCCTGCGCGGCAAGCGCATCGGCCTGTGGCGACTCCCCTCCCTCGGCCCCGACGTCGACGCCCTGATGACCCGCACCGCCTCCCGGCTCCGTGCGGCCGGCGCCCAGGTCATCGAGGTCACCCCGCCCTACCAGGCCAGGCTCGCCGAGCTCGAGTTCCCGGCACTCCTCAGCGAGTTCCACCGGGACATCGACACCTACCTCTCCTCCCGCAACGGCCCCCGCGACCTCGCCGCGCTCATCGAGTTCAACCGCACCCACCCCGCCGAACAGACCTGTTTCTCCGGCCAGGAACTCTTCGAACTGGCCCTTGCCGCGCCCTCCACCACAGACCCGCGCTACCAGGCCATGCGCGCCGAACTCGACGACCTCTCCCGCCGTTCCATCGACGAGACCATGGCCGCCCACCACCTCGACGCCATCGCCTCCCCCACCAACCCTCCCGCCTGGACCACCGACTGCTCCCGCGGCGACAACGACGTCATCCCCTCCTCCACGCCTGCCGCCGTCTCCGGCTACCCCTCCCTCTCCGTCCCCGCCGGCTTCGTCGGCGAACTCCCCGTCGGCCTCCTCCTCATGTCCGGCAACCACCAAGACGCCCGGCTCCTCGCCCTGGGCGCGGCAGTGGAACAACGCCTCGACGCGTGGCGCGCCCCGCGTTACCTGCCGTCGCTCCCGTCCGGCACCGCCGGCTGAACGAACGGCGTGCTGAGGGCAGGGGCCGGGCGCGGGCCCGATCGCGGGGCGGGACTCGACTGCGGAAGGGTCGTGAGCCACGCCGGGACATGTCAGAGGCCTCTGCCACCATCACGTTCATGACCGACACCGACGACCTCCTCCGACGCATCGCCACACGCGCCGCCGCCGACAGCGAGGACCTCCCCGCACCCGTCAGCGCAGAGAACCTCATCCAGGCCGAGGCCCGACTGGGCTTCGCCCTCCACCCCCTCCTCGCCCGCCTGTACCGCGAGATCGCCGATGGCGGCTTCGGTCCGGACTACCAGCTCCTGCCGCTCCTCGGACCAGGCGAATCCGTCGTCACCGAATTCCTCGCCCGCCGCGCGGCCTCCGCGACCACGGAACACCCCGAATGGCCGGACGGCGTCGTCCCCGTCCTCTCCTGGGGCTGCGGCATGTACGCCGGCGTCGACTGCCTCGACGAGGACGGCCAAGTCCTGCTCTTCGAGCCGAATCCGTACAGCGGCGGCTCGTGGGCCCCCTGCTGGTTCCTCGACTCCGCCAGTCTCGCGACCTGGCTGGACACCTGGCTCGCGGGAACGGGCTGGTTCGAGGAGGACGCCGCCGACCGGGACGACGTCCCCGAACCGCAACCCTGGCCCCAGGCGACGGACCGCCTGGCTTCCGCCGCGTAGGACGTGCCCGCCTTCGCACCGAGGAGGAAGAGGAGACGACGACGGACCTCGGTACCGCTTACGGCGCGGACCCCGACGCGCTCGACGGCCCCTTCACAGCCCGGGGACCCCGATTCGCCGCATGTGCATTTCGGAACGGACGAGTTCGAGGAGACGGCCGGTCCAGTTGCGGCCGCGGCCGCCGTTGTCGCCCCAGTAGGTCGAGTTCAGGTCGTCGTGGACCAGGGTGGCGCCGTCCGTGGCCAGCAGGATCTCGGCCAGCTCGGGATGCTGGTCGTACTTGGCGCGGAGCAGCCTCGTCATGACGGCGATGCGGACGTCCTCCCAGCCCTCACGGCGAGTCGCCGCGGCCGCGAGCTCGCATGCTGCGGCGGCGGTTTCCGCTGCCGTGATCGCGCTGCGGACGTCCGGCTGAGTGACCGACAGGGCCCAGTAGGCGTGGGTGACGGAGGGGTAGACGACCTCCCCGACGGTGATGGGGGCGGGGTAGCCGTTGCGCAGACCGAGGCGGCCGGGATCGGCCACCGGCCTCTTCGGATCCGAGTGATGAAGGTGCACCGCCGGGGCGTACGAGGCCTCCGGTCCGTCTACGGGGATGCGGGCCTCGTACTTCGCAGTCCAGCGGGCCCGGTCCTCGAAGTACGCAAGGGCCCTGGCGTAGTTCTCCTGCGAGACCGGCGGGTCACCCGGCAGGTACGTCTGGCCCCCTGGCCCTGCCACCAAGACCCGCAGCGGCCAGTCCTTGCTGTCCATGTCGCCCAGCGCGTAGCGGCGCCGCGAGATCGGGATGGCCAGGAACGCGGTGTGCGCCGCCGCCCGGTTCTCCTCCGTCCGATCGGCGAGGAAGGCGTCGACCGCGGCCAGACAACGGCCGGTCGAGTCCGGCCGCTTGTTCAGCTGGTCGATGGTGTCGCGGACTTCCGCGACCACCAGTTCGGGCGTCAACCGACTCCGCGACCCGCTGAACTTCCAACGCGCCAGATCATGCGCGGACGCCTCGGCCCCGTCCGGGAAGCTGGTGGCCACCCACCCCGCCCGGAGCTTCTCCTCGAACTCCTCGACGGTGACCAGGCCCCAGCAGTCGATCAGCCCGTCGGCGTAGATGAAGAGGTCGGTGAGGAAGTAGCGGCCGTTGCGGATGAAGGCGTGCCGCCAGGTGCCGGGTATTTGGACGCCGTCCACGGTGCGATAGGTGATCCGTTTGCCGATCATCCCGTGATTGTGCCGCAGTGACCGCCGAGTGGACCTTGATTTCCCCGGGGGGCGATCACCGAACGGTCCGCACCGACCGGGACGGCTGCCGCCGGACCCCTGCCGGCCGCACCACAGGCTGCCCCCTCCCCTCGGCCAGAGGACGCCACGGCACGACAGGGCACTACGACGCCTCGTGCAGGCCCCTGACGTACCAGACCGACTTCGTGCCACTGCCGCCGGGCAGCGGCTTGCGGGCGGTGAACCCCGCCCGCCGTGCGACAGCGGCGGACGCGAGGTTCTCCGGATCGACCTGGATGACCGCTTCCCTGCCGCCCTCCCCGGCCGCGTACCGGCACGCCAGAAGGACCGCCCGGGTAGCCAGGCCGCTCCCCCGCCAGGACGGGTAGAGGCCGTAGGCGACGTTCACCTGGCCGGCAGCCAAGCCCTCGGCCGCGAAGCGCAGGTCGATCGTCCCCGCGAGCGTCTCTGCCTCGCCCACCCGGATGCCGAAAGCGCGCAGCGGCCCGGCCACCTCCCACTGTTCCCGGCAGTGGCGGACGTAGGCGTCGACGCCTGCGCGCGTTCCGGGGCCGCCGTTGAGCCAGCGGACCAGCAGGTGGTCCTCGCCCGCGAGATGCGCCTCCACGTCGTCCGGGTGCAGGGGCGACAGCGTGACGACCCCGTCGGACAGCTTCACTTCATGCATGCTGAGGGACTCGTCCTTCCCGGGTCGCCACACATACCGGACGTCCGGCTCGCGTTCCTCGTTACGGTGACCGTCGGTGCGCTCGACAGCTACGAAGCCGTGGCTCTCGTAGAAGCGGCGTGCCGGCTCGTTGACCTGGAACGTCCATAGCGCCAGCCCAGCCGGCCGATGCTGCTTCGCCAGGTCCACGAGTCGGCTGCCGATGCCCTGGCCGTGCCAGGCCGGATCGAGATAGAGCTGGTCCAGGTGTTCGCCGTCCAACACCATCATCCCGACCGCCGAGCCCCCGACCGTCGCCACCCAGGTCTCCTGGCCAGGCACGACCACCTTCCGGAACCAGGACCGGACCTGGTCGTCCGTGTGCGCCCGGCGCACGTTCGGAAGCGCCGCCGCGAAGGAACGCAGCCATACGTCGGCCACCGCGGCGGCGTCGGTGTCGACCGCACGGCGGACGACGAAGTTCTCGATCTCCACAGCGACGCATGCTCGCAGACACACGACGTGGCCGCATGCGAGTTCCGGGCCGTGCCGTCGTGGCTGACATCCTGGGGGCATGAGAGCTGAGGACCAGCCCCCGCGTCCCCTTCTGGTGGTCGACGGGGCGAATGTCGTGGGATCGGTGCCGGACGGTTGGTGGCGGGATCGGCGCGGGGCGGCGGAGCGGCTGCGGGATCGGCTTGCCGTGACCGGAGGGCCGGTGGTGGGTCCGGTTGCGGGGCCGTACGAGATCGTCCTGGTCGTCGAGGGGCGTGCTCGTGGTGTGGGTTCTGTGCCCGGTGTGCGGGTCGAGGAGGCTCCCGGCAGCGGTGACGACACGATCGTCGAACTGGCGCGGGGCGCGTACGGTCGTCCCTGTCTGGTCGTCACGGCTGATCGCGAGCTGCGCGAGCGGGTGGAGGAGGCGGGTGCGCACTGTCTCGGCCCTCGTAGTCTCCCTCCGGCACCCGCCTAGGTATCGGTCGTCGGGCCACTGTTGTCCGCCGCCCCCGGAGGCGGGGGTCGGAGGCCGTCTGTGGGTGCGTCCGTGGGGCAGCGGCGACGGAGGGGATCGCATAGCCTGTTGATCTTTCGCCGGTCGAGCCAGGGGGTGGGATCGCATGGCGGTACGGACAGGCGGTGCGGGCAGTGTTCGCGCTAGGAGGTTGCCCGGCTGGGCGGTGAGTCTCGGGCAGTGGCTCGCGGGTGTCCTCGTGCTCGCCGTCGTCGTCGGTGGCATCGCCGCTTTCGTCATGCCGGGGTACATCCCCACCAACGGCATGTCCACCGTCTGGCACGCCCCCGGCGAGAGCGAGGCCCCGGAAGGCGGGGCGGCCACCTGGCTCGTGGGCGACAGTGTGGTCCGCAGCCGCTTCGACGGTGTGACCGCCTTCGACGTCAGGTCGGGGAAGAAGCGGTGGGAGTACCTCGTGCCCGCGCGGGCGGAGACGTGCGGGGCGAGCGCCGACACCGCCGCGGGGGTCGCGCTGATCGCCTACCGTCAGGCACGGCCGACGAAGGACGAGAGCTGTGCCGCTGTCGCGGCGGTCGACCTCACGGACGGTCGGGAACTGTGGCGCGCCACCGGTGTCTCGGGAGAGCTTCAGAGCAAGGTCGTCACCAGCGGAGGCGGGCTCGGTGTCCTCGTCGTCGGCGGTCGTCTGCGTGGCGTCGACCTGAAGTCCGGCGCCCCGCGCTGGACGACCCCGCTGGGCAAGGGCTGCGCGCCGCACGGCCTGGGCGTCGCCCCGAAGCAGGTGGTCGCCGCGCTGATGTGTGGAACCGAAGCCACGCTCGCCTCGTTCGACCCGGCGAGCGGCACCACGCGGTGGACCGTGCCCGTCGACGCTCGCCGCGGTGTGGACGCGGACGGGCTCCTGAGTGTGTTGTCCGCGGATCCGCCGACCGTGCGGGTCGACGGGCCGAACGGGACGGGCCTGAGCGCCGTCCTCGCCTTCGGACCGGACGGGCGTGACCAGGGCCGGGTCGACGGCGCCGGCGACTTCGGCGGGATCTCCACGACGCTCGTGAAGGACGGACGGCTGTACGCGATCGCAGCGACGAAGGGCGTCGTGCCGGCCTTCTCGGGGGTCGTCGCCTTCGACCTGGCGAACGGCGCCCAGTTGTGGCGGAAGGGCGGCGGGGCCTCCGCGCTGGACGTGTCGGACGGCCGCGTGACGATCGTGCGGCCCAGCTACAAGCACGGTGACCTGATGTTCGTCGTCGACGCGGCCACGGGCGACGAGGAGGACGAGCGGGACTTCCAGGACGGTGTGCCCTCCGCCGGGGACGTGCTCACGTTCCAGGACCTGGTGGTCGTGGTCCACGGCGGCAAGGAGCGCCCCTTCACGGTGTACGACCGCTGGTGACGGGATGGCCACGGAGGGGGCAGGTGGGCGGTGCTCCCCCGGGTCAGCCGGGCCGTACGCCCTGGGGCGAGGTGGTGTGCCTCGGAGAGCGGGCCGCCGGTAAGTTGGTGATCTTCGGGGGCGTGAGCCGCCGGAGTCCCGAAGGCGAATGTCCATGATGAACACCGAACTGTCCCTTGCCCGATGCCGGTTGGAAGCGGCGCTGGACGGTTTGGCCGTCACGTTCCGTGGGATGACGGCTGATCCTGACGAGACCAACTGCGTGTGTCATTGGGGGAGCGCGGAGGAGCTCGCGCAGCTGAAGGTGGCGGACGCAGAGCTGGGGCCTGATCTGTTGCGGCGGACGTGGCAGGCGGTCGACTGGAGTGATCACGGGGCGGTGCTGCGCCGGATCCTGCCTCAGTTCGCGTCGGCACTCGTCGGGGGGCTGGTCGAGCCCGTCGTCGGGATGGAGGAGGTCGGGCTGGCGTTCGCTCGGGGGAGCTGGCGGGGGTGGCCGGCCGAGCAGGCGGGAGCGGTGGAGGAGTTCTTGGGGGCCTGGTGGGCGTACGTGCTCGTCGATCCTCATCCTGCTGTGCGTGCGTATGACGTGTTCGTGCTGTGTGTCGAGGCGACGGGCATGGTGGGGCCGTGGCTCGGTGCCTGGGAGGCGGTGCGCGGACGGGCGGCCGATGGGCACCTGGCGGAGGCGGTGGCGCACTGGGAGTACGAACTGCTCGGCGACCGGCTTCCCTGGCGTCCTTGGGACGCGGAGGAGGAGGGGGTGCGCGGCGAGTTGACGGCGTGGCTCGGGCGTCACGCGTCCGCGCGGTTGCGCGCGTACGGGGCGTCCGAGGATCTGCTGCACCGGATACGGCTGCTCGGCCTCACCGGACCGGACCGGTGGGACGATCCGTACTGGCCTGGTCATCGGTACTGATCGGTCGGGCGGCGGCTCGGTGATGCGCCCCGGTTCGTCGGGGCGGTCGTCGGGTTGTCGTCGGCGGCCTCGGGATCACGTGGCCGCGGGGCGGGCAGGGGCGGGACCGCCGGACGTTCCGGGGTTCGTCACGGTCCCGCCGGCCGCACGGGTGGTGGGCGGCGGGACCGTGACGGAGGGGGTCAGCCGGCGGCGCGGAAGGCGTCGGTCAGCTTGGAGACGGCGGCCGTGGGGTCACCGCTGAGGAGGAGGTGGTCCGCTTCGGCGAAGGGCTTCGCCGTGTTCTGTGTGATGTTCGGGCCGATGCGGTCCTGGACGATGAGCCGGGCCCGGCCGACGAGTCGCCGGGATGCGGCGGAGTCGCCGAGTCCGGCTTGTTGGAGGGCGCGGGCGGCGAGGCCGATCGCGCGCAGGGCGGGCTCGCCGCCCTGGGGGGTGGTGCGGAGTGTGGTGAGGCCCCAGCCGTACGGGAACTGGGGGTCGTAGCGGGTGTCGCCCACGTTCAGGGGGAGCTGGTCCTGGGACTTGGGCCAGGTCACCGGGAGTTGGCCGGTGAAGGGGCGGCGTCCGTAGAGGACGTCGGCGACGCCGTCGCCTTCCGTGCCGGGGAGCCATGAGGCCACGAGGGCGTCGATGGCGGGCAGTCGGTCGCCGATGAGCTGGGGGCGGCCGGAGACGACGAGAACGGCGCAGGGCATGGCGGCGCAGACGCGGTCGACGGCGGTCTTGTCGGCGGCGGTCAGTTCCAGGTCGTGGCCGTTGCCGACGTCGCCGATGCCTTCGGCGTACGGCTTCTCGCCGACCACGACGACGCCGACGTCGTGTCCGGTGGTGGGTGTGGAGGCGTCCTGGGAGTAGGTGAGCGTGGTGCCGGGGTCGGCGGACTTCCGCATGGCTTCCAGGATGGTGGTGCCGGTGGTCGTGCGGCCCGAGGCTCCCTGCCAGGTGACGGTCCAGCCGCCGGCCTGGTTGCCGAGGTCGTCCGCGTTGGAGCCGGCCACGTACACGTTCTGGGTGGGCTTGAGGGGCAGTACGGCGCCGTCGTTCTTGAGCAGCACCTGGGAGGCGGCGGCGGCTTCGCGGGCGACGGCGCGGTGTTCCGGTGAGCCGACGGAGGCGAGGTGGGTGGGGTCCGCGTAGGGCTCCTCGAAGAGGCCCAGGCGGAACTTCTGGGTGAGGATGCGGGCGACGGCGTCGTCGACGCGGGCGGTCGGGACGCGGCCGGCCTCCGCTTCGGCGACGAGCGTGCGGGTGAAGCCCTGGTAGTCGGTGGGCACCATGATCATGTCGAGGCCGGCGTTGACGGAGGTCCGTACGTCGCTCGGGTAGTCGCCGGGGATCTGGTCGATGGCCTGCCAGTCGCTGATGACGAAGCCTTCGAAGCCCATGCGGTCCTTGAGCACACCGTTGATCATCTCGGCGTTCGCGTGCATCTTCACGGGGCCCTGGTCGTCGCCGAGGACGTCGAGCGAGGAGTACGAGGGCATGACCGTTCCGACGCCCTGCTCGACGGCTTCGGTGAAGGGTGCGAGGTGGACGGCTTCCAGTTCGTCGCGGGTGACGCGGGTGACGCCCTGGTCGATGGTGTACGAGCCGGTCGTGGAGGAGCCGAAGGCGGTGCCGCCGTCGCCGACGAAGTGCTTGGCGGTGGTGAGGACCTTGTCGTTCCGGTCGAGGTCCCGGCCGTCGCGGGCGCCCTGCATTCCGGTGATCACGGTCTCCATGGCGGTGACGAGTGCGGGGTCCTCGCCGAAGGACTCGTACGAGCGGCCCCAGCGTTCGTCCCGGGTCACGCACAGGCAGGGCGCGAAGTCCCAGGGGACGCCGGTGGCGCGGACCTCCTTGGCGGTGACGGCGCCGGTCCGGGCGGCGAGGCCGGGGTCGCGTCCGGCGCCGATCCCGATGTTGTGGGGCATGATCGTCGAACCGATGACGTTGTTGTGTCCGTGCACGGCGTCCACGCCGTAGATCAGGGGGATCTGCAGCCGGGTGGCCCGGGCGCGCAGCTGGTAGGCGTCGACCATGCGGGCCCACGCCTCCGGGGTGTTGGGGGTGGGGACCGAGCCGCCGCCGGAGAGCAGGGAGCCCAGGGCGTAGCCCGCGATGTCCCCGGGTGAGCGCAGGGCGTTGCGCTCGGCCTGGGTCATCTGGCCGGCCTTCTCGCGGAGCGTCATGCGGGAGAGGAGGTCGGCGACCCGCTTCTTCACGGGCAGGCGCGGGTCGAGGTAGGGCAGTCCGTGCGCGTTGACGACGACGGCCGGTGTCTCGGAGGGTGCCTTCGCGCCGTCGACGGTCAGTTTCACCGGGATCGTCTCGGCCTCCTCGCCCGTCCGGTCCTTCAGGGTCGGCACGGTGATCGAGCGGGTCGTTCCGGACGGCGTGCCGGCCGGGAACTCCAGGCTCCCGGACACCGGGGAGTAGTCCTTCCCGGGCTCGGCGGGGCCGTTGTCGTCCGTCGTGTACGTGACGGTGACGGGCTCGCCGGTCGGTGCGGAACCGGTGGTCGTCACCGAGACGTCGATGCGGGCGGTGCCGCCCTCGTCGACGGGGTGGACCACAGCGCCGGTGACGACCCGGGTGTTCAGTGCGGGTTCCGCCTTGCCGTACAGCTCGACGCCGTCGAGGGCGAAGCGTCCGGGTGCGCCGGTCGGCAGCGTGAGCGCGTACCCCCACATGCGGTCGAGGCCGAGGACCTGGTCGATCCCGCCGACCGGCTGGTAGTCGGCGCGGTAGTGGAATTCGGAGAAGGGGATCTCGACGAGGTGCCAGCCCTCCCAGTCGTCGGTGAAGGAGGTCGTCCAGAGTTCGGAGGCCTCGCCGTTCGCTCCGCCGTCCTTGAGCTCGAAGTTGACGCGCTTGCCGGAGCCGGGTGGCAGCGGGGCGGTGTTCTGGCCGTACCACCAGAAGCGGATGCCCTTGTGGGCGGTCCAGTCCTGGGCGGGCCGGTCGAAGGCGAAGTCGTGGGTGAATCCGCCCCAGCCGCTGATGTCGTAGCGGCCTTCGAGGACCTTCGTGCCCTCGGGGGCGTCGGCGCGCTCGGCGAGGCTGAGCGCGGGGTGGTCGTCGGTGTCGCTGCCCCAGGTGAAGAGGCCTTCGGCGGGCGGCCCGGCGAAGGGGACCTCTCCCTCGAAGCGGTCGACGGGCCGGGGCGCCGGGTCTCCTTCGGCCCCGGGGGCGGCGGCGCTGGGCACCGCTCCGGCGATCAGTCCGGCGAGGACTGCGGTGGCGGCGAGCACGGCGGCGCTCGCCCTTCTTCGGTGGCGCGGGTGCGGCATGCGGGCTCCTCGGAGGAGGGTACGGGCGGGTGGTCGGTTCAGGACGGCTGGTGGGTCCACTTCTGGTTGGCGCCGCCCGTGCAGGTCCAGATCTGGGTGCGGGTGCCGTCGGCCGAGGAGTTGCCGGTGACGTCCAGGCACTTGTTCGCGGCCGTGTTCACCACGTCGTGCGTTCCCGGGGCGTACGACCAACGTTGCGCGCCCGTCCCGTTGCAGGTGTAGAGCTGGACCTTCGTGCCGTCGGCGGTTCCGGCCGCGGTGACGTCGAGGCACTTGCCGAGGGCCCGGACGGTGCCGTCGGCGGCGAGCGTCCAGCGCTGCGCCGCGGTCCCGTTGCAGGTGTGGAGCTGGACCGGGGTGCCGTCGGCGGTGGCCGCGCCGGCCACGTCGAGGCACTTGCCGGCCAGCCCGGTCAGCGGGCCGGTGGGGGCGGTGCCGCTCGTCGTGCCCGACCAGGTGAAGGTGGCGGTGGTACGGGCGGGCAGCGTGTACGTGAAGGACTGGCCGCCCCAGTCGACGCGGACGGACTGGGCCGACGCGCCGCCGTTGTGGGCGATGAGGGCCTTGGAGCCGTCGGGGTTGCGCCAGGCGACGTTCGGGAGGCCGGCGTCGTCGGTCGAGGCGATGCGGTACGCGCCGGGCCGGACGAACTTCGTGAGGTGCCCGGTCGTGTAGTACTCGATCGTGTAGTCGACCTGACCGGCGCGCGCGCCGCCCTCCTGGACGGTGATCAGACCCGTACAGGTGCCGCAGCCGCCGTTGTGCGGGCCCATGTCCTGGTTGAGGGCCAGGCTCCACTTCACCAGGCTGCTGCTCCAGTTGCGGGCGTACCCGACGATGTCCTTCAGGTCCTCGTCGTGCTGGTTGCCGATCCACGTGCCGCCGGAGTGCTCGGTGCTGAACTGCCGGACCGACGGGTACTGGGTGTGGACCTGGCTGCCGACGGCCGGGTCACCGAAGTAGCCGTGCCAGGCGATCCCGCCGAAGAGGGGGTCGTTCCGCACACCGGCGTCGTCGAGGACGGCCGCGCCGAAGTTCGCGTAGTCGCCGTAGTTCCAGTCGTGCACGAGGACCTTGGTGGTGATGCCGGCCGCCCGGAACGCGGGGTACACGTGGTTCTTGGTGAACTCGACCAGGCCGGAGGGGTTCCAGCTCATCCCCGGGTAGTTCATGGCGGTGGGGTTGCTCGCCTGGCAGCAGTTCGGCTCGTTCTGGACGGACAGGTAGTCGACCTTCACCCCGGCCGCCTGGTAGCTCTGGACGTACTTGACCAGATACTGGGCGTAGAGCGGGTAGTACTCCCACTTCAGCCAGCCCATCTGGTCCATCCGGCCGTTGTCCTTCATCCATCCGGGCGCGCTCCACGGCACCCCCTTCACCCGCAGTGCCGGGTTGAGCTGCTTGGCCTGGGCCGTGAGCAGCCGTACGTTCGCGTCGTAGCCGTTCGTTCCGAAGTCGGAGAGGTCGCAACACGTGTCGTCGAGGGATACGTTCCCGGGCCTGGACAGGTCGGAGGCGCCGATCGGGTTGCGGACGAACGACAGTCCGATGCCCTCCGTGGGCGAGAACAGCTTGCGCATGACCTCGTCGCGGGTGGCGGCGCTGACCGCCCCACCCCGCAGGAGGTGAGCGGTCGTGTCCGTGATGGACGCCCCACCTCCTTCGAACTGCTGGTAGGTGGTGCCCTCGTCGACCGTGACGGTGTGGCTCGCGTTGCCCCCGGCGGCCCCGAAGGCGGTCGCCGGCTGCGGGGCGAGGCCCCTGGTCACGGTCCGCCCTCCGGCATCGGACGTGGTCGTCAGCCAGACGTCGACCCGCTCCCCCGCGGCCTGCGCGACGCCAGGACCGGTCATCACCAGCCCGCTCGCCATCAGAACGCCGCTCACGAGCGCGGCGAGGCGTCGCTGTCGCGACCGACCCCGACGCGCGGCCGACCAAGATTTGTAGTGCACCTGACAGACCCTTCATCAGAGGACGCCGCCACACCGACACTTCGGACCGCCGAACCCGGACCGCCGTACGCACCGCAGGACGGCAAGGCTTACATCAAGGTGTGAAGTTATGGAGGCGGAAGACGCCCGTCAACCCCTCTCGCGCTTCAACTCCTGAACACGGTCTACGGATTCGGGACCTCGGGCCGTTCACCGGCGGGCCCTCGGGAGCGCCCTCAAGAAGACTTGGGGCAGCACCGCCCCGAAGGCGCGCAGGGGCGCCGTCCGGAAAGTCGGGGAGCGCGCTTCAGGAAAGCGGGAGGATCGCCGCCCGTCCGCACCACGGCGTGCGCGCCCAACCCGTCCCGCGGTGAGCGACAACCTCCCGGCGCGGCACCCGAAGCCGCCCTGACGATCTTTTCTTCACACCACGCCCACTGTCACCATGTGCCGCATGACGCACATCACCAAAGGCGCCAACGCCCCTGTCCCCACCGCCCCCCTACGCATCGCCGTAGGCCGGCACCTGGCCCCAGGGGCTCCCGTCGTGGACGCCTCCGCCATGCTCCTCGACGCCACCGGCCAGGTCCGCGGCGACGCCGACATCGTCTTCCACGGCCAGCCCGCCCACCCGTCCGGCGCCGTGCGCCACGTCGGCACAGGTGAAGGCGCCGGGCAACTCGCCGAGTGGCTTGAACTGGACCTCCTCCGCCTCGAACCCTCCGTCCAACGCGTCCTGATCGCCGGGTCCTGCGACGACGGCGCCTTCGGCCAGGTCCCCGGCCTGTACGTGCAGGTCACCTCCGTCGACGGCACCATCGTCACGCACTACGACATCACCGACGCCTCCAGCGAAACGGCCTTCGTCCTCGGGGAGTTCTACCGCCGCGACGCCGCATGGAAGTTCCGAGCCGTGGGCCAGGGCTACGAGTCGGGGCTGGCGGGGCTGGCGACGGACTTCGGGGTTGTGGTGGCGGAGGGCGGGGAAGCCACGGCTCCGGTGGCTCCGGTGAGTCTGCCGGCGTCGGGGCCTCAGGCGCTGACGGGTGTGGCCAAGACGGGCCAGGTGCCTGGGGACGCGACCGCACCTCCGGCGCGAGGGCCCGCCGTGGCGGCGGCTCCTCCGGCTGGGCCCGGCGTGGCCGTGGGCGTACCCGGCCCCTTGGGCGTGCCCCTGCCCGGAGGCGTATCCGTGCCAGTGGCTGCTTCGCCGCTCGCCGGCGCACCGGGCGTCGTCACCCCCGCGGCGTCCCTCTCCTGGGGAGCCGGGCTCTTCGCCTTCGAACCGCTCACCTACAGCGGCAAGGGTGCGAAGACGATCACCGTGGACCTGCCGTTCCCCCAGGACTCGGCACCGGTGATCCTGGAAGCACGCGTCGACCAGTACCACTTCCTCCACGTGGCCATCCCCGGGCGCTCCGAGGACGTCTTCTGCACCGACCTGCCCGAGTTCTACGGCCGCGCGCTCCTCGTACCGCCGCGCAAGGGCGGCCCGCTGAAGCTGAGGGTGCGCCAGTCCGGGAAGTGGGAACTCACCGTCCTGCCCCTGACGGCGGCCCGTCCGATCGGCCCGGGCACGATCGAGGGCAGCGGCCGCGAGATCTTCATCCACACGGGCGCCGCGGCCGACCTGAAGGTCCGGGCGACGGACCGTCACAGCGGCTGGTTCCAGCTCAACCAGTACCGCGGCGAAACCCCCGACGAACTCCGACGCCCCGACGAACAGCTCGTCCACGCCTGGAACGGCCGTCGCGTCAAGGAGAAGGTCCGCATCCCGGACGGCCCCGTCCTCCTCGTCATCGACAAGGGCCGACACCACTGGGAGTTCACCCTGGACCCGCTCCCCCTTCGCTGACCGCCGCGGGGCGGGGCAGGACGGGCTGACAGGCAGGCAACGATCCGACGGGCGGCGGATTCGCGGTCCGCCACGAGGTGACCGTCCCCATCCCGCCGGTCACCGGGCGGCTGAGAGCGGACCTTCGAGCGACGCCCGCGCTACTCCAGCCACTCCCCCTCGCGCATCACGACCCTGCCCCGCAGTTCCGGTGTTCCGCGCCAGGCGCGTACTGTGCGCGGCACCACGCGCAGGTAGACGAAGGGGGCCTCTTCCTCGCGCGGGTCCCAGCCGAACTTGCCTGCGAACGCGTCTGCGGCGTCCGGGGGGACTTCTGGTGCGGGATAGCAGTTCGCCTCGCCTTGCAGCAGCACGACGTCGAAGGTGTCCGGCAGTGCCAGGCGTACGCGTGGTTCGCTGAGTGCGTTGCGCGCGGTCGCGGAGTTCGCGTCGGTACACGTCCACGCTGCCTGTCCGTCCCAGAGGAACCACAGGGGCACCTGATGCGGGCCGTGGTCGGGGTGGGCCGTCGACACCCAGATGTCGCGCTCTGACGCGAGACGGGCCAGGGTGTCCCTCCGGCGCTCGGCCGTGTTGCGGCGAATGATCTTCGTAGCGTGCATGGTGGCCGACCTTAGCCAGGGGGTTCACGGTGCGCATGGGGCACAGGTCCTAGGCCTGGAGGCGGACCGTTGCTCAGACGCCCGCCGGCCGCTTCCTGATGGATGCCCGGTGCCCGGGTGGTCCTCAGCGGCGGTGTGAGCGGTTGGAAGGCCCCGCTGTAGTCGGCCGTCGTCGTGGAGTCGGCGGCATCCCGGGCTCAGCCGCGCACGTGCAGGCCGAAGCCCGCGCGGCCCGTGGGCTCGAGTCCTTCCTTCAGGTGGAGGGAGGGGATCTCGTAGTCGCCGAAGTTCTGGCGCCGGAAGGCGATCGGTTCGGTCGACTCCAGGGTGAGCAGGCGCTGTTCCCAGGCCTTGGCGGCGTCCGCGTGTTCCTCGCCGGTCATGCGGTCGGTGGCGTACAGGACGAACGGGGGCAGTACGTCCAGGCCGGGGTAGTAGAGGATGCCGTGCTGGATCGGGAACAGCAGGTCGTCGATGGGGCCGTTGATCCCGCGGACGGCGTAGTGCGACTCGGGACCGCCGGTGGTGACCGAAAGCAGCGCCCTCCGGCCTGCGAGGGTGCCTTCGCCGAAGCGCTCGCCGTACTTGGTGTCGCTGTGCTCGCCGACGCCGTATGCGAAGCGGTAGGTGAACACCCGGTCCACCCAGCCCTTGAGGATGGCGGGCATCGTGTACCACCACAGCGGGAACTGGAAGACGACGGTGTCGGCCCACAGCAGCTTCTCCTGCTCGGCGCGGACGTCCGGGGTGAGCGTGCCGGCGTCGAAGGCCCGGCCCGAGTCGAGGGCGACCTTCAGCGGGCTCGAAGCGTCGGGGCCGTAGTCGGCGGCGTCCACCACCGCCTTCCAGTTCATCGCGTACAGATCGCTGACCCGCACCTCGTGCCCGGCGCCCTCAAGCGTCGACACCGCGAGGTCCTTCAGAGATCCGTTGAGCGAATCGGGCTCGGGGTGGGCGTAGACGATCAGCGTCTTCATGGGGACTCCTGGGGATCGGGTGCTGCCGATGGCGCATCGGACGCCTTCGATCCTGCGTGCCGCGCCCCGCGTTGTTCAGGGGCGCCGCTTCCGTAGGACGGGACTTCCTGGTACTGACAGGGCCAGGTTCACGGGCGCCGCCGAGGTGATACTGGGGGCATGGACGATCTTGCTGGCTTCCTGCGAACCCGGCGTTCCCGTGTCGACCCCGCGGTCGCCGGCATCCCCACCGGCAGCCGCCGAAGGGTCGCGGGGCTGCGCCGCGAAGAGGTCGCGCATCTGTCCGGAGTCAGCGTCGACTACTACGTACGCCTGGAACAGGGCCGCGCGACCCAGCCCTCCGAGCAGGTCCTCGACGCGCTCGCCCGCGTCCTCGGCCTCGACGACACGGAACGCGGCCACCTCTACCGCCTCGCCCGGCAGCACCGCCGCCTCGCGAAGGCCCCGGCCGGGCGCGTCCGGCCCGAGCTGAGACGCGTCCTCGACCTGGTCACCGACGCACCCGCGCTGATCATGGACCACCGCCTCGGCGTGCTCGCCGGCAACCACCTCGCCGCGCTCCTGTACGGCCGGCCCCTCTCCGGCCTCAACACCGCCCGGCACATCTTCCTCGAGGAAGCGGAGCGCGGCCTCTACGCGGACTGGGAGAAGTGCGCCCTCGACGTCGTCGGCCACCTCCGCCTCGCCGCCGGCAAATACCCCGACGACCCCCGCCTCGCCTCCCTCATCGGCGAACTCGCCATGGGCGACGTGAACACCGCCTCCGCCGAGGCCGTGTTCACGCTCGCTCATCCCGGGAGGTCACCTCGCGGGCGCTCCGGACGTCAGCGCCACCACTGTCGGCTGTCCCAGTAGTTCAGCGGGTCGACACCGATCTGAAGACCACGGTCGTAGTCCGTGATGCACCACCCCGTCGCCGCGTGCTTGAGACGCCAGACACCATGGTCACCGTCCCACTCCTCGGACCAGCGCTGCCAGACGCTGCCGGAGCAGTGCTCCGTGTACACGTCGTGGTCGCTGTAGGCCGTCAGGCAGAAGTCCTGGTCGGACGTCGTCCTCATCAGCCACGTTCCGTCACCGAGATCCTGCTCGTGCCACGTGGTCCGGCGTTTCCGCAACCTCGCGTAAGGATCACGGACCTGTGCGTCGACGGGTAGGGGCGGTGGGGTGCCGCGGGGTGAGTAGGGTCTGGGTGCAGCGGCGGGTTCAGCAGAGGAGAGAGAAGTGTTCGTCAAGGTGTGCGGGCTCGGTACGGCCGCCGATGTCGATGTGGCGGTCGCGGCAGGCGCGGACGCCGTCGGTCTGGTGATCAGCCGGACCAGCGTGCGCGGGCTCGAACGGGATCGGGCCGCGCGGCTCGCGGCCCACGTGCCGCAGGGTGTCCTGTCCGTTCTGGTGGTGAACGACACGCCGGCCGCCGATGCCGCCCGTATCGCCGGCGAGCTCGGTTTCGGTGCCCTTCAGCTGCACGGAACGGCCTACCAGGAGGACGACTTCGCCGTCGCGGCCGGGATCTTCCCGCGGCTGTGGAGGGCCACGTCGCTGAGCGACGGGCCCGACACGCGCGTCGGCGCCTACGGCGAGGAGGTCCTCCTCCTCGACTCGCCGCAGGCGGGTTCCGGCGAACCGTGGGACCTGTCGCTTCTCGAGTCGGGCCGCCCCCAGGGCACATGGCTCCTCGCCGGCGGGCTCACGCCGGCGAACGTCGCCGAGGCCATCGGCCGGGCGTGCCCCTGGGGGGTCGACGTCTCCAGCGGCGTCGAGTCCTCCCGGGGCGTCAAGGACCATCAGCGGATTCGCGCGTTCGTCGCCGCCGCGAAGGAAGCCGCCGTGGAGCAGGCCGCCTCGTAGGGATCCTCCCTCGATGCGATGGGGGTACGGGGTCGCGGCCGCGCCGCTCCGTCCGCGTCAGGCGGTCGGGGCGGGCCAGGCGACGTCGCTTTCGACGGCGGCCGTGTAGTCGATGCCGGGGACGGAGAAGCCGTACAGGCGGCGGACCTCGTCGCTGAACCAGTCGAGGTCGGCGAGGCCGGTGATGGAGTCGCTGGTGGCGGTGGACCAGCGTTCGGCGACGGCGTTCTGGACGGTGGGGTCGAGTTCCCAGGTGTCGAGGCGGACGCGGCCCTCGTCGTCGAGGTCGAGGGGGCGGGCGCCGGTGAGCTGGTCCCACAGCTGTACCAGCTGGCCGATCGGGGCGATCATGCTGTCGCCGAGGACGCCACGCAGCAGTCCGACGTAGAGGGCGATGCCGGGGATGGCGGTGGAGGACTGGGTGACGGCCGCGGCGTTGACGGAGGTGACGGCCCGGCCGCCCAGGGTCTTGCCGAGGCGCTCGTCCAGCGTGCGCGCGGTGGCCTCCAGGTGGGACTTGGCCGCGCCGATGGTGCCCTGCCGGTAGATCGCCGCGGTGAGGGGCGAGCCGATGTACGACAGGGCCGCGGTGGTGAAGCCTTCGGCGAGGAGGGAGCGGTCGGCCAGGAAGGTGACCCAGCGTTCCCAGTCGGTGCCGCCCATCACGGCCACGGTCTGCTCGATGTCGTCCCCTTCGGCGGGTGCGGTGGTGACCTCCTTGACCTCGGGGGCGCCGTCCTGGTCGAAGACGAGGGTCTTGGTGGTGTACGGCGACCCGACCGGCTTGAGGACGGAGGCGTAGACCTCGCCGGTGTCCGGGTCGGTGCGGCGAGGCGCGGCCACGGAGTAGATCAGGTAGTCGAGCCGTCCGCCGAACCGTTCGGCGAGGAGGTCGGCGACCTCCTCCTTCATCGCGTCGCCGAAGGCGTCGCCGTTGAGGAACACCATGTCCCGCCCGTGCTGCCGGGCGAGCCGGGCGGTGGCGGCCGTCCGGTACCAGCCGGCCGTCCCGGTGCGCCGCGCGGGCGCCTTCTCGAAGCACACGCCGATGCCCCGGATGCCGATACGGGCCAGGCCCGCGATCGTGGCGGCCAGGCCGTAGCCCGCGGACGAGCCGATGACCAGCGCGACGGGCCCTTCGCCGCCGGGCGCGACCGGTGCGGGTACGGCCTGCCACATGTCGTCCACCACCTGCCGGCAGCCGCCGGGGTGGGAGTCGAGGAAGAGGAAGCCCCGGCTCTTGGGCGCAATGACGCGTTCGCTCACGGTGTGGTGTCCCAGCTGTCGTCACGTACAGGATGCGGCGGCCTCTTGGGCCACCTCGTCTTGCAAGTCTGCTGTCGCACGGACGAGCTCGGTGATCTTGACCGGCACAACGATGACCTGCCGGGCTTGGAGGGTTCCCACTAGGGCCTGTCCGGCCCTGATCCGCCGGACAGGCCCTAGGTGTATTGACCCGCGGCGTTGTTGACACGGCTGATCGGCGGGTGTCCGTCGAGTGCGGTGTGGCAGCGGTGGTGGTTGTAGGTGTGG
>NZ_JNWK01000047.1 GCF_000716445.1 Streptomyces wedmorensis
ACGGCCGAAACGCCCCAGTAGCTCCGCTACGAGGGCGCCCCGGCCGCACGCCGATCGCACGCACCGAACGACCCGGCCTGATCCGACGCGAATTGTCAGGCAGGCCCTAGGAGCCCCAGACGTCCACCCGCCGCCACTTCCTCGCCGGGTCCCCGTCCGCCGTCGGCCTCGCCTCGTTCTCCGCCGCACCGGCGGCCCAAGCGGCGGCTCAGGTTGCGGCGAGTGGGGCCGGACGTGCGGGAGGGATACGGCCCCCCTTGCTCTGCCGGCAAGGGGGCCCGGAGGGCAGCGCGGGCGGAGGTGCCATCCTTCGTGCCCCGTGGGGCGTGCGCATGACCTCGTGGTCGTGGACGAGTGGTGGAGCGTCCTTCGCGCCCCTGACCACGGGGCCCTCATGGCTGCTGCCAGGGGAAAGGGCTTGGAGGGCGTGCGACGTTGGCGCACAGGGCGCCGGACCGGTGACGAGGGCGGCGTCGAGTAGTCGCTGCTGCGCGTCAGGAAGTCCGGGTCTGGTCCAGACAGGACATTCCCGATGACTTGGAGGAACATCTATTGTCGTGAGGCCGGCACGGCGCGCCACGCCGCCGGGGGCCAGGAAACGGCGCACGTCGGCCGGCCGCGAGGAGGCGGCGATGATCGTCGACTGTGCTCATTATCGGGGCGGGCGTCGGCAGCACGAGGGCGCCATGCCTCTGGAGCAGGCGGCTGCGCACTGCAAGCTGGGCGGGTTCGTCTGGCTGGGCATGTTCGAACCGGGTCCCGAGGAGCTGAGCCGGGTCCGGGAGGTCTTCGGACTGCACGAGCTCGCCGTCGAGGACGCCCGGACGTTCCACCTGCGGCCGAAGGCCGAGCAGTACGAGGACGGCACCGAACTGATCATCCTCCGCACGGCGCGCTACGACGACGAGCGGGAGGAAGTCGACACCGGAGAGATCAGCATCTTCCTCGCCGAACACTTCGTGATCACCGTGCGTCAGGGCATCGCGAGCGAGCTGCACGAAGCGCGAAGCCGACTCGAGAGCCGCCCCGAGCTGCTGAAGACCGGCAGCGCGTCCACGCTGTGGGCCATCTTCGACCAGGTGGTGGACAGCTACGCTCCGGTCGTCGAGGAGCTCGAACGCGACATCGAGCAGATCGAGGCCACCGTGTTCTCCGGGGCGGTCGCTCCTACCGAACGGATCTACTTCCTGCGCCGTGAGGTGACCGATTTCTACCGCGCCGTGCACCCGCTGCTCGCCGTGCTCGGGCGGCGCCTGCAAGCCGGCAGGTCGCCGTCCGTGCTCCTGCCGTACATCCGCGACGTGCACGATCACCTACAGCTGGTCAACGAGGAGGTCGCCGCCCAACGTGACCTCCTGACCACCGTCCTCGAAGCGAACATCGCAGTCATATCCGTCGAGCAGAACAAGATCAACCTCCGGCAGAGCGCCACGATGGAGCGGCTCACGATTCTCGCGAGCGTGTTCCTCCCGCTGTCCTTCGTCGTCGGCTTCTTCGGGCAGAACTTCGAGTGGCTGGTCAGCCACATCAGCGGCCTCACGGCATTCCTGGCCCTCACCATCGGCGGACTCCTGCTGCCGTGCCTGATGCTCTACATCTGGCTGCGCCGACGTCGCGCCCACCCGCCGCAGCCGACACCGGAGGTGACCGACACCCTCCGTCGCGGAGCAGCAGCCCCCAGGGAGTGAGGACGGCACCGGCGTGGAGCTGACGGAAGACAGCCGGCCGTCGCTCCCGGGCAGGCGCGTTGCAGGTGCGGATCACCTTCCACAGTGGCGGGGCGAAGCCCCCGTGCGACCGGACTTCACCTCTGCCGCTTCTCTGACCGGCTCAGGGCTGTTCCGGCTCCCTGGCAGGCATGTGCAGCGTTCGCGCGCCTGCCCTCGTACGGCAGGCATGGGTGTGTCAGGGATTCGAACGAAGACGGTCGGTGGCCGTCAAGGTCCCGTCAGGGGCCGGCCGGACGGGTGGGGACCGGGGCATAGCTTCGTAGCCGTGCCGGTTCGAGTTCACGCGTCCGGCAGGTGTCCACCCGTTCCACGTTCCTCAAGGAGCGCCTCATGTGCCTCTTCCAGTTCGACGACGATCCCGAGCCCGAGGAACCCGCCCCGGCCGGGCTCCTGTACGTCCCGGTCCGGCCGGGAACACACGCGGTGGCGGTCCGTGTCTTCCACACGCCGCCGGGCAGCCGTACGACTGTCGGGTTGACCACCGTGGAGAGGCCGGCCGCCACACTCGGCGCGGAGCAGTCCTGGATTTGCCTCCCGGAGTCGGTCCTGCGCTCGTTGGCCGAGCCGCTGGGGGTGGAGCCGCTGACCGTCGACCCGACACTCACCGCCCCCGCCGTCACAGGCCCCGGGGCCTCCGCTGGGTCGCTGCGTGCGGGTTCGGCCGTCCGTGACGTCGGGCACGCGGCCCGGACCGCCTGACCATGCCACACACCGCGCCGCGCCGGTCCCGCCACGACGGAACCGGCGCGGCGCGGTGTGTGGCCACCAAGGTGAAGCCGGACACGGCCATACCGGGGCGCTCTCCGCCCCCGGACGCGGGCGGGCACGCGCCCCGGACGCGGCTGTGACCGCCTGTCGTCCACGAACGGACTGGTGGCAGACTGGCCGCGATCTGCCGAAGGAGCACCTCGTGTCGATGATTCACCGCCTGCGCAGCGCCGTCCGCCGCACGTACCGGCGTGCCGTGGACCTCAGCCACCCGGCGCGCTCGCCGCTCGGCAGCACGGTGGTCAACTGCGTCGTCTACCGCGACGGAGTGCGGCAGGGCGGGGTCCGGTCGGCCGAGGAGGCCGTGCGGCGCGTGCGCAAGTCCGGTGACGGGTTCGTGTGGATCGGTCTGCACGAACCGGATGAGAAGGAGTTCGCGGGGCTGGCCGAGCTGTTCGGGCTGCACCCGCTCGCGGTGGAGGACGCCGTCCACGCCCACCAGCGTCCGAAGCTGGAGCAGTACGACGACGTGCTGTTCGCCGTCTTCAAGACGGTGTGTTACGTGGAGCACGAGGAGCTCACCGCATCGAGCGAGGTGGTGGACACGGGCGAGCTGATGGCTTTCACCGGGCCCGACTTCGTCATCACGATCCGCCACGGAGGGCACGGTTCGCTCGGCCCGCTCCGCGAGGCCCTGGAATCGGAGCCGGAGCAGCTGGCCAAGGGGCCCTCCGCGGTGCTGCACGCGATCGCGGACCATGTCGTCGACGACTACCTCGCCGTCGCCGAGGCCGTGCAGGACGATCTGGACGCGATCGAGACCGCGGTCTTCTCCGAACAGGGCCACCGGAGCGACGTCGGCCGGATCTACCAGCTCAAGCGAGAACTCCTCGAACTCAAGCGGGCCGTGGCACCACTGGGCCGTCCGCTCCAGCGCCTCACGACCGAACCCTTGCCGATGGTCGCGCCGGAGATACGTGCGTACTTCCGGGATGTGACCGACCACCTGACGCGGGTCACCGAGCAGGTCGCCTCGTACGAAACGCTCCTCGACTCGATCCTCCAGGCCCACCTCGCGCAGGTGACCGTCGCGCAGAACGAGGACATGCGCAAGATCACGGCTTGGGCCGCCATCATCGCGGTCCCGACCATGGTCTGCGGCGTCTACGGGATGAACTTCGACCACATGCCCGAGCTGCGCTGGACCTACGGCTACCCCGTGGTCCTCGGCGTCATGGCTGTCGCCTGCTTCGTCATCCACCGAGGCTTCCGCCGCAACGGCTGGCTCTGACCTCCCCTGACGCGAGGCACGGCCGTGTCGGCTCGCTGAGGGCAGAGACGACGGCGTGCCCGTGACGTAGGGCCTGTCCCACCCCGCTTCAGGGGGCTCGTCGGCGTGTCCCGGTCCGGCACCGCGTGATCGGCTGTCCTCACGGAACACGCGTGACGAAAGGCGGACAGGTGAGGACACGGATCGGGTACGGGGCATGGATCGTGGGCGTGGCGCAGTTCTTCGTCGTCCACGTGATCGCCGAGTCGGCGTGGGCCAGACCCTACAGCTGGGCCCGGAACAACATCAGCGACCTGGGCAACGTGCACTGCGTCGTGCAGTCCGAACCTGAGCCGCGGTACATCTGTTCCCCCGAGCACGCTCTGATGAATGTCTCGTTCACCGCCCTGGGCGTGCTCCTCCTCGTCGGCGCGGCTCTGACCGGCGGCGCCCTATGGCGCACCGGCCGGCCCGCCGCCACGGCCCGCCTGCTGCTGGCCGGTGCCGGAGCGGGATTCGTGCTGGTCGGGCTGGCGCCCGCGGACGTCAACGAGAACCAGCACGTCCTGGGCGCCCTCCTCATCATGGCGGCCGGCAACATCGGCCTCGTCGTCGCGGGATTCGCCCTGGCGCCACGCGTACCCGTCCTCCTGCGGTGGGGCGCCGTCCTCTCGGGCGTGGCAGCGCTCACCGCCTTGGGGCTGTTCCTCTCACACACCTACCTCGGTCTCGGCATGGGAGGCATGGAACGGGTCGCCGCCTTCCCCCTCCTGCTCTGGTCGCTCGCCGTCGCCACGCACGGCGTCATCGCCCGGCCGGCACGTGCCCGAAAGGCACCGGGCCGCGACGTCCTCCACGCGGCCACAGCCCCGCGGAGCGGAACCGCCGACCTGCCCTCGACGTCGAAGGGCCATGTCTGAGAGAACCGCACAGATCATCGTCACCCTCATGCTTGCCGCCGGCGTACTCACGGGCTGCACCGAGTCCGACACGGGAAGCGCAGAGGCCGACACGGGCGGCGCGCGGGCCGTACGGTCGACACCGGCCGTCCGGACGATCCCCTTCGACCTCCTCACGCACTGCGGAATCGACGAGGCCCGCATCGGCTCCACGTACTTCGAAGCGGAGACCCCGCTCTCCAACGGCTCGGGCAGCCCACCCGAAGGGTGGGACAACCCGACCCAGCGCGGCACGATGACCTTGAAGTCCGAGACCGAGGCCGTCTTCACCGACGACGCCGGGCACGAGGTGATCTTCCGAGCCAGGCCGGGCGCGTCCGCGTTCAAACGCATCTGTGCCTGAGACGCCGTCGTACTCGATGTGTCGTCAGTAGACGACGGGAAGCTCTACATCGACCTCGAGGACGAGCAGGACGAGCAGGACGGTCAGCCCGTCATCCGGCAGCGCCGCCGGCCCGCCATCCGCGCCGCGCCGCCATCCCGCCCTCCTGGCTCGTGCTCACACCATGGCGTGAGCGGCGGGGGTGAGGGGGTGAGCGGGCTGCTCGGGGGTCCGGGAGCGGTGGATGGCGGTGATGCAGGCGCGGGCCCACTGGTCGGGGGCCGGGAGGTCGAGCAGGTCGTGCAGGCGGTTGATGTGCGCCGTGCGGTCCGCTACGGGCATGGCCAGTGCGGTGCGAAGGGTGGCGACGAGGTCACGCTCGCTGTGGGGGTCGGTGAGCAGGGCGGCGGATCCCGTGTGCCGGGCCACTCCCGCGTACCGGGACAGGACGAGGGTTCCGGGGCGGTGGGTGGCGTGGTGGGTGGTGACGTACTCCTGGGCCGTGAGGTTCATGCCGTCGGCGAGTGAGGTCACCCAGAAGACGTCGGCGGCCAGGTAGTGGTCGACGACCGCGGGGAAGTCGAGGTTGTGGGGGATGTAGTCGACGGGCTGCCAGGCTGCTGTGGCCCAACGGTGGTTGACGCGGTCGACCGCGCTTTCGAGTTCCTCGCGCGTGGTGTCGTAGGCGGCGATGCCGGGTTCCGGAGGCGGACATATCAGCCGGTAGGACACCTTCTCCCGGAGCTGGGGTGTCTGTGCGAGGAGCGTGTCGAGTGCCTGGATCTTGCGAACAGGTGCTTTGGCGTAGTCGAGCCGTTCCACGGACAGGACGAGCTGGGTGTCGCCACCGGCGCCCTGGCGCCGGTGGCCGAGGCGGGCCTTGGCCATCTCGGCGACGGCTCGGCGGTCGATGCCGAGGGGATGTACGCCGAGTTGTGGTGTTGTCCTGAAGGCAGAGGTGAAGAGCCGGCGGAAGTTGTCGGCGCTGTCAGCGGTGTGGAACCCCGCCCAGTCCAGGTACGCCAGGGACGAGATCAGCTGCTCGGCTTGCGGGATCCGGCGGAAGACTTCGGGTTGGGGGAACGGCGTGTGGTGGAACAGGCCGACGGCCAGGTCGGGTCGACGGGACTTGAGCACCGCGGGGACGAGCCAGAGGTTGTAGTCGTGCAGCCAGACCGTGCCTCCCTGCGCCGCGAGGGAGGCGATGTGGCGGGCGAAGGCGACGTTGACCCGCTCGTAGTCGGACCAGTGCTCGGGCAGGTCGCGGATGAGGTCGGGCTGGGACATCAGGGCGGGCCACAGTGTCTCCTTGCACGCACGGTGGAAATAGCCCGCCCATCGATCGGGACTCAGCGGCAGGAGCGAGAGCGACACCCCGGCAGCCGTCGCGGCTGTGGCGGTCGGTGCACTCTCGCCGGTGTGGGCCGCCGCCCACACGGCGTCCAGACGCTCATCGGCGAGCGCGCTCCGCAAGGTCGGCAGGATCCCGTTGGGACTGCACGGCGAACGCCAGCCGCCGTCGATCCAGCGTACGGGAGGGCGGTGATAGCCGACCGTCACCGAACGGCAGTCCAGCCAGCCCAGCCGCTCCATGCCCTCCAGGACCGCCGCGGCGCCTTCCCATACCGAGTGATGCACTTCCTCCCTCGCGGGAGCAGCGGCGGCCAGGGCCACTTCGGCGTTCGCCACGACGACGGCGTGGGTGCCGGTGGAGAGCATCGAGAGGTCGTTGAGCGAGTCCCCCACCGCGAGGACCCCCTGACGTGCCCAGCCCATGCCTCGCCGGAGGAGCTCCAGGGCGTTCCCCTTGCTCGCACCGACCGGCAGCACGTCGAAGAACCGTCCCGAGGAGTAGGTCCAGGAGCACCCCAGGTCCTTGACCGCGTACCGCAGAGCACCGGTGAGACCCGTCGGGTCCAGATGGAACGAACACCGGCCTTCCTGCGCCACACCGTCCTGGTACACGAGCTGCGAGAAGGAGCTCAGCCTTGCCCGCACCTGTTCCGCGCCCGGCCAGCCCATGCGCAGCTGTTCCTCCAAGGCGTCGACGTGCAGCATCCGCGGCCCGTCGATGACGCTCGCACCGACGTCCGCGATGATCCAGTGGGAGATCGGTATCAGGGGGTCGTCACGCAGGAGTTCCCGCACGGAAGCAAGACTGCGCCCGGTGGCGAAGACCACCTTGATGTGCGGATGCCGGGCCAGAGCGTCGCGCAGGCGTCGCCGTTCCCTCCGATCGCCGCCGAGGAGGGTGCCGTCCAGGTCGGTCACCAGCACCCTGGCCGCTGAGACTGCTCGCCGGTCCATCGGAGTCTCCCTTCACCGTCCACCGCCGCCGCGCCACCGCGTGCGCGGGGTGATGCTGTTCGGTCTGTGGTGCTTCGGCGCTTCACCAAACGGGGTCGCACTGAGCGGAACTCACCCAGCGGATTTCACGAAGAGGGATCCCGTCTGGGCGGATGCCATCAAGACGGATCTCACCAGGCGGGATCGTGAGTGACGGGGTCCATGGGCAGGACTTCCTCGCCTGCTTCCTTCGGATGCGCAGAGGCTTGCCGGCAGTCTCGGATCGCCATTCCGAGCAGTGACTCGCGACGGTCGTCGCTTTCCAGGAGCCGAGTGATCAAGCTGTCCGGAGCGTTGCACGCGGCTTCCACGAGACGATCGGCGGCAGGCTCATGAGGTGCCATCTGTACCTCCCGTTGCACTGAGGAAGGGCGTCGAGCCGCACGCTCATCACCCACCGGGCAATGCGGACAGAGCAGGGCCACCGACCTCGGCGGGGCCGTGTGCTGCCGTGCTGCGCCCCGGTCCGCCGCAGCATGCGATGAGCTGGGCGACGTGCCGAGGGCCGTCATACCGACGAGCGGGCGGCTCGCTGTCCTCCACCAGACGGCGTCGCTTGGATGAGAGCCCCGGCAGGGGCACCGTAGGGTGAATGCCTCGCCGACGTGGGCACGAGCCCAGCGGACCTGCCGCTCCCGGACTACGCCTTCACCACACTTACACCGGTCATGATCGCTCGCACGGCCGCGGCGTGCACGGCCCTGGCGGCCATTGGAGTGACGGCCCGCACGGACGACAGTGCCCCGGCTTTCCGGTTCACCGACCGGCCAAGGCGCTCGGAGCGCCCGGCTCCCCGGCCGGCCAGGCGCTCGGAGCGGCTGTCGGGCGGCCCTGCGGGCTGCGTCAGAACAGCCCGACGACGTCCAGGGGCCCGGGGAAGGCGGCTATGGACCGGTGGCCGGGCGTGGCATCGAGCGCGGGAACAGGGATCGGACCAGCACGAGGGTGCTGAGGGCGAACATCACCACACCCAGCGGGACGTGCAGGGATGCCACGTGCGCGATGCCGAGTACGACCTGGGCCGAAGCGAGGAGAAGGAGGCCGGTGGAGTACAGGATGGGACGCGGGGACCCGCCGCCCGGGCGCCAGGCAAGGATCGTGGCGAGGACGTACAGCATCGCGGCCGCGTACATCACCTTCGAACCGTAGTCGTGCATCTGGTAGGCGCGGTACGAGGTGAGGAGCAGGCCCGCGGTGGAGGCCTGGAAGAAGAGGGCAAGGGTCTGCAGGACTGCCGCCGCCTTGAGGAAGGTGCCGGCACGCGGTACTGCGGTCGTCCGTCTGGTCATGGTGTGGTGCCTCTCTGGTCGTGGGCGATGACGGGGGTGCTCCGAGGCGTCGAACGCCCCGGCGTGCCGCGTCGAACCCACCTCAGCGCGCCGGGTGTTCGTGTCGCCGATCCGTGTGGGGTCCGCCGAGCTCCGTCGTGAAGATCCTGGCGCGGAGCGTTGCTTGACACGAGTGTCGGAAACGACGTGACCCGTACAGTTCCGGACACCACCACTGTCGCCCTGGCCTTCACCGAAGGCGTGCTGCATCTCGAACCGTCCCTGGCGATGGAGGTCTTCAGCTCCGACCCGACCCACATGGTCGCCCCTTGTACGACTTCCAGCTCTGCGGCCCGAGCACCGTGCGGGGCCGGATCGGCCGCTTCCGGCTGGACCCCGACCACGGACTCGACCATCTGCAGCGAGCCGACACCGTGATCGTCCCCGGCTGGGCCGACGTCGACCAGGACCCGCCATCACGGCGTCGGGCGACAACGCTCTTGAGACAGGGCTTCCTTCACATCTTGACGGAGGCATGGTCCAGACCTATGGTCTCCGCTCAGCGCGCTTGTTCAGTAGAGCGCTTCACGTTCACATACGAGAACGGAAGGCCCCAACTCATGCGCAGAACCGGACTTTTCGCAGCTGCCGCCGCCCTCGTCGCCGGTGTCCTCGTCTGGCCGGCCGCACCCGGCGCCGAGGCGGCCCCCGCCGTCTTCACGCATCCCGGAGTCACCGTCTCCCAGAGTCAGTTGGACTTCGCCCGTTCCAAGGTCCTCGCCGGCGCCCAGCCCTGGAAGGGCGCCTACGACCAGATGATGGCGAGCAAGTACGCCGACCTGAACCGCACCCCCAAACCTCGCGCGGTCGTCGAATGCGGCTCGTACTCCAACCCCAACTACGGCTGCACCGACGAACGCGAGGACGCGATGGCCGCGTACACCAACGCTCTCGCCTGGTACATCACCCGTGACGCGCGCTACGCGCAGAAGTCCATCCAGTTGATGGACGCCTGGTCCGCCGTCATCACGGACCACACCAACAGCAACGCCCCGCTGCAGACCGGCTGGGCCGGCTCGTCCTGGCCGAAGGCCGCCGAGATCATCAAGTACACGTACACCGGCGGCTGGCCGAACTCCGGCCGGTTCGCGACCATGCTCCGCAACGTCTACCTGCCGGAAATCATCAACGGCTCCAACTCCAACGGCAACTGGGAGTTGTCGATGATGGAGGCCGCCGTCGGCATCTCCGTCTTCCTGGAGGACAGGACGTCGTACGACAAGGCCATGGCGAAGTTCCGCACACGCACCGCCGCCTACGTCTACCTGGCCTCGGACGGGGCGCTGCCCAAGACCGTGCCGAGCCAGAACCTCGACACGCGCGACAAGATCGTCAACTACTGGCAGGGCCAGTCGACCTTCGTCACCGGCCTCACCCAGGAGACCTGTCGCGACTTCACGCACACCGGCTACGGCATCTCCGCCATCTCGCACGTCGCCGAGACCAGTCGCATCCAGGGCCAGGACCTGTACGGCACCGACGTCGGCGAGCGCCTGCGCCAGGCCCTCGGGTTCCAGTCCAAGTACGAGCTCGGCACCGCCGTCCCGAGCTGGCTGTGCGGCGGCTCCCTGCACCTGGGACTCGGCCCGGTCACCGAGGTCGGCTACAACGCCATGCACAACCGGCTCGGCTTCGCCATGACCAACACGGAGACGCTGACCCAGCGCAACCGCCCGGCCGGCAGCAACAACCTCTTCGTCGCCTGGGAGACCCTCACCCACGCCGACAACCCCTCCTGACCGGGGAGGGCCCGCCCCCGCAACCCCTCGGGCCCGCACGGCGGGCTGTGACTCCATCGGGCGAATCCGCTTCGCCCGATGGAGTCGACCCGCCACGGCCACGGACTCGCCGGCCCGCTTCCTTGAGCCCCCTGACACTCCACCAACCGCCCGGACAGCTTGCCCTGCAGGTCGAGGCGACAGGCGTCACCTTCACCTTCCGGACGGAGGCCGTCTCCGAGCCCGTCCCGGAGAGCGCCGGCCACCGGATCGGCAGCCACGATTGCACACCCCCGGCAACCGACGCTCCAGATGACGGCTTCGGCGCGTGGTCGAACCGGGCCCGACCGGTCGACTGATGAAGCGCAACGTTTCCGGAGCTTGACGACGAGACCCGTCATCGTGCCAAGTCACCTCGGTCTCCACGTCTGCGCAGCCGGCAGCCCCGGGGCCAGTTCCTCGACGAGCGCGACGACGCGGTCGACTGCATCAGCTCTTGCCTCTCATCCACGCAGCCAGTCACCGTCACCCCGCCGGGCACCCCCGACCTCATGCAGGGCGAGGCCATCTGTACCACCGTGGGTCCGCTCCTGCGCTACGTCCGCTCCTGCGCCACCTCCGCGCCTCGAAGCCTTCGGCCACGCCTTCCCCGGCTTCCGCAGCGAGACCCACGAGCGCACCCTCGGCCCCGCCACAGGCGACCACCTCGTCGAGTGTGTCCGGGCCCCGGCGGAGGACCCCCGGGCCTGAGCGCCCCACGACACTTGCTCACCGGCCCGCCGCCACGGCCGCTGACCGACGTGACCTGGCTCCGGTGCGCGTCCGGAGACCGGAGCGGGATGCCGCCGAACGGGGCCGTTCTTGCGTGTCCCGTCTCGGAGGCGCGCGACGCCGGTGCCAGGCTGGACAGCCCGTGCCACAGGTTCCTCAGGTTCCTCGGAAGGGTCGCCGGGGCGGGGCGGCGGAGCGACCGTCCCCCGGTGGGCCGTGGAGAGGGTGGAGGTGGGCGAGTGCCTCGGGGTCCGCTGTTGTCCCTGCGCGGGATCACCAAACACTTCGGCGGGGTCGTGGCCCTCGACGCGGTCGACCTGGAGGTGGACCGCGGGCAGGTCCTGGGTCTGGTCGGTGAGAGCGGAGCGGGCAAGAGCACACTGGTGAAAGCCGTGTCCGGAGTCATCCCGCCGGACACGGGGACCATCGAGTGGCAAGGCGTTCCGGTGGAGCTGGGCCGGCCCTCCGACGCCCAGCGGCTGGGCATCGCCACCGTCTACCAGGACCCGTCACTCGTCGACCGGATGGACGCGGTCTCCAACCTCTACCTCGGCCGTGAGCTGCGCCGGTTCGGGGTCCTTCGGCAGATCGAGATAGAGAAACGTTCCCTTGCGCTGCTCGACCAGCTCTCCATCACCCTCCCCGACATCCGGGTCCCCGTACACACGCTCACCCTGGGCGAGCGCCAGACGGTCGCCATCGCCCGGGCACTGCTCGGCCGCCCCCAGCTGGTCGTCCTCGACGAGGCGACCGCCACGCTCACCGTGGAACAGACCTCGAGGATGCTCGACCTGATCCGCCGGCTGCGCGACCAGGGACACGCCGTGATCATGGTCAGCCACAACCTGGACGACGTCCAGGCCGTCGCCGACCGCATCGCCGTACTCCGGCTGGGCGGCAACGGGGGAGTGTTCGACGCCCGGTACACCAGCCAGGAGCAGCTCGCCGCCGCCATCAGCGGCGGACACCCGCTCGCGGTGACCCTCCAGCAGAGCCTGCTGCCGCGCGGCCTGCCGGCGCAGGACGCCGTGGAGGCGGCCCACCGGTACCTTCCCGCACACGCCGGAGTGGGCGGCGACTGGTTCGACGTGATCCCACTGTCCGGCGCCCGCGTCGCACTGGTGGTCGGCGACGTCGTGGGCCACGGCCTCCACGCAGCCGCCACCATGGGACGGCTGCGCACCGCCGTGAACAACCTCGCCATGCTCGATCTGCCTCCCGACGAACTCCTCACCCACCTCGACGACGTCGTCGCCCGCATCGACGAGGAGCAGACGGCCGGCGGGCGCGAGGAGGCCGTGATCGGCGCCACCTGCCTCTACGCGATCTACGACCCGGTCACCCGCCGCTGCCAACTCGCCCGCGCCGGCCACCTGCCCGCCATCCTGGTGAGACCCGACGGCACGGTCGACATCCCCGACACCCCCGCCGGCCCGCCCCTGGGTCTCCGCGGGCTCCCCTTCACCACGATCGAGCTCGACATCCCCGAGGGCAGCCGGCTCGTCCTCTACACCGACGGGCTGGTGGAGTCGCGAACCAGCGACATCGACGTCGGTCTCGACCGACTCCGCGCCGCGCTCGCCCACCCCGGGCACACTCCGGAACAGACCTGCCAGGCCGTACTGTCCGCGATGCTCCCGGCCGATTCGCCCGACGACATCGCCCTCCTCGTCGCACGCACCAAGGCGCTGCCCGGCGACCGCATCGCCGAATGGAACGTCCCGCCCGACCCATCGGCAGTGGCTGCGAGCCGAGCCGCCGCCACCGCCCACCTGCGTCGCTGGGGCCTGGAGGAACTCGTCCTCGGCACCGAACTGATCATCAGCGAACTGGTCACCAACGCCATCCGGTACGGCGCCGCCCCCATCTGCGTCCGCCTCGTCCACGCATGCACCCTGATCTGCCAGGTCGCCGACGCCACCGGCACCTCGCCGCGCGTCCGACTGGCCGCCGACACCGACGAGGGCGGCCGCGGTCTCTTCCTGGTCGGACAGATCGCCCAACGCTGGGGCACCCGGTACACCGAGACCGGAAAGATCATCTGGACCGAACAGGCACTACCCCGACCAGAAGACGCACCCCGCACCGGCCACCGGCGGTGAGCCGGCGCCGCCCGTCGCTCACCGGGGGGAGGGCGTCACCGGCCGGCTCCGACACCGAGGAGCTGACCTTCATCGCCACACTCACCTGCCCCTGCCCCTGCCCCTGACTCTGAGCCGCGAACGCCCGAACGGCAGCACGAGAGACCACCGCACCGCCAGGCGCAACGGCCGCCGCCACTGAGAAGGGGGAGGCGGCCGACCCGCCAGAGAAGCCCTACAACCGATGGCCGATGTCAAGAGCGTGTTCCTTCAGGAACACGCCCGCATGGGCCGCCGCCTCCTCCGCGGTCGCGTAGTGCGTCCCATCGGCGGCCGCGCCGCAGGCCCCATCGGCGCCTTGACCGGTCCAACCCCAATCACCGGAAGGCGACCGCACCAACTCGGCAGTCCCTCCGAACAGCGCGAGCGTGCGGTGGCCCCCCGTCGCGGCCGCTGGGCGGCTGACGGCGTCGGGCCACTTCTTACGGGCCCTTGCCGGGTGATGCCCCACACGGCCCCCAACTGCTCATAACTCGCTCCGTAGGAGCCGGCGGTCGCCCCCGCCTGTCGCGAGGAATGGTCCGGAACGTGCGGGTGACCCCGTAGTCGCGGGGCAGTGACCACGCGTGCGCGAGCTGCTGGCCTCAACCCCCTTCTGCTGCCGGACAGTTGCTCTACCTTAGGAGCCCGGTGACCCCCCAGGGGGATCACGCATGGGACACAACGAACTGTCCGCTTCGACGCGGATCGGCGTACTGCCGTGCGACGGCAGTCCCGTGCACGTGAAGGGTTGAACTCTCCGTCGTGGAACAGCTGACGGGGGAGGACCCCGCACACATCGGCCCGTACCGCTTGATCGCCCGCCTCGGGGCGGGCGGGATGGGCCTGGTCTACCTGGGCCGATCCGACGTGGGACGTACGGTCGCGGTCAAGGTCGTACAGGCCGAGCACGCCCAGAACCAGGAGTTCCGGAAGCGGTTCGCTCGGGAGGTGGCCGCGGCCAGGCGGGTGGGCGGCGAGTGGACGGCCGACGTCCTGGACGCCGACACGGAGGCCGCGGTGCTGTGGGTGGCGACCCAGTACATTCCCGGGCCAGACCTGACCACCGTCGTGGCCCAGGACTTCGGGCCGCTGCCCGAGCGGTCGGTCCGTACGCTCGCCAACCGACTTGCGCTCGCTCTGCGAGCCGTGCACGAGGCGGGCCTGATCCACCGGGACCTCAAGCCGTCCAACGCGCTCGTCACCGTCGACGGTCCCCGTGTCATCGACTTCGGCATCGCGCGAGCGATGGACAGCCTGGCCGGGGACAGCCTGCACACCCGCACCGGCATGCTGATCGGCTCGCCCGGATTCATGTCGCCGGAACAGGTACGGGGCCTCGAACTCACCCCGGCCTCGGACGTGTTCTGCCTGGGTGCGCTCCTCGTCTACGCCGCCACCGGGCGCCTGCTGTTCGGCGCGACGGAGACGGGCCTGAACGCACACCTCTTCCGGGTCGCCGAGGAGGAGCCGGACCTGACGGGCGTCCCGGATTCGCTCGTCGATCTCGTACGCGCATGTCTGCACAAGGACCCCGCCGAGCGGCCCACCCCCCAGGAAGTCGCCGAGCGCACCGCGGCTCTCCAGGCCGACGAGTGGCTGCCGGGCACCGTCCTGGCTCAACTCGGCCGCCGCGCAGCCCACCTGCTGGACTACGCCCTGCGCTTGCCCCGGCCCCACCCGCCGGTCAGCCCGCAGGCGTGCCGAGCCCGCGAGGCGTGCATGTTCAGCCGCAGTCCGCGCCGCCCGCGTACACCCCGACGGCCCCCGCGCACCCCGGGGCCGCGCCCCTCTGGGGAGCGCCTGCGGTACCACCGGCCGGTAACCCGGGCGTTCCCGCCGCTCCGGCCGGGCTCACGGACCCGTCCGACCCGCATCCCCGGCGTTGGTGGGGGCTGGCGGCGGTGGCCCTGGCGCAGCTGATCGTGCTGTTCGACGCCGCGTTCACCGTGATGGCGATGTGGCGATGTGGCGAGGCGGCTACGCGGACCTCAGGCACGTCCTGGGGGTCTGGCGGGTGACGTCCACGGTCTACCTGGATGCGGTGCCGACGCTCTACGTGCTGGCCTTCACGGTGACACTGCTCCTCGGTGCCCGCCTCGCGGACCGCGTGGGCCGCAAGAGGACTCTCCTGATCGGCCTGGTGGGCTTCGCGGTGGCCGCCGTGGTCGTCGCGACGGCGTCCACTTCCGAATGGTTCACCGCGGGCCGCATGGTGCAAGGTGTGTTCGCCGCGCTGGTCTCCTCGTCCGCACCCGTCCTCGTGTCCACCTCCTTCACGGACCGGGAGGAGCGACGCAAAGCCTTCGGGATCCACCTGGCGATCGCGTGCAGCGGCCCGACGCTGGGCCTGCTGGCGGGCTGGCCGCTCCTGGAAACTCTGGCCTGGCGCTGGTCCGTGCTCGCCGTGACCCCCCTCGTTCTGGTCGCCGTGCTCGGAACGGCGACCCAGGTACACGACAGGCCGGGCCGCCTCGGCGCGCGCGTCGACGTGCCCGGTGTGCTCCTCGGCTTCGGCGCGATCGCCGCCGCCGGCGGCGCCGTGCCGCACTTCACGAGCCAGGAGGTGGTCCTGCCCCTTGCCACCGGCATCCTGGTGACGGCGTTCGTCTGGTGGCAGACCAAGACAGCCGGGGCGCTCGCTCCTCTGCCCGGCGACGACGTGCGGGCCTCTGTCGGTTACGTCCTCGCGACGGCTCTGGGCGGCGTCAGCGCCGGATTCCTGCTCGCGGCCATGGGGCACGGATACTACTGACGCGTGGCGCAGAAGAGCGTGTCCGGGCGGGTGACGCCCGAGTCTGGGTCGGCGTAAATCCGCTGCCGCTGCCGCTGCCGCTGCCGCTGCCGCTGCCGCCCTCGCCCTGCGCACCGCCTCCGCCGCGCTCGGCACCGGCGTGGGCGCCGGGGCTGGTTCTTCCGCGCATCCCTCTGGCCGCCGGCGACTGGTACCGCCGGCCTCGGGCTTCGTATCGGCTCGGAGTCGTCCGGCAGAGAGGCGGCGGGCGCGTACCGCGTCAGGTCAGCGACGGCGGCACCCAGGCGTGGTGACGCAGGATCATGCGTAGGGCGGCCCGGGACGGTGTCAGGCGCATGGCCGTGTCGCGCAGGGCGACAGCTAGAGGGTGGGACACTTTCTGGCCCATGCTCCCGGCATGCCGGGCGGCCTGCGCGACGGCCTGCGCGACGGCCTGCCGGGCGGCCCGCGCGACGGCCTGGCTGCGCGGCCGCCGCTCGGCGTCGTACCGGGCGAGCGCGGCCTCGACGGTGGTCTCGGCCCGGAGGGAGGCGGCCAGAGTCACCGCGTCCTCCAGGGCCTGGCAGGCGCCCTGTCCGAGGTTGGGGGGCATAGCGTGGGCGGCGTCGCCCAGCAGGACGATCCGGCCGACCGTGTGGGCGGGAAGCGGCGTGCGGAGTTCGTCCACGTCGTGGTGAAGCACGGTGTCCGCCCGAGTCGCGTCGAGCAGAGCGGGGATCGGGTCGTGCCGGGTGTGGAACCGCCGGCGCATTTCGGCCAGTGGGTCGGCGAACCGCGTTTCCGACGGGAGGCTGAGGACCGCGTGCCATTCGGCCCGCCCGTCCAGGAACGCGATGTGCCCGAACTCGGCCCCCCCCGGCCCCAGGTGAGCTCGAAGTCGGTACACAGGTCGACCGCGTGGTCGGTGATCGCGCGCAGCACCGTCGAGCCGCTGTAGACCGGACCAGGGTGGTCGGGAAAGAGCCGGCTGCGGACTTTGCTGCCGATGCCATCGGCCGCCACCACCAGATCGGCCTCCAGGACGGTGGCGCTGTGACCGACGTGAACCTTCCCCGGGCCGGCCGGCTCGACCGTGGTGGCCTCGGAGCCGAGCACCAGCGACCCGGCGGGCAGCGCCTCGCGGGGGAGCCGGTGCAAGGTGGACCGGGGGATGCCCATGATCGGCGTGCCCACCGCCTTCTCCAGCGCCGCGCCGTCCATCCGAGCCACTCGGCCGCCCCGGGGCGTCCGAGTGCCTCCGCTGTACTGGCCTCGCGATGCGTCCCGAACCGCCCTGCCGGCGCCGAGTTCGTCCAGTGCCCGCACGCCGTTGGCAGTCAAGGAGATACCCGCCCCCGCGTCCGCGAGCGTGGAAGCGCGCTCGAGGACCGTCACGTCCCAGCCGACGCGGTGCGGGCCGATCGCGGCGGCGAGTCCGCCTATGCCTCCTCCGATCACCACTGCCGTGTTCCCCATACGGAAGTCCCTCCTTCTACACCACCTCGGCCTACTTCCGTACGCGCGCCGCGCTGCTCACCGGACTCGTCACCCGCCTGGTCCGCCTCGACCAGGCGGAACTCCAAGCGGCGGCCGAAGCGTTCCCCTCCCCGCGCACGGCTGCGGAGCTGGTGAACGGCATGGTTCTGCTCACCCGTCAGCGACTCACCGGTGAAGGTCGGCGCCGCTCGCTCGCCCGCCACGCCTGCGCCGTCGAGAGCGTGCGTGACCAAGAGCTGCGGGCGATCCTCGTGCCCCACGAGAACGCCGGACGCGAGGCCGTCCGACGGTTCCTCGCCGCACACGGCGTCAGCGACGTCGAGAACCGCACCCACACCCTGCTGACCTGCATCGACGGACTCGTCTTCGACCGTCTGGTGAACGGCGGCGAGGTACCGCGCGACGCCCTCGAAGGACTTGTTGCCGCCGCCCTGCGTTAGGGACTCGCGAGGGAACGGCGGGACGGGGGCCAGGAGACCAGGGTGACAACTCGACGGGGCCCCGCGAGTCGTACGTGCGAGGGCAGGGCTGCCGACCGGCCCCCCCGCAACACGCCACGCCAGAGGCGCCGGGGCCGCAATGAGCCCACGCGTCAAAAACGTTCCGCCTGCTCAGGCGTAATCACGTTTCGAAGGCGCCGCCCCACCATCGTGCTGACGTCTGGCGGCGTCCAGGAGCCGAACCCAGGACTGCACCGTGGGCCGACGCTTCAACAGGGCGCGCCGTTCCCGTTCCGTCATCCCACCCCAGACGCCGTGCTCGATCCGTCCGTCCAAAGCGTGTGCCAGGCACTCGGCCTTCACGGGACAGCCGGTGCACAGAGCCTTCGCCTGATTCTGCGCAGCCCCTTCGACAAAGAGATCATCCGGGTGCACCGTCCGGCACGAAGCCGACACCATCCAGCGCTCGTTCATATTCCCCCGCCCTGGCCCCGCACCGCCTCTGGAGTCGGCGGCGCTGACAGAGCAGGGACGCTACGGAGGCATGTGCCACGGGTCTACGGCTCGGTGCCCGCTTCCCTCTATCGGGTGACACGGACACCTGCCCGCAGCCAGGGTCCGACGGCATCCGGCCATCAACGCGGGGGAGGTGGAGCACCCGGTTCACCGCCGCCGACAGCCGCGCCCCTTGCCGAGCCCCGTAACCTGTCCGTTCAGCTTTCGATGGCCATCCGGATGCCGAGGATGAGCAGCACGCCGCCGGATACCTGCTCGAGACGCTTGCGTACTCGGGCCCGGGAGATGACCTTCTTGAGGCGGCCGACGAACCATACGTACACGCCGTAATAGCCGATCTCGAAGACAGCCCATATGGCAGCCAGCCCGATCATGGTGGCCAAGTGGGGAGCGTTTTCCGGCACGAACTGCGGCAGGAAGGACATGGCGAAGACCGCGGCCTTGGGATTGGCGAGGTTGAGCAGCAGGCCGGAGCGGTACGCGCGCCACCCCGATCCAACTGCCGCAGTACTGTGGTCGGCTTCTTCACCCTGTCCTCGTCGGGCGTTCACCAGCGCCTTGACGCCGAAGACGATCAGAACCGCGGCGCCGACGATCCGCATGACGTCATACGCCAACTGGGAGGCCGCAAGCAGGGCCGTAAGGCCAAGGGCGGCGGTTACGCCCCAGATGAAGACGCCGGTCTCGTTGCCCAGCACGGTGAGAAATCCAGCGCGCTTGCTGCGCAGGGAGTTCTGGATTATCAGCAGGGTGCTCGGGCCGGGTGAGGCCGCGATCAGGGTGCAAGCGCCGAGGAAGGCGAGGAGGGTGCTGAGCATGCACTCATCGTCGGCTCATGTGCTGACCTTGTCCACAAGTCATCGGCAAGGATGACGGGTTGGCCGCGCAGGCGCGTCGGCCGGGTCCACGCCCGCTGCCGTCGGCGCGGGGTGCTGTGATCGGTTGCCGGTCAGGAGGGTGTGGGGTGGGTGCGGCGAGCGTACGCGCGGGCGGCGCGGGCGCGGTCGCCACATCGCACGGAGCACCACTGGCGCCGGCCGTGGCGCAGTAGGTAGCGGTTGCAAGGAGGCGAGCCACAGGCGGTGAGGCGCTCGGCGTCGGCGCCGGTCAGCAGGTCGGCCGCGTTGGCCGCGAGCGTCGCCAGAGCGCGGTCGAGGATCTCGTGGGTGGGGCATGGCGTCGCGCGGTAGGGGCCGTTCTTCTCGTCCCAGTGCAGCAGTGCGGCCGCGGGGGCTCTGCCCAGTGCGTCGTTGACGGCCGCCAGTGCCGCGGGCAGGGCGGGCAGACCCTGTACCCGTGCGGCGAACAGCGCTCTGAGGTGTTCGCGCAACGAGCGCAGTTGCGTAGCGCACGTCTCCTGTACCCCGGCGTTGGACGGAGCCAGCCCGTGCTTGGTGAGCCACTGGTTGGTCGTCGCCGGGGTGCCGAGCAGGTCGATGTACTGCCCGCCGGGAACCGCGATGGCGCTGTTGACGAAGTCGAGGGCGAGGTGGTCCTCGGCTCCCGGCGCGGGCGGCGGTACGGCGTCGCCTGTCTGGGGCTCATCCATGCTTCTCATGTTACAGCTTGCTCTTATCCGTGAGGGGGAGCTAGCTTCCTCTCACGGATAAGTGACTTCTCAAACGTGAGGCATCGTGATGACGGCAATACCTGTCCGTGTCTTCGGCGGTCCGACAGCCCTGTTCGACTACGGCGGCCTGCGCTTCCTGACCGACCCCACCTTCGACGAGCCCGGCGACTACGAGGTGCCGGGCGCTCGGCTGACCAAGACCACGCCTTCCGCCGGCGCACCCGACCACGTCGATGTGGTCCTGCTCTCCCATGACGAACACCCCGACAACCTCGACACCTCCGGCCGCGCCTTGCTCGCCGAAGTCCCGCTCACGCTCACCACCCCTGGGGGTGCTCAGCGGCTGGGCCGCGGCGCCAAGGGACTGGCCGACTGGGAGTCGGTCGAGCTGCAACGGCCCGACGGCGGCACGATCACCGTGACCGGAGTGCCCGCGATCCACGGACCCGGCGCCCGCGAGGACGTCGAACCGATCATCGGTCAGGTCGTCGGCTTCGTCCTGACCGGACAGGGCCTGCCCACCCTCTACGTCAGCGGCGACAACGCCTCCCTCGACGCCGTCAAGCAGATCGCCGAACACTTCGGCCCCGTCGACACCGCCATCCTGTTCGCCGGAGCACCGCGCTTCGACATCCTCTTCGGCGGAGCGGTGATCGTCCTGGACAGCGCCCAGGCAGCCGAGGCCGCCAGGCTCCTCGGCGCCCGCCGTGTGGTCCCCGTCCACTACGAAGGCTGGGCCCACTTCACCGAAGGCCGCGACGCCCTACGAGCCGCCTTCACCGCCGCCGGCCTCGCCGACCGCCTCGACCTGAACCGAACCGAACTGAACTGACGGCTCAGGCCTTCTGGGGAGCGGCCAGGGCCGCCACCGCGCAGCCCAGCCTTTGCCATGGAGAGCGTGCCGGACGCCTTGCCTGGGCTGGACGATCTGCCCAGGCAGGGCGTCTCGCTCGTGCCGTACGTCCTGCCCGGGCCGGACGTTGAGACCGGCACCGCCCGCCGCGAACAGTCCGTTTCCCCGCGTTGCTTCCGGCATCGAGGCAGTGGCTGCGTGACCCGCTTTCCGGGGTGGCCCCGACGGCGGCTTCGGTCCCCTGACAGCCCTGCACGAGCTCGACCGGGCAACGGGCCGGGGGCTCGATCCGAGGCGCCGATGGAGAGCGACAGCAAGCGGCGGAGGCTCGAGGGGCCCGGCCGCTTGCCTGCTGAGCCGGTGCGTCAAACCACGGCGAGGCGGTCCACCAGCAGTTCCACCCTCTGTGCGGCGTCCTGCGGCAACAGCCGTCCCGCCCGGGTCAGGGTCGCGAGGCCGTGGAGGGCGGCCCAGAACGTCTCGGTGAACAGGCCCGGGTGGACGCCGTCCCCGGCGACTTCGCTCAGGGTCTCCATCAGGGCGGCGAAGGCGTCCTTGAGTGGCTCGGGGGTGTCCTCCTGTGCGTATGTGAGGCCACCGTCGAGCTGGAACAAGGCGTCGTAGACCGCCGGGTTGCGTTCGGCGAAGTCGAGGTAGGAGCGGGCGAGGGCGGCGACGCGTTCGCGGGAGCCGTTCGCGGCGGAGGTCGCGGCCCGCATGGCCGCGGCCATCTCGGTGGCGCCTTGGAGGGCGACGGCGCCGATGATCTCGCGCTTGCCGCGGAAGTGGCTGTAGAGGACGGGCTGGCTGTACTCGATGCGCTCGGCGAGCCGGCGGGTGGTGACCGCGTCCCAGCCCTGCTGCTCGGCGAGTTCGCGGGCAGTGGCCACGATGAGGCGCTCGCGGTCGGCCCGTTCGCGCTGCTTGCGTTCCTGTACTGACATAACTCGATTCTAGCGTCGCTAGACAATCGAGCGGTAGTAGGTCTAGCGTTGCCTCATCAGCTAGCAACGCTAGAAGTTTTGGGGGTCATCATGCTCAACGCACTCGAGGTCTTCACCACCGTGACCGTCGGCCTGATGGTGGGGGTCGAGTTCTCCGTCGCCTTCGTCATGAACCGGATCTTCGGCGCCCTCCCCGAGGATGCCGACCAGCAAGCCCGCTCCCACGGGGGCCGGATGCTCGGCGCTCTGATGCCGTTCTGGTACATCGGCTCGCTCATCCTGAGCGCGGTCTGGGCCGTCGCCGGATGGCATCACCCCGGCACCGGCCTGGTCGTCATCGCCGCCGTGCTGCTGATCGTCAGCGTGGCCATGTCGCTCCTGCTGCTCGTCCCGATCAACAACCGAGGCAAGACCTGGACCCCCGAGAACCGACCCGCCGACTGGAAGGAGCAGATGAACCGCTGGGACCGCTTCCACTACATCCGCGTCGCCGTCATCATCGCCGCCTTCACCCTGCTCGTCACTGCCCTCGCCTGACACCAAGGCCGCCACGACACGCACCGATTCGCCCTGCGTGTCGACCGCCGTCGCCCCGTCGGGGTGAGCCCGGCAGGGCTTCGGGTTCCGGCCTCCACCGCGGGCTGACGCCGCGCCGGTGGCGCACAATCCCACTTCACGGGCGGCGGGTGGCCACCATATTCCCGAGGTCCTGGAATGCGGCAGCCGCGCAGATCCCAAAGCAGCGATCCCGGCAGACTGCGCCGCGATCAGCCGCGATCAGCCGCGATCAGCCGCGATCGGCCGCGATCGGCCGCGTCCTCGCGGCCCGGTCGGGCCCCATACGTAGTAGTCGAGCAGGGTGGCGGCCGCGACGGCGTCGTTGGCGAAGGGCTGGTAGTAGGTGGTGCCGGTCTTGCCCCAGCCGTTGAAGTTGGTGTCCAGGCCGGCTGTGACGCCGGGGCCGGTGAGGAACGTCGGACCGAAGTCGCGGATCCACAGGTCGTCATTGGCGATCTCCAGCACGGTGATGCTGTAGTACGCGCCGTTTCCGCAGGCGTACCGGGCGCCGGCTGCCTGTCCGGCACGGGCCAGCATGACCACCGGTTCGTACCGGGAGATCTGGTAGGCGACCTCGGCGATGTCGTTGCGGACGCCCGACAGGCTGTTGCCCCAGACCGCGGACAGCGCGGGCCAGGCCATGAAGGTCCGCGCGTGGCGGCCGTCCTCGGCCGGCATCCGCAGCTGCACGCCGGTGGGGCTGGTGGCGGCACGCGCGGTGGTGGGGAGGAGGCCGCCGAGCGCCAGGGCGGGGGCGGTTGCGGCGCCGAACTTGAGCAGGTTGCGCCTGGAGGTTTCAGGCACGTTCATGGAACTCTCCCTGGAGGGGGTGGGGAGGCGAGGTGTGGTGCGCCGCACATACTTGCGTTAACTGAAAATTCAGTCAAGAGGCGTCCTGGGGTGATGATCGTCCGGATACCTCGGTGATTCCGGCTCGTACTCGCCACCTACCGCCGGTCACGCCTCTACCCGACGAACCACCAGGCCGAGTGCCCTTCAGGCGCGGCCTTCAGTGGCTGCGACCCGTGCGCCGCGGAGACGCCGGACTGCCCGTCCACTGGAGGACTCTCCGGGGCCGCCGGTGGGTCTTGAGTCCGCGGAGGCGGATCAGCGTGTGCTCGCACCCCCGAGGGGGGTCGCTTCCCGGCCCTCCTCTCGATCCGCGACCGCGAGTCCGGTACGTCCTCACCCAACTCGCGTTTCTAGTCGAACGTGCAGGTCATCATCGGCGCCGACACCAAGTTCGTGATCGCGGCGGCCAGGTCGGTTCCCGGCGCCACCGCGGACGCGAAGGCCTGGCGGGACTCCGGCCTGACCGCCGTCTGTGAGGGTGTGACGGCGCCGGTCGTCGGCGCCTTCCTCAACGCCAGGCTCGTCGTCCCGCACCGCAAACGCCCCGGCCGAGCCTTGCCGCCGGGTGAGGAGGGGGGCAATGCCGAACACCGCAAGGTCGGGGCCCGCGTCGAGCACGCCTCCGTCCGTAGGGAGCGCGACAAGCCCTTCGCGGCCACCGTCGGCGCCGCCAGGGCGGCGGGGGCCTCCACGGCCTCCACGGCCTCCACGGCCTCCACGGCCTCCACGGCCTCCACGGCCTCCACGGCCTCCACGGCCTCCACCACGCAGCCCGAGCCGCCGCCCACCTGCCCCGACCTCGCCTCCATGTCCGCCTTCCGCCGGCCGCCGAGGTCCGTGCGTGCCTGCGCTGTCAGTCGGTGTTCGTCCGGTCGGCCGGCCCTGGGGGGCCGGCATCGGCCGTGGTCAGGTGGTGGGTGATCTCCTGGGCGGTCAGCACGGATGCGAAGCCCTTGCGGAGGACGGCGAGTTCTGGTTCTTGCCGGGACTCGTCGTCGGTGGCCGTGACGTCCGCGCCGAAGACGACCTTGTAGCCGCGTTCGTATGCCTGGCGGGCTGTGGTGCCGCAGCAGTAGTTGGTGAGGGTTCCCGCGACGATGACGGTGTCGCGGTCGAGGTTGCGGAGCATCGTGTCGAGCGGCGTGTCGTAGAACGCGCCGTAGGAGGGCTTGCGGATCACGGCTTCGTCTGGGCGGCGGCCCATCTGCTCCCACACCTCGGCCGGGCCCGGCCGGCGCCAGTCGGTGTCGGAGTGCGGAAGGTGGCGCAGGGCCTTCGGGCGGTCCAGCCCGAGATGCGTGTCGTCGAAGATCGTCCAGATCACCGGGACCGAGACGGCTCGGCATGCCTGGACCAGCCGGCGCAGTCTCGGCGCCATCCGTGTCGCCGCCGGCACCCAGTACGGGCTCCAGCCGGGCCGGACGAACTCGTCCTGCATGTCGATGACCAGTAACGCGGTCCGCTCCGGCCGTACGGCGAAGGATGCCCGGCCGTGCTCGTAGGCGTCACGCGCCCGAGCGGTCACCCATTCCTCGGTGTACATCCCTACCCCCATGCCTCGATTCGAGATACCTCGTTTCGATGTGCGAGAGTAGCAGCATGCTCGAACTCGCGATCCTGGGATTCCTCGCCGACGGGCCGCTCCACGGCTACCAACTGCGCCGCCGGATTGCCCACTTGTCCGGCCACGCCCGACCGGTCAGCGACGGCAGCCTCTACCCGGCGATCACCCGGCTCGTCAACGCCGGGCTACTGGACCGCCAAACGGAGCCAGGCGCCTCGGCCGCCCAGCGGCACACCCTGACCCTGACCCCGGCCGGCCGCACCGAGCTCCTGCGCCGACTGCGCGACGCGGACGGCCTGGACATCAGCGACAGCACCCGGTACTTCACCGTCCTGGCCTTCCTGTCCCAACTGCCGCACACCGCCGACCAGCACGCCGTACTGCGCCGACGCCTGGAATTCCTGCAACAGCCCGCGAGCTTCTTCCACGAAGGAGAGTGCCCCCTGAGCGCGGAGGAAACAGGCGACCCCTACCGCCGTGGCATGCTCACCATCGCCCGCGCCACCAGCCAGGCAGAACGGTCCTGGCTTCGGGGGGTCCTGGACTGACGACACCAACACGTAGCACTGTTCTGCCATATGAGGGGAGGTCAGGCCGTGGCCTCCACCCCATGGAGTGGCCGACCCGGGCCGTCTCCCCATGGTCAGGACGCGCCGTGAAGCCTGGCGCAGGCGACAGCAGCCCGCCGTGTTCGAGGCGCTCACTGGCCACGCGGGGCGGCCTCAGGCGGCCTCAGTGCTGATCTTCTCCGCGCCGATCCGCTCGATCCGTTCCTGTCCCCACAACGCCATGGCTTCGAGGGCGGCATTGAGGGAGACGCCGTGCTCCGTCAGGGAGTACTCGACCTTGGGCGGCACGACGGGGTAGACCTCGCGGTTCACGAGGCCGTCCTCCTCCATCTCCCTCAGGTGCTGGACGAGCATCTTCTCGCTGACGCCCGGGAGGCCGCGCCGTAGCTCCGCGAAGCGAAGCGTGCCGTGCTCGTGGAGCTCCCAGAGAATCAACGACTTCCACTTCCCGGAGACGACGTCCATCGCCGCGTCGACCCCGCAGAAGTAGGGCCCTCGTCGTGCCGACGTCGCCATGCGCTCCTCCGTGTCGCCCGGACGGTACGCACCTCGGGGTGAGTACCGCACTAATTAGTCCGTACTGGTCAACTCTACTGGCTGCGTTGAGCATTGATTCATCAGCGAAGTTCGACGAGCGACTCGACGGAGCATTGACATGACGGAGAACCACGACACCCACGTGAGCCTTCTCGGGCTCGGCGCGATGGGCGGCGCCCTCGCCGATACCCTGGTGGAGGCCGGAATTCGGACCACGGTGTGGAACCGCTCGGCGGGCAAGGCCGACGCGCTCGTCGCGCGGGGGGCAACGGAAGCGGCCTCGGCCGTCGAGGCGGTCCGGGCGAGCCCGCTCGTGATCGTCTGCCTCTTCGACCACGACTCGGTGCACAAGGTGCTCGACCCGCTCGTCGACGACCTGGCCGGACGGACCCTGGTCAACCTGACCACGACCAAGCCCGAGCAGGCACGGCAGTTGGCCGCCTGGTCCGCCGAGGCCGGGATCACCTACCTCGACGGCGGCATCATGGCAGTGCCGTCCATGATCGGGCAGCCGGGGGCCTCGATCCTGTACAGCGGTTCGCAGGAGGCTTTCCGCCGGCACACGGCGCTGCTCGACCTGTGGGCGACCAGCACCTACTACGGCGAGGACGCGGGGCTTGCGTCGTTGTACGACTTCGCGCTCCTCTCGGCGATGTACGTGATGTTCGCGGGGTTCATGCACGGTGCCGCCATGCTTGCGCCGGCCGGCGTGTCCGCGGCCCGCTTCGCGGAGATGGCCGCGCCGTGGCTGACGGCAATGACCGGCGAACTCGCGGGATACGCCGAGGTCATCGACGGCGGCGACTACACCGTGGCGGGGCAGCAGAGCCTGGAGTTCTCCAACCTCGGCCTGTTCATCGAAGCCAGCACCGAGCAGGGAGTGAGCCCTGAGCCGATCGCCATGGTCCAACGCCTGATCCAGCGCCAGGTGGATGCCGGCCACGGCACGGAGGGATTCGCCCGGATCATCGAAAGCATCAAGCATCCCACCGTGTGACCGGGAAGCCATGTCGGGCCTGGTGCGGTGCCGCCGGCCGCTGTCAGCGCCGTCCGTCCCGCCTGCGCCGTATCCAGATCCCGGCGGCGGCTCCGACGAGTGAGGCGACTACGAGCCCGACCACTGTCGGCCCGGGACCCCGGGTCTGGTCGTCTTGGTCTTCGGCTGCGGAGCGCGATGCTGACAGGGACCTGGGAGCATCCGGAGCCGGTGAGGTCTCCTGCGCCCCTGTAGACGTGTGAGCGGGCGTGGCTGTGGTCCCGCCCGAAGCCGACGGGCCGCCGGTCGACGAGGCACGGGTCGACGAGGCACCGGTCGACGGGTCGACGGTCGACGGGCCCACGGCAGCCGGGGTGACGGCGGCAACGGTCAGCTGCCGCTCGGCGTGCCCCAGTGCGGGCTGGCCTGCCGCGACGGTGACCTTCCAGATGCCGGCCGGGAGCGCTTCGGTGGTGGTCCAGTCGGTGGGGCGGGTGCCGCGGACGAGTTTCCAGGGGCCGGCCGTACGGCTGCCGTCCGCGCTGACGGCGCTGACCAGTGCGGCGACGGGTTCGTCGACGGCGTCGCCGTCGTTCTCCCAGGTGACTTCGGTCAGGACGTGGCCCTCACGGTGACCGGTGATGACCACTTCCAGGTTGTCGCCGTGCGCGGCGGCGGTCTGCGGGACGGCGAGGCCTAGGGCAGGGCCGAGGGCGAGTACCGCGGTGAGGAGGAGTGCGGGTCGGGTGGCGGTGTGCATGGCGGTGCTCCGGTCCGGCGGTGAGGTGAGGACGTGGGGTGGCGAGGCGTGGGGCTCGCGGAGGGCGGGCCGCCGGTCGGCGGCCCGCCCGGGGTGCGGCGCGGATGCGACGTGAGGGTCGGCTCAGCCGGCCCGGCGGGCCGTCCAGGTCTGCGCCGGCCGTCCGTCCACGCGCTGGAGGTCGAGCAGCCAGGCGCCGTAGTACGGACGGTTGCTGACGGTCAGGGCGTAGGATCCGCTGCGGTCGGTGAGCGTGACCGCGCCGTCGACGACCGTCATGCGCCACTGCTGGGCCGAGGAGCCGGCGGCACAGGGCTGCTGGGCCACCCACATGCCGGGGGCGGGTGTGCCGCCGGGCTGCAGGCACTTGGTGGAGGCCGCCGATCGGATGCGTACGAGACCGCTGCCCGCGTCGTCGAAGTACCACTGCTGTTGCTCGTAGCCGTTGCTCTGGGCTGCGACCAGGACCGTGCCGTCGGCGCTGCGGCCGCCCCACAGCTGGGCGCTGAGCCCGGTGCTGCCGTTGGAGAGCAGATAGCGGGTGCCGGGGGTCGTGGTGGTGCCGGCCCCGGCGGTGCGGAAGGTCGTCGCGCGACCCGGTCCGCTGTCACGGCCCTGGCCGTCGCGGACGGAGACGGCGACGGTGTGCGAGGTGCCCGGCCGCAGGTTGTAGATCCGCAGCGCGGTGCCCTGGACCCAGGTCAGGTGCCGGCCGTCGAGGATGACTTGGTACCAGGACGCTCCGCTGACCTGCGGCCAGCTCACCACGACGGAGTCCGACTGGATCTGACCCGCCGTCACGTCCGGCCCGCTGCCGGGCCGCGGCCCGGTCGGCGTCGGCGTCGGCGTGGGGGAGGGGGTGAGGGTCGGGCTGGGCGTGGGGCTCGGGGTCGGGTCCGGTCCTGTACCCCCACCCTTGGTGCGCATCAGGAACTGGTTGTCGGCGATGTTCCAGTGCGTGGCGAGATAGCTGCCGGCCCGCGGGCTGGTGTGGAAGTAGTCGTCGTGGTTGCAGTCGAGGATGTTCTCGGAGGCCCGGTTGGTGCAGACATTGCGCATCTGCGGGTAGTACGGGCTGTCGGAGTAGCACATCACGTCCCACTCGTCCGTACAGTGCGCGCCCCGGCTGGTGTTGGGCGCGCTGTTGTTGACCGCGCCCAGGTTGTGGCCGAGTTCGTGGGCCGCGGTGTGCCCGCCCCAGCAGCCGCTGTCCGTACGCCCGTACGAGGGGCCGAAGTTGCTCTGGTTGGACTGGCCCGGCCGCTCGTCCCCGGCGAAGGTGCCGATGCCGCAGTACACCTGTGCTTCGGCGAAGATCATGTACTTGCGGTCGCGCCGGTCGAGTCCCTTGGCGGCGAGCGCGCGGTTGGTGGCGCTGAACTCGGCCAGTGCGGAGTCGGCGAGTTCGATGTTGAGGACGGTGGGCGTGCAGTCCGCGGCCGTCACGTACCGGATGTGGCGGACGCCGCCGGTCTCCTGGGCGCTGGCCGAGTAGATGAGGTCGGCGTCGGCGGCCCACTTGCGGAAGGAGGCGAGGTACTCGGAGTACCGGTCGCGTCCCGGGCCGTGGACGTACACGACCTGGACCCGGTTGCCGGTGCTGCCGTCGCCGTCGCACTGGACGGTCTGCCCGGCCGGCCCTGCGGCGGCGGTCGTGCTGGTCCCGGTGGCGGCCGGAGCCGTGGCCGCGGAGGAACTCGGCGGCGCGGTCGTGGCCGCGGTACGCGGGGCCTGAGCGTCGACGGCGGGCGCGTCCTGTGAGGGGCCCTGGCTCTTACGGGGCGCGGGCTGCGGCGCGGCAGGCTTGGCGGGATCGGTCGCGGGTGCCACGGACTTGACCGCGGGCGGAGTGTCCTTCTTGATGTCCACGCCCTTGGGCGGCGCGTCGGGTCCGTGGGTGCACAGACCGGTGCCGGTGGCGTAGACGCCCGCGCAGCGGTCTCCCTCCGGCGCCACCTTGAGCCCGTCGTACACCATGCCCCGGGCCGGCTCGTTGGTCGGCTTCTTCCGGATCGGCTCGGGCTCCTCGTCCCTGGCCGGCGCGGCGGCGGGGACGGCGATGTCGGTGACGGGAGTCTCGAGGCGGGCGAGCGGCGCCCCACCCGCTTCCGCGCGCCCTGCCTCGTAAGCGATCCCCCCTGCCATCACCGCGGCGACGGCCATCGCGGCGGTGACGCCTATGAAGGATCTGCGAGGCCGTGCCCCGCGTGCCCGACTCTCCTTCGGCTTCCTATGTCTAGACATGCACACCTCAACTCTTTGGTCAGAAGACTGGGTGCGCGGAAGCCTGTCAGAACCTCCCGGTGAAGAATTCGGACAAAGGGGAGAGTGTTCAAAGAATCCATTCCGTTACCTACGCTTCCGTATCTGATGAACACTCAAGTCCCTTTAAAATAAACGCAGTTACGCGCGTCGCTGACGCTTGGTCCAGGCCTTTTCGTCGATCCCGTTATGTAATCGAAATAATCACTGTCGCTTGTTGACGCGAATTCAGTGAAGGATTCACCTAATTCCTCACCTCTCGAATCCCTTCGATCACCACCCGTGAGCACCCGGGCAGTCCGCGCGCTCCGCACGCCACCGGAGCCGGCCTTCATTCCCGCAAAGCCGGGTGCATCGTGCTGGTTTGGTGTCGGCGGGCGTGCGTGCCGGACTCGCGGTGGCCATCGCTGGAAGAGGCGTTGGCGGAGTCGGGCGCCGCCTTGTTCGTGCTGTCTTCCTCGCGTGGAGGGGTGGGCGATTCCGGCAACCCGCCGGAGGCGGAAGGTATTTCACGATTCAAACGTGTAGATGCCGTCGATCGCCCGCCCGAGGGGGTGGCCGCACCTCCCGTGTCTGTCTCTTCCTCCGCGTTTTCGGCAGCGCCGCCACCAGTGCCCTCTGTACGGTCCCGTAGCCCCCGCCGTACTCCGTATGACCGCATACAGCGGCCGGCCTTCGGTGCGGCCGCTGGGCGAGGCGGCGGCCGGTGCGCGTTCGGATGTGGCCGACTTCCGGAGAAGCGCACTGGCGCCCGAACTGCGCCCCGCGCACGCGAGGGTCTCTGAACGGGTGACGAGCGCGTCAACATCCAGCGACCAGTCCGATCCACCCATCAGCACTGGACGAAGGAGGGTCACTAAACTGATACGAGCATGTTCAGCGAGTGACGGGGGCTTTGATGTCCGATCCGATGACGGTCCTGGCCATGACGGGGGCGACCACTGTCGTGGCCGCGATGGCCACCAGCGTCTGGGAAGGCACACGGGACCGGGTGGTCGACCTGTTCCGGCGCCGTGACGAGGACCGGGGTGCGGTGGTGCGGGCCCAGTTGGACGGTGACGCCGAACTGGTCCTGGGGGAGGGCGAGGACACCGACGGTGTACGCGACGACTTGGTACGGCCCTGGGGGCGCCGGCTCGCCGCACTGCTGCGGGACCATCCCGAGGCCGCCGAGGAACTGCGGGCTCTGATCGAGGACGGTGCCGCGCCTCGGAACGGGGGCACGTGGTCCCAGCACGTCACGGCGCACGCGGGAGGCGCCGCGTTCGGGGCACAGGGCCCCGGCAGCAGCGTCCACGTCCACCACCACCGGCCGGTCCCCGGCGACACTCCGACATGAGCGGGCGGGAGCCTTCCGCGCGCCAGCACATCAGCGCCGAGGGCGGGTTCGCGTACGCGGTGGTCGACGGTGACATCCATGTCTACGTGGACGGGCTGCCCGTCTACGTCCTGGAGAACTGGCGTCCCACCCCCGAAGCGGGCGCGGAATGGCTCCGCGAGCTGCCCAGCCGCATGCTCAGCGCCCGGCACGAGATCGTGCCGTTCACGGGGCGGGCCGAGGAGCTCGCCGACCTGCGCGTCTGGCGCGACTCGGCGCGCAGACTGGCCGTTCGGTGGCTCCAGGGCCCGGGCGGTCAGGGGAAGAGCCGTCTCGCGGCAGCCTTCGCCCGAGAGGCCGTCGCCGACGGTTGGAAGGTGGTCAGGGCGGTCCACGGCGCCGGGAACGTCCTGGCCTCGCCGGCCACCGACGAGGGCGTCGACCTGCGGACCGGTGGCGCGCCCGGGCTCCTCCTCGTCATCGACTACGCCGACCACTGGCCCTTTCCGCACCTGACCTGGCTGTTGAGCAACCGGTTGCTCCACCGGCCGGCTCTCCCGACGCGTGTGCTGATGCTTGCCCGTTCCTCCGACATGTGGCCCGCCGTGCAGGCAGCACTCAGCGACGTCCAGGCCGCCACCTCCCTGCAGATCCTCGGACCTCTGCCGGGCGGGGACGGCAAGGGACCGCGGACCGAGATGTTCCGCGTCGCCCGGGACGCCTTCGCCGCCGTCCACGAACCGGCGAACGGGCCGGCCTTCGCCTCGCGGGTGCTGCCGCCGATGCCCTTGGAGGGCGGTGACTTCGGGCTGACGCTCAGCGTCCACATGGCCGCTCTGGTGGCGGTCGACGCGCTGGTGAAGGGCGAACCCCCGCCCACGGACGCCGCGTTCCTGGTCACGTATCTGCTCAACCGAGAGAGGTCACACTGGGCCCGGCTCCACACGCAGGACGCGGGCCGCCGCGCAGCCGCGGTCGGGCGGGTCCGGACCACTCCGCCCGAGGTGATGAACCGGATGGTGTTCACCGCCGCCCTCACCGGCCCGGTCTCCCGGCAGCCCGCTCTCGACGTCGTAGGCCGCGTGATCGCGAACGATCCGGCCGTGGGGCACTCCGCCGAGCGGATCGTCGCGGACCACATCGCCTGCTATCCGCCTGCCGAACCCCACCGCGGAACCGTGCTCGAACCTCTGCTGCCCGACCGGCTCGCCGAGGACTTCCTCGCTCTCACCCTCCCCGGGCACACCGCGGAGACCGCCTACCCGTCCGCGCCGTGGGCCCCCGCGACCCTCGCTGCGCTGCTGCCGCACGGGGCGGGCGAGCAGCCGGCGCCCTGGGCATCGCGGGCGCTGACCTTCCTGGCCGCCTCGGCCGCGCGCTGGCCGCATCTGCGACACGGACATCTGTACCCGCTGTTGCGACAGGCTCCCTGGCTCGCCGTCGCCGCCGGGGGGCCGGCGCTCAGCACCCTGCTGGCCCTCGACGACATCCAGCCCGACCTGCTGGAGGACATCGACGCGAAGCTGCCCAAGCATGAGAGCCCCGAGTTCGACCCGTCCCGTACCGTCCTCGCTGAACGGCTGTTCCCCCACTGGGCGGGTGCCTCCGACGACCCGGCCCGACACGCCGCGGCGTACGACTCCCTCGCGTTCGCCCTGACGGGCTCCGGACGGCTCCTGGAGGCGCTCGCCGCCACCGAGAAGTCCGTCGCGTTGCACGAGATCCTCGCGGCGCGGCATCCGGTGGCGCGCACGCCGGGGCTCGCGGGGGCACTGGTCAACCAGTGCGGGCTCCTCAACCACCTCGACCGGCTGCCGGAGGCGGAGGAGGCGGGCCGCCGAGCGGTCGAACTGACGCGCAAGCTGGCACGGCTCCACCCGGACGACCAACGCGCTCCGTTGTCCACCGCACTTGCCAACCACGCGGCCGTGCTGCGCCAATGCGGGCGGGACATCGAGGCATTGCGGGCACAGACCGAGGCGCTGGAACTCGTCACAGGACTCGTCCGCGAGCATCCCGGGTCGTACGAGGACACCCTGGGCCTTCGCTTCCTCGACGTCGGCGTCACACTGACGGCGGCGTTGCGGGAACCGGCCGCCCTCGCCGCGACGCACGCCGCGGTCCTCCTCCTCGATCGCGAAGCCCGCGACGGTTCTCCCACGCGCGAGGGCCCCCTCTCGACCGCCCTGACCAACCTGGCGCGCCTCCTGCTGACGCAGAGCCCGGCACTGCGGACGGGAATCGACTGGCGGGAGCGGGCGCTGGAGGCGAGCGCCCGCGCGGTGGACATCAACCGGCGTCGTGCCAAGGCGAATCCGTTCCCCCTGGTGGAGGATCTCGTCCAGTCGCTGCGCATCCACGCCGCCGCGCTCGAGGCGGCTCACCGTCACGCGGCAGCCCGTGCGGTACGTGAGGAGGTGGACCAGCTCTCCTACGCGCCGGATGCCTCCAGTCGACGCGGCCACTTCCCCTCCGTCACGTACGACCGCAAGGAGAGCGAGGAGGTCGTGGACGCCCTGGAGCTGTCGGTGTTCCGCCACATGGCACGTCACGACGTGCGCGCATACGGCGACCACCTTCTGCCTCGCCTCCACGATGCCCTTCGGCGGGACGGCACGGCGGGTATCCCCTTGCTGGAGGAGATCGCCGACCTGCACCACCGCCTGGCCCCGTACGACCGGGCGCACCGCTATCTGCTGAGCAACACCTACGTCTCGATCGGTCTGGAACTGTGGCAGGCGGAACGGCGCCTGGAGGCCGTCCGAGCGCTGGAGCGCGCCGTGGAGGTAGACCGGCATCTCGCCGCGTCGGACCCGGGAAGGTACCGCGATCACCTCATCGACGGCCTCTACATGCTGGCGGCCCGCCAGAAAGCGGCCGGCCTGCGCAGCGAGGCGCGTGCCACCCGACGCGAGGCCCGTCGCCTCCGCTGGGGCCTGGTCAGGCCGTCGGCAGTGCAGTCAGCTCGGTGACCCGTCGTCGCGGGACCGGTCGACAGCTCCGACCGGACCTTCCCCCACACGGCCGTCAGATTGATCTCGGTGATCCCCGAGCGGACGGGGTCGTCCGCCGGGGTCGGGTGCACCTGCCCGTGAAGTCGCCGTCGACGATCGCGTGGGAGACGGCCGCGGCGCGCGGCAGCGCCGAGACCCCCATCCCATGCCCGTCCTGCCGATCCCTGCCCGCCCGCCGATGAGGAGTGCTTCCGCGTTGTCCATGCGGGCAGGGTGTCGGCGGTCGACGGCGTCCCGCTATCCGACATCGGGCCGTCCGGTGCCCGAGTGCGAGGAACGCGGTCGCGTCGTCAGATGCCGCAGCTGGACGCCGACCAGAAGCGCGCGGCTCGGTGGTCGACGTGGGCGTGGTCGCCGTGTCCGGGGTAGCCCGGGCCGAGAATCCCGTTGAAGCCGTGGTTACGGGCCTGCTGGGCCAGCAGGCACAGCGAGTGAGGGCCGGCGCCGAGGTCGGCCGCGTCTCCGTAGAGATGGCGGCTCGAGGTGGCGCCGCCGACCGCGTCGTTGCAGGCCTGGCTGCGGAAGCCGCTGGTGACGCGGATGCTCTGGTCACCGAGGGCGTGCCGCAGGGCCTCCAGCTTCCACATCGTGCGCAGGGCGTTGGACTTGGCGGTGGCCGCGCTCACGGCGCCGCCGGCCCAGGTGGTGTTGCAGTTGTTGAGTTCGGCGTAGGAGAAGTGGAGGGGGGTGCAGTCGTCGTCCTGGAGCGCGTAGATCTTGCTGAAGGTCGCGGGGCCCGCGACACCGTCAGCGGCCAACCCGTAGGCGGCCTGGAAGCGCTTGACGGCGGCTGCCGTTCCGGGGCCGTAGTCGCCGTCGATCGCCAGGACCCCGCCGTAGCCGGGATACCCGGCCACTCGAATCTGCAGCTCCGTGACGTCGGCGCCGGAGACGCCCTGGGAGAGGGTGCGCGACCAGGTGTAGCAGCTGTCGGCCTGGGCGGTGCCTGCGGTGGCGACCACCCCACCCAAAGAAGCAGCCATGATCATGACAAATGGCAGCAGTAGGCGAAGTGACAGGGAACGCAGGGGGCGTCGGGGCATCGATCCTCCATGGCCTCACGAGTCCGAGGTGACTCAGTGGTGAGAGTCCCCCCGAGACTGACGGTCCGGTCGACGCGCGTCAACCACGCCGGAGCGAGCGTCATTTGTTGAGCCAATGGCGCCCGGATGAACGGGGCGACGCCCCTTCCTCCCCCCTGGCGGTCGGCCGGGCAGGGGTCGCTACGACGACCGTGGGATGGGAGTCCAGCAGCGATGCGACCACCTTGGCGGCAGTCGCTTCGGGCCCGCCTGTGGAATGGGAGGGTGCGGCACCAGTGGGTGGCACCGCCGCCACTGCCGCCCTCACCGGCCGTCCCATCCCATCCCTAGGCCTACCGGCCGTACCGGGCGGCTGGAAGCGCCGTGACCTCGTTGGTGAAGCGATGCCCGTCTTGCCGACCGGCGCCGTCCGCAGGAACCATCGAGGCGATCACCGTGGTGATCTCAGGCGCCTTCGCTTCGTTTCGCGCGGAAGTGACGAGATCGGGATCCGCGGCAGTCCATGGCGGCCAGGCCGGAGCGAGCTCGTATGTGGATGTCGGAAGCATCCTGAGGCGGGGGCCAAGCGCCAGTTCACCCGAATGGGCGCGTTTAAGGCCTGATGGTCACCGGAGGGCGGCTAGCGTCGCCTTGCGGGTACTCCATGTGACCGAAGGGGGACCCATGAGCGACACGCCTCGGCGCCCCGTGGCCCACGTGGCCGCAGCCTTCGGGATCGTCGCCGCGCGGTTCCTGGCCCTGGGGGCCCTGAGCGCGGGCCCAGCTCACGCCGCCGTGCAGTACTACGAGATCCGCAGCCCGGACGGCAAATGCCTGAGCGTCGCGGGAACCTCCCAGCGCTCCGGTGCGGACGTGGTTCTGCGGGACTGTCTGGGAATCACGGACCAGCGGTGGCGGGTCACGGACATCGCCGACAGACCCATCGGGGAGTTGGAGGACCGGCCCCCCGTACAGCAGACCGACCACATCCTCTTCGTCAAGCTCCGGGCGCAGCACAGCGACAAGTGCCTCGCCCTGGCGGGGGACCGCTTCGAGGCGGGCAGCGACATCGTGCAGGCCGACTGTTCAGAGGTCGTTGTCTTTCCGGGCTTGAGGAGTGCGTTCTCGCTGGTCAGGCATAGGGCCGGCGGTCTCGTGGCAGTGGTGTCGTGTCGTTGCTTTGGTGGAGGTCGATGATGCCGGCGGTCGTGGGACTGCTGGAACAGCGTGAGCTCACCGCTCGCCGTCGTGTCGACGATCTGCGGGAGGAGGCCGACCGCCTCCAGGCGGAGCTGGCCGTGGCTGAGCGGGAGTGGAACGAGTGGGTCATCGCCCGCTCACACGTTGGCGAGGTACTGGCCCCGGGCAACGACGCCGTCGTCGGCCCCGCCGCCTCCGAGGATCTGCCGGCTCCCGGTGTGCAACCGGCGCGGCCCGAACCGGCGGAGGCGGCGAAGCCGAAAACAGTGGTGCCGGTGTGGCGCGCGGGGCTGGCCTGGTCGGCGCTGTCGGTGGACTACCAGCGCATCCTGCAGGCCCTCAGTGACCGTAACCGGCTCGGTCAAGGAGCTTTGACGTGCCAGGAGATGGCCGCCTGCTTCGGCCTGGGCCCCGTACCGGGAAAGGTGGGGGCACTGCGATCGAAGACCAAGCTGCTGACGGCGCGCGGCTGGCTGATCGAGCCGGCACCTGGCCGATTCACGCTCGCGAAGGACATGGCCTGGCAACGCGGCGGGTCATGAGCATCGTCATCGACCAGTAGACCATCGCCTCCGCGCCGGCGATGGAACGCTCGAAGTCGCGCACGAGACGGCGACTTCGCATCAGGTGGGCGAAGAACCGCTCGACGATCCACCGCTTGGGCAGCACGACGAAGCCGCGCATGTCGTCGCTGCGTTTGACGATGGCGAGGACCAGGGCGAGGGCCGCGAGGCAGTACTCGACGAGGCTGCCGGTGTATCCGCCGTTGGCCCAGACCAGGGCCAGCAGGTGGTGCGCGGCAGTGACCTGGGTGAGCAGGACCTGGGCCGCGGCGCGGTCACCCACAATAAGCCTCCGGTTGCCCGCCCCGCCCCGCCCCGCAGCCGGCCCGGCACCGGCAGCAGTGGCCGGACCACCGCCCACTCGGCGTCCGACATGTCGGTGGGATACCTACGCTCGCGCGCCCCGTGGTCTCTGGCGTTCCCGAACCTGTGAGCCAGACAGTCACATGCGAGAGTGGCTGAAGTGGGCCCCACTCCCGCGTTGCCGTAGAAATGCGACAAGAGGGTCTCCTGGACCGCACGTGGGTTTCGACACCCTTCGAGCTACCAAGAGGCGCCGCTCTCATGCACGGCAGCCGCCGCAGTCACCCGATCGACTGACTTCTCGACGAGATCGGGACGACGGCAGTCGCGTCGCTTCTCGTGATTGCTGGGACGGACGAATTCGCACTGCCCTCCAGGTAGACGGTCGGCTTGGTGACGCCCGGAGGCCGCCTCGCGGGTTTGAGCCCGGTGCCGCGACTGACGAACCTGGCGAAGAGTCGTGTCTTACCGCTCGAGGCGCGGCCAACCGCCCCCGCTACGTCCTACTTCTCCTCCGGCTCCCAGGCGCGGAGCAGGTCGAGCAGCCCTGCGTCTCCGTCAACGTGCAAGGAGTCGGCCCGGATCCGGTCGTACAGGTAGAGGACCAGCTCACTGGCCGTGCCGTGGACGGAAGCGCCGGCTGCGTCCGAGTCCTCGCCGGTCGCGGCGGTGGGCGCGGGGATGCGGGTGGTGCGTGCGCCGTCGCCGTCGACGGTGAGGCGCCAGGAGCGGCCCTCGGCGGCGTGGAAGTCGAAGGCCGTGGGCTTGTGCGGCCAGGCACTCGGCGTTGCGCAGACGGTGAACAGGAACTCCTCCACACCGTCGAGTGCCAGCTCGACCGGCAGTGGCTGCGGGGCGCCCCCGGCGAGCTGGGCGTCGTAGGTGTGCACCGCGGTCTCCTGGACCCGGTGCCGGGCGGTGCCGCCGGCGGTCTGCGGTGACTGAGACGCGGGCCACCACGTCCAGCAACCGCTCTCCGGTCCCGCCGCGCGCAGGGCGCCCAGCAGAAGCTGCGTCGACGCGTCCAGCCAGGCCAGCAGGGCCTCACGCTCCTGCGGCACTTCCAGCGCGGCGCGCGCGGCGACGGCCTCGGCCGGGGGAGCGTCGGCAGACCCCGCGTCGACGATGGCGGCCCAGAAGCGGTCTCCCCCACCCAGATGCTTCACCAGATCGAACAGCGTCCACCCGGGGCAGGTCGGCACCTGCGCGTCGAGACCGGGCGCGGCGGCGACCACGGCGCGGAAGGCGGTCGACCGTTCATCGATCAGTCGCAACAGGTCAGGGAACTCAAGATTCTTTTCCACGCCGGATGTCTATCACCGTGCTCCGGTGAGCGGACAGCGATTTTCACAGTCGCCGCCGGTTGGCCATTGCGGACGTCCTCGCCTCCCACCGCTCGGGTGACAAGCTGCGCACTGCTGCGAGGACGCTGGTGGTGGCGGTACGCCAGGCATCGTGCCTATGGGTGCTCTGGCCTCGCCGCGCGGCCGGGCACCTCGGCGACGTGACGTCCACCCGGTGCGCGCGGTCATGCTGCCGCTCGATGTGATGGACGCGGAGGTCACGACGGCGGAGGAGGAGCGGTCGGGTCGGGAGTTCAGGTGACTACCGTTCGACCAGCACTCCTCAAGTTCGGAACAACAACAGCCACTGAGACCAGAACCTGCACACAGACTGGTCCATGACCGGACACGGGGACCGCTTCCGGATCGACAGCGAGCACTGTGTCGGTGTGCCGGGCGGGAACCATGGCAACGGCACCACTGTCGTCTACGAGGCCTGCACCGAGAACTCCCCGAAGTGGCTGTCCAAGCCCTGGCAATGATCTGGATCGCTCTGAGCGTCCCCTCCTGGTGTCGGTGGTTGCCTGGCAGCACCTTCGAGGGGCTCGAGAGGGGAACCTCGCCGAACTGATCGACACCGAGGCCACCCAGGAGACTGGGCTTCGTGTGCCATTGCCGACCCTCCCTTGGCGTGCGCCTGCTCGACCCAGGGCCGTGCTCGGGCGAAATCCTCGGCATGGAAGAAGCGGAGGAGCATCGTCGGCTTCTGGAGGGTTCTCCGGTCGAGCGGGTGGTGGCCGAGTCGGCCGCCGCGCTCGTCCGGGAGCGCCGGCCTACGGGGAGCACGACGCGGAGGGGCTGGGCCGGGAACTCCTCGCCATCGTGGAGCCCACGCCGGCGTCGCTGCGGGAGGGGCGCGAACTGACGGGCGAGGAGGCGTTACGTTTCGAGGAGTTCGGGGCGCTGCGGGTGGAGCAGGGCATCGCCTTGGAGCCGTTCCTGGAAGCGTTCCGGCTGACCGCCCGGCGGGCCTTCGACGCGCTCTACGTCCTGGCCCGCAGCCATGCCGACCAGGCGCTCGCACTGGAAGCGGCCGGCGAGTTCTGGGCCCGGTGTGATCAGGTCTCGATCGCCGTGGTGCGCGGGCACCGCCGCCGCGAGGCCGAGCGGGTGCGTGTGGACCAGCAGCAGCGGACGCTGCTGCGGCAGCTGCTGCTGGGTGAGCTGTCGGTCGACTGGCTGCCTATGGCGGCGGACATCCTCGGTCTCGGCTCACGGGCGGAGTACCGGGTCTGCTACGCCGTCCCCGGGAGGGGACGGGATGCCCTGGACCGAGCGGGCCCTGCGGGGGCAGCTGCTGGTGCGCTTGGCCGAGCCGGGTGCCGATCGTGCGGTGGGCCTGACGGCGACGTCTCCGTCCCGCGCGGTGGGCGTGCCGGTGGGTGCCGGCCCCGCCCGGCCGCTGGCACGGCTGAACGAGTCACCGGTCGAGGCGCGGCGGGCCGGCGAGGTGGCTGTTCGGTTCGGCCTGCACCGTGCGGTGGATGCCGGGGAGCTGCCGCTGCACATCGCGGTACTACCGACTGCTGCCGCACGCCGACTGGCGCAGCGGTGTCGGCGACGTGAAGGCCGCCGTCGGCTGGGTGCGTGACAACACGGCCCGGTTCGGGATCGACCCGGCCCGCATCACCCTGTTCGGCGAGTCCGCGGGCGGTCACCTCGCCCTCATGGCCGCCTGCACCGAGGGCGATCCGATGTTCCCCCCCCCGACGACCCCGCACCAGGACACCTCGGTCCGCACCGTGCTCAACTTCTACGGCACCACCGACTTCGACGACGTCACCGCCAACGCCACGGCGCCCGGCCCCATCCGCCAGGCGACACAGGAGTACACCGGCGGCACCAAGGCGCAGCACCCTGACCGCCGGCACGCCTCCTTGCCCGTCCACCATGTCCGGCCCGGCCTGCCGCCCACCCTGACCATCCAGGGCGAGGACGACCGGCTCATCCCGGTCTCCCGGATGCACCTGCTCGACAAGGCACTCACCGATGCCGGAGTAGAGCACCGAAGCGTCGAACTACCTTGGTCCAGCCACTTGTTCGACCTGACCCGGGGCGATTTCGCCACGCAGATCTCCGCCGGGGTCCTCGAGCAGTTCCGGCAGCGGTACGCCCACTGACCCCCATCACCCACACAGGATGGCACGAGATGACGAACCCGCAGTTCGGCGACTACCAGAACGAGATCTACTTCGACGGCCTGAGCGGCGTGCTGCCCGCACTGCCCATGGCGCTCGACGAGCTGGAGGCGAAGGCCCTGGCCGCCCTCCCGCCGTCCGTCCGCTCCTACGTGGCCGGCGGGGCCGGGGACGAGCACACCCAGCGCGCGAACGTCCGAGCCTTCGAGCGGTGGGGCCTGTACCCGCGGATGATGGTCGGCGCCACCCGTCGGGACATGACGGTGGACCTCTTCGGCCACCCCCTGCCCTCAACGCTCTTCATGGCCCCCGTAGGCGTCATCGGGCTCTGCGCCCAGGACGGCCACGGCGACCTGGCCACCGCCCGCGCCGCAGCCCGTACGGGTGTGCCGATGGTCGCCTCCACCCTGACCGTCGACCCACTGGAGCAGGTGGCCGCCGAGTTCGGCGACACCCCCGGCTTCTTCCAGCTCTACACCCCCACCGACCGTGACCTGGCCGCCAGCCTCGTCCACCGCGCCGAGACCGCCGGGTTCAAGGGCATCGTCGTCACCCTCGACACCTGGATCACCGGCTGGCGTCCCCGCGACCTCGCCGCGAGCAACTTCCCCCAGCTGCGCGGCCACTGCCTCGCCAACTACTTCACCGACCCGGTCTTCCGCGCCCGGCTGGCGAAGTCGCCCGAGGAGAACCCGGGAGCCGCGATCCTGGAGTGGGTGAGCATCTTCGGCAACCCGCTGACCTGGGACGACCTGCCCTGGCTGCGCTCGCTCACCGACCTGCCGATCATCCTCAAGGGCATCTGCCACCCCGAGGACGTCCGCCGCGCCAAGGACGGCGGAATCGACGGCATCTACTGCTCCAACCACGGCGGACGCCAGGCCAACGGCGGCCTGCCCGCCCTGGACGCGCTCCCCGCCGTTGTCGACGCCGCCGACGGCCTGCCCGTCCTCTTCGACTCCGGCATCCGCAGCGGCGCCGACGTCATCAAGGCCCTCGCCCTCGGCGCCACCGCCGTCGGCATCGGCCGCCCCTACGCCTACGGGCTGGCCCTCGGCGGCACGGACGGCGTCGTCCACGTCCTGCGCTCGCTGCTCGCAGAAGCCGACCTGATCATGGCCGTGGACGGCTACCCGGCCCTGTCCGACCTGACCCCTGAAGCCCTCGTCCGCCTCTGAAGACACCCTCACGGCCCCCGGGCCCCCGCCAGGAGGGCCGGGGGCCGTGAGGTGTCGCCTCAGGGCAGCGAGCCGGCGAACTGCGTCAGCAGCTCGTTCACCGCCGCCGGCTCGTCCAGATGAGCAGCATGTCCAGCGCCGGCCACCACGGCGGCGCGGGCCGGCGGACTGAGGCCGGCCGTCGCCCGGGCATGCTCGGACGGCCAGAACTGGCTCTGCTCACCGGCGACGATCAACGCCGGAACGGTGATCCGGGCGACCACGTCACGCCAGTCCTGGCACGCGTGATCGCACATCAGCGGGTAGGTATCAGGTGTGATGTCGGGCAAGGCGCCCCTGCCGCCCGCCGCGCGGATCTTCGCGTCCACCCCCGCAGCGTCCTGCCACGGCCGGCCGTGTCCGGTGTCCAGGAGGTTCGCCGGGTCGAGGAAGAACGTCCCGACATTCTCGGCGGTCAGCCCGTAGAAGCCGTACTCCCATCCGGGTCCGTTGACCATCTTCGGGGACTGGTCGACGGTGACGATCCCTGCGAGCCGGTCGCACCCGAACAGGCTCGCGTAAGCCCAGATGTGGCTCGCCCCCATCGACTGCCCGACGAGCGGGACGGCTTCCAGGCCCAGATGAGTGATCAGCTCCCGCACGTCCTCACCACCCCGCGACATCCGCAGCCCCTACGGCGGACGACCTGAACTCCCGGCCCACCGCCGATCCGGCGACACCACCCGGCAGCCGGCCTCCCACAGCGCCTCCCACCGCAACGCCCGGTCGTCCGCCGACGCGCCATATCCCGAGATCAGGACGACGGCACGGCCCCCGTCGCTACCCCCTCGTCGTAGTAGTGCAGGTTCACGTCATCGGTTGTGGTGAAACGCGGCACGGGCCGACCTCCGGACACTCAACCGGGCCGACCTCCGGACACTCAACAGGGGCAAACCCGGGTCTACCCCACTGCATCGTCACCATGACCGACGGAACCCGGCTCCACAACCGCACCGATGTCCGATGCCCGATGCCCCCGAACTGGCCCCATGGCCACGCCGGCCACAGCACGAGCCTCGTCGCTTCCCCCCTTGTTAGGCGCGGCCGCAGGTCCGGGACCGAACGCAGTCAGGCATGCGGTGCCGACCATGCCCCCGCAGGAAGAGAGCGAACACCACGGGTCAGGCGGAGGCCGGCTCGTAGCTGACGACGGTCGAGGAGCATCCCCGACGAGGCCGATGCGAGCCCGGCACTCAGCCTCGTCGGCGGCCAGGTCCCAGCGCAGCTTCGTACCGACCAGGTCGCCGCGTAGGCACAGTGGTCAAAGGCGTCCGGGGGCCGCCACTCGGCCGGGTCCTTGTCGGCCTTGGACCGGTCGGACGCCGCGGTGACCGCGATCAGGGTGTCGGGGCTGTCCTAATCGTTCGCGTATGCCTCACGCCTCACCGGACTCCACGCCGTCTGCTCAGCCGGCAGGGAGCGTCGTTCGAACCGTGCGTATTCCTGCTCGCCTCGGCGCCTGAGAGGTTTGAGCCGGGCGCTCCCTCGGCGTCCGGGCGTCCGCAGCGCCCAAGAGCTGTCCGGCCCGTGGAAAATCGGATGACCCGCTCCGCCCCGCATCCCTACCCTGCCGCCATGGAACACGGACCCGCGCTTCTGAACGTCGTCGACGTCGAGGCCACCTGCTGGGAGGGGCAGCCGCCGCCCGGCGCGGTGAGCGAGATCATCGAGATCGGGCTCACCGTCGTGGATCTGACGGCCCGACGGCGCGTGGGGCGGCACCGGATCCTCGTACGGCCCGAGCGCTCGGAGGTGAGCGGTTTCTGCACCGAGCTGACCGGGCTCACCTCGGCCGAGGTCGCCGTCGGCGTCGGCTTCGGCGAGGCCTGCCGGATCCTCGCCGACGTCCATGACGCGCGCAGCCGCCCCTGGGCGAGCTGGGGAGACTACGACCGCAAGCAGTTCGAACGGCAGTGCCGGGCGGCCGGCGCGCCCTATCCGTTCGGGCGGCCGGCCGAGCAGGGGCACACCAACGCCAAGGCCGTGTTCACCGAGGCGTACGGCCTGCGCAAGCGGCCCGGCATGGCAGGGGCCCTGCAGCTCGCGGGGCTGCCGCTGGAGGGCCGCCACCACCGGGGCGAGGACGACGCGTGGAACATCGCCGCTCTCGTCCTGGACCTGGTGGAGCGCGGGGCCTGGACGGCCTCGGGGATCAGTCCGTCGTCGACACCGTAGCGTCGTCGACACCGTAGCGAGGAAGCCCGTCTCCGGCAGCGAGCCGTCCTCCCTCCTGGCCCCGCAGGCCGCTGGATCCACGGAGACGAAGGCCGGCGTTGCGGTCCCGGAGCCCCAGTTGCTGCCCGCCGGCACCACCGAGCATCCAGCCCTCGTACCGCCGGTGGAGGCGTCGGAAGCCGGCCAGGACAGCCTGCTGTCCCGTGTAAGGGGGTAAGTTCCAACGCCGATCTCGTCGAGCTGCGCACTGTCGGGGACGAGGTCGAGAACGCGCGGACCCTGCTGGTGAAGCGGTAATGCGACCGCCGGCTCCACTATTGCCCCGCCTCACATGGCTTTGTCGATGAGAACGGGTTCTGGCACAGCTTCTGTGGACCTGTTGCGGAGCGTGACTGGTGACGGCCCCGGTGGCGTGTGCCGGTGAGCGATCGTGCAGGCTGGACACATGGCCAGTCGCGTGGAGAAGTACCTCGCCCATCTTGATCGACTTTCCGGGGGAAGGGAGCCCCGCTTCTTCCCTGTCGAGTCGACCAAGCAGGGACTGCGGGGCGTGACGGAGATCGTTTACGACAACCTGCCTGACGGGCTTCTCACGGCGCTCACCTACGGCTTGTCGCTGGCGGAGCATCCCGATTGGCAGCACGGCTCGCCGGAACTCTGCCTCAGCGTGAACTCGACCAACGTGATCTGGGCCCACGCCGTGGGCTTCCTCGCCGAGCAACTCCGTGGGACCTGCCCATTCGGTTACGGCAGCACGATCAACTTCGGTGAGCGCATCGTGCCCGAGTCAGAGATGACGGCATTCTGCGTGTTCGCGCCGCTGGTCCTCGACAGAGACGACTACCTGGGCATCGACGTCGGCATTCCGAGGCACGAGGGCCACGACGTGATCAACATCCAAGGGATGTACCCCATCCACGAGGTCGAACGGCAGTTCATCAACGAGTACGGGCTTGAAGCCTTCTGGAAGAGCGACTGGGAACCCACCAACGTGCTCCGGCGCCCCGCGATCTGATCTGGGCAGAGCAGCTGGTGGACAGCATCAGGCGAGCAGGACTCGCTTGCGTAGGAGCGCGAAGCCCGCTCGGCCGAACATCTGGCGCTTGAGCATCTTGATCCGGTTGACATGCCCTTCCACGACGCCCGAGCTCCAGGGCAGAGTCAGGCCGGCGATGACGGCGTCGCGGTCGCGGTCGATGCCGGCGGCAAGGGTGTGGAGGCTGGGCAGGTCGTCCTGCCGGACAGCGTCGAGCCAGGCTGGCAGGCGTTCGCCCTGGCGCTCGGTGAGCATGGTCGCGAAGGAGCGGACGTACCCGGTGAGGGCGTCGAGTTCGGGGCAGTGCGCCCGGACTGCCTTGAGCTGGAGTTGTTCGGTCTCGGTGAGGGTCTCCGGACGGCGGAGGATCCATCCGGCGACGGTCCGGGGCGAGGGCGGCCGGGCGGTCACCGGCTGCGGCGAGGTGCGCTTGTCGTGCAGGTAGGCGCGAACGCGCTGGTAGCTGCCCTTGTAGCCGATCGGCACGATCTCCTCCCACAGCTTCCAGTCGTTGGCGCAGCCCTTGTTCCAGCGGTCATCCAGGTAGGGCTTTTAGTCGTCGAGGACGGAGGGCCGGTTCTGCCACTGACCAGTGAACAGCTCTTCTTGTGTTGCGGCGTCGGCGAACTGCTTGACGGTGCGGTAGGTCATCCCGAGCTGCCGCTGCACCGAGCGCCGGCTGTGCCCCGCCTTCAGCAGTGCGTGGACGGCGGCATGCCGTGCCCGGGTCCGATCGGCGAATCGGTGCCCGCGCGGCCAAGGAGAACCGGACGAGTCCGCGGCCGGAACAGCCTCGGATCGGGTTCAGGTTCAGGGGCTGTGGGGACCAGAGCGCGGAGTCAGCGACGGTGCTGGGCGACGCTCCGCTCGGCGGCCTCGCTCAGGTTGTGCCAGAGATGCCAGCGGTCCGCGACCTGCACGGCCTGCGGTGCACCGGCGCTGGCGCCCTCGGCGAAAAATGGCGCCCGGTCCTGACACACGACTTCGACGCCGGGCCGGGCGGCGAGCCAGGCCGCCAGGCTCGATGCCTCCCGGTCGGGCAGCAGGTCGACAGGGCGACGGGTTTCGACGCCGACGAGAACGGTGCCGTAGTGGCGGCCCTTGCGGGTGGCGTACTCGTCGACGCCGACCACACGCGGGGCGGGCACCTCCGGCTCGGGAAGAGAGTCGACCAGGCGCAGGACGGTACTCCGGCTGACGGACACCCCGAGCACAGGCATCAGCCGAGCGCCGGCCCGGCCCGCCAAGGCGAGACCGACCGAGGCCAGCGCCGAGCGCAGCCGCTCGGTCCGTTGACCATGTCGACGGGTCAGACCGGGTATCTGCTCGACGAAGGTCAGTCGGTTCACACCCCGAGTTGCCGCAGGTAAACCGGCGGACCCTCAGCCGGAGAACAACGCTTCGCCCAGCGCTCGGCACATCAGCGGGAAACCGCAGGTAGGAACCATGAACCCGGTTCGACCAGACTGCGCAAGCAGGGCAAGCGGCACCGGTCGCAGTGCATTCGGCGTCGACGCGCACTATCGCAATGCCCACGTCCACCGACAGCACCGCGACGTCTGCAATCGACGGGAACAAGAGCTCCTTCAACCGGAGCACGATCTCTTCCACGGCCCCAAACAGTCATCCCGACCACCCTGACCACGGATCATTTTCGGGCGACTTCCCATCCTGCCCGGAGAAGCTCCACCATCACTCAGCGTGGCCGCACCACAGAAGCTGTGCCAGAACCCGTACTCATGGACAAAGCCACCGTGCGATGTCGCCGCACCGTGAAGCCGCCGTGAGGCCCCGCACCGCCCTCATAGCCCGGTACGAAGAAGAGGTTCTGGTCACAGGTAGCGGCTTGTGCAGGTGCTCCCTCAGTAGGGGTCCTGACACAGTGAGCGGCGGTGATTAAGGTGCGGGTTCCGACGACGATTGCCGTACAGGCACTCGAGCCGCCTCCCATACCCGACGACGTAAACAGTCGGCCGACTGTACGGGCTATCGAGCCGCCGCCGGTCCAGGCCGGCTGGACCAGATCGTCCTTGGCGTCCTGCCGGGCCACCTCGGCCATGCCGCCACCGGACCAGTGGGCCTCGATGACGTGTCTGTGCTCCTCGGTGGTGGCGCCGTCGTGAACCACGATGGCGCTGTGCCCTTGTTGGTCGCGGTTCGACCGTCCCGCATTCGCGGTCGATCATCGCGTGGAGCTTACGGCAGTGCCGGGAAGCGGATGGAAGAGGGGGCTGGCCACTCGATACGTCGATCGAGGGGCATCACCATGACCCTGACGGCCTCGCCGGTCCCGCGCACGTGCGGGACGCGGGACCGGCTGTGGGCGACCGTCCTGTAGGGGGTCCGTGCCGACCGTACGGCGGCGCGAAGTGGGGCGCAGGTTCTGATCGGACGACAGGTGGGGGTCGGTCAGTCGGATTCCTGCTCCTTGCACAGGATCGTCACGAGTGCGTGGAGCATGGTGCGGGTGCGGGTGCGGGTGCGGGTGCGGGTGCGGGTGCGGGTGCGGGTGCGGGTGCGGGTGCGGGTGCGGGTGGGGCTGGGGGCTGGGGACGTCGTCCATGGTGTGGATGGGCGCGCGTGGGACGATGGGGCGAGTGGTGCGTCGGCCCACACCCACAAGATCCCCCTCCGACCCGGCGGCGGAGCCTCCCACGACGCCGCCCTCCAGGCGACAGACCGGGCCGGCACGTGCAACGGCCTGCCCACGTGATGCCCTGACCAGGCGTGGAGCCGGTGTCTTTGCAGCCGCGTGCCCTCGCATGCCGTGAGTCACGCGGCCGTGGTGCGGAACGTGCTGGGGCTGAGGCCCTTGTGGCGTTTGAAGGCGGTGCTGAAGCCGAAGGCGTCGGCGTAGCCGACGGTCTTGGCGATCTGGGCGATGCTGAGGTCGGTGTCGGCCAGGAGTGCCTCGGCGTCGTCCATGCGGCATTCGGTGAGGTAGGTGAGGGGCGGACGGCCCATCAGTTCGGTGAAGCGCCGGGCGAACAGTGCCCGGGAGACGCCGGCTTGAGCGGCCAGTGACGCGACCGTCCAGCTGTCGGCGGGCCGTCCGTGGAAGGCGTGCAGGGCGGGGGCGAGGACCGGGTCGGCGAGGCCGCGGTACCAGCCGGGCGCGTCGGCGCCCGCCCGGTCGAACCAGGTGCGCAGCGTGCAGACCAGGGCCCAGTCGAGGAGCCGGTCCATCAGCGCTTGCGAGCCGGCGGAGAGCCGGGCGGCGTCGGCGGCGGAGTTCTCCAGCCAGGCGCAGGTCTCGGCGTCTTCGGTGATGACCAGGACGGGCGGCAGGGCGCGCAGGAGGCGTTCGTGGCGGTGTCCCGAGGCGCGGTAGGCGCCGACGATCAGTGCGGTCGCTCCCTGTGGGCCGGTGCCCCAGTGGATGCCGTCGAGTTCCTGGCCGGTGCACGCGGCGTCCGCGGTGAAGCAGTTGATCTCGTACGCGGTGTGGGGGCGGTGGATGGTGGCGGGCTCGTCCGCGAGGCGGAACGGTGCGGGGCCGCGGACGATGGCCGTGTCACCGGCACCGATCGCGTGCTCGGTGCCGTCGGACAGCAGCAGCGTGCCGCCCCCGCGCAGCACGCTGACCATGGTGAGCGGAGCGGCGTCGGCGAAGGTGATGCCCCAGGGCGCCGTCAGGACGGCATGTGTGACGACCGAGCCCTCGGCCCGGATGCCGCTCAGCAGTGAACTCAGAGGATCCACAGCGCAATCGTAGACGATCTCCTATGTCCCGGAGAGTTTCTCCCATGGATCATCTACGGTGCCGCGGCTGTACTGGACTCACTGCACAGATCGAGCCCTCGGGAGACACCGTGCCGCAGCACAGCAGTGACACCAGGACAGCCCTCGTGGTCGTCGCGCACCACCGCAGCGATTCCCTCACCGCCCACACCGCCCGCCGCGCGGCTGCCCAGCTCGAGGCCGCCGGATACCGCATCGACCTGCTCGACCTGCACGCCGAGGGGTTCGACCCGCGGATGAACGTGGAGGACCAGCCGGACTGGGGCAACCGGGAGAAGCCGTACTCGGACGAAACGCACGCCCACATGCGGCGGATCCTCGACGCCGATGTCGTCGTCGCTGTCTTCCCGGTGTACTGGCAGAGCGTTCCCGCCGTCCTCAAGGGATGGATCGACCGCGTATGGAACTACGGGTTCGCCTACGGCCGCAGCAAGCCCCGCCTGGCGGGCAAGCGCATGCTGTGGCTGGCCCTGGCCGGCGCCACCGCCGACGACCCCATCGCGGAGTCGATGCAGTCCGTCCTCGAGGCCAACCTGAGCGACGGCATCGCCTACTACTGCGGCTTCTCCCGCTCCACCGTAGGCCTGCTCCTGGACGCGGAGGAGCGACCCCAGCGCATCGACGCCGAGGGCAATCTGCTGGTCGGCGAAGCGGTCGCCGGCGCCGAACGGGAGGCGCAGTACACCGATTTCGACCGCCGGACACGGAAGTTCGTGGACGAGTTCCTCGCGGACGAACTCGTCACGGCCTGACGGCCCCCCATCCCGTGGGCTGACACCGCGGCAGCACGTGCGAGACCTGGTTGCCCGGCTCGCACCGGCGGACGCCTTGGCCAATTCCGCCGCCTGCCGGTCGAGCGCTGCGCCGCCGGGATGCCGCCGTACGCGGCGCTGTCGCAGGACGTGTGCGCGCTGGTCAAGGCCGCCGGTCCGGGCCAGCCGCTCCGGCCACTACGGACCCATCCCACGGCTGGACTCGCTCAGCCGCAGCTGGGTGTTCGAGTCGGTCGGAGTACGTGCAGGCGCTGAGGGACCGCCGAGCAAATGGTGATGCTGTGCCGCTGGGCGAGGTCCAAGCAGCACAAGCGTCACACCTGCCGCTCGCGGTCGCGGTCGCGGTCGTGGTCGCGGTCGTGGTCGGCGAGGGCGAGGACGGCGAGGGCGAGGACGATGCTGCGGACCGCCTGAACGTCCTTGCCGTCCTCGGCGGAGGCGTCGAGCGTGCTGCGGTCGGTGAGCGCGGCACAGCGCAGCAGTCGCTCACGCAGCGGGAGACGGCGCCTCTTCGCACCAAATCCTCCTGCTCCTCCTGCTCCTCTTGCAGTTCGGGGGTGCCTTCGTGCGGGTTTCGTGTGTCGAGGTAGCCAGGAGCGCGCGTCACAAGCCGTGGCTGCGGTTTTCGGGGGCGCGTACGCTCTCCGTGATGAGGAGGCGGGGACGAGATGGACGACAAGGGCGTCGCCGAGTACTTCACGCTGGTCTGCGATGACGCGTCCTATGCCGTGGTGCTCCTCGATTGCGGGCCGCGCGAGATGGATGTGGTGCGGGCTGTGCGTGAGGTGGCGGGGCTGAGCCTGTGGCACGGCAGGGTGCTCGCGCGGCGGGCTCCGGTTGCCGTTCTTGAAGGCCTGCCCCAGGACATGGCCGACGATGCGGTTTCCGTGCTCCGGAATGCCGGCGCCCAGGCAGAAGCAAGGCAGGAGCTGTAGCCCGGGCCTGTGTGGCTGTGTCGCCCTGACGGCCCCACAAGGCCCGGGGGCGGATGATGGAGCCGTGTTGGTCCGTACGGAGAGAGTGCTGCAGATCCCGCGGGAGCCTTTGATGGTTCGGGTTCATACGCCCGTGGGTGTTTCCGCAGTGCTCTGGCGGGGTGATCCGGAACGGGCGAAGGGCCGGCACCTCGTTGAATGGACGGCCGAAGAGGACGTTCTTTGGGGGCAAAACGCTGGGCCGGCGGCGGTTGCCGGGCCGGATCTCCGGCAGGAGGGGGATCGGGTGGTCATGCGTGGTCTCTTCCATCTCACCGGGGATGGCGCCGCGTACCTTCAGATGGGTGACTGGCCGATTCTGTTTGATCTCGCATCGCCGATCCCGGACAGTGTTGACGGTACTTGGGTGGAGATCAGCGTGGCAGGAGACAGCATCGCTCTCTACCCCTATCGGACCTGACCTGACCTGGCTGGCGGCCCAGGGCCGCAGGTGGCTACTCGTAGATCGTGGCTGCGTGAAGTGCTCGGGCGAAGAAGGTCCAGTCACCGCTGGCCGGTAGTTCCTCGTTGGCGTTCCGGTACGCCTCCGGAGCGTCGTGCACCCAGGCGGCGAGGGCTTCCAGGAAGCGGTCGAGTGTGTGGTTCTCCCACTCGTGTCCGCGCTGCTGGAACTGCTGGTGGAACTCACGAAGGAACACCACCAGCTCATTGCGACTCTGGATCTGCTCGTGCGGTCGAGAGGGCATAGCGGGAACCTACCCCGCCGGAAGAGCGGCAGAAGCCCCGCGCCGTCACAAGATCCTTTGGCGGAGCCGAAAGGCTTGATCGTCGCACCACGCTCAAGCCGCAGCCCGGGAATGCCCCTCCTTGGAATGCCCCTCCTTGGACGAGAGCATCCACTCGCATGCCGTGCGACAGAGGTGCGTCCTGGCGTTGCTCCAAGCCGGTCTCGGCACCCCGGCCATCGGGGTCTGGCTCGGCCATGCCGGCGTTCGTTCCACGGTGCCCACGTTCACGCCGACATGACCAACAGGACCAGGTAAGCGTCCTGACGGCTCTGGTCAGCCACTGCCCCGCCAGGTAGCTGGCAGCCCACCGACCCTCCGTGTTTCTCTACCGTATGACGCGTGGATGGCTGAACCTGCGATGGACCTGGACCTGGACCTGCCTCCGGCCGGCCGGACCGACGAAGCAGTCCCTGTGCACCGCATCGGGGTGGACCCGCACTCGATCTCCGTCGGCACCGCACGGGATGACACAGTTGAATCCCTGATCACCGTCCACGCGTCCGCGCCCGTGATCGACCCGACGGCGGAGCGCAACGTGGTGGCGGACTTGATGTGCCGACGGGGCCGACTCGCTGTGTCCAGTCCCTGAGTCGACCCGCAGGACGGGCCAAGCATGACCGCTCCCGCCTGGCTGTTGCGAGCCCGGTTCTCCTACCTCCCTTCCGACCCGCCGGTTGTCGAGGGCGTCGCCGCCCGCACACACCAACGGCGGCTCCCGGCCAAGTGGGCCAGCGGCGAAGCCTGGTGGGACGTCACCGTCGCCAGCCAGACGCTTCCCGCCTGCGTACCCACCTGCGGTGGCGGAGCCGTCAGTGCCGTGTCCAGCACAGGACATCGACGACGGTGGGTGCTGTCAGAGGCGAGCCTTATTGATCAGAAACGGCTCGGGTTCTCATCGACATGAGGAGTCTTCACCAAGGTCGCCTGATCCGCCTCGATGGTCCTGGCCGCCTGGGCTGCTTCCCGGAAGGTGACGACCGCCTCGCCGTTCTCCCGCGCCCATGCGGTGAGCATCCTGATGGGCTCCTCCAGGGTTCGCCCGAGATCGGTCAGGCTGTACTCCACGCGCGGCGGCGCCTCGGCGTACGCGTGCCGCTCGACGAGCCCATTGGCCTGGAGCCGGCGCAACGTCTGGGTCAGTACCTTGCGCGAAATGCCACCGCTCAGCTCGACCAGCTCGCCGTGGCGCAACGGGCCGTCGGTCAGCGCGAAGAGCGTGACCATGGACCACTTGCTGGCGATGATCTCCATGGCCAGGAGAGCGGGACAGTCGGCGAGGAAGGCAATTCCGGGTCGCAGGCTCATGCCCCGAAGGTTACCTAGAGGTACCTGACGGCCGCCTATCGTCGTCAAGGTGCGCACGCCCCCTTACTCGCATCTCGCACGATTGAGGTTTCAGGCATGTTCGTCTCCCTTGCCGTCGTCACCGTGTTCATGTCGGCGCTTCTCCTGGTATCGGCCGGGGCCAAGTCTCTGCGGACGCGGCACATCACCGAGCAGATGTCCACCCTCGGAGTGCCGCAGGGCATGATGGCTTTCCTGATCGGCGCTCAGATCGCGGGCGCGGCCGGTGTGATCGCCGGGCTCTGGTGGGGACCCGTCGGAATCGCCGCCGCGCTCGGCCTGGCGCTCTATTTCGCTGGGGCGGTCGCCTTTCACCTGCGCGTCGGCGACCGCAAGGGCGCGTCTCCGGCGGTGGTCCTCACCATGGCCTCCGTCGCCCTGATCGCATTGCGTGCTGCCACCCTCTGACAGCGGACAGCCGGTCTGACGCCCGCCTTGATCGTGCCGAGTGAGGTCGGTCTCCGATGAGGACGGCCACCGTTGATCATCGTGAGTTGTGTCGACAAACGAAGATCAGCCGGTGGTGGTGGGCCACAGCGTATTGATCGAACTCATGGGGTCCTCGTCCAGGACGTAGCGGACGTGTGGGCCGCCGAAGTAGCCGCGGACTATGTGCGGCTGGCGCTGGCGCCGGCGGAAGAAGCGGCGGGTTTCGGCGGCGAGTTCGGCTTGATCGCGGGCTCGGTGCTGCCGGGGCAGGCTGTGCTTGAGGTCGGCGTTGACCAGCTCGTCGGGGTTCAGCTCGGGTGAGTAGGCGGGGAGGAAGTGCAGCTCGACGTCGTCGGGGTGGGCGGCGAGCCAGTCGCGGACCTTCTTGGACCGGTGGGCGGAGTGCCCGTCGACGACGAGGTGGACCTTGTGGTCGAAGTGGCCGGCCAGCCGGTCCAGGAAGTGACACATCACCTCGGCGGTGAAACTCTCGGTGAAGACCATGAAGTGCATCCGGCCCCTGGTGCTGATCGCCGACATCGCGTTCACGGAGAACCGGTTCCCGCTCCGCCGTACGACGGGCGTCTTCCCCTTCTCACCCCAGGTGCGGCCGGTGACCTGGTCCGAGCGGATGCCGACCTGGTCGGCGAACAGAATCTCGCCGCCGTCCCTCCTCACCTTCGCCCTGATCGCCGGCCAGGTCTCCTCGTGCCAGCGGCGCACGGCCTCCGGGTCCTGTTCCACAGCCCGTTTGTCCGGGCGCTGGAAGGACAGGCCCCACCGCTTCAGGTACTTGCCCACCCCCACCTCGGTCAGCCTCACCCGGTACAGCTTCGCGATCAGCTCGCCCACCAGCCGCCGCGTCCACAGTTGCCCGCCCAGGCCCACGTCGCACGGGCGATGGTCGAGAACCGCCTGACGCACGGCGGCCTGCTCGGCCTCCCCAAGTGCCTGGTGCACCCCGACCGGCTTGCCCCGCGGCTGCATGACCAGCGCCTCTCGCCCGCCGGCCCGCCACTTCGACCACCAGATGTCGACGGCCTTCAGCGACACGCCGAAGACTGCCGCCACGTCCGCACGGTCCCGGCCCGCCACCAACGCGGCCACCGCCCTCAACCGCAGGGCCTCTTGCGCCGACGGTGACAGATGCCGCGCGTCCCCCACCGGATCGCTCACACCCCACCAACGACCCAGAACCCAAACCGTTTCGGATCAATGAGCTTCTTCAGCGTTGCAGCTCCAGTGTGAGGACGGCCTTGGCGATTGACGTCATGCGGTTGGGACTGCATCGGGACCTGCGGAAGATCCGCCAGGA
>NZ_JNWK01000048.1 GCF_000716445.1 Streptomyces wedmorensis
ACCCCCGGCTCGCCGCCCCGCCGGCCCCGCCCGCTCCCCCTGCCGCCGCCCCCGTCTCCACCGGCAAGATCAACCTCGACAAGGGCCGGGTCAGCCTCCAGAAGAACCAGACGGTGTCCCTGGTCAAGGGCGGCCGTCCGCTGCTCTCCCAGGTCAAGATGGGTCTCGGCTGGGAGCCCGCCTACCGGGGCAAGGACATCGACCTGGACGCCTCCGTCATCGCGTACGGCCCGCAGCGCAACCACCTGGACAGCTGCTACTTCGGCAAGCTGTCCATCCTGAACGGCTCGGTCAAGCACTCCGGCGACAACCTCACCGGCGAGGGCGCCGGCGACGACGAGGTGATCGTCGTCGACCTCGGCCGGCTGCCGGCCGACGCCACCGGCCTGGTCTTCACGGTCAACTCGTTCTCCGGCCAGAAGTTCACCGAGGTCGCCAAGGCCTACTGCCGGCTGATCGACGCGGCGACGGGCGAGGAGCTGGTCCGCTTCGACCTCACCACCGCCGAGCCGCAGACCGGCGTGATGATGGCCAAGCTGATCAAGCAGTTCTCCGGCGAGTGGGAGATGACGGCGATGGGCGAGTTCGTGAAGTCCCGGACCGTCCGGGGCATGGTGAAGCCGGCCGCCCAGGCACTCTGAGCGACCGGCCCCGCCGCGCGTCTACGAGAACAGCGCGCTGTAGGCGTTGAGGGCGGGCTGGCCGCCGAGGTGGGCGTAGAGCACGGTCGAGTCCCGGCCGATCTCTCCCCGGTCCACCAGGTCGACCAGGCCCGCCATCGACTTCCCCTCGTAGACGGGGTCCGTGACCATGCCCTCGGTGCGGGCGGCGAGCCGCATCGCGTCGAGGGTGGCCTCGTCCGGGATGCCGTACACGCCTCCGTGGTAGCGCTCGTCCAGTTCGACGTCGGCCGCCGTCACCTCGCGTTCGACACCGATGAGGGCGGCCGTGTTCCGGGCGATCCGGGTGATCTGCTCGTGGGTGGGGACGGGCTTCGCCGAGGCGTCGACGCCGATGATCCGGCGGGCCGGTCCGCCCTCCTCGGCGAGCGCGGCGAAGCCCGCGACCATGCCGGCCTGGGTGGAGCCGGTGACCGAGCACACCACCACCGTGTCGAAGAAGACGCCGAGCGCGCTCTCCTGTTCGGCCACCTCGTACGCCCAGTTCGCGAAGCCGAGACCGCCGAGCGGGTGGTCGGACGCGCCCGCCGGGATCGCGTACGGCTTGCCGCCGCCCTCCTCGACCTCCCGCAGCGCCTGCTCCCAGCTCTCCTTGAACCCGATGCCGAAGCCGGCCTTCACCAGGCGCACGTCGGCGCCGGTGAGGCGGCTGATGAGGATGTTGCCGACCTTGTCGTAGACCGCGTCGGGCCAGTCGACCCAGCTCTCCTGGACGAGGACGCACTTCAGGCCCGCGCGTGCGGCGACGGCGGCGACCTGACGGGTGTGGTTGGACTGGACGCCGCCGATCGAGACGAGGGTGTCGCAACCCTGCGCGAGGGCGTCGGCGACCAGGTACTCCAGCTTGCGGGTCTTGTTCCCGCCGTACGCCACGCCCGAGTTGCAGTCCTCGCGCTTGGCCCACAGCGTGGCCCCGCCGAGATGGTGCGTGAGCCGTTCGAGGGGGTGGACCGGGGAGGGCCCGAAGAGGAGCGGATAGCGGTCGAAGTCGGTGATCGGCAAAGCGGCTCCCGGTGGGTGACGGCGGCTGGTCGACGGTCCTGGACGCGCTACGGCGGGCGCTACGACGCCGGGCGCTGCTCGGGGGCCCGATCGGCACGGCGCCACGGTGGCGGGCCCTTCACGGGCGGCCCGCCTGATCGGCAAGACACCCCCTAGGGCGCCGGGGGCCGTGTGGGGGCCGGGATGCCGGTGACCTCGGCGACCTCGATGGCGTCGTCCGCGAGCTGTTCGAGGGCCGCCCAGATCTCGGTGGTGACCCGGACCGCCTCCTCCGCGTCCCCGGCCGCGCACGCGTCGATGAGCCGGGCGTGCAGTTCGGCCGATCCGCAGCTTCCGGCGTCGCCGAAGAGCCGCCGCTCGACGCGGCGGATGAGGGGGGTGTACCGGGCGATCGTGGCGGCGGCCGCGTGGTTGCCGCTGGCGACGACGAGGACCTCGTGGAGCTCGTCGTCGGCGTCGAGGGCGGCCTCCACGTCGGAGGCGCGGACGGCGGCGGCGAAGCGCTCGTTGGCCTCGCGCATGGCCCGGATGCCCTCGGGGCCCAGGAGGGGCACTCCGGTCCTGGCGGCGAGCTCGTGCATCACCCGGACCACCGAGGCGGCGTCCCGGACGACCCGGCTGACCGGCCGGGTGACCCGGGTGTAGCTCTGCGGCTTGGACTCGACGAGTCCCTCGTCGCCGAGCCGGACCAGGGCCTCGCGCACGGGTGCGCGCGAGAGCCCGAGCCGGTCGGCGAGATCGGCGTCCTTGAGCTGGGCGCCGGGCGCGAGGTCGCCGCGCACGATGGCCTCGCGCAGCGCCTCGTACGCCCGGTCACGCAGCAGGGTCCGGCCCACGGGTTGCAGAGCGTCCATGGACTGACATGTTAGATGTCAGTCCATGGACCTGAACAGGGATCAGTTTCGGCCTCAGCGACGGGGCTGGCGGCGCCACGGGCCGGTGATCGCCACCATGATGCCCGGATCCTGGATGTTGGCGAACAGCGTGTCGCCGTCGGGCGAGAAGGTCACCCCGGTGAACTCGCTGTCGTTGAGGTCGTTCCGGGCGATCGGGTACGTGCGGCCGGAGTCGGTGGCGCCGAAGAGGTGCTGGACCCCCTCGCCGTCCTCGGCGATGACGAGCCCGCCGTACGGCGAGACGGTGATGTTGTCGGGGCCGTCGTAGGCGCCGTCCTCGGCGGGCGTCGCGTTGACCCCGAGCAGCACCTTGAGGGTGAGGGTGCGGCGCTTCGGGTCGTAGAACCAGACCTGGCCGTCGTGCGCGGCGCCCGGGCTCTCCTCGCGCGCGTAGGAGGAGACGACGTAGGTGCCGCCGTCGGCCCACCACATGCCCTCCAGCTTGCGGGCGCGGGTGACCTGGCCGTCGGCGAACTGCTTGCGGACGGCGGTGGTGCGGCCGTCGCGGTCGGGGACGTCGACCCAGTCCACGCCGTAGACCGTGCCGATCCGGGTGGCGCGGGAGAGGTCGTCCACGAACCGGCCCGTGGAGTCGGTGCACTTGAAGGCCTGGAGCACACCGGCGTCGTCGGCGAGGGTACGGAGCTTGCCCCGGCCGTGCTCGAAGCCCGCCGGCGGCGTCCAGCGGAAGAGCAGCCCGTTGGGGTTGGAGGCGTCCTCGGTGAGGTAGGCGTGGCCGCGCTTGGGGTCGACGACGACGGCCTCGTGGTCGTAGCGGCCGAAGGCCTTGACCGGCTTCGGGTCGCGGTTGGCGCGGCGGTCGCGCGGGTCGACCTCGAAGACGTAGCCGTGGTCCTTGGTCATGCCGTTGACGCCGGCGCGGTCGGAGTTCTCCTCGCCGGTCAGCCAGGTGCCCCAGGCGGTGCGGCCGCCCGCGCAGTTGGTGGAGGTGCCGGCGATGCCGACCCACTCGGCGACGGTGCCGTCGCGGTGCACCTCGACGACCGTGCAGCCGCCGGCCGCGGCCGGGTCGTAGACGAGGCCCTCGGTGAGCGGCACGGGGTGCGCCCACTTGGCGCGGGGGCCCTTGAGCTCGTGGTTGTTGACCAGGTACGTGGTGCCGCGCGGGCCGGCGAAGGCGGCCGTGCCGTCGTGGTTGGACGGCGTGAACTCGCCGCTCTCCAGACGGGTCACACCGCTGTGCGTGATGACGCGGTACGAGAACCCGGCGGGCAGCGCGAGTATCCCCTCGGGGTCGGCTTCGAGCGGCCCGTACCCGAGCGCGTGCCCGTGGCCGTGGCCGTGGCCGTGCCCGGCCCCGTACGCCTCCGGCTCGTCGGACGCGAGCGCCTCGGGCGCGGTGGCGAGAGCACCGACGGCACCGGTGAGGGCGAGGCCCGCGCCGGCGGCGGCGGACTGCTTGGTGAACTCTCTGCGGTTGAGGGGCATGGTGTGGCTTTCTCCCTGTGGTGGCCGGATCTCGCGGGCCACCCTGCCGCGCGCCCGCGAACACCGCCTGAACACCACGGGAACACCGGTGGGCGCCACCGCCCCACTCCCACCGCTCCCACCGACACCGGCCGGGCCGACCGCCGGCCCCTCCGCCGGGACACCCCGGCCGGCGTCGACGGCGGGTCAGGAGCCCGATCGCGACCGGGTCTTGAAGGCGGCCTTGCGGGCGTCCTTGGCGGCGGCCTTGTCGCGGTGGAGGCGGCCCATCGCCTCCAGGACCTCCGCGGTGGCCGGGTGCTCCACTCGCCAGGCGGTCTCGAAGAAGCCGCTGTGGCGTCCGGTCAGGCCCTCGATCAGCTCCTGGAGCTCCTCGAGGTCGCCGTCCGCGCCGAGCTGGGCGGCGATCGTGTCGATGGCCAGCCAGAAGATCATCGCCTCCGAGGGCGCGGGCACGTCGGAAGCGCCCCGCTCGGCGAGCCAGACCCGTGCCAGGCCGCCGAGTTCGGGGTCGTCGAGCACCTCCCGTACCGCGGGCTCCGCCTCGGTGCCGACCAGGGACAGCGTCTGCTGGCAGTGCAGCCGGCGCAGCGGCGAGGCCGCGTCCGCGCCGCGGGCGGCGGCGAGGAGCTCGCGGGCGGCGGTGACCGCGTCGCGGCCGGTGAGCCAGGCGGCGGTCTCCTCGCGGGCCGCGGCCTCCGGGTAGCCGGCGATCCCGTCCAGGAGCGCGTCGGCGCCCTTCTCGGCCAGGTCGCCGACGGCGGGCGCGTCCACACCGGCCTCCAGCATGCGGGCCCGGACGCCGTACAGCCCGAGGGGGGTGAGGCGGACCATGCCGTACCGGGAGACGTCCTCGTCGTCGACCGGCGGCGCGGGCTCCTCGCCCTCCTCGGCCATCAGGGCCTCGTCGACGGGCTGGTACTCCACGAGCCCGATCGGTTCGAGGAGCCGGAACTGCTCGTCGAGCCGCATCATCGCGTCGGAGACCTGCTCCAGGACGTCGTCGGTCGGCTCGCCCATGTCGGCGGGGACGACCATCGACGCGGCGAGCGCGGGCAGCGGCACCGGGCCTTCGCCCGCGCCGCCCTCGCTGGCGGTCAGCAGGTAGAGGTTGCCGAGGACGCCCTCGAGGAAGTCGGCCTCCACCTCGGGGTCCCAGTCCAGCGCCTCGAAGTCGATCTCGCCGTCGTCGCCGACGATCGCGTCCAGGTCGTCGAGGACGGGGGCGACGGCGTCGGCGAAGACCGCGTCGAAGCCGTCCAGCCAGAGCGCGAGGACGTCCTGGGGCGAGCCGCCCGTGACGAGCGCCAGGTTCTCGCCGGCCGCGGCCCGCCCGGGGGTCACGCCCTCCTCGGTCTCCTCGCCGTCCTCGACGTCCACGAGGCCGGTGTCGACCGCGAGCCGCCAGGCGTCGGCGGCCAGGATCTCGGCGTCCTCCTCGTCGGCGAGACCCAGGACCTCGACGGCCTCGGCGAGTTGCTCGTCGACGAGCTCGCCGCCCGCGTCGACCCGGGTGTCGGGCCCGGCCCAGCGGGCGAGCCGTACCGCCTGGACGAGGAGGGGGGCGGCCAGGGCGTCCCGCGCCAGCTCCGCGTCCGCACGGAGCCGAACGGGGGGAAGGGTGGGGTGGTCCGCTGACATCTGGGGGGTCTCCTCGACGCGTGCGTGGGTGTGGGCGAAAGGGCTCAAAGAGCGGTCTCAGCGTAGACGCATCCGGGGGTCCGTCCGCCGGTTCACGGATCCGTCAGCCTTCGTACACCCGTCGACTCTTGACAAGTCCACCGCTCTCGAAAGACATTGACGCGCGTAGATCCATCTGCCGATCGTCCAAACACCCTCGGAGTGCTCTGATGTCTTCCTCCATACCGAGATCCGCCGCGGTCTCCGCCGTCGTCGCCGCCGCCCTCGCCGCCGGTCTGCTCGCGAGCTCGTCGAGCGCCGCCGCCGAGGACGCCGCTGCCGGTGTCCGCATCCACGACATCCAGGGCACGACCCGCGTCTCCCCGCTCGTCGGCAAGCAGGTCACGGGCGTCACGGGCATCGTCACCGGCGTCCGCACCTACGGCTCGCGCGGCTTCTGGATCCAGGACCCCGAGGCCGACGCGGACCCGGCCACCAGCGAGGGCGTCTTCGTCTTCACCAGCTCCGTCCCGACCGTCGCCGTCGGCGACGCGGTCAGCCTGAACGGCACCGTCACGGAGTACGTCCCCGGTGGCCTGAACTCCGGGAACCAGTCGCTCACCCAGATCTCCAAGCCGGTCGTCACGGTCCTCTCCAAGGGGAACGCCGTCCCGGCCCCCGTCACGATCTCGGCCTGGTCGGTGCCGGACGAGTACACCCCCGAGGGCGACCCGGCCGCGGGCGGCTCGATCAACGGCCTGACCCTGGACCCCGAGACGTACGCCCTGGACTACTACGAGTCCCTCGAGGGCACCAACGTCCGGATCGACTCCTCGCGGGTGGTCGGCGCCACCGACGCGTACGCGGAGCTCTGGGTGACGGTGAAGCCCTGCGAGAACGACAACGAGCGCGGCGGCACGGTCTACGGCTCGTACGAGTCCCAGAACACCGGCCGGCTCCAGATCCAGTCGCTGACCCCGCTCGCCCAGCAGCCGTTCCCCAAGGCGAACGTCGGCGACCGGCTGACCGGCACGACCGAGGGCCCGCTCGACTTCAACCAGTTCGGCGGCTACACGCTGACGGCCCGCACCCTGGGCACGGTCGTCGACGAGGGCCTGGAGCGCGAGACCACGGACAAGCAGCACAAGAACGAGCTGGCCGTGGCGACGTACAACGTCGAGAACCTCGACCCGACCGACCCGCAGGAGAAGTTCGACGCGCTCGCGAAGGCGGTCGTCCACAACCTCGCCTCGCCCGACATCGTCGCCCTGGAGGAGATCCAGGACAACAACGGCGCCAAGAACGACGGCACGGTCGCCGCCGACCTGACGGTGAAGAAGTTCACCGACGCGATCGTGGCCGCCGGCGGCCCGGCGTACGAGTGGCGCTCGGTCGACCCGCAGAACGGCAAGGACGGCGGTGAGCCCGGCGGCAACATCCGTCAGGTCTTCCTCTTCAACCCGGAGCGGGTCTCCTTCACGGACCGCGCGGGCGGCGACGCGACCACCGCCACCGCCGTGACCGGCACCAAGGGCCGCGCGGCCCTGACCCTCTCCCCCGGCCGCATCGACCCGGCGAACGCCGCATGGGAGGCGAGCCGCAAGCCGCTCGCGGGCGAGTTCGTCTTCCGCGGCCGCACGGTCTTCGTGATCGCCAACCACTTCGGCTCGAAGGGCGGCGACGAGTCCATCGTCTCGCACCACCAGCCGCCGAACCGTTCCTCCGAGGCGAAGCGACTCCTCCAGGCGCAGGCCGTCAACGCCTTCGTGAAGGACATCGTCGCGGTCGAGAAGCAGGCCGACGTCCTCGTCGTCGGTGACATCAACGACTTCGAGTTCTCCGGCACGGCGCAGGCGCTGACCGACGGCGGCGCGCTGTACCCGGCCGTGAAGTCGCTGCCCCGCAGCGAGCGCTACTCGTACGTCTACCAGGGCAACAGCCAGGTCCTCGACCAGATCCTGACCAGCCCGGGCGTGCACCACTTCGAGTACGACAGCGTGCACATCAACGCGGAGTTCGCCGACCAGGACAGCGACCACGACCCGCAGATCCTGCGTTTCCGTCCCTGACGGACCGACCGGTCACACGCCCGCGCTGAGACTCAGCGCGGGCGTGTACCGGCGCATCCGGCCTCCCGTGAGCCCCGGGTGGTGGTGCACCCGCTTCCAGGCCCCGCTCTGCCGGGCGTCGTCCGCCAGCCACTCCTCATGGGCCTGCTCGCTCTCCCACTCGGCGTAGTTCAGGACCCGGCCGCCGTCGACCGACAGATGGAACTGTCCGCTGATCCCGCCGGACACCCGCCCCGCCGCCGCGTCCTCGTCCAGTGCGGTGAACACGCCGTCCACCCAGTCCTCCCTGCGTCCCGTCGTGGGCCCGTCGAAGTCGGCCTCGACGATCACGACGACCCCGGGCAGCTCCCCCGTGCCCGTCCCGCCGCGGACGGCGGAGCGGTGTATCGGCGCGTAGCGGCGGAGCTCGACCCGCTCGATGCCGGGTACGGCGGCGTCGATCTCGGCGTTCCGGTCGTCGCGGTGGGTGCGGACGAAGTCGTCGTAAGCCTGCTGCTCGGTCCACTGCGAGTAGTGCAGCAGCGTGTCCCCGTCGGTCCCGATGGCGATGCTGTACGACAGCAGGCCGAGGTCCGGCCACGCGCGGCTCTCCCAGGCGGCCCTGACGGCCTCGACGGCGGCGCGCTGGCGCTCGGGGGTGCCGACCCGCCAGGTGCTGACGAGGACGGCGCCGACTCCGGGGCGGTGGAGGTCGGGACGGGCATCGGGGCGTGCGACGGCGTTCATGGAGTGGTCTCCTCCTGCTCGGTGCGGATGACTCGACCCTCCCCCCTCAACCATGCTTGAGGTCAAGGGAATCCACCGTGCGAGACTCGGCACCATGATCCTCCGCCCCGCCACCCGCGCCGAACTCCCCGCCGTCCTCGCCCTGCTCGCCGACGAGGAGAAGGTGGTGGACCCCGGCTCGATCGTCGTCACGCCCGCGTATGAACGGGCCTTCGCGGACATCGAGGGCGACCCGCGCAACGAGGTGCTGGTCCTCGTGGACGGCGACCTCGTCGTGGGCTGCCTCCAGGCCACGTACATCCCCGGCCTCGGCAAGGGCGGCGCCGAGCGGGCCCTGATCGAGGCGGTCCGGGTCAGGGCCGACCGGCGCGGCGGCGGTCTCGGCCGGGAGCTGATGGAGCGGGCCTCGGCGCGCGCGAAGGAGCGCGGCTGCGCGCTCGTCCAGCTGACCAGCGACAAGCAGCGGACGGACGCCCACCGCTTCTACGCCTCACTGGGCTTCGCGCGCAGCCACGACGGCTTCAAGCTGAAGCTCTGACGGGCGGGCCCCAGGCCCCGTCCGGAAGTCCCGCCCGGCTCTCCCTTTCCGGACGGGACCCGGCCCTGATCCGCCGGGCAGCTCGGCGGCGAGCCGCTCCCCCGCCTCGACCGAGCGCGCGGAGTTGACGACGACCCGGTATCCGGCGTCGGCGAGACGGCGGGCGACGGCGGCCCCGATCCCCGAGGACGAGCCGGTGACCAGGGCGACGCGCTGGTCGGTCGTGTGCTGTGACGTCATGTGGTGCGTTCTCCATGTCCCCCTGTCGCGCCCGCCGATCATGCCGGACCCTTGCCACCCTTCAGCAGTTCTTATTCCTCGAACCAAGAAGATCTAAGTGGACCTACATGGTCCGGTGCGCTCAGACTTTCCGGATGACGACTGCACGCCCTTTCGGCCGCGCCCTCTGCGCGATGATCACCCCGTTCACCCCCTCCGGCGCGCTCGACCTCGACGGAGCGGGCGAGCTGGCCGCGCGGCTCGTCACGGAGGGCTGCGACGGCCTGGTCCTCAGCGGGACCACCGGCGAGTCGCCGACCACCACGGACGCCGAGAAGGCCGCGCTCGTGCGGGCCGTCCGGGAGGCGGTCGGCCCCGGCCCGTCGCTCGTCGCGGGCGTCGGCACCGCCGACACCCGGCACACCGCCGAGCTGGCCCGGCAGGCCGGGCGGGCCGGGGCCGACGGACTGCTCGTCGTCACCCCGTACTACAGCCGCCCGCCCCAGGCGGCGGTCGAGGCGCACTTCCTGAAGGTCGCGGACGCGACGGACCTGCCCGTGATGGTCTACGACATCCCCGGCCGCACCGGCACCCGCGTCGAGCCCGCGACGATGCTGCGGCTCGCCGCGCACCCGCGGATCGTCGCGGTGAAGGACTGCGCGTACGACCTGCTCGGGTCGGCCCGGGTGATCGCGGAGAGCGGGCTGGCGTACTACTCCGGCAGCGAGGAGCTGAACCTGCCGCTGTACGCGGTCGGCGGCGCGGGCTACGTCAGCACGGTGGCGAACGTGGCGCCCCGTCAGCTGCGCGCCGTCCTCGACGCCTTCGACGCCGGGGACACCGCCGGGGCGGCCCGGCTCAACGCCCGGCTCCTGCCGCTCACCGAACTGATGATGGCCTCGGGACTGCCCGGCACGGTCACCGCCAAGGCACTGCTCGGCGGCCCGGTCCGGGACCCGCTGCAGCCCGCCGACCGGGAGGCGGTCGACGGGCTGCGGGCGGCGTACGAGTCGCTGCTTCAGGCGGAGTCGGCGGTGTAGGTCCTGCCGAGGACGGCGGCGTGCTCCAGGACGTCCTCCAGGGGGTCGTCGATCTGCCCGGTGTGGAGCGAGAGGCTGGGGCCGTTCGTCACGGTGGGCCCGTTGTGCGTGTGCGTCTCGTCCGCCAGGGCCGCACCGGCCGGCAGCAGGACCGCCGCCATCGTGAGCACCCCGACGACCGTGGGTTTCGTCCTCATGTCGACTCCTCGCCTTGTCCACCCGATGGAACCATGCGTTCCACTCTGTTAACGCAGAGTCATCGCAACGGTTCCCGTGGGGGTGGCACGTGGCGGCGGGCACGCGGCTCGCCGCCCTGCGCGGAAAGCGGCTGACCGCCCTCCCGGCCGTGTGAGGGCGGGGGGCGGTCAGTCGTGCGCGTCCTGCCGGTGGCTCAGTTGTGGCTGTGCAGGATGTCGTTCAGTCCGCCCCAGACCGCGTTGTTCGGGCGGGCCTCGACGGCACCGGTGACCGAGTTGCGGCGGAAGAGGATGTTGGAGGCGCCGGAGAGCTCGCGGGCCTTCACGATCTGACCGTCGGGCATGGTGACCCGGGTGCCGGCGGTGACATACAGGCCGGCCTCGACGACGCACTCGTCGCCGAGCGCGATGCCGACGCCCGCCTCGGCGCCGATCAGGCAGCGCTCGCCGATCGAGATGACGACGTTGCCGCCGCCCGAGAGGGTGCCCATGGTGGAGGCGCCGCCGCCGATGTCGGAGCCGTTGCCCACGACGACACCGGCGGAGATCCGGCCCTCGACCATGGAGGTGCCGAGGGTGCCGGCGTTGAAGTTGACGAAGCCCTCGTGCATGACGGTGGTGCCGGCGGCGAGGTGGGCGCCGAGGCGGACGCGGTCGGCGTCGGCGATGCGGACGCCGGCGGGCACGACGTAGTCGGTCATGCGGGGGAACTTGTCGATCGAGGTCACCTGGAGGTGCAGGCCCTCGGCGCGGGCGTTGAGGCGCACCCTCTCGATGTCGTCGACGGCGACCGGGCCGAGCGAGGTCCAGGCGACGTTGGCGAGCAGGCCGAAGACGCCGTCCAGGCTCTGGCCGTGCGGCTTGACCAGCCGGTGGCTGAGCAGGTGCAGACGCAGGTAGGCGTCGTGGGCGTCGAGCGGCTTGTCGTCGAGCGAGGCGATCACGGTACGGACGGCGACCACCTCGACGCCCCGGCGGGCGTCCACGCCGAGGGCCTTGGCGGCGCCCTCGCCGAGGGCGTTCGCGGCCTCGTCGGGGGTGAGCCGCTCGGTGCCGGCGGGGCCGGGAGCGTCGGTCAGCTCGGGTGCGGGGAACCAGGTGTCGAGAACGGTGCCGTCGCCGGAGACGGTGGCGAGGCCGGCGGCGACGGCGCCGGTGGTGCGAGGAGCAGTGGTCATGACGGAAAACCTAACCGGCGGGCCCCCGCGCGGGCCAACCGGTCTCAGGTGTCGGTCGAGCGTATGGGCGGTTCCGACGAGCCGGCGGGGGACCGTTTCGGCACTTCCTTCAGGCCTCCGTGCGGAGGATCCGCGCCAGCACGAGGCGTGCGTACTCCTCGTCGTAGCCGCCGTCGGTGAGCAGCACCTGGAGGCAGATGCCGTCCATGACGGCGACCAGGGCGCGGGCGGTGACGGGGTCGGTGCGGTGGGCCAGGGCGGCGACGACGGACTCGCCCCACTCGGCGGCGACCGGGCGCAGGGCGGGGCGGCGCAGGGCGGCGAGGTAGAGCTCGTACTCCAGCTCCACGCGGGCGCGTTCGCCGCCGAGCCACTCCGCCAGGAGCCGGGCGAGCGCGGCGGCGAGGTCCACGTCCGGGTCGGTGAGGGCGGGGTGCTCGCGGAGCAGCCGTCCGAAGCCCTCGTTGGCCTTGCGCAGCGCCGCGACGAGGAGTTCGTCGAGGGAGGCGAAGTGGTAGGTGGTGGAGCCGAGGGGCACATCGGCCTCGGCGGCCACCGTGCGGTGGCTCAGGCCGCCGATCCCGGAGCGGCCGGCCACGGTGAGGGCGGCGTCGACGATCCGCTCGCGGCGCTCGGGGTCGTACCGCCGCGCCCGTGCCATCAGTGCGCCCCGCCGAGGTTGAGGACGGCGACGCCGGCGATGATGAGGACGATTCCGGCGATCTTGGCGGCGTTGAGGCTCTCGCCGAGGAAGAGGAAGCCGATGACGGCGACGGCCGCGGTGCCGACGCCGGACCAGATGGCGTAGGCGGTGCCGACCTGGAGGGTCTTGAGCGCCTGGGCGAGGAGCGCGAAGGCGACGAGGTAGCCGACGCCGGTGACGAGCGACGGCCAGAGCCTGGTGAAGCCCTCGCTGTACTTCATCGAGGTGGTGGCCAGTATCTCCGCCACGATGGCGCCCGCAAGGAGTCCGTATCCCACGCGTACGAGCGTACACAACGTTGCGTACGGACGTACGCAACGGGCACCGATACGGTGTCCCGCATGACGTATCCCCCTGGTCCGCCCTACGGCTACGGCTACCCGCCGCCGCCCCCGCCGCCGAAGCCCGGCGTGATACCCCTGGCACCGCTCTCCTTCGGCACGATCCTGGGCGGTGCCTTCACGACCTTCGGCCGCTACTGGAAGCAACTGCTCGGGGTGACCGGCGCCGTCTACGGTGGTGCGCTGGTGGTCGTCGGCGCGGCGATCGGCATCGCGTACGCCGCCGTCGGCGACGTCCTCCCCGCCGTCTTCGACCTGCCGGCCGGCCAGGAGCCGCAGTGGGACGACGTCCGTCCGCTGCTCGTCGCCTTCGGCTGCGTCTGGCTCGCCGCGATGCTCGCCATGGTCTGCGCCAACGCCGTGGTGGCGGCGGCCTGCCCGGCCGTGATCCAGCAGGCGGTCCTCGGCCGGCCCACCACCTTCGGCGCGATCTGGCGCCTCTCCTGGGCCCGCATGCCCGCCGTCCTCGGCACGGTGCTCCTGACCAGCCTGCTCCTGTTCGTCCCGATGGTCCTCGCCGTCGTGGCCTTCGTCGGGACGGTCGTGGCGCTGCTGCTGGCCGCGGACGACGCCACGGGCACCCCGATGGCCGGCCTCCTGCTCGTCCCCCTGGTCGCGATCGGCGTGGCCCTGCTCCTCTTCCCGTTCGCGCTGTGGATCTGGGTGAAGTTCAGCCTGGCCCCGGCGGCGGCGGTGATGGAGGGGCAGGGCGCGATCGCCTCGATGCGCCGCTCCTCGCACCTGGTCCGCGACTCCTGGTGGCGGATCTTCGGCTGCCTGCTCGCCATCGGCGCGATGGCCGCGGTGGCGAGCTGGCTGATCCAGCAGATGCTCTCCCTGCTGGTCACAGCCCCGCTCGCGGCCATCGACTTCTCCGCCGACGACGCCGGCGCGGCCATCGCGTCCTTCGCCGTCTTCTTCCTCTTCCTCGCCATCGGCCAGCTCGTCAGCCAGGGAATCGTCTCCCTCTTCCCTCTGCTCGTCGCCGGCCTGCTCTACGTCGACCAGCGGATCCGCAAGGAGAACCTGGCACCGGAACTCGCCCGCGCGGCCGGGCTCTACTAGGAACGGCCCGCGGACACGCGAAACGGCCGTGCCCCGAAGGGCACGGCCGTTCACCCGCGAACGGGTCAGACGTTGAAGCCGAGCGCGCGAAGCTGCTCGCGGCCGTCGTCCGTGATCTTGTCCGGACCCCACGGGGGCATCCAGACCCAGTTGATCTTCAGCTCGTTGACGATGCCGTCCGTCGCGGACTTGGCCTGGTCCTCGATCACATCGGTCAGCGGGCAGGCCGCCGACGTCAGGGTCATGTCCAGCGTCGCGACGTTCGAGTCGTCGATGTGGATGCCGTAGATCAGGCCCAGGTTGACGACGTCGATGCCCAGCTCGGGGTCGACGACGTCGTACAGCGCCTCACGGACTTCTTCCTCGGAGGCCGGCTTCATCGTGGCCTCGGCGTTCTCGGTCATGCCGACTTCCTCTCCGCGTCGCCCAGCGCCTGGGCCGTCGCGTCCTTCCACGCCATCCAGCTGAGCAGCGCGCACTTCACACGGGCCGGGTACTTGGAGACTCCGGCGAACGCGACCGCGTCCTCCAGGATCTCCTCCATCGCGTCGTCCGGCTCGATCTGGCCCTTGGACTGCATCAGCTCCAGGAACGTGCCCTGGATCTTCTGCGCCTCGGCCAGCTCCTTGCCGACGAGCAGCTCGTTGAGGACGGACGCCGAGGCCTGGCTGATCGAGCAGCCCTGGCCCTCGTACGACACGTCCTCGATGCGCGAGCCGTCGTACTTCACGCGGAGCGTGATCTCGTCGCCGCACGTCGGATTGACGTGGTGCACCTCGGCGTCGCCGTCCCGAAGACCGCGCCCGTGCGGGTGCTTGTAGTGGTCCAGGATGACGTCCTGGTACATCGAATCGAGCTTCACGAGCCGTCCCCTAGCCGAAGAAGTTCCGTACGTGCTCCAGACCCTCGACCAGGGCGTCGACCTCGGCCGGGGTGGAGTACAGATAGAACGACGCCCGCGTGGTCGCAGGAATTCCGTACCGCAGGCAGACCGGCCGCGCGCAGTGGTGACCGACCCGGACCGCGATGCCCTGCTCGTCGAGGACCTGGCCCACGTCGTGCGGGTGGATGTCGCCCAGCGTGAAGGAGATCGCCGCGCCGCGGTCCTCGGCCGTGGTGGGGCCGATGATCCGCAGGTCCGGGACCTCCTGGAGGCGCCGGACGGCGTACTCGGTGATCGCGTGCTCGTGGCGCGCGATGTTCTCCATGCCGATCGCCGACAGGTAGTCCACGGCCGCGCCGAGGCCGACGGCCTGGGCGATCGGGGGCGTACCCGCCTCGAACTTGTGCGGTGCCGGCGCGTACGTCGAGGAGTGCATCGAGACGGTCTCGATCATCTCGCCGCCGCCGAGGAAGGGCGGGAGGTCCTCCAGGAGCTCCTGCCGTCCCCACAGCACGCCGATGCCGGTCGGGCCGCACATCTTGTGGCCGGTGAAGGCCACGAAGTCGGCCTGGAGCGCCTGCACGTCCAGGACCATGTGCGGGGCCGCCTGGGAGGCGTCGATGCAGACGAGCGCGCCGACCTCCTGGGCGCGGCGGATGATGGTCTCCACCGGGTTGATCGTGCCCAGCAGGTTCGAGACCAGCGTGAACGAGACGATCTTGGTCTTCTCGGTGATGACCTCTTCGATGTTCGAGAGGTCGAGACGGCCGTCGTCGGTGAGGCCGAACCACTTCAGCTTCGCGCCCGTGCGCTGCGAGAGCAGCTGCCACGGCACGATGTTGGAGTGGTGCTCCATCTCCGTGATGGCGATCTCGGTCTCGTGGTCCACGCGGTAGGGCTCGTCGGCCCAGCCCAGCATGTTGGCCACGAGGTTGAGCGACTCCGAGGCGTTCTTGGTGAAGATCACCTCGTCGCGGCTCGGCGCGTTGATGAACGCCGCGACCTTGTCACGGGCGCCTTCGTACAGCGCCGTCGCCTCCTCGGCGACCGTGTAGACGCCGCGGTGGACGTTGGCGTTGTGACGCTCGTAGTACGTGTTGAGCGCGTCGAGGACCTGCCGCGGCTTCTGCGAGGTCGCCGCGGAGTCGAGGTACACGATCTTCTTGCCGTCGTGGACCACGCGATCCAGGAGCGGGAAGTCCTTGCGGATCGCCTCGGTGTCGAGGAGGCCGGAGAGCCCCAGATGGGCAGAAGTCACGCGGACGCGCCACCCTTCACGTACTTGTCGTAGCCCTCGTTCTCCAGCTGGTCGGCGAGCTCGGCGCCGCCGGACTCGGCGATGCGGCCGTTCGCGAAGACGTGCACGAAGTCGGGCTTGATGTAGCGCAGGATGCGCGTGTAGTGGGTGATCAGCAGGGTGCCGACCTCGCCGGTCTCGCGGACGCGGTTGACGCCCTCGGAGACGATGCGGAGCGCGTCGACGTCCAGGCCGGAGTCGGTCTCGTCGAGGATCGCGATCCTCGGCTTGAGGAGCTCCAGCTGGAGGATCTCGTGGCGCTTCTTCTCACCGCCGGAGAAGCCCTCGTTGACGTTGCGCTCGGCGAAGGCCGGGTCCATCTGGAGCTGCTCCATGGCGGACTTGACCTCCTTCACCCAGGTGCGCAGCTTGGGGGCCTCGCCGCGGACGGCGGTGGCGGAGGTGCGCAGGAAGTTGGAGACCGAGACGCCGGGGACCTCGACCGGGTACTGCATGGCGAGGAAGACGCCGGCGCGGGCGCGCTCGTCGACCGACATCTCCAGGACGTCCTCACCGTCGAGGGTGACGGTGCCGCCGGTGACCGTGTACTTCGGGTGGCCGGCGAGGGAGTACGCCAGGGTCGACTTGCCGGAGCCGTTGGGGCCCATGACGGCGTGGGTCTCGCCCTGCTTGATGGTCAGGTCGACGCCCTTGAGGATCTCGCGGGGGCCGTTCTCCGCCTCGACGGAGACGTGCAGGTCGTGGATTTCAAGCGTAGCCATGGGTGACTCAGGACTCCTGGGTGACGGAGACGAGCACATCGTCCCCTTCGATCTGTACGGGGTATACGGGGACGGGGCGCGTCGCGGGAAGGCCGGAGGGCTTGCCCGTGCGCAGGTCGAAGCTGGAGCCGTGCAGCCAGCACTCGATGGCGCAGTCCTCGACCTCGCCCTCCGAGAGGGAGACGTTCGCGTGCGAGCAGATGTCGTTGATCGCGAACACTTCGCCCTCGGTGTGCACGAGGGAGATCGGCGTGCCGTCGACCTCGACCCGCTTGGGGGTGTCGGCCTCGAGCTCGCTCAGCGCGCAGACTCGTACGAAGGCCATCAGACGGAGGCCTCCAGCTCGGCCTCGATCTTGGCGATCAGGCGCTCCTGGACGTCCGGCAGACCGATCTGCTGGACCAGCTCGGCGAAGAAGCCGCGGACGACGAGGCGGCGGGCCTCGGCCTCCGGGATGCCGCGGGCCATCAGGTAGAAGAGCTGCTCGTCGTCGAAGCGGCCGGTGGCCGAGGCGTGACCGGCGCCGGCGATCTCGCCGGTCTCGATCTCCAGGTTCGGCACGGAGTCGACCCGGGCGCCGTCCGTGAGGACCAGGTTCCGGTTGAGCTCGTACGTGTCGGTGCCCTCGGCGGCGGCCTGGATGAGCACGTCGCCGATCCACACGGCGTGCGCGTCCTGGCCCTGCAGCGCGCCCTTGTAGGCCACGTTGGACTTGCAGTGCGGGGTGTTGTGGTCGACCAGGAGGCGGTGCTCCTGGTGCTGCCCCGCGTCGGTGAAGTAGAGGCCGAAGAGCTCGGCCTCGCCGCCCGGAGCCGCGTAGGAGACGCGCGGGTGGATGCGGACGACGTCGCCGCCGAAGGTGACGACGACCGACTTGAAGGAGGCGTCGCGGCCGACCAGCGCGTTGTGCTGGGCGACGTGGACCGCGTTCTCGTCCCAGTCCTGGACGGAGACGACGGTCAGCTTGGCGCCGTCGCCGAGGACGTAGTCCACGTTGGCGGCGAGCACGGCGTCACCGGTGTGGTCGATGACCACGACGGCCTCGGCGAAGGCGCCGAGCTCGATCACCTGGTGGCCGAAGGCGACCCCGCCGACGCCGTGCACCGAGATGCGGATCGGCTCGGTGAGGACGGCCTCCTTGGCGACGGTGACGACCGAGGCCTTCTCGAAGGACGTGTACGCCTGGGCGGCGACGCGGTCGACGGGCGTGCCGGCCTTGCCGAGCCGCTGGTCGTCGCGGCCGACGGTCTCCACGGTGACGCCCTCGGGGGCCTCGATCTCGACCTTGACGCCCTCGCCGGAGGCGATCGCCGTGCCGTCGTGGAGGCCGCGCAGACGCGCCAGCGGCGTGAACCGCCACTCCTCTTCACGGCCGTGCGGGACGGGGAAGTCCGCGACGTCGAAGGACGGGGGCGCGCTCATGCGCGTGGCGACGGTGGACTCTGCGGCCACCGCGATCGAGCCCGCGGTGGTGGAACCCGCCGGGATGTTCTGAGCCTCAGCCATGGCTGTCGTGTTGCTCTCTTCCTGCGTACGTGTGAGTCGGTCGCTGCGGGTGCGGTGGCTCTTAGCCGACCGCGCCTTCCATCTGCAGCTCGATCAGCCGGTTGAGCTCCAGGGCGTACTCCATCGGCAGCTCCTTGGCGATGGGCTCGACGAAGCCTCGAACGATCATCGCCATCGCCTCGAACTCGGTGAGGCCGCGGCTCATGAGGTAGAAGAGCTGGTCCTCGGAGACCTTGGAGACGGTGGCCTCGTGGCCCATGGAGACGTCGTCCTCGCGCACGTCCACGTAGGGGTACGTGTCGGAGCGGGAGATCGTGTCGACGAGCAGCGCGTCGCAGAGCACGTTCGACTTGGAGCCGGGGGCGCCCTCGCCGATCTCGATGAGACCGCGGTAGGAGGTGCGGCCGCCGCCTCGCGCCACCGACTTGGAGACGATGTTGGAGGAGGTGTTCGGGGCCATGTGGACCATCTTGGCGCCGGCGTCCTGGTGCTGGCCCTCGCCCGCGAAGGCGATGGACAGGGTCTCGCCCTTGGCGTGCTCGCCCATGAGGTAGACGGCCGGGTACTTCATGGTGACCTTGGAGCCGATGTTGCCGTCGACCCACTCCATGGTGGCGCCCTCGTAGGCGACGGCGCGCTTGGTCACCAGGTTGTAGACGTTGTTCGACCAGTTCTGGATGGTCGTGTAGCGGCAGCGGCCGCCCTTCTTGACGATGATCTCGACGACCGCGGAGTGCAGCGAGTCCGAGGAGTAGATCGGGGCGGTGCAGCCCTCGACGTAGTGGACGTAGGCGTCCTCGTCGACGATGATCAGCGTCCGCTCGAACTGGCCCATGTTCTCCGTGTTGATGCGGAAGTAGGCCTGGAGCGGGATCTCGACGTGCACGCCCTTCGGCACGTAGATGAAGGAGCCGCCGGACCACACGGCCGTGTTCAGCGAGGCGAACTTGTTGTCGCCGACCGGGATGACGGTGCCGAAGTACTCGCGGAAGAGCTCCTCGTGCTCCTTCAGCGCGGTGTCGGTGTCGACGAAGATGACGCCCTGCTCCTCCAGGTCCTCGCGGATCTGGTGGTAGACGACCTCGGACTCGTACTGGGCGGCGACACCGGCGACGAGGCGCTGCTTCTCCGCCTCGGGGATGCCGAGCTTGTCGTACGTGTTCTTGATGTCCTCCGGCAGGTCCTCCCAGGACTCGGCCTGCTTCTCGGTGGACCGCACGAAGTACTTGATGTTGTCGAAGTCGATGCCGGAGAGGTCGGAGCCCCAGGTCGGCATGGGCTTCTTGTCGAAGAGCCGCAGACCCTTGAGACGCAGCTTCAGCATCCACTCGGGCTCGTTCTTCTTCGAGGAGATGTCGCGGACGACGTCCTCGTTCAGACCGCGCTTGGCGGTGGCACCGGCGGCGTCGGAGTCGGCCCAGCCGTACTCGTACCGACCCAGGCCCTCGAGCTCGGGGTGGCTGATCTCGGTGGTCATGCGGGGTTCCTCCCGGCCGTACTGACAGATGCTGATGAACTGGTCTGTGGGGCGCCGTGCGGGATGAACGTGGTGCAGACGCCGTCACCATGCGCGATGGTGGCCAGACGCTGGACGTGCGTTCCCAGGAGGCGGGAGAAGAACTCCGTCTCCGCCTCGCACAGCTGTGGATACTGCTCGGCGACGTGGGCGACCGGGCAGTGGTGCTGGCAGAGCTGCTCGCCGACCGGCGCGTTCCGCGCAGTGGCAGCGTACCCGTCCGCCGTCAGGACCTTGGCCAGCGCCTCGGTCCGCTGCGCCGGCTCGGCCGACTCGACGGCCTCGCGGTACGCGCCCGCCTGGGCCTCGATCCGGTCGCGGGCGAAGGCGGCGACGGCCGCCTCTCCGCCGGCGTTCCGCTCGATCCAGCGGAGCGCCTCGACGGCGAGGGAGTCGTACGACTGGTCGAAGGCGTCCCGGCCGCCGTCGGTCAGCGCGAAGACCTTCGCCGGGCGGCCGCGGGCGCGGGTGCCGTAGACGCGCTTCTCGCGCGCCTCGACGACCTTCTCCGCGACCAGCGAGTCGAGGTGGCGGCGGACGGCGGCCTGCGTGAGGCGGAGCCGTTCGGCCAGGTCGGCGACGGTCGACGGCCCGTGGTCCAGGATCGACCGCGCGACCCGGTTGCGCGTCGAACGCTCACGGGTCGCGAGTTCCTCCACCGGAGCCGCGCCAACGTTTTTCACAACGCCATTGTTGCGTAATTAATCGGCGAGTGACAAGCGCCGCAGGATTCGGCGGCGGTGCCGTACATCACTCAGGTAAGGCTTACCTGACCTGCGGAAACGATCATTCGTGGGATGAATCACGGCCGCCCCGACCAGCGGTTTCCCAGCCGTCCGCCGGCTCGGCCGGCAGGGCCACCGTCCGGCCCGCCTCGCTCATCAGACGGCGGAAGGAGGCCGCGTCGCGGACCGCCTCGACGCCCGGATCGTTGTTGAAGTAGACGTACGCGTCGGCCCCCTCCGGCCAGCTCCCGGCGATCCGCCCGGCCCACCCCTCCAGCGCCCGGCGGCCGTACGCGGGCCAGGGCCGGGCCCGGCCCTCGTGCAGCCGCAGATAGCCCCAGTCCGCCGTCCGCCACAGCGGCGTCACCGGCCTCGACCGCCGGTCCGCCCAGCAGAGCGCGGCACCCCTCTCCACCAGCACCGCCTCGGTCCGGTCCGTCCACCACGAGGCGTGCCGGGGCTCGACGGCGACCCGCACCCCCGCCGGGAAACAGGCGAGGACCGCGTCGAGCAGCCCCGGGTCGGCCCGCAGCGACGGCGGGAACTGGAGCAGGACCGGCCCGAGCCGGTCCCCGAGCGCCTCCGCCCGCCCCGTCAGCTGCGCCACCAGCTCCTCCGGCTCCCGCAGCCGCTCGACGTGCGTCAACCGGCGGTTCGCCTTGACCGCCATGACGAAGCCCTCGGGCGTCCGCTTCCGCCAGGTGGCGAAGGTGTCCCGCTCGGGCAGCCCGTAGAAGACGCTGTTGTTCTCCACGGTGGCGAACCGGCGCGTGTACTCCTCCAGCCAGAGCCGCTGCGGCACACCCTCGGGATAGAACGTCCCCCGCCAGTCCTTGTACTGCCACCCCGAAGTGCCCACGAAGACCGTCATACGGAGCCGCTGCCCCGTCCGCGGCCGCTCATCCGGCACCGCCCGGCCCCGCCCCGGGCCGGGGGCGCGGCCCGGGGCGTACCGGCGGGTCCTTAGACTTCCCGGCATGCACGGGAAGCCCGCACCGAGTGAATCCGCCGACACCGCCGTCCGCGTCCGCGGCCTGGTCAAGCGGTACGGCGCCAAGACCGCCGTCGACGGCCTCGACCTCGACGTGCGCACGGGCACCGTCACCGCCGTCCTCGGCCCCAACGGGGCCGGCAAGACCACCACCGTCGAGACCTGTGAGGGATACCGCAGGCCCGACGGCGGCACCGTCCGCGTCCTCGGCCTCGACCCGGTCGCCGACGCGGCCGCCCTGCGCCCCAGGATCGGCGTGATGCTCCAGTCGGGCGGCGTCTACTCAGGCGCCCGCGCCGACGAGATGCTCCGCCACATGGCGAAGCTCCACGCCCACCCCCTGGACGTCGACGCCCTGATCGAGCGCCTCGGCCTCGGCTCCTGCGGCCGTACGACCTACCGGCGCCTCTCCGGCGGCCAGCAGCAGCGCCTCGCGCTCGCCATGGCCGTCGTCGGCCGCCCCGAGCTGGTCTTCCTCGACGAACCGACCGCCGGGCTCGATCCGCAGGCCCGGCGCGCCACCTGGGAGCTGGTCCGCGAGCTGCGCGCCGACGGCGTGACCGTGGTCCTCACCACCCACTTCATGCAGGAGGCCGAGGAACTCGCCGACGACGTCGCCATCGTCGACGCCGGCCGGGTCGCGGCCCAGGGCAGCCCCGAGCAGCTGTGCCGCGGCGGCGCCGAGAACACCCTGCGCTTCACCGGCCGCCCCGGGCTCGACCTCGGCTCGCTCCTCAAGGCCCTGCCGGACGGCACCGCAGCCGCGGAGCCCCTCCCCGGCACCTACCGGATCACCGGCGACGTCGACCCCCAGCTGCTCGCCACGGTCACCAGCTGGTGCGCCCAGCACGGCGTCATGCCCGGCGGCATCTCCGTCGAGCGCCACACCCTCGAGGACGTCTTCCTCGAACTGACTGGCAAGGAGCTGCGGTCGTGAGCACCGGTACCTACTCCCCCAAGCCGGGGGCCGCCCCCGTCGGGCGGATGATCGCCGCGCAGACCTCCCTGGAGACCAGGATGCTGCTGCGCAACGGCGAGCAGCTGCTGCTGACCGTGATCATCCCCTCGCTGCTCCTGGTGCTCTTCTCGACCGTCGACATCGTCGACACCGGCTCCGACGAGGCCGTCGACTTCCTCGCCCCCGGCGTCCTCGCGCTCGCGGTGCTGTCGACCGCGTTCACCGGCCAGGCGATCGCCACCGGCTTCGAGCGGCGGTACGGGGTGCTCAAGCGGCTCGGCGCCTCACCGCTCCCCCGCTGGGCGCTGATGACCGCCAAGACGCTCGCCGTCCTCGTCACCGAGGTGCTCCAGGTCGCGCTCCTCACCGCGATCGCCCTGGCGCTGGGCTGGTCGCCGCACGGGAACCCCCTGTCGGTCCTGCTGCTCCTGCTCCTGGGCACGGCTGCCTTCTCGGGCCTCGGCCTGCTGATGGCGGGCACGCTCAAGGCGGAGGCGACGCTGGCCGCCGCCAACCTGGTCTTCCTGCTGCTCCTGGTGGGCGGCGGGGTCATCGTGCCGCTGGACAGGTTCGGCGCCGCGGGCGACGTGCTCGCGCTGCTCCCGATCTCCGCGCTCTCGGACGGTCTGCGCGACGTCCTCCAGCACGGGGCCTCGATGCCGTGGGGCGACGCGCTGATCCTGGCCGTCTGGGGGGTCCTGGGCCTCGGCGCGGCGGCGAGGTTCTTCCGCTGGGAGTAACCGTAAGGTTCCGTTCCGCCATATACGCCCCCCTCGTGAAAGCGCGCACAAGCGCCGCCCTACGATAGGGCCCGTGCTGACCCCCCTCGCCTACATCGCCCAGCGCTGGACGCCGTCCCCCCGGACGCTCCGGCGCGCCGCGCTCTCCGCCGTCGTGATGAGCGTCTTCATCATCGTCACGGGTGGCGCGGTCCGGCTGACCGGTTCCGGTCTCGGCTGCGACACCTGGCCGAAGTGCACGGACGACAGCCTCATCGTGACGCCCGAGCAGGGCTACCGCGGCGTCATCGAGTTCGGCAACCGGATGCTGACGTACGTGCTGTCGGCGGCCGTCGGCTGGGCGATCGTCGCCGCCCGGTCCACCAAGCCGTGGCGCCGGAACCTGACCCGCTGGGCCTGGGCGCAGTTCTGGATCGTGATGAGCAACGCCGTGATCGGCGGCATCACCGTGTGGATGGGCCTCAACCCGTGGACGGTGGCCGGCCACTTCATCGCCGCGAACTCGCTGCTCACGGTCGCGGTGATCACCTGGCACCGGGCCGGCGAGGGCGACACCGCGCCCCGGCCGCGGGTGCCGCGCCCGGTCCGCAAGCTGTCCTGGGCGATCACGGTCACCTCGGGTCTGCTGATCGTGCTCGGTACGACGGTGACCGGCGCCGGCAAGCACGCCGGCGACAGCAGCGACGTGCCGCGCATGCCGTGGGACTGGACGGACGCCGCCCACGTCCACGCGATCGCCGCCTGGGTCGTCTGCGCCCTCGCGCTCGCCATGTGGCTGGTCCTGCGCGTGGTGGACGCCCCCGACGACACCAGGGCCCGCGCCCGCGACCTGCTGATCGTGCTGCTCGCGCAGGGCGGGATCGGCTACGTCCAGTACTTCACCGGCGTCCCCGAGCTCCTGGTCGCCGTCCACATGCTCGGCTCCTCGCTGATGTGGGTCGCGGTGCTGCGGCTGGCCCTGAGCCTGCGCGAGCGCCCGGTCCCGGCCCCGGAGATCCCCGCGCAGGCCGACTCCGCGCTCACGGCCGCCTGAGACCACGCCCGGGACCGCCCGGACCCCCGCCCGGCGGGCGGGGGTCCGGGCGGTCCGGCTATGCGGACACCGGCGCGCGCAGCAGCGCCTCGGGCAGGTAGCCGGAGCGGACGGCGGGCTCCCAGCCGTGCGCCAGACGGGCGAGGGAGGCCAGGGCGACGGTCACCACGGGCAGCAGGCTCCTCGGCTCCGGATCGGCGCCGACGTCCTCCCGGTGCGCGTCGAGCCGCGCCACGAGGGCCCGCTCGAAGGCCTCGCGGTCGTCGTCGAGCAGGACGCGCAGCAGCCGCTGGTCCGGGGTCAGCGCACCAGCCCCGTCGAGGCGGGCCGCGGCAGCGGCGAGTTCCTCGGCACCGGGGCGGCGCAGCGGGAGCTCGCCGGGGACGGCGCCGGGCACCGGGCCGTGCTCCACCGTCAGGTAGAGGCACAGGGCGTCCATCTCGGCGAGGTCCGCAGGCTCCGAGACGGAGTCGAAGCGCGAGTACGGGACCCCGGAGCGGATCGCAGGTGCGTAGTCCTCGTGGAGCAGCGGGCCGATCACCCGCCGGCGCTCCCGGACGAGGCCGCTGATCAGGCAGAGCGCGAACGCCTCCACCCAGGTCCGCGCGGTGGGCACCCGGTGTCCCCGGTCCCAGCTCTCGTCGAAGAGCTGGTCGTCGCTGCTCAGGGTCTCCCCCGTGAGGGGCAGCGGGACGTCCCAGTCACCCTCGGGGAAGCAGCCGATGCCCAGGATGCCGAGGGCGCACTCGGCGGCGGTGAGCAGCGCCTCGCGGGACGGCTCCGTGGCGAGCTCGGGGTCCTCCAGGGTGCGGGCCCCGACGTGGTCGAGGAGTTCGTCGCGGGTCTCCCCGAGGCCGGTCAGCGACATGCCGCTGCCGTACCGGAGGTCGTGCCAGCGGCCGAAGGTCCGCCCCCTGATGCCGTCGAGCGCCCGCTCGATCCTCGCCCCGTCGACCTCGTGCACGGTCGTCTCCTGCATGGCTGCCGCCTCCCCCATGATCGTTTCCATCTGCTCCGCACGTTACCGACGGGGACTGACAGCGGGTCCGAGCCGGTAGACGCGCCGGGCGTTGTCCCCCGCGATCATGGTCGCGACGCGCTGGGCGTCCGTACGGGACCAGGCGCCGTCGGCGACCCAGTCGCCGAGCACCCGGGAGAGCGCCGAGCGGAAGGTGCTCGCGGCGACCACGTGGAGCTCGGGCAGCGCGTGGGCGCCGCTGGAGAAGAGCAGCTTGCCGAAGGGCGCCCGTTCGAGGACTTCGGCGAGCGCGGCCGCCGCCCGGGCGCCGGTGTGGGCGAGGACGGGGCCGAGGTCCGCGTACACGTGCGCGTGGACGGCGGTCAGCCGCGCCGCCTCGCGGTGGTACGGGTACGCGTGCAGCAGCACGAGGTCGGCGCCGAGTCCCGCGGTGGCGGTGGCGAAGCCGGCGACGGCGGACGGGTCCCGGTCGCCGGTGTGCAGCTGGAGGGGGCGTCCTGCGGTGACGGCGACCCAGAGCAGGTGGCGCAGCAGGACGGGGTCGGTGAGGCGGTCGCCGGCGGCGCGACCGGCGAGCCAGCGGCCGGCGGCGCCGCGGACCTCGCCGGGTCCGGGGGGTTCGGGGGTGTGCGCGAGCCCCCGGCGTACGCCCGCCTCGGAGGCGAAGGCCACGGCTTCGGCGGCGGCGCCGTGGACGGCCTCGGCGAGGTCGGCGAGGAAGGCCTCGACGGTCCCCGAGGTGTCGGCGACCTGTTCGGCGAGGTGTTCGAGGCGGACGATCTCGTGGGCCTCGGCGGCGCCGGCGGCGGCGATCTCGGCGGGTCCCGTGAGGTCGCCGGGGAGCCCGGTGTCGACCAGGTAGGTGGAGATGCCGGAGGCGCGCAGGAGCCTGCGGCCCGCTTCGGCGACGCCGAGTTCACGGCGGCGGGCGAGGTAACGGGCGGGCGGGCAGTGCGGTTCGAGGCCGAGCAGCGGCGGGCACCAGCGGCGTACGGCGAACCCGGTCTGGGTGTCGAAGAACGTGGTGCCGGCGGCGGGCAGCGCGGCGGTCCCGCCGAGCTGGGCGCCGAGCCGGGCCTCGAAGGTGCCGAGGCCGAGCTCGGTGCGGAGCACTCCGTGGCAGTACTGGTCGACCAGGGTCGGCGTGTCGATCATCTCGGGGGGCTCCCTGTGTGGACGTGTCTCCACACGTCCTAACGGGTGAGCCCCGCGCGAGGTTGTTGCCTCAGCGGTCGGAGGGTCCGCCGATCTGGATGCCGGCCATCCGGGTCCACTCGTACGGGCCGGTGGTGACCTTGGCGGCGAACTCGCCGTCGAACTCCTCGTGGAGGGTCAGTCCGGCCTTCTCGGCCGCCTGTCGCGCGACCTCGTAGGTCGGCGCCACCAGGTCGCCCCAGCCGCCGTCGGTGCCGACGAGGACGATCCGGGTGCCGGCCTGGCCGATGTGCGCGAGGTGTCCCTCGGAGCCGCCGTGCGCCTTGGAGAAGGCCCGGATCTCCTTGGCGAGCCTGGCCGCCTTGCGCTCTGCCTGCTTCGTTTCTGCCATGACAGGGATGCTACCGAGGCGTAGATCGAGTGGCGACGGCCGGGTCACGTGGCCTATCCCACGTGACCCGGCCGCCGGCCGGACATCTCATCTGAGCGCGATCAGCGCAGGAACGGGTCCACCGCGACCGCCACGAAGAGCAGCGACACATAGGTGATGGACCAGTGGAAGAGGCGCATCTCCTTGAGCTTGGCGCCGGTGGCGCCGTTCTTGGCGCGGTTGAGCAGGGCGTGCGCCTCCCACAGCCACCAGCCGCCGGTGAGCAGTGCCACGGCGGTGTAGAACCAGCCCGTGTAGCCCAGCGGGGTGAGCAGCAGCGAGACGGCGACCATGACCCAGCTGTAGAGCACGATCTGCTTGGCGACGACCTTGTTGGAGGCGAGCACCGGCAGCATGGGCACGCCCGCGCGTGCGTAGTCGTCCTTCACCTTCATCGACAGCGGCCAGTAGTGCGGCGGCGTCCAGAAGAAGATGACGAGGAAGAGGATGACCGCGGCCCACGACATCGAGTTCGTGACGGCCGACCAGCCGATGAGCACCGGCAGGCAGCCCGCGATGCCGCCCCAGACGATGTTCTGGGCGGTGCGCCGCTTCAGGATCATCGTGTAGATCACGACGTAGAAGAGGAGCGCGCCGAGCGAGAGCGCGGCGGAGAGCCAGTTGACGAGCAGGCCGAACCAGAGCGTGGAGACCACGGCGAGGGTGAGGCCGAAGACCAGGCCCTCGCGCGGGGTGAGCACGCCGGTGACCAGCGGCCGCTGGGAGGTGCGGTCCATCAGGGCGTCGATGTCGCGGTCGATGTACATGTTCAGCGCGTTCGCGCCGCCCGCCGACAGATAGCCGCCGAAGCAGGTGGCGAGCACCAGCCAGAGGTCGGGCACGCCCTGTTCGGCGAGGAACATCACCGGGACGGTGGTGATGAGCAGAAGTTCGATGATCCGCGGCTTGGTCAGCGCCACGAATGCCTTGACGCGGGCGCCGAACGGCCGATGGCCCCCCGGGCTGGGAGTCAAGACGACCCCTGCGGGTCGGGACTCGACGGCCGTCACGCACACCCCTGACAGAGAAATTCCCAGCAAGCTCCCCGGATGAAGGCGGGGTGAAGCTTGCGCGTACCACGCCACTGTAGACGTTGCCCAGACGCCGATCTTCGCGGGGGTGGGGTCGTGTTGGAGGGGTACGTCCCAAGGGGTGGACGCCGCTCGGGAGGCGAACTCTCACACCCGGCGGCAGTCTTGCCGTGTCCGCTCATTTGAGGGGCGCGCACACGAAAAGAGGGGCGTTCCGGCGGGGGTAGGCTCGACAACGCCGGTACACCCTCAGTCACCGGCCCAAGACATGTGGAGAGGAGCCCTGACCCAGGGTGAGCACTAAGCCGACCACCACAGACCTCGAGTGGACCGAGTTGGACCAGCGGGCCGTCGACACCGCCCGCATCCTGGCCGCGGACGCCGTACAGAAGGTCGGCAACGGCCATCCCGGTACGGCGATGAGCCTGGCGCCCGCCGCGTACACCCTCTTCCAGAAGGTGATGCGGCACGACCCGGCCGACCCCGAGTGGGTCGGGCGCGACCGGTTCGTCCTCTCCGCCGGCCACTCGTCCCTGACGCTGTACACCCAGCTCTACCTGGGTGGCTTCGGTCTCGAGCTGGACGACCTGAAGTCCTTCCGCACCTGGGGCTCGAAGACCCCGGGCCACCCGGAGTACGGCCACACCGCCGGCGTCGAGACCACCACGGGCCCGCTGGGCCAGGGTGTGGCGAACGCGGTGGGCATGGCGATGGCCGCCCGCTACGAGCGCGGTCTGTTCGACCCGGAGGCCGCCACCGGCGCGTCCCCGTTCGACCACCGGATCTACGCGATCGCCGGTGACGGCTGCCTCCAGGAGGGCATCTCCGCGGAGGCGTCCTCGCTGGCCGGCCACCAGAAGCTCGGCAACCTGATCCTGCTGTGGGACGACAACCACATCTCGATCGAGGGCGACACCGAGACGGCCGTGTCCGAGGACACGATGAAGCGGTACGAGGCGTACGGCTGGCACGTCCAGCGCGTCGAGCCGCAGGCCAACGGCGACCTGGACCCGGCCGCGCTGTACGCGGCGATCAAGGCCGCCGAGGCCGAGACCGAGCGTCCGTCGTTCATCGCGATGCGCTCGATCATCGCCTGGCCCGCTCCGAACGCGCAGAACACCGAGGCCGCGCACGGCTCGGCGCTCGGCGACGCGGAGATCGCGGCCACCAAGCGCGTCCTCGGCTTCGACCCGGAGCAGACCTTCGAGGTCTCCGACGAGGTCATCGCGCACACCCGGTCGCTCGGCGACCGCGGCCGCGAGGCCCGCGCCGCCTGGGACAAGTCGCTCGCCGAGTGGCGCACGGCCAACCCGGAGCGCGCCGCCGAGTTCGACCGCATCGAGGCGAACGAGCTGCCGGCCGGATGGGCCGACAAGCTTCCGGTCTTCGAGCCGGGCAAGGGTGTCGCCACCCGTGCCGCCTCGGGCCAGGTCCTCAAGGCGCTCGGCGCGGTCATCCCGGAGCTGTGGGGCGGTTCGGCCGACCTCGCCGGCTCGAACAACACGACGATCGACAAGGACTCGTCGTTCCTGCCCGAGGGCAACCCGCTGCCGGAGGCCGACAAGTACGGCCGCACGATCCACTTCGGCATCCGCGAGCACTCCATGGCCGCGGAGATGAACGGCATCGCGCTGCACGGCAACACGCGCGTCTACGGCGGCACCTTCCTGGTGTTCTCCGACTACATGCGCAACGCCGTGCGTCTGTCCGCGCTGATGCACCTGCCCGTGACGTACGTCTGGACCCACGACTCGATCGGTCTGGGCGAGGACGGCCCGACGCACCAGCCGGTGGAGCACCTGGCCTCGCTGCGCGCGATCCCGGGCCTGAACGTGGTCCGTCCCGCCGACGCCAACGAGACGGCGATCGCCTGGCGCGAGATCATGCAGCGCCACACCAAGGTCTTCGGCAAGGGCGCCCCGCACGGCCTCGCGCTCACCCGCCAGGGCGTGCCCACGTACGCGCCGAACGAGGACACCGTCAAGGGCGGCTACGTCCTGTTCGACGCCGAAGGCGGCGACGCGCAGGTCGTGCTGATCGGTACGGGCTCCGAGGTGCACCTGGCCGTCGAGGCCCGCGAGCAGCTCCAGGCCGCCGGCGTCCCGACCCGCGTGGTCTCGATGCCGTGCGTGGAGTGGTTCGAGGAGCAGGACCAGGCGTACAAGGACTCGGTCCTGCCGCCGTCGGTCAAGGCCCGGGTCGCCGTCGAGGCGGGCATCGGTCTCACCTGGCACAAGTACGTCGGCGACGCCGGCCGGATCGTCTCCCTCGAGCACTTCGGTGCCTCGGCGGACGCGAAGGTCCTCTTCCGCGAGTTCGGGTTCACGCCCGAGGCGATCGTCGCCGCCGCCCGGGAATCGATCGACGCCGCCGCGCGCTGACGCCCATACGTACGACTTAATTGGAGATGCAACTCTCATGACAGACGCTCTCAAGCGCCTCTCCGACGAAGGCGTCGCGATCTGGCTGGACGACCTCTCGCGCCAGCGGATCACGTCCGGCAACCTGGCCGAGCTGATCGACCAGAGCCACGTGGTCGGTGTCACCACCAACCCGTCCATCTTCCAGAAGGCCATCTCGGAGGGGCACGGCTACGACCAGCAGCTCGCCGACCTCGCCGCGCGCAAGGTGACCGTCGACGAGGCCATCCGCATGATCACGACGGCGGACGTCCGTGACGCCGCCGACATCCTGCGGCCGGTCTTCGACGCGACGGACGGTCAGGACGGCCGGGTCTCCATCGAGGTCGACCCGCGCCTCGCCCACGAGACGGCCGCGACCATCGCCGAGGCCAAGCAGCTCGCCTGGCTGGTGGACCGCCCCAACACCCTCATCAAGATCCCGGCCACCAAGGCGGGCCTGCCGGCGATCACCGAGGTCATCGGCCTCGGCATCAGCGTCAACGTCACGCTGATCTTCTCGCTGGAGCGCTACCGCGCGGTCATGGACGCCTACCTGGCGGGTCTGGAGAAGGCCCGCGAGCGCGGCCTCGACCTCTCCAAGATCCACTCGGTGGCCTCCTTCTTCGTCTCCCGCGTGGACTCGGAGATCGACAAGCGCCTGGACGGCGTCGGCACCGACGAGGCCAAGGCGCTGAAGGGCAAGGCCGCCCTGGCCAACGCCCGTCTGGCCTACGAGGCGTACGAGGAGATCTTCTCCTCGGAGCGCTGGGCCGCCCTCGACAAGGCGCAGGCCAACAAGCAGCGTCCGCTGTGGGCCTCGACCGGCGTCAAGGACCCGGCGTACAAGGACACGCTGTACGTCGTGGACCTCGTCGCGCCCGGCACCGTCAACACCATGCCGGAAGCCACCCTGGAGGCCACCGCCGACCACGGCGAGGTCACCGGTGACACCATCCGCGGCACCTACGAGCAGTCGCGCGCCGAGCTGGCCGCCGTCGAGGAGCTGGGCATCAGCTACGACGACGTCGTCCAGCTCCTGGAGGACGAGGGCGTCGACAAGTTCGAGGCGTCCTGGAACGACCTGCTCAAGTCCACCGAGGCGGAGCTCCAGCGCCTCGCACCTTCGGAGGCGTAAGCACTTTGAGCGCAGTCCACGGAGCCAACCCGCTCCGTGACGCCGCAGACCGACGGCTCCCGCGCATCGCGGGGCCGTCGGGCCTGGTGATCTTCGGCGTCACGGGCGATTTGTCCCGTAAGAAGCTGATGCCCGCCGTCTACGACCTGGCCAACCGCGGCCTGCTGCCGCCGGGCTTCTCGCTCGTCGGCTTCGCCCGCCGCGAGTGGGCGGACGAGGACTTCGCGCAGGAGGTCTACGAGGCCGTCAAGCAGCACGCGCGCACCCCCTTCCGCGAGGAGGTGTGGCAGCAGCTCATCCAGGGCATGCGGTTCGTCCAGGGCGACTTCGACGACGACACGGCCTTCGAGCAGCTCAAGTCGACGATCGAGGAGCTCGACAAGGCACAGGGAACGGGCGGCAACTTCGCCTTCTACCTGTCCGTGCCGCCGAAGTTCTTCCCGCTCGTCGTCCAGCAGCTCAAGAAGCACGGGCTCGCCGACCAGAAGGACGGCTCCTGGCGCCGCGCGGTCATCGAGAAGCCCTTCGGGCACGACCTGGCCTCCGCCAAGGAGCTCAACGAGGTCGTCCACGAGGTCTTCCCGCCCGACGAGGTCTTCCGGATCGACCACTACCTCGGCAAGGAGACCGTCCAGAACATCCTGGCGCTCCGCTTCGCGAACACCCTCTTCGAGCCGATCTGGAACCGGTCGTTCGTCGACCACGTGCAGATCACCATGGCCGAGGACATCGGCATCGGCGGCCGGGCCGGCTACTACGACGGCATCGGCGCCGCCCGTGACGTCATCCAGAACCACCTGCTCCAGCTGCTCGCGCTGACCGCGATGGAGGAGCCCGCCTCCTTCGACGCCGACGCGCTGGCCGCCGAGAAGACCAAGGTCCTCGGCGCGGTGAAGCTGCCCAAGGACCTGGGCCAGTCCACGGTCCGCGGCCAGTACGCGGCCGGGTGGCAGGGCGGCGCGAAGGCCGTCGGCTACCTCCAGGAAGACGGCATCGACCCCCAGTCGAAGACCGACACCTACGCGGCCATCAAGCTGGAGATCGACAACCGCCGCTGGGCGGGCGTCCCGTTCTACCTGCGCACCGGCAAGCGTCTGGGCCGCCGCGTCACGGAGATCGCGGTCGTGTTCCAGCGCGCCCCGCACTCCATCTTCGACCACACCGCGACCGAGGAACTCGGTCGCAACGCCATCGTCATCCGGGTCCAGCCGGACGAGGGCGTGACGATGCGGTTCGGCTCCAAGGTGCCCGGCACCCAGATGGAGATCCGGGACGTCTCCATGGACTTCGCGTACGGCGAGTCCTTCACGGAGTCCAGCCCCGAGGCGTACGAGCGGCTCATCCTCGACGTCCTGCTCGGCGACTCGAACCTCTTCCCGCGGGTCGAGGAGGTCGAGCTGTCGTGGAAGATCCTCGACCCGATCGAGCAGTTCTGGGACAAGCACGGCAAGCCCGCGCAGTACCAGTCCGGGACCTGGGGTCCGGTCGAGGCGGACGAGATGCTCGCACGAGACGGCAGGAGCTGGCGCCGGCCATGAAGACCGACCTGACGGACACCACGTCCTCCAAGATCAACAAGGCGCTGGTGCTCGGGCGGCGGGCGATCGGCACGCCGGCCGTCGGCATGGTGCTCACCCTCGTGATCGTCACCGACGAGGAGAACGCCTACGACGCGCTGAAGGCGGCCAACGACGCGTCCCGCGAGCACCCCTCGCGGACGCTCGTCGTCATCAAGCGGGTCTCGCGCTCGCCGCGGGACCGCGCCAAGGCGCGGCTCGACGCCGAGGTCCGCCTCGGCGCCGACGCCAGCACCGGCGAAACGGTTGTGCTCCGGCTGTACGGCGAGGTCGTCGACCACGCCCAGTCGGTGGTGCTGCCGCTGCTCCTCCCGGACGCCCCCGTCGTCGTCTGGTGGCCGGTGAACGCGCCGACCGACCCGGCGAACGACCCGCTGGGCTCCCTCGCCCAGCGCCGGGTGACCGACACGTACGCCGCCGAGCAGCCCATCCAGGAGCTGACGGCGCGCGCGGACCGTTACACCCCGGGCGACACGGACCTCTCGTGGACCCGGATCACCCCGTGGCGTTCGATGCTGGCCGCCGCGCTCGACCAGGTCGTCTGCGAGGTCACCTCCGCCGAGGTGGAGGGCGAGGAGTTCAACCCCAGCGTCGAACTGCTCGCGATGTGGCTGGCGGAGCGGCTGAAGGTGCCGGTGCGGCGCTCGAAGTCGACCGGCCCCGGCCTGACCTCCGTGCGCATGGAGACCAGCTCGGGTCCGATCGTCCTCGACCGGCCGGACGGCTCGCTCGCGACGCTCTCCATCCAGGGCCAGCCGGACCGTGCCGTGGCGCTGAAGCGCCGCGAGACGGCCGAGCTGATCGCGGAGGAGCTGCGCAGGCTCGACCCGGACGACACGTACGCGACGGCGCTGAAGTTCGGCCTCGAACGTCTCGACGAGGAGGCGGCGACCCTCGCGCCCGAGCCGAAGGTCCCCGGACCCGTGGCCGCCGAGGCGCCCGAGCCGGCCGCCAAGCCCGCCGCGAAGAAGGCCCCGGCCAAGAAGGCGGCGGCCAAGTGAGCACCCCTCAGCTGGTGGTCCACCGCGACAAGGAGCTGATGGCGCAGGCCGCCGCGGCCCGGCTGATCACCCGGATCGTGGACGCCCAGGCCACCCGCGGCTCGGCCTCGGTCGTGCTGACCGGCGGCCGCAACGGCAACGGCCTGCTCGCGGCGCTCGGTTCGGCGCCCGCGCGGGACGCGATCGACTGGTCACGGCTCGAGCTGTGGTGGGGTGACGAGCGCTTCCTGCCCGAGGGCGACCCCGAGCGCAACGTCACCCAGGCGCGTGAGGCGCTGCTCGACCGGGTGCCGCTCGACCCGGCGCGGGTGCACGCCATGCCCGCCTCGGACGGCCCGTACGGCGATGTCGACACCGCCGCGGCCGCGTACGCGGCGGAGCTGGCCGCCGCCGCGGAGCACGGCGCCGTGCCGGCGTTCGACGTGCTGATGCTGGGCGTCGGCCCCGACACGCACGTGGCCTCGCTCTTCCCGGAGCTGCCCGCGGTCCGTGAGACCGAGCGGACGGTGGTCGGGGTGCACGGCGCGCCCAAGCCCCCGCCGCTGCGGGTCTCGCTGACCCTCCCGGCGATCCGGGCGGCGAAGGAGGTCTGGCTGCTCGCGGCCGGCGAGGACAAGGCGAAGGCGGCGGCCATCGCGCTGTCGGGCGCGGGCGAGGTGCAGGCCCCGGCGGCCGGCGCCTACGGCCGCTCGCGCACGCTGTGGCTGCTCGACGACGCGGCGGCCTCGGAGCTGCCGCGGAGCCTGTACCCGCCGGCTTCGGCCTGACGCACGACGGCGGAGGCCCGGTTCACCTGCTGGTGAACCGGGCCTCCGCCGTTCGGTACGGGTCGCGGCGCGGTCAGCGGCGCCTGCGGAGCGACAGGCGCGTCTTCCCCAGGACCAGTCGGCGTCCGGGCTCCTCCACGTACGTGTAGAGGAGGGCCGCCAGGGCGAGGGAGATGACGAAGGCCAGTCCGGCGAGGCCGAACGCCGGCAGGGTGTCGAACTTGGGCTTGTCGCCCACCCACAGTCGCAGGGAGTGCATCACGAGCAGGTGGACCATGTAGAAGGCGAACGACCACTCGCCCAGCTTCACGAGCACCGGACGGCGCCACATCGACGGCTCCCCCTTGATGTCGGCGACGGCGCCGGCCGCGATCAGGAGGGTGAGGCCGATGAGCGGGGTCCAGGACAGCCCGCCGGGCACGAGCGGGGCGACGAAGTAGCCGATCAGCGTCAGGGCCATGGCGCCTTCGAGGCTGGGGCCGCGCCACTTGCCGAGCTGGACGAGCCTCGCCACCGCGACGCCGAGGATGAACTCGGGGAGCCTGGCCAGCGGGAAGCTGTAGAAGAACACGTCGATGTGCAGTGCCTTGTACACGTCCGGCTGGTAGATGACGGTGAGGACGCACAGCACCGCCACCGTGGTCAGGACCTTCGGTCCCACGCGCCGCAGCACCGCGTAGAGCAGCGGGAAGCACGCGTAGAAGAACGCCTCGCAGACCAGGGACCAGCTGACCGGGTTGGCCGCCTGCCACCACTCGAACTTCCAGGAGCTCACCAGGAGCAGGTTCGCCGCGATCGCCTCGGGTGCGGCCCGCTCGCCGTCCCTCAGCCAGGGGAGGACGGTGAAGGCGAGGGCGAGGGCGACGACCGCGGTGACCACGTGGATCGGGTAGATGCGGGCGAGCCGACGCCGGAAGAAGGAGAAGAAGCGATCCTTCGGACGGGCCGACCAGGTCAGCACGAATCCGGAGAGGACGAAGAAGAACATGACGCCGACGCTGCCGGAGCGGGTGGCCCAGGCCACCAGCTTCTCGTCCTCGGGTCCGTAATATCCGAACTTGTACGTGTGGAACGCGAAGACCAGGAACGCCGCGGCCCAGCGCATGCCCGTGAGGGAGGGCAGCATGCCGCCCGCGCGTCCGGCCGAAGGGGCGGCCGGGGCTTCGGGCAGCGGCGCCTCGCGTATGAGCGTGGGCAAGAAAACACTCCGTTCGACGGTGGACCGGCAGGAGCGCGGTACACCGCGATCAGGCCCCGATTCAGGCGCACATATTACGGTGCATCGGTCACACGTTTCGCACAGGCTTCTCTTTCCCCTCGCACAGGCTTCGTTTCCAGGAAGGGTGCGAGGAGGTCCGGCACCGCCCCGGCGGCGAAGGTCAGGCCCTCGTTCTCGCCGGCGTCGAGGATGTCGTACGCGCCCGTGCCCGCCGCCGTCGTGGCGGTCAGGGTGAGGAGGCCGGCCCGGCGCTGGAAGTACGACTGCCGGACGGTCCAGCCGATGACGCCGGAGCGCTGGAGCGCGACCGTGGCGCGCCGGAGGCTGCCGGATCTGGTCACCAGGTAGGCGCCGCTGACGGCGTGCCCGAGGCCGCGGTACGCGTCGAGGGCGAAGAGCACGGCGATCGGTGCGAGGACGACCGCGCAGCCGGCGGCCACGTACAGCAGCACCGGGGTGAGGAGGAGGCCGAGGACGGCGAGGACCACGACCGGGGCCAGGGCCGCCCACAGGGCCCGGCGCAGCCGCCGGGTGCGGGCCGCCCGGGGGTGGACGGTGAGCGGCGCCGCGGTGGGCGGCTCCGGCTCGCGCAGGACCTGGGCGGCGACCCGGTCGGCGACGGCCCGCTCCACGGCCGGCAGCAGGTTCTTGAGGTCGGCGTGCTCGTCGCCGTCGTTCTGTGCGAGACCGGTGGCGACGGCGTCGACACGGGCGGCCCCGCACAGCCGCACGCCGAGCGGCTGGACCAGCTCGACCCCGCGCAGCCTCCGCTCCTCCAGGGAGACGGAGCGGGTGGTGAGGAGGCCGCGGGCGACCCGGAGGGTGCCGCCCGGTTCGCGCTCCAGGCGGTAGTTCCACCACATCTCGACCCAGAGGCCGAGGGCGCCGACGGCGCCGGTGACGGCGGCGAGAAGGACCAGGTCGACGATCATCCAGGCGAGGGAGACGTCCTGGAACCGGTCCCCTATCCAGTGGATGACCTTGCCCTGGGCGCCGAACCACTCGCTGACCTGCATGACGGCCCCGATGGCGGCGCCGCCGAGGGCCGGCACGAGGAAGGAGACGGGAGCGAAGCGGATCCAGCGCGGGTCGAGGGCGGCGAGCGTGTCGTCGCCGTCCGGGGTCCCGGAGGGCCCGGCGGAACGGGCGAGCAGTTCGCGCCGGAGCCGCTCGCCCTCGGCCCGGGTGACCAGGTCGAGTTCGAGGGGCGACTCGCCGCCGCTGTGCTCGCCGGTGCCGACGCGGACCTTGACGAGGCCGAAGACGCGCTGGAGGGGGTTGGCGCTCAGGTCGGCGCTGCGGACGCGCTCGCGGGCGAGCGAACGGCGCTGCACCACGAGCAGCCCGGTGTGGAGTTCGACCCGGTCCGGGCCGACGCGGTAGCGGGTGCGGCGGAAGCGGACCGTCTCGGCGACGACGGCGACGCCCAGGGCGAGGGCGGCCGCCGCGGCGACCCAGGCGAAGGCCTGCCACAGCGGGCGGTCCCCGGCCAGACCGAACGCGACGGGCAGCGCGGCGCCCACGAGGACGCCGCCGAAGAGGGCCACCCGCACGAGGACGGTACGGGGATCCAGGCGCCGCCATTCCCGGTCGTCCGCGTCACCGAGCCCTCCGCTCACGTGGCGTCCCCGGGAGTGGCCCGGGTGAGGAGGGTGAGCCGCTCGGCGAGTCCGGCGGCCAGCTCGTGGTCGAGGCCCTCGATGCGGATCGCGCCCTTGGAGGAGGCGGTGGTCACGGTGACCGTGGCGAGCCTCAGGTACTGCTCCAGCGGGCCCCGTACGGTGTCGACGGTCTGGATCCGGGACATCGGGGCGATCCGCCACTCCTGCCGGAGGGCCCCCGTGCGGACGTAGACCGCGTCGTCGGTGACCTCCCAGCGGTGCACCCGGAACCACCAGACGGGGAGGAACGCGGCGCAGGCCAGGCCCGGGGCCGCCACGGCCACGGCCGCGAGCAGCAGCCAGGACCGGGCGGGCCCGATGAACGCGCCGAGGACGGTGAGCACCGCCACCGGGACGGCGGTGGCCACCAGGAGCTGCCAGCGCCACCAGGTGACGGCCCGCTCGTCCACGGCGTTCCTGGGCGGCCGCAGCCGCACCGCGTTCTCCCCCGTCATGCGGTCAGCCCCGGTCGCGCAGCGACCGGTAGGCGCCGACGAGTCCGGCGGTCGAGCTGTCGAGGTGCTCGCCGCCCTCCCCGTCGGTCAGGACCGGCTCGATCCTCTTGGCGAGGACCTTGCCGAGCTCGACGCCCCACTGGTCGAAGGAGTCGATGTTCCAGACCGCGCCCTGGACGAAGACCTTGTGCTCGTAGAGCGCGATCAGCTGGCCGAGGACGGACGGGGTGAGCGCGTCGGCGAGGATCGTGGTGGTGGGGTGGTTGCCCCGGAAGGTCTTGTGCGGGACGAGCTCCTCGGGGACGCCCTCGGCCCGTACCTCCTCGGGCGTCTTGCCGAAGGCGAGCGCCTGGGTCTGGGCGAAGAAGTTGGCCATGAGCAGGTCGTGCTGGGCCACCAGACCGGGCTGCAGGTCGGCCACGGGCCGGGCGAAGCCGATGAAGTCGGCCGGGATGACCTTGGTGCCCTGGTGGATCAACTGGTAGTACGCGTGCTGCCCGTTGGTGCCGGGGGTGCCCCAGACGACGGGGCCGGTCTGCCAGTCGACCGGGTTGCCGTCGCGGTCCACCGACTTGCCGTTGGACTCCATGTCGAGCTGCTGGAGGTAGGCGGTGAACTTGGACAGGTAGTGGGAGTACGGCAGCACCGCGTGCGACTGGGCGTCGAAGAAGGCGCCGTACCAGACGCCGAGGAGGCCGAGCAGCAGCGGCGCGTTCTCCTCGGGCGGCGCGGTGCGGAAGTGCTCGTCGACGAGGTGGAAGCCGTCGAGCATCTCCCGGAAGCGCTCCGGGCCGATGGCGATCATCAGCGAGAGGCCGATGGCGGAGTCGTACGAGTAGCGGCCGCCGACCCAGTCCCAGAACTCGAACATGTTCGTGGTGTCGATGCCGAACTCCTCGACCTTCTCGGCGTTGGTCGAGAGGGCCACGAAGTGCTTGGCCACGGCCTCCTGGCCGGCGCCGAGGCCGCCGAGCAGCCAGTCGCGCGCGGAGGTGGCGTTGGTGATCGTCTCGATGGTCGTGAAGGTCTTCGAGGCGACGATGAAGAGGGTCTCGGCGGGGTCCAGGTCGCGGACGGCCTCGTGGAGGTCGGCGCCGTCGACGTTGGAGACGAAACGGAACGTCAGGTCCCGCTGGGTGAAGGAGCGCAGGACCTCGTAGGCCATGGCGGGTCCGAGGTCGGAGCCGCCGATGCCGATGTTCACGACGTTCTTGATCGGCTTGCCGGTGTGGCCGGTCCAGGAGCCCGCGCGGACCGTGTCGGCGAAGGCGCCCATCTTGTCGAGGACGGCGTGCACGCCCGGGACGACGTTCTCCCCGTCGACCTCGACGACGGCCCCGCGGGGGGCGCGCAGCGCGGTGTGGAGGACCGCCCGGTCCTCGGTGGTGTTGATCTTCTCGCCACGGAACATGGCGTCGCGGAGCTCGGCGACGCCGGTGGCGGCGGCGAGTTCGCGCAGCAGGGTCAGGGTCTCGCCGGTGACGAGGTGCTTGGAGTAGTCCAGATAGAGATCGCCGACCCGCAGGGTGTGGTCGGTGCCGCGCGTCGGTTCGGCGGCGAACAGCTCGCGCAGATGGGTCCCGCCCAGCTGCTCACGGTGCTTGCCGAGGGCAGCCCACTCGGGCAGCCGGTTGAGCCTGGTACGGCCTTCGGTAGTCATGTCGGACATCGCCCACTTCTTCTCGTACTGCTTGTCTGCCCCGCTGCACCCCCAAACCTAATTGATCAGAGGGGTCAGCGACGCGACGGCGAGCGCGAACAGCGCCGCCGCGAGGAGGGCGGGCGTGTGCGGACCCCAGCCGGCCGCCGCTCCACCGCCGAGGAGCGCCCCGAGCGGGGCGCCGGCGACCGCGAGGGTGCGGAAGGCCGCGGCGATGCGGCCGAGCATCCCCTCGGGGGCGCGCTCCTGCATGAGGGTGGTCTGCTGGACGTTCCACACCGTCCCCATGAAGCCGAACACCGCCATGGCGGCGATCGATGCCGCGAGGACCGGCACCGCCCCCATCAGGACCAGGCAGCCGGTCTGGACGGTCCCGGCGAGGAACACCGCGCGGACCCGACCGGTCCGTTCGGCGATCCGGCGGGCGAGGAATCCTCCGGCGACGCCGCCGACGGCGTAGGCGGTGATCGTGGCCGCGTATCCCGCGTTCCCCGCGTGGAGTCCCTCGGTGACGTGGACGACGAGCGTGGCGATGAGCGCGCCCATGCCGACGTTGCACAGGGTGGTGGCGGTGCAGAGCCACCGTAGGTGCCGGTCGCCGCGCAGGACCGCGAGCCCCTCGGCCATCTCCTTCCGGAGGGTGGAACCGGCGGGTCTGGGCGGCCGTTCGGGGGCCCCGGTGCGCAGGGAGGCGATGAGCAGCGCGGCCAGGACGTACGTGGCGGCGTCCGCCGCGTACGGCACCGCGACTCCGGCCAGGAGCAGGGCGGGTACCAGGGGCGCGGCCAGGAGCCCGCCGGCGAGCTGCTGACCGGTCATCAGGCGGGCGTTGGCCCCGGCCAGGGACTCCGCGGGGACGAGGGCCGGGAGCAGTGCGGTGGCCGCGTTGTCGAAGAGGGTCTGCAGGGTGGTGAGGGCGAAGGCGAGGACGAGCAGCAGGGCGATGCCGGCGTGTCCGAGCGCCACGGCGACGGCGAACGCGGCCATCAGGCCGCCGCGGACGAGGTCGACGGCCCACATGGCCCGCCGCTGGTCGACCCGGTCGGCCACGGCCCCGCCGAGGAGTCCGAAGAGCAGCCACGGCAGGAAGCCGCAGGCCGTGACGGAGGCGATGAGGACGGGGTCGTCGGTGACCGAGGCGGCGAGCAGGGGCATGGCGGCGGTGCGCAGCGAGTCGCCGAACCGCGAGACGACCGCGGCCGTCCACAGCCGTCCGAAACCGCCCCGCCAGGCGGGCACGGTCCGCTCGCCCACCGCGTCCGTCGTCGTCACGCCGCCCCCTCGATCGTGCGATCTCCTGCGCGACCGACGATAGGGGGCACCACTGACAACGGGGGAAAACCGAACGGGCCTCGCCCGCGAACTCGGTTCGCGGGCGAGGCCCGTTCGTCACACCGTCACACCACGCTCAGATCTCGCCGCGCAGTTTGGCGAGCGCCTCGGCGAGGATCGCCTCGCCGTCGGCGTCACTGCGCCGCTCACGCACATAGGCGAGGTGGGTCTTGTACGGCTCCGTGCGCGGCGGGTCCGGCGGGTTGTCCCGGTCCTGACCGGCCGGGAAGCCGCACCGTGGGCAGTCCCAGGTCTCGGGGATCGCCGCGTCGCTGGCGAAGCTCGGCTGCGTCTCGTGCCCGTTGGAGCACCAGAAGGAGATGCGGGCGCGCGGCGCCGATTCGCCCCGCTCGGCCTCACCCATCGGCCCCGCCCCGACCCGGCTTCCCCGGATCGCGTTGCCACTTGCCACGGTCGTAACTCCCTGCGTGATGGTGCTCGAAGATGCCCCAGTCTACGTAAGGCCCAACGCGCGTCCAGTGATTGGAGTTACCCGTCCAACTTCATCAGCAGACCAAGTACCACAATGCAGGCGAACCAGAGCAGACCGACCACGACGGTGATGCGGTCCAGGTTGCGCTCGGCGACCGAGGAGCCACCGACGGAAGACTGCATTCCGCCTCCGAACATGTCGGAGAGGCCGCCACCCTTGCCCTTGTGCATCAGAACGAGCAGCATCAGCAGCCCGCTGAAGACGATGAGGGCGATCGAGAACCCCATAACCACGGCTGGACCAACTTCCTCGGACTTATACGGACGGGGGCCGGGCACCTGCCCGACCCCCGCAAGGGTACGACGTAACTCCGCTACCGCATACTCACTGGTCGCGGAAGCGGACGATCTTGACGAACTCGTCGGCGTCCAGCGCCGCGCCGCCGACCAGGGCACCGTCGACGTCCGGCTGCGCCATGATCGCGGCGACGTTCCCGGCCTTGACGGACCCGCCGTACTGGATGCGGACCTTGTCGGCCAGCTCCTGCGAGTACAGCTCCGCGAGGCGGCCGCGGATCGCCCCGCAGACCTCCTGGGCGTCCTCGGGGGTGGCGACCTCGCCGGTACCGATGGCCCACACCGGCTCGTACGCGATCACGATGGTCTCGGCCTGCTCGGCCGGGACGTCCTTCAGACCGCCGTCGAGCTGGGCGAGGGTGTACTCGACCTGCTGACCGGCCTTGCGGATGTCCAGGCCCTCGCCGACGCAGAGGATCGGGGTCACGCCGTGCTTGAAGGCGGCCTTCACCTTGGCGTTGCAGACCTCGTCGTTCTCGGCGTGGTACTGGCGGCGCTCGGAGTGGCCGACGGCGACGTAGGCGCACTTCAGCTTGGACAGCATCAGGCCGGAGATCTCGCCGGTGTAGGCACCGGAGTCGTACGCCGAGATGTCCTGGGCGCCGTACTTGATCTTCAGCTTGTCTCCGTCGACCAGGGTCTGGACGGACCGCAGGTCGGTGAAGGGGACCAGGACCGCGACCTCACAGGCGTCGTAGTCCTTGTCGGTCAGGGCGAAGGCGAGCTTCTGGACGTGGGCGATGGCCTCGAGGTGGTTGAGGTTCATCTTCCAGTTGCCCGCCATCAGCGGGGTGCGGGTGCTCATAAAGGGTCAGCCCTCCAGTGCGGCGAGGCCGGGAAGCGTCTTGCCCTCGAGGTACTCGAGGGAGGCGCCGCCGCCGGTCGAAATGTGGCCGAATGCGTTCTCGTCGAAGCCCAGGATGCGGACGGCGGCGGCGGAGTCGCCACCACCGACGACCGTGAACGCGGGGGAGTCGACGAGCGCCTGGGCGACGGCCTTGGTGCCCTCGGCGTAGTCGGGGTGCTCGAAGACGCCCATCGGACCGTTCCAGAAGACGGTGCCGGCGTCGGCGAGCTTCGAGGCGTAGAGCTTACGGGTCTCCGGACCGATGTCCAGGCCCTCCTCGTCCGCCGGGATGGCGTCCGCGGCGACCGTCGTCGGGTTGGCCGGAGCCTTGGTCTTCAGGTCCGGGAACTCGGACGAGACCAGGACGTCGACGGGGAGGACGAACTCCACGCCGCGCTCCTTGGCGCGCTTCAGGTAGTCGAGGACCGCCGGGATCTGGTCCTCCTGGAGCAGCGAGACGCCGACCTCGTGGCCCTGGGCCTTGAGGAAGGTGTACGCCATGCCGCCGCCGATGAGGATGCGGTCGGCCTTCTCCAGGAGGTGGTCGATCACGCCGAGCTTGTCGGAGACCTTGGCGCCGCCGAGCGCGACCACGTACGGCCGCTGGACGTCCTCGGTGAGCTTCTTCAGGACGCCGACCTCGGTGGCGATGAGGTAGCCCGCGGCGTGCGGGAGGCGCGCCGGGAGGTCGAAGACCGAGGCGTGCTTGCGGTGCACGGCGCCGAAGCCGTCGCCGACGTACAGGTCGGCGAGCTCGGCCAGCTGGTCCGCGAAGGCGCCGCGCTCGGCGTCGTCCTTCGAGGTCTCGCCGGCGTTGAAGCGGAGGTTCTCGATCACGGCGACCTGGCCGTCGCCGAGGGAGGCGACGGTGGCCTTGGCGGAGTCGCCGACCGTGTCGGTCGCGAACGCCACGTCGGCGCCGAGCAGCTCACCGAGGCGCGCGGCGGCCGGGGCGAGGGAGAACGCCGGGTCCGGGGCTCCCTTGGGGCGGCCCAGGTGCGAGGCGACCACGACGCGGGCGCCGGCGTCGGCCAGCGCCTTGACCGTGGGGACGACGGCGCGGATGCGGCCGTCGTCGGTGATGGTGGTGCCGTCGAGCGGCACGTTGAGGTCGGCGCGGACGAACACGCGCTTGCCTTCGACGCCCTCGTGGAGAAGCTCGTCGATCGTCTTCATCTGTTAACAGACTCCTTGGTACGCGGTGGAGCACACAAACAGGGCTCGCACAGCGCGGCGTTGCGCTGCCCGAGCCCTGCTCACATCGAAAGCCTGCCCTGAAGCTTAGAGCTGGCCGCCGACGAAGACGGTGAGGTCGACGAGACGGTTGGAGTAACCCCACTCGTTGTCGTACCAGCCGAGGATCTTGACCGTGTTGCCTTCCTGGACCATCGTCAGGGAGGCGTCGAAGGTGCAGGACGCCGGGTCGCTGACGATGTCCGAGGAGACGATCTGGTCCTCGGTGTAGAAGAGGATGCCCTTGAGGTCGCCGTCGTCGGCGGCCTTCTTGAACGCGGCGTTGACCTCGTCCTTGGTGACCTCGCGGCCGAGGGTGACGACCAGGTCGGTGGCGGAACCGGTCGGGACCGGGACGCGCATGGCGATGCCGTCGAGCTTGCCCTTGAGCTGCGGGAGGACCAGGGCGGTGGCCTTCGCGGCACCCGTCGTGGTCGGGATGATGTTCTCCGCGGCGGCGCGGGCGCGGCGCAGGTCCTTGTGCGGGAAGTCCAGGATGCGCTGGTCGTTCGTGTACGCGTGGACCGTGGTCATCAGGCCCTTGACGATGCCGAAGTTCTCGTCGAGGACCTTCGCCATGGGCGCGACGCAGTTGGTGGTGCAGGACGCGTTGGAGATGACGTGGTGCTGCGCGGCGTCGTACTTGTCCTGGTTGACGCCCATGACGATGGTGATGTCCTCGTCGGTGGCCGGAGCCGAGATGAGGACCTTCTTGGCGCCGCCGGTGATGTGCTTCTCGGCGTCGGCCTTCTTCGTGAAGATGCCGGTCGACTCGATGACGATGTCGACGCCCAGCTCGCCCCAGGGGATGTCGGCCGGGTTGCGCTCGGAGAGGACCTTGATGGTGTGGCCGTCGACGGTGATGGTGTCGGCGGTGTGGGTGACCTCGGCCTTGAGGCGTCCCAGGATGGTGTCGTACTTCAGCAGGTGTGCGGTGGTCGCGGTGTCACCCAGGTCGTTGACAGCCACGATCTCGATGTCGGCACCCTGCTCAAGGAGCGCGCGGAAGTAGTTCCGGCCGATGCGGCCAAAGCCGTTGATGCCTACGCGGATCGTCACGAACCGATCTCCTCGTTAGCTACGCCGGTGTGCTCGACGCCGGCGAGATTTTTGTTTTTTGGGATGTCCCCGACCGCTTACGACCCTACCCCCCCAGGGGCCGGTGAGTGACATCGGCCGCATCCGGACGAGCCCGGAAAGTGAGGGAATATGGCCGACGGCCCGTACCTACCAACGGGTACGGGCCGCCTTGGGACCTTTGTCCCCACTACTCTCCGTCAGCGGCGGAGGACCGCGAGGGCGCGGCCGACGAGGCGTGCCCGATCGGCCTCGCCGGGCACGTGCTCCAGGCCGAAGCCCAGGAGGACGGTGTCACGCGTGGTGACCGCGGCCTGGGAGTGGAAGAGCGCCGCGGAGCGCGTCCAGTCGGAGGCGTTGCCGGGGCTGCCGGCCGGGGCGCCCGGCACGGTCCACGCGCCGAAGGCGGTCTCGAAGCCCTCCGCCTCGGTCGTGGTGCCGGTGACGAGCCGGGTGTCGTCGACGAAGGCGCCCGTCTCGCCCGACCCGGGGTCGGAGACGTACGAGATCGAGAGCTCGACCTGCTTGCCCGCCCAGGCGCTCAGGTCGACGGAGGCCTGGCGCCAGCCGTTGGACGGGCCGGTGAAGGCGTTCCAGGAGCCGGTGGTGCCGGACGGCGCGCAGCCGTCCTCGCCGACGGTGAGGTAGTGGGCGAGGAAGGGGTGGCCGCGGACGTAGTAGCCCTCGCCGCAGTCGGCCGGGGGTTCGGCCGAGGTGCCGCCGTTGAGGTCGGGCAGGGTGGTCCAGTCGTCCTGGCCGACGGTGTGGGCCTCGACGACGAGGTTGTCGTAGCCGGGCTCGGTGTCGTAGCTGACCTGGAAGTCGAGGCGGGGCTGCTGGGCGGCCGCGACGCCGGTGAGGTCGACGGTCCTGGCGAGCCGGGCCCAGGTGTCGTCGGCGTGCTTGACGGCGGCGAAGGTGGTCCCCTCGGCGGGCTCGAACGGGGTCCGGATGCCCGGGTAGTCACCGGCGGAGGCGCTGCTCGCGAACTGCGGGAAGAGCTTCGGCTTCAGGGTGTCCGAGGTGACCGTGTACGCGCCCGCGTTGTCGAGCGGGTTGTCGGCGGCCGAACCGAGGGGCGCGCCGATGCCGGCGAAGGCACCCGTTCCGGCGAAGGCGGGCGGGTTCTTGAGGCCCGCCCGGTGGTACGCGCCGAGGTAGTACTGGGCGAAGTCGTTGGACTCGGCCCGGCCGATCCGGGTGAGCCCGCCGGACTTCTCGCCGGCGTTGACCAGCTTGCCGCCCTCGTTGAGGTAGGCGCGGACGGCGAGCTGGGCGGCTCCGGAGGGGCGCTCGGCGCCGGTGTACCAGACGACCGTGCGGAAGTGGGAGAGGACCCCGAGGGCGTCCGGGGTGCCCTGGGTGGCGACGTCCCAGACGGCGGCGGAGCGGCCGTTGTCGGCGACCGCCTTCACGTACGCGGCGGTGTGCCGGGCGGCCGTGGTGCCGCCCTCGTCGGCGAGGACGAGCACGTCGCCGCGGGGGCGCTCGGCCACCTTGTAGGTGAAGGGGGCGGAGGCGGTGGCCCGGCCCTCCCGGGTGCGGGCGGTGAACCAGACCTCGACGGAGTCGCCGGGGCGGGCGCCCTCGACCTCGGCGCGGTACTCGTCGAAGTAGAGGTTGTCCTCGCCGCCGAAGGTCTCGCCGCCCTTCCAGGCCGCGAGCTCCTCGCTGTGGGTGCGGCCGCCGTTGATCCGGTACTTCAGCGTCTTGGCGCGCAGCGACTTGCGCGCGGTGACGGCGACCTCCTGCTCCCCGCCGCGGGCGTAGGAGGTGGCGAAGGTCTTCGGGGTGAGGTCGGGCGCCTCGATGCCGACCGGGGAGACGGGCCGGTCCGGGTGGGCGGCGGTCTCGGCGACGGCGAGCGCGAAGGGGATGTTCTTGGCGAACTCGGCCTGGATCAGCTTCTCGTCGTCCGGGAAGGTGAAGACGGAGGCGCAGTCGGCCGGGTTCCAGGCGTCGTTCGGGTCGACCCGGGAGGCGGTGGCGCAGGTCGACATCTCCGGGGTGAACATCTGCATCCCGTTGACGTTGGCGGCGTGTCCGTCCGCCTCGCCGTTGGTGATGTAGAGCTCCGAGGAGACCTGCGGGCGGTAGCCGGGCACGGCGGAGTTCTGCGGGGTGCCGGCGAGCGCCTTGAGGGCCACGTCGTCGGGGGTGTCGGTGGCGACCTGCCAGCCGACGCCGTACAACAGGAGCTGGGCGGCCGAGTGGTAGTTGATGCCGTACGCGAAGCCGATGCGCTTCTGGAACGCGTCGAGCGCCCTGGTCTCGGGCTCCGACATGGGCCCCTTGCCGCGGTAGGTCTCGTCGGCGAGGTCGGGCGACGAACCCTCGTTGTCGTAACCCCACTTGTAGGCGAAGTTGCGGTTGAGGTCGACGCCGTCGCCGGTGGCGATCCGCCCGTCCCCGTCGTTGTCGCGGAGGTTCTTGCGCCACTGCCGGTTGTCGGGGTCGGCGTGCGTGAAGTCGTAGCCGTCCGGGTTGGCGGAGAGCACGAACCACAGCTCGGTCGAGTCGACGATCCGGGTGATCCGCTCGTCCTTGCCGTAGTTGTCGAGGTAGTGGTGGAGCAGCCGCCGGGTCATCTCGGGGGTGATCCACTCGCGCGCGTGCTGGTTGGACATGTACAGCGTGGCGGGCTTGGAGCCGTCCTTGACGCGCTGCGCGCCCTTGCTGACCTTGAGGGCGAGGATGTCCTGGCCCTTGACCGTCTTGCCGATGGAGACGACCTTGGTGATGCCGGGGTTGGCCCGGGCGGCGTCCAGGACCTCCTGCTTGAGGCCGTTCGGACCGCCGTACGGCCGGAAGACGCCGTCCCCGGCGGCGTCGACCCGCTTCTCGGCCTGGGCGGTCAGCCGGTGCTCGGTGAGCTCGACGCCCTGGCCGCGCAGCTGCCCGGCCTGCCGGCCGGTGAGGAAGAGCTCGACCGTCGCGGAGCCCGTCGCGGGCACCTGCTCGGTCATCTCGTGGGCGTCGGCGCCGGCGTCGAGGAGCAGCGGCACCTGCTCCTTGGTGACCACCGCACGCCACACGGAGAGGTCGTCGCCGCCGTCCCGGTCGTTCGGCTGCGCTCCGGCGACGGGTGCCGCCGCCACTCCCGCGATCAGCAGTGAAGCCGCGGCGAGGATCGATCTCGCTCTGCGTCTCATGAGCCCCCCTTGCTGTTGTCCGTCACGAAGGTGAACAGACGCCAGGCTCATGGGCGCCCATGGGCCTGTCAAGGGTGCCTCGCGGGGGTACGAAAAAGCTGCCGGTGCCTCAGAAAGGCACCGGCAGCTCGGAGTTCACCGTTCCGTACGGCGACGGGATCCGGTCAGCCGACCAGGCTGTCGTCGAGCTCCTCGGTCAGGTTGGACTCGGTCCCGGGGATGCCCAGGTCCTGAGCCCGCTTGTCGGCCATCGCGAGCAGCCGGCGGATCCGGCCGGCCACCGCGTCCTTCGTCAGCGGCGGGTCGGCGAGCGCGCCCAGCTCCTCGAGGGAGGCCTGCTTGTGCTCCATGCGGAGCCGGCCGGCCGCGGCCAGGTGCTCGGGCACCTCCTCGGCGAGGATCTCCAGGGCCCGCTGCACCCGGGCGCCCGCGGCGACCGCGGCGCGGGCCGAACGGCGCAGGTTGGCGTCGTCGAAGTTGGCGAGGCGGTTGGCGGTGGCGCGGACCTCGCGCCGCATCCGCCGCTCCTCCCAGGCGAGCACCGACTCGTGCGCGCCGAGCCGGGTCAGCAGGGCACCGATCGCGTCGCCGTCGCGGACGACGACCCGGTCCACCCCCCGCACCTCGCGGGCCTTCGCCGCGATCGAGAGCCGGCGTGCCGCGCCGACCAGGGCGAGAGCCGCCTCGGGGCCCGGGCAGGTGACCTCAAGGGAGGAGGACCTGCCGGGCTCCGTCAGCGAACCGTGCGCCAGGAAGGCGCCCCGCCAGGCCGCCTCCGCGTCACAGGTGGCACCGGAGACCACCTGCGGCGGCAGACCCCGGATGGGGCGGCCCCGGCCGTCCACGAGACCCGTCTGGCGGGCCAGCTGGTCGCCTCCGGCCACCACCCGCACCACGAACCGGGAACCACGGCGCAGCCCGCCGGGAGCCATCACGATCAGCTCGGAGCTGTGCCCGAAGATCTCCAGGATGTCCCGCTTGAGGCGGCGGGCCGCCATCGCCGTGTCCAGCTCCGCCTCGATCACGATGCGGCCGCTCACCAGGTGCAGCCCGCCCGCGAACCGCAGGATCGACGAGACCTCTGCCTTCCTGCAGCAGGTCCGGGTGACGGGAAGCCGGGAGATCTCGTCCTTCACCGCTGCCGTCATCGCCATGGGCCGATCCTTCCATGCATCCGAAAAATACGGTCGTACGCGGCGGCCAACAGCTCCGGGTCATGCTTCGCGGAGCCGTCGGGCCCGGCCACCGGCGCCAGCTCGACCGCGGCGCCGAGCCGCTTGGCGGCATCGGCGAGGGACTCGCGGTCGGGCACGGCTGCCTCGTCGGCGAGCACCACGTCCAGGGCGAGTTTAGGGGCGTGTCGTCCCAAAACCTCCAAATGACGCTGCGGGGAGAAGCCCTCTGTTTCTCCGGGCTGCGGCGCGAGGTTCAGCGAGAGCACTTTCCGGGCCTTCGTCTCGACCAGGGCGTCGAGGAGTTCGGGGACGAGGAGGTGCGGGATCACGGAGGAGAACCAGGAGCCCGGACCCAGCACGACCCAGTCCGCGTCGAGGACCGCCTCGACCGCCTCGGGCACGGCCGGCGGGTCGTGCGGCACCAGGTGCACGGACTGCACGTCGCCCGGCGTGAGCGCCACCGTCGCCTGCCCGGCCACGGTGTCCACGTCGTCCGGCCGCTCCGGATCATGGCCCCTGACCAGGGCCTGGAGCTCCAGGGGCACGGCGGACATGGGCAGCACCCGGCCCTGGGCGCCGAGCAGCCGCCCCACCAGGTCCAGGGCCTGGACGGGGTCGCCGAGCTGCTCCCAGAGGGCGACGATCAGCAGGTTGCCGACGGCGTGGCCGTTGATCTCGCCCTTGGACTGGAAGCGGTGCTGGATGACCCTGGCCCAGGTCTGGCCCCAGTCGTCGTCCCCGCAGAGCGCGGCGAGCGCCTTGCGCAGGTCGCCCGGGGGCAGCACGCCGAGCTCCTCCCGGAGCCGGCCGCTGGAGCCCCCGTCGTCCGCGACGGTGACGACGGCGGTGAGGTCGCCGGTGATCCGGCGGAGAGCGGCGAGCGAGGCCGAGAGGCCCATGCCGCCGCCCAGCGCGACGACCTTCGGCTGGGTGCCGCGCCTGCGGAGCGCACGCCGCACCGCGAGGGTGGACGTACGCCGACGGTACGGTTTCACTCGCGCCCCATGTCCCGGTGGACGACGACGGTCTCGACCCCTTCGGCCGCCAGGCGGGCGGCGAGCCGCTCGGCGGTGGCCACGGAGCGGTGCTTGCCGCCGGTGCAGCCCACGGCGACGGTGACGTACCGCTTGCCCTCGCGGCGGTAGCCCGCGGCGATCAGCTGGAGCAGCTCCGTGTAGCGGTCGAGGAACTCCTTGGCGCCGGGCTGGTTGTAGACGTAGTTCGACACCTCCTCGTTGAGGCCGGTGAAGGGACGCAGCTCGGGGACCCAGTGCGGGTTCGGCAGGAAGCGCATGTCGACGACGAGGTCGGCGTCGACCGGCAGGCCGTACTTGAAGCCGAAGGACATCACGGTGGCCCGCAGCTCGGGCTCCTCGTCGCCCGCGAACTGGGCGTCCATCTTGGCGCGCAGCTCGTGGACGTTGAGGCTGGAGGTGTCGATCACCAGGTCGGCGTCGCCGCGCAGCTCGCGGAGCAGGTCGCGCTCGGCGGCGATGCCGTCGGTGATCCGCCCGTCGCCCTGGAGCGGGTGCGGCCTGCGGACCGACTCGAAGCGCCGGACCAGGGCGTCGTCGGACGACTCCAGGAAGACGATCCGGCGGGTGACCTGCTTGGCGTCGAGGTCGGCGAGGGACTCCCTGAGGTTGTCGAAGAACTGCCGGCCGCGGACGTCGACGACGACGGCGATCCGGGCGACGTTGCCCTGGGACCGGGCGCCGAGCTCCACCATGGTGGGGATCAGCGCGGGCGGCAGATTGTCCACGACGAACCAGCCGAGGTCCTCCAGGCACTTCGCCGCGGTGGACCGGCCGGCTCCGGACATGCCGGAGATGATCACCAGCTCGGGAATGGCCGCCTCGGCGCCGTTGTCGCCGGGGGTCTCCTTCGTGCCCGTACTCACGTGTCCTGCTCCGTCTTCTCGGTCGTGCTGGTCTTGCGGTTCGTTCCGGTCCTGCTCGTGCGCGGTCATGCCGTGCCGTCCCCGTCTTCCATGATCTCTCCTGTCGCCGTGTTCACGGCGGGTGCGGCCGGGGCCGCCTGGGCGAGGGCCACGACGACCGCCTGCGCGGTCTTCCGGCCCATGCCGGGGACTTCGCAGATCTGCTCGATTGTCGCCTGCCGGAGCCGCTTCACCGAGCCGAAATGCTTGATCAACGCCTGTTTCCGGGTGTCGCCGAGACCCGGGACCGCGTCCAGGGGGCTGGTCCGGATGCGTTTCGTCCGCTTGGACCGCTGGTAACGGATGGCGAAGTCGTGAGCCGTGTCACGCACCCGCTGAAGGAGGTAGAGGCCCTCACTGGAACGCGGCAGCACCACCGGATCGTCGTCGCCGGGCAGCCACACCTCCTCCAGGCGCTTGGCGAGCCCGCAGACCGCGATGTCGTCGATGCCCAGCTCGTCGAGGGCCCGACGGGCCGCGGCGACCTGCGGCTGCCCGCCGTCGACCACCACGAGCTGCGGCGGGTACGCGAAGCGCTTGGGCCGCCCGTCGTCCTCGGCCGGGACCTCGCCGTCGCCGGGCCCCTCCCCGTCGGCGGCCGGCCCCCACTCCCCCGTCCTGTCCTTCTCGGCGAGGTAGCGCTTGAACCGGCGGCTGATCACCTCGTGCATCGACCGGACGTCGTCCTGGCCCTCGAAGCCCTTGATCTGGAAGCGGCGGTACTCGCTCTTGCGGGGCAGCCCGTCCTCGAACACCACCATCGAGGCCACGACGTCCTCGCCCTGGAGGTGCGAGATGTCGAAGCACTCGATCCGCAGCGGCGCCGACTCCAGGTCCAGGGCCTCGGCGATCTCCTCCAGGGCCCGGGAGCGGGTGGTCAGGTCGCTGGCCCGCTTCGTCTTGTGCAGCACCAGCGCCTGCTGCGCGTTGCGCGCGACCGTCTCCATCAGGTCCTTCTTGTCGCCGCGCTGCGGGACCCGCAGCGAGACGCCGGCCCCGCGGCGGCCGGAGAGCCAGGCCGTGACGGCCTCGACGTCCTCCGGCAGCGCCGGGACCAGGACCTCCTTCGGCACCGTGTCGCCGCTCTCCTCGCCGTACAGCTGCTGGAGCGCGTGCTCGACGAGGCCGGCCGTGTCGACGGCCTCGACCTTGTCCGTGACCCAGCCGCGCTGGCCCCGGACACGTCCCCCGCGGACGTGGAAGATCTGGACGGCGGCCTCCAGCTCGTCCTCGGCGAGGGCGATCAGGTCGGCGTCGGTCGCGTCGGCGAGGACGACGGCGCTCTTCTCCATCGCCCGGCGCAGCGCCTCTATGTCGTCCCGGAGCCTGGCGGCCTTCTCGTACTCCATGTCCTCGGCCGCGATCGTCATCTGCTTCTCGAGCCGGCGGATGTACGTGCCGGTGCGGCCGGCCATGAAGTCGCAGAACTCATCCGCCAGTTCACGGTGCTCCTCCGGCGTCACCCGGCCGACGCAGGGCGCCGAGCACTTGCCGATGTAGCCGAGGAGGCAGGGCCGGCCGGCCGACGCCGCGTTCCGGAACACGCCCGCCGAGCAGGTGCGGACGGGGAAGACCCGCAGCATCAGGTCGACGGTCTCGCGGATCGCCCACGCGTGCCCGTACGGCCCGAAGTACCGCACGCCCTTCTTCTTCTGGCCGCGCATGACCTGGACCCGCGGGAACTCCTCGTTCAACGTCACCGCGAGGTACGGATAGCTCTTGTCGTCCCGGTACTTGACGTTGAACCGCGGGTCGTACTCCTTGATCCAGGTGTACTCCAGCTGCAGCGCCTCGACCTCGGTCGACACCACGGTCCACTCCACCGAGGCCGCGGTCGTCACCATCGTGGCCGTGCGCGGGTGCAGGCTCGTGAGCGGCTGGAAGTAGTTCGCCAAGCGCTGGCGGAGGGACTTCGCCTTGCCCACGTAGATCACCCTGCGGTGCTCGTCGCGGAACTTGTAGACCCCCGGGGAGTCGGGGATCTGACCCGGCTTGGGGCGGTAGCTGGAGGGGTCTGCCATGCTCCCCACCCTACTGGCGGGGACCGACACTCCGGCCTCGCGCACTCGTTTGCGAAGCATGGCGAATCATGATGCGGAAACGACTCACGGACGGCTCGCGGACCGGGTGTGCGTGATCACGGGCGCGGCGAGCGGCATCGGACGGGCGACGGTCGAACGGTTCCTCCGCGAAGGGGCCCACGTGGTGGCCGCCGACCGCGACGCGGACCGCCTCGCGACGCTGGAAGGGGTCGTCCCCGTGGTCGGCGACGTGTCCCGGGACGACGACGCCAAGCGGATGATCGCCACGGCGGTCGACCGCTTCGGACGGCTCGACGTCCTCGTCGCCAACGCGGGCGTGATCCCGCTGCTCTCCATCACCGAGGCGGAGGCGTCCGACTTCGACGAGGTGATGGCCATCGATGGCCGAGGCATGTTCCTGACCTGCAAGTACGCCATCGAGGCCATGCTCGTCTCCGGCGGCGGGGCCATCGTCTGCACCTCGTCCATCTCCGGCGTGGCCGGCCAGGCGCGGCAGGCCGTCTACGGCCCCGCCAAGTTCGTCGCCACCGGCCTCACCAAGCACCTCGCGGTGGAGTGGGCGCAGCACGGCATCCGCGTCAACGCGGTGGCACCCGGGACCATCGAGACCGAACGGGTCGCCGCCGCGCGGCACGAGCCCGGCGGGCCCGAGTACCTCGCCGAGGTCGTCCGCGCCCATCCCATGGCGCGCTTCGGCGAGCCCTCCGAGGTCGCCTCCGCCATCCTCTTCCTCGCCTCCCCCGACGCCTCCTTCATCACCGGCGCCATCCTCCCCGTGGACGGCGGCTACCTGGCCCACTGACCACCGTCCACCCGTCGCCGTACGGGCCTGCGCCCGCCGCACCCCCGTGTGGGGCGGTGCGTGTGGGGCGGTGCCCACCCCCGCGCCCGTCGCCCGCTGCCGTGTGGGCCTGCGCCCGCTGCCGTGTGGGCCTTCGCCCTCGCCCACCGCCGTGTGGGCGATCGTCCCGCTGGGGCGGGACGGGTGGGCACACGGGACGGCGCCCTCGGCGGCGCCTCCGCCCCTTGTGCCTGGACCCGCCCCGATACGGCGTCGCACTCCGGGTGCGGGTTCAGGCGCGGAAGCCTGGGCCCGGCAAGGGCCGCCGTCCGTTGTGCCCACCCGTTCCGCCCCAGCGGAACGAATGCCCACAACGGGCGGGGCGAAGGCCCACAACGCGGGGGCGGGGCCGCAACGGGCGGGGCGCAGGCGCGGGGGTGGGTACCGCCC
>NZ_JNWK01000049.1 GCF_000716445.1 Streptomyces wedmorensis
CTTTCCGGTCCCTTTCGCTTTCGCTCCGGGCCCTTCCGGCGGTTCCGACTCTATCAGATCCTTTCGGCGTCTGATTCCCAGTCAGCGGGGTTTGTCTTTCCGGCTGTTGGGCCGTTCCGACGTCTCAAACTCTAGCGGATTTCCCGGACGGCTCATAATCGAGTCTTTCGAAATGAATTTCGGCATGCCGAAATTCGTCCCGGTGGGGAGATCGTGCGGAGTAAGAGGTGCCGCATCAGCGGCGGGAGTGGTTGCCGAAGAACCGTTCCGGCTCGGTGACAACTCGGAGAACACTACGCATCCGGTGGGGGCGTGTCAACCCCCGGCCTGGGAGGGTCAGTCGAGGTCCTTCAGGCGGCCGCCCGCGTCGGGCTGGGTGAGCTCCACGCGGCGGAGGAGGCGGATGAGGGCCTCGCCCAGGACGCCCCGCTCCTCGGTGGTGAGGTCCTGGAGGAGGTCCTCCTCGAAGGCGGTGGCCATGCGCATGGCCTCCAGCCACTTGGAGCGGCCTTCGTCGGTGAGTTCGACGATCACGCGGACGCGGTTGTTCTCGTCGCGGTCGCGGGTGACCAGGCCTTCTCCCGCCATGCGGTCGATGCGGTGGGTCATGGCGGCCGGGGTGAGGCCGAGGCGCTTGGCGAGTTCGCCGGGGCCGAGCCGGTAGGGCTCGCCGGCGAGGACCAGGGTCTTGAGGACCTCCCACTCGGCGTTGCTGATGCCGAGGTCCGCGAGCTGGCGGCCGTACGCCACGTTCATGCGGCGGTTCAGCCTGCCGAGGGCGGAGACGACCTTCTCGACCTGGGGGTCGAGGTCGCGGAACTCGCGCTGATAGGCGGCGATCTGCTCGTCGAGGCTCGGCTCCTGGGGGGCCTGCTGGCCGGACCGCTCGGTGGTGTCGGACATGCGGCGAGTATCCCACGGGCCTCGTTGGCGTTGAAGTCCTTCACTGTGTACTGTTAAGCCGTTAACTTTAGTGTTGAAGTCTTCAAGGTTCAGGGATACACCTCTGAACCTGCGACCGAAGTGGGTGAGTGTGACCGAGGCGAGGGGCGCGATGCGCCGGATTCAGGCAGGCAGCGCGCTGAGCGCGTTCGGACTCGGCTTCACGGTGCCGTACCTCTATGTGTACGTGGCCCAGGTGCGGGATCTGGGCGCGACGACGGCGGGCATCGTCCTGGCGGTCTTCGCCATGGCCGCACTGGTGGTCCTCCCCTTCAGCGGGCGGGCCATCGACCGGCGCGGGCCGGTGCCCGTGCTCCTGGTGGCCTCGGTGGTCGCCGCCGTGGGCGCGGTGGGGATGGGCTTCGCTTCGAGCGTGTCGGCGGCCGTGGGTGCCGCGGCGCTGCTCGGCGCCGGTACGGCGGTGCTCCAGCCGGCCCTCGCGACGATGATCGTCTGGTGCTCGACGCCCGCCGGCCGGACCCGGGCCTTCGCCATGCAGTTCTTCCTGCAGAACCTGGGACTCGGCGTCGGTGGCCTGATCGGCGGCCTGCTGGTCGACACGAGCCGTCCGGGCTCCTTCATCCTGCTGTTCTCGATCGAGGCGGCGATGTTCCTCGTCCTGGCGGCGATCGTCGGGACCGTGCGGATGCCCGGTTCGCCGGCGTTCCAGGGTGCGCGTCCGTCCGAGGGCGGCAAGGGCGGCGGTGTGCGGGCGCTGCTCGGGCACAAGGCGATGGTGCAGCTGTGCGTCCTCGGCTTCGTCCTCTTCTTCGCCTGCTACGGACAGTTCGAGTCGGGTCTCGCCGCGTACGGCACGGAGGCCGCCGGAATCCAGCCGTCGACGCTCGGTATCGCGCTGGCCGCGAACACGGCGGTCATCGTGGCCGCGCAGTTCCTGGTGCTGAAGTTCGTCGAGCGCCGCAAGCGGACCCGGGTGATCGCGGCCGTGGGCCTGATCTGGACCGTGGCGTGGCTCATCGCCGGGTACGCGGGTCTCGGGCACGGCAGCCAGGCGATGGCGACGGCGGCGTTCGTCTCCACGTACGCGCTGTTCGGGCTCGGTGAGGCGATGCTGTCGCCGACCGTGGCTCCGCTGGTGGCCGATCTGGCGCCGGAGTCGATGGTCGGGCAGTACAACTCGGCCTTCGCGCTGGTCAAGCAGCTGGCGCTGGCCGTCGGTCCGGCCGTGGGCGGGCCCATGGGGGCCGCGCTGCACGGGCCGTACATCGTGACGTTCGTGCTCTTCTCGCTCGGCATCACGTTCCTGGCCGTCCGGCTGGGGAAGCGGCTGACCCCCGAGCAGGACCAGCCGTCGCTTGCCGGCAAGCCGTCGAAGGTCGTGGCACGGCACCAGCCGGAGCGGAAGGTCGAGGCGGCCGCCTAGAGCACATCCGGGTGATCCGGGCGGACGCCCCTTAGAGCGCGTCCGCCCGGATCACCCGGTCGGGCAGGGCGAACTCGCACCAGACCGCTTTCCCGCCGCCCGGCGTGCGGCGGCTGCCCCAGGACGAGGCGATCGTCGCGATGATGGAGATCCCGCGACCCGCCTCGTCCTCCGTTTCCGCCCTGCGGCGACGCGGGAGGTGGTCGTCCCCGTCGGTGACCTCGATGATCAGCCGGCGGTCGGTGCGGCGCAGGCGCAGCCGCATGGGCGGGGTGCCGTGCTGGAGGGAGTTCGCGACGAGCTCGCTGGTGGCGAGGACGCCGAGGTCGCGCAGTTCGACGGGGAAGCGCCAGCTCGACAGGACGCCGGAGGCGAAGGCACGCGCGCGCGGGGCGGCCTCCACGCCGCCGAGGAGTTCCAGGGCGGCGTTGTGGAAGAGCTCGGCGTCGGCTCCGGCGCGGGAGGGGTGCTGCACGACGAGGACGGCCACGTCGTCGTCGTGCTCGGCGGTGACGCCCAGGGACCGGAGGAGCCGGTCGCAGACGACCTGAGGGGAGCCGCTGGCGCCGGAGAGGGCGCGGGCCAGGGCGGCGACGCCTTCGTCGATGTCCTCGCGGCGGCGTTCGACCAGGCCGTCGGTGTAGAGGACGGCGGTGGAGCCGGGCGGCAGGGCGATGGAGCCCGAGGCGTGCAGCCAGCCGCCGGTGCCGAGCGGCGGTCCCGTCGGGTCCTCGGCGCAGCGGACGGTGCCGTCCTCGTCCCGTACGAGGATCGGGAGGTGCCCGGCGGAGGCGTAGACGAGCTTGCCCTCGTTGGGGTCGTGGATCGCGTAGACACAGGTGGCGATCTGGCTGGCGTCGATCTCGGCGGCGAGGCCGTCGAGGAGCTGGAGGACCTCGTGCGGGGGCAGGTCCAGGCGGGCGTAGGCCCGGACGGCGGTGCGGAGCTGGCCCATGACGGCGGCGGCGCGCACGCCCCGGCCCATCACGTCGCCGATGACGAGTGCGGTGCGGCCGGCTCCGAGGGTGATCACGTCGTACCAGTCGCCGCCGACGGCCGCGTCCGCGACGCCGGGCTGGTAGGTGGCGGCGATCCGCAGGTCGTCGGGCTGCTCCAGCTCCTGCGGGAGCAGGGAGCGCTGGAGGGTGACGGCGGTCTCCCGGTGGCGGCGCTCGCTGGCCCGCAGCCGCTCGGCGGCCTCGGCGTGGTCGGTGACGTCGGCGGCGTGGACGAGGACGCCGCCGCCGTCGAGCCGGGGGCTGTCCACGGGCAGGCAGGTGACCGTGTACGACCCGCCGTCCTGGGTGCGGCGCGATTTCACCGTGCGCGGCTTGCCGCTGCGCAGCACCTGGTCCATGAGCGGGAGGAGGCCGAGGTCCTCGGCCTCCGGGCAGGTGTCGGCGACGGTCGCTCCGGCGGGACGGGGGCCGAACGCGGCGGCGTACGCGTCGTTCACGTACGCGATGCGGTGCTCCGGGCCGTACGCGAGGGCGACCAGGCCGGGGAGGCGGCCGAGGAGCTCCCGTACGGAGAAGTCCTCGAGTGAGGGGACGTCTGCGGGCTCGGCGATGTCTTCGGCGAGCTGCTCCAGCTGCTGCCCGTACTCACCGCGGGCTGCGGGCACGGAGCCTTCGGTCCCCCGCGCCGCGCGGCGCTGCGTGCCGGGGAGCCGGGCGCTCCAACGGGTGAAGTTCACGGATCTGTATGCCTCGTGGTGTCGGTGCCGTGCAGAGTCACTCTGTGCAGGTGTGAGCCCACCTATGGTCACACGTCCAGTGTGGACGAGTGCACTGACAGTGATGTCAGGACGACGGCTTGTCGCCGGGGTCCGGTGGCGGAGCGGCGGCGAGTTCGAATTCGGCGCGGGGGTGTTCCAGCGAGCCGAGGGAGACGATCTCCCGTTTGAACAGGCCGGACAGGGTCCATTCGGCGAGGACCCGGGCCTTGCGGTTGTAGGTGGGGACCCGGCTGAGGTGGTAGGCGCGGTGCATGAACCAGGCCGGATATCCCTTGAGCTTGCGTCCGTAGAGGTGGGCGACGCCCTTGTGGAGGCCGAGGGAGGCGACGGAGCCGGCGTACGCGTGCGCGTACTCCTTGAGCGGTCGTCCCCGCAGGGAGGCGGCGATGTTCTCGGCGAGGACCTTGGCCTGGCGGACGGCGTGCTGGGCGTTGGGCGCGCATTCCCTGCCGGGTTCCGGGGAGGTGACGTCGGGGACGGCGGCGGCGTCGCCGGCGGCCCAGGCGTTCTCGACGCCGTCGACGGTGAGCCGGGCGGTGCAGCGGAGCCGGCCGCGTTCGTTCAGCGGCAGGTCGGTGGCGGCGAGGACGGGGGCGGGTTTGACGCCGGCGGTCCAGACGACGGTGCGGGTGGGCAGGCGGGTGCCGTCGCTGAGGACGGCGACCCGGTCCTCGCAGGAGTCGAGGCGGGTCCCCAGGCGTACGTCGATGTTCCGGCCGCGCAGCTCGCGGACGGCGTACCGGCCCATCTCCGCGCCGACCTCGGGGAGGATCCGGTCCGAGGCCTCGACGAGGACCCAGCGCAGGTCCTCGGGCTTTATGTTGTGGTAGTACCGCGCGGTGTAGCGGGCCATGTCCTCGAGCTCGGCGAGGGCCTCCACGCCCGCGTAGCCGCCGCCGACGAAGACGAAGGTGAGGGCGGCGTCGCGGATCGCGGGGTCGCGGGTGGAGGAGGCGATGTCCATCTGCTCGATGACGTGGTTGCGCAGGCCGATGGCCTCCTCGACGGTCTTGAAGCCGATGCCGTGGTCGGCGAGGCCGGGGACCGGGAGGGTGCGGGAGACGGAGCCGGGCGCGATGACCAGCTCGTCGTAGGTGAGCTCGGTCGCGCCGGTGCCCTCCTCCTCGGTGGCGAGGGTGGAGAGGGTCGCGGTGCGCTTGGTGTGGTCGACGGACCTGACCTCTCCGATGACGATCCGGCAGCGGTCCAGGACCCGGCGGAGCGGCACGACGACGTGGCGCGGGGAGATGGAGCCGGCCGCGGCCTCGGGCAGGAACGGCTGGTACGTCATGTACGGCTCGGGGGTGACCACCACGATCTCGGCGGCGCGGGCTCTGAGCTCGGCCCTGAGCTGCCGCTGGAGGCGCAGCGCGGTGTACATGCCGACGTAGCCACCGCCGACCACGAGAATGCGCGCAGGTTCGGTCACTGTCCCATGACGCACCCCCGTCCGTGGTTTGTCCACAGGCTCGGCAAATTGTGTGACCGGAGGGGTACGGAGGCGCGGGGTGGCGCGTGATGCGCGTGTGGCGGCATCGGCGCAGGTCACAGCGGGTGGAGCGGGGCGAGAGGGGGGTCGGAATCGGGAGTCTTCCGGGCCTTGCTCCGATCGGGGGGCGCACCGTACGGAACTTCCCCTTCTGAATTGACCCCGACTCAACTATGTTCGTACTTCGTCGGGGTGTCGGATCGGAGCGCGTGGACCTGAGCGCTGGTCGTCCGGAAACCCCGTGTCAGGGCGGGGAAGTCTCCGGGGGGAGACATCATGAGCGGGGGAACGCTTATGCAGATTCAGGATTCGCGATGGCCGACGGGCGCCGGTACGGCGATCGTCGAGGACGGCCACGGTTCGGGGGGCGCTGCCTCCGAGTCGCGCAACGGAACGGTGGTGCCCGGCGGCAGGTCCGCGCCGCTTCGGGTGGACGCCCAGCGCAATCTGGAGCACGTCCTGCGGGCCGCGCGCGAGGTGTTCGGCGAGCTCGGCTACGGGGCTCCGATGGAGGACGTGGCTCGCCGCGCCCGGGTCGGGGTCGGCACGGTCTACCGCCGCTTCCCCAGCAAGGACGTGCTGGTCCGGCGGATAGCCGAGGAGGAGACCGCCCGGCTGACCGAGCAGGCGCGTGCCGCGCTGGGCCAGGAGGAAGAGCCCTGGTCGGCGCTCTCCCGGTTCCTGCGGACCTCCGTGGCCTCGGGTGCGGGCCGTCTCCTGCCGCCGCAGGTGCTGCGGGTCGGTGTGGACGAGCCCGTGGTGCTGCCCGTCGGCGACGGCGGTGGCGATGCGGCCCGGGTGCCCCACCAGCGGGGTGTCGCCGAGCAGGCCGACGCGCGCGTGGCCGCGCCGCGCGGTGTGCAGGCGGAGGAGCGGGACGACTCGGGGGCGGCCGAGCTGCTCGAGGTCGTCGGTCGGCTCGTCGACCGGGCGCGTGAGGCGGGTGAGCTGCGGACGGACGTGACCGTGGCGGACGTCCTCCTCGTCATCGCGACGGCCGCCCCGGCACTGCCGGACGCGGTGCAGCAGGCGGCGGCTTCGGCGCGACTCCTCGACATCCTGCTCGAGGGTCTGCGCTCCCGATAACTCCCGAGGTCTCCCTGGTACGTCGAGGTGGGAGACGGCTGTTCCGTGGTCCGGGCGGACCAACGAGCATGACACGAACGTGTGATCGGTTACGCCCGGATACCGGAAGTCTCCCCGGACGAGTGGTAAGTGGACGCGGCGCTTCGGCGTGCCCACGCTCTGTGGCAGTCTTGGCCGGTATTCGGGTCTGGGCGTGCGTACGGGGGCTTCCGCGATGAGCGGTGACGGTCGGGACGAACCGCTGGGCGACGGTGGTGGCACGGAGCCCGGGGGCCGTCCCCCTCGTCAGGTGCCGAGCCAGGGCGGTCCCGGCGGCCTCTCCGGCGCGTCGGCCGGATCCGGTGCGGTCGGCCCGGCGAGCGTCCCGGGGCAGGGTGGCGCGATGGCTCAGCGTGGACCTGCCGAACCGTTCGACCGGACCGAGCACATCCACCACGCCGACCGGGCCGCTCAGGTCGACCACGTCGATCACCTGGATCACCCCGATCACACGGACGCGAGTGTTCCGCAGCAGCGGGAAGGCAAGGCCTCCGGGGCCGCGGGCCAGGTGGCCGGGGGTTTCGCCGGACGGGCGGGTACCGGACTCGAGTACCTCGGCTCGCCTGACGCTGCCGCATCCGCCTCCCCCGACGCCCGCGCCGACATCCACGGCGACGGCGGCGACGCAGACGGCGAGGACGGGTCGGAGGGCGTGCTTCCGCCGCCTGTCGCGCTGCCGCCGTCCGACTCCGAGCTCGTCCAGCTCATGCGGGACGGCGACGGCTCCGCGTACGAGGAGCTGTTCCGCCGCCACTCCGACGCCGTGCGCCGGTACGCCAGGACCTGCTGCCGGGACGCGCACACCGCCGACGACCTGACGGCCGAGGTGTTCGCCCGCACCCTCCAGGCCGTCCGCGGCGGAGCCGGCCCCGAACAGGCCGTGCGCGCCTACCTCATGACCACCGTCCGGCGGGTCGCGGCGAACTGGGCCAGGACCCAGAAGCGCGAGCACCTCGTCGAGGACTTCGCCGTGTTCGCGGCGGAGGCGGCCCGCTCCTCCGAGGTCTCCGACCAGAGCGTGTCCTTCGGAGCGGGCCTGGACCTCGGCGCGGACGTCCTCGCCATGCACGAGGCCGAGCAGTCGCTCGCCATGCAGGCCTTCCGCTCGCTGCCCGAGCGCTGGCAGGCCGTGCTGTGGCACACCACCGTCGAGGAGGAGTCCCCCAGCGACGTCGCACCCCTCTTCGGCCTCACCGCCAACGCCACGGCCGTCCTCGCCAGCCGGGCCCGCGAGGGCCTCAAGCAGGCCTACCTCCAGGCCCACGTCAGCCAGTCGCTGACCGCGGGCGGCGACTGCGCCCGTTACGCGGACCGGCTCGGCGCCTACGCGCGCGGCGGCCTGCGGATGCGGGCCGAGCGCGGCCTGCGCAAGCACCTGGACGAGTGCGCCAAGTGCCGGCTCGCCGCCGGTGAACTCGCCCACGTCAACGCCGGGATCCCCGCGCTGCTGCCGATCGCCGTCATCGGCTGGTTCGCCGCCGGGTACTCCCTCAAGGCAGCCGGGGTCGTCGCCGGTGGCACCGCCGCCGCCGCGGGCGCGGGCGCCGCGGCCGCCGCCTCCGGCTCCTCCGGCGGCGCGGCCTCCGGCGGGGCCGCCGCCGAGGGCCTCGGCGCGCCCGCCAAGGCCGGCATCGCCGCGGCCATAGCGGTGGCCGCGGCCGCCGGCCTCGTCTGGGCCATGGCCGGGGACCCGCAGCCGGTGGCCGCGCCCAAGCCCGCACCGCCGGCCGTCACCCCGATCGTGCCGCCGGAACCCGCGCCCCCTCCGAAGCCGACGCCCAAGCCCGTACCGCCGCCTCCGCCCGTACGTTCCGAGCCGCCGGCGCCCAGCCCGACGCCGACCCCCGAGAAGCCCTCGCCCAAGCCGAAGCCGACGCCCACACCGACCCCGAAGCCCACGCCGCCGCCCAGCCCCAAGCCGACGCCGACGCGGACGCCCGAGAAGCCCGCGCCGAAGCCGTCGGCTCCGCCCGCGCCCCCGTCGGTCTACCGGATCAGCGAGCTGCGGTACGGGATCTTCGGCGACGGCACCAAGCCCGAGGTGTCCCTCTCGGACAGCAGCTGGATGTGGCAGCGGAGCAGCCTCTCCATCGGCGGCACCCCGTACGCGCACGGCGTCAGCGTCCACGCGCCGTCCTCGCTGCTCGTCGACCTCAACCGGCAGTGCACCGCCTACGACGCGGTCGTCGGCGTCGACGACCTGAGCGCCCTGCTCGGCGTCGGCGGCGTCCGCTTCTCCGTCTACGGCGACGACGAGCGGCTCTGGCGCTCCGACGTCGTCCGGGCCGGCGACCCGCCGCTTCCGGTGCACGTCGACATCACCGGCCGCAGCACCCTCCGGCTCGTCGTCGAGGAGCACACGCCGTTCGGCCGGGCCGCCGTCGCCGACTGGGCGGACTCCCGGATCAGCTGCTCCTGACGTCGCCCGGTGCGGCCGGGCCCGCGGCGGACGGCGTCGGCCCGCGTCAGGCGTCACCCGGCGTCGGGCCCGGCCGGCGTCAGGAGTCGGCCGGGCCCGAATCCGGCAGGCCCGAATCCGGCAGGCCCGCGTCCGTGAGGGGCTCGACGAGGGAGAGGACCGCGTCGACGTCGAGGTTCTCGCCGGACGCGCGGGCGGCGGCGAGGCCGGGGGCGCCGAGGGCGCCGAGGGCCTTCGCCGTCATCGACTCGGCGTCCTGGAGCTGGGGGGCCGAGCGGGGTATGTCGCGGCGCCAGACGTCGACGGCGGACAGGACGGTCATGGCGAGGGCGGGTTCGCCCGCCTCCACCAGGGTGAGCGCGAGGCCCTCGCCGAGCGCCGCGTTGACGAGGTTCGCGCACTGGCCGTCCCGTGCGGCGCGCAGCGCGGACGCGGCGCGGGCGACAGCCGCGGTGCCCTTGCCCTCGTACGCCTCGACGAGCGCGGCGAGGCCGGTCACCGCCGCCGAGAAGTGCGGCGGCGGGGTCCCGGCGGTGACCAGCCGGCCGGCCTCCTCCAGCTGACGGCGGGCCTCCGCGATGTCGCCCTCGTGGAGCGCGATGGCGGCGCGCAGGAAACCGACGAACGTCCGGGTGTCGTGCACGTGGTAGCGCTCGGCCTCCGCCTCGGCGTCCGCGATGCCCTTCTTCGCGGCCTCCATGTCACCTCGGTGGTAGAAGAGCTCGGCGAGGCGGGCGATGAGGAAGGGGCTCTCGGCGTGGGCGCCGACCTCGCGGGCGAGACCGAGCGCCTCCTCGTACGCCGCTCCGGCCTCCTCGTGGCGGCCGCGCATCATGTGGGCCTCGGCCGCCGCGCTCGCGATCTGCGCCCCCATCCAGCGGTCGCCGACCCGGCGGGCCAGGTCACGGAGCTCGGCCAGGTCCTCGTCGACGCCGGGCATGTCGCCGGGCATGTCGACGACCATGTGCGTACGGAACATCAGGGTGACGCCGATCTCCCAGTCGCCGCCGTGACGGCGGCAGTTGTCGACGGCCGAGTCGAGCAGGCCGCGGATCGTCGCCGGGTCCTCGGTCAGGTACGCGGTGAACGGCCAGAGCAGACCGGGGAAGCGGGCGGCCTCGGGACCGGGGTCCGTGCCGAACGCGGCACGCACGCGCCGCACCAGGGCGGAGACCTCGGGGTCCTCGTGGAACTCGGCGGCCACGTGGTTCTCGACGGCGAGGAAGAAGTGCAGCATCCGCAGCTGCATGCGCGGCCAGTACCGGGGATCGGCCGGATCCTCCGGGTCCTCGCCGAGCGCGACCGCGCGCTCGACCCAGGAAAGGCCCTCGGGACGGTAGTTGCGCAGCCACCAGAACCAGCCCATGGCGAAGACGAGACGGAGCGCCGCGGCCTCGTCGGGGTCGGTGACGAGGACCCGGTGGAAGGCGGCGCGGATGTTGTCGAGGTCGCGCTCGATCCGCTCGATCCAGGGCAGCTGCTCCCCGGAACGCAGCCGCGGTTCGGCGGTCTCGGCGAACGCCGTGAAATGGGCGGTGTGGACGGCCTCGGCCGCGGCGAGGAGGCCGGGGGTCTCGGCGGCGCGCTCGACGGCGTACTCGTGGATGGTCTCCAGGAGGCGGTAGCGCATCTCGCCGCCGTCGACGGGGGTGGCGACCACGAGCGACTTGTCGACCAGCGCGCCCAGCGAGTCGGCGGCGTGCGGGGAGAGCGCCTCCGCGGCGGCCAGGTCCCAGCCGCCGGCGAAGACCGAGACCTGGCGGAGCAGGGTGCGCTCGTCCGGATCGAGCAGCTCCCAGGACCAGTCGACGACGGCGCGCAGGGTCTGCTGCCGGGGCAGGACGGTACGGGAGCCGGAGGTGAGGAGACGGAACCGGTCGTCGAGACGGTCGGCGATCTGGCGCGGGGTGAGCAGCCTCAGACGGGCGGCGGCCAGTTCGATGGCGAGCGGCAGGCCGTCGAGGCGGCGGCAGATCTCGTCCACCACGCCGCCGTCCCGGGCCGGGTCGAAGGACGGGCGCACCGCGCGGGCCCGCTCGGCGAACAGGCGGTGGGCCGGGTCGGGCGGCAGCGGCTCGACCGGGCGGACCGACTCGCCGGGGACGCCGAGCGGTTCACGGCTGGTGGCCAGGATCCGGAGCCGCGGGCAGTGCGTGAGCAGGGTCTCCGCGAGGGCGGCGGCCGCGTCGATCACGTGCTCGCAGTTGTCGAGGACGAGGAGCAGGGGGCGGCGGGCCAGGTGCTCCACGAGGTGGGCCGCGGGGTCGTCCTGGAGCGCCACGCCCTCGCGGGTGATCAGGTTGATCTCCCGGAGCCGGAGCGCGGACAGGACCGCGCCGGGCAGTGCCTCGGGGTCTTCCAGCGGGGCCAGTTCGGCGATCCAGGCCTCCGGTCCCGCGGCCCGCAGCGCGGCCTCCTCGGCGAGCCGCGTCTTGCCCGAACCGCCCGGGCCGGTGAGCGTGACCAGCCGCGAGCGGCCCAGGTCCGCGTCGAGCGCGGCGAGTTCGGGCTCGCGGCCGACGAAGGAGGTGAGGCGGGGGCGGATGTTGCCTGCCGGAGCGGAGGCCGTACGGGGCGGGGCGGCAGGGGTGGGGGGTGCAGTGGCCGGGTCCGTGGGGGCGGACTCGGTGGGGGCCGTACGGGGCGGTGGCGCGGGCGTGCCGGCGAGGAGTTCGTGGTGGAGGGCGGCGAGTTCGGGGCCGGGGTCGGCGCCGAGGGCGTCCGCGAGGGTGCGGCGGGCGGACTCGTACGCGGTGAGGGCGTCGGCGTGCCGGCCCTCGGCCCGCAGGGCGCGGATGAGCTGGGCGCGGAAGGTCTCGTCGTACGGGTACGTGGTGGTCAGCTCGGACAGTTCCGGTACGAGTCCGTCGGTGGCGCCCCTGCGCAGGTCGGCCTCGACGCGCTGTCGCAGGGCGGCGAGCCGCTGGGCCTCGGGGCGGACGCCCGCCGGGTCGGGCAGGTCGGCGAGGGCCGGGCCCCGGAAGAGGGCGAGGGCCTCCCGGAGGAGGGCGGCGGCGGCTTCGGGGTCGTCGGCGTCGAGGTGCGCGCCCGCGTCCCTGACCCCGCGCTCGAAGACGTACAGGTCGATGTCGTCGGGTCCGGCGACGAGCCGGTACCCGGGACCGGGGGTGGAGGCGACGGCTTCCCTGCCGATGACCCGGCGGAGGCGGCCGACCAGGGCCTGGAGGGCGGCGGGGGTGTCCTGCGGCGGCTCGTCCCCGTACACGTCGTCGGCGAGCTCGGTGACGGACGCGGCCCGTCCGCCGCGCAGCGCGAGCGCCGCGAGGAGGGCGCGCAGCCGGGCGCCGCCGAGGGGGAGGGTGGTGCCGTCGGACCGGAGGGCCTCGGTGGTGCCGAGGATGAGATACCGCACCGGCTCATTGTGGCCGGTGGCGGGGGCGGGTGCCTCGGGGTTTACCCGGGCCGGACCCTCAGAACGCGGCGGTGTCGAGCGGGAAGCCGAGGGGCGCGGGGAGCGGAACCTGTGTCCCCAGCTTGTGGACGGACTTGTGGGCGTAGTCGTCCCCGTCCGGCTCGGAACAGACGACGGCCTCGCCCGCCTCGCGGTCGATCAGCAGGTAGAGGGGGATGCCCGCGCGCGCGTAGGCCCTGATCTTCTGGACCCGGTCTCGGCCTGCGGTGGAGGAGGAGGTCACCTCGGCGACGAGGAGGACGGCGTCCGGAGCGTGCCACTCCCGCTGATCGTCGAAGCTGCCTTTGGGCGCGATGACGAGGTCGGGGCTGACTCTGACGGTGTCGCTGGTGCCGGGCAGGCTGAGGCCGATGCCCGTGAAGTTCCTGAGTGCCGTATCGACCCGGTGGGCGATGACCTGCTCCACCACCTCGGTCACGATCTCCTCGTGCTCGCCATTGGCCGGAGGCCCCACGTAGATCTCCCCTTCGATCAGCTCCACGCGCCAGCCCTTGGGGGCCATCGCACTGAACAACTCGAAGGTCTCCTGGGTGCTCGCGCCCTCACGGTCGGGCAAGCCCCCGGAGAACGTGTCCTCCGGGACCGGCAACGGCATGGCCATGGCGGACCTCCTTCGCTCGGGTGCGACGGTTTCAGCTTAGGTCCGGCTCCGGATCGAGGTCCGGGAAGCGTTCGCTCGAACGAGCGTGCTGGGGCGTTTCGCCTGCTTGCCGAGGGCCTCACGCCGGAAGTGACCTCGATGCCGGGATCAGGGGGCCCTGGACGGCGCGGTGGGCGCGGGGTTCGGTGGTGTTGGTCCAGCAGGAGCCGCGGCGGGCGAGGAGGCGGCGGAGCCAGAGTTCGGTGGAGACGAGGTCGGCGAGGCCGTCGAGGGGGACGGGGGCGCCGTCGGCGGCGGAACCGAGGGCCCGGCGGACGACGCGGGCGTCGATGAGGCCAGCGTCGGCGAGGAGGGGGGCGTCGAAGAGGGCGAGGAGCTGGGGCAGCGCGGCGCGCAGGCCCGCGCGGGTGGCCGCGGCGGGGACGGCGGGATGCGGGGCGCCCCAGCCCGGGGGGAGGTCGTGGACGCCGGCGCCGGAGAGGACCGTGCGCAGGACGCCGGCGCGGGCGTCCGGCTGGACCCGCAGCGATTCGGGGAGCGCTCGGCAGGCGCGGACGACCTGGTTGTCGAGGAAGGGGGCGTGCAGCCGCTGGCCGCGGATCTCCGCGGCCTGTTCGAGGACCCGGTGATCGGCCGCGGCGCGGACGAGGGCGGCACGCGCGCGTGCCTCGCCCGGGCGCTGGACGGAGGCGGGAAGAGTCGCCGCCCGGTTCAGGCGAACCGATACTTCGGCCAGCGCCTCCCCGGTCAGCCAGCGCGCCGCGGGCCCCGGCCGCGACCAGGCCAGGGCGGACAGCGAGGCCTCCAGGGGGCCGAAGCCGTCCGGGGCCGCGCGGTTCGCCTCCAGGACGCGCCGGGCCGCCGTCTCGAGACCCGTGCGGTACGGGGTACGGGCCAGCTTCCGCGCCGCCCGGTAGACGGTCAGCGGCACCAGGAACGCGCCCGCGGACGGGCCCGAGGCCTTGGCGAGCGCCGTCACGGGACGCACCAGGGAACGGCGCCTGCGGTCCATCAGGAGGTCGGCGAGGCGCGCCGGGTGCGCGTCGAGGACCTGCTTGGCGCCCATCCCGGTGAAGTGGTCGGCGCTGCCGCCCGCGAGCCGCCGCCGGTGCCGCTCGGCCGTGACGAGCGCGGGGCCCGGCTCGTCGGTGAGCGGCCCGTCCAGGGCGGCGTACGGCAGCGCCTCCTCGCCGGCCGCGACGACCACGTGGTGCAGGCGCGGGTCGGCCGCGAGCTCCCGGGCCCGCTCCAGCTCGTCCTCGCGGCCCGAACCGGGGCGCGTGGCCAGGTCGTTGAAGGTGACCGCGAGCAGCCGCTCCCCCGCCCCCGCGCCGTGCCCGACGATCGTGCCCGGCACCCCGGGAAGCCCGGCCGCGAGGAGGGCGAGGGTGCCGGACGCGCTGCCGCCGGAGAGGTCGGCGCCGATGCCGGGGGCCGGTCCCGCGCCCCGGGCCGCGCGCCGGTCGGCGGGCCCCATGCCGGGGACGGGGCCGGGGTCGGGAAGCGGGACCTCGGGCGCGTGGCGGGGTGCGGTGAGCCGGGCGCGTACGGCCTCGACGAGGGCGTCCCGTACCCCTTCGACGGCTTGCCGGGGGTCGGACTCGGGCGCCGCGACCGCGAGCGAGGCGACCTGCTCGTACCCGGCGATCTCCCGTGACCCCTCCCGCAGGATCAGCGCGTGGCCGGGCGGGACCCGCCGCACCCCCTCGTACGGCGTGGAGTCGCGCAGCGCCTCCGGGGTTTCCGGGCAGGCCAGGAGGGCGGCCAGGTGGCCGATGTCGAGCTGGGCCTCGACGAGGTCGGCGAGCGGCAGGGCGGCCGTGGCGAACGCGGTGCCGCCGGCCCACGGGGTGTGGAACACGGGCCGGGCGCCCACGAGGTCACCGGTGACGGTGACACGGCGGCCGGCCTTGACGACCGCCGTGTAGCTGCCGGGCCATGCGGTGAGGTGCCTCAGCGCGCCCCCGCGCGCGGTGAGCAGGCCGAGGCGGAGCTCCTCGTCGCTCGCGGCGCAACAGCCGAGGACGGCGAGGCGGGTGTGGTCGTCGACGGCCACCACGCGCACCTCGTCGGGCCGCCAGTCGCCGACCGCCCACAGCGGATCGGGGCCGTTCCACAGGAGTTGTGCGCCCACCGGCTGCACCGTGCGCCCCTCGGCCGCCCGGTCGGAGCCGTATCCGGCGGAGGAGGGGAAGTCGGAGTCGTACCCGCCGTGCACCGCTCCCGATCGCGCTCCGGCGGTCGTTGCGAGGTTCGCGGCGACACTGCTCCAGCCCACCAGCCATCGCATCGGCGCCTCCACATCCGTTTCGGTGGGAGACATGCTGCCACGACAACGGCGCACGGGGCGGTGTCCGGGTGCACGCGCGCGAAAGCCGAATGCGCCCCTGGCATGGGCCAGTTGGCCGCCGAAGGCACACCGGCGTCATTCGGCCAAATATCGACCGTGCCCGGTGGGTTTGGAACGCGACCAGGCCGTCTCGCCCCGCCCGGGCGTCCGGCAGCCCGGGAGGCGCTCCCGCCTCCCGGCGCCGTCCGCCGCCCGCGGGGAATGGGGCGGCGGAGTCCCCCAGCCCACTGGTCCGGGACACCGTTCCCGGCCGAGCGGGCCGACCCACGCGCCACCCATGGAAGCGCTCCCCCCCTCGGCCGGACGAGAGCGCACGGCCGGGCGCACGGCCACACGGCCGGAGCACGAGCCGGGCCGCCGTCCCTTCCCGGCAGCCGGTCACACAACAATCTCGCCATACGGAACACCGCCCCTTAACGGTAGGGATGCGGCGAACTACGCTGTGTTTACGAATGCCGCACGCCTATGCCCGGCGTCGTGGCGGCCGTCTGGGTTGTCGAGGGGTGGCGTCATGTCCAGGGAGCAACGCGGGCCGAACGAAAAGCTCGGCACGGTTCTCGCCCTCGCGGGAATCAGCAACGCCGGGCTCGCCCGGCGCGTCAACGACCTCGGTGCACAACGGGGACTGACGCTTCGATACGACAAGACCTCGGTCGCCCGATGGGTGTCGAAGGGCATGGTGCCGCAGGGCGCCGCCCCGCACCTGATCGCCGCGGCGATCGGGCAGAAGCTCGGCCGGCCCGTGCCCCTGCACGAGATCGGCCTCGCGGACGCCGACCCGGCGCCCGAAGTCGGGCTCGCCTTCCCGCGCGACGTGGGCGAGGCCGTGCGCTCCGCCACCGACCTGTACCGGCTGGACCTCGCGGGGCGGCGGGCCGGCGGGGGCGGCATCTGGCAGTCGCTCGCGGGCTCCTTCGCGGTCAGCGCGTACGCCACCCCGACCTCGCGGTGGCTGATCACCCCCGCCGACCCGTCCGTCGAGCGCGAGGCCCCACGCCCCGGCGCGGGCACCGCGGGAGCGGCGGCCGCGGAACACCCGCGCGTCGGGCACAGCGACGTCGCCAAACTCCGCGAGGCCGCCGAGGACGCGCGCCGCTGGGACTCCAAATACGGCGGCGGGGACTGGCGTTCCTCCATGGTCCCCGAGTGCTTACGCGTGGACGCGGCACCCCTGCTGCTCGGCTCGTACTCGGACGAGGTCGGCCGGGCCCTGTTCGGGGCGACCGCCGAGCTGACCCGGCTGGCCGGCTGGATGGCCTTCGACACCGGACAGCAGGAGGCCGCCCAGCGCTACTACATCCAGGCTCTGCGGCTCGCCCGCGCCGCGGCCGACGTACCGCTCGGCGGATACGTCCTCGCCTCCATGTCCCTCCAGGCCACCTACCGCGGCTTCGCCGACGAGGGCGTCGACCTCGCCCAGGCCGCCCTCGAACGCAACCGGGGCCTCGCGACCGCCCGCACCATGTCCTTCTTCCGGCTCGTCGAGGCACGCGCCCACGCCAAGGCCGGCGACGGGCTCGCCGCCGGGGGCGCGCTCAAGTCCGCCGAGGGATGGCTGGAGCGCTCCCGAGCGGGCGACGCCGACCCGACCTGGCTCGGCTTCTACTCGTACGACCGGTTCTGCGCCGACGCGGCCGAGTGCTACCGGGACCTGAAGGCGCCCCACGAGGTGCGCCGCTTCACCGAGCAGGCACTCTCCCGGCCCACCGAGGAGTTCGTCCGCTCGCACGGACTGCGGCTCGTCGTCTCCGCCGTCGCCGAGCTGGAGTCGGGCAACCTCGACGCGGCCTGCGCGGCGGGCACGCTCGCGGTGGAGGTGGCGGGGCGGATCTCCTCGGCACGGACCACGGAATACGTACGGGACCTGCTGCACCGGCTCGAACCGTACGGGGACGAGCCGCGGGTCGTGGAGCTGCGGGAGCGGGCCCGGCCCCTCCTCGTCTCGCCGGCGTGATCCGCCGGTCGGGCACGGCACGCCGCCCGGGCGTGACGCGCGTCCCACGACGTGGGCGTTTAACGGCGTTGTCAGTGGGCCAGTGCACTATCGGGGGTGGGAGGTGGCGCTGGTGTTTGACTGCGACGTACTGGTGATCGGCGGCGGGATCGTCGGTCTCTCGACGGCGTACGCGCTGACGCGTGCCGCGCCCGGCACCCGCGTCACGGTCCTGGAGAAGGAGCCCGCCCTCGCGCGCCACCAGACCGGGCGCAACAGCGGGGTGATCCACAGCGGGATCTACTACCGGCCGGGGTCGCTCAAAGCCCGCTTCGCGGTCTCAGGCGCGGCCGAAATGGTCAAGTTCTGCGCAGAATGGGATATTCCGCATGAGGTGACGGGGAAGCTCATCGTCGCCACCACGCGCGACGAGCTGCCCAGACTGCACGCGCTCGTCCAGCGCGGCCGGGAGAACGGCATCCCCGTCCGCGAACTCGGCCCGACCCAGATCAGCGAGTACGAGCCGCGCGTCCGCGGCCTCGCCGCGATCCACGTCGGCACCACCGGAATCTGCGACTACGGCGCCGTGTCCGCCCGCCTCGCCGAGGCCTCCGGCGCCCGGATCCTGCGCGGCGCCGAGGTCACCGTGATCGACCGGCGCCCCTGGGGCGTCGCCGTCCGGACAGCCGACGGCCGGATCGTGCGGGCGCGGGTCCTCGTCAACTGCGCCGGACTCCACTGCGACCGGATCGCACGCCTCGCGGGCGACGACCCCGGCATGCGGATCGTCCCCTTCCGAGGGGAGTACTACGAGCTCACGGACCCCTCGCTCGTACGAGGCCTGGTCTACCCCGTCCCCGACCCCGCGTTCCCCTTCCTCGGCGTCCACCTCACCCGGGGCATCGACGGCGGCGTCCACATCGGCCCCAACGCGGTGCCCGCACTCGCCCGCGAAGGCTACGGCTGGTCCGTCGTCCGACCCCGCGAACTGGCCGGCACCCTCGCCTGGCCCGGCTCCTGGTCCATCGCCCGCGCCCACTGGCGGTACGGCGCCGGCGAACTGCACCGCTCCCTCTCGAAGCGGGCCTTCACCGAAGCGGTGCGGCGGCTGCTGCCGGTCATCGAGGAATCCGACCTGCGGCGCGCGGCGCCGGGCGTACGGGCGCAGGCGGTGCTGCGGGACGGGACGCTCGTCGACGACTTCCTCATCCGCGAGGAGGCGCGGACGGTGCACGTCCTCAACGCGCCCTCGCCTGCGGCGACCGCGTCCCTGCCCATCGGCCGCGAAGTCGCCACCCTCGCCCTCGCCCAGCTGTAGCGGCCGCACCGCCGCCTCCCGGACCGTGGGCCGCGCCCCCGGCAGGACCCCGGGGTGCGGGCCGCGCCCCTGGCAGGACCCCGGGTTGCGGGCAACTGTTCCGCAAGGGCGGAACGGGTGGGCACAACCCACCACGGCGCCGCACCTTCGGCGCACCGTTCAGGCCCGGAAGCCTGGGCCCGGCAGAGGGCGCCGTCCCGTGTGCCCACCCGTCCCGCCCAGCGGGACGATTGCCCACACGGAGGTGGCGCGGGAGCGGGCGCAGCCCACGCGGCGCGTAGGCGGGGACGGGCGCAGCCCACACGGAGAGGGCGCGGGGGTGGGGGCGGCCCGCACGGAGAGGGCGTAGGGGTGGGGGCGCCGTAGGATTGGGGGCATTGTGTCTGAGCAGAGTGAGAACGAATCGCAGGCCGTCGTAGAGGGTGGTCGGACCGCCGCACGGCGGGGAAGCCGGATGTTCGCGCCCGGGGAAGGGCCGATGCCCGACCCGGCCGGGGCGCATCACGAGCGGCGGATCCGGAGTTTCCAGCCGCGCCGCAGCCGCGTCACGTACGGGCAGGCGGAGGCGATGCTGAAGAGGTGGCCCGACTGGGGCCTCGACATCGACGGCAAGGGCGTCCTCGACCTCGGCGAGATGTTCGACGGGCTGCCGGTCGTCCTGGAGATCGGCTTCGGGATGGGCGAGGCGACCGCGCAGATGGCGGCGGCCGACCCGGGCACGGGCATCCTGGCCGTGGACGTGCACACGCCCGGCCAGGGCAATCTGCTGGGGCTCGCCGACCGCAACGGCCTGACGAACGTGCGGGTCGCCAACGGCGACGCGATCATCCTGCTCCGCGAGATGCTGGCGACGGACTCCCTGGACGGTTGCCGGGTCTACTTCCCGGACCCGTGGCCCAAGGCGCGGCACCACAAGCGGCGGCTCATCCAGCCCGAGTTCCTCAGCCTTCTCGCGACCCGGCTCAAGCCCGGCGGCGTGCTGCACTGCGCCACCGACTGGGAGTCGTACGCCGAGCAGATGCTGGAGGTCCTCTCCGCGCATCCCGACTTCGAGAACACGCAGCCGGACGGCGGCTACGCCCCCCGTCCGGACTTCCGGCCGGTCACCCGCTTCGAGGGCCAGGGTCTGGACAAGGGTCACGTCGTGCACGACCTGCTCTTCCGGCGGGTCCCGCGGGGATAACCCCGTCGCCCGGTGTCGGTGGGGGTCGTTAGGGTCGCTCACGTGTCGAATCCCGCCCCCGCCGACCGGCCTCCCGAGGACACCGCGCCCGTCAGCCGGTCCCCCGAGGACGCGGCCCTTGCCGACCGGACCTCCGAGGACGCAGCCCTTGTCGGCCTGTCCCCCGAGGACTCCGTGCCCGTCCCGCACCGGGACACCGACGAGCCGGCCTTTCCGGCCGCCGCGGACCGGTCGCAGTGGCGCTACCGGCCTCGCCGCGCGTTCTGGCGCAGCCGGGTGCTCCGGGCCATCGCCGTCGTCGTGCTGCTCGCGCTGTGCGCCCTGGTGATCCTGGCACTGGTCCGCGAGCAGACCGGCACCCAGGGCTTCCTCGTCGGCCTGGGCCTGGCCGTACTGCCCGTACCCCTGCTGATGGCCGCGTTCCGCTGGCTCGACCGGGTCGAGCCGGGGCCCTGGAAGAACCTGCTCTTCGCCTTCGCCTGGGGCGCCTTCGCCGCCGCGCTCGTCGCGATCCTGGCGAACTCCTTCGCGGTCCGCTGGATCGCGACGGCCACGGCCGACCCGGACTCGGCCGACAACCTCGGGGCCACCGTCATCGCGCCGGTGGTGGAGGAGAGCGCGAAGGCCGCCGCGATCCTGCTGCTCTTCCTCTTCCGCCGACGGCACTTCGGCGGGCTCGTCGACGGTGTCGTCTTCGCCGGTTTCACCGCGACCGGCTTCGCCTTCACCGAGAACATCCTCTATCTCGGCAACGCCTTCGGCGAGGACCAGGAGGTCGGCTCCTCCGGCATCGGCATGGTGACCGCCGGCACCTTCTTCGTACGGGTCGTGATGTCGCCGTTCGCGCATCCGCTCTTCACCGTGCTCACCGGCATCGGCTTCGGCTTCGCCGCGCTCGCCCCGCGCGGCAAGCGGCTCCGGAAGGTGCTGCTGCCGCTCGCCGGGCTGCTGCTCGCCATGGGCCTGCACGCCGCCTGGAACGGCTCGGCCACCTTCGGCGGCCCGTGGGCCTTCTACGCGGTGTACGGGGCGCTCATGGTCCCGGCCTTCGGCCTGCTGACCTGGCTCGCGGTGTGGAGCCGGCAGCGCGAGCTGCGCACGATATCCGGCGAGCTCCCGGCGTACGCGGCGGCCGGCTGGCTCTCCCCCGCCGAGCCGCTCGCGCTCTCCTCGATGCGCGCCCGCCAGATGGCCCGCTCGTTCGCCGGCCGGACGTACGGTCCGGCGGCCGCGCGGGCCGTCGGCGAGTACGAGTCCTTCGCGACGACCCTGGCTTTCCTCCGGGACCGGGCCCGGCGCGGTACGGCCGGGCCCGACTTCCCGGCCCGCGAGCAGGAGTTGCTGCACCACCTCTGGCAGCGCCGCGAGGTCGCGTCCCCGGCCCTGACGTACGCGGCGCGGGCCACGGGCCGGGTGTGGGCGCCGCCGCAGTACCTGGACTACGGCGGCTACAACCCGTACCGCAGTTAGCCGGAGTGGCCGGGGACTGACGGGCCGGACAGACCGGGCCGCCGACGCCGTACCCGCCGGACGACGCCGGACGACGTCAGGCGACATCGGGTGGCGTCAGACGGTGCCAGGCGGCCCGGACGGCGTCAGACCGCCCGGACGGCGTCAGACGGCGGACGCCTCGGTGAGGAGCGTCAGCTCGGCGTCGGTGAGCGTGAGGTCGGCGGACGCGACCAGTGCCGGGAGCTGCTCCACCGTGCGGGCCGAGGCGATCGGCGCGACGACGGTGGGCCGGGAGGCGAGCCAGGCGAGGGCGACGGAGGCGAGCTCCGCCTCGTGGGCCTCGGCGACGGTGTCGAGCGCGGAGAGGACGGCCCGGCCGCGCTCGGTGTCGAGGTGGCCGCCGGCGCCCGCCGCGCGGACGCTGTCGACGGTGGCGCCGGGACGGTACTTGCCGGTGAGGAAGCCGGAGGCGAGGCCGAAGTAGGGGACGGCGGCGAGCCCGGCCCGGTCGGCGGTCTCCAGGAGCGGGCCCTCGTAGGTGGCGCGGGAGACCAGGTTGTAGTGCGGCTGGAGGGCCACGTAACGGGTCAGGCCCTCGGCCTCGGCGAAGTCGAGGGAGGCGCGCAGCCGCTCCGGGGAGATGTTGGAGGCGGCGACGGCGCGCACCTTGCCGTCCTTCACCAGCTGGTCGAGGGCGGTGACGATCTCCTCGACCGGGATGGTCTCGTCGTCGAAGTGCGTGTAGTACAGGTCGATGTGGTCGGTGCCGAGGCGGCGCAGCGACTCCTCCGCGGCGCCCTTGATGGTGGTGGCGGAGAGGCCCTTGAAGCGCGGGTGGGCGCCGACCTTGGTGGCGACGACGACGTCGTCCCGGTTGCCGCGGGAGGCGAGCCAGCGGCCGATGACGGTCTCGGACTCGCCGCCCTCGTTGCCTTCGGCCCAGGCGGAGTACAAGTCGGCGGAGTCGACGAAGTTGCCGCCGGCGGCGGCGTAGGCGTCGAGGACGGCGAAGGACTGGGCCTCGTCGGCGGTCCAGCCGAAGACGTTGCCGCCCAGGGCGAGCGGGAAGACGTGAAGGTCGGAGCTGCCCAGCGGGCGGAGAGAGGTCATGGGTGGATCAACCCCGCCCGCCGCCGGGCCTATTCCGCCGGGGTCAGAGCGAGAGGCCCTTGGAGCGGAGCCAGGCCGCCGGGTCGATGCCGTCGCCGCCTGCGGTGTGGACCTCCATGTGGAGGTGGGCGCCGGTGACGTTGCCGGTGGCGCCGACGCGGCCGATGGTCTCGCCGGTGCCCACGGTCTGGCCGACGGAGACCGTCATGGACGAGAGGTGGCAGTACCAGACCTCGGTGCCGTCCTCCAGCTCCAGGACGATCCGGTAGCCGTAGGAGCCGGACCAGCCGGCGGACTTGACGGTGGCGCCGTGGACCGCCTTGAGCGGGGTGCCGGTGGGCGCGGCGAAGTCGAGGCCGGTGTGGTAGCCGGAGGACCACATGGAGCCGGACTGCATGTAGGTGGCGGTGAGGGTGTACGAGGAGATCGGCAGCGAGTAGCTGGCGGCGAGCTGGGCGAGGCGCTCGGCCTCCGCCTTCGCGGCGGCTTCCGCCTCCGCCTTGGCCTTCGCTTCCGCCTCGGCCTTCGCCTTGGCCTCGGCGGCCGCCTTCGTCGCCGCGGCCTCCTTGGCCAGGGCCTCCGCCGCGGCCTTCTCGGCGGCCAGCTTCTCCGCGGCGGCCTTGTCGGCGGCGTCGGCGGAGGCCTGCTGCTGCTCGGCCTGCTGGAGGATGCGGGCGCGCAGGGCCTCGCCCGCGTCGGCGGCGCCGGTCGCGGTGCGGGTGGCCGTGTCGGTCTGCTCGCCGGAAGCCGTGGTGTACGTGGCGGCGGTGAGCGGGTTCGGGTTGGCGCGGGCCGCGCTGACGGGCTCGCTGTCCTCGTCCGTGAGGAGGGCGCCGACGCCGGGGAGGTCGTGGGCGTCCGGGAGGTCGAGGTCGGGGAGGTCCGGGAGCGATATCGCGACCGGCGGCTTCTCCTGCGCGGTGGCGAGGCCGCCCGCGCCGACGGCGGCGATGACGCCGACGCCGAGGACGGTGGAGGAGCGGGCGAAGTTGGAGCGCTGCTTGACGACGCGGTGGCGTCCGCCGGAGCGGTTCTGGGCGCGGAGGGAGTCCTCGGTGGGATTCCACTCGGTGTCCGGGGCGGCGGGACCCGCACCGCCACCGAAGGCATCGAAGGGGGCTTCGGGTGCGGGGGTGTTGGACGCCACGAAGGCGCGCTCCTTTCCTTCCTTATCGCCTACCGGGTTAGCTGACGGGTTCGGAGCAGGAAGGTCTCCTACGGACACGGTCGCACGGGTGCGAAAGGCCCGATTCACCCCAAGTGGTGGTTCCCCGGTTCCTTTTCAGGATTCGGCGCGTGCGCACGGTGCCGCCTCTTGCGACGGGTGTGACGACCGCGCTGCGTTATCGAACGTTAATAGACAGGGGGTCCCGATTCCAAGCCGTTCCCCTTGATCATTCATTGAATTGAGGGGGAATGGTCCGAGTTGACCCCCCTTCAGAACGCGAACCCCAAACCCTCGCGATCTGACGTTATGTCAATTGTTATCGCAGCGACACCCCTCGACTACGCCCGGTGACCGGGGCTCCGGTCGCCGCCTCCGCCCGGCGGCACCACCGGCATGGTCCGGCGCCGCTCCGGCTGCCCCGCCGCCGGCCGACTCACCGCGAGCAGCGCCATGTCGTCCGTCGAACCGCCGCCCGTATGGAGGCGTACGTCGTCCACGAGCGCGTCGAGGAGCTCCTCGGGTCCCGGGAAGATCCGGCCGGCGAGCCGCTCGGCGGGGTCGTAGAAGACGCCCTGCGCGTTCCGCGCCTCCGAGAGGCCGTCCGTGTAGAAGAGCAGGGTCGCGCCCGGCGGATACGGCTTCGCCTCGGCCCGGTCCGGCCACACCGCCAGGTCCCCCATACCGAGGGGCAGCGCCGCCTCGCCCGGCTCCATCAGGTCGAGGCGCCCGTCCGCGTACAGCATCAGCGGGGGCGGGTGCCCGCGGTTCACCACCCGTACGAACCCGCCGAACGTGCCGCTGCCGTCGGTGCGCGGGATCTCGGCGAGCACCGCGGTGGTGAACCCCTCGAAGGCGTCGAGGCCGTGCCGACGGGTGCCCTCCCGGGCCAGCGCCCGTTCGAGGCGCTGGGCCACGCCCTCCAGGGTCCGTTCCTGCTCGGCCGCCTCCCGGAAGGCACCGATGACGACGGCGACGGCCTCCACGGCGTCCAGCCCCTTGCCCCGGACGTCCCCGACCACGAGCCGCACCCCGTGCGGGGTGTCCTGGACGGCGAACAGGTCGCCGCCGATGAACGCGCCCGCCTGCGCCGCCTCGTACCGCGCCGCGCACTGGAGCCCGCCGATCCGCTCGGCCGGCATCGGCAGGACCGCCTTCTGCGCGGTCTCCGCGATGACCCGCGCCGAGGCGAGCTGCTCGCCGCTGCGGCGCACGACCCGGTTGACGAGGAGGGCGAGCGCGGAGACGGTGAGGACGGTCAGGGTCTCGGTGAGGGCCGGGATCTCGTCGACCGTGCCGTTGTAGACGTACAGCCCGACGGAGGCGAGGAGAGCGGCGATCCCGGTGAGCAGGGTGGTGAGCAGGGAGAAGAAGGGCGCGGCGATCAGCGGGGCGGCGGAGAAGAGCGGCGCCGCCGTGTAAGCGGGTGGCGTCGACAGGTCGTAGACGACGCCGCCCACGATGACCAACGGGGGCAGCGCGCGGATGAACCGCCGGGCGCCGCCGTAGGCGGGGCGCGGCCCACCGCGCCGCCGCCCGCCGCCCGCCGCTCCCTGGGGGTGCCCCACCTGTGCTCTCCTGCCCGGTCCGACCGGCCGCGGTCCGCACCGCGCCCTCTCAGCGTTGCCGCCGCCGCACCGGGCGGCGACTCCCACGGGGCCGAGTGGCGTAGCCCCGGCCCGCACGGCCGGCGGCCGCGTCGGCCCCGCCCCGGAACCGCGACCCCGCGGACCGCCCGCCGGCCCTCAGCCCCCGTCCGCCGCCTCCCCCAGGCGTCCGCCCCTGGCCAGCAGGGCCATGGCCGCCGCGCAGACCAGGCCCACGGCACACAGGGCGAGCCAGGGGGCCGCGGACCAGCCGGTCACGTCGAGGAGGGCGCCCGTGCCCAGGTTGCCGAGGGTGATGCCGATTCCGCAGACGGTGTTGTAGAGCCCGTAGTGGGTGGCCACCCAGCGCCCCCGGGAGAGGGCGACGACGGTGTCCATCTCGTACGGGTAGAGCACCGCGTTCGCGACGGCGAGGACGGCCGCGCACAGCAGCAGCGCGACCGCGCCGCGGCCCAGCGCCGCCGGCGCCAGGAAGGCGCCGCCCATCAGGGCGAGTCCGAGGACGAGACACCGCTCGCGGGTCAGCCGGCGCCGGCACCAGGCCGTGATCCGCAGCTGCCCGGCGAGCGCGACCAGCGCCGAGACGACGAACAGCGCCGTCGTGAGCCCCGTGCCGTCCGCCGCGAGCGGCAGCGCCAGGTAGACCTGGAAGGACAGGACGTACGAGCCGGTCATGGCGAGCGAGAAGAACCAGAACGTGCGGTGGGACAGGACCGTGCGGAACTGCCCCCGCTCCCCCTCCTTCCGTGGCTCGTGCGAGGCCCGTACGGGAAGGTGCCGGAGCTGTACGAGGGTCAGGCCGGCGAACAGCACGGCCGCCACCACGCACGTCAGCCGGAACGACACCCCCGTCAGGGCCACCCCGACGAGCGGCCCCAGCAGGATGCCCGCCTGGTAGTACACGTTGAAGAGCGCGAACGCCTCGACCCGCCGCTCCTCCCCGGCCTCCGCCGCGAGACAGGCCCGCACGGCAGGGTTGAACAGCGCTCCCGCGAGCCCGGTCGCGAGCGAGGCGGCGATCAGCATCGGCAGCGACTGGGCGAAGGCGAGGGCCCCGAATCCGGCCGTCCGCAGCGCGCAGCCGGCCACGATGAGCGGCTTGAAGCCGAGCCGGTCGGCGAGCGCCCCGCCGACGAGGAACATGCCCTGCTGGGAGAGGTTCCGGGCGCCGAGGACGAGCCCGACCGCCCAGGCGGCCATCCCGAGCCCGTCCGCGAGGTGCGCGGCCAGGTACGGCATCAGCATGTAGAAGCCGAGGTTGATGGTGAGCTGGTTGAGGAAGAGGAGCCGTACGGCCGGCTCGAAGGTACGGCTCTGCCGCCAGACGCCCCCCTTGGCGGGAGCGGTCGTGTTCGCGGTGGTCACCGGACGCGCTCCAGCACCTTGCGGGTCCAGCCGTCCACCCGCGCCCCGGCCTCGTACGCGACGGGGTCCTCGCGCACCGGCCCGTCGAGGAGGCCGTGCGCCGCGCAGAAGTCGTCGTTGAAGACGGTGTCGAAGTACCGCTGCGGCCCGTCGGGGAAGACCGCCGCGATCCGGGTCCCGCGCGGCCGGGTCCGGGCCAGCCATCCGGCGACCAGCGCGACCGCGCCCACGCTCCAGCCGCCCGTCGCGAACTGCCGCGAGGCCAGCCGGCGGGCCGCCCGTACCGCCTCGGCCGGGGCCACCCAGTGGATCTCGTCGAAGGCACCGTGGTCCACGTTGCCGGGATGGATCGACGAGCCGAGGCCGCGCATCAGCCGGTTCCCGGCCGGCAGGCCGAAGACGGTGGAGTCCACGGAGTCCACGCCGACCAGTTCGAGGGCGGGACTGCCGCCGGCGCGCAGCGCCCGGGAGATCCCCGCCGAGTGGCCGCCGGTGCCGACCGCGCACACGAGCACGTCGATCCGGTCGAGCTGCCCGGACAGCTCGGCCGCCAGCCCGGCGTACGCGTCGGGGTTGTCGGGGTTCCCGTACTGGTTCGGCCACCAGGAACCGTCCAGGCTCGTCAGCAGCTCGGCGACCCGGTCCATCCGGGCCTGCTGCCAGCCGCCGCACGGGCTCGGCTCGGGCACGACGTGCACCCGGGCGCCGTGGGCGACGAGCATCCGCTCGACGATCGGTTCGAGGCCGGGGTCGGTGACCACGTGCACGGGATGGCCGTGGAGCACGCCCGCGAGGGCGAGGCCGAGACCGAGGGTCCCGGAGGTCGACTCGACGATCGGGGCGCCGGGGCGCAGCTCGCCCCGGCGGCGGGCCTCCTCGACCATGTAGAGGGCGGCCCGGTCCTTGATGCCGCCGAAGTTGAAGCCTTCGAGCTTGGCCCAGTAGCCGTCGTCCGTCCACAGGACGGGGGTGTTGCCGACGGTCTGCCCCTGGACGGGCAGCGTCAGTGGTGCGCTCATGGGAAGTACGTCCTTGAGGTGGGTACGCGAAAGGGAACCTGGTCACGCGAGGGCGAGACCCGGTTCAGTTCCGGTCCACTCCGAGGGCGATCAGCAGACGGCCCGGCTCGGGCCCCGGTCCCGCCCGGCCCCGGACGCAGCGCGCGCGGGGATCGGTGCGGAAGTCCGCTTCGTACGACTGGGATACGGCTCCGCCGGCGTCCGGCGCCGCGAGCTGCGAGGCCGCGGCCTGCGCGGGGAGGTGGGCGTCGAAGGACCACGCGTCCCCGGACCGCTCACAGCCGTGCGGCTGCGCGGGTGCGGAGACGGCCACCGTGCCCGCGGACGGCAGCACGTGCCCGTGGGGGCCGTGGCAGACGCTCACGAGCAGGGCGAGGAGCGCGAGCAGCACGAGCACGGCGGGCGCCCGCCGGCTCACATCGCTCACGCGCTGGTCACTCATGGTGCGCGCGAGACTACGGTGGGGTGCGGCGCGCCCGCAAAGAGGCAGGCGGGCTTTTGGCCACCGTTTACTTCAGGCAGGCGATCACTAAAGGTTCCGCTCCGCGTAGATCTCCATCGCGTCGCGGACCAGGATCGCGGTGCCCTCACCGTGCTTGTCGTAGTTCGCGGTGAAGCGCGGGTCGTCGACGTACATTCGGCCGAGTCCGATCACGTACTCCTTGCTCGGCGTCGTGGTCGTCGACAGCCAGGCGACCTGGCGCCGCGCGATGTCCTGCACCTCGTCGCTGCCGGCGGCCAGGCCGTCCCGGGCCGCCTGCCCGAAGTCGCGGGCGATGCCGGCCTGTTCGTCCATGAAGGCCTTCTTCCGGCCGGCGTCGAGCGAGCGCCACCAGCGGTCGCCCTTCTCGTACGCCTCGCGACCCCAGCGCTCGGTCACCTCCTTCTCGTGCACCGTGTGGTCGAAGCCGTCGAACACTTCATCGGCCATGAGTTCTTCTCCCTTCTCGGTCTTGTGGAGAGTGGTCCGCACCGACGCGATCTGGCGTCCGATGCGCTCGCGCTCCTGCTCCAGGAGCGCGAGGTGGGTCCGCAGGGCGGCGGACGTGTCCCGCTGCCCTTCGAGGACCTCCGCGATGGCGGGCAGCGAGAGCCCCAGCTCGCGCAGCAGCAGGATGCGCTGGAGCCGTACCAGCGCCGCCTGGTCGTAGTACCGGTAACCGTTCGCGCCGATCCGGCTCGGCTCCAGCAGTCCGCGCTCCCCGTAGTGGCGGAGGGTGCGGCTGGTGGTGCCGGCCTTCTTGGCGACCTCTTGGATCGACCACTCCATGCCGAGAACGCTAGATCTTGACGTTGCGGCAAGGTCAAGCCGAATCTCGGCGACACGCGCGCATACGACGAAGACCCGGATCCAGAAGGATCCGGGTCTTCGTTGCTACTGAGTAGCGGGGACAGGATTTGAACCTGCGACCTCTGGGTTATGAGCCCAGCGAGCTACCGAGCTGCTCCACCCCGCGTCGGTAAACACGACTGTACGCCATGGCCGGGGCGATCACGAAATCGGTTTTCGTCAGCACCCGCAGTCGTCGGAGTCGACCGGCGCCGTCAGGGGGTCCGCGGCCTTCTCCGCGGGGCCCTCCCAGGTCTCGTACGCGAAGCCCTCGCGCACCCAGTACTCGAAGCCGCCGAGCATCTCCTTGACCTGGAAGCCCAGCTCGGCGAGGGCCAGCGCGGCGCGGGTGGCGCCGTTGCAGCCGGGGCCCCAGCAGTACGTGACGACCGGCACCGACCTGTCGAGCAGCTGCTCGGCCTGCTCGGGGATGAGCGCGGTCGGCAGGTGGACCGCGCCGGGGACGTGCCCCTGGTCCCAGGAGGCCGTCGAGCGCGAGTCGATCACGACGAAGCCCGGGTCGGCGCCCTCGGCGGCCGCGGTCGCCAGCGCGGAGGCCACGTCCGAGACGTCGGCGTGGAACGCCAGGCTCGCGGAGAAGTACGCGGCCGCGGCCGCGGGGGAGGCCGGCGGGGTCCGGAGAACGGGGTTGACCTGCGTCGCTGTCGTCGTCATGGTGATCAATCTACGGACGATGATCATCGAGCTGAAGGAGGGATTCACGGTGCTGGAAGGCTTAGACCGGGGAATCCCGGGCGTTCACCGCCAGGCGGCGGGGATCTCACGTGTCGGAACGACACTCCCCGCCCCGACCCCCTCGGCTCGTGTCACATGGGCAGCGTTTCCTCCGTCATGACGGCATGACGGGACGCGAAGGGGGAGATCGACGAGTGGACGCCGAGAAGGAACGTGCCGACCTGGAGTTCCCGGCCGAGAACGGCGACAAGGAACTCCTGGCCCGGCGCTTCGAGGCCGACCGGAACCACCTGCGGGCAGTGGCCTACCGGATGCTGGGATCACTCAGCGAGGCCGAGGACGCCGTCCAGGAAGCCTGGCTCAAGCTGAGCCGCGCCGACGTCAGCGCGGTGGAGAACCTCAGCGGCTGGCTGACCACGGTCGTCGGCCGCGTCTGTCTGGACATGCTGCGCTCGCGCTCCTCGCGCCGCGAGGACCCACTGGAGTACTACCTCCCCGACCCGGTGGTCCGGGTCGCGGACACCACCGACCCGGAGCACGCCGCCGAACTCACCGAGACGGTCGGCCTCGCCCTCCTCGTCGTCCTGGAGACGCTGTCGCCGGCCGAACGGCTCGCGTTCGTCCTGCACGACATGTTCGCCGTCTCCTTCGACGAGATCGCCCGGATCGTGGACCGCACGCCGGCCGCGACCCGGCAGCTCGCCAGCCGCGCCCGCCGCCGGGTGCAGGACGCCACCCCCGCCCCGGGCCCCGACCCCCGGCGCCAGCGGGAGATCGCCGACGCCTTCCTCGCCGCCGCGAACGGCGGCGACTTCGAGGGCCTCCTCGCCGTCCTCGACCCGGACGTGGTGCTGCGCGCGGACGGCGGCCGCGTCCTCGCGGGCGCGTCCAAGCTGGTGCGGGGCGCCGAGGCCGTCATCTCGCAGGCCCTCATGTACGCCAAGTTCCGGCAGGCGTCGCTGCCGGTCGTGGTCAACGGCGCGCCCGCGTTCCTGTCCGTCGTGAAGGGACGCCCGGCCGCGCTCATGTCCTTCACCATCGCCGGAGACCGGATCGTCGGGCTCCAGGTCCTCGCGGACCTGGAACGCCTCGCCGCCCTCGGCTTCACGAAGGAGGAGCTGGCCCGGGCCGCGTAGGCCGTTCCTTTCGGACGCCGCGAGCCCGGCAGGATCCGGAAGAGACGGCCTGGGGCCCGCGGGCGGCCGCGGTCTCGTGACGGCGGCTCACTTCCCCCTGGCGGCCGACCAGGACGCCTCGACCGTCAGGGCGACGGCCGCGCTCACGACGCCGAGGACCGCCCCGGCGGCGACGTCGCCGGGGTAGTGGACCCCGGTGTGCACCCGGGAGTAGCCCACGGCCCCCGCGAGGACCCCGAGGGGCGCCGCGGCGACCGGCAGGACCACACCGACGGCGGTGGCGAAGGCCACCGCCGACGCGGTGTGCCCGGACGGGAACGACGCCGAGTCGGGCATGCGGACATGGCGGGCCACCTCCACCCGGGCGGCCTCCCGGTCCGGCCTCGCCCTGCGGACCAGCCGCTTGCCCAGCAGATTGGCCGAGGCCGAGGCCACGGCGATCGCCCCGACCCCGGCGAGCGCCGCCTTGCGCGGCCGGCCCGGCACCAGGGCGAGCGCGGCCGCCACCGTGAACGAGATCTTCGAGTGGTCGGCCGTCCTGGACAGCCGGCGCAGCCTCACGTCGAGCGTGGGCGTGGGCGTCGCTGCCACGGCGGCGTACACGGCACCGTCGACCGCGCGCAGGTCCCGGAGGATGTCCTGGAGCGGGCCGGTCTTCGTCGTCGTGGTCATGTGCTGTTCCTTCGCGTGGTGCCGGATGAGCTGTGGAGCGCGAGCGCGGCGATCCGCCGCCAGTCGAGGGGCGGCCTGGGCGGGACGGACCCGGGCCGGTCGCGCGGCACCAGGACCCGCAGGGCGCGCGGGCGGAGGGTGCAGACGACCGGGGTGGGCAGGACGAGCGCCTCGCCGTCGACGGCCACGGGGATGGCGCCGGCGCCGTAGCCACCGCCGTTCCCGTTCCCCTTCCCCTTCCCGTCGGCGTCGCCGCCATTCCCGTTGCCGTTGCCGTTGCCGTTGCCGTTGCCGTTGCCGTTGCCGAGGTTTCCCGAGGCGCCCACGACCTCGACCCGGCCGGCGGTCAGGACGTTCAGGCCGGTCGCCTGGGTGCCCCAGACCGCCAGACCGGCGGCCTCCGCGGCGCTCGTCACCCGGACGCCGATGACGCCGAGTTCACCCCCGTCGAGCCGGGGTCTGCGGGCGGCGGCGGCACCGAAGGGGTCGGGGGCCGCGTACGGGTTGTTGCTGACGAGGATCGCCTGCTGCGCGAGCAGCCGGCTGCCGTCGGCGGTCGCGTCGAGGCCGGGGCCCTGACCGCCCTGGAGCAGATCGGGCAGGGCGTCCAGCGCGGTGCCCGCCTTCGCGTCGCGGTACTCGGGGCGCTGGACGACGTCCGCGTACACGCCGAAGGAGACGGTGTTCACGAACGGCCGGCCGGAGACCGAGCCCAGGTCGACCCGGAGCTCCTCGCCGTCGACGAGGGCGGCCAGGCAGTTCGACGGGTCGTCGCGGTCGAGGCCCAGGTCGAGGGCGAAGTGGTTACGGGTGCCGGCCGAGACGACGAGGAACGGCAGGTCGTGCTCGGCGGCCACCGCGGCGACCAGGGCCTGGGTGCCGTCGCCGCCGGCCACCCCGAGCAGGTCGGCGCCGTCGGCGACGGCCTCCCGGGCGAGCGCGGCGACATCGGTCTCGACGGACGGGTCGATCAGGATCACCCGGGCGCCCAGCTTCTCCGCGCGCTCGACCAGGGCGAAGCGGCCGACCTTCCCGCCCCCGGACTTCGGGTTCATGATCAGGACCGGCCGGCGGGGTCTCGGCCGCCGCTCGCCGCGCGCCCGGTCCGTCGGCGTGACGGGTCCGCGCGGCTCCGTGGGGCGGCGCAGGGCCGCCCGCGCGCAGAGCAGCGCCACCGCCCACAGTCCGAGGGCGAGCAGCGCGGTCAGCCACAGGCCCCCGACGATGTAGAGGGTCAGGGTCGCGACGGGCGCGCCGACGGCCAGCAGCGCGCCGAGGACCCGCAGCGGCCCGCGGTGGGCGAGGAACCACCAGATGCCCACGGCCGACGCGACGAGCCCGGCGAGCCCGATCACCAGGATCACCAGCCCGCCGGCGCCGAGTCCCGTCAGCAGCAGGACGACCGCCGCCGCCGCGGCGAGAAGCGCGCACCGGGCCAGCCTCCGGGCCGTACCCAACGGGTCCTTCGCCCCGTACCCCGTCGCCGTCACCGGCCCCACCTCCACGCTCCGCGCCCAGCGCTCCACGGTCCAGACTCACCCACGCTGCCTCACCTCGCGCCCCGGAAGGACCCGTTCGCAGGAAAAAGATCTTCGAGAGGGCGATGATTTCCGGGCGGCGCCGCCGTCTTCACCGGCGTATCCCCCAGCGAAGCGACCGACGAACACACAGGAGCGGGTCCATGCGCATCGTCATCACCGAGTTCATGAGCCTCGACGGCGTCGTCCAGGCCCCCGGCGGCCCCAAGGAGGACACCGACGGCGGATTCGCCAACGGCGGCTGGACCGGCCCCTTCTTCGACCCGGAGGTCGTCGGCGGCGCCTTCGCCGAGGCCACCGAGCGGGCCGAGGCGCTGCTCTTCGGCCGCCGCACGTGGCAGACGATGGCCGGCGCCTGGCCGGCGCGGGCCGGCGACCCCTTCGCCGACCGCATGAACGCGATCCCGAAGTACGTCGTCTCCCAGACCCTCGGCGAGGCCGACCTCACCTGGAACAACACCACGCTCATCCCCGGCGACAAGGCCCTCGCCCGCCTCCGCGAACTCCACCAGGCCCCCGGCGGGGACCTCCTCGTCATGGGCAGCCCGTCCCTCGTCCGCACGCTCCTCGCCGAGGACCTCGCCGACGAACTCCGCCTCATCGTCATGCCGGTGCTCCTCGGCGGCGGCAAGTCGCTGTTCCCCACGGACGGCGCCATGCGCACCCTCGAACTCGTCTCCACCGTCACCAGCCCCCTGGGCGTCAACGTCTGCACCTACCGCCGCCCGGAGTGAGCCCGGCCCCTCCCCCGCGTACGACGAAGCGCCCCGCCCGGTCGAGACCGTGCGGGGCGCTTCCGTGTGCGGGGACGGCTCGATGGCCCAAAGCGGCGCTGGACGGTTCCGCCACCCCTGGGGGGCTTCTCCCCGGCTCCCGCGCTCGGCATCGTAGGTGTCGCCGGGGGACGCCCCGGGCGACCTGACCGCCCAGCGCCCGTCCTGGCGCGTCACACCCCGCAGCACAGCCTCATCCGGGACTGACCCACAAGGTCCGCCGAGCCCCGACCGCGGCTCCTCCCGGGACACCTCGCTCTCGCGCCGCACCGGGCGGCGCGTCTTGAGGACCGCTCGGAGCACGTCCGCATGAGCTGACGGCACCGCTCGTCGCACGGCTCCGCCGCGTCCGCACTCGGCTCTGTTCTCACCTTCCTTGGTCACCGCCTCGGCCCATCCATGCCTTTTTCAGGAGATTTGTCATGAACTCGAAGCGTGTTCCGTCTCGTGCCCTTGCCCTCGCCCTCGCCGCCCTCACCGCCACGGGGCTGTCGCTGACCGTCGACGCGGCGGCTTACGCCTCGCCGCAGAAGGCGACCACGAAGGCCTCGACGGGGAAGAAGGCGGCCACGCCCGTCGGTACGAGCACCACGTTCACCCCGACCGTCGCCGACCCGACCACGGCCACCGCCGAGGAACTCATCGCCGGCGCCGAGGCGGCCGGGCTACCGGCCCCGACGACCGCCCCGGGCACGGGCTTCGTCAAGCAGACCGACGGCTCGGACACGGCGCGGACCTTCCTCGCGCAGGCCGCCGCCGACGACTCCACCGCCGGCGGGGAGATCACCCGGGACGAGATCCTCGCCCGCGCCCAGAGCTGGATCGACCAGCAGGTCCCGTACAGCCAGACGGCCTACCACACCGACTCCAACGGCACGTACCGGCAGGACTGTTCCGGATTCGTCTCGATGGCCTGGCACCTGAGCGTCGGTTCGAACAACAACTGGGGCGCGACCACCTGGACGCTCCCCAACTACGCCACCCGCCTGGGCAGCCTCGACGACCTCCTCCCCGGCGACATGATCGACAAGGAGGACCAGCACGTCGTCCTCTTCAAGGGGTGGACGGACAGCTCGCACACCACCGCGGTCATCATGGAAGAGGCCCGTCCCGGCACCAACGCCCGGCAGACCACGCTGTCCCGCTCCTACCTGACGGACAACGGCTTCCACCCCTACCGCTACGACAAGGTCATCGAGCGGCGCGTCAACACCACCCCCTCCCTGAACGGTGACGCGAACGCCGACATGGCGGTCCTGAGCACCGACGGCGACCTGGCGATACGGAACAACATCGGCGCCGGCGACGGCTTCGGCACCAGCCAGACCGTCAGCCAGGGGTGGGCCAACTTCCTCGGCAACCCCGGACAGGGCCGCCTCTACTTCGCCGACGTCAACGGCGACGGGCTGAAGGACCTCGTCGTCCACTCGACCGACGGCGACGTCGCCATCCGTCTCAACCTCGGTGCCGGGGACGGCTTCGGCACCAGCAAGGTCGTCAGCCAGGGCTGGGCCAACTTCCTCGGCGGCGCCGGCAAGGGCCGTCTGTACTTCGCCGACGCCAACGGCGACGGCAACGCCGACATGCTGGTGCATCCGCCTCAACCTGAGCGCGGGCGACGGCTTCGGCACCAGCAAGACCGTCAGCCAGGGCTGGGCCAACTTCCTCGGCGGCGCCGGCAAGGGCCGTCTGTACTTCGCCGACGCCAACGGCGACGGCAACGCCGACATGCTGGTGCATGATCCGGGCACCCTCCGCCCCGGCGACGTCCCGCACGGCGTCGCCGGGGCGGAGGGCGACCGCACCTGTCCGTCATCCCACGATCCGAAGGAACACAGCCATGTCGTCACGGGGCATACGAACCGGCCTCCTCGCCGCCCTCACCACCCTCGGCGCCCTCGCCGTCACCGCGGCCCCCCAGGCCTCCGCGGCCGGCACCGCGGAGACCGCGTCCCGCGCCGTCACCTACCAGGGGCACACCTTCCACATCCCCTCCGACTGGGCCGTCGTCGACCTGACCGCCGATCCCACCGCCTGCGTACGCTTCGACCGCCACGTCCTCTACCTCGGGACCCCCGGCGCGAACCAGAAGTGCCCCAGCGGGATCACCGGCAAGACCGACGCCCTGCTCGCCGAGCCCGTCCGCACGAGCGCGGACCGGCAGGGGGCCGAGCAGGCCCCCATGGACCGGGAGGTGCGCGTCGCGGCGGACACCCTCACCGTCACCGCGACCTACGCCACCGACCCCGCCACCGTGACCGGCATCCTCGCCGACGCGGGCCTGCCCACCCAGCCCCGCCCCGTGGCCATGACCGCGCAGGCGTCCGCCTCGGTCGCGACGCTGCCGGTGTCCGCCGTCAACTACACGGGCAAGGGCTTCGACGCCTGCACCGCGCCCAGCCCCACCCTCATGCAGGCGTGGAAGAACTCCTCCCCCTACGGTGCCGTCGGCATCTACGTGGGCGGCTCCGAGCGCGGCTGCGCCCAGCCGAACCTCACCCCCTCCTGGGTCGCCCAGCAGGCGAGCGCGGGCTGGAAGTTCATCCCGCTCTACGTCGGTGTCCAGGCCCCCGACCTCACCTCGCCCACCTCCCAGGGCACCGCGTCCGCGGAGGACGCCGTGAACGACATGGCGGCGCTCGGCTTCGGCAGGGGCAGCCTCGTCTACTACGACATGGAGCACTACGCCGAGGGCCACCGCTCCGACGTCCTGGCCTTCCTCGCCGCCTGGACCAAGCGACTGCACGAACTGGGCTACAAGTCCGGCGTCTACGCCAGCTCCCTCTCCGGCACGGCCGACCTGGCCCAGACGAGCAGTGGATACCCCCGGCCGGACGTGATCTTCAACGCCCGCTGGAACGGCGTCGCGAACACCGAGGACGAGGTCATCCCCGCCCACCTGTGGGCCGACCACCAGCGGGTCCACCAGTACGCCGGGAACGAGACGGAGACCTGGGGCGGCCAGACGCTGCAGATCGACCGCGACTACCTCGACGTCTCGGTCGGCTCCGGCCCCACCACGAGCAAGGCCTCCCTCAACGGTGACGCGAACGCCGACATGGCGGTCCTGAACACCGCCGGCGACCTGGCGATACGGAACAACATCGGCGCCGGCGACGGCTTCGACGGCGGCAGCGTCGTCAGCCAGGGCTGGGCCAACTTCCTCGGCAACCCCGGACAGGGCCGCCTCTACTTCGCCGACACCGACGGCGACCGGCTGAAGGACCTCGTCGTCCACTCCACCGACGGCGACATCGCCATCCGCCGCAACCTCGGCGCCGGCAAGGGCTTCGGCAGCAGCACCGTCGTCAGCCAGGGCTGGGCCAACTTCCTCGGCGGCGCCGGCAAAGGCCGTCTGTACTTCGCCGACGCCAACGACGACGGCGACGCCGACATGATCGTCCACTCGCCCGACGGCGACGTCGCCATCCGCCTCAACCACAACAACGGCGACTACTTCGACGGCGGCAGCGTCGTCAGCCAGGGCTGGGCCAACTTCCTCGGCAACGCCGGACAGGGCCGCCTCTCCTTCGCCGACGCCAACGGCGACGGCAACGCCGACATGATCGTCCACTCCACCGACGGCGACATCGCCATCCGCCCCAACCTCGGCGCGGGCGACGGCTTCGGCACCAGCAAGACCGTCAGCCAGGGCTGGGCCAACTTCCTCGGCGGCACCGGCAAGGGCCGCCTCTACTTCGCCGACGCCACCGGCGACGGCAACGCCGACATGCTCGTCCACTCCACCGACGGCGACATCGCCATCCGCCCCAACCTCGGCGCCGGCGACGGCTTCGGCACCAGCAAGACTGTCAGCCAGGGCTGGGCCAACTTCCTCGGCAACCCCGGCCAGGGCCGCCTCTCCTTCGACTGAGACACCCGAAACGACGGAGCGCCCCGACCAGTCGAAACCGGTCGGGGCGCTCCGCGGCAGGTCAGAGGGTCTCCCCTCGCCTGCGCTCGGTAGGCCGTGTGGGACTCGAACCCACAACCAATGGATTAAAAGTCCACTGCTCTGCCAATTGAGCTAACGGCCCGTGGACAAGCACACCCGAGCAGCATAGCCCGAGAGATCCCCGGAACCGATCGGGTATCCGACACCGGCCGCGCCGTGCGTCGGCCCGGCCGCCCGCCGGGCCCCGGCCGTGGCGGCCGGGGCGACGGGGGCGTACGGGCAGCGGGCCGGACGGGTGGGCGTCAGAAGAGGCCCTTGTAGGTGTTCCAGCCGCCGGTGCCGATGAGCATGCGGGGGCCGTAGGAGCCGCCGCAGGTGCCGTCGTAACCGTAGAGCCGGCCGGCCGTGTCGCGGGCGGTGAGGTCGGCGCAGCCGTCGCCGGAGATGTCACCGGTGCCCACCACCGCGGTGTAGACGCCCCAGCCGGTGCCCGCCTTGACGCGGGGGCTGAAACCACCGGTCGCCGTGGCGTAGTAACGCCACAGGACGCCGGAGGCGTCGATGCCGAGCAGGTCGCCCCGTCCGTCGCGGTTGAGGTCGCCGGCCCCGATGACCTTCTTGTACAGCTTCCAGTTGGTGCCGGTCCGGACCCGGGGCTTCATCCGGTGGTCGGCCGTGCCGGCGTAGAAGTACATGTCGCCGGTCGTCGTCTGGCGGGCGATCAGGTCGGTGAAGCCGTCGCCGTTCGCGTCGCCGGGGGACGTCAGGATGTCGTACTGCCCCCAGCCCGAGCCGAGCAGCGTGTACGGCGAGGAGGCCGACACGACCTTCCCGCAGCCGGGCCGGTACGCCCGCAGCTGGTCGCCGACCCGGGCGAGGACGTCCGCGCAGCCGTCGGCGTTCACGTCGCCGAACGGCACGAGGACGGAAGTGGCGGGGAACTTCGTGCCCGTCCCGGTCATGCGCGCGGACAGCCCGCCGTACGCGTCGCCGCGGTACATCGACACCAGGCCGGCCGTGTCCATCGCGAGCAGGTCGCCCTGGCCGTCGTTCCCGGCCATGTCACGCCAGGCCGGCTGGCCGCCGGAGACCGTGACCGTGCCGGTCAGGGACAGGTCGCTGCCCTGCCCGTCCGCCGTGTTCGCCTGCAGGTGCCAGGTGTACCGGGCGTTCGCGACGGGCTTCCCCGCCGCCGTCTTCCCGTCCCAGGTGACGTCGATACGGCTCCGGGTCTCGCCGCCCCCGTAGACGCGGACCGGGTTCCCGGACAGGTCGCGCAGCGTCAGCTGCCAGTACGACGAGGGCTTGGACAGCGCCCAGGACACCTTCCAGCCGTCCTGCGCCCGCATGGTCGCCGGCACGTTCGCCGAGGCGGCGGTGAGGTCGGAGGTGGGGACACCGGGCCACACGACGTGGACGAGGTTCTCGGCGTCCTTGTACGCGACGGCCCCGCCGAAGCGGTCCACGGTCCAGGACTCGCGGCGGGCGCCGCGCACGGGAGCGGAGTCGACGAGCCTGCGCACCGCCGGCTTGCCGTTGGTGACCTTGGTCAGGTCGGTGAGCCGGAGGTACTCGCCGGCGTCCCGGTCGACGACGTAGCCGTCGCCCAGCAGGGCGCCGCCGGCCGCTCCCGTGGTCAGCTGCAGCTTCGTGTTCGTCTTGAGGTCGACCACGCCCTGCTGGGCCGACCCGCATCCCCAGTACAGCCAGCGGCCGGCGGACGCCTGAAGCTCCGTCGGGACGCACGCCGCACCGGTCGTGACCTTGCCGAGGTCCTTGCCGGTGGCCAGGTCGGTCCGCGCCACCTCGCCCGCCGCGGCCGAACCCGCGTACAGGGTGTCCCCCCAGAGGGCCGCCGGCGCGGACGGCGTCTCGCGGACGACGCTCTGCGCGTCGAGGTCCACGACGAGCGTCCGGCTGCTGCCCTGGAAGACCGCGCGGCGGCCGAAGACGTCGGTGATCCGTCCGTTCGTCTCGCCGGTGTACACCCGGCTCACCTGACCGGCGGAGGTGCGGGCGGTGACCTCCAGCGCCCGGGAGGCGTCACGGGCCAAATAGACCGTACGGCCGTCCCCGCTGTCGAACAGCGGCGTGCTGCCGTCCAGTTCCCTCGTCTCCGCGCCCGCCCACACCGGCTGCGGATGACCGGTGTGCACCGGCCCGACCGGAAGCGGCGTCCGGCCGTAGAAGCCGCTGCCCTGAGGGGTGTTCAGCTCCAGGGTGGAGAGCCGGCCCGCGCCGAGGGCCAGCGACCTCACCTCGGCCGGCAGCGGCTCGAGACGGCGCAGCTTCTCCAGGACCGGCGCGCCGCCGTCCTTCGCCGGGACGGCCTTGAAGAGGGACCAGTCGGAGGACGACGTGCCGCCGACGACGGCCGCGCCCCCGCCCGTGATCTGGGTGAGTTCGGCCTCGGCCTTCCCCAGCAGGGTCTGGCTCCGGCCGTCGGGGTGGAGGGCGACGAGCGGCCGGTTCAGGGCGGCGTCCGTGCCGGAGGCGTCGCCGACCGCGAGGATCCAGTCGCCGACCAGGCCGATGCGGTCGGTGCCCAGGCCCTCGGGGAGTACGCGGGTCTGCTCGGGCCCGGCGAGGGCGGAGCGCTGCCGCACGTGCACCGTGCGGTTCCTGTCCACCCAGGCGATCCGGTCGGGGCCGACGGCCACCGGCGCGACGAGCACGCTCCCGGTCGGGGTGGGGGCGTCCAGCACGGTCAGCTGCCCGGTGCTCAGGTCGACGACGCCCAGGTCGGTGTAGTCGTACGGCTGCGTGGCGCCCGTACGGCCGAAGCGGATCACGGCGACGGAGGCGTCACCGGCCGCGAGCCGCGCGTGGTGCAGGTCCGCGTCCGCGGGCCAGCCGGTCACCGGGACCGGGGCCGCCGCCGGGTCCCCGGCGCTTCGCAGGTAGTACCCGGTCGTCGTGGAGAGGTCCTCGGCCGACGCGTACTGCTGGAAGAGCAGCGTGTCCCCGAGCAGCCCCCGGTAGCCCGCGTCGCGCGGCATGTCGAGCGTCCGCTCGGTGCCGGTCGTCAGGTCGCGGAGGTAGTGGCTGCCGATGCCCCGCTGGACGTAGAGCCACCGCCCGCCCGTGCCGGACTCCGCGAACGGCAGGAACCCCTTGTCGTACCCCAGCGGAACGCTCTTCGCGGGGTCGGCGAAGTCCGTCCACTCCAGCTGCCCGCCGGCCCCCTCGGTCTCGTGCACGTAGCCCGTCGGCCCGACCGCCGTGACGGTCTCCTGCCGTGGCACGTCCCGCCAGTTCGGCGCGACGTCCAGCTGGTCGATCCCCACGATCGGCGACGCCTGCGCCGTGATGACGGGCGACAGCACGACACCCGACGCGAGCATCGTGGTGGCCAGGACGGCGATACGCGCGCGGGGACGCCGCGCGCGTGCGAAACGAGACAAAGAGAGGTCCCTCCCCGGGGCAACCTGATGTTCCGAGATCGGGCGGAAGTCTCCGTCGGCCCCCCTGGCCGGCACTCCCCACCCGTCGACCGCTTGAGCGTATCCCGTCGCGCCCCCGTACGACTCAGGGCCCGCCCCGGCACCGAAGTGCGGGGCGGGCCCTGAGGCTCGTTCAGCGGTTCACGGCAGGTCAGCCGTTGCGCTTCCAGCGGGGCTTGTCGTCGCGACGGCCGAAGGAGCCGCCGGTCGAGCCGGTGCCGCGGTGGTCGTCGCGACGGCCGAAGGGACGGTCGCCGCCACCGGAGCGGAAGCCGCCGGAGGGACGGTCGTCACGACGGTCGCGGTTGAAGGGACGGTCGCTGCCGCGGTGGCCGCCGGTGGGGCGGTCGTTGTCGCGGCGCTCGAAGGGGCGGCCGCCGCGGTCGTCACGGTTGAAGCCACCGGACGGACGGTCGTCACGGCGGAAGCCACCACGGTCGCCACCACGGTCGTCACGGTTGAAGCCACCCGAGGGACGGTCGTCACGGCGGAAGCCACCGGACGGACGGTCGTTGTCGCGACGGAAGCCGCCACGGTCGCCACCACGGTCGTCACGGTTGAAGCCACCCGAGGGACGGTCGTCACGGCGGAAGCCACCGGACGGACGGTCGTCACGGCGGAAGCCGCCACGGTCGCCACCACGGTCGTCACGGTTGAAGCCACCGGACGGACGGTCGTCACGGCGGAAGCCACCGGACGGACGGTCGTTGTCGCGACGGAAGCCACCGGACGGACGGTCGTCGCGACGGAAGCCACCACGGTCGCCACCACGGTCGTCACGGTTGAAGCCACCGGACGGACGGTCGTCGCGACGGAAGCCGCCACGGTCGCCACCGCGGTCGCGGCGCTCGTAGTTGCCGCGCTCGTCGCGGGCCGGGCGCTCCTCGCGGCGCTGCTCCTCGACGCGGGCGGCGCGCTCGGCCTCGACGGCCGCGGCGGCCACCTCGGCCTCGGCGGCCTCGGTCACCTCGGCGACGGCGGCCTCGGGGTCCTCGCCGCGCTCGCGGGCGGCGCGGGCCACCAGGCGGTCGGCCTCCTCGCGGAGCTCGACGGCACGGCGCTGGAGGCGCTCCAGCTGCTTGGTCAGGTCGACGACCTCGCGCTCGGCCTGCTTGGCCGAGTTGTTCGCGGAGTCGGCCTGGACCTCGGTCAGCGAACGGGCGCCGGTGATCTCGGCGACCTCCGGGTCGAACGCGCCGGCGCCGCCGACGATGTGGCGCGTGGCGTCGACGCCCGCGTCCTCCATCAGGCGGAAGATCTGGCGGCGCTGGTGCGGCAGGGCCAGGGAGACCACGACACCGGAGCGGCCGGCGCGGGCGGTACGGCCCGAGCGGTGCAGGTAGTCCTTGTGGTCGCCGGCCGGGTCCACGTTCAGGACCAGGTCGATGCCGTCGACGTGGATGCCTCGGGCGGCGACGTCGGTCGCGACGAGCGCGTTGACGTAGCCGTCCTTGAAGTCGGCCAGGGTGCGCGTACGGGCGCCCTGGGTCATGCCGCCGTGCAGGGCGTCGGCCTTCACACCGGAGTCGCGCAGCTGTTCGGCGATGCGGTCGGCACCGAGCTGGGTGCGGACGAAGATGATCGTGCGGCCCTTGCGGGCGGCGATCGCGGCGGTGACCGGCGCCTTGTCCTTCGGCTTCACGACGAGGACGTGGTGGGTCATGGTGGTGACGGCACCGGCGGACGGGTCGACCTCGTGCGTGATCGGGTCCACCAGGTAGCGCTTGACCAGGCTGTCGATCTCGTTCTCCAGGGTGGCGGAGAAGAGGAGGCGCTGGCCGCCGACCGGGACCTGGTCGAGCAGCTCGGTGACCTCGGGCAGGAAGCCCAGGTCGGCCATCTGGTCGGCCTCGTCGAGGACGGCGATCTGGACGTTCTCGAGGGAGCAGGCGCCGCGGTTGATGATGTCGCGGAGACGGCCCGGGGTGGCGACGAGGATGTCGACGCCGCGCTCCAGGGCGTAGATCTGGTTGCCCATGGACGTACCGCCGCAGACGACCTTCATCTTGAGGCCGAGCACGTCGCCGTACGGCTGGAGGGCGTCCGCGACCTGCATCGCGAGCTCACGGGTCGGGGTGAGGATGACGCCGCGGGGCTTCTTCTTGTCGGTGTGACCGCCGGCCAGGGTGGCGAGCAGCGGCAGACCGAAGGAGAGGGTCTTGCCGGAGCCGGTGCGGCCGCGGCCGAGGATGTCCTTGCCGGCCAGGGCGTCCGGGATGGTCGCGGCCTGGATCGGGAAGGGGGTGGTGACGCCGTTCTGGGCGAGCTTGCGCACGACGCCCTCGGGCAGACCGAGGTCGCCGAAGGTGATGGTGGGCTCGTCGGAGTCCGTGGACTCCTCGGACTCCTCGTCGAAGACGTCGGAGTCGGCGTCGAGGACCTCGTCGACGGTGATGTCGGCCTCGAGCTCGGCGATCTCGGTGGCCTCTACGGCCTCGACGATCTCGTCGTTCTCGGGCATGACGGCGTGGTCAGAACTGAAAATGGACATGCGAAATGCGAAACCTTCCGGAGTCTCGGCACGCGCCCGTCAACTCCGTGATTTCGCAAACGACCGCCTCAATGCGGTCAGCCACGGCTAGGGAGAGTACGCGCCACGCGGCGCTCTTCTGTGTCGGCGCCGGGCAATAGGATCAAGCGATCTACCACCATACGGACTCTCCCCCACCTATGGCAAATCGGACTACGTCACACTGGTCCGACCTGCGGCGACGCCGACGGCTCCGAGGGCGCCCCCGGCCCGTCCGCCGCCCGCATCGCGCCCAGCTGGGTGCCGGTGCCGGACGGCGGCGGATCGGTGGGGTTCGAGGTCGGTTCCGGGGTCGGCTCGGGCGTCGGGTCCGTCGGCTCGGGCGTCGGCTCCGGGGTCGGCTCGGACGGCTCCTGCGTCGGCGTGGGCCCGCCGCCGGGTCCGCCGCCGTTCGCGCCGCCGTTCCCGTTGTCACCGTTCCCGCCGCCGGCCGCGCCGCCCGGACCCTGCTGGCCGCCCGTCGGCTGCGGCTTCGGCGAACCGTCGGGGCCGCCCGGGCCCTCGACCGGCAGCACCGCGCCCGCGGAGGGCTTCGCCGTGATCGAGGGCGAACCGCTCGGCACCGGGGACTCCGTGCCCGCCCCGGCCGCCTGGGGCCCGGTCCCCCTGCCCGGCCGGCCGTTCCAGGTGCCGCCGCCGGCCGCGCCCCCGTCACCGCCGCCGGAGTCGGCCGTCACGCCCTGCTTCCCCCCGGACGCGCCGGGTGCCGGCTTCGCCCCTTCGTCACCGACACTCATACAGCCACTGAGACCGGCGCAGGCCGCGACGGCCAGCGCGGTGGCGGCCCATCTCACCGGGGTGGGCAAATGGCGCACAGGGGCACCTCCAGGACACATCGGGCAGGAACGGAACGCGTCACCCTGCCCAACTCCCTTTGCGCCACATGGGACACGCCCGGATGCCGCCGGGCCGGCTCAGCCGTAGCCCAGTGCGTGCAGCCGCTCGTCGTCGATGCCGAAGTGGTGGGCGATCTCGTGCACCACGGTGATCTCGGTCTCCGCGACCACGTCCTCGCGCGACTCGCACATCCGCAGCGTCGGCCCCCGGTAGATCGTGATCCGGTCCGGCAGCACCCCCGCGTACCACTCGCCCCGCTCGGTCAGCGGCGTCCCCTCGTACAGACCGAGCAGCTCCGGATCGTCCGGGGCGGGCTCGTCCTCCACGAACACGGCGACGTTGTCCATCAGCCGCGTCAGCTCCGGCGGAATCCGGTCCAGGGCCTCGGCGACAAGCTCCTCGAACTCCTCGCGCGTCATCTCCAGCACCCGCCCATTCTCCCCCTCGGGGAAACCGTTTTGGCGATAGCGCCCGCCATCCCATATGCTTCAGACGTCCCCGACGCGCTGAGAAGCGCGCAGGTGGGCCCTTAGCCCTCATCGTCTAGTGGCCCAGGACGCCGCCCTTTCAAGGCGGTAGCACGGGTTCGAATCCCGTTGGGGGTACGCATTACCGTGTGCGAGACTAGTGCTCGCACATAGCCAGGACCTGTGGAGCAGTTGGTTAGCTCGCCACCCTGTCAAGGTGGAGGTCGCGGGTTCAAGTCCCGTCAGGTTCGCGGAGACTGGAAACAGTCTCTCGGCTGGGTAGCTCAGTTGGTACGAGCGATCGCCTGAAAAGCGATAGGTCGCCGGTTCGACCCCGGCCCCAGCCACAAGGAGAAGGCCCCGTTCGAAAGAACGGGGCCTTCTGCGTTTCCCCGGGACCCGCGAACGGCACCGGCCGCGCCCCGGAAGCACCCGTACGGGGAAAGGGCAGGCGCCCCTCCCCCGTATCCGTCACGTCTCCTCGGGTTCCCGCGTCCGGTTCGCCCGCCTGCCCCGCACCGTGAGCGCGAGGGCGACGACGGCCACGACGGCCGTGAGCAGGGCCCAGTCCGGGATGGTGCGGCCCAGGGAGGCGACTCGGGCTTCCAGGGCGAAGGACTCGTCGACGGTGAGGAGGCCCGGCAGCGCCGTCGTCCCGTCGAAGGCGAGGAAGAGCGTGCCGAGGGCGATGAAGAAGAGGCCCGAGAGCAGCGAGGTGGAGTGGACCTGGAGGCGGCCGAGGCGGATCGGACGGCCGCGCAGCCAGCCGCGCCGGCCCAGGTCGTACCGCTCCCAGAGCAGCGCCAGGACGAACAGGGGGACAGCCATGCCCAGCGCGTACACCGCGAGGAGCAGTCCGCCGTAGGCCGGGCTGCCGCTGAGCGCCGCCACCGTCAGGACGCTGCCGAGGATCGGGCCGGCGCAGAAGCCCGCGAGGCCGTAGACCAGGCCGAGGGCGTAGACGGAGAGCGCGGAGGTGGGCCGGATGCGGCCGCTCGCCTCGGCGGCGCGGCGCGAGGTGAAGCCGAGGCCGAGGACCTGGAGGACGCCGAGCCCGATGATCAGCCAGCCGCCGGCGGCGACGAGGAGGTCCCGGTGGCCGTAGAAGAACCGGCCCGCGAGGGAGCCGGCCGCGCCGAGCGGGACGAGGGTGGTCGCCAGGCCCGCGTAGAGGATGCCGGTCCTGGCCACCAGCTTCGCGCGCGTGTCGATGGAGTACGCGAAGAAGGCGGGCAGGAGCAGGGCGCTGCAGGGGCTGAGGAGGGCGAGCAGGCCGCCGAGGAACGCGGCGAGGTATCCGATGCCGGACGTCACCGGCCGGCCTTCCTCGGGGCCGCCTTCGCGGCGGCCTCGATGGCCTCCGTGAAGGTCTCCAGGGGCTGGGCGCCGGCGATCGGCCGACCGTTGACCAGGGACGACGGGGTGGAGGTGGCGCCGAGCTCGTACCCCTGTTCCTGGTCCTTCCGTACGGCCTCCCGGGCGGCCTGGCTCTCGGTGTCCTTCGCGAACCGGGCCGCGTCGGGGACGCCGGCCTCCTGGGCGAGGGCGGCGAGCCGGTCCTTGCCGAAGCCCTTCTCCTTGGCGCCGTCGGCGTAGGCGGCCTTGTGGAACTCCCAGAACCTGCCCTGCTGCCCGGCCGCCCAGGAGGCGCGGGCGACGGCCTCCGATTCCTCGCCGAAGATCGGGAAGTTCCGCCACTCGATGCGCAGGGTGCCGTTCTCGACGTACTTCCGCACCAGGACGGGCTCGGTGTCCCGGGCGAACTTCCCGCAGTAGCCGCACTTGAAGTCGGCGTACTCGACGAGCACGACGGGCGCGTCGGCCCGGCCCAGGGCGAGCTTGTCGGCGGCGTCGCGGCGGGCGTACGCCTCCAGGTGGGGGTAGACGCCCGCGGACGGGTCGGCGGAGACGTCGGCGACGGACGAGGAGCCGGCGGCGCCGGGCGACGAGGGCTTGGTCGCGGTGTAGGAGACGACGCCGAGCAGCACGGCGGCGGCCGCCACCGCGGACACGATCAGGACCGGCCTGGACCTGGAGGCGGACGGGGACGAGGGCTTGGACGTGGGGTTGGACATGCGATCACGATAGATACGGCCCCCGCCGTCACCCCGCATACGGCCCCACATCGGGAGGGAACGAGGTGAACCCGGCACGGGTGGACGCGGACGGTGACGGATCGGCGACGGCCCCGCCGGACGGTCGTAAATCGGTTCGCCGCTTCTCGGCCGCAGGTGCGATCCTGGATCCCGTATGTCTACTTCCTTCGCCGCCCTCCAGTCCGTCCTGGCCGGGGTCTCGCTGCGGGACTCCCACCGGCTCGGCCGCCGTCTCGAAGGCGCCCGCCGCATCCGCAAGCCCGAGGCCCGCGCGGCCGTCCTGGACGAGATCGCCGCCGAGGCGGCCAAGGCCAAGGAGCGCGTCGACGGGCGCGCCTCCCGCGTGCCCGCGGTCACGTACCCCGAGCAGCTGCCCGTCTCACAGAAGAAGGACGAGATCCTGGAGGCGATACGCGACCACCAGGTCGTGATCGTCGCCGGTGAGACGGGTTCCGGAAAGACCACCCAGATCCCGAAGATCTGCCTGGAGCTCGGCCGGGGCGTCCGGGGCATGATCGGGCACACCCAGCCCCGCCGGATCGCGGCCCGCACGGTCGCGGAGCGCGTCGCCGAGGAGCTGAGGACCCCGCTGGGCGAGGCCGTCGGCTGGAAGGTCCGCTTCACGGACCAGGTGAACCCCGACGCGACCTTCGTGAAGCTGATGACGGACGGCATCCTGCTCGCCGAGATCCAGACGGACCGCGAGCTGCGCGCCTACGACACGATCATCATCGACGAGGCCCACGAGCGGTCCCTCAACATCGACTTCCTGCTCGGCTATCTGGCCCAGCTGCTGCCGAAGCGCCCCGACCTCAAGGTCGTGATCACCTCCGCGACCATCGACCCGGAGCGTTTCTCCCGCCACTTCGGCGACGCCCCGATCGTCGAGGTCAGCGGCCGTACGTACCCGGTCGAGGTCCGCTACCGGCCCCTCCTGGAGGAGGACTCCGAGGAGTCGGACCGGGACCAGATCACCGCGATCTGCGACGCCGTCGACGAGCTGCAGAAGGAGGGCCCGGGCGACGTCCTGGTCTTCCTCTCCGGCGAGCGCGAGATCCGCGACACCGCGGACGCGCTCACCAAGAGGAACCTCTTCAACACGGAGATCCTGCCGCTGTACGCCCGGCTCTCCCACGCCGAGCAGCACCGCGTCTTCCAGGCCCACTCCGGCCGCCGGATCGTCCTCGCGACGAACGTCGCCGAGACCTCGCTGACGGTCCCCGGCATCAAGTACGTGATCGACCCGGGCACCGCCCGCATCTCGCGCTACTCGCACCGCACGAAGGTCCAGCGCCTGCCGATCGAGCCGGTGAGCCAGGCCAGCGCCAACCAGCGCAAGGGCCGCTGCGGCCGTACGTCCGACGGCATCTGCATCCGGCTGTACTCGGAGGACGACTTCCTGACCCGTCCGGAGTTCACGGACGCCGAGATCCTCCGTACGAACCTGGCCTCCGTCATCCTCCAGATGACCGCCGCCGGCCTCGGCGACATCGAGAAGTTCCCCTTCATCGACCCGCCGGACCACCGCAACATCCGGGACGGCGTCCAGCTTCTCCAGGAGCTCGGCGCCATCGACCCGAACGAGAAGGACCCGAAGAAGCGGCTCACGCAGCAGGGCCGGAAGCTGTCGCAGCTGCCCGTGGACCCCCGGCTCGCCCGGATGGTCCTGGAGGCCGACAAGAACGGCTGTGTCCGCGAGGTCATGGTCATCGCGGCCGCGCTCTCCATCCAGGACCCGCGCGAGCGGCCGTCCGAGAAGCAGGCGCAGGCCGACCAGCAGCACGCCCGCTTCAAGGACGAGACGAGCGACTTCCTCGCCTTCCTCAACCTGTGGCGGTACGTCCGCGAGCAGCAGAGGGAGCGCGGCTCCAGCTCCTTCCGCCGGATGTGCAAGCAGGAGTACCTGAACTTCCTGCGCATCCGCGAGTGGCAGGACATCTACAGCCAGCTGCGCACGGTCGCCAAGCAGATGGGCATCCACCTCAACGAGGAGGACGCGCCCGAGCAGTCCGTCCACGTGTCCCTGCTCTCCGGCCTCCTCAGCCACATCGGCCTGAAGGACGTGAAGGAGTCCAAGGACGGCGCGAAGGACGGCTCCCGCCGCGAGGGCGGCCGGGGCGAGTACCTGGGCGCGCGGAACGCCAAGTTCGCGATCTTCCCCGGCTCCGCGCTCTTCAAGAAGCCCCCGCGGTTCGTGATGTCCGCCGAGCTGGTGGAGACCTCTCGGCTCTGGGCCCGGGTCAACGCCCGGATCGAGCCCGAGTGGATCGAGCCGCTCGCCGAGCACCTGGTGAAGAAGACGTACAGCGAGCCGCACTGGGAGAAGGACCAGGCGGCCGTGATGGCCTTCGAGAAGGTGACGCTGTACGGCGTCCCGATCGTCGCCGACCGCAAGGTGAACTACGGCCGGATCGACCCCGAGGTCTCCCGGGACCTGTTCATCCGGAACGCGCTCGTCGAGGGCGACTGGCGCACCCACCACAAGTTCTTCGCCGACAACCGCAAGCTCCTCACCGAGGTCGAGGAGCTCGAACACCGCGCCCGGCGCCGGGACATCCTCGTCGACGACGAGACGCTCTTCGACTTCTACGACAAGCGCGTCCCCGAACACGTCGTGTCCGGAGCCCACTTCGACTCCTGGTGGAAGCACAAGCGCCACGAGGAGCCGGAGTTCCTCGACTTCGAGCGCGAGATGCTCATCAACGAGAAGGCGGGTGCGGTCACCAAGGACGACTACCCGGACTCGTGGCGGCAGGGCCCGCTGAAGTTCCGGGTGACGTACCAGTTCGAGCCGGGCGCGGACGCGGACGGCGTGACCGTCCACGTGCCGCTCCAGGTGCTGAACCAGGTGACGGACGACGGCTTCGAGTGGCAGATCCCGGGCCTGCGCGCGGAGGTCGTCACGGAGCTGATCCGCTCCCTGCCGAAGCCGATCCGCCGCCACTACGTGCCCGCGCCGAACTTCGCGGGCCGCTTCCTCGACGCCGTCGTGCCCGTGCAGGAGCCGCTGACGGGCGCGCTCGCCCGCGAGCTCCAGCGGATGGTCGGCGTTCCGGTCACGCCGGAGGACTTCGACTGGGCGAAGGTCCCCGAGCACCTCAAGGTGACCTTCCGGATCGTCGACGAGCGGCGCCGGAAGCTCGCCGAGGACAAGGACCTGGAGACGCTGCGGCTGAAGCTGCGTCCGAAGGCCCGCAAGGCCCTCTCCCAGGCCGCCGCGGCGGCCACGGGCGGCCCGGACGGCTCCGGCCCCTCCCTGGAGCGCACGGGGCTCACGGACTGGACGATCGGCACGCTCACGAAGGTCTTCGAGGCCCGCCGGGCCGGCCAGCCGGTCAAGGCGTACCCGGCGCTGGTGGACGAGGGCGCGACCGTCGCCGTACGGCTCTTCGACTCGGAGGCCGAGCAGGCGCAGGCGATGTGGCGGGGCACCCGGAAGCTGATCATGCTGAACATCCCGGTGAACCCGGCGAAGTTCGCCTCGGACAAGCTCACCAACCAGCAGAAGCTGGCCCTGTCCGCGAACCCGCACGGCTCGATCCAGGCCCTCTTCGACGACTGCGCCACCGCCGCCGCCGACAAGCTGATCGCGGACCACGGCGGTCCGGCCTGGGACGAGGAGTCCTTCCGGAAGCTGTACGACAAGGTCCGCGCGGACCTGGTGGACACGACGGTGCGGACGGTGGGGCAGGTCCAGCAGATCCTGGCGGCCTGGCAGGCGTGCGAGCGTCGGCTGAAGGCGACGAACAGCCTGGCCCTGATCGACAACCTGACCGACGTGCGGGCGCAGCTGGCCTGGCTGGTGCCGGCCGGCTTCGTCACCCGTACGGGCCTCAAGCGGCTGCCCGACCTCATGCGCTATCTGGTGGCGGCGGACCGGCGGCTCCAGCAGATGCCGACCGGCGTCCAGCGGGACACCACCCGGATGGAGAAGGTCCGGGAGATGCAGGACGAGTACGCCTGGCTGCTCGAGCAGCTCCCCAAGGGCCGCCCGGTGCCGACCGAGGTCACGGACATCCGCTGGATGATCGAGGAGCTGCGGGTGAGCTACTTCGCGCACGCGCTGGGCACGGCGTACCCCATCTCGGACAAGCGGATCGTGAAGGCGATCGACGCGGCGGCGCCCTGACCGGCGCCGCCTCCGGGCCCTTCCGCGGACCCTGTCGGCGCTCGGTTCGACCAGACCGCTGACCTGCTGTACAGTCTTCCTCGCAGCCACTTCGCAGCGGCTGCGAGAACAAGGTCCTGTGGAGCAGTTGGTTAGCTCGCCACCCTGTCAAGGTGGAGGTCGCGGGTTCAAGTCCCGTCAGGATCGCTTTCACGAAGGCCCGCATCACACGATGTGGGCCTTCGTCGCGTTCCCGTGCCGAGCGGCGCGGTGCGGCGGGCTGTGCGCCCGCCTGACGGCCTCGTCGCGCCCGGCCGCCCTCCCGGACCCACCGGCCTCCCGGAGCGGCCGCCAGGAGGCTCTGCGGGCTCGCGATCCGGGCCGCCGGCCACGCGGGACGAAAGTCCCACCAACCCATGACCAACGGCGGGTTGGGGGCGATCCCGGAGGTGGCAGGCTGTTCCTTGGCAAGGCTTCACCAGTGTGACGGGTGTCACTGAACGAGTTTCAGAAACCACTTCACTTACACCCTCCCTACACCGGCCCGATTTAATATGTGCAATTGCACCACCCTTCGAGGAGTGGCGCCGGACACAAAAAGATCGCGCCGGACCCGGCGGAGTCCAGCGCGATCGTTGACGGAGACCTGTTGGGGCAGGAAGCCGTCGGCAGTACTAGGGGTGGGCGACCGGATTGGGGGACCCGGACGTGCCCGGTGTTACGGGGTGCTGCGGGGTGTTGAGCGAACCTCAGGCCTCGCTGCGCTGCTGCGGAATGCCCGCCAGCAGTGCGCGAACTTCGGCCTCGCGGTAACGGCGGTGCCCACCCAGGGTGCGGATGGACGTGAGCTTGCCCGCCTTGGCCCAACGGGTCACCGTCTTCGGGTCGACACGGAACATCGTGGCAACCTCGGCAGGGGTCAGCAGCGGCTCGGCATCAGGGGTGCGAGCGGTCATGAGCGGCCTCCTCGGGAGAACCGAACCAATCTCGGTTCTTTCCTCTAAATTCTGCACCTTGACCCGCCTTGCCCGAAATGGCAGAAGCGGGCCGAGTCGGTTATAGGACGAACGGCTTGTCCTCGGCACTACAACTACACCATCCGTCCAGCCACGTCGGCCAAACCGATGGAATTGCCCTCGCAGGTGTTCATCAGCGGCGGAAGTCGATGGACCATGCCATAACGGACAGTCACACCACTGTGACGATCAGTCACAGGGTGATCAGGAGTCCTCAGACCCCCCATAGAGTGCAATGCTGAGCGATCCGCCCTTACTTGGGCGGAAGGAACCCTCCCCGGACTCCTTGTCCTATTTTGGCACGAGGGTGGGTGATGGGCGCAAGGGTGCGGTAAGTGCTGTCCGTCACGCTTGAGTCAAAGGCCCGGATCGGGACCAACGTCCCCACCCCACGAGTGCCGAAGGACCCGGAGACCGGCCGAAAAAGACACCGGAGCCCCGGAATCCGGAAAGCGTTGAAGATCATTTACACCGGCCGGACATGTCTTGTCGATACCGACCTGACGAAGATGCCCGACTGATGTCAGTTCGCGAACCGCAGGTCCCTGACCGCCCGCCACCGCTCCGCCAGCCGCCCGTACACCTCGCTCGCCGCCTCGCCGTCCCCCGCCCGCAGCGCGGCGATCCCCTCCGCCAGCTGCGCCGCCGACCGCTCCTCCGCCAGCCACTCCGCCGTCACCGCGTGCACGAGACCGCCGAAGTCCAGCTCCACCAGCGCCCGGGGATGGAACTCCTCCAGCCAGCGCCCCACGTCGACCAGACCCTCCGTCATCGGCCCCTCGTCGATGGAGTCCCGCAGCGCCCGCAGCGCCCGCGCCAGCCGGCGACGGGCCTGCGCCATCGTCGTCCGGTAGCGCAGCACCGGCGCCCGGCCCGTCGCCGCGTCCCCCGGCTCGTAACACCGCTCCTCGTCCCCGAAGAGCGCGAACCACCGCAGCGGCACCTGCCACAGCCCCGTACGGATCCACGGCCGCGCGTCCGGGTTCCGGCTCAGCCACCGCTCGAAGTCGTCGGCCACCTGCCCCCGCACCACCGGCGGCAGCATCGCGTCGAGGACCGCCGCCGGATACCCCTCGGCCACCAGCTCCCGGATCGCCAGCCACCCCCGCAGCCGGGTCCGCCACGGGCAGATCACCACCACCCCGCCCACCTGTGCGACGAAGGCCTCGCCGCTCTCGTGGACCGGCACCGGCACCGGGGGCGTCGGCAGCAGGTCGGCGAGCGACCGCCGCAGCTCCTCCTGCGCCCCCGGGGTGCCCGGCCGCCGGACGTACCGGGCCCAGTGGCTCCGCTCCGGCTCGGGAAACGCGGCCAGGGGCTCGTACACCCGCAGGTAGGAGGCGTACGGAACGGGGACCGTGGAGGCGACCGACATGTCGTGAATCCTTCCACGGACGTACTCCGGGAGGGGGTGATCCTGAGCACTGCGGCCGATCTACGCCCAGGTAGGACTTACTCTCTTGCCGAACTGGTCCTCCCCCACCCACAGGGAGGGCCGCAACCGCCGCTTCGTACTTGGGAGTCACCACCGTGACCGATGTGACCGGCGTTCCTGTCGACGTACTGAACACTCTGTTCCACTCGGAGCAGGGTGGCCACGAGCAAGTCGTCCTCTGTCAGGACCGCGCATCCGGCCTCAAGGCCGTCATCGCCCTCCACTCCACCGCCCTGGGCCCCGCCCTCGGCGGCACCCGCTTCTACCCGTACGCCACCGAGGCCGAGGCGATCGCGGACGCGCTCAACCTCTCCCGCGGCATGTCGTACAAGAACGCCATGGCCGGTCTCGACCACGGCGGCGGCAAGGCCGTCATCATCGGCGACCCGGAGAAGATCAAGACCGAGGAGCTGCTGCTCGCCTACGGGCGCATGGTGGCCTCCCTCGCCGGCCGGTACGTCACGGCCTGCGACGTCGGCACCTACGTCGTCGACATGGACGTCGTCGCCCGCGAGAACAAGTGGACCACCGGCCGCTCCCCCGAGAACGGCGGCGCCGGCGACTCCTCCGTCCTCACCGCCTTCGGCGTCTTCCAGGGCATGCGCGCCTCCGCGCAGACCCTGTGGGGCGACCCGACCCTCCGCGGCCGCAAGGTCGGCGTCGCGGGCGTCGGCAAGGTCGGCCACTACCTCGTCGAGCACCTCCTCGAGGACGGCGCCGAGGTCGTCATCACCGACGTGCGCGAGGAGTCGGTGCGCCGGATCACCGACAAGCACCCGCAGGTCACCGTCGTCGCCGACACCGACGAGCTGATCCGCGTCGAGGGCCTCGACATCTACGCGCCCTGCGCGCTGGGCGGCGCCCTGAACGGCGACACCGTCCCGTTCCTCACCGCGAGCATCGTCTGCGGCGCGGCCAACAACCAGCTCGCCCACCCCGGCATCGAGAAGGACCTCGTGGAGCGCGGGATCCTCTACGCGCCCGACTACGTGGTCAACGCCGGCGGCGTGATCCAGGTGGCCGACGAGCTGCACGGCTTCGACTTCGACCGCTGCAAGGCGAAGGCCACGAAGATCTTCGACACCACCCTGGAGATCTTCGCACGTGCGAAGGCCGACGGCATTCCGCCGGCCGCGGCGTCCGACCGGATCGCCGAGCAGCGCATGGCGGAGGCCCGCCGCGGCTGAGCCGTGACCGTGCCGCGCACCGCGCCGCACCCGGGGCCGGCCCGTCGCCGGGGAGACTTCACTCACTCCCCTCGGCGGGTCGGCCCTCCAGAAGAGGTTAAAATCGCGATTGACCAGCGAGGAAAGGGCACCTCGAAGGTTCTGTACCGGGGTATGTGATGCGCGCGGCGTACCGTAGACCCGCGGAAACAGGTACCGTTGAAGCCCTACGGACCGGTCTCTCTGTCGAGAGTCCGTTCCGAATCATGAACGCGTGTCAAGACTCTGGGGCCACCGAGCCCCGTCACCGAGGGGGTCGAGCCATGGGGCGCGGCCGGGCAAAGGCCAAGCAGACCAAGGTCGCCCGCCAGCTGAAGTACAGCAGCGGCGGGACGGACCTGACGCGTCTGGCCAATGAGCTGGGCGCATCGACTTCGAGCCAGCCGCCGAATGGCGAGCCGTTCGAGGACGACGACGAGGAAGACGACCCGTACGCCCAGTACGCGGATCTCTACAACACGGACGACGAGGACGAGGACGACGAGTCCGGTCCTGCTGCGTCGCGTCGCGCTTGACCTTCTGAATCACCGAAACCCGGTCCGGGACTACACCCGGCCGGGTTTCCGTGCTGTCCGCGTCCGTGCCGCCCCGTGAGCCGCCCCGGACAACGCGTACGGGGCGCCCCTCAGGAGCGCCCCGTCACGTCATGCCCTGTGCCCGTCCTACTTCGCGTAGTCCCCGACCAGCTCGGCGCCCGTGGCGTGGTCCCCGCGCTCGGTGATCTCACCCGCGACCCACGACTCGACCCCGCGGTCCGCGAGCGTCGTCAGCGCCGCGTCCACGGACTCGGCCGGCACGACGGCCATCATGCCGACGCCCATGTTCAGGGTCTTCTCGAGCTCCAGCCGCTCCACCTGGCCGGCCTTGCCGACCAGGTCGAAGATCGCACCCGGGGTCCAGGTCGAACGGTCCACCGTGGCGTGCAGACCGTCCGGGATCACCCGGGCCAGGTTGGCGGCGAGGCCGCCGCCCGTGATGTGGCTGTACGCGTGGACGTCCGTGGTCCTGGTGAGGGCCAGGCAGTCCAGCGAGTAGATCTTCGTCGGCTCCAGGAGCTCCTCGCCGAGCGTCCGGCCGAGCTCCTCGACCTGCTGGTCGAGGGTCATGCCGGCGCGGTCGAAGACCACGTGCCGGACGAGCGAGTACCCGTTGGAGTGAAGACCCGACGAGGCCATGGCGATGACCGCGTCACCCGAACGGATCCGGTCGGCGCCGAGCAGCCGGTCGTACTCCACGACACCCGTGCCGGCGCCGGCCACGTCGAAGTCGTCCGGACCGAGGAGGCCCGGGTGCTCCGCCGTCTCGCCGCCGACCAGGGCGCAGCCGGCCAGGACACAGCCCTCGGCGATGCCCTTGACGATGGCGGCGACCCGCTCCGGGTGGACCTTGCCCACACAGATGTAGTCGGTCATGAAGAGCGGCTCGGCGCCGCAGACGACGATGTCGTCCATGACCATGGCGACCAGGTCGTGGCCGATCGTGTCGTACACGCCCATCTGACGGGCGATGTCGACCTTCGTGCCGACGCCGTCGGTCGCCGAGGCGAGCAGCGGACGCTCGTAGCGCTTGAGGGCGGAGGCGTCGAAGAGGCCGGCGAAACCGCCGAGGCCGCCGAGGACCTCGGGGCGCTGCGTCTTCTTCACCCACTCCTTCATGAGCTCGACGGCGCGGTCGCCCGCTTCGATGTCGACGCCGGCTGAGGCGTAGCTGGCACCGGTGGTCTGAGACATGGCTTCAGAGCTTTCGTGTCGTCGTGCTGCTCGTGCTGCGGATTGCAGCGGGGTCTTACGGGCGGCGGAGCGCGTCGGAGGCCGCGGTGGCTGCCGGACCGGCGGCCAGCTCGGTCTCCAGGAGCTGCTTGCCGAGCAGCTCGGGATCCGGAAGCTCCATCGGGTACTCGCCGTCGAAGCAGGCACGGCAGAGGTTGGGCTTCTGGATCGTGGTCGCCTCGATCATCCCGTCGATGGAGATGTACGAGAGCGAGTCCGCGCCCAGCGACTTGCCGATCTCGTCGATCGACATGCCGTTGGCGATCAGCTCCGCGCGGGTCGCGAAGTCGATGCCGAAGAAGCAGGGCCACTTCACCGGCGGCGAGGAGATCCGGATGTGGATCTCGGCCGCGCCGGCCTCGCGGAGCATCTTGACCAGGGCGCGCTGGGTGTTGCCGCGGACGATCGAGTCGTCGACGACCACCAGGCGCTTGCCCTTGATGACGTCCTTGAGGGGGTTCAGCTTCAGCCGGATGCCGAGCTGGCGGATGGTCTGCGAGGGCTGGATGAAGGTGCGCCCGACGTAGGCGTTCTTCACCAGGCCGGCACCGAAGGGGATGCCCGAGGCCTCGGCGTAGCCGATCGCGGCCGGGGTGCCGGACTCCGGCGTCGCTATCACCAGGTCGGCCTCGACCGGCGCCTCCTTGGCGAGGCGGCGGCCCATCTCCACACGGGAGAGGTAGACGTTCCGGCCGGCGATGTCCGTGTCCGGGCGGGCCAGGTACACGTACTCGAAGACACAGCCCTTGGGCTTCGCTTCCGCGAATCGCGAGGTGCGGATGCCGTTCTCGTCGATCGCGACCATCTCGCCCGGCTCGACCTCGCGGACGTACGTGGCGCCGCAGATGTCGAGGGCGGCGGACTCGGAGGCCACCACCCAGCCGCGCTCCAGACGTCCGAGGACCAGCGGGCGGATGCCCTGCGGGTCACGGGCCGCGTAGAGCGTGTGCTCGTCCATGAAGACGAGGGAGAAGGCACCCCGGACATCGGGGAGGATCTTCGCGGCGGCCTGCTCGATGGTGAGCGGTTCGCCGTTCTCGTCGACCTGGGCGGCGAGGAGCGCCGTGAGGAGGTCGGTGTCGTTGGTGGCCGCCACACGGGTGGAGCGGCCTTCCTTCTTGGGCAGGTCCGCGACCATCTCGGCGAGCTGCGCCGTGTTCACCAGGTTGCCGTTGTGGCCGAGCGCGATCGAGCCGTGGGCGGTTGCCCGGAACGTCGGCTGCGCGTTCTCCCACACGGACGCCCCGGTGGTCGAGTAGCGGGCGTGACCGACCGCGATATGACCTTGGAGGGAACCGAGAGAGGTCTCGTCGAAGACCTGGGACACGAGGCCCATGTCCTTGAAGACGAGGATCTGGGAGCCGTTGCTGACCGCGATTCCCGCGGATTCCTGGCCCCGATGCTGGAGGGCGTAGAGCCCGAAGTACGTGAGCTTTGCGACCTCTTCACCCGGAGCCCAGACACCGAAGACGCCACAAGCGTCCTGGGGGCCTTTCTCTCCGGGGAGCAGGTCGTGATTGAGTCGACCGTCACCACGTGGCACGTTTCCGAGTGTAGACGGGCTCGACCACTGGTCCGAATTGAGGAAAACCGGGCCCCCCTCCACTCGTGCGATCACACGAAATGATCGTTTCCGGCTTGGAGGGGCCTACGAGTCAGGCGCGCGAAGGGATTCCGGCCCCCGAAGCGCCCGCGAGCGGACGCTCGTACCAGGCCCGGAGTCCGCTCGCGATGTGACGGAGTTCGCACCGGCGCCCGCTCAGCGGGTGGTCGCCGTCGCCGTGAGGCCCTCGCCGGAGGCGTCGGTCAGCGTCAGGGTTCGGTGGTTCAGCCGATAGGCGAGCGGGCCGTCGAGGAGCTCGTACAGCTTCGTCTCCAGCGCCATCTGCGGGCTCGTGCACATCATCCGGGTGGTCGCCGCCGGGCCCTCGACCGTCAGCGTCCGCGCCTGCTCGTCGACGCGGGCCGTCGCGGAGAAACCGTTGCAGCCGAGATTGCCGGTGACCCGCCCGTCCGCGCCGATGAGCAGCCGCGCCTTGCCCTCGCTGCCGGCGGGCAGCGAGGCCGCGCTCTGCCCCGACACCAGCCCCTCGACCTTCCAGGTGGTGCCGCGCAGCGGAACGGCCCGCTCGGCGGTCAGCTCCAGACCGTTCCGGCCGTCCGTCGACGCCAGCCGCAGGGCGTCGCCCTTCAGCGTCCCCTTGAGCGCGCCGGAGAAGGCCTTCAGCAGCTCCGTCTCGAACCGCTGGGCGTCGGCGGGACAGCCGATCTCGGTCACCTCGGCCGGCGCGACGGTCAGGGTGTCGCCCTTCACCGTCACGGCGGCCCCGAACGTGTTGCAGCCGCTGTTCCCCCGGGCACGGCCGCCCTCCTCGAAGTCGACGCGCGCGCCGTCGGGAGCGGCCGACCTGCGCCCGTCGACCGTCACGGCCTCCACCGTCCAGTGCGTCCCCGCCACCGGCAGGTCCGGCTGGACGCCGCCCGCACCGGAACCGGCACCCCCACCCCCCTCCGTACCGCAGGCGGTGAGCAGCAGGATCGGGACCAGAACGGCGACTGCGCGTGGCTTCGGCATGCCGGTGAGACGGAACGACCCGCCGTACGGTTCCGGGGCCGACGGCAATCGCCGAACGGCCTGCTCGGCAGGACACCCCCCAGGTCCTGTCCGGAAAGTAGAGCCAGGCGGGACTTTCCGGACAGGGCCTAGCCCATGAGCGGCAGCAGGTCCTTCAGGTCGGCCCGTTCGCCGCTCGCGCTGACGTGGGCCTCGTCCAGCTCCGTCGCCCAGTCCGTCCGGCCGGTGGCGAGCCTGATCCAGGTCAGCGGATCCGTCTCGACCACGTTGGGCGGGGTGCCCCGGGTGTGCCGGGGGCCCTCCACGCACTGCACCACCGCGTACGGCGGGACCCTGACCTCCACCGCACCGCCCGGCGCCCGCACCGCGAGCGTGTCCGCCAGGAGCCGGGTGCAGGCGGCCAGGGCCTGGCGGTCGTACGGGATGCCCGCACCGGTCGCCGCGTTCAGGTCGTCGGTGTGGACGACGAGTTCGACGGTCCGGGTGACCAGGAAGTCCCCGAGCGTCATGGCGCCGAAGCTCAGCCGCAGGAGCCGCTCGTCCCCCGCCCCGGCGACCGCCGCCTCGTACTCCTCCGCCACGCGCGCGTACAGCCCCACCGGATCCGACGCGTCGATCCCCCGGGTGTGCTCGTCGATCCGCTCCGCCGCCGTCGCCGTCATCGACGACCAGTCCAGCAGGGCCAGGTCCTTCACGGCCGGCGCGGGCGCGGCGAGCAGCTGCGGGACGGAGTCAACCATCCACGCCAGGTGCGCCACCAGCTCCCGTACCGTCCACTCCCCCAGCCGCGTCGGTCCGTCGAGCTGCTCGGGCGAGAGCGCGGCCACCGCCTCCCGTACGTTCCCGAACTGGGCCGACACGGCGGCCCGGATCTTCGCGGAGTCGTAACTGCGGGTGCGCTTCTTGGCGGGTGGCATGGGCAGAGGCTAGCCCCGAGACTGAAGAAGAGGGGGGCAGGCCCTTCGCGAAAGGCAGTGACGGGACCATGACCCATCACGAGCATCCCGACGCCGCCCTGGTGCGCCAGGGCTACGCAGCGTTCGAAAAGGGTGACATGAAGGCACTGGGCGACCTTCTGACCAGCGACTGCACCCACCACTCGCCCGGCAGCACCCGGTTCGGCGGGCACTTCAAGGGCCGGGACAACGTCCTCGCGCACTACGGGGACATCTTCGAGTACACCGGCGGCACCATGCGCATCGAGCTCGACGGCGTCTTCGTCGACGGGCGGGGGCATGTGCTCACGACCCACAAGTGGCACGCCGACCACGGCGACCGGGGGCTCTCGATGCGAGGCGGCCTCTTCTTCACCCTCATCGGGGGGAAGGCCTCCGACATCGACGAGTGCGTCGAGGACATCGAGGAGGCGGACGCTTTCCTCTCCCTGGACGACTGACGGAACGGAGCCCCCGCCCTTACCGGGCGGGGGCTCCGTTCCGTACGGGACCGATCAGGCCAGCAGGGCCGGGATCGTCGCCTCGTGCGCCTCGCGCAGCTCCGCGAGGGAGAGCGTGAACTCGCCCTGCACGTCCACCGCGTCGCCGTCGACGACACCGATGCGGGTCGCCGGCAGACCCCGCGCACCGCACATGTCGGTGAAGCGGAGCTCCTCGCTGCGCGGGACGGCGACGACCGCACGGCCCGCCGACTCGCTGAAGAGGAACGTGAAGGCGTCCAGGCCCTCGGGGACGACCAGGCGCGCGCCGTTCCCGCCGCGCAGGCAGGACTCGACGACCGCCTGGACGAGACCGCCGTCGGACAGGTCGTGCGCCGCGTCGATCATGCCGTCGCGGGACGCCGAGATCAGGATCTCGCCGAGCAGCTTCTCGCGGTCGAGGTCCACGGCCGGCGGCATGCCGCCGAGGTGCTGGTGGATCACCTCGGACCAGGCCGAGCCGCCGAACTCCTCACGCGTGTCACCGAGCAGGTAGAGGAGCTGGCCCTCTTCCGCGAAGGCGATCGGCGTGCGGCGGTTCACGTCGTCGATCACACCGAGCACGGCCACGACCGGCGTCGGGTGGATCGCGGTCTCGCCCGTCTGGTTGTACAGGGAGACGTTGCCGCCGGTGACCGGGGTGCCCAGCTGGAGGCAGCCGTCCGCGAGGCCACGGGTGGCCTCGGCGAACTGCCACATCACGGCCGGGTCCTCGGGCGAACCGAAGTTCAGGCAGTCCGAGATGGCCAGCGGCTTCGCACCGGAGGCGGCGACGTTGCGGTACGCCTCCGCCAGCGCGAGCTGCGCGCCCGTGTACGGGTCGAGCTTGGCGTACCGGCCGTTGCCGTCGGTCGCCATGGCCACGCCGAGGTTGGTCTCCTCGTCGATGCGGACCATGCCCGCGTCCTCGGGCTGCGCCAGGACCGTGTTGCCCTGCACGAACCGGTCGTACTGGTCCGTGATCCAGGACTTCGAGGCCTGGTTCGGCGAGGAGACGAGCTTCAGGACCTGGTCCTTCAGCTCGGCGCCGTCCTGCGGCCGGGGCAGCTTGCCGGCGTCGTCGGCCTGGAGCGCGTCCTGCCACTCCGGGCGCGCGAACGGCCGGTGGTAGGTCGGGCCCTCGTGGGCGACGGAGCGCGGCGGCACGTCGACGATCTGCTCTCCGTGCCAGAAGATCTCCAGGCGCTCGCCGTCCGTCACCTCACCGATGACGACCGCGATGACGTCCCACTTCTCACAGATCTCCAGGAAGCGGTCGACGTGCTCGGGCTCGACGATCGCGCACATGCGCTCCTGCGACTCGCTCATGAGGATCTCCTCGGGCGAGAGCGTCGCGTCGCGCAGGTGGACCTTCTCGAGGTCGACCCGCATGCCGCCGGAGCCCGCGGAGGCCAGCTCGGACGTGGCGCAGGAGAGCCCGGCGCCGCCGAGGTCCTGGATGCCCGCGACGAGCTTCTCCTTGAAGATCTCCAGGGTGCACTCGATGAGGAGCTTCTCCTGGAACGGGTCGCCGACCTGGACGGCGGGGCGCTTGGTGGGCTTGGTGTCGTCGAAGGTCTCGGACGCGAGGACCGAGACGCCGCCGATGCCGTCGCCACCCGTGCGGGCGCCGTACAGGATGACCTTGTTGCCGGGGCCGGAGGCCTTGGCGAGGTGGATGTCCTCGTGCTTCATCACGCCGATGCAGCCGGCGTTGACGAGCGGGTTGCCCTGGTAGCAGGAGTCGAAGACGACTTCGCCGCCGATGTTGGGCAGGCCGAGGCAGTTGCCGTAGCCGCCGATGCCGGCGACGACACCGGGCAGCACGCGCTTGGTGTCGGGGTGGTCGGCCGCGCCGAAGCGCAGCGGGTCGACGACCGCGACCGGACGGGCACCCATGGCGAGGATGTCGCGGACGATGCCGCCGACGCCGGTGGCCGCGCCCTGGTAGGGCTCGATGTACGAGGGGTGGTTGTGCGACTCGACCTTGAAGGTGACCGCGTACCCCTGGCCGACGTCGACGACGCCGGCGTTCTCGCCGATGCCGACGAGCATGGCGTCGTTCTCGGGGACCTTCTCGCCGAACTGCTTCAGGTGGACCTTGCTGCTCTTGTAGGAGCAGTGCTCGGACCACATGACGGAGTACATGGCGAGCTCGGCGCCGGTGGGACGGCGGCCGAGGATCTCGCGGATGCGCGCGTACTCGTCCTCCTTGAGGCCGAGCTCCTTCCAGGGCTGCTCGCTGTCCGGCGTCTCGCTCGCGTGCTTGACGGTGTCGAGGCTCATCAGGCGTTGACCAGCTTCTTGAGGATCGAGGTGAAGAAACCGAGGCCGTCCGTCTTGCCGGTGCCGACCAGCGGCTCGACGGCGTGCTCGGGGTGCGGCATGAGGCCGACCACGTTGCCCGCGGCGTTGGTGATGCCCGCGATGTCGCGGAGCGAGCCGTTGGGGTTCATGTCCAGGTAGCGGAAGGCGACCCGCCCCTCGGCCTCCAGCTCGTCGAGCGTGCGCTCGTCGGCGACGTACCGGCCGTCCATGTTCTTGAGCGGGACCTCGATCTCCTGGCCCTGGACGTAGTCCGAGGTCCAGGCGGTCTCCGCGTTCTCCACCCGCAGCTTCTGGTCGCGGCAGATGAAGTGGAGGTGGTTGTTGCGCAGCATCGCGCCCGGCAGCAGATGGGCCTCGGTGAGGATCTGGAAGCCGTTGCAGATACCAAGGACGGGCATGCCCGCCTTCGCCTGCTCGATGATGCTCTCCATCACCGGCGAGAAGCGGGAGATGGCTCCGGCCCGCAGGTAGTCGCCGTAGGAGAAGCCACCGGCCAGGACCACGGCGTCGACCTGCTTGAGGTCCTTGTCGCGGTGCCAGAGCGAGACGGGTTCGGCGCCCGCGAGGCGGGCGGCGCGCAGCGCGTCCCGGTCGTCGAGCGTTCCGGGGAACGTGACGACGCCGATGCGTGCGGTCACGACTCCACCTTCACGATGAAGTCTTCGATCACGGTGTTGGCAAGGAAGGTTTCGGCCATCTCATGGATGCGGGCGAGGGCGGCGTCGTCGACCGGCCCCTCCACCTCCAGCTCGAAGCGCTTCCCCTGACGGACGTCGGCGATTCCGGCGAATCCCAGGCGGGGCAGTGCACGCTGCACCGCCTGCCCCTGAGGGTCGAGGATCTCCGGCTTGAGCATGACGTCGACTACGACGCGTGCCACTGGCACTCCCGGTGGTGTGTTGCGTGGGCGGTTCCCTCAGCGTACCTGCCTCCAAATTCTACGCGGGTAGAGATCTGAAGGATCCTACAAAAGACCGGTTCGAAGCGGCGTGGGTCACACGAACCACGCCCCCAGGCCGCCCGGACACTCCGGCGCAAAATTCGAGTGAAATATTGCGGACCGCAATGCACCGGGACACGCTGAAACAATTGACAGGGCTTCACAATGCGACGCCTGCCGCTGTACAAAGGAATCCAGAAGAAAGCAGCATTGTCCCGGCACAGCCGTACGGTCGGCATCGCAGCACGTCAGAGGCGTCACAAGCGTCCTCTCGACCTCGGCGGCCGCAGGAAAGGACCGATATCCGTGGCTCAGCGTGTGGTGGTCACTCTCTCCGACGACATCGACGGCGGAGAAGCGGCTGAAACGGTCGCGTTCGGCCTCGACGGGAAGATGTACGAGATCGACCTGAATGCTGCCAATGCAAAGAAACTCCGCAAGACCCTCGCGCCCTACCTCGCCGCCGGTCGCAAGCTTCCGGCCCGAGTAGCGGCCGGCCGGAGTCCCGCGGCCGACACGTTCACGCACACCGCGCTCGCCCCCGACCCGGCGGCGGTCCGCGCCTGGGCCCAGTCCAACAAGATGGACGTCCCCGCTCGCGGCCGGATCCCCAAGCGCGTCTACGAGGCCTTCCGCGCCGCGAGCTGAACGACGGACGGAGGGGCTCGGCGGGCCTCGCGCCGGGGTCCCGCCGAGCCGATTTGCATCGCACCCCCGATGATCCGGTAGAGTCTGGATCACGCCGAGGGGCGAGGCCGAAAAGCCAAGCCCCCAGCAGCGTGCGGGTGTAGTTCAGTAGCAGAACAGCCCCCTTCCAGGGGGAAGGCGCAGTGTGCAATTCCTGTCACCCGCTCTGCATCGCTTGACCGACCACGGTTGTGGATCAGGTAGAGTGGTGCTCGCACCGCCCAGTGAGAGCTGAGCGGCAGCAATGCGGACGTGGCTCAGTTGGTAGAGCATCACCTTGCCAAGGTGAGGGTCGCGAGTTCGAATCTCGTCGTCCGCTCAGGAAGTACGAAGGCCCCGGTTCTCAGGAACCGGGGCCTTCGTCGTACCCCCGGAGCGTGTGAAGGAACCCACACGGCGGAGTGTCACGAGCACTCCCGACGATGGGTATATAGTTAGCAGCGCGCTACGGCGCATGCGGACGTGGCTCAGTTGGTAGAGCATCACCTTGCCAAGGTGAGGGTCGCGAGTTCGAATCTCGTCGTCCGCTCCATGAAGAAGCCCCCGGTCGAATCGACCGGGGGCTTTCTCGTTGTCCTACCAGGTGGTCCCGGTCAGCAGCTCGTACGCCTCGATGTACTTGGCGCGGGTCGCGTCCACGATCTCCTGCGGGAGGGGCGGCGGCGGCTGCTCGCTCTTGCGGTCCCAGCCCGAGGCCGGCGAGGTCAGCCAGTTCCGCACGAACTGCTTGTCGTACGACGGCTGGGCGCGGCCCGGCTGCCACTGGTCGGCCGGCCAGAAGCGGGACGAGTCCGGGGTGAGGACCTCGTCGGCGAGGACGAGCCGGTCGCCGTCCGGGGTGCTCTCGAAGCCGAACTCGAACTTGGTGTCGGCCAGGATGATGCCCCGCTCGCGGGCGATGTCACGGGCCCGCCCGTACACGGCGAGGGTCCTCTGACGCAGCAGCGCGGCCGTCTCGGCGCCGACCTGACGGGCGACCTCCTCGTACGACACGTTCTCGTCGTGGTCGCCGACCGCGGCCTTCGTCGCCGGGGTGAAGATCGGGGCGGGCAGCTCGGAGCCGTCGCTCAGGCCCTCTGGAAGCGCGAGGCCGCAGACCGTGCGGGACTCGTCGTACTCGAGCAGGCCGGAGCCGGTGAGGTAGCCGCGGGCGACGCACTCGACCGGGACCATGTTCAGCGACTTGCAGATCAGCGTGCGGCCCTCCCAGTCGGCGGGGGCGCCGGCCGGCAGCTCGGTGGAGAGCACGTGGTTGGGGACCAGGTCGGCGAGCTTGTCGAACCACCACAGGGAGAGCCGGGTGAGGACCCGGCCCTTGTCGGGGATCTCCGTGGGCAGCACCCAGTCGTAGGCCGACATGCGGTCGCTCGCCACCATGACGAGGTCGCCGGCCTCGTTCCGGTACAGGTCGCGGACCTTGCCCGTGTGGAGATGGGTGAGGCCCGGGACCTGGACGGGCTCGGGCTTTTCTACGAATCCGGACACGGTTCCTCCGCGTAGGTTGATCCAGGAGCGAGTCCGATTCTCTCGCACACGCGGACGGACGCGACCGTCGGGCCCCGCGACCCCCTGCTCAGTCCCTCTTACAGATCCGGTCGAGGAGGTTGGCGGTGGCGCGCTGGACCCGGGTGTCGACATGGCCCGGCCGGTCCAGCGCCGGCGACCAGGCGAACGTCCCGGAGGCGAACACCCAGGCGCCCGAGGGAGCCCGGTAGAGACTCGTCTCCTGGTGGCGCAGCGCCCCCTCGCCGTCCCGGTACGGCGAGTGCGCGAGCAGGATGCGGCCCTGGTGCTCGGGGAGCGCGGTGCGCGGGAAGTAGCGGTCGGCCTCGCCCGCGACCATTCCCGGCAGCTCGTCGCCGTCACCGGCGCCGGTGGCCTCCCACAGCCAGTGCTCGGCGTTCCGCACGACCAGCGGGTGCGGTTCGGGCACCCGTCCCGCGTACTGGATGCCGAGGATCTGCTGCTCGGGCCGGTCGACCTCGCGCCAGAGCGCGGGCCGGCCGGGCCCACGCCGCTTCCGGCAGGTCAGGAGGCGGTCCGGCACCCCGGACGGCGAAGGACCCAGCTCCACCTGCCAGTACATGGTGTTGGCGGAGAGGAAGACCAGCGACGTGCCCTGGTCGCGGGCGAGTTCGGCGGTCCTGCGCATCGGCGCCGACCAGTACTCGTCGTGGCCCGGGAAGACCAGGCCCCGGTAGCGGCTCGGGTCTACGCGGCCCGCGTGCAGGTCGCGGGTCTCGGCGTACGCCAGGTCGTAGCCGTACCGCTCGGCCCAACGGATGAAGTCGTACGCGTGCCCCACGTGCAGCGGCAGGCCCGCGCCCGCGTACGGCCGGTCGAAGGAGACCGTGACGGCCGCCTCCTCCTCGCCGAGCAGCCGGCCGTCCTCGTCCCAGGCGTGGTAGAGGCTGGCACCGGTGTGACCGTCCTCCGGATACAGGTTGTACGCCTGCCAGGTCACGTCCGGGAGGACGAGCAGCAGATCGGCCGGGTGGTTGTCGCGGACCGTGAAGGGGATGTGCGAGCGGTAGCCGTCGGCGGTGGTCAGGACCGCCACGTACGCGCCGATCGACCAGTACGTGGGGACCTGCAACCGCCAGGACTGCCACCAGTGGTGACAGGACACCGTGCGGTCGGCGATCAGCGGCGGCGGCTGCACGATCCCGGAGAGGCGCGGGCTGGTGGTGATCTTCGCGGCGCCGTCGCCGCCGTAGTGCCCGATCCGATAGATGTCGACCGAGAACTGCTGCGGCGGGTCCACCGTGACGTGGAAGTCGATCGACTCGCCCGGCGCCACGGCCCCGTCCGACGCGAAGCCCTTGATCTGGCGACGGACGTCGTCGGCCGTCCGGGGGCCGCCCCTGCCGCCCCGGGCCAGGATCTCGTCCGCGTACCAGGGCACCATCTGGCCGGTGTCGTCGAAGTAGTTGTCCGAGCCGCGCAGCCAGGGCAGCGGACCCTGGCCGAAGGGATCGCTCACGGCGTGCGCGAGCGCGCCGGACTCCCACCGTCTGATCTGCTCAGCCCCCATGCTGCGTCCCTCCCTCGACTCCCCCGGTCGGCTGGCCTGCTTGTCGGCTTGTCGGCTGGTCGGTGCCGCTGGTTCTTGCCCTTGTCAGTGACGGTCTCCAGCACATCACATAACGCACGCACTCCGTCACCGTTCGTCGTGAATTGACGAGAGTGGAAGCCGGAGCTCCGGGACGGAGCCCTCCACGAGGGGCCTCAGACCAGGCGCACGGGCTTCTCCGGGCGCACCCCGGTGCGGGCCAGCCACACGCTCAGCGGTTCCGGATCGCCGTCCTCGACCAGGGCGAGGACCCGGAGGCCGAGGTCCGCCGCCCGCTCGCCGCCGACCAGCAGCGTCGGCCCGTCGAGCCAGTCGAGGCCCGGCACGGCCTCCGCGGTGTCCACCGCCGCACAGCAGACCATCGCGGTGACGTGGTCGGCGAGCAGGTCCCGGCCCGTACGGGGCGGCTGGAGCGGGAACAGCGGCAGGGGGCCGTCGGGGCCGCTGACCGCCACGGCCGCGGGCGCGGCCTTCCGGCTCTTCTCCGCGGAACGCGCGCTCTCGGCCGCCGCCGCGACCCGCGCCTCCCGCGCGGCCTCCTCCCGCACGAGGAGCGCGCTCAGCGCCCCGGCGAGCGCCTCGGCGGCGGGGTTCACGGGCTCGTCGTCGTCGAGGGCCCCCAGCTGATCGGCCCCCGTGACGTCGGCGGTGTCCGGGTCCGGGTCGACGGCACCGGTGCCGTCGAGCTCCGGGTGGGCAGGGCCGGTGACGTCGGCGGCGTCGGGCTCCGGGTCGGCGGGGCCGGGCGGGCGCTCCGTCGTCAGGTGGGCGATCACGCGGGTGAGGGTCGGGCCGACGGCGTCCGAGGCGGGGCCGGCCGCGGAGTCGGGGACGCCGAGGCCGTCGAGGACCTGGTGCAGGCGGGCGGCGTCGGTGCGCCACTTCCGGTCGACGACCTCCTCCGGGTACTGGCTCCACTCCACCGGCGACCAGTCCGGGCCGGCTTCGGCCGGGCCGCCGTGGAAGAGGCGGGCGGCGAGCAGCGAGGTGGCCTCGTCGACCGCGCCGGGCTCCTCCAGGAGGTCGCAGGCCGGGCGCTCGCCCAGCCGCGAGGAGAAGCCCTCCGCGAGCCGGTCGCGGCGGGAGAGCTCGGTGAGGGCGGAGACCACGCCCGCGTCGAGCTTGGCGGGCCAGCGGCCCATGCGCCAGGCGGGCAGCGCGACCCGGGTCAGGAGGCGGTCCCAGCCCGCGTACGCCAGGCCGACCTGCTCCTGGGCGACGATCCGCACGCCGTAGTCGACGGCCTGGGCGCGCTCCGAACCGGCGGCGGCGACCCCGCGCTCCATCTCGGCGGCGTGCCCGCGGCAGGCACGCAGCAGGACGCGGGCCATCCGGCCGACGCCGTGGGCGCCGAGCCTGCGGATCGGGTCGAGGCCGGGATCGTCGGGTACGGCGACGGCGGCGTCCAGGCCCCGCACGAAGCGGCGCGCGGCGGCTATGTCGGGCTGCGCGGCGGGGCCCGTACCGGCGACGACGGGGGCGAGGACGGCGCGCAGTTCGGCGACGCGCATCCACCACAGGAACGGCGAACCTATGACGAGCACGGGGGCGCCGTCGCCGCCGTGCGCCGTGCGCAGCGCGCGGTGGGCCCGGTGGGTGCGGTCCTCCAGCCAGCTGTCGCAGTCCGGCGTCAGGGCTATCCCGGCCGGGGCCGGGACGTCGAGCCGGTCGGCCAGGTCCCGGACGAGCCGGTACAGATCGGGGGCGGCGGTCTCGGCGAGTTCCACCGTCGGCGTCGCGGCCGGGCGGGCCCGGGCGACGACGAGGGCGACGGCCGTGGCGGCGAGGAGGACGAGGACCGCGAGGACGGTCACGACCCAGCGGGCCGTGTCCCAGGCCGGGCCGGTGAAGTGGCCGGTGACCCCGCCCGCGTACAGCACGACGGCCACCGCGGCGGGGATCACCGCGAGGCCCAGTGCCCTGCCGCGGACACGGAGGACGGCGAGGGCCCGGGAGTGCGCGGCGCGCGCACCCCACTCCTCGCCGACAACGGAACCGGTACCGGACACGCCGGCCATCACCCCCTCCTGCCCTCGTCGGGACTGCCTGTGGCGGTGTTGCTCACTCCCCCACTGTGGCACCCGCCACCGACATCGCAATGCCGGTGGGCCAAGTGCCGGAACGCCTTCGCCGCACCCTAGTTGGGGCGTTGGCGAGCGTCATCCGTATGGCCGAGCCGTCACTCGATGGAATGGCTTTGGGTAAAGGTGATGGCGCTCAAGTGGCCGTGTGGTTCACAGGTTCTGCACCACACGGCCACAAGAGGAATCGCACGGGATCCGGCCGAATCAGGCCTCTGCGGCCTTCCGCGCGATGTCCGTGCGGTGCTGCGAGCCGTCAAGGCGGATACGGCCGACCGCCGCGTACGCCCGCTCGCGGGCCTGCGCCAGATCCGTTCCGGTCGCGGTGACCGAGAGGACGCGGCCCCCCGCGCTGACGACCTTTCCGTCGTCCAGCTTCGTCCCCGCGTGGAGCACGTACGCGTGCGGGGCGTCCTGCGCCGCGACCTCGTCGAGACCCTCGATCGGGTCGCCCGTGCGCGGGGTGTCCGGGTAGTTGTGGGAGGCGACGACCACGGTGACCGCGGCGTCGTCGGACCAGTTCAGCGGGGCCTGGTCGGCCAGGGTGCCGTTGGCGGAGTTCAGCAGGACACCGGCGAGCGGGGTCTTCAGACGCGCCAGGACCACCTGCGTCTCGGGGTCGCCGAAGCGCGCGTTGAACTCGATGACCCGCACGCCGCGGCTGGTGATCGCCAGACCCGCGTACAGCAGGCCGGAGAACGGCGTGCCACGGCGGCGCAGCTCGTCGACCGTCGGCTGGAGGACGGTTCCCAGGACCTCCTCGACCAGCTTCGGGTCGGCCCAGGGCAGCGGCGAGTAGGCGCCCATGCCGCCGGTGTTCGGGCCCTCGTCCCCGTCGAGCGCGCGCTTGAAGTCCTGCGCGGGCTGGAGCGGGAGGACGGTGGTGCCGTCGGTGATCGCGAAGAGGGAGACCTCGGGGCCGTCGAGGTACTCCTCGATGACGACCCGGTCACAGGCGAGCGCGTGCGCCCGCGCCTGCTCGACGTCCCCGGTCACGACGACGCCCTTGCCGGCGGCGAGACCGTCGTCCTTGACCACGTACGGAGCGCCGAACGCGTCGAGCGCCTCGTCGATCTCCTCGGGCGTGGTGCAGACGTAGCTGCGGGCGGTGGGCACGCCCGCGCCGGCCATGACGTCCTTGGCGAAGGCCTTGGAGCCTTCGAGGAGCGCCGCCTCCTGGGACGGGCCGAAGACGGGGATGCCGACCGCGCGGACGGCGTCGGCGACACCCGCGACGAGCGGGGCCTCCGGGCCGACGACGACGAGTTCGGCGCCGAGCTCGGTGGCGAGGCGCGCGACGGCGTCGCCGTCCAGCTGGTCGACGGGGTGCAGCTCGGCGACCTCCGCGATTCCGGCGTTGCCGGGCGCGCAGTGCAGAGCGGTGACGTCGGGATCGAGGGAGAGAGAGCGGCACAGGGCGTGTTCGCGGGCGCCGCCGCCGATGACGAGGACCTTCACGCCAGCCAGAGTAGCCCGCTGGCCGGGATGCCCCTTGTGCGGGCCACCGAGCGAGACGCCCCTACTCGTTCGTGTATTCCTCCACAACGGTGGCTCCGAGCTCGCGCACGATCAGGTCGTGCCCCGACAGCGCGGAGTCGACGAGGTCCGGGTCGTCCTCCTCCGGCACGTCGTCCTCGGGCGCCACCGGCTGCGGCGCCGGCGGGCTGTACGCGGGCGCGGGGGCCTGCGCCGGAGCCGCCGCCTGCGGGAACGCCGACGGGGCCGACTGCGCCTGTACGGGAGCGGGCGACGGCGTCTGCTGGAAGGCCGGCGCGGGCGGCTGGAAGTTCTGGGCGGGCGCGGCGGGCCGGCCGCCGCCGAAGCCCCCGGTACCGCCGGAGCCGCCGAAGCCGGTCGCGGCGGGCGGCGGCGTGGCTCCGCCCGAGGGGTCGATGATCGCCTCGACCTTCCAGTTCACGTTGAACTGCTCGGCGAGGGCCTGCTTCAGGACCTCCTCGCTGCCGCTGCTCGCGAAGTTGTCGCGCGCCCCGGCGTTGAGGAAGCCGAGCTGGAGCGTGGTGCCGTCGAAGCCGGCGACCTGCGCGTTCTGACTGAGCAGGATCCAGGTGAACCGGCGCCGGTTCTTCACCGCGTCCAGGATCTGCGGCCACAGGTTCCGCACCTGCGCCGTGTCCCCGCCGCCTCCCCCGGCCGCCGGAGCCGGCTGCGCCTGTACGGGCGCGGGCGCGGCCGGAGCCGCCGCCTGCGCCGCCGGCACGGCCGGGGCCGAGGCACCGGGCCAGGCGCCGGGCGCACCGCTGCCGGGCGCGGCGGCCCCCGGCCAGGCCCCGGGACGCGGCGCGGCGGGCTGCGCCTGCACGGGAGCGGGCGGCGGGGCCTGCTGGAAGTCCGGGGCGGGCGCGGCCTGCACGGCCGCCGCCGGTGCCGCTTGCACGGGAGCCGCTTGCACGGGGGCCGGCGGGGCCAGCGGGGGCGGCGCCATCGGCGTGTGGGCGTCGGGGCCGGGCACGTACCCCATGGCGGGCGCCGGCGGTCCGGGCGTGAAGACGGGCGCGGGCGCCGCGGCGGCCCCGCGCTCCAGCCGGTCGAGCCTCGCCTGGAGCGAACGCTCGTCGTCGAAGGCGGCGGGCAGCAGCACGCGCGCGCAGATCAGCTCCAGCTGGAGCCGGGGCGACGTGGCGCCCCGCATCTCCGTCAGCCCCGTGTTGACGAGGTCCGCCGCCCGGCTGAGCTCCGCCGCGCCGAAGACCGACGCCTGGGCCTGCATCCGCTCGATCACGTCGACGGGGGCGTCGATGAGCCCCTTCTCCGCGGCGTCCGGCACGGCCGCCAGGATCACCAGGTCCCGCAACCGCTCCAGGAGGTCGGCGACGAACCTGCGCGGGTCGTTGCCCCCCTCGATGACCCGGTCGACCACCTCGAAGGCCGCGGCCCCGTCTCCGGAGGCGAACGAGTCGACCACCGAGTCGAGCAGCGAGCCGTCCGTGTATCCGAGCAGCGAGGTCGCCATGGCGTACGTCACACCGTCGTCGGTGGCACCCGCCAGCAGCTGGTCCATCACCGACATCGAGTCACGCACGGACCCGGCGCCGGCCCGCACGACGAGCGGCAACACGCCGTCCGCGACCGGAATGCCCTCCTGCCCGCACACCTCGCCCAGGTAGTCCCGCAGCGTGCCCGGCGGCACCAGCCGGAACGGGTAGTGGTGCGTCCGCGACCGGATCGTCCCGATGACCTTCTCGGGCTCCGTCGTGGCGAAGATGAACTTGAGGTGCTCCGGCGGCTCCTCCACCACCTTCAGGAGCGCGTTGAACCCCGCCGACGTGACCATGTGGGCCTCGTCGATGATGTAGATCTTGTACCGGCTCGACGCCGGCCCGAAGAACGCCTTCTCCCGCAGGTCACGCGCGTCGTCCACACCACCGTGCGACGCCGCGTCGATCTCGATCACGTCGATCGACCCCGGCCCGTTCCTCGCCAGGTCACGGCACGACTGACACTCCCCGCACGGCGTCGGCGTCGGCCCCTGCTCGCAGTTCAGACACCGTGCCAGGATCCGCGCACTCGTCGTCTTTCCACAGCCACGCGGCCCACTGAACAGGTACGCGTGATTGACCCGGTTGTTCCGCAGCGCCTGCTGCAGCGGGTCAGTGACATGCTCCTGCCCGATGACCTCGGCGAAGGACTCCGGGCGATAGCGGCGGTACAGCGCGAGAGACGACACATGTACGAGGTTATAGGCGCCCACCGACAACCCGGGAAAAACCGCCACCGGCCACCTGCCGCCCCCGCCCAGGCGCCGGCCGGGCCCACCCTCCGGACGCCCGCACCCCCGAGAACGCAAGCGCCCCCCACGCACCTGCCAGAGCCGACCTACCCTTGCTGCCTTCCGGCCCTGGGGGAGTTCAGTCAGATAGCACCGCGTGAGGGGCTCCGCCCAGCGTACCCGATCCCCGGACCCCTCCGTGCCCCCCATCCCAACCCGGATCCCAGGCGGACCCCAGCCGGATCCCAGGCGGACCCCAGCCGGATCCCAGCCGGATCCCACGCGCACCCCATTGCCGATCCCAACCCGGACCCCAACCGGATTCCCACCCGCGCACCACCGCCGATCCCGCCCCGGATCCCACCCGCACCCCCACCACCGATCCCCACCCGGATTCGGTCCCGGGGCCTCTCGTCGCGATCACGTTCGCGAGCACCCCTCAACGTCTTGTATTGTTTGCGGCGGAGGATTCGCCTAGAGGCCTAGGGCGCACGCTTGGAAAGCGTGTTGGGGGCAACCCCTCACGAGTTCGAATCTCGTATCCTCCGCCACGGCTGAACAGCCGAAACGAAGGTCCCGACCGCAGCGCGGTCGGGACCTTCGTCGTTCCGTGGTCCCAGTTCCAGTCTCGCTTGTCTCGGGCATTCACGACATCTCGTACGGCGCCAGGATCGCCCGCACTCCAGCCCCATCGACAACCCGCCCTCTGCGGGTGAACTCCCCACCGAGTGGCGACGGTGAACCCATCGAATGCGCGATTCTTGGCTCCGCTCGGGGCCGCTCCGGTCCCCAGCCGTGTTTCCCGGTCTCGCGAGGTGTTCCCCATGACGTCCCGATCCACGCTGACGGCCTGGCTGGCCGGCCTCGACGCCCCACGGCTATCGCGCGTGCTCGGGATACGGAAGGACGCCGTGGCGCCACCGGAGCCACGTTCCGTGGAGGAGTCGGCGGAACGTCTTCTGCGGCCAGGCTCGGTGGCACTCGTCCTGCCACAGCTACCGCGGCCCTGCCTCCAAGTGGCCGAGGCCCTGGCCGCCTTGGGAACTCCCCTGTCGCGCGGCGCCCTGGCGAGGGCGCTGGGAGCGACGGCACCCACTGCCGCTCGGGAACTGGACGCCGTTCTGGAGGCTCTGGCCGATCACGCACTGGTCTGGCCGGACGGCGACGGGAACCTCCACATGGCCGCCCCCTTGTGGCAGGCGTGGGACGCGCCTCTCGGGCTGGACGCACCGCTGGAGGAGCTGCTGGAAGGTGTGACCTCCGAGGAGCTGCGCGGCATGCTCGTGGCACTGGGCATCAAGCCGCCCGGCACCAGGCAGCAGCGCACGGCCGCCGTCCTGGAACACCATGGCGATCCGCAGCGCGTCGCCGCGGTGATCACGAAGGCCCCTTCGGCCGCCCGGCAGCTGCTGGAGCGACAGGCGGAGTCCCCACCACAGCACACGGAATTCGTCGTGTTCGGAGCCTCCACGGCCGATGTCCCACCGGGTGAGCGATGGGCCCTGGACAGGGGGTTCCTGATCCGCGACCGCCACGGATACGGGCCGGCCCGCATGCCCGCCGAAGTGACACTCGCGCTGCGCGGGCCAGACTGGCGTGCGCCGTTCGATCCCGTACCGCCCGTGGCGGAGCTGGTGCCCGTCCCCGCGGTGGAGGTGGACCGGGAGGCGACCGCAGCCGCCACGGCCTTCGCGACCCACGCCACATCGGTCCTGTCGGCCTGCTCTGCGGCTCCACCGGCCCGGCTGAAATCCGGCGGGATCGGCGCGCGTGAACTGAGGCGGATCGGCAAGGCCGCGCAGGCCGACGACGCAGTAGTACGCATCACCCTGGAGATCGCCCACTCGGTCGGGTTGCTGGGCGCCGACGGCGACCGCATCGCACCCACCGCGGTATACGACGCCTGGGCCGTGCAGGAACCGGCAGCGCAGTTCGCCGACCTGCTTCACGCATGGTGGAACCTGCAGTTCACTCCCTCGCAGTCCCGCGACGAGGACGACAAGTCGCTTGCTGCCGTGGCCGGGGTTCCTCGCTGCAGCGCCTGCCTGCAGGCTCGGCGCGGGGTGCTCGCAGCGGCGGCAACGCTTCCCGAGGGCCAGGGTGTACGGGTCGGCACCGATCTGGGTCCGCTCGCCGCCTGGCACCGTCCGCTCGCTCATCCGTCGTTCCACGACGAGACGCCCTTCGCCGCGACGGTCCGCGAGGCCGAACTGACGGGCGTCATCGCCCGAGGCGCTCTCTCCCGGCTCGGTGCGGCCCTGGTGACCGGCGACCGGGAGGAACTGGCCGCCGCATGTCGACGGCTGCTTCCGGAGGCCACGAGAACGGCCCGGTTCGGCAGCGACCTCACCGCCATCGTCACCGGTACGCCCTCCGCACGCCTGGCCGAGCTCCTGGATTCGACCGCCGACCGGGAGACCAGCGGCACGGCCTCGGTATGGCGGTTCAGCGGCGACAGCATCCGCCGCGCCCTGGACACCGGTCGTGCTCCGGACGAGATCTCGGCCGAGCTGACCGCGGTCGCCGACGGGCCCCTGCCGCAGCCCCTGTCCTATCTCGTCGCCGACGCCGCCCGCCGTCACGGCCGTATGCGCATCGCCCCCGCCGCCTGCGTCATCCACAGCGACGAACCCACGCTCCTGGCCGAGCTCGCCGCCCACCGGGCACTCGCCGCACTCGGGCTGCGGCAGCTCGCCCCGACGGTGCTCGTCAGCGGCAGCTCGCCCGACAAGACCCTCGCCGCGCTCCGGGACCAGGGCTATGCGCCCGTCACCGAGGCCGCGGACGGGACCGTACGCATCGAGAAGGTGCCGCCTCGACGGGCCGCCGCCGTTCCGGCCCCTCGGAAGGCCACCACGAAGGCCACCACGAAGGCCGGGACCGGACGCCCAGCACACCGAACGGCGCCGGCGCCCGCCGCAGTCGCCCCCTACGCTCTGGCGGTCCGGCTGCTGGCCACCCCGCCGACCGCTCCGGAACCCGACCCATTCGGCAACGGAGTCCCCTTCGGCACGGACACCGAGGAGATCGTCGCCGGATACGCAAAGCAGCTGACGTACACCGACGTCCGCCAGCTCGCCCACGCCATCGACACGGGCACGGCCATCACCGTCGAGTACGTCGCCACCACGGGCAGCCGCACCGTCCGTACCCTCAGCGGCCTCGACCTCGACCCGCCCTACCTCGAAGCCTGGTGCCACCTTCGGGACGCCGAGCGTGTCTTCACCCTCTCCCGCATCCACGGCGTCATGCCGCCAGCGCATGACTGAGGCCCCGGGCGCGTGATGATCAGCGGGAGCGTCGCCGCTGGGCGCCCTACGTCCGGCAGCCTCCATGCATCAACATTGATGTACTTGGCGCACATTTTGATATACGGCGAGGTGCACCGATGAGCCGCACAGTGATCGATCTCGACGACGAACTGCTGGCCGAGGTGGCAAAGGCCCTCGGAACAGGCACCAAGAAGGAGACCGTCAACACCGCCTCGCGTGAGGTACTGGAGAACCGGCGCAGAGCACTCGCGCTCACTCGCCTGCGCGCGGCGGCAGGCGAGGGGGCCTTCGCCCTTGAGCTCTTCGAGGACAAGAGGAATTACCGTCGGTGAACTCGGCCCAGTTCCTCATCGACACCAGCGCCCTCGCCCGGTTCCTGCGCGGTGATGCCGAACAGTACGGATGGGACCAGGCCGCAGCGGCAGGTCTCATCGCGACCTGCCCGATCACCGAACTCGAGTTCTTCTACAGCGCCCGCTCCGCCGCAGACCGCGCGCAGGGAATCGAAGACCTGCGTCTCCTCCTCGGGTGGGTCCCTGTGGACGATCGGGCATACAGCCGGGCCCGGCAGGTCCAGGAAGCCCTGACCGAACGAGGTCAGCACCGCAGCGCAGGGGCAGTCGACCTGGTCGTGGCCGCCACCGCCGAGCTCCAGGGCCTCACTCTCCTGCACCGCGACCGCGATTTCGAACGCATCGCCTCTATCACCGGCCAAGCCCTCCAGTGGTACGGGCCTGACGCCGGCAAGTGACCGTCACGGTCTCGGTTCTGGTCTCATTCGCCCCCCCTGCCCGGCCCCGTCCGGACTGGGCCACCCCGAACACCCCGCCGCAGGTCATGACGTCCCCGACCCCCGCCGGACCCCGTATGAACATGTGGAAAGCGTGTTGGGGGCAACCTCACGAGTTCGAATCTCGTATCCTCCGCCGGCCCTCTGGCGTTTCCTCGTCTCGGTCCACGTCTCCGTCAGCGGCCGCCGCGCCCTGCGGCGAGGGTCGTTCGGGCGGGAGGCATCGCCATGCGGAACCAGGGTGACGAGCGCAATCTGATGGCATGAGCGGAAGCAAGCCCACCGGCCCGCCGCCAGGACCGCAGCGGGGCCCGTCGTTTCCTTCCTCGGCTTCCTCGGCGGCTCCGTCGCCGCGCAGGAAGGTCTTCAGCCATGCCGCGGCGGCGCTCGTCGGGCTCCTGGTCGGTGTGCTCATCGGCGTAGTGGGATCGGGGGGCAACGCCGCGGACGCCCCTACCGCCACCCAGACCGTGACGGCCACTCCCCAAGCCGCCCAGACGCCCCCGGCCGCCCCGGCTTCGCAGCCTGCCACCAGCGCGCCGCAGCAGAACCGCACACCCGCGACGGAGATCCCCGGCGACGGCGTCTTCCTCGTGGGCAAGGACATTCAACCGGGGACGTACCGAAGCGACGGCAAGGACAACACCCTCTGCTACTGGGCACGGCTGAGCGACACCACCGGCGAGCTGGGCGACATCATCGCCAACGGAAACGCCGCAGGACAGGCCATCATCAAGATCGACAGCGGCGACAAGGCGTTCCAGACCTCCGACTGCAAACCCTGGCGGCGCATCGGTTGAGGCCGGCCCGCTCGATCGCCCGCCCTGGCGGTGGTCGGTGGTCGGTGGTCAGTGGTCAGTGGTCGGTGGTCGGTGGTCGGTGGTCGTTCGACGATGGTTCGGTGGTCGGTGGTCGGTGGTCGGTGGTCGGTGATCGGTGATCGGTGATCGGTGATCGTCTGACGGTGGTTCGGTGATCGTGATCTCGTCCCGTGGGCGGGTGCGGACCGATAGCGTCTGTCGCGGGCGTGTGGGGTGGGGACCACCGCGCCGGGCGCGAGGGGAGCGTGGGGGGGATGCAGCCGCTGGCAGCGGACGATCCGCGGCAGGTGGGCGAGTACCGGTTGCTGCGGCAGCTCGGGGCCGGAGGGATGGGCCGGGTGTACCTCGGCCGGACCGCGGGCGGGCGGACCGTGGCCGTGAAGGTGGTGCGCCGCGACCTCGCCGAGGACTCCGAGTTCCGGGCCCGGTTCCGGCAGGAGGTGGCGGCCGCGCGGCGGGTCGGCGGCACCTGGACCGCACCGGTCCTGGACGCGGACACCGAGGGCGAGCGCCCTTGGGTGGCCACCGGCTACGTCGCCGGGCCCTCCCTCACCGCCGCGGTACACGAGTTCGGACCGCTGCCCGAGCCGGCCGTACGCACCCTCGGCGTCGGCCTCGCCGAGGCGCTCACCCATGTGCACGGCCTCGGGCTGGTGCACCGCGACGTCAAACCGTCCAACGTGCTGCTGACCTTCGACGGGCCGCGCCTGATCGACTTCGGCATCACCCGCGCCCTGGACGCCACCACCGTGCTCACCCAGTCCGGTCAGGTGTTCGGCTCGCCGGGCTTCATGTCGCCCGAGCAGGCGAACGGACTGCCCGCCGGACCCGCCAGCGACGTCTTCTCCCTCGGCGCCGTACTCGCGTACGCGACGACCGGCACACCGCCGTTCGGCTCCGGCGTGAGCGCGCCCGTCCTCCTCTACCGGGTCCTGCACGAGGAGCCCGACCTCTCCGAACTGACCGGCCCCCTCCACTCCCTCGTCCGTGACTGCCTGTCCAAGGACCCGTCCGCCCGCCCCGCCCTCGGACGGCTGCGGGAACTGCTGGACACCGACAGCACGGCCGCCACCCGCCTGGGCGGCGGTGACTGGCTGCCGCCCGCGCTGGCGGCGGCGGTCGGGCGCAGCGCCGTAGAGCTGTTGGACCTGGAGGGTGAGGACGAGGACGAGAGAGACGGCGACGAAGGCGCCGGGGAGGGGCCGGTTGCCGAGGCGGCGGGGTCGGCGGGGTCGGCGGGGTTGACCGCGGCGGCGGACGGCGTTCCCAGTGCGGATGGCGTCCCCGGTGCAGGTGGTGTCCCCGGTGCAGGTGGGACCCCGCCGCTCGCCCCGCCCGGATTCGGTCCGCCGACCGTGGGGCCCGTGGGGGCGGTCGGGCCGTACGCGCCGACGCCGGTCTCGACGCCGGCGATGCCGAACCACCGGCCCTACGCGCGGCGACCGCGCGGACGGAGGGCGTACGGGGTGCCGGTGGCCGTGCTGGTCGGCGTACTGGCGCTGGGCGGCGGGTACCTGCTGGTCCAGCAGATACGGGAGAGCTACCGGGAGGCGGCCGCGTCGGACTCCGGAGGGAAGACTCCTACCGGGGGGAGGACGACGACCGCCGCCCCCGATCCGAAGAGCCCCGACCCGACGGGTCTCGAATCGACGGGTCCCGAATCGACGGGTCCCGGATCGAAGACTCCGGGGCCGACCGACGGCGGTTCCGATGGGAGCAGTGACAGCCCCGCGCCCGACGACACCGACACGGTGCCGGGACCGAACATCATCCCGACGAAGTTCCTCGGGACGTGGGTCGGCGAGGGCAAGGACGCGTACGGGGACCGCACCACCGTCACCCTCACCATCGTCCAGTCGGCGCAGAGCGAGGAGAAGAGCAAGGTCCGCACCGAGACGCCGGGGGCCGGCACCTGGTGCGAAGCCGCGTGGACGCTCACCGACGCCGACGAGAGCCGGGCCTCCTACGCGTCCCGGGTGACCCGCGCCGCGCCCGGCGACGCGTGCGTCGACGACGAGTCGATCTACCGCCTGATCACGATGCAGCCGGACGGCACACTCCACTACATGGACCTTCTGAAGCAGGAGCGGTACACGATCCTGCGGAAGAAGACGTGAGGCATGCGGGTGTCCCGTCCTGACTCGACCAAGCTGTGGAGAGACGGCGTTGGCCGGTCTTGAGGGTGGGTGAAGCCGAAGCGCCCCCTGCCCTCAGGACCGGGTTACGGCTCGGGGGCGAGCAGGAACCGTTCACCCCGTCCGCCCGTCATCTCCACCGGAGTCGCCACAGTTCAGCTCGACACGCCGTTCGCTCTGCACCGCCGAGGCCCGAGGAGATCCATGGTCGACACCGTCAACTCACTGGCCACCCGCGTCCACGAACTGCTGGTGGCGCACCTGACGAACGCCGCCGCCGAGATGGTGGCGGAGCTGGACGTCATCTCCTCGTTCGCGCGTGACCACTTCGGTGCCCCGCAGCGCGTCGACGTCGCCGCGGGTCTCCACGACGTGGCCGCACGTGCCACGGCGCTCGGCCCCGAGGGCACCTGGCTCGTCGCGGCGGCCCATTCGACCCTCAGCGGCATGGCCGTCCTCCGCGGGCAGGCCGACCAGGCGATCTTCCACCTCGACGCCGCCGTGACCGCCGGCTACAACGACTGCGTGGCGCTCCACGTCGCCCCCGTACGCCCGCTGCACCACGACCCCCGCTTCCAGGCCCTGTACCAGCGCATGCGGGTCACCCAGGCGGACCTCGACGAGTTCTTCTGGCTGCATCAGGAAATGCAGACCATGTCGAGGGAGTCCCAGGACGCGACCGTCGACAACATCGGCCGCCTCGACACCGGAATCTCCCTGCTCCCCCAGGCCCCCCTGCCCACCCGCGAACCGAACACCCTCGGGGTCTGGGTCACCCGCATCGAACTCGCCGCCGTCCAGACCGCGCTCCAACAGGCCGCCATGAAAGCGGAGTTCCAGCGCAGCTCCGGCAACACCAGCCTCAGCCTCATCGACGACTCCTGGGACTATCCCCGCGCCCGGCTCGACGCCTGGCACGCCGACGACCTGGACACCCGGCGCCGACAAGCCGCCGAGGCCCGGGCCTTCGTCGAACGCCCGGGCCTCGGCACCACACTCGCACCCTGCCCACCGCTGGGCTCGATCCGGTACCCGGCCTGAGGAGGGCCGGGTAGGGCGGGCGGGACTGGGGCCTGTCAGGGCGGGTGGGACCCGGGCCTGCCGGGGCAGGCGGGGCAGGCGGGGCAGACGGAACCGGGACCTGCCGGGCCGGGCCGACGCGGGCCGATCCGATCCGATCCGATCCGGCCCGGCCCCGCCCTGCCCGGTCCCCGGTGGGCTCCGTCGCCGCTACCGCGCCCAGGGCAGGGCGCGGGTGCCGTCCGTGCCGGGAACGGAGGCGACTCCGTCCGCGCGCATGGCGACATGGGCCTCGGCCGCCTCCGGCGCGTGGATACGGCGGACCACGCCGGGCGCGAGGACGAACGTCCGACCGGCCTCGACCTTCTCCGTGACGGCCCCGCAGCTGACCTCAAGGGCGCCGGCGGTCACCGTCCACACCTGCTCGCGGCTGATGACGTGCTCGGGCCCGGTCTGACCGGCCGCCATCTCGACCGTCCACGTGCTGAGTTCCGCGCTGCCGCGACTGGGAGCCGCAAGACCGGTCATACGGGCGTTCGGGGACGCGGTGACGTTCTCGTCGGTGGGGGTGATCACGGACAGGGCCGGGACGCCGGGCCCGCCCGGCAGGTCCACCACAGCCGCCGTGTCCACCGCAGCCACCGTGTCGACCTCATCCGCCGTGTCGACCGCAGCCTCCGCGTCGTCCACAGCCGCCGTGTCCACCGCATCCGACACGCCCGTCGCCGCGCCCGTCGCCGCATCCGGCGCGTCCTCAGCCACCGCCGGATCCGGCGTCGCCCATTCCACGAGCTGGACGACGACGCCGTTGGGGTCGGTCAACTGGAAGAGGCGTTCGCCCCAGGGCTCTTCGCGCAGCGGCATGGTGATGGGGGCGCCGGCGGCGGCGAGGCGCCGCTCCTCGGCTTCGATGCCGGAGACGGTGAGGGCGAGGATCAGCCCCGCTGCCTGCTGGTCGCGCTGTTCGGGCGGGAGCACTTCGCTGCCGCTGCGGAGCAGCACGATGTCGGCGGCGGCGTCGCCGCGGCTCAGGGATACGAAGCCCTCGGCGGCCATGGCGACCTCGTACCCGAGGTGCGTACGGAAGAAGTCGCGCGAGGCGTCCACGTCGGCGACGGTCAGGGACAGCGTGGAGGTGGTGACGTTCAGGGTGACTCCTGACGAGAGGGGAGTGGAACGGCGAGGAGGTGACCCCGCTCGTTCCATCGGACGATTTTTGCTACGGACGTAAACTTAGACCCGCCCACCCAGACCGTCAAGACTATTTTTACAACGAGGGTAAGATTTCTCCATGACTACCGAGATGGGGCTCCGCGAGTCCAAGAAGCAGGAGACCCGGCAGCTGATCTCCGACTGCGCCACCAGGCTCTTCATCGAGCAGGGCTTCGAGCGGACCACCATCGCGGAGATCGCCGCCGCCGCCCGCGTCGCCAAGAAGACGGTCACCAACTACTTCCCCCGCAAAGAGGACCTCGCCCTCGACCACCACGAGGCCTTCACCCAGGGCCTGGCCCACGCCGTCGCCGAACGCGCCCCCGGCGAAGCCCCCCTCACCGCCCTGGGACGGACCTTCCGCGCCGCCCTCCTCGCCCACGACCCGGTCGTCGGCTTCACCGGCCCCGCCTTCGCCCGCATGGTCGCCGACAGCCCCACCCTCACCGCCCGCCTGCGCGAACTGCACGACCAACGCGAAGAGGCGCTCGCCGCCGCACTGGCGACCGCGGCCGACCCCACGCCGTCGGACACCTCGTCGGACACCTCGCCCGACACCCAGCCGAACGCCGCCGCACCGCACACGGCCCCGGTGGCCGACTCCCCCTCCGCGCCCTCCATCGCACCGCGCGCCGCCGCCGCCCTCATCGCCGCGGCCGACCGCCTCCTCTTCCGCCGTATCCAGGAACTCACCCTCGCCGGCCAGGACGACGACCGGATCGAAGCCACCCTCCTCCCCGAGGCCGACCACCTCCGCGCCCTCCTGGCCGCCGCCCTCGACGACAACCCCTCCGCCGCGACCTGGTGAACCGCCGTACGACACCGCCGACCCCGCCGGCCCCGCGGCGCCAGGCCCCGGAGACACCGAAGGGCCCCACCGCGCATGGTGGGACCCTCCGACAGAAGCCCGGCACTGGGGCCGTACGGCCGTGTCAGCCGTATCAGCCGTTGACCACGATCGTGGCCGTGTTGTTGGTCAGGTCGGGGTCGAACGAGCGGATCGGCGGCTCGTACTGGTCGTTGTCGATCGAGACCGTCGCCTTGGTCTTGCCGGGGCGGTCGATCCGCAGGTCGAAGCCGAACGTGTGGGTGGCGCGCTCGTCCAGGTAGATGGGCGAGGCGCAGCGGTAGCGGGGCGCGCCCAGCTGCTCCTCCACCCAGTCGCCGGTCTCGGTGAGTGCGGAGCAGGAGTCGGGCTTGGCGGTGACCGTCGTACCGGCGGGGATCCTGACATCGACGGTGACCGCCGGCTCCCCGGCACCGAGCGAGGCGATCCAGGCCGGCCCGCGGTTCTTCACGGTCACGTCGGCCCGCACGGTCGCTCCGACCGCCCCCTCGACCCGGCTGCCCCTCAGCTTGAGGTCGGCGGTGTTGGCGGCGTGGATGATCACGGAACGGTAGTTGTCCTGCGGGTCCAGGTCGGGCACGGGAGCCGTGGCCGTGCCGGTGGACTCGGCCGTGGCCGTGGCCGTACGGAGCGCGGGCGCGGGTACGAGTTCCAGCTCGGCGCCCGTGCCCGGCGTGTACACGTGGCCGCCGCGGGCCGCTTCCAGTGCCTCGGCGGAGTAGGACCCGACCGAGTAGTCGTACCGCTCGTACAGGGCGTTCTTCCCGACCTTCAGCGGGTTGTCGAGCGTGAACGACTGCCCGGGGGCGATGGGCTCGTCGAGCACGCAGAGCGCATCGGTGCCGGTCTCCGTGTCCCGGTACTCGCAGTTGGCGGGCCGCTCGGCGAAGCCGAGACCGCGCGAGGCGAAGAGACGCAGCAGGGCGCCGGGCGCGGTGCGGTTCCCCCGGTTGCCGAGGGTGGCGGGCACCGTGATGGCGCTGCCCGGCGCGACGCCCTCCTGCCGCGGCGCCTGGCTCAGCGCCAGGTCGGCGCCGTTCCCCAGAACCACGCGGGTCTCCCCCGGGTAGGACGTCAGGTCACCCGCGACGGCCGTGTACCGCAGCACTCCCTCCGCCCCGTCCGGCACTCCCGGCAGCGCCCCGACCTTGAGCACCGCGGCCGTCACCGGTTCGGCACCCGCCAGCTCCGGGACCTCACAGACCGCCGTGTCGACCGTCTCGGTCGCACAGTTGGCAGGCCACGTGACCTTCGCGAACGCCCCCAACCCACTCGCGTCCACGGTGATCCTGCCCGCCCCCACCACGTTCTCCGGGTTGTCGTGCGAGACCTTCAACGCCACGGTCCGCTCCGGCACCGTCCCGTCCTCGTACGCCCCCGGCAACACCAACTCGTACGGATCCGAATACGTCCACAACTGATCACTGACAGCCGACGCCGACCCCGCCGCCCCGAGGCTCAGCACCCCGGAGACGGCAAGCACGGGCACCAACGCGAGACGGCGCGTACGACGAGAGATATACGGAAGTGTCATGTGAGGGCTGACCACCGGGCGCCCTGGATGGTTGTACGGGGGTTACACGGGGCAGGGCCGGTACTCGAGGCTCAGCTCGCGGTCGACGGCGTAGCTCGTCCGCATCGACGCGTCGATGACCATCTGCCAGGAGCCGTACTTGGCGTAGAGCTGGTCCGCCGTCGGGCCGAGCGGATTGCCGTACTTGGCGATGTTCCGCTCCTCCAGGACGCGGACCTCCTCCGGGCTCATTCCCGCACGGGTGATCTCCTTGGCCTGGTTCCGCATGTCGACCAGCTCCCGCGCGATCTCCTCATCGGTGAAGCCCGCCTCCCGCATGGCGGCCTCGGTGCGGTGCATGTCCTCAAGCAGCCCGTGATACCGCATCCGGGTCCGCTGCGCCTCCACCTTCTCGTCCATCGGCAGGACCCGGATCCGGCACACGACCGGGTCCGTGCTGGGACACGGATCATCAGCCGATACGGGCCGCGCAAGCGGAGCGGTGATGACCGAGCCGCACGCCTCGGCCGCATCCGCCACCGCCGAACCCGCCGTACCCAGCAGAGCGACGGCAGCCACGAACGGAACCAGCGCACGGCGCAGGAACGAGGAGGGAGGAGCGGAGGAAAACGGGGAAAAGGGGAGGGAATGAGGGAGAGATTCCATGCGCGCCACCTTGGCGACGCCACCGGCCCCCTTCACGCAGGCGCACCGACGATCACTCCTACGGGGAGCCGACCGGCCGGCGCGCTCGGCGGCAGAATGGCCGACGCCGGCATCGACGACGACTTCATCGACTCGGTCAAATCCAAAGTCACCCGCGGCACTTCCGCCCTCTTCCTCTCCACCGACGCCGTCATCGACCGCGTACGCACCGCCTTCCCCACCGGCCACGCGGAACTCATCCAGTCCAACCTCGACACCACCCAAGAAGCCAAACTCCGCGAAGCCTTCGCCGCCTGCCCCCGCCCTCTCCCCTCCCGCGCCGCGGTCCTCGCGTTTCCGCCCCCACCCCCTGCCGTCACCCGATGAGCCCCCGTTCACCGGATCGGAGGGTCATATGAGGGAGGGACGTTACTGCGGGCATCCGTATGTAGTCATGCCGATACTTTCTGTGATGACCAGTCGGCGCTCGACTTAACAGGGGTTATCGATGCGGAAGTTGGCTACAGCGGTGGTGGCTGCGGGGTTGTTCTTCGGGGGGATGGGGGTGGCGGTGGCGGACTCGGCGCGTGAGTTGGTCATGAGGACGCCCGGCGTCGGCTTCGTCGGCACCTACCAGTGGCAGCCCACGACCAAGATCCCCAGCGGTCTTCATGTGAAGGGCAAGCTGCGAGACGAGAGCAACGACGACGGCCACAACGTCTACCTCCGCGTCAAGGTCGAGGAATACGCGTGGGGTCAACTCACAGGAGTCCAGCGCAAGCACGTCAACGTCGACAAGGTCTACTTCGACGGCGCTGTCCTCAAGACCAAGCAGGTGCGAATGCATGCCTGCATCGACCGCGGCTCCTTGCGGCCTGACCACTGCTCACCGGAGCGGCTTTTCTCGCGGAAGTAGCTATCGGTTCCGGGAGTCGCCTTTGCGCGACTCCCCTCCCTCAAGGAGCGCACCAAGATGGACGTCATCCTCCGCGCCGAGGGCGTGGATCTCCTTTACGGCACCGAGCAGGCCGTAAGGAAGGCAGATTTCACGCTCAAGCGCGGCGAAGTTGCCGCCATCATGGGGAGCAGCGGATCGGGGAAGTCATCGCTGCTGTACTGCCTTGCCGGAATCCTGCCCCCGACCAACGGCACGGTGACCTTCGATGGCATGCAACTCTCGACACTCCCCGACGGTGAGCTGAGTGCTCTGCGCCGTACACGTCTGGGCTTCGTCTTCCAGTACGGAGAGCTCCTGCCTGAACTGACCGTGGAGGAGAACGCGGCGCTTCCTCTACGGCTCGCCGGGATCAGCAAGACGCATGCCCATGCGATGGCCAGCCAGGTGCTCGGGCGGCTAGGGATGGGTGATCTGCTGCGCCGAAGAACGTCGAAGCTGTCTGGTGGCCAGAGCCAGCGTGTTGCAGTTGCACGGGCTCTGGTCCACCGGCCGGACGTGGTGTTTGCAGATGAGCCGACCGGAGCACTCGACAGCGTCAATGCCTCTGCTGTGCTGGAGGAGTTCCTGCAGTTGGCGCGGAGGCAGAAGACGGCCGTGGTCATCGTCACGCACGATGCCGACGTCGCTGCGAGAGCCGACACGCAGTACACGATGTCGGACGGAGTTCTGGCACAGAGGGTGGCTGTATGAATCCCTTCGTCCTCGGGATGCGTCTGCTGCGAGGTAGCGGGCGTCGGGGGCAGGCCCGCTTCCTGCTGATGGCCCTTGGCTCGGCACTTGGGGTGGCCTGCCTGGCCGCCGTCCTCACGATCCCGTCGATCCTTAACGCTCACGACGCTCGCACAGCCGCCCGCGAACCGAGTCCCGGCACAAGTAGCTTCCTATACCAGGAGTTTCGTGATCCGTACGGGTCGCAACCGCTCCATAGGGTATTCGTCGCACGACGGAGCCCCGGGCCCGCTCCGGTGCCCCCAGGCGTCGCGGAGCTTCCTAACGCAGGCGAAGCAGTGATCTCGCCTAAGCTCGCTGAGATTCTGGCAGCCAATCCGAGGGCAGCCGGTCTTGTCCCCGGCCGCGTAACCGGCACCATTGCGCCAGAAGGCCTGGGGGACACCGAGGACCTATACGCCTACATCGGCACCACTCCGGCTGAGCTGACCGAAGCAGAGGAACTAGGCAGCTTCGGCACTGGCCGATCGTGGCGGCAGATCGTCGAGCCATCGACACTCGGCATTCTGCGTTACACCCTCGGGTGCATCGTGCTGCTGCCGCTCGTCATCTTCCTCTCCGTATGCGCCCGGCTCTCCGGCGAGTCGCGCGCCAGGCGGCTCGCCGCTCTCCGACTCGTCGGGCTCAGCATGAAGGACACAGTGCGGGTCAATTCCGCGGAGAGCGTTGTGGCTGCCCTAGTGGGAGCCGTTCTCGGACTCACGGGCTATATCGGGATGAACGAGCTCATGGCTCGAGTCGGGTTGCCGGGCTTGCACTGGTACCCGGCAGATGGCTGGCCCTCGGGTTCGACCATCGCCATCTGCCTGCTCGGCTGCCCGCTTCTCGCGTGGGTCGTGGGGCAGTTCAGTGCTCGGCGGGCGGCTCTGTCGCCGATCAGTGTGCGGCGGACTGGGGAGCGGAAGGCTCCGAAGAAGTTCGGGATGCTGTTGCTGGTACCTGGGCTTGGAGTCATCTCCGGGTACTGCGTGGCCAGCGCTGTGGGGCGGGATCCTTCAGGGGGGTCGGCCAGCTCGTTGTTGGTGCCCGGTGCCGTGTTGTTGACCGGTGCTGGGCTGGTCTTCGGGTTGGCGCCCATGACCGCGTGGGTCGCGCGGCGGCTGGCGGGGGCGGCGAGGTCGCTGCCGTTGTCGTTGGCGATGCGGCGGACCGAGGTAGATCCGGGTTCTTCGCTGCGGGTGGTGACTGGCCTCGTGCTGCTGGTGTTCGGGGCGTCGCTCACGCAAGGGGTACTTATCGAGCTGGACCAGGTGAGCCGGCGAACTGGGCCTCTTCAGGAGTACGCCATTCACTTGAAGGACGTGTCGCCGGCTCAACGGGAGGCGCTGTCCAGGGTCTCCGGTGTGAAGGCGGCGACTGTCTCGTACAGCTCGTGGGATCCGCTGGACGGAAGCGAGGTGGCCCGCGCCGACCTGGTGGTCGGCACGTGTGAGCAGCTCGCCGCGTACGCGCGGCAGGCCAGTGGCTGTGTGGATGGCCGCATCATGCAGCTGCGGGACGAAGGGACTCCGATCGAGTACGACCCGAAGGCGGGGGAGCGCTATCCCTTCGCGTTGGAGGACGGCCGGAAGGTCCTGATCACCGTGCCTGCAGAGCGGGTCGCCCTGCGGACGTGGGGTGTGTCCGCTTTCAGGGCGGGCGCTCTGCTCGTCCCCCCGTCACTGGTTCCTTCCGACCTCGCGGATGCGAACGGCACCCTCACTCTCCTCAGCGCCTCCGACCCCGAGACCGTTCGTGCCGTGCTTGATGGCATTGGGGCTGTGGCGCCGACGGCGGCGGTTGAGCCGGTGGGGATTGTGATTGATTCGATGGCGCAGTTGAGGGTGATTCGGAGTTTGTTGGTGGTGGGGATGGTGTTGGGGCTGGTTATCGGGGTGGCGGCGTTTGTGGTGTCGGTGGTGGATAGGGGGATGGAGAGGCGGGGGGAGGTGGCGGCGTTGGTGTTGTTGGGGGCGAGGGCGGGGACGTTGAGGGTGGTGCAGGTGGTGCAGGTGTTGGT